>NZ_SMTF01000003.1 GCF_004357985.1 Luteimonas aestuarii | reverse complement strand
TCCCTGCGCAGGCGACGGCAGCCCAGCTGGGTAGCTTGACGCGTTTGGCGCCGGCTTACGCCTACCCGGTGACGGGTGCGCAGAATGCCAGCTATATCGCAGGCGACCGGACGCGGGAAATGTCGCAACCCGATGGCAACCTGCGCAATCGCGTCCACCTGCTCGGCGATATCGTGGGCTCCTCGCCTGCGTTCGTACAAGACACCAATACGATCTACGTCGGTGCGAACGACGGCATGTTGCATGCCATCAACGCGGCGAACGGCAATGAACTGTTTACCTTCATCCCGGGCATCATCAACTGGGCCGACCTTGGCAACCTGAGCCGGCCGGATTATGCCCACCGCTATTTCGTCGATGGTCCGATCCTCGTGACCAGCCGCCAGCAGACGCCGGGCAGGAACCTGCTGGTGGGTGCGTTGGGCAAGGGGGGCAAAGGCCTGTTCTCGCTGGACGTGAGTACGCCAAGCACGTTCGGCACCGGCAACTTCAAGTGGGAACGCGCCAACACGCCGGGCAACCACATGGGCCTGGTGCAGGGCAGGCCGATCCTGGCGCGCGTGCAGAGCGGGGTTAACGCGGTGGTGTTGGGCAACGGCGTCAACAGCACCAACCATCGCGCTGTGCTGATCGTGCTCGACCTCGAGACGGGTGCGGTGATCCGCGAGATCGATACGGGAGCAGGAACACCGGCGATGCCGAACGGTCTGTCCGCGCCTGCAGGCGTGTTCGGGTCGGATGGTCGAACCCTGTCCTACGTGTACGCCGGCGACATGCTTGGCAACGTGTGGAAGTTCGACCTGACTTCTTCCTCGCCCTCCTCCTGGTCGGCCACCAAGCTGTTCGAGGCGCGTGACGCAGCCAACAACCCGCAGCCGATCAGTGGTGCGATCACGCTGGCGACGCATCCGCTGACCAACCAGCGCTGGCTGTTCTTCGGAACGGGCCGCTACCTGACAGCCGGAGACGTCATCGACACTTCGGTGCAGGGCATGTACGGGTTCATGGAGGACACCACGACGCTGGGCCGGGCCGACCTCACGCAACGCACGGTCACGGTCACCGGTGAATTCTCCAACGGGTTCCCGGTGCGGGCGTTCCAGTCCAGCGCGGCGTTGCCCGATGGTTCGAAGGGCTGGTTCATCGACTTGCCGGCGAGCGGCGAACGGATCATCCAGGATGCACAGGTGGTATCGACCTTCCTGATCACCGCCAGCATGATCCCGACGGGCGATGCGTGCGAATCGGATGGCTCGGGTTACGTCAACGCGCTCAACGCGTTCACGGGTACCAGCGCGGGCGGGTCTTACTTCGACCTCAACCGCGATGGCGATACCTCGGATTCGGTGGTCAGCGGATTGCCGGTGGGTTCGGTCAACCTGGGCGTGGGCATGCCGACGTTGCCCAACCTGCTGCGTGGCATGCTGGTGGTTGGCGGTTCGGGTGGCGCGGACGTGGGTTCGCCGCTGACATTGGCACCACGCTGGGAGCGTGCATCCTGGCGTGAGATCAGGGGGGATTGATCAATGGATTCGATGATTGAACGCCGTGCTTCACGGCGACGACCTGCAGCCGGTTTCAGCCTGATCGAGGTCATGGTGGTGGTGGCCATCATCGGCATCCTGGCGTCGATCGCGCTGCCAGCCTACAACGAACATGTTCGCAAGACTCGACGCGCGGCCGGCGGCGCGTGTGCAACAGCCGTGGCGCAGCAGATGGAGCGGTTCTATACCGTCAACCTGACTTACACCGGGGCAGTAGCCGATACGTCGACGTGCCAGGACAGCGCGTTGGATTACTACAACATCGGTGTCGTAGCTGACGGGCGTACCTACACGATCACGGCCACGCCCACTGGAGGTCACTCCGATCCGCTGTGCGGGGCGTTGAGCGTGAATCAGGCCGGCGTGCAGTTGCCTGCCACGGCGGGGTGCTGGTAAACAGGTCAGGAAGCGCAAGTTGCATGACAAAAAAGGCCCGCGACACGTCGCGGGCCTTTTTCGTTCTGGACTTGGCGCCCGAAGTTGGCGTCTGATGGAATCTGCAAGTTCATGATTTCAGATTGAAATTTCTGCCTAATCGAATCGTGATACTCACATCTCTACTCGCGCGAGCGAATGGGGTGAAATTCCGAGCTCCACGCGTAACGTACAGAGGCGATCACGAGTAGTCAGTCGTAACGACGACCTGTAATCGTAACGTAATTCGAGCTAACAGGCCGATTCGCCGGTGATTTACAGGTCGTATCGGCAGAAGTAGCGCAATGGACTACGTTAGATTATCCGTCATGGACATCCAGCAAACCCTCGACCAAAACACTCCGTCACCTGCAGATTCAACGGACAACCGACTGCTGATACCGATTGAGGATGTCTGTCATCTGGTTGGCTTGGGAAAATCGCAGATCTACGCAATGATTCGGGAAGGAAAGTTTCCGCAACGTGTGCAGCTGGGACTTCGGTGCTCACGTTGGCGCATGGCGGCCATCCGCGCTTGGGTTGACGGCCTTTGAATCTTGAAAGAAACGCGCGCTGCCGACGAGTTTTTTACACAGCCTCGGTCGTGACCAGACAATGGTGGTTGTAGGTGGACGCCCTCGGTTACTACGTTTGTGCAAGCTGCCCTGGGCGCGAAAGTTGATCGCGACCCTACAAGAACGGTAAGACCCCCTCCATCTGCATCGGAGTGGAACGGCCGCGGACGTTTGGCTTGGCGCACCAAGGTCCGTCTTGCGATCAGCACAGGAATCCGCCGTCGACGGTGAATCCGGCGCCGGTTACGTAGGATGCTGCCGGGGTGCAGAGGAAGGCGATGGCGCTGGCGATCTCGTCCGGCTGTGCGGCACGACCGAGCGGAATCTGTCGACGCAACTGGGCCATCAATGATTCGTTGTCGATGAGCGTGGATGCGAACCTGGTTTTGGTGAGGCCGGGCAGGACGGCGTTCACCCGGATGCCATCGGGGCCGAGCTCGCGCGCAAAACCTTCGCTCATCGACAGGATCGCGGCCTTGCCCAGCGAATACGCGCCTTGCATCGGCGCCGAGCGGCGACCATTGATGGAGGCGACATTGACGATCGCGCCGCCGCCCTTGGCACGCATGCGGCGGGCCGCCTGCACGGTGGTCCAGAAATAGCCGCGGATGTTCACGTCCAGCGTTTTCTGGAAGGAATCCATGGGCTGGTCGAGCATCGGGCCGAAATAAGGGTTGGCCGCGGCGTTGTTGACCAGGATGTCCGGTGCGAGGTCCTTGTCGTCCAGCTCGGCGAACAGCGTTTCGATCGCCTCGGGCTCGCCGATGTGCGCGGCGAGCGCGGTCGCCTGCCCGCCGGCATCGCGGATCGACGCCGCAACGGCTTCGCAGGCGTCGAGCTTGCGGCTGGAGACGATCACGTGTGCGCCCCATGCGGCAAGCAACCTGGCGGTCGATTCGCCGATGCCGCGCGAGGCGCCGGTGACGAGGGCGGTCTTGCGATGCAGCGCGAAGGCGTCGGGCAGTGCGTTCAAGGGAAGCTCCGTTGAAGGGTCATGGGTCGGCGAACGAGATCGTGCCGATGCAGGCGGGAGGGGCGTCGGCCAGCGAACCGTTGCGGACGCGGAAACGGATGTCGCCGCCGTTGCCGGCGAGTCGTTCGATGCGCAGGCTGGTCGGCATCGTGACCGGAGACAGGAAGCGTGCGGTGATCCTTCGCGCGGGCCGTGCGCGGGATTCGCGCGTGCAGATCGCCGAGACCGCGAGCGCCAGGGTGGCGGTGCCGTGCAGGATGATGTCGTCCAGCCCGGCGCGCCGGGCGACCGCGAGGTCGGTATGGATCGGGTTCCAGATGCGCGCGCAGGCGGTGTAGACGTGCGCGAAGCCTACCGGCGCCTCGCGGGTCTCGATCCATTGCGGCACTTCGTCGGCGAACGACCTGGCCGGCAGCAGGTTGGCGTTGCTGTCGTCCTCGGTGCCGGCTTCCTCCCCCGAGATGCCGCGCAGCAACAGCCCCGCGCGCGATTCGAACACCGTGTTGCCGGCCTCGTCGCTGCTGCGCAGAACCGTGGTCAGGTGCAGGCCGCTGCGCCGCTGCCTGCAGGCGACGATCCGTGTCTCGATCCGCAGCGACTCGTCCTGGCGGATCGGGCGGTGGTAGCGCAGTTCGTGGGTCGCATGTACCCCGCGCGGCAGCGCGTCCGGCGGCAATGCGCTTTCGAGTGCTTGCAGCCACGATGGCCATTCGAGGCAGACGGGGAACAGCGGGTGCGCGTCGACCCCGCCTTCCCGGGTGGTGTCGTAGCGGGCGGGATCGTGCTCCGACAGCGCGGCGGCATAGGCCATCAGCCATTCGCGGTCGGCACGGACGGTCGCCGGAGGCGGGTGGATGCCGGTCACGACCGGTGAAGTCAGGACGAGCGGTTCAATCGACATGGTGACAGGCGACCTGGTGTCCGGTGGCGCGTGCACGCAGCACCGGGATTTCGGAGACGCAGCGCGACGTGGCGAGTGGGCAGCGCAGGCGGAATCGACAGCCGGAAGGAGGTGCCAGCGGCGCGGCCGCGGTGCGCGCATCCGGTTGCCGGCCGGATCCCCCGCGACCGGGAACCGACTCGAGCAGCAACCGCGTGTATGGGTGCATGGCGTTTGCGACCAGTGTGTCGGAAGGCAGTATTTCGCAAAGCTTCCCGAGGTACATCACCGCGACTCGGTCGCTGATGTGGCGCACCACGGCGATGTCGTGCGCGATGAACAGCATGGTCAGGGCGAAGCGGCGCTTGCTGTCCAGCAGCAGGTTGACGATCTGCGCCTGGATCGACACGTCCAGCGACGACACCGGTTCGTCGCACAACAACAGGCGCGGCTGCAACACCAGCGCGCGCGCGATGCTGGCACGCTGGCACTGGCCGCCGGACAGCTCATGGGGCAGGCGGTCGCGCATCGTTGCGGGGTCGAGACCGACCGCTTCGAGCATCGCGCCAACACGCTCGCCAAGTTCCCGTTGCGACAGGCGCGCATGCAGGCGCAGCGGTGTCGCCACGGCATCGGCGATGGTGCGCTTCGGGTTGAGCGAGGACACCGGATCCTGGAACACCATCTGCATGCGCGGGCGCAACGCGCGCAATGCGCCGGCGCTCAGTCCGGTCAGTTCGGTGCCTTCCAGCACGACGCTGCCGGCGTCCGGCGGCGGCAACAGCATCACCGCGCGTCCCAGCGTGGTCTTGCCGCAACCGGATTCGCCGACCAGGCCCAGCGTTTCCCCGGCGGCGATGTCGAGGTCCACGCCGGCGAGCGCATCGACCCGTGCGCCGCCGGGGCCGCGATAGCCCATGCGCAGGTCGCGGATCGACAGCAGCGGCTCAGCCATGGGCAGGGCCTCCCGTTGCGGGATGCCAGCATGCGAACGCATGCGGGTCGCCGGCGAGCGCGGGCGGGCGCGAGCAGACCTCGTCGGCGTAGCGGCAGCGTGCGGCGAAGTGACAACCTTGCGGTGGTGCGGTCAGCGCCGGCGGACGTCCTGGAATCGATGGCAGTATCGTCCTCGTCGGCGTCTCCAGCGTCGGTGCACAGCGCAGCAGCGCTTCGGTGTAGCGCATCCTGGGCTGCGCAAGCAGCGCAGCCGCGGGTCCGCGCTCGACAAAACGTCCGGCGTACATCACCGCGATCTCGTCGGCCATGTCCGCGACCACGCCGAGGTCGTGCGTGATCAGTACCAGTGCCATCCGGCGCTCCTGCTGCGCGTGCTGCAGCAGTTCGAGGATCTGGCGCTGCACGGTAACGTCGAGCGCGGTGGTCGGTTCGTCCGCGATCAGCACGCGTGGATCGCACGACAGTGCCAGCGCAATCATCACCCGCTGCCGTTGCCCTCCGGATAGTTCATGCGGGTACTGGCGCGCACGCTCGTTTGGTGCGGGGAGGCCGACGGAATCGAGCAGGTCCACGGCGCGTTCGTGCGCCATCTTGCGCGGCATGCCCATGTGCAGCCGCAGTGGCTGGGCGATCTGCTCCCCGATCGTCATCACCGGATTGAGCGAGGTCATCGGGTCCTGGAATACCATTGCGAAATCGCGGCCGCGCAACCGACGCATGTTGGCCTCGTCGAGGCTGCGCAGGTCGCGGCCGTCGTACAGGGCATGGCCGCCGGCACGCACTTCGATGGACAACGGGTTCAGGCCCATCAGCGAGCGTGCCAGCACAGATTTTCCGCTGCCCGATTCGCCGACGATGCCGAGCGTGCGGCCGGCGTGCAGGTCGAAATCGACGCCGTCCACCGCACGGACGATACCGGCAGGCGTGCGCAGCCACGTCTTGAGTCCGCGCACCGAGAGCAGTGGCGCGCTCACAACGCTGCCCCGCGCCGGTCGAGCCTGCGCTGCCAGCGGTCGCCAAGCAGGTTGAGGCAGAGGATGGTCGTGAACAACACGGCTGCGGGCCCGAACACCGTCCACGGCGCAATGGCCATCGATCCGCGCTCGGCGGACACCATGCCGCCCAGGCTGGGCTGCGGCGGTGGCACGCTGAGGCCGAGGAAGCTCAGGCTGGCCTCGCCGATGATCGCGATGGCGACCATCAGCGGAACGTACGCCATCAGCGGCGGCAGCAGGTTCGGCAGGATTTCCTGCACCAGCACGCGTCGGTCCGGCATGCCGCCGGCGCGTGCGGCGAGCACGAACTCACGGTCGGCCAGGCGCAGTGCATTCGCGCGGACCAGGCGCGCGCAGGCCGGTACGAACAGGATGCCCATCGCCAGCACGACCTTGCCGAGTGACGCGCCGGTGGCTGCAATGATCGCCAATGCCAGCACCAGCGGCGGGAACGCGAGGATCACCGACATCAGTGCCGAGATCCATGCGTCCAGTCGTCCACGGTAATACCCGGACAGCAACCCCAGCGGACCACCGATGGCCAGGCCGAACGCGACTGCACCGACACCCACCAGCAAGCTGACACGCAGGCCGGATACCGTTCGCGCAAACACATCGCGGCCAAGCGAGTCGCTGCCGAGCCAGCGTTCGATCGATGGCGGCTGCAGCGTGGCCAGTAGGTCCTGCCGGTATGCGTCATGGATCGGCAGCAGTTCCGCGCAGAACGCTGCAAAGACGACGAGCGCAAGCCACGTCGATGCGGCGAGAAACGCCACGTCGGGGAGCCGGAGGGCGCGCATGCGTCGTTCAGCCATGGTGCCGGATCCGGGGATCGAGCCAGGTGTACACGGCGTCGACGGCCAGGTTGATGGCGACGAAGGCGACGGCGACGAACAGCACGATGCCTTGCACTGCGGCGTACTCGCGCTGGTAGATCGATTCGGCGAGCAGGGAGCCGATGCCGGGCAGGCCGAACAACACTTCGATGATCACCGCGCCGCCAAGCAGCCGGCCCATGTTGATGCCGATCGCCGTCACCAGGCTCAGCGAGGACGGCCGCAACGCGTGCTGCAGCAGGATGCGCCACGGCGGCAGGCCCATCGCGCGCGCGGTGAGGATGAAGTTCTGCTGCAGCGTCTGCAGCATCTCGCTGCGCAGCAGCCGCATGTACGCCGGGAACTCCGCAAGTCCCAGCGTCAGCGCTGGCAGCAGCATGGTGCGCAGGTTGCCGACAACATCCTCGCGCAGCGGGACGAAGCCGGTGGCGGGCAACCACCCCAGCGTCAGCGCGAATACGTAGACCAGCAGCAGTCCGATCAGGAAGGAAGGCGTCGACACGAAACCGGTTGCCAGGGTCTGCACGACACGGTCGAACGCGCCGCGTTCGCGGTACGCACCACGGATCGCGGCCGGCACAGCGAACAACAATGCGAACAGTTGCGCGCCGACGAGCAGTTGGAGCGTCACCGGAAGGCGCCCGGCGATGGCGCCGGCCACCGGTTCGCCGGACCGGTGGAGCGTGCCGAGATCGCCACGGAGAACGTCGCCCAGCCAGCGCAGGTAGCGCATGTGCAGCGGCTGGTCGAGGCCCATTTGCGTGCGCAGTTGGGTAAGCGATTGCGTGGTCGCAGCCTCGCCCAGGATCGCCGACGCTGCATCTCCCGGCGCGGCCTGCACCAGCGCGAAGGTGATGGCCGAGACCGCCAGCAGGATCGCGACCGATGCGGCCGCGGTGCGCAGCCAGCGCGACAGCGGACGCGTCGGCCACGTCGGCGGCTGCAGGAGCCTGGGGCTTGCGCTCATGCCCTGCGGTCCCGGCTATTGCACACGCACGTCCTGCAACCGAAGCACGCCATCGGGTATGTTCGGGCCTGGATCGACGTTGGCGCGCATCATGGTTTGCAGCGTGGTACCGAACAGGAACAGGTAGGGCACGTCGCTGGCGAGCAGCTGCGACACCTTCGCGTAGGTCCGCACGCGCTCGCCCCGCTCCATTGTGGCGCGTCCCTGTTCGAGCAGCGCATCCATTTCCGGATTGGCGTAGCCGGTGTAGTTGCTCGACGGCCCGTCTGCATAGCGCGAGTGGAACGCGCGATAGAGGTTGAGATCCGGATCGGCGCGGCCGACGAATCGGAACATCGACATCTGGAACTCGTGGTTGATCGCGTCGGCCATGAAGCGTGCACCTTCCGTTTGCCGGATCGTGGTCTCGATGCCGACGTCGCGCCACATCTGCTGCAGCGCCTGCGCCGACAGCGCGGTGAACGGCGAGTTGATGACCGATATTTCGAACGACACCGGCTTGCCCACTTCGGCCAGGAGCGCCTTCGCCTGCTCCGGCGAGTAGGCCGGGTAGCCCGGCACCGGGGTGTAGGCCCATGAGCCGGGTCCGAGCAGGCTGTCGGAGACCGGGTACTGGTCCTGCAACAGGGCCTTGACGAAGGTCGGGCGGTCGGTCGCGTGCGCGATCGCACGGCGCACGCGCACGTCGTCGAAGGGAGGCTTGCGCGTGTTCATCATCAGGAACACGCTGCCCAGCCCCTTGCCGGTCATCAGCCGGTAACCATCGTGGTCGGCGTACTGCGCCGAGAAGCGCGTGTGCGGGGACTGGATCACGTCGACGTCGCCCGCCAGCAACGCGGCCTGCCGGCTGTCCTCGTTGGGCAGCGGCAGGAACGTCACGCGTTGCAGGTGCGGTTTGCCTGGCTGCCAGTAGCCGGGATTGCGCTCCACGATGACGCGGTGCCCGGGTTCCCAGCTCGCCAGCCTGAAGGGACCGGTGCCGACCGGCCTGGTGCCGATTCCGTTGGGATCGCTGCGGATCGCCGTTGGCGACAGCACCAGGCCCGGCGCGTCGGCGAGCAGCGCGGGCAGCACTGCATCCGGTCCGTGCATGATGAATTCCACGGTGAGCGGATCGACGGCCCGGACCGATGCGATGTTGTCGAGTTGCGGCAGGCAGCGGCAGGCATTGGCGGGATCGCGCAGGCGTTCTATGTTGAACACCACCGCATCGGCGTCCAGCGGGGTGTCGTCGTGGAAGCGGACGCCTTCTCGCAGCGCCACGTGCCATGTGCTGCCGTCATCGGGGGTGTTGGCGGATTCGGCGAGCATCGGCACGACGTTGCCGTCGCTGTCGATGTCGAACAGCGGGTCCATGACCGCAAGCGCGACCTGGCGTTCGACCATGTTGCTGACACGCAGCGGGTCGAGGCTCTGGAAGTCCGATTCCAGCGCGATGGAGAGCGTGCCATCGTTCGCGGGCATGGTCGGTTGCGCCGAAGGTTCTGGCGACGACGGTGCGCCGCACGCCGCGATCAATACGGCGCACGAGATCACCATGCATGCGTGTCGCCGGCGCGGGGTTCCGATGTGTCGTGGCAGCATTGTTGCAGGCATGTGGTTTTCCTCGTTGCCGTCGTTGTCTGCGCCGGTGCTGGCGTGTCGGCGATGCGCGATCACGCGCCCGTATCCAGCCGTGCGACGACCTGTCCTTCGCTCACCAGTTCCTCCTCGTGCACGAGGACCGCGACCACGCGTCCCTCGCCTGGCGCGGTCACGGGGATCTCCATCTTCATCGATTCGATGAGGACGATGGCATCGCCTGCGGCGGCGCGTTCTCCGACCGCTTTGGGTATTTTCCAGACCACGCCGGTGGTCGGTGCCGTCAGTTCGATGAGCGCCATGTCACTCCCTCCCGGCCGCATGGGGGCGCCGTGGATCGGTGTCCAGAGCCTCACGCGCATCCTCGATCCAGTCGCACAGCAGTGCACGCGTCTCGCGTGGATCGATGACATCGACCACGCCGAAACGTTCGGCGGTGCGGAAAGGCGATCCGAGCTTGCCGTAGTACGCCTCCAGCTCGCGGCGCATGGCGAGCGGGTCCGGCGCGGCCTCGATCTCGGCCCGATGCGCCGCGGCCACGCCACCTTCGATCGGGATCGAGCCCCAGCGCGCGGTCGGCCAGGCGAAGACGTGGTTGAGCGCGGGGTAGTGCTTGGGGGCGTGCATCGCGCCGGCCATGCCGAAGGCCCGGCGAACGACAATTGAAATCCACGGCACGCGAGCGTCCTCGATCGACTCGCCCACGCGCATCGCGCCCAGCAGCGTGCCGGCAAGCTCGGCATCGCGGCCGATCGCATTGCCCGGCTGGTCGACGAAGTGCACCACCGGCAGGCCGAACGTATCGCACAACTGGATATGGCGTTCGAACTTGTACGCGCTCTGCAGCGTCATCGCGCCGCCGGAGACGCGCGGGTCGCCGGCGATGACGCCGACGGGGTGGCCGTCGATGCGGGCGAGCGCGGTGATCGTCGAGCCGCCCTGGTGGCGCCCGACCTCGAACACCGATCCGAGGTCGAACACGCCTTCGAGGATCCGGCGGGGATCGTACGGCTGCCGCCGGTCGGTCGGTACCGCATCCTTCAACCAGTCCTCGATGCGCCCGCGCTCGTCGGTCGGCGTGGCATGCGGCGCGCGCCGGTACACATTGCGCGGCAGGTACGACAGGAATCGCCGGACCTGCCTCAGCGCGTCGCGCTCGTCTTCGGCCTCGTTGTGCACCAGTGCGCTGCGGCGGTGCACCTCGTGGCCGCCGAGCGCGTTCTTGTCGACGTCGATGCCGTAGGCCTGCTTCACCACCGGCGGCCCCGCGGCGAACACCTGCGACTGCGCGCGCACCATGACCGAGAAATGGGACGACAGCACCTTGATCGCGCCCAGGCCCGCACATGCCCCCAGCGCCACGCCGACCACGGGAACGGTTCGCATCAGGTCGCTGGACGGCCATTGCGAATAGCCCGGGATCTTCGTCGCGTTCAACTTCCTGAGCAGCTTTACGCTGCCACCTGCGCTGTCGACCAGGCGAACCAGCGGCATGCGATAGGTCAACGCATAGCGTTCGGCGTAGATCCACTTCTCGGAGATCGTCGCTTCCGAGGAGCCGGCGCGGATCGTGTAGTCGTCCGCGGACACCGAAATCCTGCGCCCGTCGACGTTGCCGTAGCCGATGATCGCGTTGACCGGTTGCAGGTCGATCAGATCGCCCTTCTCGTCGTAGCTGCCGGCACCGGTGATCCGCCCGAACTCGCGGAAGCTGCCTTCGTCCAGCAGCGCGGCGATGCGTTCGCGCGCGTTCATGCGACCACTGTCGCGGAACTTCTGCAGTGCCTGCTCGCCGCCCATGCGCAGCGCCAGCGCGCGGCGCCGTTCCAGTTCGGCGAGGGGGTCGCCGCCAGTTGTAACCGAGAGGGCGGTGTCGTCGGCGCTCATGCTGTCTCGTGGCGGTTTGGCCCGGGATGGCGCGTTGGCAGTCCAGTGTACGTGCGGAATGCGACAACCCGGCTCGCGGCCTGCGCAAAATCCGCGCAAGTGCATGCGGCATCGCAGCATGCCTGTTGTCGACAGCTGCGCGATCGACAACCCCGTGCGGCCAGCGCGCGCAGGGACGGCCGGCGTGGCCCGCGCCTGGCCCCGGGAGCCTGCAGCGGTGGCCCTTCCGGCTGCTGGTTGAGGGCCCTCGGTACGTCTCTATATGCTGGTTTCATAAAGAATTTTTCTGTCGATCCGAAGAGAGCCCATGAGCCTGAAGTCGCCTTTGCGGCAGGGGGTGTGGAAGCTTGCCGATGATGTCGGCAGTAGCGTTTCCCAAGCGTGCCGCAGCGCATTCCAGATACTGGCACGAAACAATCGTCGGCGCAAAATTGTCGACAATGTGTTGACCAATCCGTCGACAAAGCGTAAGACTCGCCACAGGCTTCAGTACCGTCTGCAATCCCTTGGGAGGGGGGCTGGCATGACTTTGCGTCGCGCGTTCCACCGGGCCGGGTTTTCCCTATGCCTGTCCATGTCTGCGTTGACCGCGTCAGCGCAGGACAACGCCGTGCCGGCGCTGGCATCGCCAGCGGAGTTGGGTTTCGACGCTGCGCGCCTGGCCGAACTCGACCGGACCTTGCAAGGCTACGTCGATCGCGGCGAGCTTCCCGGCGCCAGCGTGCTGGTGGCGCGCCATGGCAGGATCGTCCATCTCGCCGCCTTCGGCCAGCGCGATATCGATACCGCCGCGCCGATGGCGGACGACACGATCATCCGTGTCTACTCGATGGCCAAGCCGGTCACCGCCGCCGCGGTGATGGCCGCCTACGAGAAGGGGGGATTCTCGCTGTCCGATCCGGTGGCCCGCTACGTGCCGGAGCTGGCGGACGTGCGTGTGTATGCCGATGGCGAAGGCGACGCGATCGAGACCGTGCCGGCGCAGCAGCAGATGACGATCGAGAACCTGCTGACGCACACCGCTGGCTTCACGATGAGCTTCCAGATCGGAACGCCGGTCGCCAAGCTCTACCAGCAGGCCGGGCTGCAGTCGGCGACCTGGTTCCTGGACGGTTCGATTCCGGATCTCGGCGCGTTCGCCGAACGCATCTCCAGCGTGCCATTGGCCTACCAGCCGGACGAGCGCTGGCACTACGGCCTGGGGTTCGACATCGCCGCGCTCGTGGTCGAACGCACCCGAGGCCAAGGCTTCGATGCGTTCCTGCAGGAACGCATCCTCGGGCCGCTGAAGATGGGCGACACAGGGTTCCACGTGCCCGAGGGATCGCTAGACCGCTTCGCATCGCTGTACGCGCGCAATGCCGATGGTGGGCTGGTCGCGGTGGAGACGCCGCAACGCAGCGCGTTCCTCAAACCGCCCGCGGTCGCAACCGGCAGCGGTGCGCTGGTGTCGACGATCTTGGACTACTACCGGTTCGCACAAATGCTGTGCAACGGCGGCGAGCTGGACGGCGTACGCGTACTCAGGCCGGGAAGCGTCGACCTGATGCTGTCCAACCACCTTCGCGAGGACCAGTTCGGGCAACTGGCCGAGGCCACGCCATTCGGTTTCGGCGGCACCGGCACCGGCGTGGGCTTCGGTTATGGCGGGGCGGTCGTGCTCGACGACGAGCATGGGGGCGAGGGCACGTACATGTGGGGCGGCGCCGGCAGTACCACGTTCTTCGTGGATCGCCGCAACGGCATCGTTGCCGTCCTGATGACCCAGCTCATGCCGTCGGGGACCTATCCGCTCGGCGATGTCCTGAAGACGGCGGTGTACGAAGCGCTGGTCGATCCCGCGCATTGACCTGATCTGCACAAGACCAATCGCGGCCGGTCACCCGGTCCACCATGGGAGGACGAGATGATGTGTGCGAACAGAGGCAATGGGATGTTTCGTCGTTTGCTAGCCGCGGGCGTACTCGCCATGGCTGCGTTCTCGTCGTCGGCACTCGCCGGCGATCCATTGGCGGCCACTGCTGCCGCGAATGGCTCGGCATGCACCGCCGCACGGCCGTTCTACTGGGAAATCGGCGATGTTGGCGGGCCGCTCGTGTCCGGCCAGGTCGGCGGCACGCTGTACAACCGCAACAGCCGCATGAACCTTGCGTCGGCATCGAAATGGCCGTTGGGTGCCTATATTCTGGAGCGGTATGCCGGAGCGCCGCCGCCTGCGGTGCGCGACGCGGCGTTCATGCTCACCGGCTACAAGCCGTTCAACCAGCTGCTGTGCACGCTGGCACCGACGGTCAAGGGCTGTTTCAACATGATCGGCAACAACGTCCAGGATCCGGGCGCGGTCGGCGAGTTCTTCTACAGCGGTGGCAACAGCCAGTACGTCGCTGCCAGCCCGTCGCTGCTGGACATGGGCGATTTCACCACCGCGCAGCTGACGGCCGAGGTGCAACTCACGCTCGGAACGACCATGGAGTACCAGTATCCGGCGTTGCCGGCTGGGTTGGAAGGAAGCGCTGCGGAGTACGCGGAGTTCCTGATCCGGATGATGACGCCACCCGCAAGTGGCGGATTGGTGATGCATGACCACCTCGGCGTCGACACCATCCCGACCTTGCCCTGTCCGCCCGGACAGTCCGGCTGCACGGCCGCCGGAACGGTCGCGTGGAGCTACGGCTACCACTACTGGATCGAGGACAACGCCACGGCCGGGCAGTTCAACCCCCCCCTTAGCCCTGTGGTCGGCCCCGGTGACGGCGCCTACAGCAGTGCCGGCGCGTGGGGTTTCTATCCGTGGATCAGCGCCGACAAGAGTCTCTACGGCATCGTCGCGCGGCGTGGCCTGCTTGGCACGGCATTCCGGGCGAGCGCGATTTGCGGGCAGGCGATCCGTTACGCCTACACCGGCTACACCCCATGACCCGTCCGTACATCCGCTGATCCCGACGCCGTTCCATCCACCAGGGGGCACCATGTCGCAACTCCAATCCCGCACAGCATCCCGTGGCCTGCGCATCCACAGGCTTGCCGCCTGCGTACTGTCGGCATTGTGCTGCCAGGCGATCGCCGTCGCGCAGGAGCCGGCGGAACCCGGCCAGGCGCCCGCATCCGGCCCGGCCGCGCAACCCACCGAAGCCATCGAACTCGACCGGATGGTCGTCACTGCGCGGCGTCGCGACGAGCGCGAGCAGGACGTTCCGATCGCGATGTCGGTGCTCGATGGCAACGATCTCGAAACCGGTGGCGATCCCAACCTGCAGGAAATCTATCGCCAGGTGCCGAGCCTGCGCGTGGTCAACACCAACCCGCGCAACGTCAGCATGACCATCCGCGGCCTTGGGGCCAACCTGGCCAGCGAAATGCTGGTCAACAGCGTGGGGGTGTTCGTGGATGGCGTGTACTACGCGCGGCCGGGTGCATCGGCGTTCGATTTCATCGACATCGAGCAGATGGAAATCCTGCGCGGTCCGCAGGGCACGCTGTTCGGCAAGAACACCACCGCCGGCGCGCTGAACATCACCACGCGCGGACCGAGCTTCCAACCGGAAGGTGCGTTGCAGGTGGGTGTCGGCAACTACGGTTACAGGCGCATCGCCGGCACCGCGTCGGGCGGCTTCAGCGAGACCGTCGCAGGCCGCCTGACTGCGTCGGTTACCAGTCGCGACGGGACGATGCACAACGTGCGGACCGGACGCGACGTCAACGACTACGACGACAAGAGCGTCCGCGGACAGTTGCTGTTCGATCCGGGCAACGGCGTCACGTTGATGTTGACCGCCGACTACAGCAAGCAGGACCTCGACTGCTGCACGGACGTGATCGATCGCGTGATCACGACGCTGGACGACGGCACGCCGATCGCCAACGGTTTCTACGCGCGCTCCGCGCTGGTGGGGTACACGCCGTTGCCGGTCGATCCGTTCGCCCGGCGCACGGACATCGATTCCCGGCAGAACTACCAGATCGAACAAAGCGGCCTGGCGGCGAAGCTCGACTGGCGCCTCGACAGCGGGCACACCTTCACCTCCATCACCGCGCACCGCCGCTGGTCGTTCGATCCCTACAACGACCTGGACATGATCGGGCTGCCGATCCTGACCCAGGGCGCGTTCTTCTCCGATTCGAAGACGACCACGCAGGAACTGCGCCTGGCATCGCCCGACGGCCGCGCACTGGAGTACGTGGTCGGACTGTTCTACATGAAGGACCGCCTGACCAGCGACACTTTCCAGGAGTTCGGCGCCGCCGCCGGCCCGTGGATCCTGCCGGGGCTGCCGCAGGCGCTGAGCACGTTGGCGCTGGATGGGCTGCAGGGCGTGGGCGAAAGTCGCGTCGACACGCGCAGCGCGGCCGTCTTCGGCCACGCCACCTGGCACGTCAACGACCGCTTCGATCTCGCGCTGGGGCTGCGCTACACCGATGAGCGCAAGTCCGGCTTCTCGGTGCAGGCAGCGCAGGGCGGCGTACCCCTGGCCGACATCCCGCCCGCGCTGGCGCCGACGGTGGCCGCGATCCGTGCGGCCTCCGTCCCGGCATTCGACACCCGCACCATTTCTGGCTATCCGCAGTCCAACGACGAGGGAGACCTGTCGGGCACCGTGAGCGGGACGTGGAAGATCAGCGATGACGTCACTGGCTATGCGTCGTACTCCCGCGGCTACAAGTCCGGCGGCATCAACTTCGGCGCCAACGTCCCGGCGTCGAGTGAAACCATCGAGCCGGAGAACGCGAACAGCTACGAGCTGGGCCTCAAGAGCCGCCTGCTCGGCAACCGGATAATGCTCAACCTGTCGGCGTTCCGCACCGACGTGGAGAACTACCAGAGCTCGCGCGTGTTCACCAGCCCGGTCGGCGCGACCACGATCTACGTGGCCAACGTTCCCGAAATCCGCTCGCAGGGCGCCGAGATCGACGCCCTCTACCTCGCTGGCCGCGGGCTCACCCTCGGCGCTTCGGTGGCGTACACCGATGCCTACTACGTGTCCGCGCCGGTCAGCCAGTGCGCGGGCGTCAATCCGACCGGCCTCTGCGACCTGAGCGGGCGTGCGCTGACCAACGTCTCGCGCTGGGCGGGGCATGCCCGTGCCCACTACGAGTTCCAGCGCGGCTTCGGCAGCGGTGGGGTGCGTCCCTACGTCGGTGGCGACGTCTCGTACCGGTCCGGTTTCTACTCCGGCCCGTCCGAGCAAACCTGGGTGCCGTCGTTCTCGCTGTTCAACTTCCGCGCCGGTGTGCGCTTCGGCGAGCGGGGTACCGACGTGTCGCTATGGGTGAACAATGCGTTCGACAAGGAGTACTACCTCTATCGCAGCCCCTTGATCTTCGGCACAGGCGCGATTGTCGGGCGCCTGGGCAACCCACGGATGTACGGCATCACCTTCCGCCAGCAGTTCTGAGACAGGACCACGACCGGCATGAGCACAGCACACGAGGCCCTCCGCGTGCGCAGGTGCGGCGTGCTCGCGTTCGCGGTTTCGCTCGCGCTGGCCGCGTCGCCGGCCCTGTCGCAGGACGCGGCCGACGAGGGCGTGGCGGAAGAACGCGCGACCTCGCTCGACACCGTCACCGTGACCGCGACGCGGCGCGCGCTGGACATCGACCGCGTGCCAGTCGCGGTAACCGCCATTGGCGGCGACGACCTGGTCGCGGCCAACGTGCAGGACACCCAATCGCTGTCGATGCTGGCGCCATCGCTGGTGGTGACCACCTCGGGCAGTGAGGCGGGCGGCGCGGTGATCCGCATGCGCGGCATCGGTACCGCGGCCAGCAACCCGGGGCTGGAGGGCTCGGTTGGTGTGCTGGTGGATGGCATCTACCGGTCGCGTTCGGGCCTGGCGCTGACCGATCTGGTCGACATCGACCAGATCGAGGTGCTGCGCGGCCCGCAGAGCACCCTGTTCGGCAAGAACACCTCGTCCGGCGTGATCAACATCCAGACCAAGAAGCCGACCTTCGTGAACGAAGGATTCGTCGCGGCGTCGCTCGGCAACTTCGACAGCACCGTGTTCTCCGGCGCCTGGAGCGGGCCTGTGGTCGACGACACGCTCGCGCTGCGTTTCAGCGCGCAGTACAACCAGCGCGATGGCTACGTGCACAACACCTTCGACGGCCGCGACTACAACAACCGCGACCGCTGGCTGGCGCGCGCGCAGGCGCTGTGGACGCCAACGGAGGACTTTTCGCTGCGCCTGATCGCCGATGCCGTGCAGAAGCGTGAGAACTGTTGCGCGGCGCCGTATACGCAATACGGCGCCACGGCAGCGTTCCTGCGGCTGCTGGGTGGCACGCTGCCGGCCTACGACGGCAGCTACCAGGTCGCGTTCGACGCGGAGGTGCGCTCGGATGTCGACGAGGCGGGATTGAGCGCGCTGATGGAGTGGGACCTCGGCTGGGCCACGCTGAACGGCACGCTGAGCTACCGCGACGGCAAGTCCCTGGTGATGTCGGACGGCGACTTCAGCGATGTCGACATCGCTGTATTGACCGGTGATGAGGGCAGCGCGATCACCAGGATTTCCGAGTTCACCCTGCGCGGGCAGGGCGAGCGCATCGACTGGATGGTGGGTGCGTATCTTGGCTGGGAGGAGGTCGGGTTCGATGGTCAGACGCTGTTCGGCGCGCTGGCCGGAAATTATTTCCTCGGTGTGGTGCCGCCGGCTCCCGTGCTGCCGCTCTACACCGTGGGCACCGGCCTGCAGCAGCGCCGTGCGCGCCAGTCGGGGCGGACGCAGGCGCTCTACACGCACAACATCGTGCACTTCGACCACGGAATCGACCTGACCCTTGGCCTGCGCCACGTGCGCGAGGACAAGGATGGCTACGGCTTCAGTGTTTCCAATTCGCCCTCGTGCACGATACCGGGGCTTCCGGCTGCAGCGCGCATCCTCTGTGGCGTGCCGCTGTACAGCGCGTCCTATGGGGACGAGCGCACCGTGGGCGTCGCCAGTCTCGCGAAGAACTTCGACGGCGGCGGTAGCGTCTATTTCACGTACTCGACCGGATTCAAGGCCGGAGGCATCAACCTCGACCCGGCGAATGCGGTCGGAGGCACGGCCGCGTTCGAACCGGAAACGGTGACTTCCTATGAACTCGGTCTGAAGAAGCCATTGTTCGACCGGCGGTTGTTCCTTCGTGCCGCGCTGTTCCGGATGGATTACGACGACGTCCAGCTCAACACCTTCGACGGGCTGGGCTTCCGCATCTCCAACGAGGCCAGTGCTCGCTCCCAGGGCGTGGAGCTGGAGGCGGACTGGTACCTCGCGCCGGGTTACAAGCTGCGTGGCGGTTATACCTACAACAAAGCCGAGTACGGCGAAGACACGTTCAACGCAGCGCTGCACGGCAGGCAGATCACCAACGCACCGAAGCACACCGGACTGCTGGGGTTCGACTTCGACCGGCAGGTCGGCGACAAGATGCTGTTCGGTTCCATCGCTGCCCGTTACCAGGGCGAGGTGAACACCGGTGCGAACCTCGATCCGGCCAAGCGGCAGGACGCCTACACGCTGGTCAATGCACGCGTCGGCCTGCGTTTTCGCAACGACTTCGAGGTGTCGTTGTGGGGCAACAATCTCACCGACGAGTACTACAACATGGTGATTTTCGATTCCGTCGCGCAGGCAGGTAGCTACAACGGGTATCCCGGCCTGCCGCGCACCTGGGGAATCGATCTCCGCAAGCGCTTCTGACGTGGCCGGCGCACCGCGATGGCTGCACGCGTGGCCCTGGGCGCTCGCCGTGGCCATCGGCATCGCGGGCGGCCTTGCCAGTGCGCGCTGGGCCACCGGCGAGTCGGCGATCGAGCGCGTGCCCACAAACCCATCATGGGCCATCGACCGGCTCGCGGGCGCGGAAGCGGCCGACCTGCACACCCGCGCGCGGATCGCGCGTGTCGGCCTGCTGGCCTTGAGCCGCGACGAGGCGACGTACTACATCGCCGACCGCGATGCCGCCGGCCATCGCCTGCGCGAGGATTGCGCCTACCTGCTGGCCGGCGGTGACCTGCCGGGGCGCTGGTGGTCGCTTACCGTATACGCGGACGACCGTTTCCTCGCGCGCAACGATGACGATGCGCATTCGCTCGGCGCGGCGGGGTTGCCGCGCGGTGGTGATGGTACGTGGCGAATCCGCCTCGCGCCTTCGCGTGAAGGCAACGGGCCCTGGCTCTCCACCATGGGCAGCCGCGCGCCGACGCTGGCGCTGCGCGTCTATCGCCCCGACGCCGCGTTGCTCGCGGATCCTCTGCGCATCGCATTGCCACGCATCGAACGCGAATCGTGCGCCGGGGAGGGGAAGCGATGAAGCGCATGCTGGCTTGCGCAATGCTGGCGCTGGCGACCGGCGTCGCCACGCACTTCGCGTGGGTGTCCGCGATGCCGCACCGGTTGATGGGCGGGGCGATGGATACGCTCGGACGCGATGGCGAGCGGCTGCACCAGTGGATCCACGCTCGCAGGGCGTCGCCGGCGTCGCGCGCCATCGTGCGGCCGTCGCCGGACCTGGCCTACTCGGTCTGCGTGTTCGACCTCTCGCGGGGCGATGTCCGCGTTCGCGTGCATCCGTCGGCCGGCTACTGGTCACTGTCGTTGTATACAGCCAACAGCGACAATGTGCGCACGTGGAACGACACGGGCGCGCCAGGAGGTGTCGAGGTGGTGCTGACGCATGGTGATGCGATGGCGGGCGACGGACGGGTCGCGTTACGCTCGCAGCGTGGCATCGCAGCGGTGCGCAGGCTGGCGCCAACACCCGCGGAATGGGAGGCAGCCGAGGCGATCCGCGAACGAGACCTCTGCGAGGTGCAACCATGATCCGGATCGGCGTGCTCTGCCTGTTGTGCCTGTTGTCGCTACCCGCATTTGGCGATGGCGAGCGCCCCCGGGTGCAGGTCGAAGCGGGCCCGCTTGCAGGCGAACGTCGCGAAGGGGTGGATCGCTTCCTCGGCATTCCCTATGCGGCAGCGCCGACCGGCGAGCGGCGTTGGCGACCGCCGGCTCCCGCCACCGGCTGGGACGGGCTGCGCGATGTCACGGTCGCCGGTGCCGCCTGTCCGCAGGCATCGCAGCAGGCGATCGGTGTCGCGCCTGCGCGGCAGGACGAGGACTGCCTGTTCCTCAATGTCTGGGCGCCCGCCGATGCCGAGCGGCTGCCGGTGATGGTGTGGATCCATGGTGGCGCGCATCGCTTCGGCGCCG
Source organism: Luteimonas aestuarii (assembly GCF_004357985.1). Lineage (GTDB taxonomy): Bacteria > Pseudomonadota > Gammaproteobacteria > Xanthomonadales > Xanthomonadaceae > Luteimonas > Luteimonas aestuarii. The sequence continues at coordinate 444,579 of NZ_SMTF01000003.1, read as the reverse complement.
GTTCGCTGCCGTACTACGAGGGCGCATCGCTCGCCGGGCGCGGCGTGGTGGTGGTGACGCTCAACTATCGCCTCGGTTACCTCGGCTACTTCTCGCATCCGGCGCTCGATGGCGAGGACGCCGGCGGCAACTTCGGCTTCATGGACCAACTGGCCGCGTTGCACTGGGTGCAGCGGAACATCGCCGCATTCGGCGGCGATCCGGCGCGGGTGACCGTGTTCGGCGAGAGTGCCGGTGGCGTCGCCGTGCTGATGCTGATGGCCAGTCCCGAGGCCGAAGGCCTGTTCGCCGGTGCCATCGTGCAATCGGGCGGCGGCTGGGCGATGCTGCCCGATGCGGTCGCGATGCGGCGCCGCGTACAGGCGGGACTCGACAGGATCGACATGCCGGCGGATGCCGATGCATCCGTGCTGCGCGCGGTGCCCGCAGAGCGTCTGGTGGATGCGATCGCGGCCGATCGCTCGCTCGGCTTCGGCCCGTTCGTGGATGGCGTGTCGGTGGTGCGGCAGCCTGTCGACGTGTTCCGCAACGGTCGGCAGGCATCCGTGCCATTGCTGATCGGCAGCAATACCTGGGAAGGCAGCCTGATGCAGGCGCTCGATCCCGGCGAGCAGGGGCGCCGCCTCGCGGACAGCAAGGCCGTGCGCGAGCTCTACCGAAACGAGACGCAGGACGATGCCGTGCGCCAGCAATTGCTGTTCGGCGACCTGGTGTTCGGCGCGCCTGCACGCTGGATCGCCGCGATGCAGGCACGCAAATCGTCGGCCTGGCTCTACCGGTTCGGCTACGTGCGCAGCGGCCGGCGTGGACAGGTACCCGGCGTGGGGCACGGAAGCGAAATCCCGTACGTGTTCGACGTGCTCGGACGCAGCGGCGGTGGCGCATCGATGTCGGAGATGAGCGAAGCCGACCTGCGGATGTCCCGCGACGTCGCCGACTGCTGGGTCGCGTTCGCGACACATGGACGTCCCGACTGCGTGTTCGCGCCCTGGGATGCGTATAGCCGCCGCCGCGACAACACCATGGACATCGCCGACGACGAAGCGCGCCAGGTCCAGCGCTTGCGCGCGCCGATCCTCGACGCGATCGACCGCTTCTTCTCGCCGGACGCGCGGCGCTAGCAGGCTGTCGAAAAACAGCCTGCTAGGCGACCTCGAACAGCGCCGCCGCGCCCATGCCGCCACCGATGCACATCGTGACCACCACGTGCTTCACGCCGCGGCGTCGTCCTTCGAGCAAGGCGTGCCCGACCATGCGCGCGCCGCTCATGCCGTAGGGATGCCCGATCGAGATCGCGCCGCCGTCGACGTTGAGTCGTTCGTCGGGAATGCCAAGTTTGTCGCGGCAGTAGAGCACCTGCACCGCGAACGCTTCGTTGAGTTCCCACAGACCGATGTCGTCCACCGCGAGCCCGTGCCTGGCGAGCAGCTTTGGCACCGCGAACACCGGGCCGATGCCCATCTCGTCCGGTTCGCAACCCTCGGCGACGAATCCGCGGAAGATGCCGAGCGGTTCCAGCCCGCGTCGCGCGGCCCAGTCGGCCGAGGCGACCACGCAGGACGATGCGCCGTCGGACAACTGGCTGGCGTTGCCGGCGGTGACCACGCCATTCCCGAGCACCGGCTTCAGTCCGGCCAGACCTTCCGCGGTGGTGTCCGGGCGGTTGCCTTCGTCCTTCGACAGCGTCACCTCGCGGCGGCTGGTGTCGCCCGTGGCCTTGTCGGTCGCGACCATCGTCGCCGTGACCGGCACGATTTCGTCGTCGAAGCGCCCGGCCGCCTGCGCCGCCGCGGTGCGTCGTTGGCTGGACAATGCGTACGCGTCCTGTGCCTCGCGCGACGCGCCGTAGCGCTTCGCCACCACTTCGGCGGTCTGCAGCATCGGCATGTACGCGGCCGGCGCGATCGCCAGCAATTCGTCCGACGCGAGCCGGTGCTGGTTGTAGTGGTTGTTCTGCACGAGGCTGATCGATTCGACGCCGCCGGATACGATCACGTCGGCGTCGCCGGAGCGGATCGCGTTCGCGGCGTTGACGATCGCCTGCAGGCCCGAGCAGCACTGCCTGTCGACGGTGGTGCCGGGCGTGCGCACCGACAGCCCCGCGACCAGCGCCGCCTGCCGCGCGATGTTGCCGCCGGTCGCACCCTGTTGCAGCGCGCAGCCCAGCACCACGTCGTCGACTTCGTCTGGCGCGAGCCCGGCGCGCGCGACCGCGGCGCGAATCGCGTGTCCGGCGAGTTCGGCGCCATGCAGGTCGTTGAATGCGCCGCGGTAGGCGCGGCCGATGGGCGTGCGTGCGGTGGAAACGATCACGGCTTCGTTCATCGCCGGGGGTCCTCTTCGGTGGGGGTAGGTGTGGGGCCGTCCGAAGGCCGTCCATCGGCAATGGCGGTGGCGATGACGCCTGAACGCTCCAGCGCATCGAGCGCGCCCTCATCGAGTGCGAGCAGCTCGGCCAGGACCGCGCGCGTGTCGCTGCCTGCCTCGGTGCCCGCCCATCGCACCTCGCCGGGCGTGGCCGAGAGCTTGGGCACGATGCCGGGCAGCACGACATCGCCCAGCACCGGGTGCGGCACGTCGAGCAGCATGTCGCGTTCGCGGTAGTGCGCGTCCTCGAAGATGTCCGGCAGCGTATAGACGCGCGAGACGGGCACGCCTGCGGCCTCGAGTGCGGACTCGACGTCTTTCGCGTCTTGTGCGCCGACCCAGTCGCCGATGATTGCGTCGAGTGCGTCGACGTTGTCCCAGCGTGCGCGGATGGTCGCGAAGCGCGGGTCCTGGATGATGTCCGTGCGCTCGATCGCGCATGCGAGCCGCTCATAGACCGCCTGGCTGTTGGCCGCGATCAGGACGTAGGTGCCATCGCTGGCGGGATAGAGGTTGTTCGGCGCCATCGCCGGCAGCCGAGTGCCGAGCCGCGATGGCACCAGCTTGAGTTTGTCGTAGGTGGGCACCGCGCTGTCCATCATGCTGAAGGCAGCCTCGTACAGCGCCGCGTCGACGACCTGTCCCCGCCCGCTACGCTCGCGTTCGAGCAAGGCCATCATCGCGCCGAACGCGGCGTAGACCGCAGTGACGTAGTCGGTGACGGGAACCGCGACACGCGCCGGTGGCCGGTCGGGATCCCCGATCAGGTGGCGGATGCCGCCGAAGGCCTCGCAAATCGCCCCATAGCCGCCTTTGTGCCGGTAGGGGCCGGTCTGTCCGTAGCCGGAGATGCGCACCATCACCAGGCCCGGGTTGTCGCGCGAGAGGTCCTCGTAGCCAAGCCCGAGGCGCTCCAGCGTGCCGGGACGGAAATTCTCGACCACGATGTCGCATGTCGCGGCGAGTTCGCGGACCAGCTTCGCGCCTTCCGGCGTCTTGATGTCGATGATCGTGCTGCGCTTGTTGCGCATCAGCGCGACGCCGGTCAGCGAGACGTCGCCGTCGCGGAACCCGAGCGCGCGCGCTGGATCGCCCTGTGGCGGTTCGACCTTGATGACCTCGGCACCGAAGTCGGCGAACAGCCGTGTGCAGGCGGGGCCGGCGATGGTGCTGCACAGCTCGAGCACGCGGTAGCCGGCCAACGGGCCGCGCGTGGTGGAGTGCGGATCGGTCATCGGGAAACCTCCGTCGGAGCGGATGCGCGGACGTCGCGATGCGATACGGCGTTCGCCGGTCGCGTCGCGCACGCGGAGGGAGCGACGACGCTCAGTCCTTGCGTGTGCGTCGGCGTGCGGGTTCCTTCGCGGCGATGCGGCCGACGTTCCATGCCGGAGCGCGATGCAGGATGCCCTGCGCGGCTTCGACTTCCCGTGCGCGCAACACCACGAGTCGCCGGGTGTGGCCGACCAATGCGCGCGCGGCGCGTTCGCTGCGGTCCTCGTCGCGCGCCAACAGCGCATCGCGCAGCGCGGCCTGTCGGGCCAGCGATTGCTGGATCCAGCGTTGCGGCGCCGGCATCAGGAAACGGTGCAGCCAGTACGCAGGCTTGCCGATGCGGCGCACCATGTTGGCTGCCATCGCGCTGCCGCAACTGGCTGCCAGCACTTCCGCCGCCTGGTAGGCGACGTGGATGACTTCGAAGAAATCCTTCTGTTTGTGCTCGCGTGCGACCTCTGCAGCCTCGAGCACCTTCTTTGCGTAGCGGGCGAGATCCTCGTCGCTGGCATGGCGGGTCGCCAGCCGCGCGACCACCCCTTCTACCGCCGCCAGCAGGTCGAACAGGTCCGCGATCTCGTCCGGTGATGGATTGATCACCCGCGCGCCGCGCCATGGCATCACTTCCACCATGCCCTCGTGTTCCAGGTTCCGCAGCGCTTCGCGCACCGGCGCCCGGCTGATGCCCAGTCGTTCGGAGACTTCCGGCTCCCTGATCCGGTCGCCGGGCCCGTAGATGCCCGCCATGATGTCGCGCGTCAGCTGGCGCACGACCTTCTCGACCAGGCGGTCGCGGTCCTCGACCGGCGCCATGTCCGGCGAACCGTCGGTCTCGCTGGGCTTGCCGGGAGTAGGCGTCATGACGGGCGTCCTCGCTGCACGGGGAAAGCGGCCGGTGGGGGCGGGGAAGTCGGCCAATCCAATCCTTCGCATTGTCCATGAATGTCGCGGCGCAATGCCTGCTGCTCGCGCACAAGGGGAGGGTGCGGGGGGCTGGTAACCCGATCATCGGCACAAATTGTCGACAGAATTGACGTCAACATAACCGCATCATACCATCCAGTCCAGTCCGTCCTATCCACAAACAAGCCGTTTTGCGGATAGTTCTGGCCAAAGGCGCCTCTATTTTTGTCGACAAAATAGAGACAGGATGATTGGGGTTGGTCCGGCTGTGGGAGGCCTCGGTGAAACCATTCGATACCGAAGAGATCAGGTTCCTGCTGTATGACGTTGCCGGGGCCGACAGGTTCTTCCAGGTGCCCCGCTACGCGCACCTGGACCGGGAGACGGTGGACGGCGTGCTGGATTCGGCAGCGGCCATCGCAGAGCGCTATTTCGTGCCGCACTATCGCGTTTCGGACGCTTGCGAGCCGGAGGTGGTGGAGGGGCGCGTGGCGTTGCCCCCGGAGGTGGCGCAGGCCTGTCGCGCCTACGTCGACGCCGGATTCATGAGCGTGCAGCAGGGTCTGGACGAGGGCGGCATGCAGTTGCCCTGGTCGGCAGCCATGGGGGTCGCTGCATTGTTCCAGGCGTCCAACATCAGCACTCAGGCATTCCTGACGCTGACGTCCGCGGCGGGCAACCTGCTCGCGGCGCATGGAAGCGACGAGCAGAAGCGGCGCTACCTGAAGCCGATGCGCGAAGGGCGCTTCTTCGGGACCATGGCATTGTCCGAACCGCAGGCGGGCAGTTCGCTCGCCGACATCCGCACCACCGCGACGCCCAACGACGACGGCAGTTACGCGCTGACCGGCACCAAGCAGTGGATCAGCGGCGGCGAACACGAACTGGCGGAGAACATCGTCCACCTGGTGTTGGCCAAGATCAAGGGCGCTCCTGCCGGCGTGCGCGGCATCTCGCTGTTCATCGTGCCGCGCTACCGGGTGAACGACGATGGCAGCCCTGGCGAAGACAACAACGTCCGTCTGGTCAGCCTGCTGCACAAGATGGGCTACCGCGGCATCACCAGCACCATCCTTGGTTTCGGTGAAAAGGGCGAGTGCCGTGGCTGGCTGGTGGGCGAGCCGCACCACGGCCTGAAGTACATGTTCCACATGATGAACGAGGCGCGGATCGGCGTGGGTCTCAGCGCGGCCGCGCTGGCCTACGCGGGTTACCGATATTCGCTCGACTACGCGAAGACGCGCCTGCAGGGCCGACCGGTCGACGGCAAGGACCCGGCGACGCCGATGGTTCCGATTGCCGATCACCCGGACGTGCGCCACCTGCTGCTGCGTCAGAAGTGCTACGCCGAGGGCGGACTGGCATTGGCGCTGGATTGCGCGGCGTTCTGCGACGATGCCGAGGTTGCGGACGACGACACGGTGCGCGCCGACGCTGCGCTGCTGCTCGACTTGCTGACGCCGATCGCGAAAGCGTGGCCGTCGGCGTACTGCCTTGAGTCGAACAGCCTCGCGATCCAGGTGCTCGGCGGTTACGGCTACACCCGTGACTATCCGGTCGAGCAGTACTACCGCGACAACCGGCTCAACCCGATCCACGAGGGCACCAATGGCATCCAGGGGCTGGACCTGCTGGGCCGCAAGGTGTCCGCAGGCAACGGCCGCGCGTTGCAACTGCTTTGCGACCGCATCGCCGCGACAGTTGCGGAGGCGAAGGGCGTGACCGGGTTCGAACTCATGGCCTCGCAACTCGAGCGTGCCTGCGCGCGCGTCGTCGACGTCACCGGGCAATTGCTGCAACGCGCCGGCGACCCGAAGGCCATGCTGTGCGATTCCAGCGAGTACCTGGCGATGTTCGGCCATGTCGTCGTCGCCTGGTTGTGGCTGCGGCAGGCATTGGCCGCCGAGCGCGCGCTGCAGGCCGGCGCCGGCGTTCGTGAGGGCTACCTGCGCGGCAAGCTAGATGCGTGCCGCTATTTCTATCGCTGGGAACTGCCCAGGGCGATGTCGACCGCCGACATCCTGGTCGTGCCCGATCGCACCGTACTCGAACTCGATATCGAAGGAATGCATCCATGACCGCCAGTGCAGCCGGCGTTTCCGTCCATCGCGATGGTGCGATCCTCGTCGTCCGCCTCGACAATCCGCCGGTCAATGCGCTGGGCGCGCGCGTCCGCGCGGCGCTGGCCGAAGCACTGGCGCAGGCGCAACGCGATCCCGGCGTCCGCGCGCTGGTGGTGACCGGTTCCGGACGGATGTTCTCCGGCGGCGCAGATATTTCCGAGTTCGACAAGCCGATGCAACCGCCGCAACTACCGGAACTGATCGACCGGTTCGAGGACAGCGACCTGCTCACGGTGGCTGCGATCAACGGCACCGCGATGGGCGGCGCGCTGGAGCTGTCGATGGGTTGCCACCATCGCATCGCGTCCGAGGCGGCCACGATGGCCCTGCCGGAAGTGAAGATCGGCATCCTCCCGGGTGCCGGCGGTACCCAGCGCATGCCGCGATTGATCGGCAACGCCGCTGCGCTTGACCTCATCGTGACCGGCAAGCCGGTGAATGCAGCGAAGGCGTTGTCGCTGGGGCTGGTCGACGAGCTCGCGCCCGCCGAGGATTTCGAGGATGCCGTGCTCGATTACGTACGGCGCCTGCTCGATGCCGGCGCCGGGCCCAGACGCACGCGCGAGCGCGACGTCGACCAGGACGACGCGCTGTTCGAGGCCGCGCTCGCGAAGCTGCCGGACACGGCTGCGAATTTCGCTGCGCGGCGCTGCGTGTTGTCGGTGCAGGCGGCGTCGCTGCCATTCCGCGAGGGGCAGGAGCGCGAATCCGAACTGTTCCTCGAGTGCGCACGCAGCCCGACGTCGGCTGCCCTGATCCACGCGTTCTTCGCCGAGCGCCAGGCCGGGAAGGTCGAGGGGCTGGATCCGGCCACCCCGTTGCTGCCGATCCGCGATTGCGCCGTGCTCGGCGCGGGCACGATGGGCATCGGCATCGCACTGACGCTGGCGGACGCCGGGTTGGAGGTCGGCCTCTTCGACAACTCGCCAGATACGCTGCAGCGCGCATTGGCGCACGTCGAGAAGCACTATCTCGGACTGGCCGCGCGCGGCCGTTTCGACGAACCGGAAGCGCGTGCCCGGATCGCACGGATCATGGCCGGCGACGACGAGCGACTTGCGCGGGTCGACCTGGTGATCGAAGCGGTGTTCGAGGACATGGCGCTGAAGAAGACGGTGTTCGCCGATCTCGATGCGCGCTGCCGGCCGGACGCGATCCTGGCCAGCAACACGTCGACCCTGGACGTCGACGAGATCGCATCCGCGACCGCGTCGCCGCAGCGCGTGCTGGGACTGCACTTCTTCAGTCCAGCCAACATCATGCGGCTGCTGGAGATCGTGCGTGGGCGCGACACGTCCGACAGCGTGCTCGCCACCGCGATCGCGCTGGCCAGGCGGCTGCGCAAGGTCGGGGTGGTCTGCGGCGTGTGCGACGGCTTCATCGGCAACCGCATGCTGGAAGGTTATGGTCGCGAATCCGGCGTGCTGTTGATGGAAGGCGCGTCGCCGGCGCAGATCGATGCGGCGATCACCGGCTTCGGTTTCGCGATGGGGCCGTTCGCGATGTCCGACCTCGCCGGTATCGATGTCGGCTATCGCGTGCGCCAGCAGCGCGGCGTGGATCCGGCGGACGCGATGATCTACGCCGTGGGCGATCGGCTATACGGGATGGGACGGTACGGTCAGAAGACCGGTGCGGGTTTCTACCGCTACGAGTCGGGGAGCCGCAAGCCGATCCCGGATCCGGAAGTGGACGCGATCGTCGAGGAGGAGGCCAGGCGCTTCGGCATCTCGCGCCGCGAGATCCCCGTTGAGGAGATCGTCGAGCGCTGCGTGCTGCCGCTGATCAACGAAGCGGCGAACATCCTCGACGAGGGCATCGCGATGCGCGCCAGCGACATCGACCTGGTCTGGCTGTACGGTTATGGTTTCCCGGCATGGCGAGGCGGTCCGATGCATTACGCGAACACCCTTGGAACCGGACGTGTACTGCAATCGATCCGGCGATATGCCCGTGATGAACGCTACTGGACGCCGGCGCCGCTGTTGGAGCGGTTGGCAGCGGAAGGCAAGTCGTTCGCGTGAGGCGCTAGGCTGCGCGAGATGGGCGACAGGCGCCAGTACGCTGGATTCCCGCAGGCATTTGGCTTCGCCGATACGTTGCGGGTGCCGGCCAGCGACGCGCTGCACGCCGCCATGCGACGGTTGCAGCAGCTTCCGGCGCGGCCTCCTCGGCGACTGGATGAGATTCCCGCATCGCGCATCGCGTTCAACGCCGCCGTGGCCTCGGCATTGCATGCGCAGGATTCAATTGGCGCGGAGGCGATGCCTGCTTCGGCCAGTCGTATTGAACACCACGATGGCGTGGCCGTGCTTCTCGTCCCGCCACAAGGGGAGGTCCGCGGCGCGGTCATCCACATCCACGGCGGTGGCTGGTGCCTCGGCGACCCGAGGTCTTTGCAACCCGCGTTGGTCGGCCTGGCTCGCGCCACCTCGACGCTGGTGGCCAGCATCGACTACCGGCTCGCACCGGAGCATCGGCATCCGGTCGCGCTGCAGGACTGCGTGCGTGCCGTGCGTAGCCTCACTGGGCAATGGCGCAACGAGTACGGTTTCGATGCCGGCCGCGTGGTCCTTGCCGGAGAGTCGGCGGGCGCCCATCTCGCATTGATGGCATTGCCGCTGTTGCGCGATGCGGGCTTGCGGTTCGCCGGTGCTTCCCTCAACTACGGCCTGTTCGACCTTTCCAATACCCTGCCAAGCCGCGCCGGCACCATCGCGTCGCCCTTGCTGGACGCTGGCGCGTGCCGCTTCTACGTGGAAGCTTACCTGGGTGAAGGAGCGTGCGTCGATGTGGCCTCGTCGCCCTGGGAATGGCCGCAAAAGGCGTTCGAATCGCTGCCGCCTGCAATGTTCTGCGTCGGCACGGCCGACCCGCTGTACGACGACAGCGTTGGCATGCATGCGCGCTGGCTGGCGGCGGGGAATGAAGCTTGGCGTGTCGACTACGATGCGGCGCCGCATGCGTTCGACCTGCTGCCGGTGCCTGAGGCCCGGCATCTGGCGGACATGCGCGTGGAGTTCGTCCGGTATTGCCTTGGCGATATCACTAAGCCCCATTGATGATTCTCGTCGCCTACAAGCGCGTGGCGGACTACAACGTCCGCGTCCAGGCCAAGCCGGATGGCTCCGGCGTGGTCGTCGACGGCGTGAAGCTGTCGCCCAACCCGTTCGACGAGATCGCGCTGGAAGAGGCCCTGCGGCTGCGCGACAAGGGCGTCGCCACCGAAGTGGTGGTGGCCACCATTGCGCCCGCCGATGCCCAAGCCCACCTGCGCAACGGCCTGGCGATGGGCGCCAACCGCGCCATCCACGTCGTCACGGACGGGGCCATCCAGCCGCTGACCGCCGCCCGCACGCTGCTCAAGCTGGTCGAGAAGCAATCGCCGGACCTCGTCATCCTCGGCAAGCAGGCCATCGACGACCGGTTCTGCCCCATGAAAAAGGACTTCTCGGAGCTTTCCCGGGCTAGTTCAATGCAGGGTCGCCATGATTGAAATCGTTGTCTCCGTAGTGACAGGAGCCTTGATCTCTTGGCTAGCATCTTGGCGCTACTACAAGCGAGCCGGAGACGCGCTAAAGAGCGAGGCCGATAAGCTTCGTACCCTCACCGAGAGGATCGTTCTTTCAATGGAAGATGATGCGGGCCTGGTGAAGCCTCATGGTCACGGTGTAGGAAGATGCCTTTCCGGCGAAAATGTGGCGGATGCTTCGGCTGCGCAAACGGGTAGAACCTGCAAAACAGATTTCATGATGGAGCCCGTCTCAGACAAATGAACCCGCATGTTCCACTTGCGGGAAATAGTCAATTGATGAACGCTGAAATCGAAAGGATGTACTCCCGGGCTTTTACGGGGAATACCCGCGGGATCAGAAAAGCTCTGCAGATCTGAGCAGCCTCATCTCCATGGTAGCGGGGTGCCAATGTCTAACGCAGTACCTCATCGGTCTGGTACAGCTAACCCGCACCTCGCGTTTCGGAATCTGTTGCAGTCGCTCGGTCTATCGCCAGACGGCTGGTCCTGATCGCATGCTGAACCCACGCCGCAGCCGATATGGCCGCCCACTCGCCGATTCGGGTAGCAGATGGCCCGGGAATGACCCGGGTTCTGCCAATACCCGGGTCGACGTCTGAAGACGACCTGGGGCTCGGGGAGACGTTGTCCAGTATCCACGGCGGAACTCCCGTCCTACGCTCGGTCCGTGACCGTCAACGGAGCGAACCATGAGCGACCAGGACCTGTTTTTTAATGTCAGAGAGGTGCAGCGGGAAGGCGATAATGAGACTAGGTTGGAGGTGACGGCCGGCACGCTGGAGCGCACCCGCGATGGAGGCCAGGCCGGGGTGGGCGACATTCTGATGTACTTGCCTGCGGGCACGGGCATGCAATCAGCGGTGAGCGGCTCGATGGCTTTTCCCGAGCGCGCGGACATGAAGTTCGCGGGCACCCTGGAGGAAATGCGGGTGCTTTGGATGGCGTCCGGAACAAAGGCACGCTTCTTGCGCGACCCGAGGTTCTTGTTCCGACGGCCGTAGGCGCGCGAGGACATCCGGGCCCCCGGTGCATCTTGAAGAGCAGGCTGTGCTGGTCGGGGGTCGAGGCGCTTGGCGCAGGGCTGCCGGGAAAACGCCTCCTTGTTTTGCGAACTGTGAGGTCGGGGCATGTTGATGCATGCATGCCTGGAGCTCGTGATGAATGCCGTTGTCCAGTTCCGCCAACCCCATTCGCCGGCCAGCGCGTCGCTTGCGGACTTCGCTTGCACCTGGTTCGACCAGGTCTCGATCGGCTGGCGCGTGAGCACGCAGCGCCGGGTCGGACACATCCTGCAGCGATACTTGCTGCCCGAGCTGAAGATGCATCGGATCGATGGCTTTGATCGCGCGGCGTTGATGGGGCTTCGCCTGCGGCTCGCGCGCGAGTCGGGTTGCTCTACCAAGCGCATCAATGCGGTATTGCAGGTGTTGGCGCAGTGCCTGGGTGAGCGAGAGTACCGGTATGGCATCGTCAACCCTGGGCGATCGTTACCGCCGCTGCCAGTAGCTCGCCCGCAGATCCAGCCCTTCACCTTGCCCGAGCTCCAGCGTCTCAGGGCTGCCGCACCTGCACACCTGTCCGAGTATGTCTGGATCCGAGGGCTGGTGGGGCTGCGCTCGGGTGAGGCCAATGGCCTGTGTTGGGACTGCGTGGATCGTGCGCGGCGCACGCTCGAGGTTCGTCGCGCGCGCGCGGATGGCCGGGAGAGCCTGCCCAAGACCGCGTCCTCCCAGCGCCTGATCCCGATGTGCGCGGCGGTTGCCGAGGCCTTCGACCGACAGTGGCAGCTGACGGGCAGCGTGGGTGGCTATGTCTTCCTGAGCCGGCGGGGGCGTGCGCTGGACATCCAGAATTTCGCGCGGCGGGATTGGCGGCGGATACTCGAAGCCGAAGGTTTGGCCTTTCGCGGCCCGGAGCAGCTGCGCCACACTGCGGCCACCCTGATGTTGGCTGCAGGAGAGGCACCCACCTTTGTCGCCCAGGTATTGGGGCATGCCGACTGCCGAATGCTGCTGACGATCTATGCCAGGCATGTCGCGGGTGCCACCGGTCGACGGGATGGTGTTGCGCTTGAGGCCATGCTTCGGGAGCGAACGAGGTAAGGGTCGTCGTCCGGGTCGGTGTCGAGATTCTTGCGGACGATACTGCGTCGTGAAATCGTTGCACCACAATGGTTTGGCGGAGTCGGAGGTGATCGCAAGAGTGCGAAAGTGCGAGATTCTGGGCGCCACGCTGGCATGGGGTCGGGCGACCGGAAGAATCTCGACACCGTGTGGTGAGATTCATGGATTAGTCGCGGTAGATCAGTAGGTTGCGAGCGAGTGAATCTCGAACCTTTTTCGCAACGCCATCGCGATCTTCGTTCGTGGCGAGCGAGAAGCGCGGTGGCCTCATGCGGTCCTCCGATGTCGACGTACGCCGGCATTGTCGCGTCTAGGGTCAGCGGGCGATCACGCAAGAGTGACGTGGAGTGATAACGGCGCAAAACGATTGAGTGCGCTGGGAGTTTCGAGCTTTTTCGAAAGTGACGGGACGAAAATTTTCCGCATGTCCTCTTGACACAGCGCGTGGGATCGGGAACGCTCGTAGCCAATCTGGCGTAAGCCAAATGGCGTGACGACCCTAAGCTCGTCAATCATCTAGATTCAGCTCCGATCAAATCGCATTCTGCGCAGCCTGCATCGCAGGCCGCTTCGAGAGTACGCGTCGCATTGCTCATGCATGCGGGCTGCCAATGCCTTGAATGCTCCGTGTCCTCCTGAGAGATGTGCCTTCTCAGGTGTTCACCGTCGGCTAGTTGCCATCATCCCAATCATCTTTTTTTGGAGATGTCCGGTTTCCCTCGGGAAATGGGCCTTGCTGGCACTACTTGCCAGGATCTGCGTCAGTCGTGCGACGCGCAGCATCGCCGCAGAAAACCTAACCAACCCAACCCTTCCGGCGCCGCCGCCGGGCTTCTCCAGCAAGCCATGTGCTTGAAAACGTTGTTCGGATGGCGCCGAACTTGGAGAGGTTGCAGCGATGACTGATACGCCCTACTACCTGCTGATGCAGCAGGCTCGCAAGGTTCTGGCTTTGCGCGATGGTGCTCGATTGACACGCAAAGCAAGACGCTATGCCATCAAACGAGCAGTTTCCTTTCTGGCGAAAAAATTCCATCTGACAAACCTCAAGCAAGTGCGCAGCGTCCATCTGCAGGCCTTGGCTGGCGACTTTCTTGACGATGGAAACTCGATCAGGTCTGTGCAGAACTACATGGCGCACATCCGGTTCCTGCTCAGGAAGTCTGGCCGGGGACAGCTGCTGAAGCACCCCACCGTGTCGAACTTCAGCCTCGGGATTTCTGGAGGCAACCGCGGTGGAGTGCGGGAGCCGCTGGAAGAGCCGGCCATGGCTGAGTTCGCGCGACAGGCGGGCGATCTGGAGTCGGGCGTCGCCTCCGTGATCGAACTTGGGTACTTCGTGGGCCTTCGAGTGCAGGAGGCGGTCATGTGTAGCCATGATCTGGCGAACTGGGAGTCGACGTTGCGGCAGTCGAAACTCGAGCTGCCGGAGTTGCGCGTCTCGCGTGGCGCAAAGGGCGGCCGCCTGCGGCAGGCAGTCATCATTGACGTGCCCAAGACACTCGACGCAATCGGGAGGGCACGCGAGGTCGCAGCATCGACTGGTGGATTCCTGATTCCTGGTGAACTTCCTCAGGCTATTGCCCGCGTCTACAGCATCTGTTCCCGCATTGGCATGACTGGCGCGCAGTCCCCGCATGCCGCGCGTTATGGGTACTGTTGCTGCCTGATTCGCCACCTGCATGGGAAAGGCTGGACTGAACGTGAGGCGCTTGCCAAGGCTGCGAATGCGTTGGGGCATGGTGCCCAGCGCACCGACTGGGTGCGTACGGTATATGGCCAGACGGTTCGGGATCTGTGGAGGCGAGGCGGGTAGCTGGACGCGGTCCACCGGGACTGAGGTCGCCGTCGACTGACGTGGGTACCGAGGATGTCGCTGTCGCTCCAAAGCGTGATTGCAGCAGGCGTCACTCGCGATCACCGGTGGCCTTCGTCGGGAGGCCATCCTCGCGAAACACATGGCGCTGGTACTTCCTGGGACGGTTCGCCATAGACAACGTTGCTTACGATGGAAGCGGAAGAGAGGGAGCTGTCTGATAACGGCAAACGCCGCCATCACCTTCACAGGGCAACTGGGCACCAAGCTGACCCTCGTCGCGTATCCACAAGAGCCAGGAAGATCCGGGTCGTGACAGGGTGAGGTTCGGCGACCCCCACCCCGTCAGTGAGCTGGAAGCGAACGAATGATCGACCATCGCGCGCATTGGCGGTTTCGCTCATCCCCTAGGGCGCGGGATACCAGTCCGGCGAACCTGCGAGGTCTTCCGGCGGGGGAGGGCATCCACCGTCTTCTGGAACTCTGAGACGAAGGTGGTGAGATCCACCCCCATCGCACGACAAATCTCCAGAAGCTCGACTGCGTCCAGCCTGCGAACCCCCCGTTCGACATGACTGACGAACACCTGAGTCCGACCGATCGCGCGCGCAAGATCGGCTTGCGTGAGTCCTGCGGTCTCCCGCGCGCGACGCAGTTGCTCCCTGAAGAGTTCGTTCTCGCGGCGGTAAAGGGTCTTTGACATGGCAATGCGCTGGATGGCGCGGCCACGCTAAAGTCAATTTTGGTATATATGATTTAGTTATGTAGAAGGCTTGAGCCGCCCGGCAACCCAATGCGCTGACGACGACCCCATGGGGGAACACTTATGAAAGGAAGATTTGGGCTGGCACTGCTGGTCGCAACGGCTGTCAACGTGGCGTTGCCATCTGCCGCATCAAGCAGAACGTCTTCTGCAGAAGCGGTTGAAACAACTGCCTATCCACGTATTGGCCGAGCAGACATGCATCTCATCCTTCTCGGTCATGCCGCCACGACCTGGAGTGACGAGCAACTCTCGGAACACGTCTTTGGAGCGCCGCCGTCCGATCTCGATCAATTCTCGAAGCGAGATCATCACGAAGCAATGCGTGCTAGAGCCGCGCAGATTCGAACACTCATTCAGGAAATGAGAGGAATGGGACAGTTCAGACTAGGGGTCCTGAGCGTATCCATGCCATATCCGTCGACGCAAAAGGTCCTCGGCATGACCGGCGATCCGCCGCGGAGATTCAGGAGCTTTGGTGGCTATACCGAGGACGACGCATCAGCCCACATGAGGTTGATGCCCTACAACTTCGATACGTCATCGTTCGTCCTGAGCGCGCCGTTCCTGCCTTGCGACGGAGGCTGGCAAGAGGAACTGTTTGGAAGCAATCGAAGCCTGGCGATCGGCTACAAGATTCGAAACTGGGCGTCGCCAGGAGCAGCAGATGGCAGGACACCACAACAACCGCCAACGGCGCGATGCGACATGCGGATTGAAGACGAACGAGCAGCCCGCAGGATTGAAGATGCAAGACATCGAGGGCGGCTTGCGATCGGGGCAACCGTTTACGCGCGCATCTCCGGCGAAATGGATGACAAGCAGTATGTCCTGATCGCAGACAGGGTCGATATCCACTTCTTCAGGAATGAGGGGGGTGTAGGAGTTTCACCTCGTCTCGCTACCGTGACGCTGCTGGCACCCACCGAACCCCCAGTGACTGACGCACCGGAGGCAAGCCATGGCCCATCGTCAGGCACAGGTTCGCGTGGACTGGATCTTTCGGATTCACGTCAGGTGGAAGCCTGTGCCGCTATGGGCGCCCTGACTCAGACCATCGCAGAGCAGGCTGCAACAGCGGGCATTCCAGCGAGGCAAACGGAAGCCTATGCGACCACCCGCCAACACGTAGGCGAGATGGCCGACGCAGTAGTGGTTGTTGTTGATCGACTTGGGGACCGGATGAAGCCCCACCTCATGCGTTCCTGGAGCATGTACGGCTACTGCCATGGAATGGAAGATGACCTGCTGTTCGGGGAGGCAGCCAGCAAGGTTGCCGCCACATGCAATCAATCTGCTGATGAACTATCTGGGCGTTGCATTCAAGAGCTGCTGAAGGGCAACTTCGAGGCGCTTGCTCCAGCCGAGCAGGAGCGCCTCAGGGAAGCCGCCCGCCAGCGCGGTTACTGACGACCCCTGATCTCGGGGCTGCAGCAGTACGCAGCGCGTTGCCGGCGGAGTTGATGCTGGAGGCGCTTGAAGAGCGGTAGGCGGCCAGCACAGACAAGTAGTCGACCGCAAAAGTGGAACGGCGGGGCGGCTGACTGCCGTCCTGGTATCCCCTTGTCTCGGCACCCATGCGACTGCCATGTGCTCATGGTCATATTCAGGGTAGCCGTCGTTCAATGACGTCCCTAACCTTTAGAAGGTCAACGATTAGGGGCCGTTATCAGGGCTAACGTACATCGCCTCAGAAAGCGGCCGTCGGGATACGGTGGCGGCGGCGCGGCCGTCTCGTCCGATTTATTCAGCGCAGGGAGCCCATATGAAACGTCGCAAACGTGTGCGGCGATGCCCGCTGCTGGTCTCTCTGGGCGGTTGACGGAACCCATCGGGCTGCCAAGGATCGTCAGGATGCGCGGCCTACACCCGCCAGGTAGAGCGTGGGTGGAGGGCCGGAGGAACTCGCATAGAAGAGCCAGAAAGTGAGCTAACTCCCTGCCGTGTAACAATTCTCCCTCTTCAGAAAATCAAGCGTTGGGCAGCACTCTCCCGCCGGAACTCGGGCGCACCGCGCTACCTTCTGTTCGAGGTCCCTCTCCAGATTCCTCAACTCGCGGATTCGTAGGCGGACATCGACGAGCTTTCGCTCGGTCAACTGGCGGGTCTGCTCGCAAGAATGCTTGCCTGTAATCTGTAGTAAGCCAGCGATCTCGTCGAGGCTGAATCCCATCTTCTGAGCGTGCCGTATGAACCGAAGCCGATTCACGTCGCTTTCGCCGTAGCGACGCACGCCTCCGCTCGGTCGCGCGGGCTGATGCAGCAGCTTGCGGCGCTGGTAGTAGCGCACGGTTTCGACGTGCACATCGGCAGCCGCTGCCAAGCGGCTGATCGTGAACGTGTTTGGACGCATAGCTTGACTCCGTACCCGGGTACGGAGATTAGTATGCCCGGATGCAAGCAACTCCCGCTAAATCTTCTGTTCCGGCCATCGTTGGCGCGAGCATCGCCGCCATTGGCGCGTCCGTCTGTTGCGTCGTGCCACTGGTACTGGTGTTCATGGGGATCAGCGGCGCTTGGATCAGCACCCTTACGGCCCTGGATCCCTTGAGGCCTTGGTTCAGTGCCGCCGCCGTAGTGTCCTTGGCGGTGGCGTTCTGGATGCTGTATCGGCCGGCGTCACATTGCGGTGTGGATGGCAGTTGCGTCGAGCCGGACACCCTGCGAAGGAGGCGGCGTTGGCTCTGGTTGGCGACAGTCCTCATCGTCCTGTTGCTGCTGTTTCCCTATTACATCGTCTGGATTCTGTAGGAGGCGCAATGCGCAAGTGGATACTGGCCCTCGTGGCTGCTCTCTCGGTCGGGGCCGCCCTGGCGGCGACGCCCGCGACCGTGGTGTTCGATGCCGAGAACATGACCTGTCCCGCCTGCGGCATCACCATCAGGAAGGCGCTGGAGAAGGTGCCTGGCGTCACCGAGACGAAGGTTGACACGCGGGCAGAAACAGTCACGGTGACGTTCGACACGAGCCGGACGGATACATCTAGAATCGCGCGCGCAGTCACAGAAGCAGGCTTCCCGGCCAATGCGCGGGCTGACGGTGAGTGACGTCGAGCTAGAAAGCATCTTGACCTGCCCGGAGTGCGGCCATCGGGCGACCGAGACAATGCCAGTCACAGCGTGCCAATTTTTCTACGAGTGCACGGGCTGTGGAGTGGTCTTGCGGCCGAATCAAGGCGACTGCTGTGTGTTCTGCTCGTTCGGAACAGTGCCATGCCCGCCGATCCAACAGCACAATTCATGTTGTGGTTGACCGGACTTCGATAATGACTGCACAGGCAGGCTGCGATCTCGACTGTGCCACCTCGGTAGGTGCGCAGCTCAACCAGCGATGTGCGTGCGAAGTGGTTGACGTTTTCAGTTTGCACGAGTCGATCCGGTCTGCCTTTCCGGAGTTCACGGCCGATCCATCCGTGCACGCCCACCTGTTTTCCCCGTATGCCCTGTTCGTTGATCGCGCGGCGCTGGACGCCATGGGGCGAGTCGCGGCGACGGTCTTCGACGTCGCAGCAAATCCGCGATATCGCCAGCACGTCCTGCAATGGGCCCCCGACATCGCGACCCATGAGCCAGGGTCGGCGGGTGGAGTCCTTGGGCTGGACTTTCACTTGACAGTCGACGGCCCGCGGCTGATTGAGGTCAACACCAATCCCGGCGGGCTGCTTCTCAATGCAATGCTGGTCGATGCCGTGCAGGCCTGCGCACCGGATGCGTGGACCACTTGGACAACGGGGGCCAACGCTAGCAACATGGCTATCATCGCCTGGCTGGAGGACGCCCGGCAGCAGTCCGGCCGTATGCCGTCGCGTCTGGCCATCGTGGACAGCGCCCCGCGGGAGCAGTTCCTCTACCCCGAGTTCGAGCTGTACGCGGGCGCATTCCGGGAGCATGGCGTGGACTGCGTGATACGCGCACCCGAGGAACTGAAGTTTGGTCCGGACGGGCTTGCAGATGCGCACGGCCGGATCGACATGGTCTACAACCGGTTGACCGATTTCGCGCTTGAGGAAGCGTCACATACAGACCTTCGTCAGGCTTACCTCGCAGGGGAAGTGGCGCTGACACCGCATCCGCGTGCGCACGCGCTGTTCGCCGACAAGCGCAACCTCGCGGTGCTGGGAGACCCTGTTCTGCTTGGCGGGTTCGGGGTCGATGCGGGTTCGACCGCCCTGTTGGCACAGGTGATCCCGCCCACGGTTGAAGTCGTGCCCGGAAACCGGGATGCGCTGTGGGCAGCGCGCAACGGCTATTTCTTCAAGCCTGCAGCAGGGTTCGGCAGCCGCGGGAGTTATCGGGGCGACAAGCTCACCCGGCGGACGTGGGAGTCGATGGTGTCGGCGACCTACATCGCACAGGCCTTCGCGGCACCGAGCTTGCGGATCGTGCATGGGGGGCAGTCCCTCAAGGCCGATGTGCGCTGCTTCGCATCCGAGGCGGGTGTGCTGCTGTTCGCGGTCAGGTTGTACCAGGGCCAGACCACGAATATGCGCACCCCGGGCGGGGGATTTGCAGCGGTGCTCACGTCGTCACGGATCGAGGAGTGATTCCCCACCGGAGCCGACCCTTGGGGCGTGTCGTGGCTACAGCGAGGCGAGTGCCGATTCAGCCAGTTCGCGCTCCTCATCGATCGCGACGTTCCATATGCTCGGCCCGCCCCCGCGGTCGATCCGCGTGGCTCCAGCATCGTTGACGTCAGGTGCCAGCGCCAGGCCGAGCCAGGCCAGTCGCGCGACGATGCGAGCCCGCAAAACCGGCGCGCGATGGCCGATGCCGCCGGAAAAGACGACATGGTCGAGACCGCCAATTGCCGTGGCCATGGCCGCGATGGACTGCGCAATCCGGACTGCAAAGAGCTCCACGGCAAGCTGGGCCTGCGGGCCGGGATCCGTCAGCAACACGCGCATGTCGCCATGGCCGGCGATTCCGGCAAGGCCTGCACTGCGGTACAGGCCGTTTTCAAGCGCCTGCGCATCCAGGCGTTCATGCCTCAGCAGATACAGCAACGCGCCGGGATCGAGATCTCCGGAGCGGGTAGGGCTCGGGATTCCACCCAGCGGAGTGAGCGCCATGGTGGTGTCGCGGCTGCGGCCGCCCTCGACGGCGCAGACGCTGCAGCCACCCCCCAGATGCGCGAAGACAGCGCGGCCCTTCAGGATTCCAGCGTCGTGGCTGGCCACTATGCGGAGCGCGGAGGCAAAGGCGAGTCCATGGAAACCGTAGCGGCGGATGCCCAGCGCATCCCATGCTTCAGGGACAGGCAAGCGCCGGCTCCAGGGCGCGAGCGACGCGTGGAAGTCGGTGTCGAAGGCCACGCCTTGGCGCGCGTGCGGCCAACGCATGCGCGCGGCACGCGCGAAAGCGAGGGCTACCGGCTGGTGCAAGGGTGCGAACGGCACCAATGCATCCAGTTTCGCGAGCACGGTTTCGTCGAGCTCGCGGGCGTCGTGCAAGTCACCGCCATGTACGATTCGGTGCACCACCACGTCGGGGCTGGGCCACGGCTCCGACAATGCCTCGAGCAGGGTGGCAAGGCGCTCCTGCGCATCCACGCCGACTGGAATTTCGGCCCGGGAGCGCTCGAGCAGACGAGACTGCGCGCCGTGTCCCTCAGTGTTGAACAGATAGGACGCGCCCTTGAGGGTGGACGAGCCAACGTTGAGTGCAAGAAGCCGGCGCGTGGTCACAGGTGTCCCCGAATCATGTTCATGGGGACCGCACCGCCCGGCGCAACAACTGCGCATTGATTGCCACAACGACGGTGCTCAGCGACATGAGCACTGCCCCAAGCGCAGGTTGCAGCAGGATCCCCCATGCGGCGAGAACGCCAGCGGCGAGAGGGATGGCGACGATGTTGTAGCCGGCGGCCCACCACAGGTTCTGGATCATCTTGCGATAGGTGGCCTTGCTCAATTCGATGATCGCTGGCACGTCGCGCGGGTCGCTGCGCACGAGTACGACGTCGCCGGCCTCGACCGCGACGTCCGTCCCTGTGCCGATGGCGATGCCGACGTCGGACGTGAGCAGCGCCGGAGCGTCATTGACACCGTCACCCACCATCGCGACGCGCTTGCCCTGGGCCTGCAGCTCCTCGATCTTTGCCACCTTGTCCTCGGGCAATACCTCGGCGAAGACGGTGTCGATGTTGAGTTCCTTCGCGACCGCGTTTGCGACCGCCGTGGAATCACCCGTCAGCAGGACAACCTCCAGTCCTTCGTCGTGCAGCCGCTTGACCGCGTCGAACGATTCGGGACGGATGGCATCCGCGATCGCAAATACGGCGAGCACCCGGTCGCCTTCCACCAGGTAGGTTGCAGATTGACCATCGGCTGCCGCTGATTCGGCAGCCCGCCGAAGCGTCTCCGGCGGTTCGACCGCGAGCATTCTCAACAGACCCGGCCCGCCAACGTGAAGCGAGCGCTCCTCGACGACTGCGCGCACGCCGCGTCCCGGCATGGACTCGAAGTCCTGCGACATCGGAACGTCGATGCCATGTTCCTTGGCGCTGGTCATCAGCGCCTGCGCGATCGGATGTTCAGCGTCGCGCTGGACCGACGCGGCCACGCGAAGCACCTCGTCGTCGGTGAGTCCATCGGCGGCAGTGGTCTTCACGACGCGGTGCGAACCGAGCGTGAGCGTGCCTGTCTTGTCGAACACGACCGTGTTCAGCAAACGGGCCTCTTCCAGGCCGCGTCGATCGCGCACGAGCAGGCCGTTCCGTGCGCCAATCGTGGTCGAGATGGCGGTCACCAGCGGGATGGCCAAACCCAGCGCATGGGGACAGGCGATCACGAGCACGGTCACTACGCGCTCGATCGTGAAGCTCCACGGTCGACCGAGGAGTGGCCAGACAATGGCGGTAACCGCGGCGGAGACGATGGCGATGATCGTGAGGTAGAACGCCGCCCGGTCCGCCAGGGCCTGGGCGCGCGAGCGCGACGTCTGGGCCTGCTCGACGAGCCGCATGATACCCGCGAGCGCGGTCTCGTCGCCGGTTCCCGTCACCTCGACACGCAACGAGCCCTGTCCGTTGACGGTGCCGGCGATCACCCGGTCGCCCGTCGACTTGTCCATCGGCTTGGACTCGCCGGTGATCATCGCTTCGTTGACGGCGCTGGTCCCTTCCTTCACGACGCCGTCGGCGGGAATGCTCGCGCCGGGCCTGATGAGCAGCAGGTCGCCGCGCTTCAGTTCCGCGACAGGGACTTCCTTCGCGGTACCGGCCTCATCCAACCGCACCGCCATATCAGGCAGCAGCTTCGCGAGTTCCTTGAGAGCGCCCTGTGCCTGGTTGATCGAACGCATCTCGATCCAGTGGCCGAGCAACATGATCGCCACCAGCGTCGCCAGCTCCCACCACAGGTCCAAGCCCTCGACAACGCCGAGCGTGACCAACGCGCTGTAAAGGAAGGCGACGGTGATCGCAAGCGAGATCAGCGTCATCATGCCCGGCAGGCGATTTCTCAGCTCGTGGTATCCGCCGCGGAGGAACGGCGAGCCGCCGTAGAAGTACACGATCGTGCCGAACACCGCCGGGATGTACGCCGACCCCGGGAACTGTGGTGCGGTGTAGTCGAACCAATGCTGGATCATCCCGCTCCAGATCAGAGTGGGGATGGTCAGCAGCAGCGTGAGCCAGAACTTGTCGCGGAAGCTCGCCACGCTGTGGCCGGCATGCTTGTCGTGCCCGGCATGGACGTCACCTTCAGCACCCGTGCGGGGATGCGGCGGTTGCTCGCCGTGCGCCTGATGATCTTGATGATGATGATTGTGTTGCGTCATGGGTCTGCCTTCCTGGATGCACTGATGCGCCGGGCACCAGCGGGGAGATAGATCAGTGTTCTGTTACAAGTGTCCCGATCTGGCGATGGCCATCACCAGCCGCAGTGAGAGCAATCCCGCAGCAGCGAAAGCCACCATAGCCAGGAAAGGCATGTGACCGAACACTTGCGGGCCGTCGGAATGCAGGCTCAACAGCGCACCGCTTACGTACAGGCCCAAGGTGACCAGGGCCAACGCCAGCCGGTTGCCCGTGCGCGCGATTGCCTCCTGCGTGGAACTCAGGCCATGGTGGTGTACGGAGAAGGCGGGTCGTCCGTCGCTCAGTTGCGCCTGCCGCAACAGGTCGGTGGCGATCTGTGGCAGTTGGCGCGCAGTGCGGGCCAGCCGCATGGCAAGCGGCCTGTTGCCGCTGGGGCGGCTGGCTTCGGCAATGTCGGCGATCGCGGCCGCCTGCGCGGACAGCGTCCCCAGCAGGTCCAGATCCGGATCCAGCGCCCGCAGCGTGTTCTCGACCAGGAACAGCATCCGGATCAGGGACAGCAGGTGGGCCGGAAGCCGGAAGCCAGCGCCCTGCCCAATGCGTGCCACGCGCCAGATTGCCTCGGCAATGGACCACTGCGCCAGCGGACGGCTGGCCATCTCGGCCAGGATCAGGTGGATCTCGCGCACATGCGAGCGGCGGTCGACCTGCGGCGGGAAGAAGCCCATGGCGATCGCTGCATCCAGCACGCCCTCGGCGTCGTCGGCCGCAATGGCCTCGACCATGCCGCCGAGCGCGAGCCGGGATGCAGGGTCGAGCACGCCGATCGAGCCAAAGTCATGCAGGCACAGGCGACCGTCGTCAAAGAAGAACAGATTCCCCGGGTGCGGGTCGGCATGGAAGACGCCGGCGCCGAAGAGCTGATGCACGTAGGCACCGAGCAGCGCCCTTGCCAGTGCGGGAGCCGCCGCCGTTCCATAAGCGGCTTCCAGGCGGGTGCCGTGGCTACGATCCTGGACCAGCACGTCGCGGGTGGCGTAGGGCTCAACGACATGTGGCTGTGTGATGCCGGGCAGGGCATCGAGCACCTTCGCCATGCGGCGCATGTTCTGCGCCTCGTGACGCATGTCGATTTCATCGCGCAGGAATGCGCCCAGCTCGTCCACCAGTTCGAGGGGGCGGTGTCGCTTCAGAGGCGGCCAGATCCACTGGGCTACGCGCAGCGTGCGTCGAAGCAGCCGCAGGTCAGCCTGCACTTGAGCGTGGATGCCGGGCCGGGTGACCTTGACGACCACGTCGCGACCGTCATGCATGCGTGCCGGATGGATCTGAGCCACCGACGCGGCGGCCAGCGGATGGTCATCGAAGCTGGCGAAAAGCTCTTCGACGGAGGCGCCGAACGCCTGCTCGACCATGTGTCTGGCCTGGTCCGCAGGAAATGCCGGCACGTCGCTGTGCAACCGCGACAATGCCTCGCGATAGGGCGCCGGCAGCAGGTCCCAGCGCAGGCTCAAACCCTGGCCCAGCTTGACGAAGGTGGTACCCAGCCCCACCAGGGTGGCGCTGACGTACGCGGGAAGCCGTTCGGGTCTGCGTCGGCGCAGGCGCAACACCGCGACCCCGAGAGTCAGTCCGGCCCAGGCGATCTGGCCTCCGCGGCGCACCGTGCCCGCCATCAGCGCGAGGTCCTGGCCGGCCGGCTCACGATGCCGGCCCCGCTTCCGCGCGCAGGATGGCGGTCGGATCGCCGCGACCATCCACGGCCGCCAGCTCCGCTTCGGACAGCAGGTTGTCGCGGGACTCGCCGAGGACGCCCGTAGCCGCGTCAACCACGTGCGCCCAGGTGCTGCGGTTGGCGAACAGCAGGCCCGGCACGTCCAGTGTGCCGCCCCGGTTGACGAAGCCCAGCGCCGCGGTGGTGGTGGGGCCGGTGTCGAGTCGGCGCAGCGCACCGAGGAAGGGCTCCGGACGGGTGTGGGTAACGAATACGCGCGGCCGGCCCACCGGAAACAGCGCTTGGACCGCACTGTCGGAGTGCACGTACCTTGCCTCCTCCGGATCGCGCGGGGCGCGAAATCGGCCGGGTTCGGCGAGATAGACGATCGCGGCCGACATTCCGCGTGCGGCCAGACGCGCCTGTGCGCGGCGCACTTCCTGCAGCTGGTACGCGCCGGTGGCCACCAGCAGGATCGCCGCCGTCTCCGGATCGCCGGCGAGGCATGTTGCGCCGGTCTCGGCCAGTGCCTGGGCCTGCTGCGGGGTCAGCTCATGAGGCACCGGACGCTTGGGAACGACCAGTGTGGTGACCGTGCCCCGTTGCGCGTAGGCGCGGGCGAGGGCGGCGGCAGCGCCATTGGCGTCCGGCGGGAACACCACGCGCGAAATGTCGGCCATTTCGCCCATGAGTGCCTCGGCCATGGTCGGATCCTGGTGGGACTGTTCGTTCTTCGCGTTCTCCCACGTGTGCGAGGTCAGCACCAGGGGCACGCCCAGCCAGCCGGGTGGGCGCCCGGCCTGGGCCTGGTGGCGGGCGAAGATCAGTTCCTGACGTACGGCGCCGAGCATCTTCGGTGCAAACGCCTCGTAGGTGACCACCAGGTTTAGCCCGCCCTTGTTGCCGAGCGCCGCGCAGACCACGGCTTCTTCGTTGAGCGCAGTGATGACCGCGCCGGTTGGCGATTCGGCGACGCCGGGCTCGGGCTCGTGCACCCGGTGCTTCATCGCGTCCAGGGTCCGGTCGAGCTTGTTGCTGCGCAGCTCATCGGGATTGCCCACGCGCACCCGCAGTCCCGGATTCGCCTCGGCGATGGCGACGAACTGCTCGTCGAGTGCGGTCATTGGCGAGCTCTCACCGCCGGCGCCGCGGTCGGCGATCGCCGGGACGCGGGGCGGTTCCACCTGGCGATCGGCCAGCGCATGGTCGCGCTCGCGCACCCGCTGCTGGAGATCGTGGCTGTTGAGTGCGGCAACGGCCTGCTCGAGCTCCGACGCGGCCACGAACAGCGCCGCTGCGCCTTCATTGAAGAGCGTGCGCGCCGCGGCATCCTTCGCCGGATTCCCCGGCAGCGGCAAGTTGTGCGAGGCGTTGGTCCCGGCGCCGGGGAAGCCGAAGCCCTTGACGGTTTCGGCGATGCCATAGGGCAGCCGCACGTCGGCGGGAACAGCGGCGCCCGCTTGCAGGCGCGACTCCATCACGTGGATGCCCCACGCGATGCTGGCCGGATCGCGCCCGTCCAGCGCGATCGGATCAAAGCCGTTCAATCGCAGGTGCCGGTCCAGCCACCGCTCGCCGCCCTGCTGGGTGATCTGGCTGCGCTGTTCGATGCGGCGCCCGTTGAGGATGATGATCGGGCTGACCAGTCCGCTGTCCTCGGCGCGCCACCAGCGTGGCGCCCAGTCGCTGCCACGCTGTTCCTCGAACGCACCGTCGCTGAGGAAGGCGACCAGGCGTTCATCCTTGAGCGGCGCATGCACGTACTGCAGCTCGGCAAAGCCGAGATAGCCGCCTTCCATCACGCCCCCGGCGGTGTGCGCATTGACGTGGGAGCCGAGGGGCGACGCCGGCGTTCCGTCCGGATTGAGGGTGTAGGCATAGAAGTCGCTTACGAACCGGCTCAGCCCTTCGCCGGTGCGGTCGTAACGTTCGGCGTGCCGGTCGGTCGTGTTGCCAACCAGCACGTTCAGCGCGTCGATGGCGGCCACGCAGTGCCCCTGGCCCATCATCCACGCGCGGGTGAGGCCATCCAGGGAATCCATCAGCAGGTAGCCGGCGTAGGCGGGCACCATGTTGAGGGACCCGCCGGTGTGGCCTTCAGGCGTGGTCTTGAAATCATCGACCTCCAGGGCCGCGCCGTCGGTACGAACGCGCTGGCTGTAGGTCATGTGCGCCACCAGCCACATGCCGGCGCTGGTGACGCGGTCGGCCGCGGCGAGCCGCTGCCATGCGGTGCCGGCATCCGGCGTGCGGCCCAGGGCGACCAGCTCGTGCACCATCTGGCGGACCCGGAGCTGGGTAAGCGGGTCATGTCGGATCACCCCGTAGCCGGCCGCCCAGTGGGCGAACGCGGGATCGGCCTGCCGGTGGGCGTCGGCGAGTTCAAGGATCCGCTGGCGCTCGGCGGCCGACAGCTGGTCGGCGGTGCAGCAGTTGAGATGCAGGTTCATGGGTCCTCCGGGGAATCGGTCGAAGCGGTCATCAGGGTCGATGCCGCGGCGGCGAGGTCCGCACCCAGCGCGATGGCGTTGGAGGGGTGGGAAATGGTGTCAGTGCTGACGATGCGGGCCAGGCCCGCCTCCTGCAGGCGGGCATAGGCGTCGCCTGCGAACACCGGATGGATGGCGACCAGCAACGGCGACGGCAACGACAACCGGCGCAGGTGTGCGAGGGTCTCCAGGATCGTGTGGCCGGACGACACGATGTCGTCGATCAGCACCGGAGTCCGACCAGCCACGGCTGCCGGGTCGGGCAGGCTGACGCGCACGTCGTAGTCGCCGTGCCGCTCCTTGGCCAGCACCTGGTAGGGCATGCTGGACAGGGCGGCGATGTCCGCTACCCACTGCTCGCTCTCGCTGTCAGGGCCGATCAGCACAGCGTCGGGGACGGTCTCAGCGATCCAGCGGGCCACGGCCGGCGTCGCCGATACGTGGATCGTCGGAATGCGGTAGAGCGACTGCAGGCGCTCGACGCGGTGCAGGTGCGGGTCCACGGTCACCAGCCAGTCGAAAGCCTCTTCGAGGAATTGCGCAAACAGCGGTGTACTGACCGCCTCGCCGCGATGGAAGCGGGTGTCCTGGCGCATATACCCCAGGTAGGGTGCGATGAGGCCGACCGAACGAGCCCCGAACTCGCGCGCGGTCCGGGCGGCGAAGCGCAACGGGAGGGCCGTGGCATCGGCGTTGCGCAGGCTGGCCAGGAGCGCCACATCGGCTCCGGCCAGTGCGTCGTCCAAGGTGACCAGCGACTCGCCATCTGGGAAGTGCCGCCAAGCCACGGGTGCAATGCGCGCCTGCAGGGGCTGGTTGATGTTGCCGGCCAACACTGCATCGGCCGGGAATGGCATCAGCACACGGGTCATGGAACCTCTCCAAGCACAAAAGGTTGCAGCGTCACGGCGTGCTCCAGGGCGTAGGCCAGTTCTCCCGGCGACTCCGCATGCAGGGTGAGCAGAGGTTGTCCCCGCTCGACCGTATCGCCGATCCGCAGACCGGTTTCGAGGCCGGCGGTGGGGGATGTCGGTGCGCCGGCCAGCTTGGCCAGTTTGGCCAGCCTGCGGTTGTCGATCACCGCGATCCGACCCGATGCGGTTGCCGGGACGTCGGCGGTGAATGCTGCCCGCCGCGGTTCGCGGAAGCCTCCCTGGGCCTCGCAGATCGCCAGGAACTTGGCCAGCGCCGCCCCGGAATCCAGCACGCCGCGCGCGCGCTCCAGTCCGGTGCCGGCGTTGCTGCCCGCTGCCATGTCCAGCAGCGCCGCGGACAGCGCAAGTGCGCGTTCGCGAAGGTCGGCGGGTGCATCGGCCGCGTTGTGCAGCACCTTGAGCACGTCGTGCGCCTCGAGCGCCGGGCCGATTCCCCAACCCACCGGCTGGGTGCCGTCAGTGCGATGGATCCCCAAGTGCAGTCCAAGCGCAGCGCCGGTGTGTCCAAGCCGCGTGCCCAAGCTGTGGGCCGCGGCCTCGCCACGCACCTTGGCGGTCGGACCCACTGGCATGTCGATCAGGACGTGGGTTGAACCCGCGGCGATCTTTTTTGACAGCACGCTGGCAACCAGTTGGCCGTCGCTGTCGAAGTCGAGTGGCCGTTGGACCCGGATCAGGATGTCGTCGGCCGGGCTCAGGCGCACGTTGCCACCCCAGACGGTGCATCCGCCCTCGCGCTCCACCACCCGGCGCATCGCCGCCAGATCGAGCGCCACCGGCGCCATGACCTCCATGGTGTCGGCGGTGCCCGCGGGCGACGTGATCGCGCGCGAGGACGTCTTCGGGATGCGGTAGCCCAGCGCAGCCACGATGGCCACCACGATCGGCGTGGTGCGATTGCCGGGCAGGCCGCCGACGCAATGCTTGTCCAGCACCGGCCCATCGCCCCAATCCAGGCGCTGGCCAACGGCGATCATGGCCCGTGTCAGCGAGGTCGTCTCGGCGTTGTCGAGGCCGTCGCCCGCGCTGGCCGTGACGAAAGCGGCAAGCTCCAGGTCCGACAGCCTGCTTTCCATCACGTCCTGCACCAGGGCGAGGTACTGCGCGTCGTCCAGCCGTGCCCCGAACACCTTGGCGCGGAGCGCGCCTGCCGACGACGCGGGTTCCGCATGCCGCACCCGGGCGAGGGCATCGCGCATGGGATCGAGGAGCGTCCACGCGGCCTCCGACAGCGCCACCTCGTCGAGGCCGAGCCGATCGTCGACGACCACGTTCAGCGTCGCCACCAGCGTGCGCGCGCCGACGTCCAGCCTCACGCGCGTCATCGCGGCAAAGCCTTCCGAGCGGCAGACTTCGCAGTCACGGTGCATATAGACCACCGGCTGCTGGTAGGTGTCGATGCCGGCACGGGTGACGCGCAGGCGGGTGTGGCCCGGGGCCTGCGTGGTCATCTCGCATCCTCCAATCCGACTTGCTCCAGGTGCTCCGGCACGCGCGCACGCCAGCCCAGTTCACGCTGCACGCGCGCGCGCAGTGTGTCGGCTGCATCGGGCTCGCCATGGGTGAGGTACACCACGCGCGGCGCGGACGGCGCGGTGCGCATCCAGTCCAGCAACTCCCCGGCGTCGGCGTGGCCGGAGAAGCCTTCCAGCTGCACCACTTCAGCGCGGATGGGGACCTCGCGGCCGAACATGCGCAACGTGCGCTTGCCTGCCGCCAGCGCGGCACCGCGTGTTCCTCCGGCCTGGTAGCCCGCGAGCAGGATCGCGTTGCGGTCATCGGGGCCGAACGCCTCGATGTGGTGCAACACGCGCCCGCCGGTGATCATGCCGCTGGCCGAGATGATGATCATCGGCCCGCGCTGGCGGTTGAGCGCCTTCGACTCTTCTACAGTGTTGACGAAGGTGGCCACGTCGAACATCCGCTGGCAGTCCTCTTCGGACACGTGGTGCTCGGAATGGTGGGCGTGGTAGTGCCGGGTCGCGTTGATTGCCATCGGGCTGTTGAGGTAGACCGGCACGCGAGGGATGTCCTTGCGCTCGCGCAACCGGGCGATATGCAGCATGAGCGCCTGGGCGCGACCGATGGCAAAGGCCGGAATGACGATTACGCCCCCACGGGCAGCGACGCGGCGGATGATGGGGGCCAGCTCCGCCTCCTGGTCGATCGGAACGTGTTCCCGATTGCCATATGTGGATTCGCAGACCAGTACGTCACAGGCGGGCAGGGGCGTTGGCGGGTTCATCAGAGACTCCTGCTGCCGGCCCAGGTCACCACTGAAGTGCAGGCGCTGGCCCTGGACGTCCAGGCTGACGTGGGCAGCGCCCAGGATGTGGCCGGCAGGATGGAAGCGGATCGTGACGCCTGATGCGACCTCGATGTCGCGACCATAGTCATGCCCCTTGAGCTGCTTCAGGCTGCGGCGGGCGTCATCCTCGGTATAAAGCGGTCGTGGTTCCTTGTGCTTGGAGTACCCTTTGCGCGCTGCATACTTAGCATCCTCTTCCTGCAGGTATCCACTGTCGGGAAGCAGCAGGCCGCACAGGGCCACGCTGCCATGGGTGCAGTGGATCCGGCCGCGGAACCCTTGTTTGACCAGTGCGGGCAAGTAGCCCGAATGGTCCAGGTGGGCGTGGGTCAGGACTACCGCGTCGATCGATGACGGCTCGACGGGAAACGGAGCCCAGTTGCGGTCGCGCAATTGCTTGTAGCCCTGGAACAGGCCGCAGTCCACGAGCACGCGCTGACCGTTGGCCTCAACCAGGTAGCGCGAGCCAGTCACAGTGCCCGCGGCACCGAGGAATTGCAGGGTGGGGCTGGAAGGCGATGTCATGTTGTGGCTGCTGTCCTGGAAGGGAAGTGATTGCTGATGGCATGGCGAGGGCCGAGGCGCATCTGCATCGCCTGCGCGCTTGTCAGGGGCGGATCAGCTCCACTGTGTCGTTGACCTTGGGGCTGCCGGAGATCACTTCAGCCTCCGCGTAGTGGCTGTCGAACAGTTCGGCGATCCGTACTTGACCGATGTTCTCGCGGCGATAGCGTGGACCGCCGGCCCGCGAATGCCGGATACGGCGCTTGTGCCGGATCACATCCAGCACCTGCCCGACCTGGGCGCCGTCGGCCTGCCCGACGCAGACCACGAGCGTCTCGTCCCCCTTCTCCAACACCTGGCCGCGCATCAAGACGTTGTGGCGGAACCCGCCCTCGCTCGCGGATGCGACGCCCGGCAGTGCGAAGGAGAATGCGAGTGCGCCCACCAGCGCCAGTGCGGCGAACCAGCGGTAGGAATTGGTACGTGGGGCTGCGGAACAGGCAACGGGTGTGACCGTATTCATTGAGTGGACTCCTTGGATGGGCCTGAACGGAGACGGAGATCTGCGGCGACAACACGAACGGAGAGACCATGCAGGTGGGCAACTTGAACGGCGGAGCGTTGCCCAGGCAGCTCCTCAACCTGCGTCATCATGCTTCTCCCGGCGATGGCGCGGGGCCGCGCCGGCGTCGCAGGAGGAAGGCCGGGACCTCCTGCATGTAGCGGGCATAGTCGTCGCCAAAGCGGCTCAGGCAATCTTTCTCCTCACGGCGAGCGAGGCGGGCATAGGCCCACACGAGCACCGGAAAGCTGATGAGTGTGAGCAGCGTCGGCCACTGCAGCAGGAAGCCGGTCAGCACCAGCACGAAGGCAACGTACTGCGGGTGGCGCATGCGCGCATATACGCCCTCACGGGCAAGCCGACCCTCTCGCTGTGCCCGATACAGCACGGGCCAGGCGGTCGACAACAACCAGAACCCTCCGCCGATAAACACGAAACTCGCGATGTGGAATGGACCGAAATGCGGATTGGCGCGCCAGCCGAACCACATCTCCAGCAAATGCCCCGCGTCATGGCTGAGCCAGTTCACCTGCGGATAGTTGGCGCTGAGCCAGCCGCCCAGGACGTACAGTGTCAGCGGGAAGCCATACATTTCCGCGAACAGCGCCACGACGAAGGCGGAGAACATCCCGAACCCCCGCCAGTCCCACCGCGTCAACGGCTTGTAGAAGCTCCAGGCGAAGAAGATGAAGAAGGCGGCGTTGATGGCGGCGAGGAGCCAAAGACCGTAGCCAGCGTCAGATGCGTGCATGTCATTGCCCTCCGTTCGAGGTGTCGGACGTTTCGTCGGTCAGCGCCCGCTTGCTGCCGCCATGGCCCCCATTGGATGAGTCGTCGGCATTGCCGCCTTGTCCATGTCCGCCATGTCCGCCATGTCCTTTGTGCATGAACACATGCATGAGGGGGCGCAGCAGCAGGATGGCCAATGGCAACCAGCGGAGTGCTCCAGCAAGGTGGGCGCGATGCTCGACGCCAAGATAGAAGACGGCCAGCGCAAGGAAAATCCAGAAGACCCAACGTCCGGACCCCGACGTGGTTGGAGAGCGGGGGGCAGTCATGGCAAATCCTGAGTGAGGCGTCCGAGAAGGCGTCGCGGGGTGGACCTGACGAACTTGCCGCCTTCTGTCGCGGCAACGGCTTCGATCAATGCGCAGACGTCATTGCCAGTCGGAATGGAGTCCGGAAGCTTCGCCCAGGCGTGGATGGCACGCTCCATCCGCTCGTGCATGGCGAGCAGCCTGTCCAGTTGTTGGCGGGTGTCGTCAAGCCTGCGCCGGATGATGTCCCGCACAAGCGGGCAGGGACTATGCCGCTGCAGGCTGTGGCGGATGATTTCCTCGATTTCGGCCAGCGTGAAACCAAGCTGCTGTGCCGTGCGAATGAAGTGCAGGCGCTGGAGCTCCGAAGCCGAGAAGAGCTGATACCCGCCCTCGGTGTGCGTGGCCGCCTGTAGGAGGCCGCGCCGCAGATAGTTGCGCACCACATGCACCGTGACGTCGCCCTGCTGTGCCAGCTGGCGTACCGTCATCAGCGGCGGCGCTGCTTCGTCTTTGCCCATCATTGGCGCGCTCCAGGAAAGATGGTGATCACGCTAGACCTGTGTCCCGCACACAGGTCAAGCTCGGCTGACACGCCTCCATCCACACCAAGGCATCGAGTGCTCCCGCAGCGATAATCTTGGGTCAACGCACACGCGGACCGCCTTTGCCCTGGCGCGTTGAAGGTCGGCCACATCACGACACGTCCGCCGGCAGCGCAGCAGGTGTTGGCCGCTTCCTGGCCAGCTGCCGCTGCTTGATCAACGAGTACAGCGCCGGGATCACCACCAGCGTCAGCACCGTGGACGAGACCATGCCGCCCACCATCGGCGCGGCGATGCGGCGCATAACCTCCGAGCCTGTGCCGCTGCTCCACATGATCGGCAGCAGGCCGGCCATGATCGCGACCACGGTCATCATCTTCGGGCGCACGCGGTCGACCGCGCCTTCGATGATCGCCTCGCGCAGGTCGCCGGCATCCAGCGAGCGGCCTTCGGCTTGGCGCTGCGCGGCGCGAGCCTCCAGCGCGTGGTCGAGATAGATCAGCATCACCACGCCGGTTTCCGCGGCGACGCCGGCCAGTGCGATGAAGCCGACGATCACCGCGACGCTGACGTTGTAGTCGAGCATCCACATCAGCCACACGCCGCCGACCAGTGCGAACGGCACCGACAGCATCACGATCAGCGACTCGGTGACGCGGCGGAAGTTGAGGTACAGCAGCAGGAAGATCAGCGCCAGCGTCACCGGGACGACGACGCGCATCTTTTCTGCGGCGCGCTGCATGTACTCGTACTGTCCGCTCCAGGTCACGTAGTAGCCCGGCGGGAACTGCACCTGCTCGGCGACCGCGTCCTGCGCTGCCTGCACGTAGCGGCCCAGGTCGCTTTCGCGCGTGTCGACGTAGATGTAGGCCGCCAGCATCGCGTTCTCGGTGCGGATGCTGGGCGCACCCATCGTGACTTCGATGCGTGCGAGCTCGCCCAAGGGCACCTGGGCGCCGCCGGGCACGGGCACCAAAACCTGGCTGCCGATACGGTGCGGGTCGTCTCGCAGCTCGCGCGGATAGCGCACGATCGCGCTGAATCGCTCGCGGCCCTGCAGGATGGTGGTGACGATCTCGCCGCCCAGCGCGGCCGCCACCACGTCCTGCACCTCGCCCAGGGTCACGCCGTACTGGGCCAGGCTGCCAAGGTCGGGGGTGATGTCGAGGTAGTAGGCGCCGGTCAGGCGCTCGGCGAACGCGCTGGTCGTCCCCGGCACTTCGCGCACAACGGCTTCGATCTCGGTGGCCAGCGCGTCGAGTTGCTCAAGATCCGTGCCGAACAACTTGATGCCCACGGGCGTGCGGATGCCGGTGGCCAGCATGTCGGTGCGGGCCTTGATCGGCATCGTCCAGGAGTTGGCCACGCCCGGGAACTTCAGCGCCTCGTCCATCTCCGCGATCAACTTGTCGGTGGTCATGCCGTCCCGCCACTCGTCCTCGGGCTTTAGGTTGATGACGGTTTCGAACATCTCCAAAGGTGCAGGATCGGTGGCGGTCAGGGCGCGGCCCGCCTTGCCGAACACCGACTCCACCTCCGGGAAGCCCTTGATGATCCGGTCCTGCTGCTGCAGCAGCTCCGACGCGTTGGTCACCGACATGCCCGGCAGCGACGCTGGCATGTACAGGAGGGTGCCCTCGTTGAGCGTGGGCATGAACTCGCTGCCCAGGCGTGACGCCGGCCACAGGCTGGCGAACAGGGCGACCAGCGCGATCGCGATCGTGGCCATGCGGTGCCGCAGCACGACGTCGATCACGGGCCGATAGGCCGCGACCAGGAACCGGTTCACCGGGTTCTTCTGCTCGGGCATGATCTTGCCGCGCACGAACAGGAGCATGAGCACCGGCACCAAGGTCACCGAAAGCAGCGCACCACCGGCCATGGCGAAGGTCTTGGTGAAGGCCAGCGGCTTGAACAGGCGGCCTTCCTGCGCCTCCAGGGCGAACACCGGAAGGAACGAGACGGTGATGATCATCAGGCTGAAGAACAACGCCGGCCCGACCTCGCGGCAGGCATCAATGATCAGCTGGGCTCGGCTGCGGGAGCCGTCGGAGCGCTCGATGTGCTTGTGTGCGTTCTCGATCATCACGATCGCCGCGTCCACCATTACGCCGATCGAGATCGCGATGCCGCCCAGGCTCATGATGTTGGAGTTCATGCCGAGCGCACGCATCGCGATCACCGCGACCAGCACGCCGACCGGCAGCATGACGATCGCGACCAGTGCGCTGCGCGCATGGAACAGGAACACCAGGCACACCAGCGCGACGATCAGGCTCTCCTCGAGCAGCGTCGTGCGCAGCGTCTTGATCGCACGCACGATGAGGTCGGAGCGGTCGTAGACCGCCTGGACGCTGACGCCTTCGGGCAGGCCTCGCGCAAGTTCCGCGATCTTGTCCTTCACCCCGCCGATCACGGCCAGGGCGTTTTCGCCGAAGCGCGCAATGACGATCCCGCCCACAACGTCGCCTTCGCCGTCCAGGTCGGCGATGCCACGGCGCTCATCGGGTACCAGTTCGACCCGTGCGACGTCGCCGATCAGCACCGGTGCGCCCCCTTCGGCGCGCAGAACCAGGCTCTCGATATCCTCGATACCGCGCAGGTAGCCGCGGCCCCGCACCATGTACTCGGTCTCGGCCATCTCGATCACGCGGCCGCCGACGTCGCGGTTGCTCTCGGCGATCACCTCGGACACGCGTGAAATCGGGATGTCGAACTCGCGCAGCCGGACCGGATCGACGGTGATCGAGTACTGGCGCACGAAGCCGCCGACGCTGGCGACCTCGGCCACGCCGGGCGCGGTGGTGAGCTGGTAACGCAGGTACCAGTCCTGCATCGCGCGCAGCTCGTCCAGCGAGTGGCGGTCGCTCTGCAGCACGTACTGGTAGACCCAGCCCACGCCGGACGCGTCGGGTCCCAGTGCCGGTGCCACGCCAGCCGGCAGGTTTTTCGACGCGACGTTGAGGTTCTCGAGTACGCGCGAGCGCGCCCAGTACAGGTCCGTGCCTTCTTCGAAGATGACGTAGATGAAGGAGGCGCCGAAGAACGAGAAGCCGCGGACGTCCTTCGACTTCGGCGTCGCGAGCAGGGCGCTGGTCAGCGGATAGGTGACCTGGTCCTCGACCACCTGGGGCGCCTGCCCCGGGTACTCCGTGAACACGATCACCTGCACGTCCGACAGATCCGGTTGTGCGTCCAGCGGCGTGTTCATCAGTGCGTAGATGCCACCGGCGACAATCGCCAGCGCCATCACCAGCACCAGGAAGACGTTGCGCACCGACCATTCAATGAGACGGCCAAGCATGTCAGTGCCCCTCGTGGCTGGTGGCGGGAGCAGGTGTGCCGTGGTCGTTCATCGTTCCATGGTCGCCATGGCTGTCATGGCCGTCGGACGCGCCAGGATCGCTGGCGGCAGCCGGTGGATCTCCCGATGTCGCCGGTATGGCATGGCCTGCGTGGGGATCAGCGACCTCGTCAACATGACCTGCGTGCGGATCGACGGCGTCCTCACCGTGCCCGGCGTGTGGATCCTCAGTGGTGCCCGAAGGCGCGCCGTGTCCTGCATGACCCTCAAGCCCCTGGAGTGCCGACTGCAGGTTGCTTTCGGCGTCGATCAGGAAGTTGGCGGAGACCACGACCTGTTCGCCTTCGGCGATCCCGTCGAGCACTTCGATGCGATCGCCGCCACGGCGACCCAGGGTGACGTCGCGCGGTGCGAACCGGCCGGGGCCGGTCTCGACCAGCACCACCTGGCGCGTGCCGCTGTCGAGCACGGCCGAGCGCGGAACGGTCAGAACCGGTCCAGCACCCGGCTCCTCCAGCACCACCGTCCCGTAGAGCCCCGGCCGGAGGTCGCCGTCGGGGTTGGGCAGGGCGATGCGCACATCCACGGTGCGCGTCATCGCATCGATGACGGGCTGCACGAAGGTGACCGCGCCCTCGGCCACCTGGCCCGGCAGGGCCACGGTTTCAAAGCGTGCGGGCTGGCCGGGCTGGATGCCCGCGGCCTGCGCCGCCGGGACCTTCGCGATCACCCACACCGTCGACAGGTCCGCCAGGCGCAGGATGGTTTCGCCGGGCTCGAAGCGTGCGCCCTGGACCACCGGCTTCTCGATCACGACCCCGTCCGCGGGCGCGGTGAGCACCAGCCCCGTCTTGCCGAGTTGCGCGTCGCTGATTTCCCAGTTGCGCAGGCGGGTGCGTGCGGCATCGCGCAGGCGGGTCATCGATGCCGCGCTCGCGGGATCGGACCCGGCCAACCTGCGGGCGGTCTCGTCGGCCAGCCGGTATTCCTGCTGCGCCGCCGCCAACTGTGGGCTGTAGACGGAGAGCAGCGGCTGCCCGGCGCGGACGCGCATGCCGGTCTGGTTCGCGTACAGCCGCTCCACCCAGCCTTCAAAGCGGGGCGCGATCGCGTACTGCCGGGTCTCGTCGACCTCGACCGTGCCGCTGGTGCGCACGGTGGCGGACATGGCTCCTCGCTTGACCGCCTCGGTGCGCACGCCCAGCGCCTGCACCTTGTCCGGGGGCAGCACCACCGTACCCGGCGCCGCCGGCGGGGCGTCGTCGGCATAGACCGGGACGTAGTCCATGCCCATCGAATCCTTCTTCGGCACCGGCGACGTGTCCGCCAGGCCCATCGGATTGCGGTAATAGAGCACCTTGCGTTCCGCGGCCGCTGCCTCGGCGGACGTGGCTGCGGTGGGCGAATCGTTCGTGGCGCGGCCCGCCATCCAGCCGACGGCGAGTGCGGCGAGTGCGACGCCGATGGCGAGCGACAGGGTCTGGACACGGGTCATCGGATATCTCCTTCGATGGCGCGCACGGCGGCGGCGCCCAACAGTTCGTCACGCAGTGCATCGACCCGTGCGAGGTCGGCGCCCTGCCATTCATTGAGTGCTTCCAGCAGCGTCCCGAAGTCGACTTCGCCGACCTGGTAGCTGGCCAGTGCGGACTGCCAGGTGGCGTCGGCCTGCGGCATCAGCGTGTTCTCGACCAGCGCGCGGCGCTCGCGTGCGCTGGTCCACTGCGACCAGGCGGAAGCGCCGCGTTCCTCGACGGCCCGCAGCGTGGCGTCTCGGCGGGCCAGCGCCGCGTCTTCGAGCAGGCGCGATTCGCGCTCGCGTTCGCGACGCGCGCGCTGCTGGAACGGGATCTCGACCTCGAGCATCAGCTCGGTGCTTTCGATGCCGTTGCCGTACTGCATCGCACCCACGCCCACGGTGATGTCGGGAAAGCGGTTGCGACGCTGCAGTACCACGTTCGTGCGCGCGGCCTCGGCGCGGGCCTGCTGCGAGCGCACCGCGGGGTGCGCATTTGCGTCATCCAGTGCCTCGGTGAGCGAGGCGCTGTGGACGACGAGGCGCGGCGCCTCATCGGGAGTCGCCAGCGGTGCATCGGAACGGCGTCCCAGCACCGCGTTCAACATGGCGGCTGCCTCCTGCTTGGTCGCGATGCGTTCGATCCGCTCGCGCTGCAGGCTGGTCTGCTCGACCTGGGCGCGGATGGCATCCTGCTGCGCGGCGCGGCCCAGCGCGTAGCGCACGCCGGCCATTTCTTCGACCTGGCGGAGCAGGGCGATGCGGCGATCGAGCACGGCCACGGCCTGGTCGGCGTGCCAGTAGCGTGCGTAGGCCGCCTCGGCATCGGACAGCAGGTCGCGCGCCGTGGCGATGCGGTCGAGTCCGGCCGCGATCGCATCCTGGCTGGCCGAGGTCCGCGCCAGGCCGCGCTTGCCCCAGAGCGGGAAGCGCTGGCGCAGCGCGTAGTTCACCTCGCGCTCGGCACCGGCGGTGCGCCAGGGCTTGTCCGGATCGAGGCCGCGGAATCCAACCGAGGCCATCGGATCGGGCAGGGCACCTGCGGGAAGGATCCTCGCTTCGGCGGCCTGGGTTTCGAAGTCCATGGCCCGCAGCTCGGGGTTGTGTTCCAGAACCCAGGTGCGGATCGACTCGAGGCTGTGCCCCGGGATGGGTTCGGTGGCGGTCGCGGGCAGCGCCAGCGTCCACAAGCCGCCGGCGAACACGCAGGCAAGCAGGTGCCGGAGCAGTGGCCGACGGCGGAACAGCGGGTAAGGGTGCAGGCGCCTGGCCTGCATCGGGTCGAACAGGGATGCCATATCAGTGTCCTTGGGCCGACGCGACGCAGGTCGCTCGGACGAGGGCAGGAACACATGCCGTGACGCAGCCACGGCGCGAACGCACAGGACCGCGCCGCACAGTTGTGCGGGCGGGTCAGCGTTCGGGCATCAGATCAGCAGGAGAGCCGCGGGATGGGCGGTGGGCCGGTGCCAGGCGGCCCTGGGGGGCGATTCCACCCAGCTGGGCGTGACCCCTGGGCCGGCATCGGCGACCTCGGCCACGACGAACCAGGAGACCCACGCTCCGACAAACAGCGGCGGGACCGGTGGGATGCGCCCACTGTCGGCCGAAATACCCCCCTCGCTGCAGTGCGCGGCACACACCGCCCTGTCCGCCGAGGGAAGCTCCGCGTCGCAGCCGTGGCCGTGGTCGTGGGGGGTATCCGCGCCGGCCGCGACTGCGGCGGCGGGTGTGCCCGGAAGATCCAGGCAGCCGCCATGGCTGGCCAGCGCGAGCTGAGACCAGAGCAATGCCGCCATCGCGAGGAGGGCGGTGCGCTGGAACCAGCTACGGTGACGACGGCGGATCATGGCTTGAGGTTACCTTTTGCTCGGTCAGATGCAACTGATCCAGATCAATCCCCCGGGCAGATCGGGTGACTGGACCGGCATGGCCGCTTTCGGTGTCGCCGAAACCGGAGCCGACCCGGCCAGGCGAAGCGCGCGGGCCACAACCGACACCTAGCTCAGTCTCATGGCGAGCGCCGCAACCATCGGGCTCAGCGGGATCCCCGAGCGCGAGTAGAGCGCGCCGGCGGCGGCCGGAACCAGCTTCAGGCTGATCGCTCGTCCGGGTACCCAGCCTCACTGAGCGCTGAGAGGAACGCGCCCCCGTCCATGTCGCTATCGACCCTCACCTGACGCGTCGGTGGGTCGGTTTCGATGCGGGCTTGGGGGTCCACACTGAGCAGTGCCTTCTTGACGGACTTGGCGCAGCCGCCGCATGTCATGTTTGGAATGTGGAAACGAAGCATCTTGATCTCCTGATCGACTGTGGTGTCGGATCAATATGGGGTTTGACAGCGTGGCAAGGTCAATCGGCTATCAGCAGAATGTTTGCAAGCTGCTCACGGCTGGCCGACAACGGCGCCGAGAACTCTTGCGAATGCACGTCCGACCACGAATGAGTCATCTGACGCCGCGGTTACGCGAGGAGGCGGGCGTGTCGGCCCCAAACCGAGGCGTCCTATGTGGACCCTGCGAACGCGACTCCGCCGCTGTTGGCTCGGCCAGATCCGCAAGGATCGGGCATTCCGGTCGGTCATCCCCGTGGCAGTGGTCGGCCAGATGCTCGAGCGTTTGCACCATCGCCTGCAGCTCGGCGATTCTCGTCTTCAGTCCGGCGGCATGGGAAAGCGCCATCGCCTTGACGTCGGCGCTTGCGCGGTCACGGTCGCGCCACAAGACCAGCAGTTCTGCGATCTGTTCGACAGAGAAGCCAAGGTCTCGTGCGCGACGGATAAAGCGAAGGCTATAAGCGTCAGGCGTGCTGTAGTGTCGGTAGCCGGCCTCAGAGCGCGCAGCTTTGGGGATCAAGCCGATCTGTTCGTAGTAGCGGATCATCTTCGCCGACACGCCTGAAAACTTGGCTGCTTCACCGATATTCATCATTCTCTTTTCCTGGTCACCCAAGGATGCTTGGTTCGACACGCTAGGCCGGCGTCCGCCACATCGATCCTGTCTTGGTGTTCAGTCAGGCGGCACCGTGTCTTAGGATCAATGTTCGATTGCCTGGCGCGGATTGGGCAATGCCGCCCCGCTCTGGGGCATCCCCGTACGGGTTTCGATCGTTATGGGAGCCTGGAAGCGCTTGAGCCGGAGCGCGTTGCCGAGCACGAAGACACTGGAGAGGGCCATCGCGGCCGCAGCGAAGATCGGCGAAAGCAACATGCCGTTCACCGGGTAAAGCGCACCCGCCGCGACCGGGATCAGCAGGGCGTTATAGGCAAAAGCCCAGAACAGGTTCTGCTTGATGTTGCGGATCGTCGCTCGGCTGAGCGCGATGGCATTCGTCACGCCGCGCAGGTCGCCCGACATCAGCACCACGTCGGCGGCCTCGATCGCCACATCGGTTCCCGTGCCGATGGCGAGCCCGACGTCCGCTTCGGCCAGCGCCGGCGCGTCGTTGATGCCGTCGCCCACGAAGGCGACCCGCGCGCCATTGGTCCGGAACTTCTTCAGCGCCGCGACCTTGCCGTCGGGCAAGACCTCGGCCGCGACTTCATCGATGCCGAGCTGCCTGGCGATCGCCGCGGCCGTCGCGGCATTGTCGCCGGTGATCATCGCGACCTTGAGTCCCAGCGCATGCAACGCCTTGATCGCCTCGGGCGTGGTCTCCCTGATCGGGTCGGCCACCGCGATCACCGCTGCCAGCCGGCCGTCGATCGCGGCATAGAGCGGACTCTTGCCTTGGTCGCCGAGACGCTGGGCGACAGGCAGGAAGTCCGACACATCGATACCGATCTGCGTCATGAATCGGTCCGCGCCGACGGCGACGGCGACGGTGCGACCGGCGACCTTGGCCGACACGCCGAAACCCGGCGTGGCCTCGAAGCCCCCGACGGGTGCGAGCGTGATGTCCCGCTGCTTGGAGGCGTCGACGATCGCTTCTGCGATCGGGTGCTCGGAGCGGGTCTCGACCGCGGCGACAAACGCCAGGACTTCGTTGAATTCGAAGCCTTCGGCAGGCACCAGGTCGGTCAGCTCCGGGCGCCCCTTGGTCAGCGTGCCGGTCTTGTCGAGCGCGATGACACTCACATCGCGCAGCGCCTGCAAGGCCTCGCCCTTGCGGAAGAGAACGCCGAGCTCGGCCGCGCGGCCCGTCCCGACCATGATCGAGGTCGGCGTGGCCAGCCCCATGGCACAGGGACAGGCGATGATGAGCACCGCGACCGCATTGACGAGCGCGAAGGACAGCGCGGGCTCCGGTCCGAAGGCCAGCCAAACAAGGAAGGTCAGCGCGGCCCCGGCCATCACTGCCGGGACGAACCACATGGTGACCTTGTCGACCAGCGCCTGGATCGGCAGCTTGGAACCCTGCGCTTCCTCGACCAGGCGGATGATCTGCGCGAGCACCGTGTTCGCGCCGATCCTCGTCACGCGGAAACTGAAAGCGCCGGTCTTGTTGATCGTGCCTCCGACGACATCGGCGCCCACCCCCTTCGATACGGGGACCGGCTCGCCGGTGATCATGCTCTCGTCGACATAGGAGGCGCCCTCGACGACCTCGCCGTCCACCGGAATCTTCTCGCCCGGACGAACCAGCACGACGTCACCGGTCGCCACCTGATCGAGCGGAATTTCGACCGTATCGCCGTTGCGCTCGACGCGCGCGGTCTTGGCCTGGAGTCCGACCAAGCGCTTGATCGCCTGTGAGGTTCGCCCCTTGGCGCGCGCCTCCAGCGAGCGCCCGAGCAGGATCAGGGTCACGATGACCACGGCGGCCTCGAAATAGACGTTGGCGGTGCCCGGGGGCAGCACGTCGGGGACGAAGGTCGCGACGACTGAATAGCCGTACGCGGCCGCCGTGCCAACCGCGACCAGTGAATTCATGTCGGGGGCAGCGCGCAGCAACGCTGGTACGCCCTTGCGGAAGAAGCGTAGCCCCGGACCAAACAGCACGAGGGTGGCGAGCGCGAACTGGATATACCAGTTCGTCTGCTGACCCAGGACCCCCATCACCCAATGATGCATGGCGGGAATCAGGTGGGACCCCATCTCGAGGATGAAGACTGGCAAGGTGAGGACGGCGGCAATGGTCAAAGCCCGCCGCAGCCCCCGTGCCTCGCTCTCACGACGCTCGGCGTCATGATCGCCTGCACTTGCCGTATCGACGGACAAGCGGCGGGACTTGTAACCCGCCTGTTCGACCGCCGCTTCAAGGTCCGCCGTGGAAACGACCCCGGCAAGGTGGCGCACCCGCGCGCGCTCGGTCGCCAGGTTGACGTTGGCTTCGAGCACGCCCGGGATCTGTGCGAGCGCCATTTCGACCCGGCCCACGCACGACGCGCAGGTCATGTCCTCGATCGCGAGCTCGGTGGTCTCTTCGCGCACCGTGTAGCCGGCACTCTCGATGGCGCGAACCGCAGCCCGCGGATCGGCCAGGCCAAAGAAGGTGAGGTCGGCACGTTCGGTGGCGAGATTGACCGCGGCTGTCTGGACGTGAGGGATGGCTTTCAACGCGCGCTCGACGCGGCCGACGCACGAGGCACAGGTCATGCCCTCGATCGGCAGGCTCAAACGGGTGGCGACGCGCTTCGGTGGATCGAGGACCGCGTGGATGGGAGCGGAGGTCATGGAACTAGCTCTTCAGCGAGGACGTGGTACCAAGCTTAAAGATTGCCACGATGGCAAGGTCAAGGACTGAGGCGGCCCGACAGCTCGGCACGTGCTACCCGCGCGGCCAGGCCGCTGCGTTCCTCGCGCGCCTGACTCAGGCTGCGCCGGAGCTCCTCTTCGCCCAGTTCGCGCTCCAGCTCGGACTTCACCGAATGCCATTGCGCGCGCGCGCGCCGGACCCACAGGCCGGCGAACCTTGCAGCGTTCGGCAGGCGCTTGGGGCCCAGCACCACCAGAGCGACCACCGCGATGACGAACAGCTCGGAAAAGCCAATGTCGAACATGCCTTGAGTCGGGCTCGGACCGGAGTCGCGTGCTCAGCGCGGGACACTTTCGTCGTGGTGGCTGCGCTCGGCGTCATGGCTGCCAGCGTTTCGTGCGTCGATGCTCAACTGGGCTGGCGGCGTCACTTGATCGTCGCTGACACCCTGCTTGAAGCCCTTGATCGCTTGGCCAATGTCGTGCCCGGCGTGCTTCAGCCGCTTGGTACCAAACACGAGCACCACGACTGCAAGCACGATCAGCCAGTGCCAGATACTGAAGCTTCCCATAAGAGCCCTCTCAATGGTTGATGAAAAGAACACCTGCTCCGAGACAATGAGTACTGGTAGCTGCGGAGCGCTTGGATAATCAGTGATGCACAACGGTTGCAGCGCTACATGGGACTGAGGGTCCCAAGCACGGAAACAACGCCCACGATCGACGTGGCCAATATGGCCTCCGCCGCCAGACTCTGCCGCAGGGCGCGCACTTCCTGCGCAGGGTTTCCGCTGGTCAACGCCCGTCCCAGGCGTGGCACCAGCGCCCAACGGTGCAGCGCTCCCAGTCCGAGCATTCCGCCGAATAGAGCGAGCTTGACCAGCAACAGGTTTCCGTAGGTGCTTTGCACCAGCGTCGGCAAGGACCAAGCGGTGAGATCACCGTAGTGCGCGATACCGGACACGATGAGCGCAGCTACGAAAATCGTGCCCAGCGTCGAAAAGCCATGTAGAAAATCATGCGTGGATCGCAGGCGGTCGTTGCGGGAGGCTTCCTTGCCTTGCAGGAGCATCCCCAAGAACATCAAGACCGCTGCGACCCAGCCGCCTGCTGCGAGAAGGTGGACGAGACCCGCGGCAAGCCGGACCGCACCTGCCATGCCCTCGCCAGCAGCGGCGTGGCCGTTCCATGCCAGCGAAGCGAGTGCGCCGCCCGCCAGCGTCGCCGCCAGCGGGAAGGCGGACTCCACCGTCCCGCGACGACGATGCCACCCGAGCAAGAACGCCATGGCGATCAGCAGCACGCTTCTCGCCATGGCTGCGCGGCCCGCGGACGTTTCGAGCAGA
This sequence comes from Luteimonas aestuarii, assembly GCF_004357985.1. Taxonomy (GTDB): domain Bacteria; phylum Pseudomonadota; class Gammaproteobacteria; order Xanthomonadales; family Xanthomonadaceae; genus Luteimonas; species Luteimonas aestuarii. The sequence goes on along the minus strand of NZ_SMTF01000003.1, from coordinate 400,020 downwards.
TACCAGCCAAGCGATTCGCGATCAACGTCGGCAATCGGCATTCCCATGATGCCGGCGGTCTTGAATACGACATCGGCCCCGGTGAGCACGAGCCCGACGGCGGCACTCACCAACAGAATGCCCATGAAGGGCCATCCGGCCAGGGCGTCGGCGAGTGCCGGTCGCCGCAAACCATACCAGCCGAACAGCGGAACCCCGAAAAGAACCATGAGAACCATGTATTCCAGGAATCTCAGTGCGTAGGCCGACAGGTCGAACATCCTCGACTCCTCAACGCACCGTGAAGCTGAAGCTGCCCGGCATGGGGTGGTTGTCACCTCCAACAGCGCGGTATTCCACCGTGTAGAGACCTGGAGCCAACGGACGAGGCAACTTGGCACGCAGGGTCTTGCCGTTGTTGACGATCTCGGTCGTGACGTTCTCGATCGGCATAGTGGAACTGCCGTGCTTCATGAGCAGGTTGAGACGCGACGCGCGCGGAATCAGCGTCTCGTTGAACACGAGATCGATCTGGCTTGGGGAGGCCACGACCGCATTTGCTGCCGGTGTGGACTGCTGTAACGCCGCGTGGGCGCGCGCGACCTGCAGCGAAAACTGCCCTGCCGCGATTGCGAGTACGAGCGCGAAAGAGCGAAAAACGCTTGAAGACTTCATATGGACCTCTTTGTGAACTGATGCAAAGCCCCGTTGGTGGGCGCCGTGCCTTGTGAAATCGGAGGTGAGGATCCCGCCATCGCAGGCGGGACCCTCGATGCATCAAGCTGCCATGGCGCTGCAGCTTTCCGCGCATCGACGACACGCTTCAGCGCAACGCGTCATCTCGGGGTCGTTCATGGCATCGCATGCATCCGCGCACTGGCGGCAGATCTCCGCGCAGGCACCGCAAATGACGTTATGAACGCTCGTACCGCGCAGCATCGCGTCGGCGCTGGTGGCACAGATATCGGCACACGTCGCCAGCAGGGCGATGTGCTCCGGTGCTGCGTGTGCACCTCCCTTGGTCAGGCAATAGTTGATGGTCTCCAGGCAAATCACATGACATTGCGTGCAGTTGTCGATGCACGTGTTCATGGCCTGGGACCGGTGGTCTTCGGAATGGTGAGTCATGTGGATCTCCTGCTTCATCGCGGACGAGAATCGGCGCGCCCGCTACACCGCCCCCTGATTCGCCGATGGCTCAGTGCTGCGCGAATGGTTCGGTGGTTCCGTCGTGATGGACCAGTTCGACCGTGTAGGGCTGCTGGCGCCCATCCGGGACTTCCATGCCCGGCGACCCGAGCGGCATTCCGGGCAGGACCAGGCCCCGTGCGTCCGGCCTTTCCTCAAGGAGGCGCTTGATGTCGGCGGCTGGAACATGGCCTTCGATCACGTATCCGGCGATCTCGGTGGTGTGGCAGGACCCCTTTGCGTAGGGCACACCCAGTCGCTCCTTCACTGGGCCCAGGTCATCCATGTCGTGCACGTCCAGCGCGAAGCCCGCTTTCTTCATGTGCTCGATCCAGGCACCGCAACATCCGCAGGTCGGGGTTTTATGGACGGTCATGCGTGGCAGGGCTGCTGGAGTCACGGCGGGTGTTCCCGGGACGACCTGTGCTGTCTGCGCGGTGGTGGATTGCGCAGGCGTACTGGCCTGCGTGCAAGCACCCAGGCCGGCGACCGCGAAAACCACCCACGTCAGTCGGTTCAATCCGTAAGCATTCATGTCGGTTCTGCGCTCAGCGCTTGGTCCGCGAGGACCAGTGGATGTGGACGATCCGCCAGCCGTCGGCGGTCTGCTTCAGCACCATTGTCTCGGTGCTCAGAACGGTCAGGGGCTTGCCGTCCTTCTGGGCGTGCAGCTCGCTTTCGGTTCCCACCCATGCGAACTCACCAGCGGTTCGTGCGCGCTGGCGCAGGAGTTGGCGATGGGCGTCCTTGAGGAACGCCGCGTCGCTGATGGCGTGGTGGCCCAGATATTCCTCGCGGCTGTGCTCGGCACCACCGGACTCGAGGATGAGGACGTCAGGAGCGAGCAGGGATCCGACCGTTGCCAGGTCTTCGCTGGACAGTGCGGTGTTGAACCGCTCTACCACGGCGACGGCGGCCGTGGCGGCGGCAGGAACATCCACGTTCGCCGCTGCCGCAGTGGCGAGGTGATGTGCATGCGCCTGGGTTGTCTGCGCCATAGCGGGCGACACAACGGCAAATGCCAGTGCGAGGGCGAGGGTGACGGGTGTTACGTTCATGCGTGAACTCCGAAATCAGTGGTGTGTGTGTCGCTGAAGAAACTTCAGCCAGCCTTGCGTACGCTGGCTCAATGCCAGTTCCTGTCAGAACCAGATGCGGACGCCCGCCACAATCCGGGTGTCGTCAACATCGCCTGATGCTGCGCGACGGAGGTCTGCGGTTCCGCCGTAAGCACGCTCCCAGACCACGCCGACATAGGGCGCGAACTGTCGATGGAACTCGTAGCGCAAGCGGAAACCGGCTTCGACCTTGCTCAGCCCACTGCCGATTCCCACCGCCGGATCGTCCTTGCTCCAGGCCTCGCCTTCGACCAGCCACTGGCCGATCAGCCGGTTGGTGAACAGCATTTCGTATTCGGCTTCCGCACCTACCCCGAGCTGACCGGACTCGCCTAGGTAGGCCGTCGCGGAGACTTCGAATTTGTACGGCGCAAGACCGATCACACCGAGCGCGGCATAGGTGCGCGACGGCCCGCCGCCGAAGGCGAAGTCATGGCGGACACCGGCGACTGCGTCCCACCATCGGGCGATCGCTCGGCCGTACAGCACTTCCACATCCGCCGACTCGGTGGATCCACCTGCACGCTCGCCCTCGCTGCGCAGCCAGAGCCGGTTCAAGTCGGAACCCACCCAGCCTTGTGCTTCCCAGGCCATGCCGGTGCCGTCCTCGTCCGCGTCCCACGCCTCTAGCCGGTCAAGCGCCCAGTAGGAATTGATCGATTCACCATGCATCAGGTGCTCGTCGAGGTCCGGGAACGCCGCAGCCCGATCTGTCGGCGTGACAACCGGGATTGGCTCGCGCGGCTCGGCCGTCGGCGGCAGGTCCTCGCTGACACCAGGTTGATGGCCCATGGAAGCGTGATCCATGCCCGAGTGATCCATGCCGGAGTGATCCATTCCGGAGTGATCCATCCCGGAGTGATCCATCCCGGAGTGATCCATCGTGGAGTGGTCCATCGTGGAGTGGTCCATCGTGGAGTGGTCCATCCCGGTGTGTTCGCTGTCGGCAGGATTCGCAGCTCCGTGCCGCATGTTCCCGTGGTTCATCGTCCCGTGATCGTCGGAACTCTTGTCCGGTGAAGTCGGTAGATGGCCGGCGTGCGGATCCGCGGGCCTTGGCGACGATGGTGACGCAGCCGGCTTGGCTGCCGGATGGTGTGCGGCGTGGTCCGTCTCCTGCGCCCACGCCGGGGCGCAACCAGTTGCAAGAACGAGTACGGACGTCAGGCCGATGGCTAGGGAGTGACGATTGGAACGGCTCATGGCGTTCATTCCTCCACCCGCACTTCGCGGAACATGCCGGCTTCCATGTGGTAAAGCAGGTGGCAATGGAACGCCCAGCGACCCAGCGCGTCGGCGCGCACGCGAAAGGCCCGCTTCGTACCAGGCGGCATGTCGATGGTGTGCTTGCGCACCATGAAGTTGCCGGACTCGTCCTCGAGGTCGCTCCACATGCCGTGCAGATGGATCGGGTGCGACATCATCGTGTCGTTGACCAAGACGACTCGCATGCGCTCGCCGTACTTCAGACGCAGGGGTTCGGCGTCAGCGAACTTCACTCCATCGAACGACCATGCAAAGCGCTCCATGTGACCGGTCAGGTGCAGCTCGACCGTGCGGCCGGGCGCGCGCCCGTCGGGGTCGGGGAACGTGCTGCGCAGATCGCCGTAGGTCAGTACGCGTCGGCCGTTGTCGCGTAAGCCAATGCCCGGATCATCGAGTCTCGGCACAGGGGCCATCGTCTGCATGTCGACCAGCGGGTTGCCGGTTTCGGTGGCTGGATGCTCCTGCATCCCGCCGGCACCGTGGTCCATCCCGGCCATGCTCCCTCCGGCGGCCGTGCCTGCTGCCATCGACGACATGTCGTGACCGCTGTGGTCCATTCCGGCCATGGCACCGCCGGCCATCGCACCGTGCGACATCGAAGACATGTCGTGACCGCCGCCACCCATCCCGCCGTGGCCCATGTCGTCCATGGTGAGGAGTGGCTTGGGGTCGACGTCCGGCACCGGCGCCCGCAAGCCTTCCCTGACGGCGAGTGTTCCGCTGATGTATCCCGTGCGGCCGCTGTCCTGGGCAAAAATGGTGAACGCATCCTGCCCGGTCGGCTCGACAATGACGTCGAACGTTTCAGCGGTGGCGATGCGGAACTCATCGACCGTGACCGGGCGGACGTACTGTCCATCGGCCGCGACCACCGTCATCTTCAGGCCCGGGATGCGCACATCGAAGTACGTCATTGCCGACCCGTTGATGAAACGGAGGCGGACCTTCTCGCCCGACCGGAACAGCCCGGTCCAGTTGCCGAGCGAGGTCGTGCCGTTCATGAGGAAGGTATAGGTGTTGCCGTTGACGTCCGACAGGTCGGTCGGCGTCATCCGCATCTGGCCCCACATCTTGCGGTCCTCGACCGTAGCGGCCAGGCCGTGCTGCTTCACGTCGTCGAAGAAGTCGCCGACCGTCTGCTTGGAGAAGTTGTCGAAGTCAGACCGCTTCTTGAGCCTGGCGAACAGGCGCTTCGGATCGAGGTCGGTCCAGTCGCTGAGCATGACCACGTAATCGCGGTCATAGGCGAAGGGCTCGGGTTCCAGCGGCTCGATCACCAGTGGCCCGTAGAGACCGGCCTGCTCCTGGAAGCCGGAATGGCTGTGGTACCAGTAGGTGCCGCCCTGCACGACGTTGAAGCGGTACTGGTAGGTCTCGCCACGGTTGATGCCGTTGAAGCTCAGCCCGGGCACGCCGTCCATGTCGGCCGGCAGCAGGATGCCGTGCCAGTGGATCGACGCCTGCTCGCCATGGATCGAGCCGCGGGGCAGGGCATTGCGGACCCGCAGGTTGACGGTGGTGCCTTCCCGCCAGCGCAGCAAGGGTGCGGGAATCGATCCGTTGACTGTGATCGCGGGGCGCGTGGCGCCGGTGAAGTTCATCGGCGTCTCGCCGATGGTCAGGTCGAATTCGGTGCCCGAGAGCACGTTGGGCAGGCCCTCGGCCTTGACGGCCCAGCTGGAACGGGGCCACAGGCCCAAGGTTGCGACGGCCCCGCCAACAGCAAGGCCCTGGACGAAGCGGCGGCGCGACGGGGCAGACAGCCCCTCGGCACGGCCGAAAGAATCGGATGACATGGGAACTCCGGGAAAGGTCGAAGGCTCGCGGGACGAGCGTTACCCTGTCAGTGCGGAGCAGCGGACAGGATCCATCAGCGCCTCGGAAGGCGCGCAGGGACACTTAGCCGATCGGAGGTCGGAAGAGATTGGTCAGGGCCGCGGACGCGTGCACCGACAGGAACGGTTCGGCGGTGTGCCGGTACCGGATGGTGAAATCGGCGAGTGCCGACCCGGCGAGCGCCGCTGCGCAATGGTGCATGCAGGGGCAGCAATTACCCGCCTCAGAGCAGTCGTCCCACGGCGATACCGCTCCGGCCTCGTCAGTGGCCTGGGGGTGATGGTGTTCATTGGCCCCCGTAGCAGCCGCTGCTCCTCCATGGCAGGCCGCCATGGCCTCGGCTGCTGTCGGTGCCGAGGTGACGTCACCGGCGGAGTCGCGCACGTGCTCCATGTGCATGGACGCGCCAGCGATGCCCGGACCGTTGGCGAGCAAGGCAACGACCAGGAACAACCGCATCAGGAGCGCGCGGAAAGGCATGCGCCTTAGTATACGTGCGGATATAAACTCCGGATGAATACAGTGACAACGCACGGGGGATCGAGCCGCGGGTCTTCGTCGCCTGCCTGACCCAACGTCGCCTCCCGCTTTTCGGCTACAGGGCCATGTCTTCGTAGCTGCGGGGATCGGAGACCGGTTCCAGGTGCCCGGTCACGCGCATGGCGGGAAACTCCGCCACGATCTTCTCCACCAGGTCTTCCATGGCGTCATGCCCGCGCAGCACCGTCCAGTCGCCGGGCACCAGCATGTGCATCTCCATGAACTGGCGGGCCCCGGACTCGCGCGTGCGCACGGCGTGGAATTCGATCCGGCCCGGTTCGGCGTGCGCGTCCAGGATGGCCTGGATCCGGGCGTTGTCCTCGGGGGACAGGGTCGCGTCCATCAGGCCGGAGGCGGATTCGGACATCAGCCGGTAGCCGACAACCAGGATGTTCACGCCCACCAGGATCGCGATCACCGGATCCAGCCAGTTCCAGCCTGTCAGCCACGCCAACCCCAGGCCCACCACGACCCCGACCGAGGTGTACACGTCGGCCATCAGGTGCTTGCCGTCGGCGCGCAGGGTGATGGAGCGGTGGCGCGTGCCGACCTTGATCCGATCCGCCCGACGATGCCGTTGAGGACGGCGGCCATGATCGAAACGGCGAGGCCGATGCCGAGCGATCCCAGCGGCCGGGGGTTGAGCAGGCGATCGATGCCCAGGTAGATGATCGAGGCCGCGGCGACGAAGATCATGATCCCTTCCAGCGCGGCGGAGAAATACTCCGCCTTGCTGTGGCCGAAGTGGTGGTCGTCGTCGGCCGGCCGGGCGGCGATGGTCAGCGAGACCAGGGCGACGATGGCGGCCACCAGGTTGACCATCGATTCGGCGGCGTCCGACAGCAGGCCCACCGAGCCGGTGATCGCCCAGGCGCTGCCCTTGAGCAGCACCGTCAGCACCGCGGTCACGATGGCCAGCCAGGCGTATTTCCTCAGGTCCGGCGTGGCTTCGGCCGGTCTGTCGCGGGGTTTCATGGCGACCATTGTCTGCTGTGCGCGCGGGTCCGGCCAGCCGAAGCCTGTCGCCTCACGATCACCAGGGTCGCCCGGAATCTCCACGTGGCCCGTACGTACACGTTGTCATTGCGGCGCGCGCCGGGCGATTTCCTCGCGCGGCGGAGGATGCCCCCGTTGGTCATGGTCTACCACACCCACCGCATCCCGAGCAGTTCGTCGCTGACCTGAAATCGCTCAGCAACAGCTAGCCGTTGGGGCGCCGAGTAAACGATACCGGCGCCGTGATCGTAGGCCGCTTTGGCCGGAAGCGAACATCGATAGGGCAGGGGATTAGGGATGTTTATCGGGGATAGGGCGGCCGTCCACGGGGAGCGGGCCACTGAACCAGACTCCTGTGGCGGCGCACCAATGCTCAGAAGCTCCCCTTGTCGTAATCGCGGAGGAAGTCGGCCAAGGGCACGAGAGTGGAGGGTGGTTTGTGGCCAAGACGCATAGGCGATTGAGTTCCCCGAGCAGCGACCCATCGCGTCATGAAGGGCTTGGCCTGCTTCTGAGAGGCCGCTTGTCCTTGATGCGTGCGGTCCCGCCATGTGAGGCTGTACCGACCGTCGGAGTGTGCACGACCGCCAAACGGCTGCCTTGGACGTATCCGAGTACATCGAAGGCTTCTACAATCCGATCCGTCGGCACAGCTACCTCGGTGGCGTTAGTCCCATCGAGTTCGAAGCGGCACATCGGTCCCGCCGCTCAGGTGTCCACTAAATCCTGGTAACTCCAGTTGGACGGGTTGAACTGGGGCCGAAAGATTCTGCTCTCAGCCCCAGAAATGGCGATTAGACTGTCACCACGATCTTTCCAATCTGCTGATTGGTCTCAAGGAAACGATGGGCTTCCTGGATGTCACTTAGAGGGAAGGTCTTGGCGATTATCGGGCTCAGTGCTCCAGACTCCAGCCCCTGCAGAATAAACGCCTTGGCACTTTCAAGGACTTCTGGGTCGGCCACAATTTCTGCATAGAGATAGCCCTTGAGGGTTAGGCTTTTGCCCAGCACGGTAAACAGCGGGAATGGCGTCGGTTCCGAGCTGAGTGCACCGTATACCAGCAGAATGCCACCTCGGGCCATGCTCTGCGTGAGGGGCTCGAAGGACCGCCCGCCAACCGGGTCGAACACAACGCGGGCGCCTTGTCCGGCCGTTATCTCCATCACGCGCTCGACGATATCCTCTTCGTCACTCACGATCACATACGCGGCACCAGCATCCAGAAGGGCCTGTTTCTTCGCACGGGTTCGCGTGATTGCAATTGGTGTGGCGCCGACCATACGTGCTATCTGGAAGGCAGCCAGACCAACACTGCTTGATGCCGCGGTGACAAGGACAAAGTCGTGTTGCCCGAGTTTGGCCTGCTCGATGAGTGCACCCCAGGCGGTGACGTACTGCATCCAGGACGCAGCAGCCTCTTCGAAGGACAACCTCTCGGGGCTCTTCACCACCAGATGAGCAGGTACATTGGCCATCTCTCCGTAGGTGCCCCAACGGGCGATGTCCAGAGGCGGGATGAGAGCGACTGCATCACCCACCTTGATCCCGGTTACTGCGCTACCCACTGCAACCACGATGCCTGCGGCCTCGTAGCCCAGGCGGCTAGGGAACTCGGCTTCCTGTAGGTATGCGTGATTGCGAAACATCACCTCGGCTCGGTTCAAGCCAATCGCTTTGACGCCAATCTGCACCTCGTTTGCCGCCGGTGCCGATACGTCCAAATTTTCCAGCTTCAGAACACTGGCGTCACCGTACTCATGGATTCTGACAATGCGTGCCATTGCGGATACCTCGTTTTTGAATGGGCTTCGAAGTGCGCAGGAAAGGTCTGCGGCTAATCGAAGAGTGAATAAAATGTAATCATTGGTTGGTAGCGGATAAAGGCCTACTATGGCGTAATACTTGAAACAGAGAGTTTTTAATGTATCGCCCGACCCAGATGGCTACGTTCGTTAGAGCTGGGATCATTCAGCGCTGCTGCGGATGACCTCAACCTATCCCCTCAGTTGGTGGGAAAGCAGGTAAAAATGCTCGAACAACACCTGGGGGTTTCCTTGCTGCATCGGACTACGCGCAGGCAAAGCATCACCGGGAACACAATGGCGGCTATTGGCCGACACCCATCTGATGCAACAAACTCAAACCGGCCAAACGCGGTTATCTGGTAGCTACAGAACCAGGGGGCGATTCACACAGCTTTTCACTCGATATAAGCGGGGCCTGACGCCGAAGCGGCAGGCCCTCAACTCATTAGAATTCCTGCACGGTTGGGCGCAGAACGATCTCGTTAATATCCACGTCAGCAGGCTGCTCAATTGCGAAGGCGATAGCCCGAGCGACGGATTGAGCGGGGATTGCATGCTTGTAGAAGTCCACCACGAAATCGCGGCTCTGTTGGTGGGTGCTGCCGAATTTCAAATCGGAGTCCACGGCACCCGGTTCGATAGTCGTGGTGCGAATGCTGCCACCGACTTCGTGACGCAGTCCTTCGGAGATGGCCCGCACAGCAAACTTGGTGCCGCTGTACACCGTGCCGCCAGGGCTGAATACCTTCAGGCCTGCAACCGATGCGATGTTGATGAAGTGGCCACTGTTTTGTTTCTGGAAGACCGGCAATGCAGCCGCGACTCCGTACAGCAGCCCCTTGATGTTGATATCGATCATGCGATCCCACTCGTCAGTGCGAGCATCACTGAGCGGTGCAATCGCCATCAGCCCGGCATTGTTGACCAGTACATCAATGCGCCCGTAGGTGTCCACGGCACCTTGAATGAGCGCTTTGACTTCTTCCTGAGAGGTGACATCGGTCTGATACGCGATTGCCTGACCACCTGCATTGGTCAGCTCAGTCACCAATGCGTCGAGTTTATCTTTGCGGCGTGCGGCCAGCACTACGCGCGCGCCAAGCGCAGCAAGGTGGCGTGCAGTCGCTTCGCCCAAGCCACTGCTGGCGCCGGTGATAACGACAACTTTTCCAGAAATGTTATTGCTCATGTTGAGAACCTCATCGGCGGGTTTGTATTTCGCCATGGCTGATTAACCTGACGGTGAACAAATCTTAGTCCCATGATTGGTCTCAATAAATGGAAATGATTGGATTAAGCTATTCCTGAATATGGAACAAATAGGAGGGCAACATGCTTAACCGGGGATTACCATTCAACCGGAGGGGTGAGCCACCGAGCCTCAGTGCCCCGCTTTCCAAGGTGTGTGCCCTACAGAGTCTTGCGACGCGTCAGGGCAAAGCTGACAACGATCCAACGGCGACCAGCATTTCATCAAATACCGCTCGAACCCTTCCCGGAATTGGGCCACGCTGAGGCCGATAGACGTACAACCCCCATGCCGGAGGTTCTTCGTTCTCCAGCACTTGCACGAGCTTCCCGCTGGCAATGTAGGGGGCGGCCATGTAGTCCGCCAGTTGCGCGAACGCGATCCCGGCCAGCGCCGCTCCCATTTCCATGTCGGCATTGTCGGCGACGAGAGTGGGTGCGGTAGGTGTCCACTGGCGTCCCGCCTTGAAGTGCCAAGGCCAGGGACGGCCGGTATTGATATCCAAGGCCACGGTAACTGGCAGGCTGCTTAGCGCATCGATTTTTGCAGGTACGCCCACTTTCTTGATCAGGCGCGGAGCGGCAACGATGGGGAGTCTCATGTCGGCGGCCTTGCGTGCGACGAAGCGGCTATCGCGCATGAATCCGACCCTGATCCCGACGTCAATCCCTTCGTCAACCGTATTGCTGATGCGATCGGACAGGCGCACATCCAGCGTGATGCCGGGATGACGCTCGGCCACGCGCTCCAGTGCCGGTAGCACCGCTCTGGTGCCCAAGCTGTGCGGTGCGGTGATGCGAACCGTACCGGACAGAGAGGCCTGCTGGTCGGAGCCAGGCGTTCGCCACAGATCCTCGAACCGCTCCAATGCGGGGCGCACTCGGTCTAGCAGCCCTTCGCCGAAGGCGCTGATGCGCACCTGGCGCGTGCTTCGATGAAACAACACCTCGCCGTAGTGTTGCTCCAGTTGCTGGATGGCACGGGTTACACCTTGCGGAGAAGTCCCCAGCCGGGCGGCCGCATCGCGAAAACTGCTGCTTTCGGCCGCCACCCGAAAGATGCGCAGTAGTTCCATTTCTTTGTTCATGACGCACGCCTCATGGCCGATTTCGCTGCTCGTTGATTGTTCCAGATTGTGAAATTATAAAATCGAAACAATTCCATATACAAGGGCGGCGCGGTTGCCCAGACTGACAACACCCCGGAATGCTCCGCTCCGAACAACCCAATAAGGAACGCGAATGAACGCTGACACTCTCATCACTGCCTACTACGACGCCTTCAACCGCGGCGACCGCGAGGCCATGCTGTCAATGTTGACCGATGACGTCGCGCACGACTTGAACCAGGGTGCTCGTGAGGTCGGTCGCGAAGCCTTCCGCGCCTTCCTGCAGCGCATGGACCGCTGCTATGGCGAGCAACTGCGCGGGATCGTGGTGATGGTCAGCGCCGACGGCCTGCGTGCAGGCGCGGAGTACGTGGTGCATGGTGAATACAAGGTGACCGACGAGGGGCTGCCGGAAGCCGAAGGCCAGCGCTACGTGCTGCCGGGCGGCGCGTTCTTCGACATCCGCGATGGCAAGATCGCTCGTGTCACCAACTACTACAACCTCGGCGACTGGATCGCACAGGTTGGAGGGGACGCCTGAAATGACCAGCGACGTGCAGGTGCTGGTTCGTCGTGGACCGGACATTGCCGAATGGTTCGATGCCGTGGCAGGCCTGCGGGCGAGCGTCTTCCGCAGCTTTCCTTACCTGTACGAGGGCGACACCGAATACGAGAAGCATTACCTCGCCACCTATGCCCGCTCGGCAGGCAGCGTGCTCGTGCTCGTGCTCACCGGCGACGAGGTGGTGGGGGCGTCCACCGGATTGCCGCTAGGCGAAGCCGAACCGGCCTTCCAGGCGCCGTTCCTCGACCGAGGCATCCCGGTGGAGGAGGTGTTCTACTGCGGTGAATCCGTCCTGCTCCCGGCGTTCCGCGGACAGGGCCTTGGGCATCGCTTCTTCGATGAGCGCGAGGCGCATGCCCGTTCGCTGGGTGGCATCCGCTGGACCTCGTTCGCATCGGTGAATCGGGCAAGCGATGATCCACGGCGGCCGGCCGATTATCGCGGCAACGACGTGTTCTGGACCCGCCGTGGGTACACGCGGCAGCCGGACATGCAGGTAAGCCTGCCGTGGAAACAACTCGGCGAAGCGCACGAATCCGAGCAGACGCTGACGATGTGGCTGCGTCCGCTGGAGGCCGGGCAATGAAGATCGCCGTCGCCAAGTACGCGGTTGGCAACCCCGCCGACTTCGAGGCCTTTGCCGCACACCAGCGCCAGATTCTGAGAGAAGCATGCGGTGCCGGCGTCGAACTGGCCGTGCTGCCTGAATACCTGTCGCTCGAACTGGCGTCAACGTTCGCGCCCGAAATCAGCCGCGACTTGAACGCTTCGCTGGCCGCGCTGCAAACGCTGCAATCCGAGTGGCTGGCGCTGTACGCCGACCTGTCGCGCGAGCTGCGCCTGGTCATCCAGGCCGGCACGTTCCTGACCGAAGTCGCCCCGGGACGCTATCGCAACCGCGCGTGGTGGTTCGCCCCGGACGGCAAGCGCGGCTATCAGGACAAGCTGCAGTTGACCGGATTCGAGCGGGACGCTGGCGTCATCGAGGGCGGCGACGAACTCAAAGTCTTCGACTTGGCGGGCGTGCGCGCCGGCATCGCCGTCTGCTACGACAGCGAATTCCCCTTGCCCGTGCGCGCCCAACGCGAAGCCGGCGCCCGTCTGCTGTTGGTGCCGAGCTGCACGGACACGCAGGCGGGCGCGACCCGGGTGCGCGTCGGCTGCATGGCGCGCGCACTGGAGAACCGGATGTTCGTAGCGCAGGCGGTAACCACCGGGACCGCCGACTGGAGTCCGGCTCTGGATACGAATACCGGCGAGGCCACGATCTACGCGCCGATGGACCACGGCTTTCCCGATGACGGCATCCTCGCGACGACCCGCGGCGGGCAAACGTGGGCGATCGCCGATCTCGACATCGACGCGCTCGAACGCCACCGCGCGCAGGCCCAGGTGGCCGTCGACCTCGATTGGGATGGCCAGAAGGCGCCGGCATTCCGGCAGGCCCGGCATTCGTGACCGGCAATTCCTTTCACCCCGCACACCACCCCGAACCCGAGCGCGGAATGCCCGCCGTCAGGTTCACTACAACCCGAGCCATGACCGTGACGAAACTCCCCGTACTCGCCCTGCTGTGCTCTTCGCTGTTACTGCCCCTCTCCGCGCATGCCGGCGATGGATGCGACGGCCTGCCGAACTGGCAGCAGCTCAAGCAGGCCCTCGCCAATGCCCGCAAGGACGCCAACGGCGGCTTCAACCTCGACATGTGGGGCACCGTGGTAGCGACCGACGGCACGTTTGCGCCGTCGCCCATACCGGCGTAGCGCGCCGTGTCGGCTAGGGGGGCTGGCTCACCTGCAGGATGGTCGCAACTGTCTCGGGCAGGGGCTGTGCCTGCAAGCGTGCCAGCACGTTGATGACGTGTTCGCAGCTCACAGCTTCGCGAGATCGAAGGGTAGAGCCTTGGGTATAAAGTGGCTCGTTTCTTCGGTCTTCTGGGGCGGTGACTTACGCGACCTGCAGTGTCGGATAGTCTGTATAGCCCTTGGCGCCACCTGCGTAGAACGTGGTGGAGTCAGGCGCGTTCAGCGGTGCCTTGGCCCTGATGCGTGCGGGCAGGTCCGGGTTAGCCAGGAAGGCGGTGCCAAAGGCCACAGCGTCAAGCTTACCTTCGGCAATAGCTGCCTCTGCCTCATCAGCGCTGTAACCCATATTGCCCACCAACACACCCTTGTACTTTTCACGCGCTACGGGCATGACATCGGCCTTCTGCACGCCGAAGAAATCGGCGCGCATCACGTGCAGGTAGGCTAGCTTGAAGGCATTGAGCCTATCGGCCACGAAGCCGATGAGGGCCAGCGGGTCGCTGTCTTTCATGCTGTTGAAGCTGTTGAGGGGCGACAGGCGCAGACCCACACGTTCGGAACCAATCGCCTGGGTCACGGCAGTGAGTACCTCGAACAGCAAACGTGCACGGTTTTCCAGCGATCCGCCGTAAGCATCGGTGCGCTGGTTGGGCGTGTCGCGCAGAAACTGGTCAATCAGGTAGCCGTTGGCGCCGTGTACTTCCACACCATCAAAGCCGGCGGAAATGGCGTTGCGTGCGCCTTGAGCAAACGCAGCCACGATGCCGGGAATCTCTTCGACGGTCAGGGGGCGGGGCACCGCGTGCGGCACCTTGCCTTGGGGCGTGTGGATCTCACCCTCAATAGCGGTGGCGCTGCTGGAGACAATGGGGGCGCCATCGACAGCGCCAGGGTAGGCTGCGCGGCCAGCGTGCCAGATCTGCATGAAGATGCGTCCGCCCTTGGCGTGCACCGCGTCGGTCACCTGCCTCCAGGCTGCAATCTGCGCGTCGTTGTAGATGCCAGGCTCATTGACGAAGGCCGATGTACCGGGCGCCACCATGGTGCATTCGGAAATCAGCAGGCCGCCGGCGGCTCGCTGGCTGTAGTACTCGGCCATCAGCGCGTTGGGCATGTGGCCAGCGTCGGCACGGGCGCGTGTCAGTGGTGCCAGAAGGATGCGGTTGGGCAGGGTGAGAGAACCTACTTGAAGTGGATTGAATAGCATGTGGATGAAAACCCAGATTAGTGAACAGAAAACAGTGGTAAAGCTAACAGTATTCCCAATACTCTGACCTTTGAAAGGTCACTGAAGACAATTTTGGCAAGGCTGGTGCTTTTGCACCCAACGCACGATGTGGTATACGCAAGTGGGCAAGCCTTTGCTTCCGACAGTTTCGCGGCTGTCTCCAGCCGTACATGCACCAAACGCCTTTGGTCATCCACCGCGTCGCAACTCCCTGACACCCCGGCCCAGCTTGCGGCGCAACAAGGCCCGCAGGGTCACCCCATCCGAGTACCCGACCTGTGCGGCGACCTGGTCGACGCTGGCGTTCCCGGTGCGCAAGAGATGGACTGCATGCTCCACGCGCAGGTCCTGGAAATACGACAGCGGTGTCTTTCCCAAAACGCTTTGCAGCCGCCGCGCCAAGGTGCGCTCGCTTGTGCCCGCAGCGCTGGCCGCCTCGGCCAGCGAGAACCCCTGCGCGAGCCGACGTCTGGCCCAGCACTCGAAGCGCTCCACCATCGGGTCGGCATGCGCAAGGTGGTCGGGAATCACGAACTCGGCTTGCGAACTGCGTGTCTCGACCAGCAGATAGCGTGCCACCAGGGCCGCCAGCGCCGGACTGCGCCCTCGGATGATGCGCAAGGCCAAGTCGACGTGGGCCAAAGCGGCACCCGCGGTGGTGAAGCGTGTCGAGTTCACGATCATGCGTGACTCGTCCAGAGTGACGTGCGGATAGCGCTGCCGAAACATCGGCCCCAGCCACCATGACGTCGTCGCACGATGCCCATCAAGCAGGCCACTCTCTGCAAGCAAGAAACTACCGGAGCAAGCGGCACCAAGGTGCGCGCCAGCGGTGGACCACTGCTGTAGCGCCGCGACCGCGTCGGGCACATCGGGGCGTGTGAGTCGAGCCGAGAGCGTGTCAGGCATCTTGTCGCCAAACGCTGGCACGAGCACGACGTCTGGTTCGGGCACACCATGCGCAGTGACCACGGGGACCGTCAAGCCTTGCGCAGTTCGGATGCGACGCCGCACGCCCACCAGCGTGAGCTCTATGTGCGCGGGAGCCTGTGGCAGCGAGCCCGCCATCGCATTGGCTAAGCCCACTGTGTCAGTGAGTGCCGCAAGCCCCAGATCAAACACGCCATCACAAACAAGGAGGTGGAGTTTCATGGCAGCAATGATATCAATGTTGTCATTATTGACAATAGAGATGTCTGTCATGAAGACTTAGACTGCAGTCTCGTCGATCCCTTCACCCACTTTTCCATTTACCCAAAGGAATACAGCATGACCAAGCTCGCCCTGTTTGTTCGCCTCGAAGCTAAACCCGGCCAGGAGGCTGCGCTTGCCGACTTCCTGGCCAGCGCACTGCCGCTCGCCAACGCCGAGTCCGGCACCACGGCCTGGTTCGCATTGAAGTTTGGCCCTTCGACGTTTGGTGTGTTCGATGCATTTGCCGATGAGGCAGGTCGCCAGGCACATCTGAACGGCCAGATCGCCGCGGCCTTGATGGCCAACGCAGCGACCTTGCTCAGTTCTCCGCCCAATATCGAGAAGGTCGAACTTCTTGCAGCCAAACTTCCTGCATGACAACTCGGCCTTGACCCAATCAGGTCACGCTGCAGGATGGGGGTCACACAGCCCTACGTGCGACCCCTCATTCGTGTGATGGCGAATGAGTTTCTCAATAGCCTCGGGTGGGACTTTCGTATGGTAGCTGTGCGCACGATACGCCTGGGAGTTATTCCCAGCGCGCAGGCCCTCCGGAAACGGTTGGATGTCATCCGATGGGCCAGGTCGTGCTGCAGCCTTCAGGACGACCTCCTGAAACTCGACAGACAACTCTCTGGCAAACGTCACTCGTGCACTTGCGTCCTCACGCCGGATCGCTGACACGATGGTTTCGGCTCTCTCGGGCGGTTACACGAAGGTGCGCTACCGCGGTCTGGCGAAGAATGGCGCACAGGTGGCCACGCTGTTCGCGTTGTCGAACCTGTGGATGGCGCGCAAGCGATTGCTGGCGATCGCAGGGAAGGTGCGTCCGCAGAGCCGAAAGAAGGCAGTTGTTCAGGTGATTGCGGCCTGAAAAGGCCTAACTCACAAGGATTCATGTGTTCGGTTCGAGGCCAGTGGATTGATTGCTGCGCATCATTCGGGCGGGGCTGTTGTTCAGAGGATCCCTAGGTCACTTTCCGATTGGGGTCGGAAGCATCCACCGAGCCGATGTCTGCTATTGGCCGGAAGCGGACAGAGAGAGATTAGAAAGATTTATCGAGGGTAGGGACGGTTGCCCAAAGCCTGAGAGATTCCTTCGATAGGACGCTCATCTGTGTCCGTCAGCATCGACCAAATCTGTCGACTCAGCTTGAATTTCTAGTGCTCGATCTAGTGGCTTCGCTGCCATCGCTATCGTCAAATTCGATCACCTTCAATGGCACCTCGCCTATAGCCAATGCCTTTTCGATGGTGAGTTCGCTGCCGCGATCGGCGAGGATGGAACGGAGGCGGGTGAATTCGCCGCACCAGATGGTTTCGATGTCGCGGTCGCGGGTGGGGTCGCGGGTGTCGGTTAGGGAGACGGGGCGGACCTGGAGGCGGCCGGTTTCGGCGCGACCGCCGACTTCGACGCCGTAGCCCGGGGTCGTGGCCTTGCGCAGGACCACGCTGCCGGCGTCGGCCCAGGCGGTCTCCATGCCTTCGCGCACTTCGTAGCCGAGGCTTGCCAGGCCTTCGAGGACGGCGCGGCGGCGGGCGATGGCGGCGCGGCGATGCAGTTCCTGCGCGATGGCATCGGTGTATTTCTGCACGAGTGCTTCCACCTGCGCCAGGTTGGGGTCGGGCGCAGCGAGGCAGGCGGCAACCTGTGCGGAGAGTTCAGTACCCGAGGTGCCGAGTAGGGTCTCCGCTTCGGCCGCGAGAGTGCGCAGGGTCGCGATGCGTTCGCGGCGTGCTTGCCAGTCGGCCGCGGTGGCGGCGAGGTCGACGACCAGGCTGTCGAGCAGCATGTTGCGGCGCGGGTCGGCGGGGTCGCGTTCGATCGCTTCAAGCCGGCGAAGGAAGGGTTCCGCGCTGGCGTCACCGTGCAAGGTCTGCAGGCGGGCGATGTGCTGGTCGATGCGGTCGAGGCGCGGTTCGCGGGCGGCGTGGTCTTCGGCGATCCAGCGGCCGGGGCGTGCGTGCTCGACCTGCAGTGCGTCGGCGAGGGCGCGCTGCGTGTCGCTCAGCGTGTCCACCGGGTTCGCCGGTGCGAGCTGCGCGAACCCGCGTGCGACGACGGCGTCGGCATCGGCGTGCGCGCTGCCCGCGGCGATCGCGCGCAGCGCATCGACCAGCGACGGATCGGCCGGCGAGGTGGCGGTCTCGAGCGCGCGCAGCAGCGTGGCGGCGTTGTCGTGCAGGTTGCGCCTGGACTGGCGTACGCGCGCGGCCTTGTCCACGGCCCGTTCCTCGCGCTCGGCGAGGTCGCGGGCGAGGAAAGCGATCTCCTCGGGCACTTCCTTCTGTAGCGCGAGCAACTGGTCGTCCTGAAGAAGTTGGCGCAGGCTGTCGTGGCGCGCACGGGTCACGGCGACCTCGGCGGCGCTGACTTCGCCGATCCGCGTGGCCTGGGCCTGCCAGCGCTCGAACGCCTGTTCGAGCCGGCGCAGATGCCCTTCGCAAATGGCGAGGATTTCCTCGCGGGTGACGATGCGGACGACTTTGGGGCCGCTCATGCCGGGTCGGCCTCGTTGAAGGGGGCGGTGGGGGTGGCATTGCCGGCCAGGGCCGTTTCGATCGCGCGTTTCAAGGCCTCGCGTTCGGCGTCGCCGTCGCGGTGCCAGCCCTGCGACGACACACGGTGTAGGTGCGGCACCGAGCGACGCAGCACGTCGCGGCGCCAGATCTCGCGCGCGCGGGCCTGCCGCAGCAGCGGATGCCGCGGGCTGTCGCATTCGATGCCGATCGCGTAGAGCTTGGTGGTCGGGTCCTCGATCGCGAAGTCGAGCCCGAAGGTGTCGCCTTCGTTGGCGGACATTGGCGTCCAGCCCAGCGATTCGATGTACGCGGCGACCGCGGCGGTGAAGCCGTCGCCCTGCGCGGCGCGGGTGGCGCGCGCCTCGCGGCGGTCGGTCTGTAGCCGGGCGAGCAAGGCGCGACTGCCGTTGAACTCGCCCGACGACACCGCGCGCGCGTACTCGAGATAGCCCTGCAGGTAGTCACGGGGACTGGCCGGCGGACGCTGCGTACCGAGCATGTCGGACACGTCGGTGATCGGCATCGAGGTGATCATCGCCACCTTCCGGCGCGCGCGGGTCACGGCGACGTTCAACCGGCGTTCGCCGCCAGTCTGCCCGAGCACGCCGAAGTTGCGACGGAACGTGCCCTGTCCGTTGCGGCCGAAGGTCGACGAGAACACGATGACGTCGCGCTCGTCACCCTGTACGTTTTCGACATTCTTGACGAACACCGACATGTCCTCGCCGGCCTCGCTGCGGTCGCGTTCCTCGACGAAGGCCTTGCGAAACACTTCGTCCTCCTCGGCGCGCAGCTCCATTCTCTCCTCGATCAGGTCCGCCTGCTTGCGGTTGAAGGTCACCACGCCCAGCGTGGGGCGGGGGGCGCCGGCGTCGCGCCACAGCTGCGCCACGTAGTCGACGACGCGGTCCGCCTCCTGCGGGTTTGTCTGTTCTTGGTAGAGGCCGTCGACGCGGATGAGTTCTAGCGGCCGCTCCGCCAGGACCTTGGCCGGCGGATGGCGGACCGGAACGTTCAGGCGATCGCCGTAGAACGCTGCGTTGGAGAACCCGATTAGCTCGCGGTACGCGGACCGGTAGTGGATCTCCAGCGTGGTCGTGGGCAGTACGCCGCGCGCGAGCTGCAGCAGGTCGGGGCAGTCCTTGATCTCGCGGCGGTTCCAGGTCTCTTCGAACTGGGCGTGGACTTCCTGTTCCGCATCCTCGTCCGGCGTCTCGCCGTCGAACAGTTCTGCCTCGTCGCTCTCTACGCGGCTGGAGAAGAACGCGGTCGGCGGCATCTGCTTCTCGTCGCCGCTGACGATGGCTACGCGGCCACGGAACAGCGTCGGCAGCGCGTACTCGACCGGCATCTGTGAGGCCTCGTCATAAATGACGGTATCGAACAGGCTCGCCTGCAGCGGCAGCACGCGGCTAGCGACGTCGGGATTCATCAGCCACACCGGGCGCAGGTGCATCAGGCCGAGGCCAGCGCCTAGTTCGAGGAACTCGCGCAGGCGCCGCGAGCGGCGTCCAGTCAGGCGAGTGACGTCTTCCCACTGCTTGCGCGTGCCTAGCAGCTCGCGGTCGATGCCGTCGGCGAGTAATTGCCGGTTGAGCTGCCGCATCTGCGCGTCAGCTTGCGCAAGCGCCGCGACCTTGGCGCTGGCCTCGTCCGGGTCGAGCAGCAGCGCCGGCTGCGTGCGTTCCATGCGCAGCTTCCAGCCGAGGCGCGCCTCGCGGTTGAGCAGGCGGCGAACCTCGGCCTCCAGCCGGTCAGTGGGCACGCAGTCCAGCACCGCCTCGTGTTCGCGCAACTGGGCGAGGAACGCGAGGTCGTCGGCGCCGAGAGCGGTCGCGCGCACGCGGAACTGCTGGTAGGCCGCTAGCTGCGGCAGCGCCTGCGCGATGTCGGCGAGCGAGGCGTGGGTGTCGTGGCCCTGGTCGATGGCGTGGCGCTGTTGCGCAACCCAGTCGGCATCAGCCCAGTCGGCGAGCCGTTGCAGGCTATCGCGGCTGTGCTGGCGCGCGGCCTGTCGCGTCAGTGCAGCCTCGGTGTCGGAGAGAAGGGCCTGCAGCGCAGGCAGCGTGCCGTCCCGCACCGCAGCCTCCAGCGGCGTGGCGCGCGGGGCTTGTGCGATGGCATCCGCGAGTGCCTTTGCCTCGCGCAGCTTGTCGAGCGTATCGGCGACCTGCGTCGCCAGTGTCGGGCCGCTGTCGGCAGTCGGTGGCGACAGCCCCAGCAACTGGCGCAGCACGCCGAACTCGCTGCGCAGCGGTCGCCATTGCGTTTCGAGTCGTGCGGCAGCGAGCAGCGCTGTGACCCGTGCAGGATCTGTCGTGCGTTCGCCGTGGCGATCAAGAAATGCGGCAACGTTGCGACGGCGAAGGATCTGCAGCGGGTTGAAGTTCGCGAACCATGACGTCGCGCGCAGTACATGCCCGGCATGCGCGACCAGGCGGTCCAGTGCAGGCGCTGGCAATGCACTCAGTGCGGGTGACCATTGCGGTGCGTGATCGGCGATCGCAGACTTCCGCAACTGGTGCTCGATCCGTTCCAGTGACGCGAGCGTGCGCGTGCCGGCGCTGTCGCCGCCGGCCGTTGCGTCGCGAAACAGCGGCAGCCATCGCGCGAGCCGGGTGCGCTGGCCTTCACTCAGCGCCAGCAGCGTACGCGCCGAGCCCTGTAGCCAGTCGCGATGTGGTGCGGGATCCTCTAGGTCGAATGCAGCGGGATGCGCCTGCAGCGCGGCGCGGCGCGCGGTCTCGGCGGCTTCGAACTTTCGCAGCGCGTGTTCGAACGACTGCAGCGTCGCTGCGTCTGCCGGGAACGGCTGCAGGTGCGACAGCGGGCTACCCTCATAGCGCGCGGGCAGCCACAGCCGCACCAGCGGTGCGCAGGCTTCCTCCAGCCGCGTCAGTCCGGCAATGTCGAGGTCGGCCAGCCGCGCTCGCAGTGCTGGGAACTCCAGCGGCGGTGTGCCTGCGTCAAGGGCGATCAGTTCGCCGAGCAGTTGTCGGTAGCTCAGCGCGGTGCGCGGATCCACCTCGTGCAGACTGGCGTGGAAGCGGTCGAGTTCGCCTTCCAGCGCCTCGATGCGCGCGGCAACGCGTTCGCGGTCGTGCCGCCACGGCGCCGCCGTGGGTTCGGACGCGAAAAGAGTTTCCAGTTGCTCGCGAACGGCGCGGATCACCGGCTCGCGGTCGCGATTGACGTCGTTGAGCATCACCACGCGGCTGCCGAGGCCTTCGGCGACCAGCCGTTTGTGCACAACTTCAAGCGCGGCGTGCTTCTGGCAGACGATCAACAGGCTGCGTTGCCGACCGATCGCGTCGGCGACCATGTTGACGATGGTCTGGCTCTTGCCGGTGCCGGGCGGGCCTTCGACCAGCAGACCCGGCGCCTGGCGCGCCTGCAGCACGGCCGCTTCCTGCGAGGGATCGCTGGGGGCGGTGAAGAAGCGCTCGCGCTCCGGTGGTGGCGTGGGCAGCTGCGCCGGGCTGGCGGTGCCGAGCCTCAGCGCGGTCTCGAGACCGGTACCGGCCGGCGCCAGCGTCTTGAGCTGGCGCAGGTCCTCGCCAAGCGCCTGGCCGAGGAAGGTCACGTGAAACAGCACCGCGGCGCAGGCAAGCTGGTCGTGGCGCGGGCGCACGTCGGTCGTGGCCGGCGGCAGTGCTTCGAGTACGCGCGTGCGCGCATCGGCCAGCACGCCGAACGCATCCATCACATCGGACGCCTTCAGCGCTGAGCGGCCGAGCAGTTCGTCGGCAATCCGTCGCCACGCCTTCAGGGCCTCGAGACCGACTAGCGCTTCCAGCGCGGGATTGAGACGGACCTCTTCGCGCTCGCTGTCGAACGCCAGCGAGGCCTGGCCGCGGGTGCCCACTTCAAGCTGAAGCTTCACCGGCCACAGCAACAGCGGCGCCACGCGGGGGCGGGTGTTGCCGCGGGCGTCGCGCGTCAGCAGGAACGGAAAGCCCAGGTGCAAGCCGTCGATGCCGGTGTCGCGCTTGTACAGCGAACTCTGCCGGTGCAGGCCGTGCAGGCGCTGTTCCATCAGCGGGTTCGCGGCGAAGGCGGCAGGATCCAGCGCGATGGTCCGCGCCTGCCGCTGCAGCAGCGCATCGAGCAGAGCCGCTGCCGGCCGTCGATCGGTGTCGAGCTCGTGCAGATCGATTCGGGCGGTGGTCTTGCCGAGCTGCATCCGCACCAGTGGCCCACGCAGCACGGTGGTGGCGACCTTCTTCTCGAAGAAATCGAGGATCTGCGACACGTACTGCTGCTTCTGCGGCTGGCGCCAGTTGTCAGCCGGCACCGCCAGCAGCACCAGCGCGCGCGCCAGCGGCATGCGCCGCTCCAACCGGAACTGGTCGGCCCAGTCGTCGAGGCGTTTCAGGCCGCAGCGTGCGAAACCGGCGATGCGTTCGTCGACGGTGCGGAACAGCGTGGGGCGATCGAGCTGCATTTGCGCACGCGCGGCGTCGGCGTCGAACCGCGGCACGTCCGCATCCTTCGCTAGCCGTGCGGCCTCGTCGAGCAACGCATCCAACGAACGGAATTGGTCGAGCGCCGCGGCGAGCAGCACGATCAGGTCCTCCTCGGCCAGCAGCCGGCGGTCGGACAAGGTGCGGATGCCGGGATGCTCGCTGTCGGGCAGCAGGCGCTGGCGTTCCTGCCACTGCGCGGCCAACAGCGCGCGCGAGGTCGACAGCAGGTAGATGCGTAGCTGCGGTTCGTCGAGCGTGATGTCGTTGTGGCCGGCGCGTTCCCGCACCAAGCCGGCGCGGGTCTTCAACCGCCACAGCCAGTTCTCGCTGCCCAGCGACTCGAGTAGGTCTGGCACCGGGCCGGTGACCAGCGCGTAGCCGTCCAGCGGATGCTCGAGCAGCCAGCCAGGCGTGACGATGCGGCCGCGGTGGATTAGCGGGATGTCGGGGTTGAGCAGTTTCAGCGCCACCATCAGGCGGAAGTCGTCTTCCAGCGTCTCGTGACGCGCGACTTGGCGCAGGCCGGCGAGCGCTTTCGGCGGCAGCCCGGTCTGCTCGGCCCAGGTGACCAGCGCGCCGCGCAGTAGGTGATCCAGCGCCTGCGGCCAGTGTTGTTCTTCCGCTGCCGCGAGCGCGAATAGCCTGGGCGTGTGGAAGCGACGCGTGCCGAGGGCGAGGGTGGCGCCGGACTCAACGTCCTGCTCGGCCTGTGCGGCGGCGGGTGCATCGACCGGTTCTCCGTCGAGCCAGCCGCGCACTTGGGGCCATTGCCAGCGCTGGTGACGGTCGCGCGCGAGCAGGCCGCGCAGCAGCAGCGCGAGTTGCGGGTCAAGGTCGTCCGGCAGCAGCACGCCGTGCGCGAGCACGTGGATCAGCCAAGCGTTGGGATGGATACCCTCGAAGCAGGCGCCCTGCGTCGCCTGCTCGAGCAGGATCATGCCTAGGCTCCACCAGTCCGACGCGGCGGCGACGCCGCCGGCGATGGCCTCCGGCGCCATGTAACGGCTGATCTCCAGCGGCGACACGATGTCGAGATCGTATTCGGATAGTCGTGCCGACCCGAACCCGCTGATCACCAGGTCCAGCGGCTCGCGTTGGCGCACCAGCAGCGTGCCGGGGCGCAGGTCGCGGTGGCGCAGCCCGGCCTCGCCGAATGCGTGCAACGCGTGGCCGAGTTCGCGTACAACGTGGCGCACCGTGTCGAGGTCGCGGACGACGACGCCCAGGCCGGCGAGGGTGCCGCCGGTGAGCTCTTCGGCGACTTCGTAGGCGCGGTCGTTCCAGCGGCCGGTGGCGATGAACTCGGGCACGTGTTCGCGCGGAAGCCGGCGAAGTACGGCGTAGATCGCCGGATCGGGTTCGGCGCCGGCGCGGTACAGAGTCAGGATCGCCTGCCGGCCGTCGTCGTGCTGCGCGAGATAGCGCTCGCGCGCGTCGTCGGTGCGGCTGATCTCGCGCAGCAGGCACCAGCCATCGATGCGGGTTTCGCCGTCGCCTGTAGCAGTGCCGGTGTCGGCGGGTGGCACGTCTTCGATGGCGGCCGTAGGTGGCGCGGTCGCCGGTTCGGCGCCGCATTCCAGACACATCAGGTCGCCGGGCTGCATCGGGTGGCCGTTACCGCAACGCGGCGCGTCGGCATCAATTGTGGGCGTGGAATCTGCCTGCACCGCCTCGCGCGTCACCACCGGCTGCGGCCGCCAGCCGGGGGCGTGGATCAGTTCGCCGGCCAGATCCCAGTCGCAGGCGCGCCCCTGCACCGTGCCTTCGCAGAACAGCTCGTGCAGCGGCCGCTCGGTCTCGCAGTTGGGGCAGAAGCGCATCACGCGTGCGGCGCTCCACGCGCGTCGCGCGTCGAGACGTCGGCGCTCACCTGCAGGCGGTGACCCTGGTCGCGCAGCAGGTCGCGCAGACGCAGCAGGTCGTCGCGGCGCGGGATGCCCGCCATCCACACGCTGCCGTCGTCGTCGAGCATTAGGTCCAGCACCTTGTCCTCCGGCCGCAGCGGGCGCTCGAAGGCCGCGAAGCGTGCGCGCCCCAGCGCGGTGAGCAGGCTCAGCCGCTGGTTGTCGCTGCCGCGCAGCGCGCGGGTCTGCGGCTGGTGCTGCGCAAACGGATCGGAGATCAGCGCATCGATCAGGCCGTCGGCACGCGCCAGCAACGGCGCCAGCCGTTCCAGTGAATGGCCGCTGTAGACGAGGACGTCGACGTCGGTGCGTTGCCGCAGCGCCGCCAGCAGTGCGAGCAGCGCGTCCGGCTGGTCGAAGGGTTCGCCGCCGGAGATCGTCACGCCGTCGGCGTCGGCGAGCCACGGCTGCACCCGGTCCAGCAATTCGGCGACGGTGGTGCGGCCGCGTCCCGATCCCCAGGTGTCGGCGGAGATGCAGCCCGGGCAACGGATGCTGCAGCCCTGGAACCAGACGCCCAGTCGGCGCCCGGGCCCGAGTGCGGTCACCGGAAAATGCACCCGCGACAGGTCGAGCGTCGCGCTCAAGCGGCCACCAGCCGCAGGTCCTCCGGCGACAGCTCGGCGATGGCGAAGCGCTGGCCCGGCTGCGCGTCCTGGTCGAACAGCGCGCGCGCCAGCGGGTTGATCAGGTAGGCCTCAAGCTGGTTGCGGATGCCGCGGCCGCCGTTGGACAGGTCGGCCAGGCACAGCGCGCGCAGGGCGTCGCGCGCGGGCGCCGCGAGCGAGACCTCCAACTGTTGCTCGCGCAGGTCGCCGAGCGTGGCGTCGACCATCTGCTCGAAGATTTGGGCGGCGACGTCTTCGCGGATGAAGTCGAATACGATGATGTTCTCGCCGATGCGGTTGAGGATCTCCGGACGATTCAGCACCAGCTTGAAGTGGCGCTCGATCTCGCTGCCGACCTTGCGCTGCACGTCCTCGAACGGATCGGACGGCAGCACGTTGGCCACGCGCGCGCCGGTCTCGTCGCTGCGGTAGATGCCGAGGTTCGAGGTGAACACGATCAGCGCCTCGGAGAAATAGACGCGGTCGCCGCGCCCCGAGGTCAGCACGCCGTCGTCGAGGATCTGCAGGAACTTGTCGAGGATGCGCGGGTGCGCCTTCTCGATCTCGTCGAACAGGACCACGCTGAAGGGCTTCTCGCGGATCGCGTTGGTCAGCTCGCCGCCGACGTCGTAGCCGACGTAGCCGGGCGGGGCGCCGATCAGGCGCTGGTCGGAATGCTCGGCGCTGAACTCCGACATGTCGAAGCGGATGTAGGCGCTCTCGTCGCCGAACAGCAGGCTGGTGACGGTCTTGGCCAGCTCGGTCTTGCCGACGCCGGTGGGCCCGGCTAGGAAGGCGACGCCGCGCGGACGGTTGCCCTTGCGGCTGGCGCCGACGCCAGTCATCGCGCGCTTGACCAAGTCGAGCATGTGCGTGACCGCGTGCGTCTGGCCCTTGACCCGGCGCTGGATGAAGCCGTCGGCCTCGCGGATCCGGCCGCGATCGATCTTCAACCACGGATCCTCGGTGACGCCGACCTTGTAGCGGCGCACCGCGTCGCCGATGCGCGCCATCGGCACGCCTTCGACCCGCGCCAGCTGCGCGATCGCGTTGAGGTCGAGCAGCAGCAGGCCCTCGGTGCCGTCGACGAAGGCGTCGGTGGCCTGCTGCAGTGCCTCCGCATCGGCATCGCGCCCGCCTTCGAGGCCGCGCAGCAGGCTGGCCGCGATCGCGCGGCGCGCCGGCAGGTCGGGTTTGGACACGGGAATGTGGCGCAGCCGCGGGTTGTCGACCAGCAACCAGTCTGGCAGGTCGCCCTCCTTGTCGACGATCCACAACACGGTGTTGAAGAACGGCTTGCGCGTCTCGCCGGCGGGACGCGCGCGCGCCTGGTGCGACAGCACCAGCGCTTGGGTGAACAAGCGATGCTCGGCGGCGCTCAGACCTTCGTTGCGCACGACCAGGCGCGACGCGAAGTCGACGACCAGCGCGACCGGATCGCCGTTGCGGTCGACGAGGCGCGGCAGCGTCTCGCCAAGCAGGTCAGGGCCGGCGACGGCTGCGCCTTCGACCGGCGTCAGCCCCAGTTCGCGCAGCAGTACCTCGCCGTCGGCGGCGTCGGCACCGGGCCGTGCCAACACCCGGAATCCCGCACGCGGATCCCACGCAACGACTTGGCCGTAGCCGGCGTCGAGCAGCGCATCGCGCAGGTGCACCAAGAATGCCTGCGGCGTGACCACGCCCGGCGACACTTCGCTGGCCTGCAGGTCGCCGACATTGCCCGACAACACGAACTGGCTCTTCAGCGGCAGGAAGCGCAGGAGGTCACGAAGCCACCGCGGCTTCTGGAAGGCGGCGGTCGATGACACGGCGGAGGTCCCCTATCACGTCCGACTGGGCCCTAGGATAACCGCATCTGGCCACACTCCCCAGATGTCAGGGGCGTGCTGCGAGGTCCTCTTGTGGCGCGGGGGTCGAACAACCCTCGTCGCTACAGCACCAAATTGGTGAGCTCTCTAGGGTGGTCTTTGACAATCGAGCCAAGTTAGCCGATCGAAAGTACATGATAAGGGGCATTAGTGTCGATACATAGCTATACCAGTCCCGAGATAGTGCGATGCCTTATTCGATCAGCGCAGGACGTTGTTGTGTTGGGACGAATGCAGGGGACAATTTAAGTAAACTGAAAAGACGAAAACAGACACTCTTGAACTTCGTCCACGTTCAGCACCTCCAGATAGAACTCTGGAGGGGTTTGCCGCTTGGGATCGATGGCTGCCCGAATGTCATTGATGACGTAGTTCACCAGGGACCGACGAACCCGAAGACGGCGCGCCACGGCACCGCCAAAGTACTCACCGCGAATAATCTGCTCTTGCTCGATCCCCAACGCGCGGTGGGCGCCCAGTCGCACGTCGATCCGTTCTTCCCAGTCCGCATCTCGAGGCAGAGCCGGCGGTGGATCCTCGTGAATGGTGGGGCGGCTCATGCGCCCCAATGTGAAGTCGCAGTAGGACTTCCGCTGGACACACCACGCCCGAACGTGCCAACGCTGCATGAGGCGAACCATGGTGTGTGGGTACAGCAGGCGACGATGACCCTTGGGGTGGGTCATTGAGGCATACATAGTGTCTAAACCGGCCTTAGAGACACACGCCTCGCGCACTGCGGCGAACACACGCCGATCGGGCGTCAGGAAGTCGACGCGGCCGTCTTCAAACCACACGTCTTCGACTTCAAGTGTCCCCAGATAGTCCTCAAGTTCGCCACTGGCGACGGCGCTGGGGGCACCGGCCGGGACCCAGCGCTTTTTCGCCGGGTCGTTTTCGATCGCTCCGGGATGCTCGTCACGGAACTGCGCGATCAGGCGACTGGCTTGCACGCTCGTCAGGCCGAGCACGTCCTGCAGGCGGCGATTGCGAAGTTCACCTTCCCAGGAGAGCAGGCTCCAGAGTAGGTGGAATCGACTTTCCCGGAAGCGGGTCGTTTTGGCCATGGGTTGATAATATCATAAAAGATATCATATCATAAAAGCTATGACCATCTCACGCGCAGGTGGAAGGACCTCACTGGGCATCTTCGATCGACTCCCGGTCGATCTATTCCGGCCGCTCGCGTCTGAAAATCGCGAACGCATGTGGGAGCTACTCGTTCGACTACACGACGTGTTTTTTGGCCCAGATGCCACGCTCCCGCCCGAAGACGGTTTTCCGCATCGCACCGTTACGCTGGAAATCGAACGGCATTTGCTCAGCACGCCAAAATGGGCGGAGGAGGCCGAGGCAGGCGCCGAGGCCACGCCGCAAGCTCGCGCCAACCAATACTTGGACCGTCTGATCGAATCGGGGTGGCTGCGCCAGGAACGGATCGGTGTACGAAATTTCATCGTCATGCCGCCAGTGGTGCAAAAAGTCCTCGAGCTGTTGCAGCAGTTTGCCGAAGAGGGTGCGCCTTTGGTGGGCGGCAAGGTTCAGGTGATCTACAACAACCTGTTGGCGATCGAAGGCGATCCCGAAACCCAGGCGCACGCCTTGCCAGAAACCGCAAAGCAGGCCAGATCGCTTGTTGCGAGCCTGGCCGGCATTGGCGTGCGCGTACGCGAAGTCATGGAGCGGCTGGCTACGGAGGAAACGGCGGGGAAGTTCGTGGCGGCCTTCTTCCGAGACTACATCTCGGAGTTGTACATTCGTGACTACCACAACATGCGCACGAACAACCATCCGCTGCGCCACCGTCACGACATTGTGCGGATCGCCTACCGGTTCCGCGATGAAGCCGCACTGCGGCGAACTATGATGGACGCCTACACCCGCTTGTATGGTTCGCGTTTGGACAGCGATCCCGAGGCGCTGTTTGAGCGCGACATTTCGCGCCTGTTGAAATTCCAAGACGTGCAGCAGTACTTGGATCGGGTCGATGACAGCGTGAACCGGGCGACGCGACAGGCACTGTCCTACCTGCGCTACAAGCTGCGCAGCCATGATCGAATCGAGGTGGTGATCAGCAACACGATCTCTCTGCTGACCAGTCCGGATCGCGCGCCAGACGCCGAAGTTCCGACGCCCTTCGCGCCCGGCCTGCTGTTTAGCGAAGAGCGGCTGCGCCCGCCGGCTCGCACGGTGGAAGACATCCGGCCGCCAGTGATGCGCCGACAAGGGCTGTCGCCCGAACAGCGCGCACGCGCGGAGTTGTGGCGCGCCATGACCCGGGCTCGCCAGGTCACCCGCATGCAGGTCCGCCAGTACGCCAAGCGCTGTCTGCCGGCGGGCAGTCGCGTTCGCTCCGACGACCTGCCGGTGACCGAGGTCTCGGACTTGGTGATATTCATGGCCTTTTCCCGCGCGGCATTCTTGACCCAGCGGCTGTCACCCAGCGCCCTGCGGCATGTGCCGCTGATGATGACCTTCCAGGGCTTGGCGTTCCGTGCTGAGCCAGGAGAGGTCACCGAGACGCCGTACATCCGCGTGCCGCGCTTTTACGTGGAACGCAAAGGAGAGCTGTGATGCCTCGAAGCTGGGAAAAACTGGCCAATGCCGACGAACTGTACACGAGCGAGTCGGACTACCAGGCGGCGGCCTATCAGCTGGTCACAGCCCAGGTGCTCTACGAGCAGGATGTGAACCAGCGTGTTTCCTACCACGTCATCCGCCGGTACCCAGTGGAGTTCAAGGAGGCGCTGGGCTTGCTCGGAATGGAGCTCATCATCAACGATGACTATCGCTACTGTGCGGCGGTGCCGC
Source organism: Luteimonas aestuarii (assembly GCF_004357985.1). Taxonomy (GTDB): domain Bacteria; phylum Pseudomonadota; class Gammaproteobacteria; order Xanthomonadales; family Xanthomonadaceae; genus Luteimonas; species Luteimonas aestuarii. The sequence goes on along the minus strand of NZ_SMTF01000003.1, from coordinate 369,960 downwards.
GCGAGTCGCGCAAGGTCATGCTTCCATTGCAAGACACCTTGCTGGTCCTCGTGCTGCGCCAGCTGTTCCACGAGCGCGCCATGAAAGGCGAACTGGAAGCCGGTCGGGCGATGGTGACCATCGAAGAACTCCAGGCCCACTACACCCAAGGCACCGGGCGCTCGCTGCCGCAGACTGCCAGCGACTTGCGGGAGGCCCTGGCGCCGCTGCGCCGGTACGGCCTGGCGCGCTTGGTCGATACCGAGCCCGGGGATCCGCAACCGTTCAACATCGCGATCCAGCCGGCGATCGAGGAACTCGTGAACGAGGCGGCCGTGAGCAAGCTCGGGGCCTATCAGGCCGCGCGGGGCGGCGCGGCGCCCGAACGGCAAGGGGAGGGCGACGATGAAGCGGCTTGAACGAATGGTGCTGGTGCAGTTCTTCGTGTGCGACGCCGAAGAACTGAGCTTCTCCGGGCACACTGCACTGCTGGGTCCCAACGGGACCGGCAAGACGGCGCTCCTGGACGCAATTCAGATCGTGATGCTGGGCGCCGACTCACGGCGCATCAAGTTCAACGCGAAAAAGTCCGGCACCTCCGATCGGCGCGACATTCGCGACTACTGCTTGGGCTATTTCAAGCCCCGGGATGACAGTGACGGTACGGGAAGCGGGACGCAGATTGCCCGGCGCAAGCGCGATACGTCGCTGACCTACATCTCGCTGGTATTTCGCGACGACGAGACCGGCGAGGCCCTGTCGGCGGGCGTGTGTCTGTCGGCCTCCGCCCATGAGTCGAAGCACCGCATCAACGGCCTGTACGTGGCCCGCGGCGTCGATCTTCGCCTTGCGGATCACGTCGAGTCGCAAGGCGATGAAATGTGGCCGCTATCGTGGAAGGAATTCGAAGCCCGCTTGCGCCGGTTGACCAGCAGCAAGGGCACCACGCCGGTGATCGAGGATCGTTCCGAGCAGTTCGTCGGCGAGCTGCTGCATGTCCTGCAGCCTCGAGGCGTAAGCATCAACCCGGTCGAGTATCAGAAAGCCTTCAAGAAGTCCTTGCTGCTCAATCAGATTGACAACGTCAGCGACTTCGTTCGGGACTTCGTGATCGACGAAGAGCCCATCGATCGCACCCGCGCCATGCAGCAGATTCACGAGTTTCGTCGCCTGCAGACCCTGATTGAGGACCTGCAGGAACGCATCGACCGCCTGAGCGGGTTGCAGCGGCAGTTTCAGTTTGTCGAACGCGAGCACCGCAAGGTGTCCAGCTTGGAGGGGCTGGTGGCGGTGTACCAAGTCGAGGAGGCGGCCGATCGTGCCAGTACGCTTGAGCAGCAGCTGGCCGAGGCCGAAGCGACGATGCGGCAAACCCAAGACCGGCTCACGGCTCTCGAACCGGCGCTGCTGGCAGCGGACAAAGACGTTGAGCGAGTGACGCAGGTGCTCATGCAAGACCCGGCCGCCCAGGATCTACAGGACAAGCAGTCGTTGTTGGAAGAACGCGAGCGTTCGCAAGGAGAGCGCGTGATCGCCCTGCAACGCCAGGTCAGTCAGATCCAGGCAGCGCTGCATGCTTGCAGCGGGTTCGTGGCCGATCCGGTGCGGGCGTCGGCCCTGGCGGCCGACAAGCAACTCACGTTGGCTACTGCGCGCGTGCCGCAGGACGGATTCAGCGCCCTTGGAGAGGCCGCCCGTCAAGCGCTGCGAACGGTCAGCAGTTTGAGCGAACCCATTCGGACCGAGTGGCTCCGTGCTCAGCAGGAGCATGAACATGCCAAGCAGGAGTACCAAGCGCTGTCGGGCAGTGCTGAGAACCAGCGCGCTGGCGGGGTGGCGCTGCCGGGCGGGCCTGGCCAAGCCGTAGAAGTGCTCCGCCATGCAGGCATCCAGGCACGGCCGGTGTGTGACTTGGTGGACATCATCGACCCAGAATGGCAGCGCGCGATCGAAACCTATCTGGCGCGCAACCGATTCGCCCTTTTGGTGCCCGCTGGCAAGGAGGACGACGCCGTTCGCATCATCCGGCGACCGGGACAGCGCATCGCCGGCGTCAAGATCGTGCAGCCCCAGCATCTGAAAGAGCGCATCGGCCGCCGTCCGGAAGTCTGGTCGGTGGCCGCACTCGTTACCGGCACCAACGATCAGGCGGTGGCTTACCTCCACGGCATTCTTGGCCGGATACGGCGCGTCTCGACCGAGCAAGAACTGCGCGAGCATTCCCAAGCGCTCACCGTCGACGGCTTGTTGAGCAAGAGCGGCAGCACCGAAACACTGGAACTGCTCCCCGCGGACAAACTCGTCGTCGGGCGCCGCGGTACGCGCCCCGACGAGGCGGCCCTGCGGCGCCAACTCGATGCGGCCGGCTCCAAGGTGTCGCAACTGCGGACGCGCGAGAAGGCGCTGGAAGCGGCGCGGGATCGAATCGTGCAGCTTGGCGAATCGGACGAGGCGCAATCGGCCGCCCAGCGATTGGCGTCCGAGGCAGAGACCGGTCGGCAGGCGGTCGCCTCACAGAAGCGCCTCGTAGCGGGCATCAGTACGGCGCATGTGGAGGCCCTTCAAACGGAGCTGGCCACGCAAGTCGCTCGGCGAGAGGAGTTGCGCGGCGAGCAACGCAACGCGGACGCAAGCCTGGGCGCTTCGAAGGCGCACATCGCCGCCACCGAAGCGGCACTCACCGCGAGTTGGGAAGACCTGGAGCGGGCGCAAGCTGCGGAAGCGGCCAAACGTAAGGATGCGGATTTCGACGCCCAACTGGTCGATGAGCTGCGCAGTCGCATCGACGTCGATTCGACGGGACGCGAACGGGAGTACCCGACTCGGCTGGACCTGTGCGAGACGCAGCTCGGGGAGGCACGCGTCGCCGCGACGCGCGCAACCAACCGAGCGCTCCCGGAGTTCGGGACCTTCGTGGACCGCTATACGTACGCGGTCATCGAGGAACGGTCGGACTGGCGTAAGGCGATGACATGGATGGAACTGACCAAGCAGCAGATCATTGAGACTAAGCTACACGAGTACCAGCCGCAGGCCGACATGGCGCGGCAAGTCGCGGAACAGGCCTTCCGTAAGGACGTCGTCTTCAAGCTTCGCGAGGGCATGACCCGGATGAAGCACAACATCGACACCCTCAACCGGATCTTGGACAAGTGCCCGCCGTTTTCCCATAACGAGACCTACAAATTCATCTTTCCGCTCGCGGAGGAGCATCACAAGCTCCACGACTACATCATGTGGACGGGCAACGACGACGCGAGCGGGGCATTGTTCGGCGACGACTCGGACCTGAGCAAGCAGATTGTCGCGATGCTCAACCCACAGCCGGTCGAGGGCAGGAAGCCGGGCAAGAACCCGCTCGAGGATTTCAGGCTGATGTTCAACTTCGACCTGCAGATCCGCGAGAACGGTGTACCTTTCAGCACCTTGAGCAAGCGGATGCAAAGTTCATCCAACGGCGAGCACCTCACCCCGTTCTACGTAGTGGCCGCGGCCGCGCTGACACACGCCTACCGGATGGACCAAGATGATGGGCGGGAAGGAGCCGCGCTGATGCTGTTGGACGAAGCCTTCGCGGCCATGGACGACCAAAATGCCGTGGCGACCGCGAAGTTCATCGACGGATTGGGCCTGCAGATGATCATGGGGGCGCCGAGCGCCGATAGCGCCAAGCTGAGTAGCTTCACTGATACGATCTACGAGCTGGTACGGGAAGGGGAGGTCATGGAGTTCCATCGCGAGGAACTCACCGCACTTGGCCACGCGTTGTTGCGTTCGGACATGCCCAGCGAGCATCCAGAACTGGTGCAGGCACGCCTTGAGCGAGGACCCGATGCACCCGTTGGCGCGTGATATCCTGGAGCGGTTGTGGCGTGCCGGTGACGGAGCGGACATGCGCGCCTCACAGCGCACCCCGACGGTGTCGCTAACGCACAAGCAGTTCCCGGGCTATGCATCGCTGCCCACCCACGCGGACAAAGAGCGTTTCCACGCCGAGGTGGCAGAGGCTCAGCGCCTAGGTGCGATTTCAATTGCGTGGGAACGACGCGCGGGCCCCGGGGGCCAAATCCAGCGTCTGACGCTGGTCTCGTTGCCGGCCCTGGCGGAGTTCCTTGGTGTACGGCCGACGACCGCAAAAGTGGCGGATGCTGAGGCGGCGCTGGCGCCGTGGCGAGACACCTGGTCGGCCGCCGATCGGATTATCGACGCGTGGCGCGGTGGCCGTTCCCCGCGCGGCGTCGCAGTCGATGCCTGGCCGAAGGTGGTCGAGGCGTTTCGGGTCATGGATCACTGTCGTGAGCAGAACTACGCAGACGTCTCCGAGCGTCGCGTCAGCGCTCAGCTCTTTCACGATTCCAAGCACATCGAGGCCCTGACGACGATTCTGGACCTGTTGACAGCTCCAGCATTCGATCAGTCCGAAGCGCGCCACGCGGAAGCCACCTTGGCCGCGCTAGGACTGCTCAAGCACCCGTCAGCATTCCTGGTTGCCGGCCCGGTACAGATAAAGACCTCACTCCCCGGCGGAGGCGTCGAGCGGTCGGCCGTGCTGACACCATATTCGGGATGTTCTCCTCGCCATGTCGTTGGCGCCGAAGGATCGCCGGCGTACCTGCTGTCGGTGGAGAACTTGACTATCTTCCACGAATTAGCCAACGGGCTGGCTGGTCCGCTACGCGGCGTGTTGGTTTACACCGGCGGGTATCCCAGCCCATCGCAGCTTCGGGGCTACGTGGCGCTTCTGAGGAGTTTCCCGGACGACATGCCGGTGTGGCATTGGGGGGACACAGACCTGGGTGGATTTCGCATTGCGAGCCTGTTGGCCGAACAGGCCTGTAGGCCGCTGCGGCTGTGGAACATGGCGACCTACGACGAAGGCGGCGTGGGTCCGGCACTAGGGAAGGGCGAAGTGGGCAGAATCGCTGCGCTTTGTGAACGTTGGGCATGGCCCGAAGAGCAACAGGCGGTTGCACGTCACTCCGCAAGGATTGAGCAGGAACTGCAGGCGCTGAAGCTCCCTGGCTAATCGCCAGAAGCACGGGTGCTGGGTAGAACTGGTGAGCGGAGCACAGGGAGCACAGTTAGCTTTCGACATCCCGTTGTAGTACGCGGTCTGGAGCAAGTATGCAAAAGCACGGCGACTCCCTATTGCTCAGCGCCTCCGATCTGGTGGGGCATCTCAATTGCGGGCATCTGACCGGATTGGACATCGCCGTCGCCAACGGCACATTGGCCAAGCCCGCAAGTTGGGACCCCCTGCTGGAACTGCTCTGGGAGCGCGGCGCCCAACACGAGCACGGCTTTGTGGAGCACTTGTCCGCCCAGAGGCTCGCCGTCACGGTCATCGAGGGATTCGGCACCGAGGACGACGCCATCGCGCGAACGCTTGCGGCGATGCGTGCGGGCGATGCGATCATCGTGCAAGCGGCATTCCGGGTGAACGGCTGGGTAGGACGCACGGACGTCCTGCGTCGTGTCGACACGCCGAGTGATCTGGGGCCGTGGTCGTATGAGGTAATCGACACCAAGCTGGCGAGAGAAACCAAAGCCGGCACCGTCCTGCAGTTGTGCTTGTATGCCGCAATGGTTGAAGCGACGCAGGGACGTCGGCCGGAACACTGCTACGTCGTCGCGCCGTGGACTGGCTATGAACCGCAGGTCTACCGCATGGACGACTACGCGGCCTACTACCGCCGTGTTCGTCACGCCCTGGAATCGGCGATCGCACCCGGCGGATCGGGCGACGTCTATCCCGAACCGAAGGAACATTGCGACATTTGCCGTTGGCGCGTTCGCTGCGACGAGCGTCGCCGCGCAGATGACCACCTGTCCTTGGTCGCGGGCATTACGAAAATCCAGATCGATGAACTAGCAGCGCACGGCATTGCCACGCTGGCCGATTTGGCCGTCATGCCCATTCCCCTGGCGTGGAAGCCGACGCGCGGCTCGGCGCAGGCGTATGAACGCGTTCGGGAGCAAGCACGGATTCAGCTTGCCGGACGTGATGCCGGCGCCATCCAACATGAATTACTGGCGGTTGTCGCCGGCTTCGGACTCGCAACCCTCCCGGAGCCCTCGCCGGGTGACGTCTTCCTGGACTTGGAAGGGGATCCGTTCGCCGGCGAGGATGGGTTGGAATACCTGTTCGGCTATGCCTATACGGACGCGGACGGCAATGCCGTCAACGTCGCGGACTGGGCGCTGACTCGCGAGGAAGAAAAGCGGGTCTTCGAACGGTTCGTAGATTTTGTGGTTCAACGATTGAAGGTCTATCCCGATCTGCACATCTACCACTTCGCGCCCTATGAGCCGGCCGCGTTGAAGCGACTGATGGGGCGGTATGCGACGCGAGAGACCGAAATCGACTCGCTGCTGCGATCGCGATGCATGGTCGAGTTGTATACCGTCGTTCGCCAATCTCTGCGTGCCAGTGTGGAGAGCTACTCGATCAAGAAGCTCGAGCCGCTCTACAAGTTCACACGGACCATGCCGCTGGCGGAGGCGAACAAGGCCTTGGCGAAAGTCCAAGTGGGCCTCGAACTGGGCGACCTCGCACTGATAGACGTCGACGCGCGCGAGACAGTCGCTCGCTACAACCGCGACGATTGCGAGTCCACCCGTGGGTTACGTCAATGGCTGGAGGCCGAACGCGCCGGGCTTGTCGCGCAGGGCGTGGTAGTCCCTCGGCCGGCGCCAGCAGAGGCAGCGGCTAGTGAGGCCCTCAACGAGTGGCAGCTCAAGATTGCGGACCTGATCGCGCGACTGACGGTGGAGGTGCCGGTGGACCCGGCAGAACGAACGCCGGAACAGCATGCGCGATGGCTCCTGGCGCATACGTTGGACTTCCATCGGCGAGAGCAGAAGGCCGTCTGGTGGGAATACTTCCGTCTCTCGGCTCTCGCCACCGATGATCTGGTCGATGAGCGTGCCGGCTTGTCGGGACTGACTTTTGTCGGCCCGCAAGGTGGAACGGCCAGAGCGCCGATCCACCGCTATGCCTTCCCACTGCAGGAAACCGAAATGCGCGGTTCGGAAGACTTGCACAATCTGGGCGGTGCGAAGCTCGGCGCCGTGCATGCAATCTCACTGGACGAGCGGTGGATCGATATCAAGAAGCGCATGGACAGCGCGGCCCTGCACCCGGAGGCGGTGTTCAGCCACAAGGTCATCAACGCGGATGTCTTGGCAGACGCGCTCGTGCGCATTGGCGAATCGGTCGCGGCGAACGGTATGGAAGGGCCGGGCGCCTACCTCGGCGCCCGCGACCTGCTGTTACGCATGGGCCCCCGCTTGGGCCGTCAGGCCCTTCAGGACGAAGGCGAAGCCCCTCTAGACGCGGCCTGCCGGGTCGCGCTGGCCTTGGAAGGCGGCGTACTGCCGATCCAAGGGCCACCGGGTTCGGGCAAGACGTTCACCGGCGCCCGCATGATTTGTGCGCTGGTCCGAGCCGGCAAGAAGGTCGGCATTTGCGCCACGAGCCACAAGGTCATCCGGAACTTGCTGGACGAGGTCGTCAAGGCATCAGGGGAGCAGGAGCTTGCCCTGACCTGCATCCAGAAGCCGGCGGAACCAGAACCCGATCAACCTCGTTTGCGGTTTGCCAAGAGCAACGCCGACCTGTTCGCAGGACTGGCTGCGGGCGCGCATGTAGCAGGCGGAACAGCATGGCTATGGGCGTCTCCGGACGCGGCGCAGACCGTCGATGTCCTGTTCGTTGATGAGGCTGCGCAGATGTCACTGGCCAATGTTCTTGCGATCTCGCAAGCCGGGGCTCAACTCGTCCTGCTTGGCGATCCACAGCAGCTCGACCAACCCTTGCAGGGCAGCCACCCCGAAGGCACCGATGTTTCCGCACTACACCACATACTGGGCGAAGAGCAGACGCTGCCCCCTGAACGCGGCTTGTTTCTCGGAGAGACGTGGCGCCTACATCCGGACATCTGCCGTTTCACCTCGGAGATGTTCTATGCCAACCGACTACACCCTCGTGCTGGACTCGAACGACAAGCCATTGTGTCTACGAGTCGGATTAATGGGTCGGGTCTTCGTTTTCTGCCGATTCCGACCCGAGGCAACCAAAGTGCGTCGCCTGAAGAAGCAGAGGCTGTGCGCCAGCTCGTAGCCGAAATCTTGACCAGTGGCGCGACTTGGACGAACGATCGAGGCGTGCCGGCTGCGGTGGAGCTGCAGGACATCCTCATCATTGCGCCCTACAACGCGCAGGTCTTTGAATTGGCCGACCGGATTCCTGGTGCGAGAATTGGCACCGTCGATAAGTTTCAAGGTCAACAGGCTCCCATCGTCATTTACTCAATGACGACCTCCAGCTACGCCGACGCACCGCGCGGCATGGAGTTCCTCTACAGCCTCAATCGACTGAACGTGGCGACCTCCCGTGCAAAATGCGTGTGCGTATTGGTCGCGTCACCTTCGGTCTTCGAAGTCAGTTGTCGAACGCCGCGCCAAATGCAACTTGCTAACGCCTTCTGCCGATACCTCGAGATGGCCACTCCGGTGGAGGAGACCGCTTCTTGAGCAGGTTCGTCGAGGCATTTCGGCTCCTGACGGCGCAGGCTAGAGCACCAGCGCCCGCCGCAGCGGCCCGTCGCCGGCGACGGCGTCCGGATGCTTGACGAAGGCGAGGTCCGCGCCTACCCTGATTTCAGGCCGTCACGTCGGCCCGCCCGTCCACACTGGCGAAGTCGTATCGACATCGTGGCATCACTTCGCGGTTTCCGAAACCTTGCCGCGTAGCTCGTGTGTGGACGCACAGCCGATTGCGGCATTGCATTTGGAAACTACCAGCATGTTGAAGATGTTCACCACCCATGAGGTGGAAGTCATGCGTCGCGACGCAAAGAAGCGTTCGCGCGCGAACGGCGTGATCCTGGCCAAGGCGCTCGACCAGATCGCCGCCGAACAGGGGTACCGGAACTGGTCCCTGCTGCAAAAGAACAGCAGCACCGCTTCGGACGAACGGCAACCCTGGTTCTTCCGGCGAACGCCGGAAGAAATCGCCCAGTCGATGCGGGTGCTGCCCGAACCGACGTCCAGGTTCGAGCGGCGTGTACGGTCGGAGATCGCGCGCGACGGCGTGCAGCCGCTGGACGGCCGGTTCGCCAGCGCCGCCAACGCGGTCGACTTCGCGATTGCCTATGTCGAAGGGCTCCTCGCGCAACCGCGGTACCGGTTGAACACCAAGTCGATCGCATACTGGGAAATGCGCCTGTGGTTGCCGTATGGCGCCAATCCGGTCGAAGGCGACACGCACGTCCTCGTCAATCGGTACTACAAACCGGTGGGCTCGACGTCCAGGGAGCATGTCGACTACGCGGCGTATCCGCATCTCAGCCTGCGGCTTCGCGGCGATGGCTGGCGCGCGTTTTCGCACCGGACGGCCGAACAGCCGTTTCTGTTCAACGACGGATGCCCGCCCTGGGACAGCAGGCAGGATGCCGAGGCGTATCTCGGACGCCTGAAGGAACTGCGGCGACGCCTTTGATCCCCCAGCGTGTTGCGGCGGCCGGGACCATCTCGGCCGCCGATGAGGTTTCAATAGACGGTCGGTCTGATGAGGAGTTGTCGGGATGACGTGGATCGTTGAACTCAGTGGCGACCAGCACGCCTTGCGCGAACTGGAAGAGGGCTTCCGCGGGGAAACCCCCGTACTGGTCGTGGACGGAAAGTACCAGCTCGATCCGGCGCTCTTTGCGCAGACCGACGACTACCAGGCGGTCAAAGTCATCGCGGGTCGGGAGGTCGACTATCTCAACGGATACATCCGGCTGTTCCTCGCCGGTGGCCGGAAGATCACGGTCGGCAACATCAGCCGCGAGTCGCCCGACGAACCGAAGGTGCACTACGTGTCGATGCGCGACGGTCTCGCGATTTCCGCACGGCTCGTCGGCTTCACGCTCGGCGACGACGAAGCTGTCATCCGGGAGCCGGAACGCGGGCCGGGTCTCCAAGCATGGCGGGCGCTGGTACAGGGCGATCCGGTCGTGGCGGATGTGCTGGCCTACCTCAAAGGCGCGCTCGACGACTGGACCAACCTGACCCGCATCATCGAGGCTGTCGAGCACGACGTTGGCAGGCAGGATGATCTGATCGCGACCGGATGGGTCGACGGCCAATCGCTCAAGGCGTTTTACGCGACCGCCAATAACCCGCTCGTCGCGGGAGTGACCGCAAGGCACGGCGCGCGCAAGTTCCAAATCCCGAAATCGACGATGGATATCCACGAGGCTAGGCAGCTAGTGCTGAAGGTTGCGGGCAAGTGGATTGGCGCGAAAATTGCCGCCCCCGCGGGCGGGGAGTGAGGCATCGATGCGAGACGGCCTGGTCCGCGCCACCGATGCCGCGATCCGTGCGGTGGGACATCCCCGGTTCTTCGCCACGGAGCTTGCGTTCCACGGCGCGTTCTATCACGCGCTGCAGTTGGAGTTGGACCAGGCCCGGATTCAACCAGCCGGAAGCATCTTGGAAATCGAGCACCAGAAGAGCAAGCGGCACGGCATTCGTCAGCGCCCTGACATCATCCTGCATGTCCCGGCAGTGCGCGGGGTGTCGGTCAAGAACAACAACTATGCTGTATGGGCGCTCAAGTCGCGGGCGTCGGTGAAGAAGGCGCAGGCGGACTTTGTGCTGCTGGACGAGATGTTCAAGGAACTGGATTATCCCCTAGGCTTCTTCATCAATATCGGCTCGCTGGATCCGATGCTGCAGCACTACAACGGTAAGCATCATGATCGCATCGTTGCCGTCGCGGCCACCTACGACAACGGCGAACCGAATGTCCGCTGGGCTGATGGCTAGCCGATCCGGCTGGCAGAAGCAGTTACATGCGCGTGATTACTTCGTCTTCCTCGGCTGGCGGCGCTTCAGTTCTTCCTCGTACGTTACGGTCACCTTCTTGGGAAACCAGACGTACTTACTGACCGCGGCCAGAAGCTTCGGCTTGAGACCCAGCGGGGCATTGACCACATGCATCTGGTCGCGTCATCGCGTCGTCTTCCGGTTGTGGCTGTTGAAGAACATGTTCCTCCAGACCAGGTGGGGCCGCGCCGGGTGGTTCTTCTTGGACAGGATCTTCTCAAGGACGCCCCTGGGAATCCCGAGCTTGTAGGAGGGGGCCTCCTTGGCCCGCTCTATACCCCTCAGGTAACTGGGCAGCATGTCGATGTCCTCGCCGGATGCGGCGCGTGCGGTCTGGTTGATGACGCGGCAATACAGCCTGATCTCCCACACCGCCTTGTCAAGCTTCAGCAGTTCCCGGTCACGGACATGGTAGGAGACATCCAGGTACCGAAACCGCCCGTACGTATCCAGGTGCCGGATGATCTCCAGGCTCGGCTCCGACAGTGACATCGCGAACGGCAGCTGCTTCGTCAGTTCGAGCGCGCGCTCGAGGTTGTGCCCAAGTCCGCGGGGCGGCTGCGGGATCCGGTTGTAGAGCAGGATGGTCTGAGGTACTTCTCGATGGCCTGCAAGCCCGCCCGGTGGAACTGGGGATACATCCGGGATCGGTAGGCGACCCGCGCCATGATGTAGTCCTGGTCGGCCGTGTCTCGGAACAAGTGGTGCATGCCGAAAGGCCACGATTCCGAGATGGCAGCAATCGGTGCGCGATGGCCCTATTTGAGAAGGCGGCCTGCTGGATTGTCCTCTGCAGCACCGGATTGAAAATACCCAATCACGCTCGCCACGGAACGATGCTCCGTCATGGCCATCACTGCCGGCAGCGGCACCCCTTGCTTCCCAGCCTCGGTGACAAACCCCGATCGAAGACTGTGCGCTCCAAAATCCCCCTCCAGTCCTGCCAATCTGGCACGACGCTTCACGATAGATGCCACCGAGCCAGGGAGTAGGGCAGGGCCGATTCGATCCTTCCAGATCCGCCGGAAGATCGCCCCTTCGTGGATTCCGGCCGCCTCAAGCCAAGCCGCCAGCGCCTCTGCGCTGCGCCCCAGGATTGGCTTGTCCGGCGTCGAATCTGCTTTCACCCCTGCCTGCTGGGTCTTCGAGTACTCCAGACGGTAGATGTAGCCATCATCTCCAACCTTGCGCAGATCATGCATGTCTGCGGCGGCGATTTCGCTACGCCGGCGCCCGCCGCTGGCGAACCCGAAGCAGAGCAGGGCACGGTCACGCAGGCCTTCGAGGCTGTCGTCACAGGTGGCGAGCATGGCTTCCAGTTCGACCCGTGTGATGGCGGTCTTCTTGGTGGGGCGTTCACCACGTTTGACCGCAGCACGCCGAGCTCGGCTGAGCAGCGTCCTGACAGTGGGCAGCTCGCAGGGGTTCGCCAGCCGCTTGAGCTTATGGGCGGTCGAGAGCACGGCCACGCGCTGGACCACGGTCGACAGCTTAAGCGGCCCGACTTTGGCCTTGAGGCCAGCGGCCACCAGAGCTTGATCCAGCGCTGGCGGCAGTTCGCTGACCAGGACGGTCTTGCTTTTGCGCTGGATGTGGTCGACCAGGAACTGGATTACCACGGCCTCGCTGACGGGCAGTGCTAATTCGACCCTATAACGGCCTTGGTGCCAGCCAGCCCAGTAGCGTAGGGCGGTCGCATAGCTGCGGGTGGTGTTGGCAGCGGCCGCTTCGGCGAGCAGTTCGCGCACCGCGTCGGCGGCTTGCTGGGCCAGTTGTTCCGGCAACACCAAGCTGGTGACCGTCGCTGCATTGGTGGGTAATGTGTTATTTCGTTTCATACTATGTAATGTATGCTATGAAATAGGGCTTATACTCACGATAATCATCACTTATCGTTATTACGCAAATGTCAGAGTAGAGCGCTCGCGTGGGAAGCGCTTTTGTGATTCGAGGAATCACCAAATCCGACTTCCACATCGCTGCGGACGAGCTCGTTGCTGCAGGCGAACGGCCGACCGTCGAACGCATCCGCGCACATCTCGGAACTGGGTCTCCGAACACGAATGGCGCACTTCAAGGCACTGGGTGTCGGCGAATCTCCCGTTGAGTATGTGGTCGAACGGGCTGTGGAGGGTTCGCTCGCGCGGCTTTAGGCAATCTTCCGGGGCGGAGGCCGGTGGCTACGCGCCGTCGGGTCGATCTCCAACCGGCCGCTGTTGCCATTTGTGCAGCTTGGTCTTCCCCTCAAGCCCCCGATTCGCCGTAGAAATACAGGCCGAAACCGGCACTAATGCGCAAAGAACCGATTTAGGCTGAGCTTCCTAGTCTTGTAGGAGGTTGCTATGGAGCGCGTTTGGTGGAGCCTGGCCGACCAGTATCGGAGTGACGGGTTTTTGCGGTTCGACCAGGGCGTGGGTGGGTTTGCGACACACGTCCACGACATGCAACAAGATCTGTCGGAAGCGTCATCAGTGCTCGTGGAGCGCTGCCGGGCTGAACGTCATCAGCTGCGGGTGGAAATACTGCGCGAAACGCCAAGTGCCCGAACATCGCGGGTGTTCCTGGTTGGCGAAACGCGTGAGCACGGCATCGAGTTTGATTGGAGACGCGTGATCGGCGCCTACGATCCGAGCGCTGAGTCCATGGCCGGATATCCCTCTCGAATCGTCTGTTGCAGCAGCGTGGGCCCGGCGGAGCATCCATACATTCTAGATGGCGCACACCCGCTTGAGCGGAACACGATCATCTCGCATATCCGGCAAGTCATGTGGATGCGAGGTGCATGGGCCAGGTTCAAGGATTTACGCTACACCGCTGCGGAGCTGAAGATCTGGACGAGGCAGCTTCGTAGCGACTCTGGATTCTTGATGGGGCGCTAGATGCGCATCGAGTGGTGCGGTTGTCCGCAAGAGCGGGGTCGTATTGGAGATGCAGTTGGTCCGGTTTCCTGATGACGCGTCAATGCTCGATCTACTTAGGCATGGCTATCTGAAAGTGGATCGACGATGGATCGCCCAAGCTGGATGGTCTGAAAAATTGATCTCGACTGGATGCATATGCGGCTTCGATTCGAGGCATAAACTGAACCAGTAATCAGCTAGTTTTGCATGTGGACATGGCGTGGTATACACGGGTTTCATCAAGTGCGCGCAGTGGGCGAGGTGATTCGTGGTGGAGATCGTATTGTGGGTGTTGATCGGAATCCCTGCGGTGCTGCTGTCGCGAACGCTGTGCAAGCCGGGAGCCGCTTGTGGGCGCGACGCAAATGGGGGCGACGGTAAAGATTGCCGAGAACTCAGCTTGTTCGGTCACGATCTCCGGGATGTAGCAGATCGGTGTGAGGCGCAGGTCGATCCGGCGACTACAGAACACCTTGAGATGATTGCGCTGGAGGTCGGGCGGGCTGCGGATGTCAACAGGCATGTCATCAATCCAGCGACAGGACTCCTCATGATCTCTGGGGACGAGTCAGGCCTGGATATCATGGGAAACCCATACGGTTTTGATTTCCAACACGACCTACCTGATGGACTAGGTGGAGTTAGGTATGGAGGAGCTGGCGCTTGTGGTGTCGATACATCAGGGCTTGGTGACGGCCCGTTTGGCGGAAGTGGGCATTGGGGTCGATTCCTTGAACCGTAGACCAACACGACTGACAGGGGCTGGTCGTCGTAAACAGCCGACGAGGAGAAGATCATTTTGAACAGTGGCGAGACCGATCTCCGCATGGACGAGATCATTGTCACGAATGCGGCAGAGATCATGCTCCTCTGGGAGGTGGGAAGGCTGCAGCAGATTCACGCCGACTGCTTCAAGGGCCTTCGGATGACCGGATCACGCGACTGGGGGCTGGATGGGCGAGGATGGGAGGTTGGATTGCAGCTGGTTCATGGCCTGCGAGTCGAGTGGTCGCGGCATGCCGAGATGCTGGCGCACCATGTCGAGGAGTATCGCCACAATTACGATGGTCAAGTGCCATCGGAGCTGGACGGTCTTGCTCGCTCACTGAGAAATGTTGAGGTAGATGGCGGGTCAATCGCAGGCGGTACAGCAGGAGGCCACGACGATACGGTGGTTCATCTTGCGTGCCTCGCCGGGCTACGCAAAGCGGAGATCGCCATTTCGGCCGCTGATTCTGCGCTGTCGGTGTTGGCACAATCGCCGCGAAAGTGGCTATTGGATCTCAAGGTGCAAGCCGAGATGATGTTGGCGGAGCGACTTTCAGAGCGCATGCGTCTGGAGGAATCGGTTCGAAAGCGTCTTGCGTGGTGTGATGCTGTTCGCCCCGGGTCGACGCTGAGGCTAACACCTGTTTGCACGACGCGGCACGAGGTTCCATGTGCGATTTGGAGACGGTCCGTACGTGTTGCACGAGGTTGATGTCTGCCGGTTAGGACGTTTCCCTTCGTGCTCTTTTTCGAGGAGATTTTGTGATGCTGAAACTAGTAGATTCCGCCGCCGTCCATTTGGCCAGAATGCTGGGATTGGTCAAGCGAATTCGCCCGGCGCAATTGAAGGGCGACGCAACGAAGTGGGTGCTTCTGGTAGAAGGTCTCGGGTTCACCCGGTTGCTGCGGGCGGAGGTGTTGCCGAACTCTCCAGCACTTGTTCGCCCTATGGGATGGAACACGCCTCGCCCCGAAGTGTTCCGTTCGATGACGCATGCGCTGCGATACATCGAACGTATGGGATGGGGTCCCCCGAAGAGGTTTGAGGTCGTTGAACCGAATGTGTGAGATGTCAGCCTTGGAGCTGGATGTAGTTACTGAAGCGCGAGGTATCGAGCATGGATCATGAGATCAGATTAACGTCGCATCAGCTCGGGATCATCTCTGGTTTGGTTGGTGCGAGCATTGTGCAGGGCGCTTCTCTCTCACAGAGCCTTGTTAAGCCTGATGGCAGTTTTCTTGAAGGATATTTGGAGGGAATAGATGTAGAAGTCGAGATCCTGGACATTCTCATGAAACAGTCGGACTATGCGGTCTCGGGAGTTCGCGCCCTGATTTCGGAGCTGAAGAGAGATCCGGCGAGATCGATGCAAGTCCAGATGATCGAGGGGTCGTTGGAAAGAGTGTTGGGATCGCGGTTCTCTACCGAGGGTTGATCGTCTTACCCGCTGAGCGTCGGAGTTGGTCAAGCCAGTCGGCCCAACGCTGCATCACGACTGCGCGCGACTTTAGGTGCTTTGCCCTGTTGTAAGCTTGCTCTGTTGCATTGCCTCGGCTATGCGCCAGCTGTGCCTCGAGAACGTCGATGTCGATACCGAACTCCTCGCGCGCAAGCGTGCGCAGGCTTGCTCTGAATCCGTGTGGCACGTGTTGTCCTTTAAGGCCTGAGTCCCTCAATGCCTTGCTGAGCGTGTCGCGATGCAGGTGGGGTGTGCCCCTGCGAGACAACGCCGGAAATACCCAGCCATCCTTTCTGGACCATTCTCTTGCTTTGTTGAGCAGGTCCAGTGCCTGCGTCGGCAGCGGCACCAGGTGATCTTCGCCGGTTTTCATGAACTCGCCAGGTATCTTCCAGACTGCATTCTCGGTGTCGATGTGCTCCCAGCGGGCCTCGGCGATGTTGGAGGGCCTGAGGACGGTCAATGCGATCAGTTGAAGCGCGGTTCGGACGATCTCGTTCGGGTATCGATCGATCGTAACGAGAACACCCCGCAAGGCGTCGGGAGTCTGGGCCGAGGGGACTGATATCGCCTTGGGGAGTTTCACGGCACCCTTCAGGCTGAGCGTTCGTCCATCCTCCCGGACGCCTTGCTTGATGGCGTAGTCCACCATGTCATTGAGGTACCCCACTGCCTTGATCGCCATGTGGGGCGCACGCTTCTTGATTGGACCCAGGGCGCGCATGGCCTCGGGTGTGGTGAGCGTCGCGATGTTGGCTTGGCGGAGGGCGGGGATCAGATCCCTTCCGACGATCGCGGTCATCTTGTCGAAGGTCCGCGGCTTGACGTTCTTTTTCTGCTCCTCGAGCCACGCGCCAGCGAACGTCGGGAATCTTCCGTGTTCAGCCTCGGCGGTGGCGCGCGTGGCTTTGCGCTTAGCCTGTGCCGGGTCCGTGCCAGTGGCCAGTTGCCTGCGTGCATCCAGGAGGCGATCACGTGCCATCCCGAGGGTGATGACGGGGTAGCTGCCCAGGCTGATCATGCGGCCCTTGCCGGCCCAACGGTACCGGTAGCGCCAGTGCTTGGCGCCGCGCGTGGTGACTTCCAGGCACAGGCCATCCCGGTCGGCCACTCGGTAGAGTGTCGATTTCGGCTTGAGTGCGCGGATGGCGGCATCGGTCAGCATCTACGCACTTTTCTACGCGCAGATGCTGCCGGCTGGAACTGGACAATCCCGAACGCTTGCGGACTTATGCGGCCGTCAAGGGTTTGATCCGGTTGGAGTTTCCGCCCCCATGCGGACGCATGGGGATGTACGCGGAAGAGACAGTGGCGCCCGAAGTTGGACTCGAACCAACGACCCCCTGATTAACAGTCAAGTGCTCTAACCGGCTGAGCTATTCGGGCGGGGCTGCGCATTTTACGGGGTAGGGCAGGCCCGGGCAAGCATGGTCGATCAGCCCGGGCACGGTGTCGGCACCTTCGGGCGCTCCGTCCGTGGCCGGCCTGCGTTGTTCACGATCACGGCGCCCAGCTTTTCACCCTGCCGGTTGCAGACATTGATCGTGAGGTTGGTGCCGGCGCTACGGCCATCCGGAAGATAGCGCAGGTAAGGACGGCCGCGGGTGCCGGGTAGCCTCAGGTGCTGGCTGCGCGGCTGCAGGTCCACGCGCAGCAGGTCGTCACCCGGATCGGGGCGGCGGTTGTTGTCGCGGTCCAGGAACAGCATCCAGCCCAGGCTCCAGTCCCCGCCTGGATGGCAGTGCTGACCGTCCGACGATGGGCACAGGATCGTGGGCTTTCGGTAGGTGATGGCTGCCATCCGGGCCTGGGCCATCTGGGTGGTCAGTGATGTCATGGCATTGGCGGCACGCTGGCGCTCGAGCAGGCTGGCCATCGATGGGACGGCGATGGTGAGGAGGATCACCATCACCGCCATCACGACAACTGCCTCGATCAGCGTGAAGCCCGCGTCCTTGCGGTTCATGGCGGCCCTCCGTGGCCTCTTCACGGGGCCAGAGTCGGGCATTGGCTGAAGAGGCTGAATCGGGGGAATGCGGGTGGATGGGTAGGAAAAGCCCGCATCCGGCCCCATACGATCCTCGTGCGCGGATCTCGCCGTCCGCGCCTGGGCCTTTGTCCCGGGCTCGACTCGAACCTACACTGACAGGCTGACATGAAAGATACCCTGCACCCCGCCGGTTTCCAGCTCGTCGCGCCTTACCAGCCGGCGGGCGAGCAGCCACAGGCGATTGAAAAGCTTGTCGAGGGCTTCGAGAGCGGCCTGGCGCGGCAGACGCTGCTGGGCGTCACCGGCTCGGGCAAGACCTACACCATCGCCAACGTGGTGCAGGCGGTGCAGAAGCCGACGCTGGTGATGGCGCCGAACAAGACCCTGGCGGCGCAGCTGTACGGCGAGTTCAAGCAGTTCTTCCCGCACAACGCGGTGGAATACTTCGTCAGCTATTACGACTATTACCAGCCCGAGGCCTACGTCCCGTCCACCGATACCTTCATCGACAAGGACAGCTCGATCAACGAACACATCGAGCAGATGCGGCTGTCGGCGACCAAGGCGCTGCTGGAACGGCGCGACGCGATCATCGTCTGCACGGTCTCGGCGATCTACGGCCTGGGCGACCCGAACGAATACTTCAAGATGGTGCTGCACCTGGTTCGCGGCGAGCGCATCGACCAGCGCGAGCTGATCCGCCGCCTGACCGAGATGCAGTATTCACGCAACGATACCGAGCTGAGGCGCGGTACCTATCGCGTGCGCGGCGAGGTGATCGACGTGCACCCGGCCGAGTCGGACGACGAGGCGCTGCGTATCGAGCTGTTCGATGGCGAGATCGAAAAGCTGACCCAGTTCGATCCGCTGACCGGTGAAACCCGCCGCTCGCTTCCGCGCTACACCATCTATCCCAAATCGCACTACGTCACCACGCGTCGCACCGTGCTGGACGCGATCAATGCGATCAAGGAAGAGCTGCCGCCGCGGCTGGAGCAGTTCTACGCGTCCAACAAGCTGGTGGAAGCGCAGCGCTTGCAGCAGCGCACGCAGTTCGACCTGGAGATGATGGCCGAGGTGGGCTACTGCAACGGCATCGAGAACTACTCGCGCCACCTCACCGGCCGCATGCCGGGGGAGGCGCCGCCTTGCCTGTTCGACTATCTGCCGCCGGACGCGCTGTTGGTGGTGGACGAGTCGCACGTGACCGTTCCGCAGATCGGTGCGATGTACAAGGGCGACCGTTCGCGCAAGGAAACGCTGGTGGAATTCGGCTTCCGTCTGCCGTCGGCGCTCGACAACCGCCCGCTGCGGTTCGAGGAATGGGAGTTGCGCTCGCCGCGCACCATCTTCGTCTCGGCCACGCCCGGAAAATACGAACTGGAAAAGTCCGAAGGGCAAGTGACCGAGCTGGTCGTGCGACCGACCGGCCTGGTGGATCCCGAGGTCGAAATCCGTCCGGTGGGTACGCAGGTCGACGATTTGCTGGGCGAGATCCACAAGCGCGTGGCGATGGGCGACCGCGTGCTGGTGACCACCCTCACCAAGCGCATGGCGGAGAACCTCACCGAATACCTTGGCGAGCACGACGTGCGCGTGCGCTACCTGCACTCGGACGTGGACACGGTGGAGCGCGTGGAGATCATCCGCGACCTGCGCCTGGGCAAGTTCGACGTGCTGGTCGGCATCAACCTGCTGCGCGAAGGCCTGGACATGCCGGAGGTGTCGCTGGTGGCGATCCTCGATGCCGACAAGGAAGGCTTCCTGCGCTCGAGCGGATCGCTGATCCAGACCATCGGTCGCGCCGCGCGCAACCTGCGCGGCAAGGCGATCCTCTACGCCGACCGAATCACCAACTCGATGCAGGCGGCGCTGGACGAGACCGACCGGCGCCGGCAGAAGCAGCTGGAGTACAACGCCGAGCACGACATCACCCCGCAGTCGGTGGTGCGCGCGGTGATGGACATCATGGAAGGCGCCCGCGAGGAGCCGGAGATGGTGAAGGTGGGGCGGGGCGGCAAGGCGCGCCGGGTGGCCGAACCGGCCGAGGATTACGCTGCGATGGACCCGGCCAGGCTGGCCGGCCGGCTGAAGGCGCTGGAGCAGCAGATGTACCAGCACGCCCGCGACCTGGAGTTCGAGGACGCGGCCCGGGTGCGCGACGAGATCCGCCGGCTGAAGGAGGCCACGCTGGCCGGTTGACCGGCCATGTGCCTACCGCAGGCGCAAAAACGGCGCCAATAGGCGCCGTTGGTCGTCCTGCCGGGACCACGCCTGGAGGCGTGGTGGGCGGTACAGGGTTCGAACCTGTGACCCCTACCATGTCAAGGTAGTGCTCTACCGCTGAGCTAACCGCCCGATCGCTGCCGATACCGCCGTGCAGGGTCGCGAATTCTAGCTTACGCCGGGTGCCGGGACAACCAAGCCCTGGTGGGGCCAGTGCTCGCGGGACCAATGAAACGCCCCGCCGCAAGGCCTGCCGGCGGGGCTGGTGCGCTTCCCGTCGGGCTCAGAAGCGGTAGTTCACGCCCAGCAGGTAGGTGCGGCCCCACTCGATGTACTCTAGCGGGCGGTCGCGGGTGCCGGCATACGTCTGGTAGGCCTCGTTGGTCAGGTTGCTCACCTGGAACAGCACGCTCAGGCCGCCCAGGCCGGTGTGGTCGCCGAAGGCGTAGCTGACCTGCGCATCGGTGATGTTCTCGCCGACGACGTAGCGCAGCGAACGGTCGCCGTCGAAGTTGCCGATCTCGCCGATGAAATCCGAACGCCGACGCTGGCTGACGCGCGCCTCGAAGCCGTTGCGCTCGTAGTACGCGGTGAGGTTGTAGACGCGCTCGGACAGGCCCGGCAGCATGATGCTCTCACTGCCCACGCTGCTTTGCGCGTTTGGCGGCGGCGGGATGGTGATGTCGCTGTCGTTGAAGCTGGCGCTGGCGATGATGCCGAAGCCGCGCATGGCATCGCTGAACAGGTCGAAGGGGATCGATGCGGTCAGCTCGATGCCCTGCATCGAACCGCCCTCGCCGTTGTAGGGCGCGGTGAAGCGACCGATGCTCTGCGTCGGAGGCTCGCCCGGCCCGGGCACGTAGTCGACCAGCAGGTCGCTGAAGTCGTAACCGTCGCGGGCTTCGGTGTAGATGTAGGTCCGCAGGTCCTTGTAGTAGTACGCCGCCGCCAGGTAGGCCCTGGCGCCGAAATACTTCTCGTAGGAGATGTCGAACGCATAGGCGCGCCACGGGTCGAGTTCAGGGTTGCCGCCGCCGCCGCCGGGTTCGCCAGTCGCGGTGTTCACGCCAAACTCCAGCGAGGCGCGCAGCTCGTCCACGCGCGGGCGTGCGACCTGTTCTGCCAGCGCCACGCGCAGCGTCTGGTCGTCGGTGAGCGAGAACGCGAAGTTGAGGCTCGGCAGCACGTCCGTATAGGTCTTGCCGCGCACGATCGGCTGTACGTTCTGTCCTTCCGGGCGCGTGGCGTCCCAGTAGCGCGAGGTGGACGACTGGTCGACGTGCTGCACCTGCACGCCGACGTTGCCGCGCACCGGCACCGCGCCCCATTGCGTGTCGATGTTCGCACGCACGAAGCCGGTGGTGATCTCCTCGTCCACCTGCCACGCCTTCGGGATGAGGTAGGACAGGTTGTCGACCGGTTCGAATGTCATGTAGCGCGCAACGGCCGCCGGCACGTTCCATGCCGGGATGGCGCCGATGCCTGCGAAACCGAGGTCGACCGGGCGGTACTGCAGGTCGGAAGCGATGGCCGAGACGCCGCCCGGGCCCAGGTTGATGTTGCCTTCCGGCTGCCACTTGTTCTTCTGGCGATCGGCATGGTTGATGCCGAAGTCGAAGTCGGAAAACAGCGTCAGCGATTCGGGCGCCGGGACCGACGCCGTGACCCGCACGGCGCGCAGCTCGTCTTCGACCCGCGGCACCTTGCCGTAGCCGGAACCGTAGATGGTATTGGCCAGGAACAGCTCGGACGGATTGGAGTAGTCGAAACCCGGCCGGATCTGCGAGAACCCATCCTGCCGGAACTCCAGGCCGACAGAGTCGAGCTGCGGCGAAGGCAGGCGCTGCAGGTTGTTCTCGAGGTTGAGCTCGTCGCGCTCGGTGCGCGAGTAGCTCACGTCGGCGACGATGCTCGCCATGCCCACGCTGAAGGCGTTGTTCCAGCCGAATGCCCTGATTTCGTCTTCGCGCTGGTTGTACATGCCGCGCACCAGCGGATAGACGTTGTTCGCCACGCCGCCGGTGAAGGTGTTGTTGCCGTTGACCTGCGGGTTGGTGACCTGCAAGCGGTCGAAGCCACCGTTGTAGTCGCCGATGTGCACCTCGAACTGGTTCGCGGTGTTGACCTGCTCGGCCTTGGAGTAGAACAGGTCGAGCGTGCTGGTCCAGGCATTGGAGGGGCGGAACTGCAGCGTGGCCATCAGGCCATCGCGCCTGGTTTCGCCGGTACGGCGCAGGGCCTTGATGCCGTCGGAATAGAACGTGCCGGGCGTGACGCCGGGCCGCCAGCCCTCGCCGATCGCTTGCCACGGTTCGTACAGCCCCACCTGGTTCTCCTGCACCGGCGTGGTGGAGTGCGAGTAGCCGACGGCGAAGCCGAAGCGGCGGTCTTCCGACTGGGTGATGTAGCTGGCGTTGATGCGCTCGCCATAGCTGGTGGCGTCGGCCGCGGCGCCGAGGGCGTTATGCAGGCCGCGGACACCGATGGCACCGACGGGTCCATCGAAGCTCAACGGGCGTGCCGTCTGCATGTCCAGCGTGCCGGACAGGCCCTGGCCGATCAGGGCCGCGTCAGGGGTCTTGTACACGGTGACGCCGCTGATCAGCTCCGACGGATACTGGTCGAACTCGACGCTGCGGTTGTCGCCGGTGCTCACCATCTCGCGGCCATTGAGCAGCGTCGTGGAGAAGTCGGGCGACAGGCCGCGCACGCTGATGACCTGTGCGCGCCCCGCGACGCGCTGCGCCGCAAGGCCAGGCAGCCTCGCCAGCGATTCGGCGATGCTTACGTCAGGCAGCTTGCCGATGTCTTCGGCGGAGATCGCCTCGACGATGGATGTCGCATCCTTCTTGACCGAGATGGCGCCTTCGATGCCGCGGCGGATGCCGGTGACGGTGACGCGATCGAGTTCGGACGCTTCGCCCTGGGATTCGGTGTCGTTCTGTTCCTGCGCCTGCACCTGTGGCATGGCGACCACGATCGCGGTGGCCAGTGCGGCGCTGAGCAGGTTGCGCTTGCGTTGCAACATTTTCCCCTCCCAAGGCAATGTCGTCTTCGATTCGTGATGGGCCTGCGCCGACGTGTTGCCGGAACGCTGGGCGGCTCCGGGGTGGCTTACCCGGGTGCGCGAGGTCATGGTAGTCGTCCCGCGGGTGCTGGAAATCGCCTTGCATACGTATTCATAGGGGCTTCCGGCGATTCGACTGCCCGTCGTGCGCCATTGCGTCAGGTCCCTGAGCGCGACACGGTTCGATGGGCGATCAGCGCGTGCGTCACGGCGATGCATCCGCAGGCCTGACGTAGACCAGCGCGGTACGGCCGGGCACGACGAAGGTTCCCGTCTCCGGCGCATGCCGGGCAAGCCCGCGCGGGCGAACGTCGGCCGCGGAGGTCGAGCGGTGCACCGGGTGCAAGGTGTAGGCGAGGCCGCGTAGTTCAGGCAGCACCAGCGTCTGCGCGTCCGGGCTGGCGTTGATGAAGTACAGCACCTCGCCGAAGCCGGCATCGTCCAGCCCTTCGCCGTCGAGTCGGCCGACCAGTACCACGGGGTTCTGTTCGGGGCCGCTGTTGGGGAAGGTGAGGCGGCGCTTCACTTCATCCGCGCTGTGCAGGCGGAACAGCGGCGTGCTGGCGCGAATGCGCAGCAGGTCGTACAGGGCGTCGCGGGCGAAGGCGATGTGCTCCGGGTGCGGTTTGATCGAACCGTCGGCCAGCAGCGGGCGCATCAGCGGCCAGTTGTCGCGGTTGTCCTGCGCCGGTGGCAGGCCGCTGCCGAAGAAGTTGTCCTGGAACGTCCAGTCGAAGCGATTGAACCAGTCGCCGGAGTCGTAGCTGTTGCGGTCCAGCGACTTGGAGCGCAGCGCCTCGATGCCGGCGTGGAAGTAGGCCACACCCTGGCTGAAGGCGGTGTTGGCCATGCCCAGCACCTGCACCCGCGCACGGTCCTTGCGCGAGGTGCCCTGCGGCAGCTTGAACACGTTGATGTCGAACAGGGTCTGGTTGTCGTGGTTCTCGACGTAGTTCACCGCTTCGCCGGGCTGATTGGCATAGCCGGCAGGCTGGCCCTTGTAGTCCAGCTGGTCGAGACGCAGCCGGCGACCGTCGCCGGCCTCCAGTTCGAAGTCGCGCAGCGTGCCGGCCAGGCCAGCGCGTGCCAGATCGGCGGCGTGCAGCAGGTCGGCGCGCGGGCGCTCGGGATCGGCATGCGCATTGGGCGCGTAGACCAGGCCGTTGAGCCAGCCTTGCTCGCTCAGCAAGGCCTTGCCGCCGTCGGCCGGCCCGCCGCCGCGCAGCGCGTCGCGCGCGCGGTCGCTGAAGGTGCCGATGCCGGCACCGGCCAGCGACAGCTGCGAGGCCTGCACGAAGCGTGCGCCGTCGGCGACCTCGCCGAAGTTCCAGCCTTCGCCGATCAGGTTGACACGCCGCCCGGCAACCGCATCGACCGCTGCCTGCAGGCGTTCCATCGCTTCGCGTGGCTGGTGTCCCATCAGGTCGAAGCGGAACGAATCGATCCCGTAGTCGCGTGTCCAGCGCACCGCCGAATCGATCATCAGTTTCGCCATCATCGCGTGCTCGGTGGCGGTGTTCTCGCAGCAGGTCGATTGCGTCACGCGGCCATCGGCATCCAGCCGTTGGTAGTAGCCGGGCACGATGCGGTCGAGCACCGATTTTTCGTGTTGCCCCGAAGCCGACATGTGGTTGTAGACCACGTCCATGCCCACGCGCAGGCCGGCATCGTGCAGCGCCATCACCATGCGCCGGAACTCCACGATGCGCACCGCCGCGTCGTTGGCATCGCTGGAGTAGCTGCCCTCGGGCACGTCGACGTGGAACGGGTCGTAGCCCCAGTTGAAGCAATCGTCCGCGGCGACGGCCATCACAGCGGCCTGCTGGCGCTCGCTGTCGGGCGGCGCGTTGGGCACCTCGGGCGTGATGCAGCCGACCTCGGGGATAGTGGCGATGTCGAACACCGGCAGCAGGTGCACGTCGGTCATGCCGGCCTCGGCCAGTGCGCGCAGATGGCGCATGCCGTCGGAGTGCGGATGGGTGAAGCCGAGGTACTTGCCGCGGTCGGCCGCGGGCACGGTGCCGTCGTGGATCGAAAAGTCGCGCACGTGCAACTCGTAGATGACCATGTCGGTCTGTGCGGCCAGTACCGGTGCGCGACTGTCGTCCCAGCCCGCGGGCTTCAAGGCAGGCGCATCGAGGTCGGCGACCCAGCTGCGTCGCGAGTTGGCGTTCAAGCCGATGGAATAGGGATCGGTGACGCGGTTGCGGACCAGCCCGGCGCCGGGCACGTACACGTCCACGAGATAGGTGTAGTAGTGGCCGGACAGGTCGTCGCGGGCCGCATGCGACCAGACGCCGCTGGCGTCGTCGCGGCTCATCGGCTGCAGGGATGCGGCCGGAGCGTCTGCTGTCTCATGCAGGCACAGGGCGACGTTGCGCGCGGTCGGCGCCCAGAGGTCGAAGCGGGTACCGTTGCCGTCGACGGTCACGCCCAACGTGGTCTCCGTTGCGGCACCAGCGTACAGGTCGTCCAGCACGCCGGCATGCTGCAGCGCGGTGGCATCGAGGACGTTGCCGTCGTGGTCCTCGCGCACCAGCAGCAGTTGCCCGCGCAGCAGTTCCGGGATGCGCGCGGTATCGCTGTCGGCGGCCGTCAGGTTCATTCCTTTGCCGACGAATGCAAAGCGATCCTCCAGTTCGCCTGGCAGCATCGCCGCGAACGGGAAGACCTCGACTGCGCCGTCCGAACCGGACACCGGCTTCCCCGGTTCAGCGACGATGCCGCCCTCGCGTGCGTGGTGCAGACGGTAGTGTCCGCCAAGCGGGCTGCCGGGCCAGCGGATCGTGCGCCGGTCCAGCCAGTGCGCCCGTGCCGGAAACGGGGAGGCTTGCGTGCTTTCGGACAGGGTCCGCGCGAAGCCCGGCATGTCGCAATCGGCGAGCGTTGGCGATGGCGCCAAGGATGCGGTTGCCTGGCCAGCCAGCAGCATGAGCAAGGTGGCGATGGCGGATCTGGAGGCGCGCGGTCGTGTCATGTCGTTTCCGGCGGGCTGGTTTTGCAGGTGCATTTTCCTGATGATTCGCTGCCCGGATCGTAGGAGCGCCCCATGGGCGCGACTGGGCGGCAGCTGCGACGCAGGCTTTCGCGGGCATGGCCCGCTCCTGCAGGGCTTCGGTGTTGCGTCTACGAGTGCGGGGCGCACAGTTCCGGCATCGATGGAGCCGATGTGGCCGAGCGCGCCAGCTCGCCGAACAACACGCCGTAAGCCGGCAGATGCAGGCGCTGCGCGGCAAGTTCGCCGGACGACAGACCATGGTCGTCGATGCGTCGTGCGTCGATACCCGGCAACTCGATGGCGACCGGCGCTGCCGACAGGTTGAACGCCACCAGCATGCGCTGCCCCTCGTGTTCGCGGACGAACGCAAGCACCGGCTCCGGCGTGTCGATGAAGCGGATCGCGCCATGCACCAGCGCCGGCTGCGTGCGCCGCCAGCGCAGGAAGCGGCGCGTGGCGTTGAGCGTCGAACGCGGATCGGCCTCCTGCGCCGCCACGTTGAGCGTGGCGTGCGCCTCAGGGATCGGCAGCCAAGGCCTGCCGGTGCTGAAGTCGTCGCTGCGCCCGGTCCATGGCATCGGCGTGCGACAGCCGTCGCGGCCCTTGAAGTTCGGCCAGAATGCGATGCCGTAGGGGTCCTGCAATGCTTCGAACGGCACCTCGGCTTCCGGCAGGCCCAGTTCCTCGCCCTGGTACAGGCAGACCGAACCGCGCAGCGAGCACACCAGCGCAACCAGCATTGGCGCCAGTTGCGGCGGAGGATTGGCGCCGCCCCAGCGCGTCACCGCGCGCTGCACGTCATGGTTGGAGATCGCCCAGCACGGCCAGCCTTCGGTCATCGCCGCTTCCAGCCGTTCGACCGTGCCGCGGATGTAGTCGGCGCTGAAGTCGTCGGTCAGCAGCTCGAAGCTGTAGCCCATGTGCAGGCGCTGGCCGTTGACGTATTCAGCCGTGGTGGCCAGCGAGTCTTCGGAGGAGATCTCGCCAAGCGTGGTCGCGCCGGGGTAGCGGTCCAGCAGCGCGCGCAGCGATTCGAGGAACGGCAGGTTCTCCGGCTGCGTGTTGTTGTGCCAGTGGTACTGGTAGGCGTAGGGGTTGTCGGGGCTGAAGCCGCGACCGACGCGCTGGTCCTTGGGCTTGGGCGGGTTGTCGCGCAGCCGTGCATCGTGGAAGCAGAAGTTGATCGCGTCCAGGCGCAGGCCGTCGACGCCGCGGGCCAGCCAGAACCTCACGTTGTCCAGCGTGGCCTGCTGCACGGCGGGGTTGTGGAAGTTGAGGTCGGGCTGCGACGACAGGAAGTTGTGCAGGTAGTACTGCTCGCGCCGCGGCTCCCAGCGCCAGGCGACGCCGCCGAACAGCGACATCCAGTTGTTCGGTGGGGTGCCGTCGTCCTTCGGGTCGGCCCAGACGTACCAGTCGGCCTTGGGGTTGTCGCGGCTCTGGCGGCTTTCCCTGAACCAGTCGTGCTCGCTGGAGGTATGGCTGAGCACCTGGTCGATCATCACCCGGATGCCCAGCGCGTGCGCTTTCTCCAGCAGCCGGTCGAAGTCGTCCAGGGTACCGAACAGGGGATCGACGGCGCGGTAGTCGGCGATGTCGTAACCGAAGTCGGCCATCGGCGACTTGAAGAACGGCGAGATCCAGATCGCGTCCACGCCGAGCGAGGCCACATGGCCAAGGCGCGCGACGATACCGGGCAGGTCGCCCACGCCATCGCCATCGGTATCCATGTAGCTGCGCGGATAGATCTGGTAGATCACCGCACCACGCCACCAGTGTTCGACTGCCATCGTGTCCCCGGGTTGTTTCGATCTGACGCCGGTGGCGTCCCGTTGCGGACGCCACTATTCCACAGCACGGCGTTTGCCGAGCAGCGGCGCGACGGGCGGGACGCCATGAATACGTATGCACAGCATCGATTCGCGATCACCGTGAAGCCCCGGGTCGAAGCTCGTCGATTGCAAAAAATCGCTTGACGTCCTTGCGATTCCTGCATCGCGACGGTGTTCGGGCAGTCCGCGGGCCATGTTGCGATGCGGCAAGGCAAGCGCACTCGGCTGCGCGGAGAATGCGCGCACCACATCCGGGGCAGGGGTTCCATGGCCGTGACACCACGCGAGAAGCCGCAGCTGTCGTTCTGGCAGATCTGGAACATGTGCTTCGGCTTCCTGGGCATCCAGTTCGGCTTCGCGCTGCAGAACGCCAATGTCAGCCGCATCTTCCAGACGCTGGGCGCGGACATGGAGCAGGTGCCGGGGCTGTGGATCGCCGCTCCGCTGACCGGCCTGCTGGTGCAGCCGGTGATCGGCTATTTCTCCGACCGCACCTGGACCCGCTTCGGTCGCCGCCGTCCGTATTTCCTGTGGGGTGCGATCTTCTCCACCGCCGCGCTGCTGGTGATGCCCAACTCGCCCGAGCTGTGGATCGCCGCGGGCACGCTGTGGATCCTCGATGCCTCGCTCAACGTGTCGATGGAGCCGTTCCGCGCCTTCGTCGGCGACCAGCTGTCGCCGCGGCAGCGTCCCACCGGCTACGCGATGCAGGGGTTCTTCATCGGCGTGGGCTCGGTGGTGGCCAGTCTGTTGCCGTGGTTGCTGGCGAAGTGGGGCGTGGCGAACACCGCCGCGCCCGGCGTGGTGCCCGATACCGTGCGCTACGCGTTCTACGCCGGTGGCGCGGTGCTGTTCCTGGCGATCCTGTGGACGGTGCTGCGCAGCCGCGAATACTCGCCGGAAGAACTGCGCAGCTTCGATGATGCCGAGCCCGAGGGCGCCGTGGCGGGCGATGCACCCGTGCCGGGGGCGAATGGCGGTTGGCCATGGTTGCTGGTCGGCGCATTGGGCGCGTGCGCCGTGGCGTACTTCGGCTGGAACCGCATGCTGTACGTGCTGGCGGGCTTGCCGATGGCGTATGGCCTGCTGCGCGTCGTCGCGCCGTCGCTGCCGCGCGGCTCGATGGTGCCAACGGTCACCGCCGACCTGCACGCCATGCCGTTGACGATGCGGCAACTGGCCGTGGTGCAGTTCTTCTCCTGGTTCGGCCTGTTCTGCATGTGGCTGTTCACCACGGCCGCGGTCACCTCGCACCATTACGGCACCACGGATACTGCGTCGGCCTTGTGGAACGAAGGCGCGAACTGGGTGGGCGTGCTGTTCGCCGCCTACAACGGGTTCGCGGCGCTTGCCGCCATCGCCATCCCCACGATGGCGCGTCGGCTCGGGCTGCGCGCCAGCCATCTGGTCAACCTCTGGCTGGGCGGCCTCGGCCTGCTGTCGATCGCCTTCATCCGCGATCCGCAATGGTTGCTGCTGTCGATGGTCGGCGTGGGCTTCGCCTGGGCGTCGATCCTGTCGCTGCCCTACGCGATGCTGTCCGACAGCCTGCCAGCGTCGAAGATGGGCATCTACATGGGCATCTTCAATTTCTTCATCGTGATCCCGCAGCTGGTCGCGGTGAGCACGCTGGGCGTGCTGGTGTCGCAATTGTTCGACGGCCAGCCGATCCGCGTGCTGATGCTGGGCGGCGCGTGTTTCATCGTCGCCGGGCTGTGCACTCTGCGGGTGCGCAGGCCGTAGGGCATCGCCGTGATGGGTCGTTCCCCCTCTTCGGGATGAAGACTGCTGCACTTCGTGATTCGCTTGCTACACGACAATGAGGACTTTGCCATGATGATCCGCCCTTCGCTGTTGCTTGCGTCTGCGCTCGCCCTCGTGCTGGCAGGATGCGGAACGGCGGAGCCGCCAGCGCAAACCATGCAGGCGCCGGTCCTCGAAAGCTTCCACGGCACCCTCGAGCCGTTCGCCAGCGAGACGGTGTACTTCGTCGTCACCGACCGCTTCGTCAATGGCGATCCCGGCAACGACCACCGCGACCAGGGCACCTTCGACATCCCGCTGGCGCCCTGCGACGGCGTGGCCGGCAACATCGGCTACCTCGGCGGCGACTTCAAGGGCATCGCCGACAACCTCGACTACATCCGCGACATGGGCTTCAGTGCGGTGTGGATCACGCCCGTGGTCGACAATCCCGACGAGCCCTTCACCGGTGGCGAGCCGCCCGGCTGCGGCACCATCCTCAGCGACCGCGGCAAGACCGGCTACCACGGCTACTGGGGCGTCAACTTCTTCGAAACGGACGAACACCTGCCCAGTCCCGGCATGCAGTTTTCCGACCTGGCCGGTGCGATGCATGGCCGCGGCATGAAGCTGGTGCTGGACATCGTCGGCAACCACGGCTCGCCGGCATGGACGATGACCCGCGACCAGCCGAAGTTCGGCAAGCTGTACGGGCGCGACGGCACCCTTTTGGCCGATCACCAGAACCTGCATCCAACCGAACTTGATCCCGTTGGCAACCCGCTGCACGCGTTCTACAACGCGACCGGTCCGGTGGACGCGAAGGACGGCTCGATCTTCGACGGCAACCTCGCGCAGCTGGCGGATTTCGATGCCGCCAACCCGGCCGTGCTGGACTACATGGTCGACGCCTACCTGCACTGGATCGACCAGGGCGCCGATGCCTTCCGCATCGACACCATTGCCTGGATGCCGCATGCATTCTGGAAGCAGTTCACCGACCGCATCCGCGAGAAGCGGCCGGGATTCTTCATGTTCGGCGAGGCATTTGACTACGACGCGGCCAACATCGCCACGTACACCCTGCCGCAGAATGGTGGCGTCAGCGTGCTCGACTTCCCGATGAAGCAGGCGATGGACGAGGTGTTCGGGCGCGCCGGGGCTGGCTTCGAACGGCTGGCGTCCGCGCTGTTCCTCGAGGGCGGACCGTACGCGAACCCCTACGAGCTGGCGACGTTCTACGACAACCACGACATGGCGCGCATGGACGCGAGCGACGAGGGCTTCATCGACGCGCACAACTGGCTGTTCACCGCGCGCGGCATCCCGGTGGTCTACTACGGCTCCGAAACCGGGTTCATGCGCGGTCGCGCCGAACACGCCGGCAACCGCAACTACTTCGGCCAGGCGCGCGTCGACGCCGCGTCGGATAGCCCGATCCACGCGCAGCTGACGCGCATCGCCAACCTGCGGCGGCAGTCGCCCGCATTGCAGCGCGGGCTGCAGGTCAACCTGGTGCTGGAAGGCGACGTGGCGGCGTTCTACCGCGTGTACCAGCATGAAGGCGTGGCGCAAACCGCACTGGTGTTGCTCAACAAGGGCGACGCTGCGACCCGCATCGGCATCGATGCGCTGGTGCAGTCCGGCGCGTGGCGCGATGCCTTCGATGGCGCCACGGTGGAGATCGGCGAACGCATCGACCTGGAGGTGCCTGCGCATGGGGTGCGGGTGTTGCTGCGCGATACGCCGGTGGATGCGCCGGCGTTGCGCGAGCGATTGGCTGTGCTGGCGGGCGCGACGCACGGGGCTGCCGTGCGTTGACTGCACGGCTGGTTGTTCTTGCGGTTGATGTCCAGCCTTCAGGGTCGTTGCTAGATTCGATTTTAGCAGCACAGCCCCATGTCGCTCGGAAAGGCAGATGTGTCCTTTTCACGCGACTTGCGATGGGGGCGGCGAGGCTGGCCGAAGCAAGTGCGTTCCGCCCTGAAGGGCGGGTTACTTTCTTTGCTGGCAAACTGCGAAGCGAACGGCGCAGCCGGTCAAGAAAGTAACCAAAGAAATGCTCTTCCCCGACGGAGCTAACGTTTCGGGTTGGGCTCGACGGGATTTTTCGACAGGACATCCGTGTCCTGTCGAAAAACGTCCGGCATCCATGCCGGACGCCCTCCGGGTCTTCGAGCGGTGTTGCGGCTCAACGTAGATCAAGACCCCAAAAAGCCGTCATCCCGGCGCAAGCCGGGACCCAGCGTCTTCGATCGTTCACCCGTTCTGGCAATAATAGGCACTGGGTCCCGACTTGCGCCGGAGTGACGACTGTGGAGGCCTTGGAATCGCGACGGAGCTTCCCAGCCCCCTAGAGCGCCGCACAGGGGGTGAGGAGGCACGCTTGCAAGCCATCGGCTTGCGCAACGGCTTTGCGGAACGATGTCTACTTCACCCGGCGCTTTTCCAGCTTGCGTGCAAGCGTTCGGCGGTGCAGGCCCAGCCGACGCGCGGTTTCGGAAATGTTGAAGCCGGTCTCGGCCAGCGTCTCGTGGATGTGTTCCCACTCCAGCGTCTTGATCGAGGTCTTGCGCTCGGTCAGCTGCACCTCGGCGTTGCCGGCCGAGCGCTCGAACGCGGCCTCGATGTCGTCGGTGTTCGACGGTTTGGCGAGGTAGTGGCAGGCGCCCAGCTTGATCGCCTCCACCGCGGTCGCGATGCTGGCGTAGCCCGTGAGCACCACGATCTGCATCGCCGCGTCGTGCGCGTGCAGCGCCTGCACGATGGCAAGCCCTGATGCGTTGCCGGCGAGTTTGAGATCGACCACGGCATGCGTCGGTGCGAACGCCTCCAGAAGCGCATCCAGGCCATCCGGGCCGGCAGCCAGCCGCACCGCATAGCCGCGCCGTTCGAACGAGCGCACCAAGGTGCGCGCGAAAGCGTCGTCATCCTCGACGATCAGCAGCCTGCGTTCAGTCGTCATCGCCCGGTTCCTCGACATCCTCGATGCTCCACGCCGACAGCGGCAGGGTCACCGTGACCACCGCACCGCCACGTGCGCGATTGCGCGCGGTGAGGTGCCCGCCCAGTGTACGGGCCACGTTCACCGACAGGAACAGGCCCAGTCCGCCGCCCGGACGGCCCTTGCTGGAGT
The DNA here is from genome assembly GCF_004357985.1 of Luteimonas aestuarii. Taxonomy (GTDB): domain Bacteria; phylum Pseudomonadota; class Gammaproteobacteria; order Xanthomonadales; family Xanthomonadaceae; genus Luteimonas; species Luteimonas aestuarii. The sequence continues at coordinate 336,986 of NZ_SMTF01000003.1, read as the reverse complement.
TATAGGGCGCACCGAGCCGCTCGAGGATGTCGGGCGAGAAGCCCGCGCCTTCGTCGACCACTTCGATCACCAGTGCGCCGTCGCGGCAATGCGCATTCAGTTCGACGCGCGCCGGCGAAGCTTCCAGTGCATTGTCCAGCACGTTGAACACCATCTGCCGCAATCCGGTGTCGGCGACGATCCACGGGTCTTCGTCGCAGGCATTGCGGTACACCAGTACGTCGCTGGCGCGCGAGACGCGCCAGTCGGCGACCAGGCCGTCGAGGAACTGATGCAACGTGGTCGCTTCCGGTGCCTCGCCGCGGGTCTCGCCCGCGGCCAGAAGGATGTTGGTGACGATGGACTTGCAGCGCGTCACCTGCGCCTGCATCTCGGCCACGTCGCCCAGCAACTCCGGATCGGATTCGAACGTGGGCAGGTGGCGCCAGTCGCCCAGGATCACCGACAGCGTCGACAGCGGCGTGCCGAGCTCGTGCGCCGCGCCCGAGGCCAGCAGGCCCATGCGCACCACGTGCTCTTCTTCCGCCGCGCGCTGGCGCAGTTCGGCCACGTGTGCGTCGCGCTCGCGCAGGATGCGGCCAATGCGCGAGATGAACACCACCAGCAGCGTCGCCACCAGCAGCAGGCAGATCAGCAGGCCCTGCACGTAGGGATCGGCCACGCCTCGCGACGGGTCCGCCGGCAGGTCGATCGGCCCGGGAAACACCGCGAGCGCGATCGCGCAGCACGCCGCCGCCGCGGCCAGGAGCCAGTTGGCCGGCGGGCGCAGCAATACCGTGCCGACGGCCACCTGCAGCGCGAACAGGAACACGAACGGGTTGCCGATGCCGCCACTCAGGTACAACTGGACGGCGAGCGACAGCACGTCCACCAGCAGCGCGACCAGCAGCGCGGTGTTGGTCACCCGTGGCCGCCGCAACAGCCACGCCATGCTGAGCAGGTTGAAGGCGGCCAGTGCGGCCAGCACCACCAGCATCGGTCGCAGCGGCAGCGCGATGCCGATGCCGTAATGCACCACCAGGATCGCGGCCACCTGGCCCACCACCGCGATCCAGCGCAGCTGGATCAGCTGCTGCATGTTGCGCAGTCCGGCCTGCGCCTGCCCGCCGCTCATGCGGCTGCGCGGCAGGATGTCGGCCGTGGTTTCAGCGGCGTCTGGGGGTGTCGCCATGGTCGGTGCCCGTGGACAGCTGCCGACGATGGTGCCGCAAACGACGTTCGGATACGAACAGCCACGCGCCCGCGACCAGCGTCAGCAGCGCCAGCGCGAACCAGGTCAGCGCGTACTGCAGGTGGTGGTCGCGGAAGCTGACGACGGTCATGCCGCCGCGGGGCCAGCCTTGCGCGGCGCTGTCGCGGCCGGCATCGATGAAGTAGGGCGCCACGCGGTCGGCCGGCAGGCCGCGCGCCTCCGCGATGGCCTGCACGTCGCGCGAATGCCAGCGATCCTCGCCGGGTGCGTTGCTGCGCAGGAAACCGCCGCCCGGTTCATCCAGCCGCAGCAGGCCGGTGACCTGGACGCGACCGGTGGGTGGGCCGGCTGCGGTCTCGCCCGTTGGCACGAAGCCGCGGTTGACCAGCACGATCTCGCCGCCGTCCAGCTGCAGCGGCGACAGCAGCCACCAGCCGCCACCCAGCGCGGTGACCGCCTGCGTGCGCGTGGTGGGGACATCGAGGAAACGGCCGACGACGCGCACGTGCAGGTACTCGCTGTTGTCGGCATCGATGCCGGCCCAGGCATCGCGCGTTGGCGCCGGAACGGGTACGGCATGGATGCGTGCATCCACGCGTGCGACCAGGTCGCGCTTCCACGCCAGTCGCTGCACCTGCCACACGCCCAGCGTGGTGAAGCCCAGGAACGCGATCGCAAGTGCAGCGGCGAAGACGACGCGCAACACCGGGCGTTTCGGCGGCAGGTGGGTGTCGCGGTCGGCGTGCGGCGCGGTCATGGCGCGTTCTGCAGCAGCATCTCCTGCATGTCGTGCGCGCCCGGCATCATGTTGGTGTTGAGATGGTGCATGACCCACAGCGAACCGGCCAGCACGATCACCACCAGCACCAGGGTGAACACCAGCGCCAGCAGGTTCCAGCCACCCTCGGATTTCGGGTTCATGTGCAGGAAATACACCATGTGCACCACCACCTGCACCACCGCGAAGGCAAGGATCACCAGCGTGGTGATGGCTGGCGTGGGCAGCACCTTGGCCATCACCAGCCAGAACGGAATGGCGGTCAGCACCACCGACAGCACGAAGCCGGTCAGGTATTCCTTCGCGCTGACGTGGGGAATGCCGACCTCGAGGTGGTCGTGGTCGCCGTGTGCGTGCGCATCGTCGTGCGCGTGGGTGGCGAGGTCGCTCATAGGACGCCCATCAGGTAGACGAAGGTGAAGACGCCGATCCAGACGACGTCGAGGAAGTGCCAGAACATCGACAGGCAGGCGACGCGGCGTGTGTTGGCGCGGGTCAGGCCGTGCTTGCGCAGCTGGATGCACAGCACCACCAGCCAGACCACGCCGAACAGCACGTGCAGCCCGTGGGTACCGACCAGGGCGAAGAACGAGGACAGGAACGCGCTGCGCTGCGGGCCTGCACCGAGCGAGATCAGGTGCCAGAACTCGTAGACCTCGATCGCGAGGAAGGCCAGGCCCAGCAGGCCAGTGCCGACCAGCCATGCAATCAGCTTGCGCTTGTCGCGCCGCTGCATGGCGATCATCGCGAAGCCGTAGGTGATCGACGACACCAGCAGGATCGCCGTGTTGACCGCGATCAGCCGCAGGTCGAACAGGTCGGCGCCCGACGGCCCGGCCGCGTATGCGCGGCCCAGCACGCCATAGGTGGCGAACAGGCAGGCGAAGATCATCAGGTCGCTGAGCAGGTAGATCCAGAAGCCCAGCAGGGTGGCGTTCTCGGGATGGTGCTTGCCGGCGGTGTCCAGGAACACCGGCGAGCCGTCCTCACGATGCAGTGCGATGGCCTCAGACATGGACGTTCACCAGTTGCCGCGTGCGCGCTTCCTCGGTGGCGGCGACCTCGTCCGCCGGGATGTAGTAGTCGCGGTCGTAGTTGAAGCTGTGCCAGATGGTGTAAGCGATGACCGCCAGCAGCGACGCACCGGCCAGCCACCAGACGTGCCAGATCAGGGCGAATCCGCAGAGCGTGCTCAGCGCGGCCAGGATCACGCCGGCGCCGGTGTTCTTCGGCATGTGGATCGCCTTGAATCCGATGGTGGGGCGCTGGAAGCCGCGCTGCTTCATGTCCGACCACGCGTCGTTGTCGTGCACCACCGGGGTGAACGCGAAGTTGTACTGCGGCGGCGGCGAAGAGGTGGACCATTCCAGCGTGCGCCCGTCCCACGGGTCGCCCGTGGTGTCGCGCAGCTGCTCGCGCCGGCGGAAGCTGATGTAGATGCAGTACAGGAACGCGCCGATGCCGATCGCCACCAGCACCGCGCCGAACAGCGCGATCTGGAACCAGATCTGCAGCGACGGGTCGTCGAAATGGCTCATGCGGCGGGTCACGCCCATCAGCCCCAGCACGTACAGCGGCGTGAACGCCAGCCAGTAGCCGGCCAGCCAGAACCAGAACGACACCTTGCCCCAGAAGTCGTCGAGCCTGAAGCCGAACGCCTTCGGGAACCAGTGCGTCATCGCCGCGAACAGGCCGAACACCACGCCGCCGATGATCACGTTGTGGAAGTGCGCCACCAGGAACAGCGAGTTGTGCAGCACGAAGTCCGCCGGCGGCACCGCCAGCAGCACGCCGGTCATGCCGCCCACCACGAAGGTGACCATGAAGCCCATGGTCCACAGCATCGGCACCTCGAAGCGGATGCGGCCGCGGTACATCGTGAACAGCCAGTTGAAGATCTTCGCGCCCGTCGGGATCGAGATGATCATCGTGGTGATGCCGAAGAACGAGTTGACGCTGGCGCCCGAGCCCATGGTGAAGAAGTGGTGCAGCCACACCAGGTACGACAGGATGGTGATGCACACCGTGGCGTACACCATCGACGAGTAGCCGAACAGGCGCTTGCCGGAGTACGTGGACACGATCTCGGAGAACACCCCGAACAGCGGCAGGATCAGGATGTAGACCTCGGGGTGGCCCCAGATCCAGATCAGGTTCACGTACATCATGGCGTTGCCGCCGAGGTCGCTGGTGAAGAAATTGGTGCCCAGGTAGCGGTCCAGCGTGAGCAGCAGCAGCACCGCGGTGAGCACCGGGAACGACACCACGATCAGCACGTTGGTGCACAGCGCCGTCCATGTGAAGATCGGCATCTTCATCAACCCCATGCCGGGTGCGCGCATCTTGATGATGGTGACCAGCAGGTTCACGCCTGACAACAACGTGCCGACGCCTGCGATCTGCAGCGCCCAGATGTAGTAGTCCACGCCGACCCATGGGCTCAGCCCGATGCCCGACAGTGGCGGATACGCCAGCCAGCCGGTGGCGGCGAATTCGCCGAAGAACAGCGAGGCCATGACCAGCACCGCGCCGGCAGTGGTCATCCAGAAGCTGAAGTTGTTGAGGAAGGGGAAAGCGACGTCGCGCGCGCCGATCTGCAGTGGCACCAGGTAGTTCATCAGCCCGGTGACCAGCGGCATGGCCACGAAGAAGATCATGATCACCCCATGCGCGGTGAAGATCTGGTCGTAGTGGTGCGGCGGCAGGTAACCGAGGTTGTCGCCGAACGCCATGGCCTGCTGCAGGCGCATCATGATCGCGTCGGCGAAGCCGCGCAGCAGCATCACCAGGCCCAGCACCATGTACATGATGCCGATCTTCTTGTGGTCGATGCTGGTGAACCACTCGCGCCACAGCCAGCCCCACAGCTTGTAGCGGGTGATCACGGCGAGCAGGGCGAGGCCACCGATCGAGGTGCCGATGAACGTCGCCATCAGGATCGGATCGTGGAACATCGGGATCGCGTCCCACGCCATCCGCCCGGTCAGCGGGGAGTGTTCGACGGTGGTCGGGTCAAAAGCCATGGCAGGTTCCGGGGAAACGGGTCGGCGGCGCGCGCCGGGGTGGCATCAGGGCGATTTCAGCCCGCCCTGCAGGACAGGCAGCTGCTGCGCGGCGACGAGGTCGTTGACCGTGCAGGCTTCGGCGGACACGAACGGCCCGGCGCGCAGGTCGCCGCGGGTCGGTCGCACCAGCGCATCCACCGTGCCCAGGCCGAGGCCGCCAACGGCGTCATAGGCCATCATCTGGTTCATGCACAGGTGTTCGGTATCCACGCAACGGTTGACGATGGCGCTGAACAGGCCGCTGTCGACGCTGGCGAACAGCCGCGCAGGTTCGCGCTGGCTGGGCACTTCCAGTGCGAGGTATTCGCTGCGACCCAAGGTGTCGCCGGAACCGCGAGCGCGTACGATCCAGGCATCGAAGCCTTCGTCGGACAGTCCGTGGAAGCGGAAGCGCATGTGCGAGAAGCCAGCGCCGCTGTAGTTGGCGGAAAAGCCCTCGTACTCGCCTTCCTCGTTCATCACCGCGTGCAGCTTGGTCTCCATGCCCGGCATGGCGTAGATCATCCCGGCCAGCGCCGGCACGTAGAACGCATTCATCGCCGAGGAAGCGGTGATGCTGAAGCGGATCGGACGGTCGATCGGCGCAGCCACTTCGTTGACCGCCGCCACGCCGTATTCGGGGTAGACGAACAGCCACTTCCAGTCCAGCGCCACCACCTGGATCTCCAGCGGTTCCACGCCTTCCGGCACGGGTCGCCCGGGGCCGATGCGGTCGAGCGGGCGATAGGGGTCCAGCAGGTGGGTGCTGATCCAGGTCACCGCGCCCAGCGCGATGATGATCAGCAGCGGCACCGCCCAGATCACCAGCTCCAGTTGGGTGGAATGGTCCCAGTCGGGCTTGTAGGTGGCCTTGGTGTTCGCGGCGCGGTAGCGCCATGCGAAGAAGAACGTGAGCGCGATCACGGGCACGATGACGATCAGCATCAGCACCGTCGCCACCACGATCAGCTGGCCCTGTTGCGCGGCCACGTCGCCCTGCGGCGACAGCACCACGAGCTCGCACCCCGTCAGCGACAGTAGCGCGACCAGGGCGGGGAGGAGACGACTGAGGAGTGTTCTGAGCAGGGGCATTGGGGGCAGCACGCCACATTGATCCGGGTCAATGTAAGGAGGTGCGGCGTCGGCGACCATTGGACGTTTTGTCCTATCGATCCATCACCGGCGCGCTGGCAAGCTGTCAACCTGCAGATTCCCCCGTCCCGCCTGAAGCGCCCGCCGATGTCCACGCCCACCAGCACCACCACCGACCACGACCACGGCATGAAGTCGCAGTCGCACATCGCGCCGGGCGAGATCGCCGTCGGCGTGGTGGTGGGCCGCACCTCGGAATACTTCGATTTCTTCGTCTACGGCATCGCCTCGGCGCTGGTGTTCCCTGCGGTGTTCTTTCCGTTCGTCGATCGGCTCGAGGGCACGCTGTATTCGTTCGCCATCTTCGCGCTGGCCTTCATCGCGCGTCCCTTCGGCACGCTGCTGTTCCTGAAGATCCAGTCGCGCTGGGGCCTGGGCACCAAGCTCACCGCGGCGCTGTTCCTGCTGGGCACGGCAACGGCGGGCATTGCGTTCGTGCCGTCCTACGGCTCGCTGGGCGTGGCGGCGATCCTGCTGCTGGCGTTCTTCCGCACCCTGCAGGGCGTGGCGCTGGGCGGCTCGTGGGACGGGCTGCCGTCGCTGCTGGCGATGAACGTGCCCAAGGAGCGCCGCGGCTGGTACGCGATGCTGGGGCAGCTGGGCGCGCCGGTGGGCTTCATCGTGGCGGCGGGCGTGTTCGCGTTCCTGTACGCGAATCTCTCCGAGGAAGACCTGCTGGCCTGGGGCTGGCGCTATCCGTTCTTCGTCGCATTCGCGATCAACGTGGTGGCCCTGTTCGCGCGGCTGCGGCTGGTGGTGGCCGACGAGTACCAGACCAAGATGGGCGAACTGGAGCTTGGACCGACTTCAGTGACGAAGATGCTGCGTGCGAAGGGCCGCCACGTGGTGATCGGCGCGTTCGCCGCCTTGGGCAGCTATGCGCTGTTCCACATCGTGACCATCTTCCCGCTGTCGTGGATCCTGCTGTTCTCGGAGCAGTCGATCCCGCAGTTCCTGATGTTGCAGATCGTCGGCGCGTTCCTGGCGGCGGGCGCCATCGTCGCGTCGGGCTTCATCGCCGACCGCATCGGCCGGGCCAGCACGCTGGGCGGGCTGGCGGTGGGCATCGCGATGTATAGCGGCTTCGCGCCGACCCTGCTGGGCGCGGGCTCCATCGGACAAGCGGTCTTCATCCTCGCCGGCTTCATCCTGCTGGGCCTGTCGTACGGGCAGGCCGCGGGTGCGGTCACGGCGAATTTCGGCCAGCGCTATCGCTACACCGGTGCAGCGCTGACTTCGGACCTGGCGTGGCTCATCGGCGCCGCGTTCGCCCCGCTGGTGGCGCTGTGGCTGACCACCGAGTTCGGCCTGCCGTGGATTGGTGCCTACCTGTTGTCGGGGGCCATCGGTACGCTGCTTGCGCTTGGCCTGAACCGCAGGCTCAACTTCAAGAGCTGACGCGGCCGGCTGTCGATACCTGCGGTGACGCCTGCGCGTGCAGGCGCCACCGTGTCCAGCATCGGTCAGGGCGCCATTCGCGCCGTCAGCTCGTACATGCCGCTGGCACTGCCACCGAAGCTCTTCGCCACGACGGTGTAGGTGCCCGGCTGCACGTCGGTGGTGATGCGCGCATTGGTGCCGCCACCGCCGTCGTCGTCCTCGGCGACCTGTTCGCCATCGCGCTGCAGTTCCAGCACGGCGTCGAAGTCGTCGCTGGTCATGTCGACGACCAACTGGCCCGCTTGGGCGATGGTGATCCGGTAGCTGTGCGACTCGCCGTTGCTCATGCCGGTGACCGCCGTACCCAGCGCCAGGTCGCCACCGGTGCGCAGCGAGGTGCCCGCCGGCAGTGCGGCATGCGTGGCCGACAGGGTAAACAGGCCGCTGCCGCTTTCGCCAAGCCCACGGGCGATCACGGTGTAGGCGCCCGGCTGCAGAACGGTCGAGATGCGCGAGTTGGTGCCGTCGCCACCGTCGTCGTTGTCCAACGACACGCCGTTGCCGCTCAGTTCGAGCACGGTGTCGAAGTCGTCGCTGCCCAGATCAATGGTGACCCGGCCAGGTTGGGTCACGCGCAGCTGGTACTCGCGAGGGCTGCCGCTAAGGGCGCCGTGCAGCACGTTGCCGTCCAGCGACAGCGCGCCGCTGTTGCGCAGGCGCACGCCGGCGGGCAGTGCGCCCGTGGTGATGGCCAGTTCGAACATGCCGCTGGCATCGCCGATCGATTTTGCGCGCAGGGTGTAGGTGCCCGGTTCCAGTGGCACGCGCAGGCGCGAGTTCAGGCCATCGCCGCCGTCATCGTCGTTGGCCGACACGCCGTTTCCTGACAACTCCAGCATCGAGTCGATGTCGGTGGAGCGCATGTCGATGACGTAGTAGCCGGCCTGGCGGATGTCGAGGCGATAGGTCTTGCCGTCGCTCCGCAGGAAATCGACGATCTCGCTGCCCGGGCGCAGCGCGCCATCGCCCCGGTGGACCTCCAGTGCCTTGGCTTCGAGCCGGAACGGGCCGAAGGCGCGCGCGCCGGCACCGCTGACCGCCACCTCGTAGCGTCCCGTGTCGCTGGCCATCAGCGCCAACCGGGTGCTGGTGCCCGACCCGGCGTCGCAATCGCCCTGCGTCGGCCCGGCGACGGTTTCGCCATCGTGGATCACGGTGAGCCGGGCGCACAGCGCACCGGTCGCTTCCAGCCTGACCGCTTGGCCGGCGTCCAGGTCGAGCGCATAGACCACGCTGCGGCTGCCGTCGCTGAAATTGACGCGATCGGCGGTGGTGATTTCGCCGCGCACCTGGCTGCCAAGGCCGAGGGGCTGGGCTGCGGTGCCGGCACCCTGTTGGGCCAGGACAAGCGATGGCGACAGCGCCAGGGCGAACAGCACGGGGAGTTTCTTCATCGGAGGGAATCCATTCTGCGTTGGAAGGCCCGGCACCGGCGACACCGCCGGGGCCGGGGATGGCATATCAGAACCGTTCCGTGTGAACAGCGCCAGTCTTTTCAACGCCCGCGGGCGACGAACGGGGTTGTCAGCCGGCCGACGTCGACCGGCGCACGACCAGCAACGTCCGCAGTCGCTCGCTGGCGGCGGCGTCGCCGTCCACAAGCGCCACCAGTTTTTCGACCAGCAATTCCCCCGCCTGGGTGGTGTCCTGGCGGATGGTGGTCAGCGCCGGGGTGGCGATGCGCGCGGCGGGAATGTCGTCGAAGCCGACCACGGCCACGTCGTCGGGGATGCGCAGGCCGTGTTCGGCGAACACGCGCATCGCACCGATCGCGATCAGGTCGCTGGCCGCGAACACCGCGTCGAACGGCAGCCCCCGCGACAGCAGGGCCTGCGCTGCGGCTTCGCCGGATTCCTCGGCGCTTTCAGCGTCCACCTGCAGGGCACGATCCATCGCCGTGCCGGCCTCGCGCAGCGCGGCATCGCAGCCCTCGTAGCGCTCCAGGAACTCGGGGTAATGGCTGGAGGCATCGCCGAGGAAGGCGACGCGACGGCGGCCCAGCGACAGCAGGTGCTCGCCAGCCAGCCGTCCACCGCCGACGTTGTCGCAGCCGATCGACAGCCCCGGCTGGTCCGGCAGCACCGCACCCCAACGCACGAACGGCGTGCCCTGTGCCAGCAGCTTGCTCAGCTTGCCCTCGTAGGCAAGGTAGTCGCCGTAGCCCAGCAGGATCAGGCCGTCGGCCTTGTGGCTGTCGGCGTAGTCGGCATGCCAGTCGTTGGACAGCTGCTGGAACGAGATCAGCAGGTCCTTGCCGTGGCGGGCGCACGCGCGGGTGATCGAGCCCAGCATCGGCAGGAAGAAGGGGTTGATGTGCGACTCGTCTGTGGTCGGGTCCTCGAACAGCAGCAGCGCCAGCGTGCCGGTCTGCTGGGCACGCAGGTTGGAGGCGTTCTTGTCGACCTTGTAGTTGAGCTGCTCGGCGATGGCGAGGATGCGCTTGCGGGTCTCCTCGTTGACCATCGGGCTGCCGCGCAGCGCCCGCGACACCGTCGGCTGCGACACCCCGGCGAGGTGTGCGATGTCGAGGGAGGTCGCCTTGCCGCGGATGGTCATGGGCAGATGATGCCACGCTCGCCCGCGGGCCCGCCGCGGGGCCGGATTTCCGCTAGAATCGCCGCATCGCAACATGGACAGGGTGGCCCGCGGCAACGCCGGCCGAGCGTGCGACATGAGGACTACCACCGCCCATCGTTGAACCGCCCGAGGCCCGTTCCACCGGAAGGCGCCTTCGTGGCGCTTTTTTTCTTGCTCCCATCCCGCCCGAATCCTCCCGCGCCGCGGCCAATGCGCCGGCGCCACTGTCCATCACCGATGCCCGCCATGATCACCATCACGCTCCCCGACGGCAGCCGCCGTGAATTCGACCATCCCGTCACGGTGATGGAAGTCGCCCAGTCCATCGGCCCCGGCCTGGCCAAGGCGACCGTCGCCGGCAAGGTCGACGGCCGCCCGGTCGACGCCAGCGACCTCATCGACCACGATGCCACCCTGCAGATCCTCACCCCGAAGGATGCCGAAGGCGTCGAGATCATCCGTCACTCCGCGGCGCACCTCGTCGGCCACGCGGTGAAACAGCTGTATCCGGAGGCCAAGATGGTCATCGGCCCGGTGATCGACGAGGGTTTCTACTACGACATCCACAGCGAGCGCCCGTTCACGCCCGATGACATGGCGGCGATCGAGCAGCGCATGCGCGAGCTGATCGCGCAGGACTACGACGTGGTCAAGAAGATGACGCCGCGCGCGGAAGTCATCGAGGTGTTCAAGGCCCGCGGCGAGGACTACAAGCTGCGCCTGATCGAGGACATGGGCCCCGAAATCACCGCGATGGGCCTGTACCACCACCAGGAATACGTGGACATGTGCCGCGGCCCGCACGTGCCGAACACGCGCTTCCTCAAGGCGTTCAAGCTCACCCGCATCTCCGGTGCGTACTGGCGCGGCGACTCGAAGAACGAGCAGTTGCAGCGCATCTACGGCACGGCCTGGGCGGACGAGAAACAGCTCAAGGCCTACATCCAGCGCATCGAGGAAGCCGAGAAGCGCGACCATCGCAAGATCGGCAAGCAGCAGGAACTGTTCCACCTGCAGGAAGAGGCGCCGGGTCTGGTGTTCTGGCACCCGAAGGGCTGGGCGGTGTGGCAGGTGGTCGAGCAGTACATGCGGCGCGTGTATCGCCAGACCGGCTATGGCGAGGTGCGCTGCCCGCAGATCCTCGACGTGGAGTTGTGGAAGCAGTCCGGCCACTGGGACAACTACAAGGACAACATGTTCTTCACCGAGTCCGAGAAGCGGACCTACGCGGTGAAGCCGATGAATTGCCCCGGCCACGTGCAGGTGTTCAACCAGGGCCTGCACAGCTACCGCGACCTGCCGATCCGCTACGGCGAGTTCGGCAGTTGCCATCGCAACGAGCCGTCGGGCGCGCTGCACGGCATCCTGCGCGTGCGCGGCTTCACCCAGGACGACGGCCACGTGTTCTGCACGCCGGACCAGGTGGAGGCCGAGGTGCGTGCATTCCACGCGCAGGCGCTGAAGGTCTACGCCGACTTCGGCTTCGAGGAGATCCAGATCAAGATCGCGCTGCGCCCCGAATCGCGCCTCGGCGATGACGCCACCTGGGACAAGGCCGAAGCGGCACTGCGCGATGCGCTGGGCGCATCCGGGGTCGAGTGGGAAGAGCTGCCGGGCGAGGGCGCGTTCTACGGCCCCAAGATCGAGTACCACCTGAGGGACGCCATCGGCCGCACCTGGCAGCTGGGCACCATGCAGGTCGACTTCATGATGCCCGGCCGCCTCGGCGCCGAGTACGTGGACGAGCACAGCCAGAAACAGGTGCCGGTGATGCTGCACCGGGCCATCGTCGGCTCGATGGAGCGCTTCATCGGCATCCTGATCGAGCATCATGCCGGCCAGTTCCCGGCCTGGCTGGCGCCGGTGCAGGCGGTGGTGATGAACATCACCGATGCCCAGGCCGATGCCGTGCTCGGGGTGGCCAAGGCCTTGAATTCGAAGGGGTTGAGGGCGATCCCGGACGTGCGCAACGAGAAGGTCGGCTACAAGATCCGCGAACACACCCTGCAGCGGGTCCCGTACCTGCTGGTGATCGGCGACCGCGAGAAGGAATCGGGCGCGGTGGCGGTGCGTACCCGCTCGGGCGAGGACCTCGGGACCATGCCGGTGGCCGATTTCGCGGACCGGCTGGCGGCCGAAACCCTCGGCTGACGGTTGTATCCGGACCCGTTTCCGTTAAAAATCCGTATCCGTATGCCCGGCGGCCAGCGAGTCGCCGGATTCTTCCCCCTTGGAGACAGCCGTATTAGCACCCCTGACAAGCAGAACCGCCGCAATGCAGAGATCCGCGTTCCCCGTGTCCGCGTGATCGGTTCCGATGGCGAAATGATCGGCGTGTTGTCGCGCGACGAAGCCTTGCAGATGGCCGAGGACGAGGGCCTGGACCTCGTGGAGATCCAGCCCAATGCCGACCCGCCGGTCTGCAAGATCATGGATTTCGGCAAGTTCAAGTTCGAAGCGCAGAAGAAGGCCAACGAGGCCAAGAAGAAGACCAAGCAGGTCGAGATCAAGGAGATCAAGTTCCGTCCGGTCACCGACGAAGGCGACTACCAGATCAAGCTGCGCAAGATGCGTGCGTTCATCGAGGAAGGCGACAAGCTGAAGGTGAACATCCGCTTCCGCGGCCGCGAGATGAGTCACCAGGAGCTGGGCCGCGAGATGGCCGCGCGGATCGAGGCCGACCTTGGCGAGGACGTGGTGATCGAATCCCGTCCGCGCCTGGAAGGCCGCCAGATGGTGATGATGATCGCCCCCAAAAAGAAATGAACTCGCGCGCCGCAGGCGCGTGAGGCCTACCGTTCCCGTCCACCCGTTCGCGGGGGAGGGTAAAGGGTGGGGGAGGGCGCCGAGCGGCGCCCTTCGCTTTCGGGCAGGCGCGGCTCCGTTCGCCCCCACCCCAGCCCTCCCCCGTGAACGGGGGAGGGGGCGGAAGCCCGGCCGGGCGCAGCGCAGGGGGTTCGAATGGCCCGCGCGGCAGTGGCACGCAGCGGGCCATCCTCACTCCCTTCAACGGGGAGGGGTCGAGCGCAGGGATGAGAGTGCAAGGCAAGCGGCGCCCGGCCCCGACTTCCACCGAACCCGCTGAATTGCAAGCAAAACCCCAGGCAGGCATAATGGCCGGCCCGGTTCGCCGGGTTGCTGTGTGCAACACCTTTGGACCTGCCCTGTTTCCCGCGTGGATCAGTGGCTTACAAACCGGCCAGGCAGGATGGAAAGAGCGATCGCAACGATGCGACGCCGCCCGGGCCAGTACTCGAAACGACCCCAAGGACCAACCCAATGTCGAAGATCAAGATCAAGACGCATCGGGGCGCGGCCAAACGCTTCCGGAAGACTGCTTCCGGCAAGTACAAGGCAGGCCACGCCAACCGCAGCCACATCCTCACCAAGAAGGCGACCAAGCGGAAGCGCAACCTCCGGCAGACGAACCATGTTCGTGCCGAGGACGCGGGCCGTCTGGACCGCATGCTGCCGTATCTCTGAGGAGGGCTGAACAATGGCACGAGTCAAACGTGGTGTGCAGGCACGCCGCCGTCACAAGAAAGTCATCGGCCGCGCGAAGGGCTATTACAACGCCCGCCGCAAGGTTTTCCGCGTCGCCAAGCAGGCGGTCATCAAGGCGGGTCAGTACGCCTACATCGGCCGCAAGCAGAAGAAGCGCAATTTCCGTTCGCTGTGGATCACGCGCATCAATGCCGCGGCCCGCATCAACGGCATGAGCTACAGCCGCTTCATGAACGGCCTGCTCAAGGCCGGCATCACCCTCGACCGCAAGGTGCTGGCGGACATCGCCGTGCATGATGCGGCCGGGTTTGCCGCGCTGGCCGAGAAGGCGAAGGGCGCGCTCACGGCGTAATGCACGTCCCTCCGCGGCATCCGCTGGTGCGGGCGCCGATCGCGGCAGGGGACAAGGCGGTACACGCATGGGGAAGGGCGCAAGTCCTTCCCCATTGCTTTTTCTGGAAGGCGGAACCGGGAATGGATCGGGCATGAGCGACATCGAATCACTGTCGACGCAGGCGTTGGCGGACATCGCAGCGGCCTCGACCACCGATGCACTGGAGGCGCTGCGCGTGTCGCTGCTCGGCAAGAGCGGCCGCATCACCGCGCAGCTGAAGTCGCTGGGCGCGCTGCCCGCCGACCAGCGCAAGGCCGCGGGCGAGGCGATCAACCGTGCCCGAGACGCGTTGGCCCAGGCCCTGTCTGCGCGCAAGATCGCGCTGGAAGACGCCGAGCTCGACGCGCGGCTGGCGTCGGAAGCCATCGACGTCACCTTGCCCGGCCGCGACGCCGACCGCGGCGGCGTGCATCCGGTCACCCGCACCATGCAGCGCATGGCCGACATTTTCGGCCGCCTCGGCTACGACCTGGCCGATGGCCCGGAGATCGAGGACGACTGGCACAACTTCGAGGCGCTGAACTTCCCGCCGCACCATCCTGCGCGCGCGATGCACGACACCTTTTATTTCGGTGATGGCCGGCTGTTGCGCACGCATACCTCCGGCGTGCAGGTACGCTACATGGGCACCCACAAGCCACCGCTGCGCATGATCGCGCTGGGCAAGGTGTACCGCAGCGACAGCGACCAGACCCATTCACCGATGTTCCACCAGTGCGAAGGCCTGCTGGTGGACGAGCACTCCACCTTCGCCGACCTCAAGGGCACGTTGGTCGAGTTCGTGCGCGCGTTCTTCGAGCGCGACTTCGAGATGCGCTTCCGTCCCAGCTATTTCCCGTTCGTCGAGCCCGGCGCCGAGGTCGACATCGCATGGCAGCGCCCCGATGGCACGACGCGCTGGCTGGAGGTGCTGGGCTGCGGCATGGTGCACCCGAACGTGCTCAAGGCCGTGGGCATCGATCCCGAGCGTTACACCGGCTTCGCCTTCGGCATGGGTGTGGAGCGACTGGCGATGCTGCGCTACGGCGTCGAAGACCTGCGCGCATTCTTCGACAACGATTTGAGGTTCCTGAAGCAGTTTGCGTAGGGCGGGCCTTGGCTCGCCGGCTTTCCGGATCGCCGGGGCATCGCCGCAACGCTAGGTGCCTGCTTTCGTCCGGGTGACACGGCAAACGAATTTTCGCAATGGCAGGCCAAGGCCCGCCCTACGGATCAACGAACGATGAAGTTCTCCGAAAACTGGCTTCGCCAACACGTGCCCACCGATGCCACGCGTGAGCGACTGGTCGAGGTGCTGACCGCGATCGGCCTTGAGGTCGAGGACGTGGCGGTGCTGGGTGAATCGCTGGACGGCGTGGTCGTGGCGCGCATCGTCTCGGCCGAAAAGCATCCCGAAGCCGACCGCCTGCAGGTCTGCCAGGTCGATGCGGGCGGCACGACGCTGCAGATCGTCTGCGGCGCGCCCAACGCACGCGCGGGCCTGGTGGCGCCGCTGGCGACCATCGGCACGCAGGTCGGTGAGCTCACCATCAAGGCCGCGAAGCTGCGTGGCGTCGAATCGAACGGCATGCTCTGCTCCGCCAGGGAGCTCGGCATCGATGCCGATGCCTCCGGCCTGCTGGAACTGCCCGACGACGCGCCGGTCGGCACGCCGCTGGCCGACTACCTCGGCCTGCCCGACGCCAGCATCGAGATCAAGCTCACGCCCAACCGCGCCGACTGCTTCAGCGTGCGTGGCGTTGCCTTCGACGTGGCGGCGGCGACCGGCTGCGACGTGGCCCCGTTCGATGCCACGCCGATGCCGGCGCTTGGCGACGCGCAGCTGCAGGTCACGCTGGATGCCGGCGCCGATGCGCCACGCTACGTCGGCCGCGTGGTCGAGGGCGTCGACGCCACGGTGCCTACGCCGGTGTGGATGGCCGAGCGCCTGCGTCGCGGCGGCATCCGCCCGGTCAGTTTCCTGGTGGACGTGACCCAGTACGTGATGCTGGACCTTGGCCAGCCCATGCACGCGTTCGACCGCGACCTGCTGACCGGCCCCATTGGCGTGCGTCGCGCGCGCAAGGGTGAGGCGCTGAAACTGCTGGATGGTCGCGACGTGGTGCTGGACGACGGCTTCCTCGCGATCACCGACGCCGACCGCGTGGTCGCGTTGGCCGGCGTGATGGGTGGTTTCGACACCCGCGTCACCGACGCGACACGCAACATCTTCCTCGAAGCCGCGCATTTTGCGCCGGCTGCCATCATTGGCCGCAGCCGCAAGCTGGGCATGCATACCGACGCCGCGCACCGGTTCGAGCGTGGCGTCGATCCGGAATTGCCGCGCACCGCCATCGACGTCGCGACCCGGTTGATCGTGGAGATCGCCGGTGGCGCGCCCGGGCCGGTGACCGAAGCGGTGCTGGCCGAGTACCTGCCGGCACCCGCGACCATCGTGCTGCGTCGCGCGCGGTTGGCGCGCGTGCTCGGGTTGCAGGTGCCCGATGCCGAGGTCGAGCGCATCCTGCGCGCGCTGGGCCTGGCGGTGGATGCGCATGCCGAGGGTTGGCAGGTGGTGCCACCGGCGCGACGCTTCGATCTTGCGATCGAGGAAGACCTGATCGAGGAAGTCGCGCGCATCCATGGGTACGACGCCATCCCGACCACGCTGCCGGGCGGCGCGTCGCGGATCGCTGCGCCCAGTGAAACCCGCGTGGGCGAGGACGCACTGGGCGCACAACTGGTGGCGCGCGGCTACCATGAGGCGGTCAACTTCGCCTTCGTCGATGCGAAGGCACTCGACCGCTGGTCGGCATCCGCAGGCAGCGTGCCGCTGGCCAATCCGCTCAGCGCGGAACTGGGCGTGATGCGCACGCAGCTGCTACCCGGTCTGGTCGATGCGCTGGGCCGCAATGCCGCGCGCCAGCAGTCGCGTGTTCGCCTGTTCGAGACCGGCAAGGTGTTCCATGCCGCCGCGGCCGGCGAAGCGCCGGTGGAGACATTGCGCATCGCTGCGGCGGCCATCGGCGACGCCCGCGCCGAACAGTGGGGCGGTGCGGCGCGCCCGGTCGATTTCCATGACCTCAAGGGCGACCTGGAAAGCCTCGCGGCCAGCGTCGGCGCAAGGCTCGAGTTCCGCCCGTCGCAGGCGCCGCACGGGCACCCCGGGCGTTCGGCCGACGTGTATCGCGTCGATGAAGCAGGCAAGGGAGCGCGCATCGGCTGGATCGGCGAACTGCACCCGCGGCTGCGTCGCGCGCTTGACCTCGATGCGACGGCGGTTGCCTTCGAGGTCGACGTGGCACCGCTGCAAGTCCGCGCGCTGCCGCGCGTGTCAGCGCTGTCGCGCTTCCCGTCCGTCCGCCGCGACCTCGCGTTCGTCGTGCCGGAAGACGCGCCTTGGGGTGCGATCGAGGCCACTATCCGCACGGCTGCGGGGCCGTTGCTGGCAGGTTTGACGCTGTTCGACCGTTATGTCGGCAAGGGGGTCGAATCCGGCTTCAAGAGTCTCGCCATGGGCTTGATTCTGCAGGAGGATTCACGCACTCTGACCGACCGCGAAGTGGATGAGGTGGTGGCGCGGGTGGTCGACGCGCTGCGTGACGGCCATGCCGCCGCGATGAGGGGTTGAAGGACGTGTCCAGGGGAGCCCGATGGCGTTGACCAAGGCGGAAATGGCCGAAAAGCTGTACGAGGAAGTCGGCCTGAACAAGCGCGAGGCGAAGGAATTCGTCGATGCCTTCTTCGATGTGCTGCGCGAAGCCCTGCACCAGGGCCGCCAGGTGAAGCTGTCGGGTTTCGGCAACTTCGACCTGCGCCGCAAGAACGAACGCCCGGGGCGCAACCCCAAGACCGGCGAGGAGATCCCGATCTCCGCGCGCACGGTGGTGACGTTCCGTCCCGGCCAGAAGCTGAAGGAGCGGGTCGAGGCCTACACCGGCGCCACGGGGGCCGCGCATGCTTGACCCCGGCAGCAACCGCGAGCTTCCGCCGATCCCGGCCAAGCGCTACTTCACCATCGGCGAAGTCAGCGAGCTGTGCGACGTGAAGCCGCACGTGCTGCGTTACTGGGAGACCGAGTTCCCCAGCCTCAGCCCGGTCAAGCGCCGCGGCAACCGCCGCTACTACCAGCGCCACGACGTGCTGATGGTGCGCCAGATCCGCGGCCTGTTGTACGAGCAGGGTTACACCATCGGCGGTGCCCGCCTGCGCCTGGAGGGCGAGGGCGCCAAGCAGGAGTCCGCGATGAGCGCCCAGATCGTGCGCCAGGTGCGGATGGAACTCGAGGAAATCCTGCACCTGCTCAAGCGCTGAACCCGTTCGGCCGCTGCGGCTCCAGCGTCCAGCGCACCGGGCGGCGACAACGGCCCGGGACGGTTATAATCCGCACCCATCCGGGGTATAGCGCAGCCTGGTAGCGCACTTGTCTGGGGGACAAGTGGTCGTCGGTTCAAATCCGGCTACCCCGACCAATTCGCGAAGGCCCGCCGCAAGGCGGGCTTTTTCGTTGGGCCGCGATTGGGCCATCCACCGCTACAGTGCGCCGATGCCGACCGCGGACGCACAGCGACTCATCGATGCCCTTGCGCTGGCACCGCATCCCGAAGGCGGGCACTTCCGGCGTTTCCATGAAGCCGCGATCCAAGTCGAGCACAACGGCATCCGACGTCCCGCGATGACTGCGATCCACTACCTGCTGGAGCCGGGCGGGCGTAGCCAGTGGCATCGCGTGGATGCCGACGAAGCCTGGCACTGGCAGCAGGGCGACGCGCTGGAACTCATGCAGTTCGACGTCGTTGCGGAAGCCGTGACCTGTACGCGCCTCGGCCCAGGCAGCGACGATGCGCGGATGTGCGTAGTGCCGGCCGGGACCTGGCAATCCGCGCATGCGCCGGGCGGCCATGCGCTGGTGGCGTGTGTCGTCGCGCCTGGATTCGCCTGGCCCGGTTTCGAGCTGCTTGATCCCGTGCAGGCGCCCGCTGCGCTGCGTGCCTGCCTTGCAACCCCTGCTTGCCCCTCCTCCGATTGAGTCCGTCCATGCCCAAGACCTGGCTGCTGTGCCTGTTGCTGTCGTCCGCGCTGTCGATCACGAACGCACGTGCGCAGGAAATCGCCACCGACGCCTGGGACGATGCGCAAGCCGCGGAGGACGCTGACGACGGCGGCGAAGTGCGCGACCTCGGCATCTATGTCGTGTCCGGCGCGCAACCCGGGCCCGGGCTGTGGAAGGTGCGACACGGTGAGCACACGCTTTACCTGCTGGGCACGGTGTCGCCACTGCCGCGCGGCATGGAGTGGCGATCGGACGAAGTGGCGGCGGTGCTCGATGAAGCCGACGTGGTGCTGGGACAGCCCGGGATCACCGTGGGCAGCAACATCGGCCGCCTGCGCGGCCTGACACTGCTGCCGTCGGCCATGCGCGCCACCAACAATCCCGGTGGTGAAACCCTGCAAGACGTGCTGCCTGCCGACGTGTACGCGCGCTGGACCTCGCTGAAAGCGGTCCATATCGGGCGCGATGCCGGCATCGAACGCAAGCGGCCGATGTTCGCGGCGATGCGCCTCTACCAGCGCGCGGTGCGTGGTGCCGGCCTGCGCGATGGCGGCGTGGTGTCGCCCGTGGTGGAAGCCGCGCTCAAGCGCCGCAGGATGCGCATCACCCCGACGATGCTGCAGGTCAGCATCGACGACCCCCGCGGCGCGCTGGCCGACTTCCGCGAGGAGGCGCTGAAGCCGGAAGACATCGAGTGCTTCAGCCGCACCATGGACATCGTCGAGCGCGAACTGCCGGAAATGGCGGCGCGTGCCAATGCCTGGGCGGTGGGCGACATCGCGGCGTTGCAATCCATGCCGCTGGAAAGCCAGTACCGCGCCTGCCTGTCGGCCTGGAGCGGCAGCGAGGTGGCGCGCAAGCGCGGTTTCACCGACATCGACCGCCGTGTGCGCGAGCGCTGGCTGGCGGTGGCCGAACCCGCCCTGCGCGAGCATCGCGTGGTCTTCGGCACGGTTTCGGTGGCGGAACTGCTGCGTCCGGGCGGGTACCTGGAACAGCTTGCCGCCAAGGGCTACGAGGTAGAGGCGCCCTGAGCCTGGTCCTGGTCGCGTCCGTCCGCGATCGCCTCGATGCGGTCGCGCCCGGCGCGCTTGGCGCGATACAGCGCGGCATCCGCGGTTTCGATCCACTGTTCCAGGGTGGCGTGCCGGCGGTCGGCTTCCGCGATGCCGATGCTGATCGTCACCTGCGACTGTGGCGCACCCGACAGCACGATGGCGCGGACCTCGCGCAGGATGTCGTCGGCCAGCGCCTTGGCCGCTCCCGCGCGGGTCGCGGGCAGCACGACGCCGAACTCGTCACCGCCATAGCGACCGGCATTGTCGTCGTCGCGCACGTGCGTGCGGATGGCGCCCGCCACCGCGCGCAGGACTTCGTCGCCGACGGCGTGGCCGTGGCGGTCGTTGGCGATCTTGAAATGGTCGACATCCAGCATCATCAGCGTGGCTGGCTCGCCGTCGGCGTGGTGGCGCTGCAGGGTCTGCGCCGCCAGGCGCTGCCAGTGCCGGCGCACGTGCATCCCGGTCAACAGGTCGATGCGGCTGATCCGGTCGAGCAGCTGGTTCTTTTCCTGCACCTTGCTCACCAGGCGGTTGCTGCCGATGCTCACCGCGATGGTGTGGATCAGCAGCATCGGCAGCGAGGCCAGCAGCACCACGGTGCTGGTATGCGGCTGGAAGGCGAAGCCGGTCGAAACCGCGCCGATGGCGACACCGATCGCGAACGTGGGCAGCGACCATAGCCAGAGGCGCGGGATCGCCGTGCTGATCTTGTCCACCGTGACGAGGGTGAACAGCAGCACGCTGGGCAACAGGTTGAACTGCATCAGCCCGACCCACAGCCCGGCGATGGCGGAGTCGAGCAGCAGGTTGTGCACTTCGGCCCGATAGGGCGATGCGCTCTGCCGCGCGCGGAGCAGCGCGAGGTGGGGCCACGCCAGGCAGGTGAGCGCCCACATCAGCCAGGTGGCAGTCGAGGCGCCGTTCTCCAGCAGCACGCCGCCAATGCAGATGGCCGCCAAGCCCATGCCGAGCAGGCGGAAACGGAAGATGCGTCCGGGAAGTCGGTCGAGTCCGGCCGTGGCGTCCTGCGTGCGGCCGCTTGTCGCTGCGGTCGTGGATTGCACGCGGGTCCCCCCTGTGTGCGGCAGTGGTGTCGGCCCTCCGCCGACGGTCGCTGGCGATGATATGCGAAGCCGTGGCCCAAGGCAGGCGACGCCCATTCAGTCCGATTCAGCTCGCTCCAGGGTGGCCGCGCGTGCCAGTCCGGCGTACGGCTTTGCTGCAGTCAGCCAGCGATGGAACGAATGCCCGTTGCCACCTCGCTACCCAACGCAGGCCAGCGCCGCAACAGCGATGC
The DNA here is from genome assembly GCF_004357985.1 of Luteimonas aestuarii. Taxonomy (GTDB): domain Bacteria; phylum Pseudomonadota; class Gammaproteobacteria; order Xanthomonadales; family Xanthomonadaceae; genus Luteimonas; species Luteimonas aestuarii. The sequence goes on along the minus strand of NZ_SMTF01000003.1, from coordinate 315,515 downwards.
GCGGATGCCGGCGTTGTCCAGACCGGCCTCGGACAGCAGGTCCTCGCGACTGGCGTGGCGCTGGAAGGCGTCGGGTAGACCGAGGTGCAGCAGGGGTACGGTGACGCCCTCGGCGTTGAGCAGTTCGGCCACGGCCGAACCCGCGCCGCCGGCGACCACATTGTCCTCCAGCGTGGCGAAGCCGTCGTGGGAGGCGGCCAATTCCAGCAGCAGGGTGCGGTCGAGCGGCTTGATGAAGCGCATGTTGACCACGGTCAGGCCCAATTCCGCGCCCACCTGTTCGGCCACGGTCACCAATGCGCCGAAAGCGAGCAAGGCGATACGTGCACCGCGCCTGCGCATCTCCGCCTTGCCGAGGGGCAGCATGTCGAGCGCGCTGCCGACTGCGGCGCCGGGGCCGCTGCCGCGCGGGTAGCGCACGGCGGCGGGGCCTTCGTGGCGGAAGCCGGTGGTCAGCATCTGCCTGCACTCGCGTTCGTCGGCGGGCGCCATCACCACCATGTTCGGCACGCAGCGCAGGAAGCTCAGGTCGAGATTGCCGGCATGGGTGGCGCCGTCCGGTCCGACCACGCCGCCGCGATCGATCGCGAACAGCACGTCCAGCTTCTGCGTGGCCACGTCGTGCACCAGTTGGTCGTAGCCGCGCTGCAGGAAGGTGGAGTAGATCGCGACGACGGGTTTCGCGCCTTCGCAGGCCATGCCCGCGGCCAGCGTGACCGCGTGCTGCTCGGCGATGGCCACGTCGAAGTAGCGTTCGGGGTATTCCTTGCTGAAGCGCACCAGGCCCGAGCCTTCGCGCATCGCCGGGGTGATGCCGAGCAGGCGGTCGTCGGCTGCTGCCATGTCGCACAGCCAGTCGCCGAACACGTCGGTGTAGGTCGGCTTCTTCGCGCCCGGCTTCGACACCAGGCCCTTGTCGGGATCGAACGGCGACACCGCGTGGTAGCCGATCTGGTCGCCCTCGGCCAGTTCGTAGCCCTTGCCCTTGGTGGTGATGACGTGCAGCAGCTGTGGGCCCTTGAGGGTCTTGAGCGTCTTCAACGCGCCAACCAGCGCCTTGACGTCGTGGCCGTCGATCGGGCCGGTGTAGTGGAAGCCCATTTCCTCGAACAGCGTGGATGGCACGAACATGCCTTTCCAGTGCTCTTCCCAGCGGCGCACGAAACGCGCGGGACCACTGCTGCGCTTGTCGCCGAGCAGTTTCTTGCCGCCCTCGCGCAATGCGTTGAGGGTCTGGCTGCTGGTCATGCGGCCGAGCATGCGGGTCACGCCGCCGACCGCCTCGCTGATCGACATGCGGTTGTCGTTGAGGATGACCAGCAGGTTCGGCTCGTCGTCCATGCCGCCGGCATGGTTGAGCGCTTCGTAGGCCATGCCGGCGGTCATCGCGCCGTCGCCGATCACCGCCACCACCTTGCGGTCGTTGCCCACGCGCGCATTGGCGATCGCCATGCCCAGTGCCGCCGAGATCGACGTCGAGGAATGACCGACGCCGAAGGTGTCGAACTCGCTTTCCTCGCGCTTCGGGAACGGCGCCACGCCGCCCGCCTGCTTGACCGTATGGATGCTGTCGCGGCGGCCGGTCAGGATCTTGTGCGGGTAGCTCTGGTGGCCCACGTCCCAGACGATGCGGTCTTCGGGCGTGTCGTAGATCCAGTGCAGCACGGTGGTCAGTTCCACCACGCCCAGGCCGGCACCGAAATGACCGCCGGACTTGCCCACCGATTCGATCAGGTAGGCGCGCAGCTCGTCGGCGATGGCGGGCAGCTCGGACTCGTCGAAACCGCGCAGGTCGGCGGGAGAGTCGACCCGCGACAGGCGCGGATAGCGGGTGGCATCGATCATGCCCGCCATTGTAATCCCGGCAGCCGTGACGGCCGCGGAATCCGGTCACCCGGTACTACTTTCCGCGCAGTCGGCCGAATAGCCCGCCGGGCTTCGGGGGCTCGGTGGGCTCGGGGGGCGCTTCCGGCACGAACTCGGCGAAGCCGGTGGACAGGTTGGCGTTCACGAAGTCGGCCACGTCCTCGACCGGCACGCCGCTGGCCGCGGCAATCTCGGCCAGCGTGGCAGGCCCCCGCATCATCGCGGTGGAGATGCGGAAATGGCGCGGATACTCGCGCTCGGTCTGCGGGAACCGGCTCAGGCGGTAACGGCCCTCCGGGTCAAGCCCGGGCAGCAGTTTGCCCTTGCCTGCCATCAGTCCGCCCAGCCACAGCAGGCGCGACAGTGACTGCACGGCGCCGGCGGTCGCGGATTCGCGATCCCAGTCGTCATTGCCAACCTGCTCGAAATCGTGCAGCGATACCGGGCCATCGAAGTACCCGGCCAGCGGCTTCAGCGTGGCCGGACCGTGATATTGCCCGGCAGCGGTGTCGATCAGCAGGATGGGGCCGGACGGACGGCGGTAGCGCACGCGGCCGGGCAACAGGCCGGGGGCCAGCCAGTCGGCCAGCGTGCGGTCGCGCGGTGGCTCGGGCGGCGGCGGTTCAGGCGCGGGTGCAGGCGGCTCGGGTTCCGGCGCAGGTGAGGGGGGCGGTGGCGGGGCTTCCACTGCGACAGGCCTCGCCGGTGTTTCGATCAACGCGGGCGCAGCCTCCACCGCAGGCGGCATGTCGGTTTCGGCCGCGACCATCGGGGCCGGGGACTCGGCCGCAGGCGCCGCGCTGGCAGCAGGCGATGCTGCCGGCTGCGTGAGGTCGACCCCGGCCTTCGCCGATATCTCGGTCAGCAGCGCCGCGGCCGAAGCTTCGTCGAACGGACGACCCAGGCGAAAGTCGGTCTGGGCGCGTGGCGCCGACGTCAGGCCGACGATCTTCTTGCCCGCCGCGTGCAGGCGCAGCCAGCTCATCGGGCCGTACATGCTGTCCATGTCGACGACGATGTGCTCGGCTTCGCTCTCCGGCACCAGGCGCCAGTGGCTGTTGAGGCTTTCGTTGGCGGCCATCAGGGCCGACTTCAGTGCCGCTTCCGTGGCGGGATCCATCCCGGTCAATCCGATCGTCAGGGACATCGCAGGCTCGGGTGTCGTCGAATCGCCGGAGTGTAACCCCGCTCGCACCTTGTCGACAGGCCGCATGGACATGGCTGCGTGCCGGCAACTGCGATGGCGCCATCCCGGCGCATTGGCGCATTGTGGTCGCCCGGCATGGCGACTGCAGGACATGCCGGGCGCATCGCGGCATGTGCGCATGCCGCGACATGCGATGCCGGCTACGAAGGCCGTCGCGTCGCGGAGGTCAGTGCCTGCCGCGGGGATTGCGCTTGGGCAGGTGCGACTTCAGGAACGCCATCTGGTCGGCGAGGATGTTGCGGTTGCTCAGGATCAGGTGCTCGATCCAGCTGGGGCGATACGGTACGGCCAGCAGCGGCATCGATGCCTGTTGCGGCGTGCGCCCTCCCTTGCGGGAATTGCACTGGAAGCACGCGGCCACCACGTTTTCCCAGTGGTCGCGTCCGCCCTGCGAGAGCGGCTTGACGTGGTCGCGGGTGAGCATCTGCCGGCTGTAGCCGCGCCCGCAGTACAGGCACAGGTGCTGGTCGCGCGCGAACAGTGCGGCGTTGGTCAGCGCCGGCGTGGGGTCGAGCGCGCCGGGGCGCACATGGCCGCGCGCGGCGATGATCGGATGCAGCTCAAGCGTGCTCTGCAGGCCGGTGATGCGGTTGGTGCCGCCATGCACGTTGAGGCAAGGGTCGCCCAAGGTCCATGCCACAGCGCCGCGCGCGTACAGGCAGGCGGCATCCTGCCAGCTGATCCAGTTCAGGGCGCGGCCATGCGCATCCAGCGACAGCAGGCGCACGGCATCGAGTCGGGCGGGCAGCGCCTGCGGGATCTTTTCTGGCGGGGAGACGACGTCGGCCGGAATCCCGTGGGCTCCGGATCGGACCAGGCGAAGCTTCGCTCTGTCGGTCTCCATCGGGGTCCGAGCATACCCCGATTCGATGACGGTTGTGCAACCGCTCAGGCGTCGAAGGCATCCTCATCCAACGCCAGCAGCGAACCGGGGCCGGCGTCCACCGCCGCCTTGTGGGCCAGCGTGCGCGGCAGGATGCGCGCGAAGTAGAAGCGTGCGGTCTCGCGCTTGGCGTCCTTGAACGCCTGCGACTGCGACGATGCCTCGGCCGCGGCCACGCTGCGCGCCCACCAGTAGGCCAGCGCCACGTAGCCGGAATAGAACAGGTAGTCGTGCGCGGCCGCGCCGACCTCCTCGGGGTTGGCCATGGCGCGCTTGCCGACGGCCAGTGTCAGCGCCTGCCATTCGCCGGCCTTCTCCCGCAGCGGTGCGATGAACTCCTCCAGCGCGGCATCGCCGGCATGCTCGGCGCAGAACGCCTGCACCATGCCCAGGAACACCTTCAGCCCGGCTCCCTGCAGTTGCATGATCTTGCGGCCCATCAGGTCCAGCGCCTGGATGCCGGTGGTACCTTCGTACAGCGTGGTGATACGTGCATCGCGCGCCAGCTGCTCCATGCCGTGTTCGCGGATGTAGCCATGCCCGCCGAAGCACTGCAGTGCGTGGTAGGTGCACTCCACGCCCCATTCGGTCAGGCAGGCCTTGACGATGGGCGTGAGGAAGCCGACCAGGTCGTCGGCGGCCTTGCGCTCGTCTTCGGTCGCGCCGTGGTCGGCGATGTCGATCTGCAGGCCGGCGTGGTAGGCCAGTACGCGCCCGCCTTCGGTCAGCGCCTTGCAGGTCAGCAGCATGCGGCGCACGTCGGGCTGCACGATGATCGGGTCGGCCGGCTTGTCCGGGAACCTGGCACCCGACAGCGCACGCGACTGCAGCCGCTCGCGCGCATAGCGCAGCGCGTTCTGGTAGGCGCGGTCGGCCAGGCCCAGGCCCTGCAGGCCCACGCCGAGGCGCGCGGTGTTCATCATCGTAAACATCGCCATCAGGCCCTTGTGCGGCTGGCCGATCAGGTAGCCCTGCGCGCCGTCGAAGTTCATCACGCAGGTGGCCGAGGCGTGGATGCCCATCTTGTGCTCCACCGCGCCGCAGCGCAGCGTGTTGCGCTCGCCCATGCTGCCGTCGCGCGCCACCTTGAACTTCGGCACCAGGAACAGCGAGATGCCCTTGCTGCCTGCGGGGGCATCGGGCAGGCGCGCAAGCACCAGGTGCACGATGTTGTCGGTGAGGTCGTGCTCGCCGGCAGTGATGAAGATCTTGGTGCCACTGATGGCATGGGTGCCGTCGTCGCGCGGCTCGGCCCTGGTGCGCAGCAGGCCGAGATCGGTGCCGCAGTGCGGTTCGGTCAGGCACATGGTGCCGGTCCATTCGCCCGACACCAGCTTCGTCAGGAACACCTCGCGCTGCCACGCTTCGCCATGCAGGCGCAGCGCGTTGGCGGCACCGTGCGAGAGCAGCGGGAAGTTGCCCCATGCCAGGTTGGCCGCGTCGATCATTTCCTCCAGCGGCATGCCCAGCACGTGCGGCAGGCCAAGGCCACCGTACTCCACCGGTGCGCCCAGCGCGCCCCAGCCGCCTTCGGCGAACTGCGCGTAGGCCTGCCTGAAGCCGGGCGGGGTGGTGACGTCGCCGCTCGCCTTGTCGTGGGTCACGCCATGCTCGTCGCCGATCGCGTTCAGGGGCGCCAGCACGGTTTCGCAAAAGCGCGCGGACTCGTCCAGCACCGCATCGACGGTCTCGCGGCCAGCCTCTTCGAAGCCCAGTTGCCGGAAGCGGGTTTCGGCATCCAGCACGTCGTAGAGGGCGAAGCGGATGTCGCGCAGCGGGGCCTTGTACTGGCTCATGGAAGCGTCCGTGGAAAGTCGAAAGGGAAAATGGAATGCATCAACGCAGCACGCCCGGCAAGCCGGGTACGGGACTGAGCGGACTTTCGCGCTTGAAGGTGTAGTCGCGGCCGCGGCCGCGGTCTTCCGGCATGGCGGTGATGGTGCCTTCGATGGCGTAGCGGATGCCGCGGCCGGAGGCCAGCGCGTCGGCCATGACGATGCGTGCGTTCGACGACGGCGAGAACGCCACTGTCACCACGTCGGCCGATTCGCCGCCGATGCCGATGCCGGGCGCCACGTCCAGCGTGCCTGCGGACTCGTCGCCCACCTTCATTTCGAAGCGTGCGCGATCGAAACGCATCGGGATGCTGCTGTAGTTCTGCAGGCGCAGCTCCACCGACCAGGTGCCGTCGGCCTGCACGGTGAGCTGCTGGATGCTGGCCGCCGGCTCCGACACCCGGCGCGGCACGCCGCCGCTGGAACACGCGGCGAGCAGGGCGACCAGCACACACGACACGATCCAGTAGGACGACTTCACGACAGGCGCTCCAGTGCTCCGCGGCGGGCCTTGGAGTGTAGCCGGTGCCCATGCCGGTGCGTATGGCGCGGACCCGGAGCGGTGCATTGGTGTTCAAGCGGCGACAGGGTGCGGGCATCGCGGCGCCATGGCGACCCGTCAAGCCGTGCGGCCGCGTGGCAGCCGTGCAATCTGCAGGCACCGTCACCCTGCAATACGCCCGCGCTGCCGCCGGGTCCCGACCACCGGGTGAGCCAATGGCAGCGTCATCCCCGCCAAGGCGGGAACCCGAGGACGTTGCGTCACACGCATCGAAACCACCATGCCCTGCACGTTCGCATCCAACGCTAGTGCCATTGCTCGACCCGAACGGCGCAGGCTGCGCAGGCCGAAATCCGCCCATGCGGCGGATGTCTCTTGGAGTCGTGCCATGGCTGCATCGCAATCGTCCCGCGCCGCCGATCCGTTCGCGCTGCGCAACCTCTGGCTGGCGGGCCTTGGCCTGGCCGGCATTGCCCGCCGCGCATCCGGCCGCGTGGCCCGCGGTGCCATCGACGGCGCTTGCCGCCTTCGTAGCGATACCGTCGGCCTGGCCACCGACACCCGCGACGTCGCGCGCGGCATCGCCCTCACCATTGCCGAGCGCGCCCAGCCGCTGGCTGCCGCTCGCATCGCGCGGGCCAAGGGTGCCCTCAACGCCGTGCTGGCGCAGGCCGCGTGCCTCACCCCTCGCCGCGTGCCGACGGAAGGCCGGCGCCGCCGCCAACCCGTCCGCAAGCGCAAGGCGTCGGCCCGCTGACCACGCAGCGGCTTGCCCACGGCCGCGCTGGTACGTATCATGCCGGGCTCGCACGGCCCAGCGCCGCAGCGCATGGCCGGGTAGCTCAGTTGGTAGAGCAGGGGATTGAAAATCCCCGTGTCGGGGGTTCGATTCCCTCCCCGGCCACCATCGAAAGATGGATTTTATGGCTGAATTTAAGGGGTTTCGCGAAAGCGAAGCCCCTTTTCATTTCGGGCCACGAGCCGCTGAACTGAGTGCATGGCTCCGGGAAGGCTCCGGCGACAAGCCAGGGGCCTCGTTTGGCTTAGCCCGACTTCTTCCTGCCGCGGATCGACCTTCACCGCTGACTGGGTTGCAGCCCGGACCGGGTTACACGCGACGCCGCCCGTCTCTCAATTCAATGCCAAGTCCATGGCACTGTCCCACTGCTTCTTGATCTCGAAGTCGGCGCAGCCGGCGAACCTGGATGAGATCAGGGCGCTGGTGGGGACGGCCGAGCCCTTGGCATCGGAGGTGGAGCTTCAGGCGCTCATTCGGAGCCTTAAGGACACATAGCGCAGCTGGCGGCGTCGGCACCGTTCCGTCAAGGGCAGGGCCGGGCGTGAACGCCTAGGCCAGCGAAAATTTTGAGAAACGTCGAGGAAAGTGAGACCGACGTGCACTTTTCCAACTTGCGTTCAACGCAAATACTGGTTGGATGCCCGCTCCCCCAACGCGTGAGGAGCGCAGCATGTCGCAAGAGAGTCTGCAGTTGAGAATAGCCACCCGCCTACTGGCGGCGATCATCAGTCAAGACAGAAACCGGGAGCTTTCGGACCGTGTAAAGGACATCAGGCATTCGATTGAAGTTGCGAATGAGCTGATCAGGCAGTCAGACACCGTCCCTCCAGTTGGTGAACTGACGCACGATCCCAAGCCGAAAACTCGTGAGGCTGTGATCCGTCGCGAGACGGCACCGTTGAGCGAACTGCTTTCGGACAGGCGCGGCCCGGCGCCATCGAGAAAGGGCCCAGGCCCAACCTTCCACTGAGGCGTCATCGTCTCGCCTTGCGCAGGTGCTACAGGGGGACCCGCGCACGAATGCCTCGGCTTGCCGAGGCATTTTTTCATTGGACCTTAGCCCGCGCAGGGGCGAGGTCTGCTCTTGGACGTCTGAAGCGATGCGGCGCCTTGGGAGGCGGGGGCGGTCATAGGGGCGTCCGGATGGCGTTTCTCTTCGCGATCGGCGTCGACCGGGTAGCGTTCCAGCATCCGCGAGCTCCAACTCTCCAGCGCCTCACCGCTAGCAAGCGCCTTGCGGTCATAAGACTCCTGGGCAGCGGGGCCAGTAGCCTCGCGGGCTCGCCTGAAGGTGTCTTGGCACACTTGGACGGCGCGAAGCCGACGGGCACGGCGACGCGACCACTCCTGTCGGCTCAGCTGCCCGGGCTGCGGATATTCGCTATCGAAGCGCTCCAACGAGAGCTCAGCCTGGGCGAGGGCGTGACTGGCGCGCTCCTCGGCCCTGAGGCGACGCTGGAAGCGAAGGGCATCGCGCTTCACCTGGCGGATCAGGTCCAGGAAGTTGCGCGCGTCTGCGCGGAACAGGGCGCTGTGAAGATAGTTTGCCAGCCGATCCGCCTGGTGCCGGAGGAGCGTGCTGGTGGCCTTGAACGATAGCGAAATGGTCTTGAAGAAGCCTTCGCCCCACAGCGAGGTTGCGTCGCTGAGGACTTGTCTGGTCGCATCGGCGGGCATGTGGTCGGAGCGACCAGCCGCGGTCCCCAGGGCGGGGGTGTGTGTTGGGTAGAACCGGATATGGGAGTTCGGGTCGCCGGCGGTCAGCGCCTCCGGAAGCCGGAAGCCGGTCCGGGGTTCGTCGTTCTCGTCCTCTGACCACTGTGCGCCGCTGAACGCGTCCTCTTGGGTGGCGAGGGTCGCTGGAACCCCAAGCTCCCGCAGGGCTGCCTCGAACCCCTGTTCGTTCTCACTGCGGATCCGCAGGTTGGCCTGAGTGCGCTCACACTCTGCGCCCCTGCGGTGAAGTGCGGTGGCGTTCTTGCCCATGTGCTGTGTGGGCTGGCGCGAAAGTGCAATGGCTCCAGCGAGGTCGCCGTTATCCAACGCGGCCTGGCCTTGCTCCTTGAGGCTGCGATGGTCAACGCGACAGTCGATACCGGCGGCGGCGAGCTTCTCGTTGATGACGGTCGCCACCATGGAACGTATCCACTCCACCTCGCCACGCCCAGATGGCCCGCCATCGAGCTCCCGGGTCTTGGCGGCCAGGCCATCGGGCCCAATGCGCCGGGTCGTGGCCAGTAGGTGCGCGTGATAGTTCAAGCCGTCAGCCGTTTGTGGCTCGTGGATGCTCGCCATCACTGCGAACCCATAGCGTTCGACCAGTGAGCGAGCGATCTGCGCTGTCAGCTCGGAGCGCTGCGCATCGTCAAGCTCGTGGGGCAGGGCGATCTCGAATTCCCGAGCCACGGTCGCATCCTTCCTTCTCTCCGCATTCTCAGCAGCCGGCCAGAGGAGCGTGGGATCGAGTGACCAGTCGGGCGCATGGTCGGGGACGACGCATCGCGTCTCGACGACGCCGCCTCGTCGCCGGTAGTCGTGCTTGGCACCCGTGCGGGTATCGACGATCAGCAGGCCTGCGCGATAGGCAGCCGCGGCCGTGGATGCGTGCCCCTGGGCGCGACCAAAGGTTTTCACTCGTGTGTGGTAGATGGCCATCGACAGTGCTCCAAAAGTAGCCCCTGACTGTCTGTTATGCCTTGGCTTTTGCGTTTGGCAAGCGGCTCGGAATGGGGTCCAGGGGCGAAGCCCTTGGCGCACGCGTTGGCCTACGGTCAATGCCTAAGTGCGCTCTTGCACTTGCTCCATGCATTGGCTCTTTGCGCTTGATTTTGCCCTTGACGCGGCGCAGGCCGATGCTTCGATGTGAGGGTCATCAAACGGAGGAAGCACCATGGGAAATAGCACGCGGCTCTACGATCAGATCAACCAGGCCACGACGCGGCTCGCACAGCTGAAAGCACGCGAGCTCATGGCGGCGCAGCGCGAAGCTGCGCGGCACCGCGAAACCGCCAGGCGCAACGAGGCGCTGCGACGCAGCCAACTCGGAGCGCTCGTGTTTGCGGCAGGGTGCGAGGAACTGCCGGATGGAGAGATCGTCGCAGCGCTACTGAACTACGTCGCGGGTCATCCGGATGCGGAAGGCCGTGCGCGAGCTCGTGTGAGGGGCGATGCGCATCTAGCCGCGCTTGCGGCTGGTTGCGTGCTCCGGAAGCACTAAGGGACACGACATGGGTGAGGTCTGGGCCTTCTGGCATAATGGTCGGATCGGCATCGGATGTCCCTGAACGGCCGTGGCTCCGCCCCGTGATATGACTTTGCGAGGTTGCGTCCCGCTCCAGTTGTGTTTTGATGAAGCGTCTTGGCTGCGCACCCCAATCCTGACATTCGCTCCCAGGCATGACTTCCGTCCCTGAACGTCTTCAATCTGCGATCTTGGCCGTCTTGGCCGAGGCGAAAGCGTTGAACATTCGCCTCAACCGGACGGCGCTGTTCAAGTTCGTATACCTATTGGACTGCCTGCACGCCGAAAGCCACAACGGAAGCACGGCCAGCGAGGCCAAGTGGTATTTCCATCATTTCGGACCTTTTGCGGTCGATCTGGCCGAGGGGCTAGATGCATTGACTGCCCTAGGGATCATTCAGTCGCATGATGGGAGCTTCAAGGGGAAGGACTTCACGCAGTATTGGCTCGGTGAGCATCCGATTGGTCCAACGTTGACCGATGCTGGGCTCCGCGGCAGCCAAGCTCTGCGCTTCTCGCAGTGGCTTCGGGCTTTCGCTGGGGACATGAGCAAGCTGTTAGACCACGTTTACTTCGATACATTGCCAATGTCGAACGCCGTTCCGGGCCAGAGTCTAGATTTTAAAGAACTCGCTCAGGAAGCGCCTGTAGGACGGCGCCCACACACCCACATTAAGGATCAGGGAAAGATACTTCGAGTTGCGCAGTTGCAGGAGAAATTGAAGCAACGCTTCCTTGCTCGGCCTACGGAGAATCTCGTCGAGACGATCCATCGGCCCATCTACGATGATGTGTATCGAGACGCGATGGCGATGGTGGATGACGGCGAGACCATCGACGACCCCATCGCCTTCAATGCCTCGATCTGACAAGGAGATGTCGTCATGGGCTGGGGCAACGGAACTGACATTCACCAAGTGCTCCCCCCATACGATCTGACGCATCGTCCATCGACTGACGGTCCCGCAGAAGTCGGGCAAATCGTGTGCACTGTGGTTCCGGAGTTTGGGCATCCCCTCATGGTGTTTGATGCTCAACGGTCCGATCAGATTGCTCACGGTTCCGTTTCAGGAGCCATCCGCACCTTGGATCACCGGTGTGACTACCGTCCCAAGCCAGAAAGGCTTCCGGTATTCAAGATCGGCCTTGGTGAATGTGAGGAGCTCTTGGCGATCCGCTCGAAAATGCGACCCTGCGTCGTGCTGGCCATAGCCGAGGGCATCCCCGACAAGCATTTGCCTGGCACGGAAGTGAACATCGCACGTCCCGCGTTCCAGCGGAGTTCCTTTCTGGTAGCCCCAGCGTATTCGGTTTCCACCCACCGCGATCGCAGGGCCATTGTGCCGACAATCGCGGCCCGTGCCGAATGCCTGATGTATCCCAATCTGATGCTGTTGCCCACCAGCGGCGGGTATTTGCCGCACGAGAGCGTTGTCAGGCTGGATCGCGCGTTCTGGACGACACTTCCACCTCCTACCGAGCTCTACCAGCTATCGTTAAGCGTTGAACGACGAGCCATTATGGCCAATCAGTGGCGGGTGATGCGGGGCGAAACTCCTGACGCCGACTACGTTGAAATGGTCGAATTGCTTCGCGAGGAGCTTGCCGAAGCACATCGCATCCCGCAATGAAGTCTCCGAAGCCTGACGCGACCGTGCGCCCGTTCGTTCCGTCTACCGAATTGTCTTGAGCCCGCTCCAAGCTTTCAGTCGGGCGAACCACTCGTCTCGTTCGGCGGCATTTTGCTCGCTGCCTCGGCGCCTGCTGTCTGAGTGGCGCGCGAAGACCACATGCATCATGGGCACTTTGAGATCGCGCAGCTGGAATTCGATCCTCTGGCTCGTCACATAGTTCCGGAAATCGGAAGCGGTGCGCATGCCCAGCACGTGGTCCCTGTCCAAGTAGCGCTCGCCGCGCACCGGATCACGGATCCATACTTTGTCGCGCTTAAAGTCCATCGCAATGTGCTCATGGGCAACATCCACACTGAACTGCGCAGGGTCATGCTTCTTCTGCTTCGGCGGTCGGCGTCGGAAGATCAGCGGCAGGATCCACAGCAGCAGGATCGGCCAGAACACGAACTGACCGACGGCCACGAAGATGATCAGCGAGTCCTCCAAGGTGTTGAACTCGGTGAGAGCGAAATAGCCGATCCCACCGACGGCCACCAGCGTGATCGCCCAGCGGAACAGCTTGAACAGCATCCACATAGTTGTCCTTCGGGCCCTTGGCCCGGTTGGTTACTGCGCGCCCACGACGGTCCAGCGGCCGCCCACCTGGTCGAAGACGAAGGTGCCGGTGAGCGTCTCGCGCTGCGTGCGGCCGCCCATGTTGAAAGCCGCGCGCCCGGACACTGAGCATGCGTGGCCGGGTCCGCCCTGAACCTTGGCGCAGGCGCCGACCTCAAGCCCTTCGAATGTCGGGCGAATTCCGGCGCCTTGCTCGAAGTGGTTGGCCAGCGCCTGCTCCACATCGGACTTGCCGGGGCCGCCGCCGGAACACCCGGCAATCGTTGCGGTCAGGGCGATGGATACGATCATCTTCTTCATGCTGAGCTCCTATTGGATGAGAACGCAGTGGCCACCACTGGCTGGGGCGTCTCCCGCCAGCACCTCGCTTTCGATCACGTTGCCGGCGGCATCGAGCACGACGACGGCCTGGCTGGGCGTGGCGCTTGCGTCGCCCTCCCGCTCCAGCAGGTAGGCCAGCGCCACCCGGCCACCTGCGTCATAGGCGGTGCCGAAGCGGATCAGGCCCGTCAGCTGGGCAGGGATGGCCAATGTCCTGCCGTTGAGGGTCATCGCCGTGGTGTAGCGCGGCCCTTCGGCCTGATCGATGAGGCCGATCGAGGTGTGGATCGGACCGGTAGGCTCGGTCGATTGGTGGGTGGTGCTCCAGGTAAAGTCCAAACGCACGACCTCGGCGGACGCTCCAGACAGCTCTCCCCGCTCGATCCGGCACGACAGGGGCTCGTCAGCGTTGGCGGCGCCAATCATTGCTGCCAAGCCGATCGCGCCGGCAATCCTCATCCCGTTCATTCGTCCTCCTTGGTCGTCTCGGTCAGCCTATTTGCGTTTAACGCAAATGACTGGGTAGACTCTGCCGGTCAGAATTCGTGGAGTCAACGTCTTTGTTGCTCCCCGATGCCCGCTGCCCTACCTACCGCCACCGCCCTCGGACGACGCCTGCGCGCGGCCCGATTGGCCAAGGGATGGACACAAGCCCAGTTGGGGGAGCTGCTGCTGGAGTCGGACGACCCCAACACGGCTGCTCCGAGGATCAGCCGCTACGAGCGCGGGATGCACACGCCTGACCTCGACACCATCGAACGCCTAGCGAAGCTGCTGGATCTGCCAGCGGCCTACTTCGTGGCGAATTCGGAAGTCGTGGCTGAGGCGATCCTGGTGATCTCGCAGATGAGCCCGCGGAAGCAGAAAGAGGCGTTGAGTCTTATCAAGCAGCTGGCTGCCGAACGCAGAACGGAATAGCACTCCGTCTGTATTCACTTCAAGGGAACTGACATGACAACAAACTGCTTGGCACAGGTTAGATCCTGCTGGCCGTGGCCAATTCCTGCCAACATCGAAGCTTGGATATCAGTTCGATGTAATGCGGGCGTGCCGCCGTGGGTAATCTGGTTCGTGGTGGTCGGAATGCTTCGCCGGCCGTCCGCGCCCACGCCGGCTCATGAGCTGAGGGAGATGGCTAGGTTGTTGAGGTTTATCGAGGATAATCCAGAAGCCGCAGAAGCGATGGTGGAAACGCGGAACAAACCGATTGATCTTGATCAGTGGAAAATATTGCTCGATGAGGCAGTCAAACTATGGCCCGAGGGGGATGAGGAATTCGTGCTCGCTCTCCACGAAGGATTTCTCGCAGGCCTGACGGTGAAAGGCTTGAAAGAATGGATCGAGGCCTATCGAAGAGGGCCAGCAAGCTCATTACCAATTCCCGATTGACGAGTCTTCACTGGAAGCCATGTTCTTCAGCTTCCAGAGGTAGGGCGGTCCGATCCGAGCGTCCGGATGTGTTGTTTTGTAGTCCAACAGGGCCTGCAGCAGTGCCCTATTTTCTTCGGGCAGTAAGCGAAGCTCATGGATGTCGACCGGATATTCTTTTGCATATCCGAGGCAATTCAAAGAAATTCGAGCGAACAAGCGACGACCGCGCTTGACTTCCAAAGCGTGCTCACAGAAGCGGTGCGGATGCATCTCTAACCTTCCTCTGGAACAGTTGCCGGCTCTGGCAGCGGTCGGTCTGGAACAAGAGCGATTAGACCCCCGCAGAGCCGCTCGGGCCAGGATGACCATGTCTCCGGATGGATTGCGCACCACGAAAGCAATCCACGAGCCATAACCTTGCTTTCCTGACGCAGTAGGGACAGTTCCGAAAGATCGACTGGAAACCGTTCGTGATCGTGCATCACATTCAGCCCAATTCGGGCCAGAAGAGCCCGGTCCATCGGATGGCACCGATGGCTGACATATCCGGCGAAATCGAACGGGTGAATCATGAGGACTCAGGACGGTAAAGGTGCCTGACCCTAACTCCACCTGATTTGTTGTCAACCAAGGTGATACTGACCGCGGCAGAGCTGGGTCGTCAGACCCAGCCCCGTGCCGCTAGGCTCGTGAAGCCTTCGGCGCTGACGACCAAGTGGTCCAGAAGTCGAATGTCGACGAGCGCCAACGCTTGCTTGATCTGGGCGGTCACCGCCCGGTCCGCGGCCGACGGCTCCAGGTTGCCCGACGGGTGGTTGTGGAAGGCCACTACCGCAGCCGCGTTGAGGAGCAGGCCACGTCGGACGACTTCACGGGGATGGACCTCGGCGCCATCGATGGTGCCGAAGAAGAGATCTTCGCAGGAGAGGATCCGATGCCGGGTATCCAAGTAGAGGCATCCGAAGACCTCGCGCTCCAAGTGGCCACAGTGGGCTCGCAGGTAGCTGCCAGCGACCGAGGGTTCAGAGATGGCGCCCAGGCGCTTCAGGCGACGCTCGTGGATGGCTTCGGCGGCGGCCAGGATTTCTTCGTCGGTCGGGGTGGCCTTGATTTTGGTGCTCATCGTCTGTCTCCCAGAGGCGACATGCCTCGTGGGGATCCGCTGCGCGAGCCATCGGCCTGACTGACACCCGCAAGCGAGCACGCGCCAGCGCGCACAGCGTGGGCCGGAACGTATGTGGAGGAGGGCCTGCCCCTTGTCCGGCAGGCAGGTGAGCCAAGGTCCCACTGAGAGGCAAAGCCATCTGGGAAACCCGGTAGGACACTCAGGACACTGCCCCCAACAGCCCATGGCCGCCGCGCCCCCGGAAGGTCGTGGAGAGAGAAAGGGGCTCCGCTATTGTCAGCTCTGCGGGGGCCTGGGCTCGTCGCTGGCTACGGCGAGGCGGCGGACAGCGCTACCGAGCCACCAAAGGAGGCGAACCACCATGGGTTGGTATCGGTTGGCTGTGCCGGGGCTGTGTGTGCTGCTTGCCGCGTGCTCCCATGTGAACCAGCGCGAACTCCCTCCGGGACCACAACGAGACGAGCTCGCCACGATGTCCGCTGGGGCGGCGGACATGGAGGCGCCTGTCCGGCCGCGTGGATGGACAAAGGACTACTTGAAGAACGCTGACCGCTTCCTGGCGGATGTCTACGAGGCGCACCCCTTCGAGGTCTTCTGCGGCTGCGAGGTCGATGTCAGGACGAAGGTGATCGACCTGGATCGCTGCGGCTTCGAGCCGCAGAACCCTAGCTCCGCGACCAATACCAGGATGCAGTGGGAGCACGTATTTCCGAAGAGCTGGGTGGCAGCGGCCATGGGCTGCGGGACCCGCACCGAGTGCCTACGGGATCAGCAATATGTCGACGCGGAGACGGACCTCTACAACCTGGTGCCAGGCATCGGGTCGCTCAACGCAACGCGCGGCGATCGCTGGCTTTGGGAAATCCCGGGCGAGGAACGGCGCTACGGGCGCTGCGACTTCGAGCGCGCGACGGTCGCTGGCGAGACCGTGATTGAGCCACCTGACGCACACAAGGGCAATGTGGCGCGGATCATCCTCTACTACATCGAGCAGTATGGGCTCGACATCGACGACCAGGCGATCGCCCTCTATCTCGAATGGCACGCAGCAGATCCGGTCGATGCGGACGAGTTCCAGCGCGCCGAGATGATCCGGTCAATCGTGGGGCACGCGAACCCGTGGGTGACGGGGGATAGGTAGGAACAGGTGACTGGTGCCCCGGTTAGGGCTGGCTGGTCGCAAACGCCGCGACCGGCTAATGTTCACATGTTGAACCACTTTCCCAGAGTAGCCCCTCTTGAATCTTGACCGTGCGACCCCCGCAAGCTCTTCAATGGACGGGAGCGACCCCGGCCGACAGCTCTCTACTGCCAGCGCCGACGAGCGCGGGGCGGTCTTCACTCGTCGGGAAGTCGTCGACTTCATCCTGGACCTAGTCGGCTATACGGAGGAACGGGACCTGGCACAGGTCGCGCTACTGGAACCCTCTGCCGGGCACGCGGACTTCCTGCTCCCCATCATTGGGCGACTGGTGCGCTCCTACGTGAGCCACGGGGGTGATCTCACCGACGCCGCCCTTGAACTGGGTCGGACCATTCGCGCCTACGAGGTGCATAGTCCAAGCTTGGACACCGCGCGGGCTGCGGTCGTCTCAGAGCTGGTGCGCCTTGGCGTGCGTCAGGACGCAGCGGAGGCCTTGGGGCGGGAGTGGCTTGTGTGTGCCGACTTTCTGCTGGCCCCGCTGCCCCATGCGTTCGATGTGGTAGTCGGCAACCCGCCCTACGTCCGACAGGAACTGATCCCCGATGGGTTGCTTCGGCTCTATCGCGGTCGGTTCAAGACGCTTTTTGACCGCGCCGACCTCTACATCCCTTTCTACGAGCGCTGCCTGGACGCACTCTCACCAAGCGGCGTCCTGGGGTTCATTTGCACCGATCGATGGACCAAGAACAAGTATGGCGGTCCTCTTCGGGCCATGGTATCCGAGCAATTTTCGTTGACCCACTTCGTTGACCTCGTGGATACCCCCGCTTTTTTGTCGGATGTCATGACCTACCCGGCGATCACCGTGATCGCGCGGACGAAGGCGAAGTCGAAGCCGCGGCCCACGCGGATTGCATACCGCCCCGATATCAGCGCTGAGGTGCTTGGTTCCCTGGCGAGGGCGATGACGGCGGCAAAACTCGGCACCGCTGCCGGCGTGGTCGAGATGGCAGGGGTGGTCAGTGGACCAGAGCCTTGGATCCTGCATCAACCTGACCGGTTGGCGCTGGTGCGTCGCCTTGAGGAGACACTGCCAACATTGGAAGAATGTGGCTGCAAAGTCGGCATTGGGGTCGCCACAGGAAATGATGGGGTTTACATCGGTCCGATGGATGACCTCGACGTCGAGCCCTCGCGAAAATTGCCCTTGGTGCGCACCCAGGACCTTCTGGGCGGAGCCGTCCAATGGCGCGGGAAGGGCGTTCTCAATCCTTTCGAAGATGACGGCCGCGTGGTCGATCTAGCCCATTACCCGCGTTTGGCGGCCTACCTGGACACGCATGCTGGCGCCATCAAGGCGCGCCATGTGGCCAAGAAGAATCCGGACCGGTGGTTTCGCACAATCGACCGGATCTATCCGGCGCTCGCCGAGACGCCCAAGCTTCTGGTTCCGGACATCAAAGGCGATGCCCACATCGTCTACGAGGAAGGCAAGCTCTATCCCCACCACAACCTCTACTTCATTACCTCCGAGCAATGGGATCTGCGCGCCTTGCAAGCCGTTCTGATGTCCGGCGTGGCGCGGCTGTTCGTGGGGACTTATTCGACGACCATGCGCGGCGGCTTCTTGCGCTTCCAGGCGCAGTATTTGCGTCGTATCCGCGTGCCGCAGTGGGAGGATGTGTCCCCGCCGCTGCGGCAAGCGCTCCGCGAGGCGGCCATCGGCGGCGACCGTGAGGCGGCCAATCGCGCTACATTTGCGCTTTACGGCCTGAACGAGGCTGAGCGCGCAATCGTTGCCGCAGCCTGAGGGGATGTAAGTATGGGGCTGGATCTCGCCGACTATGACCGCTTGGCGCGCCTTGGCGTTGCACAGTTCTGGGACGGTCGTAGCAGCGCGCTCGAAAACGACGAGGAGCGCAGCCAGGGCGGTGAACGAGCGGCAGTGCTGGGTGGCCGCAACATGGATGGCTTCCTGGCCATGGTCGAGGCTCTCGTCCGTAAGAACGGATTGCAAGAAGCCACGATCTGCATTAGTGGGCGACCTAACCTGACACTTCCGGGCTACTACCGGCCGACCAAGCTATGGGACGTGCTGGTCTTCGATCGCAAAAAGCTGGTTGCCGCGATTGAGCTAAAGAGCCACGTCGGTCCATCGTTCGGCAACAATTTCAACAACCGCGCCGAGGAAGCCATCGGCACAGCCCATGATCTTTCCACAGCTGTCCGCGAGGGCGCGCTCGGCAATCAACTGCCTCCTTTCACTGGCTGGCTAATCCTTGTGGAAGATTGCGAGAAATCGAGGCGGCCGGTGCGGGACAGCTCGCCGCACTTCCCGGTATTCCCAGAGTTCGAGCGCGCCTCCTATTTGATCCGCTATGAGGTGCTGTGCCGCCGCTTGATCCAGGAGAATCTCTACTCACAGGCCACAGTGATCGCATCGCCCAGGACTGCCCGCGTCGGCGGCGATTACGTAGAGCTTTCGCAGACAACGGGGCTGCGTGCGTTCGCTGCGCGCCTTGCGGGGCACGTTGCCGGGTGGGCTGCTGCTCACCCGCGGTAGGGCATTGGCGCACGAAGTTGCCTGCCTGGACTAAGAAGCGCTAACGCCATCAGTCCAGTGCGGGGCGCCGGATGTTCTGTCATTTGACATAATCAATGCGGTCTTGGGCTGTGAGATAGCTTGCGGTGATCTGATTTGTAGTTGGGGGTTGCATGAGAAGTCACGAGTATGTGCTCCTAGATGGGGTCAGCCGCGCCATGATCGGGCGCTACCTCGGCACGGTCGCAGCAATGATCTCAGCGGGCTTGGTATATTTGATCTTGCGCGCGATCGATCTGGCTGAGCAGTATGGTTTGCCTGCGCATCTCACGCCTTCGGTCATGTCTCTCGTTGGTGCTGGGACCGTCTACTTTGTCCTCTATTGGTTGTTCAACCGAAGCCTTTGGCGACTTCCGCTGATTGGGCGTGCCTTGAAGATTCCAGACCTCCAGGGGCAGTGGATATGCGATGGCACATCATTCCATGCGCCCGGCGCAGACGCGCAGCGGTGGACGGGTGAGATCTCGATTGCCCAGAGTTGGGATCGACTACGTATTCGCCTGAAGACCGATCAGTCGGGGTCTGACAGTGTAGTGGCGGCACTCATGCATGACGAAGCTGGTGGCTTTCGTCTCTTTTACACCTATCGCAACGATCCGAGGATTGACCAGCACGAACTGCGTCATCACATGGGGTTCTGCGACATGCTGATCAGCGAGGATCAGAAGTCTGCTGCGGGAGAGTATTTCAATGGACGTGGTCGATCTACATTCGGCCAGATGGAATGGAGGCGACGCGAATGACGATTGACCAAAGGCTAGCTAGGCTTCGGTCCCGGCGCAAAGGCTCAGATCGATATCGCCGCGTGTCATTCGATCAACAGATGGCGATCCTCAGCAAGCAGCTAACTGCGGAGTCTTACGAGGGCCGGCAACGAGGTAAGCCCCATACGCAATACGCGTTAGGTGCGATGGCGGAGGTCGATGCCGATTACACCAGGATCAGCGTCGAAACGGCGGAGCGAGTTGGCAACCAGCTGGCGCGGAGGTTGCCAGATAGCGGAATTCCGGTGGAGTTTCGTCTGCAGGGCTCTGTGCCCCTGAATGTTCATATTCGGGGCATAAGCGATGTTGACCTCTTGGTGATTGCAACGCGCTCGTTGTTCTACGCGGCTGCTGGCGTTCGCGCACAACGCGGTGAATATACTGCAGCCGCAGTCTCTCCTCTCGCGCTTCTTTCCAGCCTTCGGCGCGAGTCTGAGCAGGCCCTTCAAGCCGCTTATGCCGCTGTCGACGTCGACGTTGATGCCCCCAAAGCAATCAAGCTTGCAGGCGGATCGCTTGCTCGTCCTGTCGACGTCGTCCCGTCGGTGTGGTGGGATACGCTCGAATACCAGCGCACCGGCTCGGAGGTTGAGCGAGGTGTATCAATTTACGATAAGGCTGAACATAGATCGATTGAGAACCTACCGTTTTTGCACATTGCGAAGGTGGCTGAACTCGATGCGCAGGTGTCGGGCGGTCTCCGAAAGGCGATCCGTCTGTGTAAGAATTTGAAGGCGGATCTGGAGGAAGAAGGCAGCTCCGTCGCGCTATCGAGCTATGACATAGCGGGCTTGCTTTGTCACTCAGACCTCGCAACGCTTCGTTCTGGGTGTATATGGGAGCTTGCGGTTCTAGCCGAAGCACAGCGACACTTTGATTGGTGCTACGCCCATCCACATGAGGCGCAGAGGCTCGTTACGCCGGACGGCTCCCGACGCATTCTCGATACTCCAGAAAGGGTCGCAGGCGTCCTTACTCTTTCTGTGGAACTCGATAGGCTGACCAAGCACGTCGCTCGTGAACAGAGCTCGCTGTTGGCTCTCCAGGACTCTCCAGCGCTCACCACCGCCCGCGAGGTTCTAACTCGTTCTGTGGTGCTCTGACCAACTCGCGCCTCGCGGAGTTGAGCTGGAGTAGCGGAGATGACATGGCCCATGGGCACAGCTGCTCTGTAAAATTGCCCCGGCACAGCTTCGGTCCTTGCTCAGGGGACCGGCCTTTCCTGCTGAGCGGCGTCCATTCCTGGCGCAAGGCCATGCTGCCGGGGCATGGCCAGTGTGCGCCGGTCACCCGGGCACGGCAGTCGGGCAACGCCGACCGGTGCTGTAAGGAAACTCCGACATCCCCGGGCCAGTCCGCGGCGCTTTCAGGAGTAGCATTGCCGTATGGGCAAGATACTCGTTGGCACTGCCAGCTGGACCGATCCCAGCCTGATCAAATCCAAGCTCTTCTATCCGAAGGACGCGAAGACGCCTGAGGATCGGCTGCGCTACTACGCCTCGCGCTTCCCGCTGGTCGAGGTCGACAGCAGCTATTACGCGATGCCAAGTGCGAGCAACTCGGAGAAGTGGGTCGAACGCACGCCCGCTGAGTTCGTGTTCAACCTCAAGGCGTTCCGCCTGTTCACCGGCCACCAGACGCCACAGAAGATGCTGCCCAAGGATATCGCCGATGCGCTGCAGCTTCACTTCGTCACCAAGAAGAACCTCTACTACAAGGACACGCCAGCAGAGATCCGCGACGAGCTTTGGCGTCGCTTCGAGATCGCGATCCGGCCGTTGAAGGAGGCGGGCAAGCTCCAGGCTGTGCACTTCCAGTTTCCGCACTGGGTCAAGCCCGCGAAGGGCACCATCGCCCACATCGAGGAGTGTGTGGACCGGCTGTCTGGCTACACACTCGCCGTGGAGTTTCGGTCCATCGGTTGGTTCGATGGGGTCCGTGATGCGGAGACGCTGGATTGGGAGCAGCAGTTGGGCGTTGTCCACGTCGTGGTCGACGAACCCCAGAACATCCCCGACAAGTCGATCCCCCAAGTCTGGGCAACGACCAATCCGCGCTTGGCGATCGTGCGACTGCACGGGCGCAATGAGGAAACCTGGGACATCAAGGGTGCCACTGCGGCATCCGACCGCTTCGACTACGACTATTCGACGGACGAACTCGACGATCTGGCGATACAGATCCGCGAGCTGTCCGATGTCGTGGATGTGCTCCACGTGATCTTCAACAACAACTACGAAGATCAGGGCGTGCGCAACGGCACGACCATGATGGAGCGACTGGGACTGCCCCAGCCCAGGGAGTGGACCGGGCCCGCGGGCAGCTGAGGGCCGGGGGCAGTCGAGCCGCGCAACCTGAACGACCTCGCTGGTTCCACGCCGTCAGCCGGCGGGTGAGCCGTGGGGCCAAAGCGCCTGTTTTTTCTTGGATCTCCATCCCTGAGACCGCGGATGGTTCCACTGCGCTTGGACACGCTCGCCCCCAGTGGTGTAAATATTTCCACTATGGATACGCTCACCGACCGCCAGCAGGCCGTTCTGGACTACCTCCGCCAGCACTTCGCGGAGCACGGTGGTGCGCCGACGATCACGGAGATCGCGCACGCGTTCGGCCTGGCCAGCCCCAACGGGGTGGCCAAGCATCTGGCGGCGCTCGCCGAGAAGGGCTGGATCGAGCTCGCCCCACACAAGGCGCGCGGGATCCGGTTGCTGGGGGTGGGGCGCAAGGCCGCAACGCTTGATCTTCCGCTGGTGGGGCGTGTCGCCGCCGGCATGCCCATCTTCGTGGGCGAGCACATCGAGCGTTCGATTGCCGTGGATCGCACGCTCTTCCGCCCGCGACCGCGCTACCTGCTGCGTGTGCAGGGACAGTCGATGATCGACGCCGGCATCCTCGATGGCGACCTGATTGGTGTTCATCCCACGCCGGACGCAGAACATGGGCAGATCGTCGTTGCGCGATTGGGCGGCGAGGGGCTGACTGTGAAGCGGCTTCACCGCAAGGGCCGCTCGGTGCGTCTGCTTTCATGCAACCCCGGGTTCGCCCCGATTGATCCCGATCCCGTGGAGGACTTCGCCATTGAAGGCCTCTACTGCGGGCTCATCCGAACGGTCTAGCGCATGGGCCAGGTCGTTGCCCTTCGCGAGATGCTCGATGCACGGACGGTGTGGCGCGGCCCGGCCACGCCCGCGTCGGTCAGTCGCCAGCCAACCGGGCACGTAGCGCTGGATGACGCGCTTCCGTTGGGGGGTTGGCCGGAGCACGCGCTGACCGAGATCCTTGTTCCCGCTGACGGTGTAGGGGAGGTGGATCTGCTGCTGCCCACGCTGCGACGCCTGACGCAGGTCGGCAAGCTCGTTGTGCTGGTCGCGCCGCCCTACATTCCCTATGCGCCGGCCTTGGAAGAGCGCGGCCTGGCGCTGGATCATGTCCACGTGATCGAGGCCGATGCGGCCAAGGCGCTGTGGGCGTTTGAGCAGGTGCTGCGCTCGGGCGCGTGCGCAGCAGTGATCGGCTGGCCGAGAAAGATCGACCACCACGGTCTGCGCCGCCTCCAGGTCGCCGCCGACACCGGCCAGGCGCTAGGGTTTGCGGTGCGCGACCGCAGGCATGCTGATCAGGCCTCGCCGGCCGCACTCCGGTTGGAGATTGGCGGCCGGCGCACGGTTACGGTGCGCAAGTGTCGCGGCGGAGTGGCGCCGTCGCAGTCGTTCGCACTTCCGGTTTTCCATTGAGCTGCCGCCGTGCTGTGGGCTTGCATCCTCCTGCCCCATCTGGGGATCGACAGCGTCCTCCGGCGACACCCGACGCCTGACGAGCCGCTGGTCCTGGTCGGGGGCCCGACCCAGCGCCGGGAGCTTGTGGCAGTCAATCGCGCCGCAGGCGAAGCTGGACTGCGACCCGGACAGCGCCTTGTCGCCGCACAGGCCATCTGCCCACGGTTCACGGCCATGGATCACGACCCGGCGCTCGACGCGCACTGGCAGCGCTTCCTGGCCGCATGGGCTTATCGCTACAGCTCCCAAGTCTGGGCAGGGTGGCCCGGTGCCGTGCTGCTGGAGGTCAAGGGCAGCTTCTCGATCATGGGGCCATGGCCCCAGCTCCAGGCGCAGCTGCGCGAGGACCTGACGGCCTTGGGGTTCCGGCACAGGATCGCCATGGCGCCGACCGCACTCGGCGCGCGCGTGCTCGCTGGCGCCCAGGACGGGCTGGCGGTGACTACCGCCGAGCAACTACGGCACACGCTCGCACGCGTGCCTGTCCGCAAGGCCTGTCTGCCAGGGGATGCGGGCCAGCGGCTGGCAGGCATGGGCGTGCGACACCTGCGGCAGGTGTTTGCGCTGCCGCGCGACGCGCTGCGCCGACGTTTCGGCATTGAGGTGCTGGAGACGGTCGACCGCATGCTGGGCGACGCGCCGGAGCTGCTGGAGTGCTACCAGCCGCCGGACGTGTTCGATGTGCGCGTGGAGCTGTCCTACGAGGTCGAGAACCACATGGCGCTGCTGTTCCCCGTGCGCCGGCTCACCGGTGACCTGGCCGCGTATCTGGCAGGC
Organism: Luteimonas aestuarii; assembly: GCF_004357985.1. Taxonomy (GTDB): domain Bacteria; phylum Pseudomonadota; class Gammaproteobacteria; order Xanthomonadales; family Xanthomonadaceae; genus Luteimonas; species Luteimonas aestuarii. The sequence continues at coordinate 291,052 of NZ_SMTF01000003.1, read as the reverse complement.
AGGGATGGCGGGGTGCTCCATTTCAAGCTCCTGCTGGAGCACGATGATCATCCGGCAACTGAGGTGGAAGTGGGGCTGCTGGCGGCCGAGCGCGATCCGGCCATGCTGTTCGAGCTCACACGCGGCCGGCTTGAGCGCACGTCGATCCCCAAGGCCATCATCGCGCTGCGCCTCGTGGCGCGTGACCTACCGGCCTTCGTGCCCGGGGGCAGGGACCTGTTCGACGAGCGGCCGGCGGCGGCCGTGCCATGGGAGCAGTTGCGTGAACGCTTGCGTGCGCGCCTAGGTCCCGATGCCGTCTACCAGATCGCGTCCGACAGTGACCCGCGCCCGGAACGGGCGTGGCAGCGCGCTTCTGTATTGCGCAATAAAGAGCCAGTCGACCGACCGCCGCGCCCCACTTGGCTGCTCCCAAGGCCCGTGCCGCTGCGCGACCATCGTGTGCGCATCCTGGCGGGCCCTGAGCGCTTGGAGACGGGCTGGTGGGACGGCGAGGACGCCAAGCGCGACTACTACGTCCTGGAGACCTCGCAGGGCCAGCATGCGTGGGCGTTTTGCGGCGTAGGCGAGCAGGGGCCGTGGATGCTCCATGGTTGGTTCGCATGACCGCCTACGCCGAGCTTCATTGCCTGAGCGATTTCAGTTTCCAGCGCGGCGCATCCAGCGCACTGGAGTTGTTCGAGCGCGCCAAGGCCTGCGGCTACGCTGCGCTTGCGATCACGGACGAATGCTCGCTGGCCGGGATCGTGCGCGCGTGGGAGGCCGCCAAGCGCACGGGCCTGCGCCTGATCGTGGGCACCGAGATCACGTTGGCCGACGGCCTGAAGCTGGTGCTGCTGGCGCAGGATCGCGACGGTTACGAAACGATCTGCCGGCTGATCACCACCGGACGCCGTGCCGCGGCCAAGGGCGACTACCACCTCTGCCGTGCCGATCTTTCCGATGGGCTGCGTGGAACGCTGGCGCTGTGGATCCCGGGTTCGCAGATAGACCCAGGGCAGGGCGCGTGGCTGAAGTCCGTCATGGGCGATCGTGTGTGGCTGGCCGTCGAACTCCACCGCGACCGCAACGATGCGCGGCGGCTGAGTGCGCTGGAGGCGACAGCGGCGGAGGTAGGCTTGCGCATGGTCGCCGCGGGCGACGTGCACATGGCTACACGCGGCCGTCGTGCGCTCCAGGATGTCCTGACCGCTACGCGGCACAATGTCCCCGTCGCCCGTGCTGGCGCATTCCTGTTTCGCAACGGCGAGCGGCACCTGCGCACGATGGCGGCGCTGTCCGCGACCTACGGAGCGGCGCTCATGGAGGAGACCATCGCCATCGCCGAGCGATGCACGTTCACCCTTGACCAGCTGCAATACCGCTACCCGGCAGAGATTGTGCCCGAGGGCCACACGCCTGCCAGCTGGCTGCGTCAGCTGACGGAGGAGGGCATTCGTTGGCGCTGGCCTGGGGGCACCACGGCGAAAGTGCGGGCGCAGATCGAGCACGAGCTGGCGCTTATCCGTGAGCTCGATTACGAAGCCTACTTCCTGACCGTGCACGACATCGTGCGCTTCGCGCGCAGCCGGAACATCCTGTGCCAGGGACGCGGCTCGGCCGCCAACAGTGCGGTGTGCTTCGCGCTGGGCGTGACCGAAGTCGATCCGACCCGCATGGAGATGCTCATGGAGCGCTTCATTTCCAAGGAGCGCAACGAGCCGCCGGACATCGACATCGATTTCGAGCACGAGCGCCGGGAGGAGGTGATCCAGTATGTGTATCGGCGCTACGGCCGGGAGCGCGCGGCACTGGCTGCAACGGTCATCTGCTACCGCGCCAAGAGCGCCATGCGCGATGTGGCACGTGCCATGGGTCTGCCCGGGGACCAGGTCGATGCCCTGTCTGCCTGCGTGGGCTGGTGGAGCGGCAACTCGCCGCTGGATGAGAAGCTGAGCGAGGCCGGGTTCGATCCGTCCTCCCCGGTGATGCGCCGCGTCGTCGCACTGACGGGGCAACTGCTCGACCACCCCCGCCACCTGTCGCAGCACGTGGGCGGGTTTGTGATCTCCGATGCGCCACTGTGGTCGCTGGTGCCGGTGGAAAACGCGGCGATGCCCGACCGCACCATCATCCAGTGGGACAAGGATGACCTGGATAGCCTGGGGCTGCTGAAGGTCGATTGTCTCGCGCTGGGCATGCTCACCTGCATCCGCAAGGCGCTGGACCTGCTTCGCCGCCATCGCGGTCGGGATCTGACACCTGCGTCCATCCCCGCGGAGGACCGCGCCACCTACGAGATGATCGGTAAGGCCGACACCATCGGCGTGTTCCAGATCGAAAGCCGGGCGCAGATGTCGTTCCTGCCGCGCATGAAGCCCAAGTGCTTCTACGACCTGGTGATCGAAGTGGCGATCATCCGACCCGGGCCCATCCAGGGAAACATGGTCCACCCGTTCCTCATGCGCCGGCAAGGCAAGGAGGAGGTGACATATCCGAACGACGCGATCCGCGAGATCTACGAGCGAACGCTGGGCGTGCCGCTGTTCCAGGAGCAGGTGATGCGCATGGCGATGGTTGCGGCCGGCTACAACGCGGGTGAGGCGGACCAGCTGCGCCGCTCGATGGCCGCATGGAAGCGGCATGGAAACATGGACCATCACCGGGAGAAGATCATCTCTGGCATGCTGGCCAACGGGCATCCACTGAGCTACGCCGAAGAGGTTTTCCAGCAGATCGTCGGCTTCTCCGGTTATGGCTTCCCCGAAAGCCATGCGGCGAGCTTCGCGCTGCTGACCTATGCCAGCTGTTGGCTTAAGTGTCACGAGCATGCGGCGTTCACCTGCGCGCTTCTCAACTCCCAACCCATGGGCTTCTACTCAACGAGCCAGCTCACCCAGGACGCACGCCGAAAAGGCATCGAGATCCGCCCGGTGGATGTCACCGTGAGCCACTGGGACAACACCTTGGAGGACCGCGAGGATCCGCGCGAGCAGCCAGCCATCCGCCTGGGCCTGCGCGAGATCCGCGGATTCAGTGAGGCTGCGGCGTTGCGGCTGGTGGCCGCGCGCGAACGCCAACCGTTCCGGCACGTCCAGGACATGTGCCACCGCGGGCAGCTCGATCGCAGGGACCAGACGCTCTTGGCCGAGGCCGGCGCCTTGGCCCGCCTGTCGGGTCACCGTAATGGCGCGCGGTGGGAGATCGCCGGGGTAGAGCAGCAGCGGCCGTTGTTCTCTGACAGCCCCGATGAGGACGCGGTGGATCTGCCGAGCCCGCAGGAGGGCGAGGATCTGACCGCAGACTACGCCACGCTGGGCCTGACACTGGGGCGGCACCCGCTCGCCCTGCTGCGGGACCAGCTCAAGCGCAAGCGCTGCGTCGACAGCCGCGAGGTGATGGCCCGCCGCAGCGGCTCGCGCGTGCGTGTGGCGGGATTGGTCACGCTTCGGCAACGCCCGGCCACCGCCAGCGGCACGACCTTTCTGACACTGGAAGACGAACATGGAAACGTCCAGGTGATCGTCTGGCCAGACTTGGGTGAGCGACAGCGCAAGGAGCTGATTGGATCGCGGCTCATGGTCGTGGATGGCAAGTGGGAGTGGAGCGACGGGGTCGGTAACCTCGTGGCCAACCGGCTCCATGATTTCAGCGAGATCCTGGGTGGGCTGGACACGCGTTCCCGGGACTTCCACTGAGCGGGTGTGGCTTCACGCAGTCGGTGCCAAAATTTACACAACGGGCCATGGTGCGCCTTCAGGAGTTGAGCATGACCAAGAAGATCATGTGCTGGCATGTCGACGTCGACGAGCTCGTGCCCGAAGCGGGATCTGCCCGGTTCGTTTTTAAGAGCCGGGTCCAAGACAAAGATGGGACGGTGCGCGAAGAGGACGTCCCGATCTATCTGCCGTTCCATGTGCTTGAGTCGATCCAGGGGGTGTTGCCGAAGGTCATCCAGGATCTTCGCGCCGCCGGGGGCGACCACGTGTTCAAGGGCGCGCTTGAAGAGGCCAGAGCCCGCACTGAGCGGGTGGAGATCATCACCAAGCTCGATCCGTCCAGCGAGGATCCGCGGACGCTCGCAAGCGGCGGGGCATGGCCGCAGGCCTACGCCGGGATGGACGAGATCCTGGGCGTCTCCTTTGGGGAAGTCGTGCCCGACACCGGCTGCGTGCTTGTCGACTTTCGCATCCGGGCTGTGGAAGGCTCCGGCGAGATCGCAGAGGGCAGTCGCAAAGGCATCCTGATGGCCTACTCAGTGCTGGAGGATATGGTGCGTGGTCTGCCGGAGCTTCGGGACATGATGATCGCGCAAGGGCTGGATAAACGTCTGCTCGTCGGTGCCAAAGGACCGGTGCCCGCCTGGAACGAGGGGTCGCATTTGAGAGGACTGCCGCATCAGCCGTTTCTTGGCTCTGCGTTTGGCGTGCGGGAGATCGCGAGTGAGTTAGCCGCAGCGGTCATCCTGTTGGAGATTTCCAGCATCGATCCGCGACAATCCGGATCGTCCTCAGCTGATTACCTGATGCCCTACCACGTCCTGGACGAGCTGATAGAGGCGTTGCCCAAAGTCATGCGAAAGATGGAGCAGAAAGGGGCGAACAGGCCACAGTTGCGACCGCATTAAGGTGACACAACCGACGCAAGAGTTGACGTCGCGACCGAAGGGAATGCCTGCGAGCGGAGCGGCGCGCCGGCGACCAAGACAAAAAGCGCCCCTGCGGAAGGGGCGCTCAGTGGCAGGATCCAGGGACGCATCGGCTTTAGTTTTGAGCGTAGGTCGGCGGCCCAGGTCTTGCGGGAACCCACGCCCACTGCGCGGTGTAGCCAATGAGAATCTGCTGAGATGAGCAGGAACCGTTAGCACAGACCGTTCCCGTAATGTATATGGGGGTGTAGCCGACGACTTGGTATTGGCCTGAACCGTTGCCGCCGCCCCCATTGCCGCCGCCAGGGCCGCCGCCGGTGTCTGCGTTTCCTACAGAGTTACTGTATATCTCGATAGCGCGCTGTTTGAATGTTTGACCGCATGACTTTGTGAAGGGGATGGACATCAAGCCGCCGATGATGTTCAGGAACGGCAGTCGCGCCTGATACCTCACGACCCCTTCGACAGACGTGTCCACCCCAAACTGCGAGCCCAGCGCAGCTTCCAGACGATCACCCAGTTCAATTCCGGAGCTGACAGCGCCGACATGGACATCGAACGACACGCCCTCGTAGATCGTGCAAGCAAGGGCAATTGCTGGTGCCAACAAGAGAGATAGAACTGCAGCCTTTCGATCTCCAACGATCCGTCTGATACTCATTCCATACGCTCCTTTGTAATGTTGCTTTGCTCCATCAACGAAATGAATCCAGGCCGCATCGAAAGATCAAACGGCCTTTGCCGCCTCTGCATCACGTTGCGCCACAAAATTTCTTCAAGCATGCGCGATCTGGCGCGTTCTTCCGCCGTAAGTGTGTCTCCGAACACCGAATTCGCAATAAGCCCGCCTTGGTCTCCCCGGCGCGTGAGAAGACCGTAATAAGCGTGTGCCATCTCAGGATTCTTCATGGTAGGCACGGTCTGGAAGATATCTCCGGCCATTTTTAAGGCATACACAGATCCGTCGGCAGCACTGCGTTCAAGTAATGCCGTAACTTCATCAGGCGGAGAGCCTGATTGAGCCAATCTATATGCCAGGATCGCCTGAGCTGGCTGATTTCCGCCCGCGGCCAATCTCCGTAACGCGTCAACCGACAGCGACATTAAATAATGCTCTACGTCGGGCCCGGGATATCCGTGCGCCGCCAGCCAAGCCGCATCTTCGGCGTTCTGGGCAATTCCTGGTTGAACAGGATTCCAGCGATATCCCGATTCAAGGAACTGCGATCCGCCCGCAGCATTTGCGGCATGACGGCCAGGCTCCGAACTCGCGGCTACCGGGTCCACGCTCGGCTGACTGACGGGGGAAGGGGATTCTGATTCGACGACCAGAGTGCTCACCGGCCCGTCGACTGGCCCGGTGGTTGAATCGGACCGATAATAGAAAACGGCTGCCACGAGCAAGGCGGCAACGCCAATCCCTAGCGCTATCTTACTGCTTCCTTTCATAACACTCCCCTTTTCACCTTGTATACAGCAGGTTCTGCGCCCAAGTCAAGTGCGGATGTTTTTGGCATCGACCCGCAACAATACCGACCGTCCGCGGCCAGACTTTCTTGGCTTGAGCTGCGGGCCAAGGGCTTCTGCCCGAACGATATTCGACAACCGGAAATGAGAAGAGCCGAACAAAGCGCCGACCCAGTCGCGCGAACGTCCAAGGCGTCGAGCTATCGGTTTACTCGTTCCCCGCCAGCGCATCAATGTAGCGCTGGAGCTCCGTCGTTCCCCGCCGTGGCTCCTCTGGCATGTCATACGCGCCGTCAACCGTGATCCCGGTCATTCGCGCGTATGAGCGTGCCGCCTCGGTGGAAAAGCCGAGCTTGCGAAAGGCGTCCTCCCACTGTGCGCGTGGAGTGACAACGAGTTCGACAGAGCGCTTCAACGCCCTGGAAAATGCGTCTGCCACGTCGCGCGCCGAGTAGCGGGACGGCCCTTCGACATGCACAACCCCCGTTTCGTCGATGGGGGCAGTCAATAGGCCTGCCGCGACCTCTCCGAGATCGGCCGGGGCGACCATTGGTAGCGTCAATTCGGCCGGGAACATCGTCGGCAGGGTGCCGCCACGGGCTGCGTCAAGCATTCCATCCCAGTTGCTGAAATAGTAAGCCGCCCGGAGGATGGTGGCGGGTATCGCTTGGCCGCGCAGGCCGTCTTCCATCGCGTAGAGCGTATTGAGATCGCCGAGCTCATCGCCCGGCTGGGCGCCATAGGTCGACTGGGCGACAATCATCTGCAGTCCAGAGCCCTCTATCGCGCCCAGAAGCAGGCGGACGGTTTCCTTCTCGACCTGATCCGTATCCGTGTCCGGCGCGGCCGGCGGATTGAGGAGGAACAGGCGCTTGCCCTTGCGGAACACCTCGCGCATCGCCTCCATGTCATAGAGGTCAGCAACCGCGACGGTCGCTCCTTTGGCTCTCAGAAGCTGCGCGTTGTTCTCATGCCGCGTAACAGCTGTGACCTCGTGCCCGTTCTTGAGCAGAGTTTCGGCCACCGCTGAACCAACGTGCCCTGTGGCTCCCAGTATGATGAACATCGCTTACTCCCGTGCTGTTCGTATGTCAGGTGTAAACGATGCGACTGTCAGTTCATGTCAGCAGTCGCTACAGCTGCATACCAGGTTCGAGTTTGTGATACTCAGCAAGCAGCCACTGATGGGGTTTGTCGAAGCCCGCATCGAGCTCGCTAGCGGCTCGCATGCGATCAAGGCGAAAGTGTCTAAAGGCCTGGCGGTCGTTGCACCAGGCGGCGAGCATTGCCCCGTTGTCAAAAAACCCGACAGCCACCGGCAGAACATTTCGATGAGACGAGCTGCCGCGCTCATCAACATAGTCGAAGACAACTCTACGCTGCCTACGGATGGCGCCGCGGATCAAGCCAATCGCTTGCTTGATGTCGCCGAGCTCAGGTTGCACGACCAGCCCCGACTGGCGAGACAACCTCGCAACATCGTCAGGCAATATGCCGGTAATCTTCGCTATCGCATTATCCGCGGCAGCAGACAGACCTTTGTCGCCACGGCGACTTGCATAGCGCAGGCCAAGGATGATCGCGTCAGCCTCGTCAGCGGTGAACATCAACGGCGGCAGGAAGTGGTGCTGATCAAGCAAATAGCCAACACCGGCCTCGCCGCGGATCACCGCGCCCCGATCGATCAGCACGACGATGTCGCGATAGACGGTTCGTTCGGAGATGCCAAACTCTGCGGCAATCGACGCTGCAGTGATTGGCGTCCGCCGGGCACGAAGCAACTGCATGATCGCAAGAAGTCGTTCAGAGCGGGTCATTGGCCGATGGTCGCTGTCGATCCCTAATCATCTGATGCCGACTGTAGATGCGCGTGAAGCCGAACCCGCCTCAAAAAGTGCGGACGAGCTTGTCCTCGGACGGGCCGCATAAACAGCGTCGGCGAGGGCGATGACGCGACATCCGAACCTGCGTATCCTGTAGCAATGGACTCAGCCTCGCGTGATCGCCAGCAACTGGAAATTGAGCGCCTCACTGCGCGGAAGGACGGCGCTTACGATGAACGCATGCACTTAGTCGCTGCGCTGTCCAGACTTTTCCCGTCCGGTATACGCGACACCACTACTCCCGGATGGACGCCAGCGTGGAAGGGGTGCGTGTATATCGACCTGCCGACCGGTCAGATCTCCTATCACTACCACACACGACACCAATCGTTGTTCGAAGGTCTCCCAACCTACGAGAAGGAGTGGGATGGCCACGACAAGGAAGCTGTCCACGCGCGGCTGGCCGCGATGTGGAAGGGGTCCGGCGCTGAGTAAGCGAACGAACGATCTTGCTTGGACAGTGCGGGTGTCCGCCTCGTCGGCCATCCCGCATCGTCTTCTACAAGTGGCACAGCGACACAAGAAGATGGCACGTGCCTATGGTCAGAATCGAAAGACTGCGTCAGGAGGACCTATTGACGCGCGCTCAAATGGGACTAGGAGTCGGGCAGGAGGAAACGACATGCCACGACTACCTGAGCTGACCCCCGAAGACGCGGAACTGGAACGTGATCCCACCTTTCGCCGAGAGGTGGTCGAGAACATCCTTGAAGGCGCCGAGGAACGCGGCCTCCTCATCGATCGACGATGCCGCCGGCTACTAGAGCAATACGAGCGCGGCACCATCGACTGCCATGCGCTCTATTACGAGATCGGGCGTCCCGTTCTTCACTGAAGAAAATGGGCAATGCCTACCGGCGAACAGAAGGATTTGTTGCCGTTTGGGTTTATTTTCTGTTCACCTAAGAGGCATCGCGAATTCTGCGTTACATCCAAAAGGTATTACTACATGAAGTTAATTTCGTTGCACCACTACCGAATGCCGGGGCGCCATTGAAATCAGATCGTTACGACGCGACGCTGACTTATTTCTCTGGCCATTTCCACCGCTAATGTCCCCGATGCCTAGGACTGGCGGTTGTCATCAGGAGTTTGCACCGTATCGTTGACAGGATCGGCGTTCGCCTTATGACGCTTGCATCCCCCATCAGGAAGCGAGCATGTCCACCAACTCCGGAGACTATGTCCACACCATCGCCGACGACCTCGCGGCTGCACAAGAGTATTACGATCTAGGAAACAGGACTGGTCTAAAGATCGGCTCCATCAAGGTCAACAACGTCATCCTCCAAAGCGTAGAAGTCAACAGTGCAGAGGACATGGCACACCTCCAGGAGTTCGTTGGAAATACGCTGAAGCTGACGCGCAGGCGTCGCTACAGCAAGGGCGGCACGCGCTACCCAGAGCCCCTGCAGATCGGTTCTCCTGCACGCAAACTTTCGGTGGAGATCGACGACTATCTCAGCTATCGGGAAGTCCGTGGACTTGCAGAGAACTCACAGTCGGCCGCCAAGCGCGCCCTGGATATGCTGTTTGCCGTGTGTGGCGACATCTACGTGTCGGCGATCACCCACGCTCACATTCACAAGCTGTGGCAGCTGATCCGGTGGACGCCTGATCGCCGCGCCAGCGCCAAGATCCTGAGGGTGCGGTCAGCGGATGACCTGATTGCTGAAGGGAAGGCGCAGAACGTCCGCCTGCCTGCGCCCGATACGTTCCGACTTTACCGCCGGCAGCTGAAGACATTCTTCGGCGTCTTGGAGAAGGCAGGCGCGATCGGACATTCGCCCATGTCGGCTTTCGACGACTTCAAGGATGGCTTGATCGAGGATCCGGACAAGGCGGAGCGTCTCTTCGATGGCGAGGAGCTCCAGCGCATCTTCGACCCGGTCGGGTTTCCGCAGTGGGCGGCGGCGTGGCCGCATCGCTGGTGGTGCCCGATCATTGGGCTGCACATGGGCATGCGCATTGGTGAGGTGTCGCAGCTAAAGGTGGCAAACATCATTCAGGACGAAGGGCTATGGTGTATTGATATCCGGGCAACGGCGGACGAGGAGCTCTCGAACTCCTCGGGCCGTAAGAGCCGCCAGAGGCTCAAGGGCAGGTCAGCGATCCGCCGGATCCCCCTCCCGCAAGTAGTGTTGGATGCGGGCTTTCTGGAGTTTGTGGATGACGTTCGAGATGCGGGGCAGCTCCGCCTGTTTCCCAACTTGACGGCGGGGACGAAGAAGAACGGGGAGACGAAGGCTGCGTATGGTGCCTGCTTGAGCCGCCAGTTCTCTTCCTACATGAAAGACCTCGGGTTTCCGAAAGGAGTGCGCTTCCACGCCTTCCGCCACACCCTAGTCACGGACCTGAAGCAGCAAGGATTTCAGGATCGTGATATCGCACTTGTCACCGGCCATGCGACGGCCGAGGAGCGGGTTGAGACCATCAGGCGGCACTACGACCATCCAAACAGCCCGAAGCGGCGGCGGACCAAGCCAGTGATCCGAGATTGGCAAAAGGAAGTTCTTGACGCGTATCAGCCGCCCGTTGCGTTGCCACGTTACGAGCGGGGTCAGTTCAAGCGACAGCTCAACTGGGATGGGGTGGTGCATCCTTGAGGTGCCCCATTTGCGGCAATGGCTAAAACATCGACGGTTGTATCACCGCCGCGTCGTTTCCACCTAGCGAAGCCTTCTTCAGAACGATGTCGTAGTCTTCACGACTTCTCACGATAAGCAATTTGGTCAGCATCGATGGCGTCTTGATGCGCAGCAGATCCATTTTGTCGCGATCGTTGCCTTCTGCAAGGAGCAGGTTTGCTTGCACCTTGGGCTCCTCGGCAATTCGATCCCGATCCGTTGGATTGGGCACAATCAACCAGCGCCCGTAAGCCAGGATGGCCCGAGACGCATGGAGACTGCCCCCCTGTAGGTCGGATTGGACCATCACAACGCCCTGCGCAAGGCCGGCCTGTGTCTTGTCTCGCTGGACGAACTGCGGGCCGATTGCAGGGGCACCAAAGGGATACTGCGATACAAGCGCACCTCCGCTCTCGACGATCTCTTCCGCCAAAGCTCGATGCCGTGCCGGGGCTGTGGTATGGAGCCCGTGCGCCAGCACCGCGACCGTATGACCACCGCTCTTGATCGCTTGCCGATGAGCGATTGCGTCGCAGCCGAGGGCGAGTCCACTCACGACACTCCAGCCAGCGCCAACGAAAAAGTCTGTCATGCGCTCGGCAATCGCTATGCCATGAGGGGTCGGCTCCCTTGTTCCAATAATCGCGATAGACTTCTCTGGGTCTGGCGCAAAGTTGCCGCGCACATACAGGAGAAATGGGTCATCCTTCGTCGATGAGAGCAGCGACGGATAGTCTTTGTCGACCGGAGAGATGATACGAGCTCCAATCTGTTCGCATGCTTCGATCTGTGCTTCAGCCTTTGCACGGGCCGTTCGCCATAGCCGACCGTCGTCGAGTGCGTCGGTGAGCGCATTGTTGCTGGCGGCGATGTCCTCCGCTTCAAGGGTGTCGATGCCGGGGTCTGAAGCGAAGCGACGCAACGTGGCGGGGCCAACGCCCGAAAGCTGCGAGAGCTCCAGAAGCTTCCTGGTAGTAGAGGAGATTGCCTTCATTCGGGACCGATCGCCTTGGCTAGCGCTACGCATTCTACCTTGGACGCACCGGCTGCCTTGAGGTATTTCGCGGCATACACCAGGGATGCGCCAGTTGTTGCGACGTCATCGATCACCACCACGTTCTTGCCGCGAGCCTGATCCGGTCTGGCTACTTGCAGATGGTCGCGAACATTGATGAATCGTTCCTCCCTGGTCAAATGTTCGCCGTGATGGCTGCGTGCCCCATTCGTATAGCGAAGCAGGTCTGGCACGAAGGAAATGGGTGTGAGCGGATGGATGTCCACGGCTGCGTCGGACGCTTGTAGTTGGTTGAGGAGCCGCTCAAGTCGTGGTTGGCGACCGGGCTTGAAGGGTATGACACTGACGACGGTAGGCTCCAGATGGTGCACGGGCCAACAATGGTGCAGGTATGCGCGGAGCGCATTGACCCAGTGACCAGGGAATTGTTGTGCGTCCTTGAGGTCAGCAATTTCCTGCGATAGCCGGTGCCAATTGCGGCGGTGGTCAAGATCGCGATAGTCCGAGAATGAACGCCCCAAGACATGGACCCACGCAGATCCACGTTCGATGGAGTTTGGAATGAAGTGATTGATCGCATCGTAGCGACAAGACGCAAGCAGGTTCGCCCCCGGCCGTTCGCCTGCCAGCTCCAATACGGGCAAACTTGAAATGGGATCAGCGATCTTCCTGCGCAAGTCGGCCGGTCCGTTGACAATCACGTCCGCGACCCGCTCCACGGCGTTGTATTGCGGAGAGGTCCAAGGTTGGGGCCATGCTCCCTGGTCTAGGATGGCCCAACAACCAGCACGGTAGGCTGCGATGACATCTGCCTTTTCATCCCCAACGACAGCGACGCTTCGCACATCTTGGATGCCCAGCTTCTGCATGGCCAGCCAAACGCCATCGGGATACGGCTTGGTGTGCCGAACATCCTCGTAGGCGATGACGCAGGACCATGGAGCTCGCGGGAAACACTCTGCCAACAGCGTAGCGGCATAGGCGCTAGGGGACCGGGTGAAGACGCCTATGCGCCGCCCCTGCGCTAGGGCGATCAAATCGTCCTCCGTGTAGTGGAGTCGATCCGAATTGGCGCGGATGGCGCGCGTCAGTGCCTGAATGCGTGCTGGGGTCCGTGGGCCGGTTCCTTCGGCGCCCCGAAAAGGATCCAAGTCGGTAGAGCGAACTAGGGTGTTGTCCAAGTCGAAGAGCAGCAGTTCCAGTGCCATGATCGCCTCCCAACCGATGTGTGGACGCTAGCGGGAAACGCTCGCCAGTTCAAAGGCTTAGGCAGCGGAGTATTACATTTTGACAGAATAAGACTGGTTCGACTTGACATTGGGGCGTGGCGGCTTTTACGCTGCCCCCATGGCCGAGAACGAAATCATCGATTTGGGGCACACGTCGCGGTGGGCCCGCACGCGCAGAGCGCTGAAGGACCCCGGTTGTGCGGTGGACGATGTTGCGACCGCAATGGCTGCGGACATGGAGGGCATGTGCGCCGCCTTGAGCGGTGCGCTGCGCAACGGGCCGCCGCTGTCGAGCTTGCTACGCCTCTCACTGGGTGCCCCTGTGCAGGTCCAGACGGTCATTGCCCAGTTCACTGAGAAGGGCCTCGCCAGCCTGGTCAACGATGCCCGCAACCGCTGCCGAAGCAATGACCCGGCGGAAGTCGCCGCGGTCGCCGCGCGATTGCTGACGCAGCGCTTGATCGATCAGGCGCAGTGCCGGGCGGGTCAGGAGGAGCGCTTCCGCGATCCAGAGCTTCGGAGCGAGCTTTCAAGCCAGGTTGCCACGGCCTTCGGGGCATACGAGGGCGATCTTCGGGCCATTCTGGAGGCCGCGTTGCGGGATGGCGCCCCGGTGCGCTTCAAGCGGCGCCTGACCGCGAAGCGGCGCATGAGCTCCAAGGAGTTGATGAATGTGTCGCTGGTCCCTACCGGACCGCAATCGACTACGGAGACGGATCGTGCTCGTTGAGCTGCCAACCCAGTTGCATGTCCGCTACGCTAATGGTCGCCTTGAAGTTCAGGGCGACACTACGCGCCGCATGAGCATCAGTGCTCAAGCCATGATCCATGACCTGTTGGCGTGCGTAGACGACCGCTCGATCGATCTGATCAGCATTGCTGCAGGCGCCTATGCGATCGATCGCATCCATCGTCGCAAGGTCAGCATCAAGAACGAAGCCGGATTGCGCACGATCCCGGTCTGCTTTCATGTGGCCGACCTCGCTTACTGGTCGCAGCCGCACGTCGTCGATCAGCTGGCAGAGCTTCTGCATTTCCTGTCCGGCGACTTCTGGCTGATTTCCTTCTCGCCGCACGAGCGGCCAGCCCCTGCCGTTGGCCAGACGACGCTGGACTTCGGTCCGCACTTGAAGCCTAGTCGCGTGGCGCTGTATAGCGGTGGCCTGGACTCTGCAGCGGGTCTGGCGGCGTCGCTGCAAAGCGGCCAGCGCGACATCATGCTCCTTACCGCAGGACACCAGTCGGCTATCCGCCGACGGGCTATGGACCAGATCAAGCTGCTCAAGCATGTCTTGCCGCAGGCGGGCTCCATTAGCCATGCGTCCTTCGTCCTGGGTCTGGAGCGATCGGGTCGTATCCGCGATCAGGAAACGACGCAGCGATCTCGCGGGTTCTTGTTCTGCGCCTCCGGAGCCGTTCTCGCCTCGGTTTGCGGGGTGGACGTTGTCCATGTCTACGAGAATGGACACGGCGCGATCAACCTGCCGTTGGGCGGGGCCCCCTTGTCCAATGGCTTGTCCACGCGAGGCGCGCATCCGACCTTCCTTGCCATGATGACGCAGGTCGCTAGCGACGCGCTGGAGCGGCCGGTTCGCTTTGAGCTGCCGTTTGCGCGTGTGACCAAGGCGGCGATGATCGAGGCTCTGGTGCACACCCCAGGGCTCGTCCAGTGGGCGCAACAATCTCGATCGTGTGTCCATACCTCCTGGCGCGAGGCTGGGGTGACCCATTGCGGCTATTGCGCCGCCTGCATCGAGCGGCATCAGGCCTTCGTTGGTGCCGGTGCTCGCGACCTCACCCCATACAGCCGGCCACTGTGGGAGCGCGAGGACGCCATGAACGATGACTACTTTCGCAGCTATGTCTGGCAGGCGCAGCGCTGGGCGGAAGGAGACCTTGGCATGAGGGACCGGCTTGGGGATCATTGCGCCCCTTCCCAGCTGTCAGCGCCCTTCGAGGATCTTGTCTTGCTTCACCAAAAGCACGCGGAAGAAGTTCTGAGCGTTTACGCCAGACACGCCGATCCATCGCCTTCCGGGCGGGCTCGTCAGGCCCAGTTGAGGGCCGCATGACCGCGCTCTCTGCCCGACTGGTGGCCGCACGTAAGGCAGCTGGAGTGTCCCAGCTCGACGCCGCGAGACACATTAGCATCAGCCGACCGACGTATATTGCGATCGAAAAAGGTGAGCGCGACGTAAAGCCTGGAGAGCTGGTGGCATTGGCGGCACTGTTCAACACGTCGGTGAGCCGCCTGATCAGGCAGGACACCGCGCCGCCGATGATCGCCCCCCACCTGCGCGGAGAGATTCCGCAAGCGTCGCAGGAGGCTGGGGTCAGTGAAGCAATCGACAAGCTCGCAGAATTCGTCGACGACTACCAGTTCCTTCTGGAGAAGAACCACGTCCGCCTGGTCCAGGCGATGATGCCGCCTAACATTGACCGATCGGCGGCGGATCTTGATGCGCTGCCCGCACGTGTCGCGCAGTATGAGCGAAGCAGGCTTGGCTTCGGTGAGCGAGAGCCGATCGGCGACTTGCGCAAGACGTTGGATGAGGTGGGCGTCCACGTCTTCGTCGACGCACTGAACTCGAAACTCGCAGGGCTCTATTCCTATGCCCCGGGATTTGGATACTGCATCCTAGTCAATCGGCTTCACCCTCGCGAGAGGATGCGCTGGACCATAGCGCACGAATACGGACACTTCGTTTTCGATCGCGACAAGCCGGGGGTGGATTACCTGAGCTCAGGGGAACGTAAGCCGCTCAGCGAGCGGTTCGCGGATGCGTTCGCATACAACTTTCTAATGCCGGCAGAGGGTGTTCGAAGGCAGTTTGAGGACGCCAAGGCCCGCGCAGGTGATGTCAATGTCGCCGACGTTTGTCGGATGGCGGACTTTTATGGCGTGTCGATGATGGCCATGACGCTACGAATGGAGAAGCTCCGGCTCATTCGCTCGGGCACGTGGGATTTCCTGAAAGACTCCGGTGTTCGGGTTAGCGACATGAAGCGCGAGGCGGGGATCGCAGAGCCCGATCAAAAGCCCCACATTGATACGTTCCCGGAGCGTTATCTCCTGCTTGCCATCCAGGCTTGGAACAACGAGGAAATCACGACCGCACAGTTTGCCAAGCTTCTTCGGCGTTCACCAATCAAAGCTCGGGAACTGGCTGAGAAGCGATCGCTGCTCGACGAGGAGGGACTAATTCAGTTTAAGCTCAATGCGTCGGTTTTGGACCGGAATAACGCTCCTGCATGAATGGATATGTGCTGGACAGTTGCACGCTGCTCAATCTCTACTGTGCTTGGGGCAGCATCGCAAACCTGAAAGCGTTTCCAGTGCGGTTCTATCTCGGGACCGGTGTCGAAGCGGAGATCCACCACGTCCGCGAGTTCGATGCGAGGGGTGGCATTGTTGGCAAGAAGCTAAGCACCGTTGAGCTGGCCCGTCACTACCCTCTCGAAGCGTTGGCGCCAACGACCGCAGAAACCGAACTCATGGTCCGGATGTCCCAGTGGTTGGATGACGGCGAGGCCCAAGGCCTGGCAATCGCAGTGTCTCGCAATATGGTCTTCTGCACGGACGACGGCGCAGTTCGCAAGTTGCTCAAGGCGCAGGCAATTGAAGCGAAGCTCGCGACTACTCCCGAGCTGCTACAGGGCTGGGCTGGCAGTGACACGAAGCGCCTGGCCACTTTGCCAGACGCCGTAAGAAGGGTGGTTGAGCTCGGCAAGTTCCGCCCCCATCGATCCAGTCCGCATTTCGAATGGTGGACGCACACGCTAGGCGGCACCGTGGAGCAGCACGAGTGAGACCTTTCCGATGACGGCACCCCGCGTTTTCCTCTCCTACTCCCACGCCGACGCTCAGTGGCGCGATCAGATTGAGAAGCAGCTGTCAGCGCTTCAGCGCCAAGGCGTGATCGAAGTTTGGCACGATCGCAGGATCGAGCCAGGGCAAGACTTCGCGCAGCAGATCGATGACCATGTCAATCAGGATGAGATCATCCTGTTGCTCGTGAGCTCCGATTTCATCCACTCCAGCTACTGCTATGAGATTGAGATGCAGCGGGCAATGGAGCGGCACGCAGCCGGAGAGGCGGTTGTGATCCCGGTTATTCTGCGGGCGTGCGACTGGACGTCATTGCCATTTGGCAAGCTCCAGGCCGTGCCGGAGGACGGCAAGCCCATCAAGCAGTGGGCCGACCCCGATGAGGCCATGCTTCAGGTCGTTAAGGGCGTTCGGAAGGCTGCCAGTCGGTGGCTTAAGGCGCCTGTCGAACAGCCGACGCCACCTGCCTACGCGGTCTCTAGCAGTGCAGCTCATGGCAAAACGCCGGGCCCGCGGTCCAGTAACCTGCGACTGGCCAAGAGCTTCACCGAGCGAGACAAGGACCGGTTCAAGGACGAAACGTTCGAATATGTGGCCAAGTTCAATGAGAACTCACTGGCCGAGCTCACCGACCGCAACCCTGGCTATGAAGGCGTGTTCAAGCGGGTCGATGCCAATCGCTTCTTCGCGACCATCTACCGCGACGGAAAGGATGTCGCACGAGCCACATACTTCACCGGAGGCGGGATACTCGGGGAAGGCATCAACTACCGGCAGGGTGAGACAACCGAAAGCAGCTCAACGAACGAGACCCTGACTGTTGAAGCTGACGACCAAGCCATCTTTATGAAGGCCATGGGAATGCCAATGCTCGGCTCTGAGCGCGACCGTAAATTGTCGCAAGAGGGCGCCGCAGAGTATCTGTGGAGCCTGCTCATCGAGCCCCTTCAGCGCGACGTTCGCTAGGGATCAGTGTCGACGGTCGTGAACTCCTCTCGATATAACTGCCGGGTTCTGCATTTGACAGGCGGCGAAGTTCGGTTAGGTTGGCGGCATGGTCGACAGTGAACCTATCCAACGCCCCGGCAGATGCATCCCGCTCGAAATATGGACGGAGGCTTACATTCTGGCGTTGCAAACCGAGGTTGCGGAAAAAGCAGCCCTGACGGCGGACGGTGCAGTGGAACGCTGGGCTCGGAAGCGGTTGCAATATGGATGTGATCAAATTCGTGCTAAGAGAGATCGTTAATCGCTTCAACTTTGACTGTCTCGGCCGAAGCACATCTCGACCGAAGCACTCTAGGGGCGGCGGGGCTTTCTGGCGCCGGTGGTAGGGGCACAAACTATCCTTAGTTGTGTAGTTCCGATCGAGCGCGGCTTCCCTGTCCTTCGATGACCGCTCGAACGAGCTGGTTTAGCTGATGCCGTGTTTTTCGCCCAGTCCACGCCTAGCTGCACTGCTTCCTGTAGCGAACTTATTCGCCTTACAAACCCCGATTCAGGGCTGAACGCGATCAACTTTAAGGCGATGTCGGCGCTCCCATCTATCTCTTTCCGCAAGTGTTGGACGAAGTCGAGAAACTCGTTGCGACCAAGGCCGAGCTTGTATGCCTCTACGTTGTCACCGGTTGATAGATCTCCATTAACCGCTGTCGCCGAGCCATTGAACATCGCCTCTATAGGCGCAGCTTCAACGATCGTTTCTCCATCGTTTGTCCGAAGCGAAATCGCATGCGCTAGGCGGAGATCCAATGCGTAGCGACCTGGTTGATAAAGTTGATCGAGAACGAACAAGGCATAGGGACTAAATGAGATCGATCCGCGAGTATTTCCATCGCTTAGTCGCACATCGTCCTCCCAGTAAACAAGGTGATGACAGCGGATGGATAAGGAGAGAAGCTCGTCGAAAGCAATGCTTGTGGAGTGCGCCGAGGAGTGCAACTTCTCGTAAAGACCAAATATTGGCTTGTTTTTCTCGGTATTCGCGCGTTCCCACGATGCTTTCAGTTCGAATAGGAATAGGCGGTCGTCTGCTTTCAGGACAACATCGCCAAGTGCGGTTTCAGCCGCGTGATCGAGCGCAATGACTAGGTCCGGCCGCTGCGATGAGGACTTGAGAAGATGAACCCAGCGCATATTCAGAAGTGCAGTGAAAACTGACACCTCCCACGGCGTTTCATCAACATTCTGTTCGCTCATAACGCGTCCGCCTTGTGCCTATCGCGTGCGACCGTCGAACTATCGTTCGACCGCGCCAAACTGAACCGATGTGTGCGCTGCGACACCCGTCGCCGCGCGGGCGACCTAGCCTAGATCCGGGCAGGAGCCCTGGACGGTCCTAAAGCTTCGTCAGTCTCACGCTCCAACCTGAAATTCAAGGAAGCTGCCTCATCACTAGCCGCAGATAGCTTCAGCTCATCAAGATATTGACCTAGCGTGAGCCATAAGCAGCTATTTTCGTCGCTTAAGCCCATCGCCAATGATCCGATAAAATCCACCGGTCGGCCTCGGGCGATCACGAACGGCCATTGATCGAGCAGGTAGCCTTCCGCCAGGAATGAGGTGAACGTCGAGAACCCCCGAACGTGATCTTGCTGCGCTTTCTTGGCTGCCACATTGCTTGGTGCCGCCGCCGACCGTCGAGCGGCCAGCACCTCGCCCAGAAGATAGGACACCTTGGTTCCCCGGCCGCCAGGCTGGCGAGGGAGGGGCGGTCGTCCCGAACGCTTACGCTCTGCCATCCCGGACACCGCGCATCCCAGCAGCATCGCCGCTTGTGCTGTGGTGATCAGCAGCTCCGGATCCAGTTCATGGACGCCGCCAGCGACCAGCATCTCGTCGGAGATTGTCTTGACCCGTGCGCCCATGGCCAGATGGTAGTCCGTGGGCGCCTTAGGTTGCGAGCAGCCCCAGGATCATCGGGATCTTGGTCGCCACCGCCTTGCGGCTGGTGGGGCTGCGCTTGGCCCTAGCCAGGAAGGCCTCCAGATCGGCGAACGGGTCCTCTGGGGCCTCGATTTCGAGCCCGGCGGTGCGGCGCAACTCGATCTCCCGGACCTCAAAGACGGGCCGAAGCATGTTAGCGATGTTCCGGATGTAGCCGCGAGTGGTGCTCGCACCACTGGAATGGTTCAGGGCGGCAGAGACAAGCAGGATGTTCTGGGTCTGGATCGCGGTCTCGGTAGCGAACGTCCGGCGCAGGTCGTGCGCCGTGATCCACAGGCCGGTTTCCTTCTTGAGCTCCAGTAGGACGCCCCGGAAGTTCGCAATGTGCTTGCCGTGGTGGCGGGAGGGGAAGACCCAGTCGCCGTCGCGCTCCCAAGCCCGGTTCTTGGCCCGGCGTTCTTCGAGGATGGTCCGGGCCCAAGGAGTGAGTGGCAGATAGTGAGCTCGGCCGCTTTTCGTGTTCTCCTCCCGGAGAACGACGATGTCCTCGGCAAAATCGATATCCCGCCACTGCAACCGCTCGATCTCTTCCTTTCGCGCCCCCCACAGCAGCAGGCAGATCAGGTAGTCCGCTGCGACGCCGACCTCCGGCCGCTCGTGATCGCGCATTGCGACCAGCTGCGCCAGCCAGGCCTGTCCCGTGGCCTTGCTGGTATCGAGGTAGGTGGTGCGGGTCTTGGGCTTGGGCCAGTTCCGGGTGGTCTCCAGCGCGGCGAACGGAGAGACCCCGCGACGGCTGGCGACCCCCTCTTTGGCCAGCGCGTTGTTATAGGCGGCCTTGGTATAGCGCCAGATCTTCCAGGCGCTGGACAGGCTCCGCTTCTTCGGGCCCCAAGCAGGCTTCTTGGCCTTCTCGGACAGTGCCGCGTTGAACAGGGGATCGAAGGTCTTCTCCAGGTCATCAACCGTCAGGGCGTGTAGGGAGACGGCCCACAAGGGGCTGGTGTCCATCCACTTGGCCACCTTCGATCGGTCGGTTGCGGTGCTCGCCTTACCCAGCTGCACGCCTTCCTCCCCGCCGCTTCCGGACTTGGCCGTCATGTAGTCCGCGTAGACCACGCGCATGCTCTGGCGGTCCCGCTTGCGCTGCGCTGTCGAGGCGCGCTGTGAGGCCTGCTTCTCGACCAATGGATCCTTGCCGCTGGCCATCATCCCCAGCCACTCCTGGGCGCGACGGCGGGCCAGATCCAGGGTGATATCGGAGACCTTCCCCAGGGTGCGCTTGATACTGGTGCTGCCCCCCATCTTGCGCTGGACGAAGTAAGAGGCTGCGCCAGGAGAGACCCGCACGCCCATCCCGCGCACGACGCTGTCGCGAACGATCCAATCGCTCATGGTGGGCGGAGTGGCCTGCGTGATGGCCTTGCCCGCCTTGTCGACCGCGATCACGCGATCGGCAAACGAGAGGCCTTGGAGGATGTCTTTGTTAAGCCGGATCCGGACTGCGCCCATGGCTGCTCTCTCGATGCCCAAAGGCTCTCATATGGCTCCTCCATGGCTCCCTGCGGAGCGGATTGGAGCATATTGGAGCAGTGCAAAGACTACCTGAAATCAGGCGTTTGCAGTCAATCCGGAGCGCGAGAACTGGCCCGAAAGGGGATGCAAAGGGCTTGAAAATCCCCGTGTCGGGGGTTCGATTCCCTCCCCGGCCACCATGAAATTCAAGCACATATGACGAAGGCGCCGAAGGGCGCCTTTTTCGTTCTCCGGCAGTTCTCCGGAGGAATAGGGGCGGAATTCAACTGAGGCGTGTCGGGTGCTGCCGCTGACGCCACGATCCCCACCCAGCGCACCTGCCAGAGCCCTTCAATTTGAGGGTGAGGTGCCATCTGCTGCTGAGGCCCATTGCGACCCGAAAATCTCTCGACCACCGCGGCCTTGCCTCCCCGCGGTTCCGCGCGCGCCGCGCTGGGGCCCCCGACGGCCGGTCATCGCCCGCCGCGTCGCACCGCGCTGCGTGCGTTGCTCAGCGAGCGCGACCGCTCGATCATCTGGATGATTCGTGGTGCGGCGGCGTTGACCAGGCGATCCATCACCTCCTGCTCCCCGGCGCGGAGCGCGGTTGCCATCGCCTTGTCTGGTGCGACGAACTCCACTTTCAGTGTGTCGGTCACCGGTTGCGCCAGCCCCTCCTGCGCAGCCGCGCGCCGCGTCTCTTCCGCAGCACGATCCGCCTCCTCGCGAAGGCGACGGGCCTCGTCCCGGCGGCGTGCCACTTCCTGCTCCACCTGCATCTTCTTCTGAGCCAGGCCGCGCAGGGTCGTCTCGTCGACCATCCGGAACTGGTCGCGAAGGCGTTCCAACTCCCTCTCGATCGGGTCGTAGGCCTTGGCGTTTCGCTCCA
The DNA here is from genome assembly GCF_004357985.1 of Luteimonas aestuarii. GTDB lineage: Bacteria > Pseudomonadota > Gammaproteobacteria > Xanthomonadales > Xanthomonadaceae > Luteimonas > Luteimonas aestuarii. Next base: position 269,085 of record NZ_SMTF01000003.1, on the reverse strand, counting down.
GCTCCTCATTCAGCCGCGTGACTTGGTCGTACTGGTCGTTGATCGCGCGTATCGTCCGATTCCACGCGGGCAACCAGGACTGGGTGCCGGCCAGCCAGTTGAGCCCTTGCAGCGCGCGGGCGGCCTCATCGGACATCTGGCGCAGTGCGAAGCTCATCTTGCCGACGTCGCCGGCGGCACCAGCAGTGCTATCGCCTGCGTCGCCGGCAGCCGTGCCGGCCTTCTCCAGGCTGCTGGCCGCTGATTCGGCGGCGTCGACGATGCGGGTGAGGGCGTCCTCGCCCACGCGCGCACCCTTGGCGATATCGGTGCCCACCTCGGTGCCGGTCCGCTTCAGCGCCTCCAGCTTGGCGTCAACCTCTGCGATGCGGGCTTGGAACTCGACGAAGCCGATCGAGCCCGCGTTGAGCGCATCGATCAGTGACTCCTTCAGCGCCTGCAACTCGCTCTGGGTCGATGCCTGGCGGAAGGCGTTGTCGAAGGCCTGCGCGATCGCAGCCGCCTTCTGGGTTGCCGTGAGTCCAAGGTTGTCCACCTCCCGCACCGCGACGGCGAACGCATCCACCGCAGTTTTGCCCACGTCGGTGAAGCCGGTGCGGATGGCGTTGATGTCGACGCCGAGCTTGGCGAAGCTGGCCGTGTTGACCAGCTCGACCATGCGCTTGGCCTCTGTATTGCCAGCCGCGAAGGCCTCGGCTGCCTTCTTCTTCACCTCCTCCAGCGTCTCGTTGGAGAGCTTGGACAGCGCCTCGATCAACTCGCCTTCGACAACGGCAGCGGCCTCGCGACCGCGACCGCTCACCTCCTCCAGTATCTTCGAGGCGTTCTGGATGCCCTCAGCGCGCGTCCAGTCGACACCGTCGAAGATCCCGGCGACGGCTGCTTTCGCCTCCTCTCCCTTCCATCGCAGCTCGTCGAACTTCTCGACCGCCTTCTCCGCAGTGCTGAACATCGCGGTCTGGCGCGCCGCGGTGCTGTCGAACTCGATCAGGCGCTGTTCGGTCTGCTTGAGGGCCTCGCCGAGTGCATGCCAGTGCTTCAGGCCGGTCGCCTCGGCTTGGGCATCTCCCGTCGCCCGCGCCTGCCTGATCACGCCGGCGTAGAACAGTCGGGCCTGCTCCAGGGTGAACTTGTAGTCTTCGGCCTGGCCGCGGGTCAGCTCGCGCAGCTCTTCCGCACCCTTGATGGCAGTGCCGGCGCTGTCGGCGTAGAGCTGCTGGAGCTGTTTGCCCAGCGCCAGCTGCTCCTGCTGCAGCATCTTCTGGTTGCGATCGAATCGCTCCTGCGCCTGCAGCGCGCCCTGGTAGTACTCCACCGCACCGGCCAGCTTCTGGAACTGCTGAATGGCGAAGTCGACACCGAATACGGCCACGCCGATGCGCAGCATCTGGGGGAGCTTGCCGATCAGGGTGCCCATCGCGCCGAACTTGCCCGTGGCGCCCGCCGCCGCGTTACCAGCTGCCGTCGTGGCTGCGGCGTTGGCCAACGTCGCCCGGGTCAAGATGCTGAACTGCCCGGCCAGCTCGGCCAGCTTCAGGGCGGCGTACACCTTGCCGAGGAAGATGACCTGCTTCGCGTGCTCGGCGATGGCTTGGGCAAGCCCCGCCAGCAGCGCGCCCAGCGGTGCGAGCTGCCGGAAGAGCCCGGCCACGGCCTTGGCCGTGGAGACGATGGCATCTGCGGTGCGTTGGGCCCAGAGGGCGAGGGTGCCGTTGTCGCGCAACTCGGTGATCGTGCGCAGCAGGTCCTGCAGTTGTCCCTTGAAGTAGTCCAGCACGCCGCGGGCGGCGATGTCGTTCTTGAACTCGGCGAAGTTCTCGCGGATCGTCTTCCACAAGCCGGCGATCGTGCCCAACTGCTGGGCCTGGGCGGCACCGCCATAGGACTCGGCCAGCATATCCATGATGACCGCCTGAGCCTCGGCGGTCCGACCGGTCTCCTCCAACTGCTTCAGCAGGGTCTTCTGGCCCTCCTCAAGCACGAAGCCCTGCCGGCCCAGCGCTTGCATCGCCTTGACCGGCTCCTGCAGCGCGCGCCCGACCAGTTCGGCTGACTGTTCGAGGGAGATACCAAGCCGGGCCGACTGGTCGAGGACGATCTGCATCGCGCGGGGGAACTCTTCGCGGGCGATGTTGGTGTAGGACAGCAGCCGGGTCTCGGCGTTGGTGATGTCGCCGACCATGAACCTGCTGGAGCTGGCCAGCTCACGGGCGAGGTTCTGCAGTTCCTGGGCACTGAATTCTGCGGTGCGGCCGGTCGACGCCAGCACGGCATTGAGCTGGCCCAGCTCCTGTTCCGCGTTGCTCCCCTCGCGCACGATGCTCTGCAGGCCACCGACCAGGGTGCGGACGGAGAAGAACGCCAGCACAGGGCCCAGCAGGCCGCGCAAGCGCTGAAAGACACCGGCCGTGGTCGTGCCCGACTGGCTGAGCTGTTCGGTGGCCTCAGAAGCTGCCTGAGCGCGCTGGCGATAGGCATCCAGCGCCTCGCGCGCGTTACGGGTGGATTCGGCTTGGCGCTTGAAGGCTTCGTCGCCGGCAGCGAGTCGGGTAGCCGTGGCGTTCGCTGCGTCGCGGGCCTTCAGCAGGTCGCCGGCATAGGTACGCAGCGCGGCAGCGGATTGCGACTGGCGGCTGGCGATCTGGCCCTGCAGGTCCGCGTAGCGCTTGGTCGCGATGCCGTTCTGTTCGAGCACCTGGCGGTGCTGGGTCCATTCGCCCCGGGCCTTGCTCAGCTCGGTGCCGGTCTTCGTGAGGTCCTTCGATAGCCGTGCTAGTTCCGCTCTCTGGCGCTTCGTGGGCGCCTCGGCGTTGGCGATCTCGGTGGTGAGGGCAGTGATGCGTTCCTTCGTGACCTGCTGTTTCCGGCCGAGGTCGATCACTTCGGTGCCCAGCTCGCGGAAGCGCTTCGCGGTACGGTCGAGCGCCTGGTCCCTGGAGAACGCCTCCAGGAGGCCGGCGACCTTCTCCTTCGCCTCGTCGCCGTCGTCGCCGAGTGCCACGAGCTGGCGCGCGAGCTTGGCGACGTCCTCGTTCCCGTCGGCCTCGATCAGGAACCTCAGGACTTCTTCGTACACGTTGCGTGTAGACATGCGATCCGGCCGGATTGGGTGTGGTGTGCCAGCTCACCCCCGCTACAGGACTATTGCCAAGAGGATGCGCAGGGCGCTGGCTGCCGGTGTTGTTTGCGCCACCGCCGGCTGGGCGCTTGCTGGACCTGCAACCAACGCTGATCAGGTACGACGGCCCTGAATGAGGGTGCGCGGACGCGTGCAGTAGCTGAGCGGGTTCGACTCGGCGTAGACCTGCACCCAGCGGCCGGCCTGATCCGGCACGACGCGCGCGTAGTAGGGGAGCCCGATCGCATTGACCGTGTCGATGAAGTTGCCCGGCGCGAAGACCGTCTTGAACACGCCCGGGGTGGCGACCGGGAAAAAGTGCGCTTTGTCGTTATCGACGAACTGGATGGTGCCGACCCGGCCGCGGTACTCCTCGAACGTGATGCCGGCGTAGAAGAAGGTGCGGCGTGCAGTGCGCTCCCGCAGGGCTTCGCCGTTGTTCCAGCGCTGGTAAGCCTCGCGCGTCTCCGGATGGTCGACCAAGGCGTCGAAGAAGGCCGGACCGACAAAGGAATGGACGCCGCCGAGGGGCAGGGCGCCGAGTTCGTCTTCCATCGCACGGATCACCGCGCTGCACTTGCCGCGGACCGCTCCAGGCGCCGGGCTGGCCGCGTCGAGGTCGAAGTCGATCTCGGTCGGCTGGCTCACGTTGAAGAACTCGAACAGGTCGATCAGCTCGGATCCGTCGGCGTCGAGGACGCGGCCTTTCAGCGCGCCCAGCCGCTGCCATTCGATGGTCACGTCCATCGACGTGCGCATCTCGGTCATCCGTTCCGCGAGCACCGTCTGCGCGGTCTCGAGCTCGGCTTCAGTACCGAATCGGCGGGCATCCTGCAGCGTGGCCGCGTAGATGGTGGTGCGCATCGGTAGGTGGAGGGTCGAGAGTTGGCGCAACGTCCGGCCGCCAGTCAGATGGGGCGTCGACGGCGCGCCTCGCGGCTGGGTCGGGACCAGGCGAAGCACCCCCTCGCGCGCCTCGATGTTGGCCTTGGTGGTGTTGATACCGCCCTCTTCGAAGAGCTGCATGCTCTGGATGCGAGTGGGCACGAAGGGGAGGTCGTTGATCTGGCTGGTGAGGCTCGCCAGAGTGAAGGCGTCGCGTTCGAATACGTCGAGCAACATCAGAGTTCTCCAAGAATGATCGCCGGATCTGCATCCGGGCGACGATGGACGTTGAGACCGGAAACTTCGGCCTGGGTGATCAGTGCCTCTTCCTCGATCTCGGCTTCCCGCAGTTCCGCGGTCAGCGCTTCGATGCGTTCGGCGCGCTCGCCCTGGGCGGGGCCGCGGAGGTGATCGCTGCCCTTGATCAGCTTCTTCAACAGCTCGTGCATCCGCTTCGGCTCCAGCGCACAGAACAGGTCGAAGGCCGATGGCTCGATGCTGCTTCCGTCCTGGTCGACCGGCCAACCGATGCGTGCACTGGTCGACGCGTGGATGAGGTGGGAGAGGATGCGATCGGTCTGCGCGCCAGCGGCATGCGCGGCGATCATGGCGGTTGCCTTCTCGGCAGCTTCGTCGTCGCTCAGGGGGGCGCGCCGCTGCGCGTCCAGCTCGAGTTGCAGTTCGCCGATGCGTTGGCGGATATCGGCGACGGCTTGGGGCGTGCTGAACATGATCATGCCCGGACCTCCAGCGGGTCCGAACCGACGCCGTGCTCTTTGCACCATGCGGTAAGACGGTCGACGGTATGCCCCAGCGCGCGCGCGTCCTGTCCAAGTACCTGCCGACGGGCGCGGAGATCGTCGACATCGGCCGCTAGCTTTGCTAGCTTCGCGGCAGCGGCCTGGTACTGGTCACTGTCGGGTACCAAAAGCCCCACCTCGACGCGCTCCTCGAAGTTCTGGCGCTTCTCCTCGAGGTCGTTGACCAGGCGGGTGATCTCTTCGTCCATGCCGGCGATCATCTGGCGGATGCCGATGCGCAGGCCGGCGAGGCGTTGCAGTTTTTCGGGTCGGGCCATGGATGAGGATCAGACACGCAATCGCAGCGCGCGCGTAGTACCTAAGTGGCCGGGTTTGGCCGGGTTCGGGACCCGGTGGCCGTGTTTGGCCGACTACCTGTCGCCGGCGACCCCGTTGGCTTCGATGAAATGCAGCACATCCGCCAGCGCGTACGTGACCCTCCCACGGATTCTGGTGAAGGGGATTACCACCTCACCTGCAGCGCGCCACGTGCGCAAGGTCTTCTCTGAGCGCCCCACGATCGTGCTCACCGCGTCAGGCGCGACCCTTCCGTCTGGGCTTACCCAGAATCCTGCGGCCTCCAGCCGCGCCCTGAGTTCATCGATCGACATGTCAGTGCTTCGCCGCCCATGCCGATTCAGCGCGCGCCGACGCGATCGGCTTCATCCGGCCGCCTGCGTCGATCAGCACCAGGTCAATCTGAGGCGCCCCGCCGGCTGTGACGATGACCACCACCAAGCGATCACCAGCGGCGAGGGCATCGAACACGCCCGCCGCGGCCGCGTCATCATGCTTCGCTAGCGTTGCTACCTGGTCTTCCGCCCATTGAACCGCTTGCTGCTGCAGGCCCGCCGTAGTGCCCGCGGGCGATTGGTTCTGATCTTCGCTCATTTCGCGTTCCTTGGCGTCTGGTCTGGGTAGTACTGCTCGGTGCCGTGAAGGCGGCTGGTGACGGTGTCAATCCACGCATCCATTGCGCGCTGGTCGAAGTACAGCTGCCGCGAGGCCTTGGCCGCGCCCAACGCCTTGAGCACACCCTCGAACCCGGTGCGGGTGTACTGCATGCCTTCCCCCCAGTCCATGCCGAGCACCCGGTGCTCGGGGCAGTAGAGGATCCTCACGACGTCGTGCTGATCGTGCAGCCAGAGCGTGGTGTCTAGGAGGCTGCCGATCGTCGGCCGATCGCTGGTGAACTCGGTCATGGTGCGTCGGTCCTCCATTCGGGCAGCTGGCGCAGCACGTCATCGCTCCAGCGCGCGACGTCGGCCGCGTCGAAAGCCAGCCCTTTGTGGCGCACCTCCCCGACCAGGCGGGCGGCGTCACCGAAGGGCATGCGTGCGTACGTCCAGCCCGCCGCGGTGATGCCGCCGAAGGTGTGCGTGGTGGGGAAGTAGGCGACCCGGAACAAGCCGCTGGCGCTGGCCAGCTGCACGGCGGGGCCGAAGGCGACGGGGTGCAGGTCCATCGTCAACCCTTGGCCTGCCGCGCAGCGCGCGTGGGGCGTGCGGTGGCCGCGGCCGGCGGGGGTGGCTCAGCCCGCTCGAGCAACTCGGCGAGGCGGGCCAGGCCCTTGGGCGTCACCAGCACCTGCTCGACGATGCGTGGAGTGCCGTCGCTCCGCTCGACCGTGATAACCCGGTGCTTCAGCTGGCCCCGCGCGATCCGGGGCTGGAAGGCGAGCCAACCCCCGTGGTCGCTGCTGCGGTAGATCCAGCTGTGCTCCTTCAGCCAGGCGAAGAACGCGCTCGGGGGGATGCTCAGGACCTTCGCGGCGGCGGTGATCGAGACGGCGCCGCGTGCCTCGGCGATGCGCTCGAAGGCCGAGACATGTGCCGTCTGCTCTTCCAGCTTCTGCTTCAGCTCGATCTCGCGCTCGGTGTGCTCCAGCAGCAGGCCACGTAGGGCGGCCGGATCGTCGAGGGGCGCCAGTTGCGCCGCTGCCCTCGCTTCACGTTGCACCTGCAGGAAGGTTCGGAGGACTCGGAGGTGGAAGTGGGTGTCGATCCACGCCGCGAAGGCGATCGCCAGCTCCGCACTCGCGAACGTTCCAGCGCGCGTGCCGCCGCGGACCTTCGCCACCGCCGGAATTCCGGCTTCCAGCTCGACCGCCTCCACCAGGTCCTGCACCTGCTGGTTCGCCAGCCACACCGATGGCCGATGCTTGGGAAGCCCGCCGCTCGCGCGGTGAAGATCATTGAGCGAGTACCTGCCGTCGGCGTCGCGGCGGATAGGGGTGTCGGCGATGATGAGCGAGCTCAAGGTGCACCTCCGTTGGTACTTCTAGAAAGGTGTTCGGTTTCCGAAGCGGCGTTGGTGCTGAAACCGCGCTTAAAGGTTCGATTTCCGAAGCGGTGTTCCTCTTCAACTGACGTCCCCGCTTCGAAAATCGAAGCGGGCTTGTTCGATTTCCGAAGCGGCTTTCTTGTTTCTGGCGGCACGAACTTGGGACGTTCCTCACGCCAAAAGCCTGGCGCTGTAGTCGTGGCCGCGACTTCCAGATGACCACCGCAGTGGTCGATCGCGTGCCACGTGAGGGCGTAGAGGCTTGGCATGCCGAGCCCCCCATGCTTCGTCTGCACGAGAAGCCCGTAGTGCACCAGCTCGCGCAACGCGCGGACCTTGGCCTCTGAAGCCGGACGCTTGATCAACGCAGGCGCGAGATCGCCGTTGTTCTTCCCGCGGTACAAGCCCGCGATGTCGATCAGCAGCTTCGCTGCAGTGCCGCTGCATCGCTTCCAGTTCTCGCTCTCGAGCACGGCGTGAGGGATGGCGAGAAAGCTCCCGCCTTCCCTGCGACCTTTCTGCCGATTTCGCTTGCGCGCGCTCACGCCAAAGCTCCGGCTCGCAGTGCATTTGGAGACGCCGTGTCCGCTTCGGAAATCGAAGCGGTGGCCGCCAGCGAAGCGCAACACGATCGCGTTCGGGTATGATCGTCGCGCAGGTCGCCGCCAAGCTCTGCGCACGCGCCCCGGCTCGCCGGGGCGTTGCTGTTTTCAGCCATCGGGCGGGCCCCTAAGCGGAAGCCGATCGCGTGGGCGCTCCAAGCCCGTTACGCTGCAGCGCGCGGATGGCTCACGCATCGTCGTGTTCCACGACATGCTTGGCGATCCAGCCGTTGATCCGCTGGCGGTCGTAGAGAACGCGATCTTCGATCCGTACGTACGGCGGGCCGCGGCGCAGGCGACGCCACCTGATCAGCGTCTTCTCGCTTCGCTTCAGGATCTTCGAAGCGGTAGCGGTGTCGACTAGGTCGACGTTGTCGCCGGTACGGCCGCCGGCCGAAAGATCGTCTTGTGCGGCGCTGTGGGATTTCTGTGGCACTGGTAGGCACTCCCGTGGGGTGCCTATTAATTGCCTATGGCTTCCGGCTAGTCATTCTGAATTTTCGCCCAGAAATAGAACCGTCTGCATTGCGCGTGCTGCGTTTGGGGGCGATGATCGGCCTCCACTTGTAGTACGCCGCCCGCACAGTCTCGAACGAGCAGGACATCTCAGCGGCGACGGCGTGCATGGCGCTGGTCACCCTCTCTTTGCGCATTACTCGTGCTGCCACGGTCAGCGCGATGTTGAACTCTTTCTCGTCTCGGGGATGCCAGCCAGTGCTCCCCGGCTGCGGCGCACGGCCTGGAAGATCGAACTCGTCGTGCCATTCGCCACCTTTCAGCACGCCGAGAAGCGAATCCGCGAGCGCCTCTAGCATCCAATGCTCGATCTCTCGACCGTCCAATGCGAAATCACAGAAGCGGTTGATGATCGCCGGGTGGAAGTGGACAACATCTCCGGGCTGACTCTCGTCAGATCGCACGCGCTCGAGCAATGCATCCTCCCCAGCGCGTGCTTCTTCCGTCGTCAGATCTGGATAGACCGGCGGGTTCCATTCGAACTCGCGCATCTGAACAGGCGGGTTTGCGCCCGCCCGCTTCTTCGCGCCGCGCTTGCTGGCCTTGCCAGTCATTTCTTCAGGCTGTGCGTGCAGGCTGTGGCGCTCACGATGCGCGATAGCTGCAGTAGCACGTCGGCGGCGGCCAGGGCAGCGTCCAAGGTGCCGGCGGGGTCTTCGTCGTTTTCACCGCGGAGACGTGCAAGGCGAAGGACGGCGGCGGCGCCCGCGGCCATGTCATCGGCGATCGTGAGATAGCCGGACGGTTCGAATGCATGGGCCTCGATGCCAATCGGGAGGATGTTGCCGCAGTGCGTGAAAACTCCGCTCGTGGCAGCGAAAGTGTCGGGGCGGTCGTTGAGTACGCCTTCAGTTGCCATCGGTGCTCTCCGTTTGCTTGGCGGAGGGGTCGAGCTTCTTCACCGTGGCCATGATGTCGGTGAGCATATCTTCGGCCGCGAAGCAGGCGGCGGGAAGCGCCTCGTCGTTCACGTTTTCCAGGTTCGGGCCGGCGGCGCGGAGGGTCGAAAGGATCCCGCGGGCCTTGTATGCGAGCAGGTGGATGTCATCGAGGTGATTGATTTGATCGATGGTCGGGTACGCTGGTGTAGCCATTGTCGTTCTCCTATCGAACGGTGGTGGAAGGCGCTCCGGGTGTTCACGCACCCGGATGCGCCGCTTATCCGGCTTTCGCCGGGAACTTGATGACATTGCCTTTGGGTTCGAACAGCGCGCGCAGCTTCTTCAGCGCGGCGCGCTTCTCGTTGAGGTAGTCGTGCGCTTCGTAGTGCTTCGCCTGAACGCCGCCCAAGCCGTGGCTCAGTAGGTAGCCACGTATCTCGCGTGACACGCCAGCGGCCTGCAGGCGGGTCTCGACGGTCTTACGGATCGTGCCAGGGGTGAACAACCGCCCGACCTCGTCGGCCTCGACCATCGCGCCGGCGACGGCCTGCACCGCTTCCCAGACGACGTGGTACGCCGCCGGCGCGTCGCCGTCGGTCAGCGTGAACAGGTAGGGGCCGGGCGGCACCGTCCTGCCGGCTTCGTCCTGCCGCGGCTGGCGCATCGCCTCGAGCGCCTTCACCGCGTCCGGGAGCAGGGGGACGATGTGCTCGTGCGCGCGCTGCCGGCGGCCCTTCGTATCCCACAGGGTGATCGTCTTCGCGTCGACGTCGTAGTCGGCCGTGGTGAGCCTGGCCAACTGCTCGACGCGCTGGCCACCGGTGAGCAGATGGAACCGGAGGAGGGCGCCTGCGGCCGTGGTGTCGGCGCTGATCCGCTTCCAGTAGGCGCGCAGCTGCTCCTCGCTGAGGGCCCACTTCCGGGCCTTGGCTGCCTCCGCGGCCTTCTCAGCGGCTTCCCGCGGCCGGGAGACGTCCAGGTCCTGCAGGGGGTTCTCGCGGATCTGGAAGCCGGCGAAGGCATGCATGGTGGCGTTTGTCATGGCCCCCCGCGCGGCCGTGTACGCCGCGCGCAGGTATGCCCGCAGCTTCTGGGCCTCCCGATATTTGTCATCACGGACGAGGGCGTGGAACACCGGCATCACGTCCTTAATCTGCAACTGGTCGGCCGGCAGCTTGGCCAGCGCCTTCCGTGGAGTGATATGGCGCTTGATCGCCCGGTCGACCTCCCTCCAGCTCGCTTTGCCGGAGGTCTTCAGTTGCTCGACATAGGCGGCGAGGAGGTTGCCTAGGTTGGGAGCGTCCTTGCGGGCTCTCTTCTCGGCAGCAGCGCGCGCCTGCTTCGCTTCCTGCCACGGATCCCGGCCCAGATCGACCAACGCGCGCTTCTCCTTCGCCAGGCGCCGCGCCGCGGAAACGGAGAGCTTCGGCGCCGGGCCGTACTCACCGATGACCATGCGGCGCTCTCGGCCGCTCTCCCGGGCCACGTAGACCAACAGGAAGCGCTTGTTGCCGGTGTAGCTGGTCTGGACAGCCATGCCCCGGACAGGGCCGTTGTCGTAGTCGATCCGGATGCCCTTCGGAGGAACTGGAAGGTCCCGAATCGCTGCATCGTCGAAGACGAACTTGGCCACTCAATTCTCCGGCAGTTCTCCGGCAACTCGTGTAGTAGCCGTGTATCCCCTTTGTACGCCTATGTCCCCTTGTTGGTCAAGACATGGCGTAAATTCAGGGAGATTCGCTCCGGAGAATGGCTAGATCACTGGGGCGGCGTTGCCTGCCGGCTTCGATCACTTGGGGATTGAAAATCCCCGTGTAGGGGGTTCGATTCCCTCCCCGGCCACCATGAAATTCAAGAGTTTACGAAGCCCGCACACGTTGCGGGTTTTTTGTCGGTGCACCTGCAGTACAGGGCTGCGACCCGAACTCGCCCATTCCATGGCGTTCGACATCCGTTTGACGCCGCCGGCCATGCTGTCGGCTGAATCCGCGCCGGGCGTTCGCTTGTGAGTCACCGCGTCGGGCGCATGATTCAGGCAAGTCCCTGCACTGGATGCCTGCCATGAACGCCTTGAAGTCGATTTTGCTGGCCGCGGTCGCGACCGCTGCCTTGTCCGCCTGCGCGACGGGCGGCTTGCGCGATGCCGAGAAGCTGGACCTCTATCGCACGCACGCCGGCGATCCCGTCGGCAGCTTCAATTTCTTCGGGCGCCTCAATGGCTGGACGCCGCTGGGCGACAGTGCGCTGGCAGTGTGGACCCGGCCGAACGAGGCCTTCCTGCTGGAGTTGTCCGGCCCCTGCCAGGACCTGCCATTCGCCACCGCGATCGGGTTGACCAGCAGCGCCGGCCGCGTGCACGAGCGGTTCGACCGGGTGCTGGTGCGCAGCACCGGCAGCATGAACATTCCGTGCTTCATTCGCACGATCCGCCCGCTCGACGTGAAGGCGGTACGCATGTCCGAGCGCGAGCTGCGCGAGGCGCGCACCGAGGAGCGCGAGGCCGCGTCGGACTGAGCTGCGATCAGCCCTCCGGCACGTAGCCGGCGGGCTTCTCGGCGCCGCCGCCGAACAGGAACTTCCGCATCTCGTCTTCCAGGAAGGCGCGGTGCTTGGGGTCGAGTGGCGACAGCCGGTTCTCATTGATCAGCATCGTCTGGTGCGCCAGCCATGCCGCCCACGCGGTCCTGCCGATCGACGCGTACACCCGCTTGCCCAGTTCGCCCGGCCAGGGCACGAAGTCGAGGCCATCGGTCTCGCGCTGTTCGTATTCGCAGAAGACAGTACGTGGCATGGCGTGTGTTTCCAGTCCAGGGGCTGCCATTGTAGGAGCCGGCCGAGCCAGCCGTTGTCCACGACCCCTGCGTCGACCACCGCGCCGCCACGCGTGATGAGGTTGAATCGCCCGGGATGCGGCGCTCCTGCAGGAACGGATCATGCCCGCGACAGGATTGCGCGGGCGATCCATTCCCGGTCGCATCGAAGGAATGTTCCTACGAGAGGTCGGCTTCCAGCAGCTTGCGGATCGGCGCGGGAATGCCGAGCGATTGCAGTTCGTCCCGAGAGACCCAACGCAGGTCGGCGGCATCCCGCACGGCGTTGCGTGGCGCGACGCCGCGCCAGTGCAAGGGCAGCATCGTCAGCCGGTAGTGGGTGAAGCCGTGGGCGATCGCGCCGAGCGTGCGTGCATTGGTGCCGTGGGCATCGACATGCGCATCGATCCATGCTTGCGCATCGGCGTGTGAATCGGCTTCCGGTAGCGACCATAGCGCGGCCCAGATGCCGGTCGGCGGACGCCGCTGCAGCAGCACGCGCCCTTGCGTATCCGTCGACAGCAGTACATGGCACTGTCGCTCGGGCAGCGGCTTGCCGGGTTTTGGCGTGGGCAACTCGCCCACGCGGCCTTCACGCAGGGCGACGCAATCGTCTTGCACCGGACACCTCACGCAGGCCGGGTCATGCCGGGTGCAGAGCGTCGCGCCGAAATCCATCTGCGCCTGCGTGTAGTCCGCCATGCGCGCATCCGGCAGCAGGCTTCCGGCAATGCGCCACAACTGCTTCTCGACGGCCGGCGTGCCCGGCCAGCCGGCGATGCCGTGATGCCGGGCCAGCACGCGCTTGACGTTGCCGTCGAGGATCGGGAAGCGATCGCCCCAGGCCTGAGACAGGATCGCGCCCGCGGTGCTGCGCCCGATGCCGGGCAGGGCGAGCAGGGCGTCGAAATCGCGTGGCAGTTCGCCGCCGTGCAGTTCGATGCAGCGCTGCGCCGCCGCATGCAGGTTGCGTGCGCGGGCGTAGTAGCCCAGGCCCGACCACAGCGCGAGCACGTCGTCGAGCCGTGCTTCGCCCAGCGCACGCACGCTTGGCAAGGCAGCGACGAAGCGTTCGAAGTACGGGGCCACCACGCGCACCTGCGTCTGCTGCAGCATGATTTCCGACAGCCACACGCGGTACGGCGTGCGCGGATGCTGCCACGGCAGGTCGTGGCGGCCGTGGAGGTCGAACCAGGCCAGCAGGCGTTCGGCATAGGCAGGGGGGTGCGGCGTCACGGACGACTTACTCCATGGCCGGGCCATCGGGCAGGCCCCCATCCGCCCGCCGGGCACCTTCCCCCGCGGGCGGGGGAAGGGAAGGCGCTCATGCGCTGCCCAGCGCTTCGGGCAGCAGCGCATCCACGAAGGCTTCGGCATCGAACACGCGCAGGTCTTCCGGGCGTTCGCCAATGCCGGCGTAGCGGATCGGGATGCCGAACTCGCGCGCCAGTGCGAACACCACGCCGCCTTTTGCGGTGCCGTCCAGCTTGGTTACGACCAGGCCTGTCACGGTGGCCGCGGCATGGAACTGGCGCAGTTGCGAAAGCGCGTTCTGGCCGGTGGTGCCGTCGATCACCATCAGCACTTCGTGCGGCGCCGCGGGGTCGATCTTGCCCAGCACCCGGCGGATCTTGCCCAGCTCCGCCATCAATCCCTGTTGCGTGTGCAGGCGGCCGGCGGTGTCGGCGATCAGCACGTCCACGCCGCGCGACTTCGCCGCCTGCAGCGCATCGAACGCGACCGAGGCCGGATCGGCATCCTGGCCCTGTGCGACCACGGCCACGCCGTTGCGTTCGCCCCAGGCCTGCAGCTGCGCGACCGCGGCGGCACGGAAGGTGTCGCCGGCGGCGAGCATCAACGCACGGCCCTCGTCCTTGTAGCGCTTGGCCAACTTGCCGATGGTGGTGGTCTTGCCGACGCCGTTGACGCCGACGGTGAGGATCACGAAGGGTTTGGCACCCGCATCGATCGCCAGCGGCCTGGCCACCGGCTGCAGCAGCGCGATGAGCTCGGCGCGCAGCGCGGCGAGCAGGGCGTTGGCGTCGGCGAACTCGCGCGATTTCATGCGCTTGCGCAGCCCCTCGACCAGGCCTGTCGTCGCGGACACGCCGACATCGGCCGTCAGCAGAGCGGTTTCGATCTCGTCCAGGAGCGCGTCGTCAAGGGCGGGATTGCGCGAGAACAGGCCGCCGAAGCTGCGTGCGAAGGCGCTGCCGCGCAGGCGTTCCCGCCATCCGGGCTTGCCGGGCGCGGCTGCGGGGGCGGGTTGCGGTTCTGGTAACTGTACTGGTTCCGGCCCGCGTGTCGGCTCGGGCGCTGGTGCCGCGTCGGATCCAGTGGGTACCGGCGGCACCACGATGGGCGCTGCGGGTGGTGTCTCTGGCGTGGCCTGGGTTGCGTCGCTTGCCGGCTCGGCCGGCGCTTCGGGCTTCTTTCGACGGAACCAGCTGACCATGTCGCACGCGATCGCGGAGAATGGGCACCATGGTAGCACCCGTCCCCGCGAGTCCTTGATGAAAACCGCGCGCCACGGCGGCAGCGGCAGCGTGCGCATCATTGGCGGGCGCTGGCGCGGTTCGCGCCTGCCGGTGGCCGATGCCGACGGATTGCGCCCGACCTCCGACCGCGCGCGCGAAACGCTGTTCAACTGGCTGCAGCCGGTGCTGCCGGGCGCGCGGGTGCTGGATCTGTTTGCAGGCAGTGGGGCGCTCGGCTTCGAGGCGGTCTCGCGCGGCGCGCGGGAAGCGGCGCTGGTCGAGCGCGATCCGACGCTCTGTGCCTCGCTGCGTGACAGCGCGACGCGATTGCAGGCAGGCGATGCCATCGAGGTGGTGTGTATCGATGCCTTGCGGTTCCTCCGTGACGCGGCGGCTGCACCGTTCGACCTCGCCTTCGTCGATCCGCCGTTTGCGGAGGATGCGTGGGGAGAGGTGCTGTGCGCCTTGCCTGCGGCGATGGCGGCGGTGGCGTGGCTGTACGTCGAATCCACGCCGCAGTGCAACATCACGCCGGGCGAAGGCTGGCAGCTGCATCGCGAGGGGCGCACCCGCGATGCCGCGCACCGGCTCTACCGGCGCGGCGCCTGATCGGCGTTTCACCTCGCTGTTACACTGCCCCGACCGTTGCCCAACCCATGATCGTCCGACGCATGAGCCCGGCCCGTAACCGTACCGCGATCTACCCGGGGACCTTCGACCCGATCACCAACGGGCACGTCGATCTCGTGGATCGCGCCGCGCCGCTGTTCGAGCGGCTGGTGGTGGGCGTGGCGGAAAGCCCGTCGAAGCGGCCGACCTTGCCGCTCGAGCTGCGCGTCGGACTGGCACGCGATGCGCTGGCGAAGCATCCCAATGTCGAGGTGCGCGGGTTCGATTCGCTGCTGGCGCACTTCGTGCGCGAGATGGGCGGTGGCATCCTGTTGCGCGGGCTGCGCGCGGTGTCCGATTTCGAATACGAGTTCCAGATGGCGAGCATGAACCGCCACCTGATCCCGGAGGTGGAGACGCTGTTCCTCACCCCGGCCGAGCAATATGGATTCATTTCCTCGTCGCTGGTGCGCGAGATCTCCCGCCTTGGCGGAGATGTCTCGGGGTTCGTACCGGCGGCGGTGGCCGAGGCGCTGCAGGCCGAATGGCGGCGCAATGCTGTTTGATGCACCACGACACACACACCACGTCCGTCGCGACGATCGCAGGGGTATGACAATGAAATCGATGAACAGGTTGATGCTGCTGGCTTGCCTCGTGCTGCCGTTCGCGGCATGCAAGAAGGAGGAGGAAGTCCAGGTGGAGCGCGCGCCGGTAGCCGCACCGACCACGGATGACAAGACGGAGTGGAACGCCTACCTGCAGGACCAGGTGCCGCGGCACATGGAAGGCATCACCACCAATCCCTTCATCTACCGCGTGCCCGCCGAGACCAACCCGGACGATCCGGAAGAGTTCAACCGCCTGCAGGAAAAGGCGCAGCAGGACGTGGCCCGCGGCATCGTCAAGGGCAACATGCTGGCCTATGCCGGTCGCGACCCCGCCAGGACCGCCGACCTCGTGGTCACCGCGTTCGCGGACGTGCCGCCGGGCAGCATGAACGGCGTGCGCGTGCTCTACATCGGCGACGCGGCCAACAGCGAGCGCGTCAAGGCGGCCGTGGAGCCGGCCGGCGTAGAGTACGTGTTCGTCCAGGCCCGGTAACGCGCTCCAGGCGCCCGGCCACCGGGCGCGCAGGATGGCCAGCCTCCGGCCCACGAAGCCCGCGCAAGCGGGCTTCGTCGTTTCCGGCGGCCGCCGTTGCGCAGGTGGAACGCGACGGCGGCTGGTGCGGCCTTACAATGCGGGCATGTCGCTGAAGATCAACGAGCTTTGCGTCAACTGCGATGTCTGCGAGCCGGTGTGCCCGAACAAGGCGATCGCGCAGGGCGAGACCATCTACGTGATCGATCCGGCGCTGTGCACCGAATGCGTGGGCCACCATGACGAGCCGCAGTGTGTCGTCGTGTGTCCGGTGGAATGCATCGATCCCGACCCCGACCATCCCGAAACCCAGACCGAACTGCTGGCCAAGCTGCGCCGGCTGTCCGGGGAGGCCGCATGAAGCCATCGAAGTCCCTGCTGTTCGCGCTGCTGCTGTCGCTGCTGTGCACCCCGCTCGCCGTTGCCCGCGACCACGCGCCGCAGGAACGACCGCCCGGCCACGCCGTCGCGTCCGCGCATGCGCTGGCGACCGAGGCCGGGCTGGAGATCCTGCGCGAAGGCGGCAATGCCTTCGATGCGGCGATCGCGGTGTCCGCGGCGCTGTCGGTGGTCGAGCCGATCTCGTCCGGCATCGGTGGCGGCGGCTTCTTCCTGATGCATGACGCCAGCAGCGGCCGCGACGTCTTCATCGATGCGCGCGAGACCGCGCCGGCGGCGGCCACGCCCGAACGCTACCTCACTGCCGACGGCGAGTTCGATCGCGACCGTGCCGAAAACGGCCCGTGGGCTGCGGGTATCCCGGGCCTGCCGGCGGCATTCGTGCACATCGCCGAGCGCTACGGCAGCCTGCCGCTGTCGCAGACGCTGGCACCTGCCATCCGCTTGGCGCGCGAGGGCTTCCCGGCCTATGGACGGCTGGTGCGCGGTTACCAGGCCAAGCGCGAAGTGATGGAGCGCTTTCCCGGTACGCGTGACGTGTTCCTGGTCGACGGCCAGCCGCTCGAGGAAGGCGACGTGCTGCGCCAGCCGGATCTTGCGCGCACGCTGGAGCTGCTGGCCGAGCGCGGCTTCGACGGCTTCTATCGCGGCGAGGTGGCGGAGAAGCTGATCGCCGGCGTGAATGCCGAAGGCGGCGAATGGAATGCCGATGAGCTGGCCGCGTATGAGGTCAAGGAGCGTGAGCCGATCCGTTTCCGCTACCGCGACTGGGAGATCGTGACCGCGCCGCCGCCGTCGTCGGGTGGCATCGCGCTGGCGCAGATGCTGCAGATCCTGCAGGGCTGGGACCTGCGCGCGCTGGACGATGCCGCGCGCGTGCACCTCGTCGTCGAATCGATGCGCCGCGCCTTCCGCGACCGCACGTTCTACCTGGGCGATCCCGATTTCGTGCAGGTGCCGCAGCGGCTGCTGACCAGCCCCGACTACGCCGCCGGCCTGCGTTCCACCATCAACCCTGCACGGGCCACGCCCAGCGACCTGCTGTCCGGCGAGGCCACCCCGCTGGAAGGCAACGACACCACGCATTTCTCCATCATCGATGCGCAGGGCAACCGCGTCGGCGGCACGCAGACCATCAACCTGCTGTTCGGCTCGGGGCTGATCCCGCCCGGCACCGGCGTGCTGCTCAACAACGAGATGGACGATTTTGCGCTCAAGCCCGGTACGCCGAATGCGTTCGGCGTGATGGGGTACGAGGCCAATGCGCCGGAGGCGGGCAAGCGCATGCTCAGCTCGATGACGCCGACCTTCATGGTGTCCGCTGACCGCACCGCGGTGCTGGGCACGCCGGGTGGCACGCGCATCATCACCATGGTGCTGCTGGGCGTGCTGGGCTACGACGCCGGCCTCGATGCGCAGGCCGTCGCCGCACTGCCGCGCTACCACCACCAGTGGATGCCGGACCGTATCTCCGCCGAAGGCAATGCTTTCGATGCCGGCACCGCCGCAGCGTTGCGTGCGCTGGGCCATCAGGTCGACCTGCCTGGCGAGACGGCCGCGGGCGGCCGCGGTTCCAGCCACGTCTGGGGCAACTTCCAGACCGTGCTGTGGAACCGCGCCGATGGCACGCTGCAGGCCGGCAGCGATCCGCGCAATTCGGTCGGCAGCGGTGAAGTCGTGTTGGCGGAGCCGGTCGCGCCTTGATCGGCGTGCCGGCGTCGCAGCGCCTAGGGAGGGCGGCATGAAACTCTGGTCCATCGAAGGCAACAGCCAGAAGCTCGACGGCGGGTCCATGTTCGGCAACGCGCCGCGCACGATGTGGACGCGCTGGGTCGAGCCCGATGATCGCAACCGCATCCGCCTCGCCACGCGCGGGCTGCTGGCCACTCCGTTGAACGGGAAAACGGTGCTGTTCGAGACCGGCATCGGCGCGTTCTTCGATCCCAACATGCGCGACCGCTTCGGCGTGGCCGAAAGCCACCACGTGCTGCTCGACTCGCTGCGCGAAGCCGGCTTCGACCATACCGATATCGACGTGGTGGTACTCAGCCACCTGCACTTCGACCACGCCGGTGGCCTGCTGGCGCCGTGGCGTGCAGATGCCGAACCGGAGCTGCTGTTCCCCAACGCGACCTTCGTCGTCGGCAGGCGGCATTGGGCGCGTGCCTGCGATCCGCACCCGCGCGACCGCGCCAGTTTCATTCCCGAACTTCCGGGGCTGCTGGAAGCCAGCGGCCGGCTCGAGTTCGTGGAGGGGGGCGACCGCACGCCGTCGCTGGGCGATGCCGTGCGTTTCCACTACAGCGACGGCCACACGCCGGGGATGATGCTGGCCGAGATCGTCGGCCCTGACCTGCGCGATGGCGTGCCGCACGGCGGCGTGGTGTTCTGCGCGGACCTGGTGCCCGGGCTGCCATGGGTGCACGTGCCGATCACCATGGGCTACGACCGCAATGCGGAACTGCTGATCGACGAGAAGCAGGCCTTCCTCGACGACAAGCTGGCGCGCAACGTGCATTTGTTCCTTACCCACGACCCCGGCTGCGCGTTGGCGCAACTGTCACGCGACGAGAAGGGCCGTTTCGTCGCCATCCACCAGGTCGAGCGCCTGGCTGCCCGGTCACTCCACGGAGACGCTGCATGATTCCGCGCATCGCATTATTGGTCACGTCACTGCACGTGTTGCTTTACGTGGTGCTGTCGCTGCGCGTTGTCCTGCACCGCCGCGCGCACAAGGTGGGCGTGGGCACCGGTGGCGATGCCGCGCTCACGCGCAAGGTGCGCGTGCACGCCAACTTCGCCGAGTACGTGCCGCTGGCGTTGCTGATGCTGGCGTTGCTGGAGCTGGCCGGCATCCGCGCGGCGCTGCTGTGGACGTTCGGCATCGCGCTACTGCTCGGGCGCGTGCTGCACGCGGTGGGGCTGGGTGGATCGGCCGGTTACTCCGTCGGTCGCTTCGCCGGCACGTTGCTCACGTTCTCGACGTTGGTCGTGATGGCGGCATTCGGGGTGTGGCGCTTCGTGCTGCCGCTGACCGTGTAGCAAGCGCCATCAGCCGCGGCGGTCCGGACGGGTCGCCTCGGCCATCAGCAGCAGGGCCTGCTTGACCTCGCCGCTGGCGGCGCGGAAGGCCTGCAACATGCGACGTTCGATCGGGTCTTCCACCCATTCCGCGTCCACCGCGGCGATGTGTTCGCCGGAGGGCGACGCCGGCCCGCGACCCGTCGCCAGCCATTCCCAGGCCACGCCGGTCAGCAGGGCGATCTCTTCAAGCCGCTGGCTGGACGGACGCACGCGCACGGCGCTGCTCTCCCAGTTGGACACTGCGGCACGACTCACTCCGAGGCGGACGGCCACGTCGGCCTGTGACAGGCCCGCGCGCAGGCGGGCGGTGCGGATACGGGTGCTCAGGTTCACGGAGGGCGTCCTGCCCGGCATGACAGCAATACTGACGTGACAGGAATATTGACACAGGTTGTCAAGGATTGCTGTCGCCTCAGGCCACACTCGTTCTGCCGCCCCGGCTTGGGGTGCACGGGTCAGCAAAACTGACGGAGATCCCGCGTAGCGACACTTGTGATCGCCTGCACGTCTTGAAGAATGTGCGCGCGTTGCCGGCTTCGGCCTGCAATCGAACACGGACGTGGCACACGCAGGGACGCGCTCGAACGACAGGACCAGCTGGGCGACGGGTGTCGCCCAGCTGGTCATTCGCTGTCGTGCGGATCAATCCACCCGGGTGCCGAAGATGCGGTCACCGGCGTCGCCCAGCCCGGGCAGGATGTAGCCCTTCTCGTTGAGCCGCTGGTCGATGGCCGCGGTGTAGACCTCGACATCCGGGTGCGCCGCCTCCAGCGCTTGCAATCCTTCCGGCGCGGCCACCAGGAAAATGCCTTTGATCCGGCGCGCGCCGGCACGCTTGAGCATGTCGACCGTGGCGACCAGCGTGCCGCCGGTGGCCAGCATCGGGTCGAGGATCAAGGCGTCGCGTTCGTCCAGCCGCCCGGTAAGGCGTTCGAAGTAGGTCGCCGGTTGCAGGGTTTCCTCGTCGCGCTGCAGGCCGACCACGCTCACCTTCGCCGCGGGAATCAGCGCCAGCACGCCCGGCAGCATGCCCAGGCCCGCGCGCAGGATCGGCACCAAGGTGATCTTGGCGCCGGCGATCTTGCGCACGCTCACGTCGCCCGCCCAGCCCGGCATCGTCGCCGCCTCGGTCTCCAGGTCCGCTGTGGCTTCGTAGGCGAGCAGGGTGCCCAGCTCGGTGACCAGTTCGCGGAAGGCCTTGGTGCTGAGCGAGGCATCGCGCAGCAGGCCAATCTTGTGCTGGACGAGCGGATGGCGGACTTCGACGGTCTTCATGGCAGGCAACGGGGTGGACTGGTGCCAGCTTAAATCAGGTGCAGGCCAGCCTGCCTGTCGCCAACGCAGCAGCGCGCTTGGTCGCGATTTTTTGCGGGCGATGACATCCCGCCCGAAGGCGCTCCAACGAAAAAGACCCCGCGAGGCGGGGTCTTTTTGCGTGGTACGACCAGGCGTGGTCAGAACTCGTAGCGCACGCCGGCCAGCCAGGAGCGACCGAAGCCTTCGAGTTCCAGCACGCGGCTGCGCTCGCCCTGGAACCGGACCTGCCGGGTATCGGTGATGTTGTTGACCTCGCCGAACAGGCGGAAGTTGCGCGTCAAGGCGTAGCTGATGGTGAAATCGAGGCTGGAACGGTCGCCCCAGTAGACGTCGAGTTCCGGCGAGTCGATGTCGAACGACTGGATGAACTTCGAGCGGTGGTTGTAGGCCAGTCGCGCGTTCAGGCCGTACTTGTCGTACGCCAGCGCGACGTTGTAGTTGGTGCGCGAGGTGCCGGGCAGCATGGTGCTGCCCTCGCCGAAGGGCAACTCCGCACTGGAGTCGGCGTAGGTGTAGTTGGTGTAGATGCCCAGCCCGTCGAACGGCGCGGGGAGGAAATCGAAGGTCTGCTGCCACGCCAGCTCGACGCCCTGCACGCGACCCTTCTCGCCGTTCTCCGCGCGAATGAGTTGCACGTCGCCATAGTCGTCGAGAGTGGTGTCGCGTGTCGCAATGAACAGCGGATCGTTGATTCGCTTGTAGAACGCGGCAACAGACACCAGGCCCAGCGGACGGAGATAGCGCTCGTACGACACGTCGAGACTATGGGCGTAGGCTTCCCTGACATCCGGATTACCTTGGCTGACCTCGGAATCCTCTTCGTTGAAAAGCGTGTACGGAGCGGTCTGCATGAAATCCGGACGATTGATAGCGGTGGAGTACGACGCCCGAAAGATACTGTCTGGAGTCATTTCGTAACGTAGGTGCACGCTGGGCAACAGATTCCCGTAGTCGCGACTACTGCTTTGCGGAGTGATGATCGGATCTTCGTTTTCAGGCACCAGGTAGGATGTGGCGTTGCCTTCGGTGCTGGTGCGCTCGTAACGCAAGCCAGCGACCATTGTCAATTTGTCCCAGTTGGCATCGAAGCGAACATAGCCGGCGTGCACGTCTTCGCTGGCGCTGTAGTCGCCGGTGATTGAGTCGGGTACCAGCCGCTGGTGGTTGGCGCTGGCCTGCAGTGGACCGGCATAACGGTTGAAGATGTCGCGGCAGAACCGCCGCCCGGCCAGGAAGTAGTCGAAGTTGTTCGACGGGCCCAGGTCCGAGCACAGCATGTCGGACATGGTGATGCCGAGTGCGGCGAAGTCGGCGGCGTTGCCGTTGCGGCGGCGCTCGTCGTCGAAGGACTTGTCGCGCAGGCGCGCGCGCAGGCCGAATTTGACCGTGCCGCTGTCGCCCAGGAAGCTCTGGCTGCGTTCGGCGTCGACGCGGAAGCCCTTCTCCGTTTCCTCACCATACTCGTAGCGCTGGTTGAGCCGGCGGAAGCCGAACCACTCCTCCGGGAGGTTGACGCCCGTGGCAGGTGCATCGGGACGACCCTGGATCGTCCAGGTCGGGAAGTCGTAGTCGGTGTAGTCGTAGTCCATCCGCGGGCGCACCGTCGAGCGGAAGATGTACTGGTCGCGCGGCGTCGTTTCCTTGGTGGCCTTGCTCTGCGAGGCCTGCCAGTCGAAGCGCCAGTCGTCGCCAACGAAATGCTCGCCGCCGAAGTTGTAGGTGCGGATGGTCTTGTCGTAGGTGCGCTCGCGCAGCTCCTTGTCGAAGGTGGCGCGCACGTTGCCGATGGTCTGGGTGGAATCGGCCGTGTGCTGGTCCATCTCGATGATCAGGTTGTCGCGGAACTCGCGATCCTTGAACCGGGCATCGGAAGCGACCAGGTACACCAGGTTGCCCGGGTCGATGCGGAAATCGAAGCGGCCGGTGATGCCGGTGCGTGTACGGGTGCCTTCGTAGTCCTTGATCTCGACGGTGGTGGGCATGATGCGGCCGTCGTCGAAGCGCGTGTAGATGGTTTCGACGTTGTCGGTGAAGCGGCCCTGGCGGCTGTGCGAGCCCGAAAACAGCACGCCGATGTTGCCGTCGGCGCCGAAGCGGTTGCCGATGGTGGCGTTGTAGCGTTCGTTGTCGCCGTCGCCCAGTTCAAACCGGCCCATCGCGGCGGACGCGCGTAGGGTCATTCCATCGCGGTCCAGCGCGCTCTGCGTGCGGATGTTGATGTTGCCGGCGATGGCGTCACCGTCCATGTCGGGGGTGATGGCCTTGGTGACTTCCAGCGCGGCGATCACGTCGGATGGAATGGTGTCCAGTTCGACGCCGCGGGTGGTGGAATCGGGGTTGGCCAGCTGCACGCCGTCGATGGAGACCGTGGTGAACTCCTTCGGCGCGCCGCGCACCGTGACGTAGCGGCCTTCGCCCTGGTCGCGCTCGATCGAGACGCCCGGGATGCGCTGGGTGGATTCGGCGATGTTGTTGTCGGGGAACTGGCCCAGCAGGTCGGCCGAGACCACGTTCATGTAGTTCACCGAGGTGCGCTGCTGGTTGAGCGCCAGCGCCTGGGCGTCGCGGCTGCCGCGGACGTTGACACGGTCGAGGTCGGCGGCGTCGCCGACCGCAACGGTGCTGCGCAGCGTCACTTCGACGGTCGCGCCGCGCGATTCGCCCACCACCACCTCGACGTCCTGCGTTTCGTAGCCGATGTAGTCGACCTGCAGGGTGTAGCGTCCCGGTGCGACGCCGGTGATGCGGAAGCCGCCGTCGCGCTGGGTGATGGCCTGGTAACCGTTGAGGGTTACGCGCGCGCCGTCGAGGTAGACGCCGCGGGTGGACTCCTTCACGCGCCCGATGACGGTCCCTGCCGCGGCATCCGCGACGACGGAGGCGGCCTGCGCTTGCGCGTGCGCCGGCGCATGGGTGGACATGGCGAGGACGGTGGCAATCGCGGCGGCAATCGCTGAGGTTCTGGGATTCATGGGATCAGGACTTCGATGGGAGAAGGGGTGCCGGCAACCCGCGGGGCGCGACATCGCGAAAGTTTTCGTCACGAATATTTCACCGTGATGAACGCCCGCGCCTCATTTCGGTACAACCGTGGCAGGGCGGTGACAACGCGGTGTCCGTTCCATTGCGCGACCGACACCCGCGGTGCGCGCTGTCATGCCGGCGCAACATCTCGGTCATACGATGGCGCGTTGTCTCAAACGGGGATCGCTTGACATGCGTTTGCACGGGATCGCGGCCAGCCTGCTGGCCATGTCGTGGCTCGCCGCCTGCGCGACGGCGCCGTCGATCGCGGACCGCGAGCCGGACGAGGCGGCCGATTACGAGCCGATGCTGTCGCAGGCCAATGCGCCGCACGTGGTTGTGCGCGAGGCATTCGTCAGCGCGTCCACCCCCGGACACAACATCGACTCCCCGGCCAGCTGGCGCGGCGAGGATGGCCGCCTGCAGGTGGCCGCGACCGCGAAGTCCACCGGCCTGCTACTGGTGTACGACGGCCACGACGGCACCCTGCTGCGCACGGTCGGCGGCAGGGGCGCGGGCCTGGGCCAGCTCGACCGGCCCAACGGCATCGCCACGCTCGACGGCTACGCCTGGGTGGTCGAACGCGACAACCGTCGGGTGCAGATGTTCCGGCTGCCCGCGTTCACGCCGCTGCTGGCTTTTGGCGAGGCCGACCTGCGGCAACCCTACGGCCTGTGGGTACGCAGGCAGGGCGCCGGCTTCGAAGTCATCGTGAGCGACAACTACATGTCCGAGCACGACGAGGACGTGCCACCGCCGCTGGCCGAGCTGGACCAGCGCTTCCGCCGCTACGTGCTGGACGGCGCCGGCGAAGCCTGGCAGGCGCGGACGGCGGGCACCATTGGCGACGTGACGCCGGCAGGTGCGATCCGCATCGCAGAATCGCTCTGGGCGGACGAGGACAACGATCGCCTGCTGCTGGCCGAAGAGGACGTGGACACCGGCACGAGACTGCGCGAGTACGGCCTGGCGGACGGGCGCTATCGCGGCCGCGACGTGGGCGCCGATGTCTACCAGGCGCAGGCGGAGGGCATTGCGCTGATGCGCTGCACCGACGGCAGCGGGGTGTGGATCGGCAGCGACCAGTACAAGGACCGCACCCTGTTCCACGTGTTCGACCGGCGCGACCTGCGCCACCTGGGCTCGTTTGCCGGCGAAACCACCGCCAATACCGATGGCATCTGGCTGGACGAGGCCGGCGATGCGCGTTTCCCGCAGGGTGTGCTCTATGCCATCCACGACGACCAGGCGCTGGCCGCGTTCGACTGGCGCGACATCGCCGCGGCACTTTCACTTCCCGATTGCCCGAGAGACTGAAATGACGCTCAAACCCGCGCGCGGCCTGGCCGTGCTGTTGTGCGTGCTGTCGCCGCTTGCGTTCGCGCAGGCCGATGCCGTGCGCAAACCCGACCCCAATACCCGCGTGCCGCAAGGCGTGATCCACCATGCGGCCACCGGCTTCCCGGACCGCATCGTCGCCTCGCCGCTGCAGGCGGGCGATGCCGGATTCGCGGTGTCATGGCGCACGTCGCCTGCGGTCGATGCACCGATGCTGGAGATCGTGGTCGCCGGCGACTCGCCGGACATGGGCACGCCACGCCAGGTGTCGTCGCGCACGCAGGCGCTGCAGACTGAAAACGGCGATGCCCGCTACCACCACGCCGTCATCGACGGCCTGCAGGCCGACACCCTCTACGCCTGGCGGGTGCAGGGCGACCGCACCTGGAGCGCGTGGTACCACACCCGCACCGCACCGGCGGCGGGTGCGCCGCTGACGCTGCTGTACTTCGGCGACACCCAGAACCAGAACACCAGCCTGACCACGCGCGTGATCCGCGAGGCGATGCGCCATGCCCCCGATGCGCGCCTGGCCCTCTACGCCGGCGACCTGGTCAGCGGCGGCGATGGGGAGGACGACAACGAGTGGGCGGAGTGGTTCGAGGCCAACGATCCGCTGACCACCTCGATGGTGGTGGCGCCCGCGCCCGGCAACCACGAGTACTTCGAGGAGTTCGAGGACACGCCGATGGAGCGCCGGGTGCTGGGCGCGCACTGGCCGCTGCAGTTTGCGCTGCCCGCCAATGGCGTGGACGAGGCGAAGGAGACGACGTACTGGTTCGACTACCAGGACGTGCGGGTGGCCGTGATCGACGGCACCTCCGCGCTGGACCTCGGTACCGCCGAAGCGCAGGCGCGCTGGCTCGATGGCGTGTTGTCCGGCAACCCGCGGCGCTGGAGCATCGTGCTGACCCACCAGCCGTTCCATTCGCCGCGCGCGGGTCGCGACAACGTGCTGATGCGCGAGCACCTGCTGCCGGTCATCAAGCGGCATGGCGTGGACCTGGTGCTGCAGGGCCATGACCATACCTACGCGCGGCGCGGCGCGGATGCGGCGCCGACGCCGGTGTTCGTGGTGTCGGTGGTCGGCGCCAAGCAATACCGGCTGTCCGAACAGGCGCGGGCCACGATGCGCCCGGTGGGCGAGGACACGCAGCTGTTCCAGGTGCTGCGTTTCGATGGCGGTCGCATGCGCTACGAGGCGCGTACGGCGACCGGGCGCCTCTACGATGCGTTCGAACTGATCGACGAAGCCGACGGCAAGCGCCTGGTCGAGGTCACCGAGGGCCGCATCGACGAGCGTCGCTGCGACCGCGAAGCCACGCTCAAGGGACGCAAGGACCGGTGCTGGGAATGAAGGCGCGCGGGACCCTGCTGGCGATGACATGCGCGGTCGCGGCGATGCTTTGCGGCCCGTTGGCCCTCGCGGCGGACACGATGCGGCATCCGTTCCGCGTCGCACAGCCTGCCGCCGCGCCGGACGAGGTGCTGCTGGCGGTGGAGATCCCCGCGGGCGGATTCACCAAGTACGAGATCGGCGAGGACGACGGGCTGGTCCACGTCGACCGCTTCCTGTCGATGCCGATGGCGTATCCGGCCAACTATGGCTCGATGCCGCGTACGCTCGCGGGTGATGGCGACGCACTCGACGCGCTGGTGCTGACACGCACGCCGCTGCATCCCGGCGTGCTGGTGCGGTTCCGCCCGATCGGCGTGCTGCGGATGGTCGATGGCGGTGAGCAGGACGAGAAGATCATCGGCGTGCCGACCGACCGGCTGGACCCGACCTACGCCGCCATCCGCGACATCGGCGACCTGCCACGGGCCGAGCGCGATCGCATCGAAGCGTTCTTCCGCGTGTACAAGGACCTGCCCGGCGGCATCGCGGCCAACCCGGTGCAGCTGGAGGGCTTTGGCGATGCCGCCGAGGCACGGGCGTTGATCGAGCAGTCACTGCGTCGCTACGAAGCAGGCGGGCGCTAGAAGGCCCTTGTCCCGAGTGGTGCGGGAGTGGGTGCGGGCGCGCAGGCACGGTGCCGCCGCAAGTCGCCGCCCGATGTCCGCTTGGTTGCGACGGCACCACGCCTGCGCGGACAGGCCGATGCGTCTCTGCGAAAAAGCGAAGTCGTGACTTCGGACCGTGTGGCAGAACCGAAAAAGGCGGGTCAAAGCCCGCCTTCCGTGCAACGTGCCGATGGCCGCCGGTCAGGCGGCGTCGGCTTGCTTCAACCGCGGCCCTTCGCGCAACGCCTTGCCGACCATCGATACCAGCAAATCGAGTTCGTCTTCCCGCGTCTCGAAGCGCGGCGTGAAGCGCAGCGAATTGGCACCGCCGTGGATCACGCCGATGCCTTGCTCGCGCAGCCATTCCTCGGTGGAACCGGCGCCGTAGCACTTGAACTGCGGCGCCAGCTCGCAGGAGAACAGCAAGCCGGTGCCCTGCACCTTGGTGATCAGTCCGCCCGACTCGGCTTTCAGTGCTTCGAGCTTCGCGACGGCCTGCTGGCCTGCCTCGCGGATGTTCGCGCGCAGCTCCGGGGTGATCGCGTCCAGCACCGCGCAGGCCACGTCCAGTGCGCGCGGATTGGTGGTCATGGTGTTGCCGTAGACGCCGCTGCGGTACAGGGCCGCGGTCTTCCCGGTCACCGCGAGCACCGACAGCGGGTACTGGCCGGCGTTGAGCGCCTTCGAGTACGTCTCCATGTCCGGCGCGTCGCAGCCTTCGAAACCGGGGTAGTCGATGATCGACAGCACGCCGTGCGCACGCAGGCCGGCCTGGATGGAATCGACCAGCAGCAGCGAGCCGTGCGCGGCGGTGAGCTTGCGTGCGGCGTCGTAGAAGTCGCGCGGCAGCGAGCGGCCGGGGTCGCCTTCGCCCATCACCGGCTCGAGGAACACGGCTTCCACGAACCAGCCCTTGGCATCGGCATCGGCGAACGCGCGCTCCAGCGCGGCCATGTCGTAGGGCTCAATCGCGATCAGTGAATCTTCGCCGCGGAAGCTGGCCAGGTGCTGCAGGTAGGCCTTGCGGGTGGAATCGGAATACAGTGCCGGGCGCTCGGTGCGGCCGTGGAAGCTGCCCTTGACCACGATGCGCTTGACCGCCTTGCCCGCGTGCGAGGCGCCCGGGTCGGTCTGCAGCTTGGTGTTGATGTCGGCGATCCGCGCGGCCAGGCCCACGGACTCGGAGCCGGAGTTCAGGCACAGGAAGCGTTCGAACGGACAGCCGCCGCGCGTGTGGCCGATCTCCTTGCGCATCGCGCGATCGAAGCGCAGTTGCGACAGGCTGGGCGTCATCACGTTGGCCAGCGCCTGCGGCTTCGCCATCGCCTCCAGCACCTGTTCCGGCGCATGCCCCAGTCCGAGCATGCCGTAGCCGCCGGAATCGTGCACCACTGCGCCCTTCAGCGTGACGATCCACGGCCCGCGCGCGGTCAGTGCGACATACGGGTTCACGGCATCGGCCGGGTAGAAATTGACGTAGCCGGCTTGCACGGCCGCGATCTGTGCGTCTTCGTCCAGTTCCAGCAGCTCCGCGAACTCGTCCTTGATGCGCGCGTATTCGGATGCGGCGGCCTCGATGGCGTCGCGCAGTTCCGGATGGGTTGCGGCGAAGCGTTCGATGGCGGTGGCGTCGAGCCCCTGGGTGCGGCGTTCACCGCCATGGGCGTGAAGCGGGGCGAGCTGGTCGGTCACGGACATGGGCGATCCTCCTGGATGGGCGGTGCGCGGGTGGAACGGCGCAAACTCCCTATTATCGGGAAGTTGTCGTCGTTTGACAGGTGCGATCTGCGCACATTTCAGGTAGTTTTCGTCGAAACGACGAGATGATTCGCCCATATGAAGCCCACGCCCGCCGACGAAGCCCTGCTGTCCATCCTGCGCGAGAACGCGCGCCTGTCCACCGCGGATATTGCGCGTCGGCTGGGCCTGTCGCGGACCACGGTGCAGAGCCGCATCGACCGGTTGGAGCGCGAGGGCGTCATCGGCGGCTACACCGTGCGCGTCGGCGACGATTACGCCCGGGGGCGCGTGCGCGCCCACATCCTGGTGACCGTGCTGCCCAAACAGATGCCGGCGGTGGTGGCCGCGCTGCACGCCATGCCCGAAGTGCGCAGCCTGCATTCCGTGGCCGGCGAACACGACCTGGTGGCGATGGGCGTGGTGCCGACCGTGGGCGACATGGACGAGCTGACCGACCGCATTGGTGCAGTGGAAGGTGTGGAGCGCACCACGTCGTCGGTGATCCTGTCGACCAAGTTCGAAAGGTAGGGCGGGCCCAGGCCCGCCATCACGCAGGCGACGTTCGCATCGTGGCTGCGGGATCGCGATGGCGGGCCTGGGCCCGCCCTACAATCGCGCCATGAAGAAATCGGATTTCAATTACGAATTGCCGCCCGAGCTGATCGCGCAGGCGCCGCTGCCCGAGCGTTCCGCCAGCCGGATGCTGGTGGTGCCGCCAGGTGACGAGGCATTCGTCGATGCGCACGTGCGCGACCTGGTCGAGTGGCTGCGCCCCGGCGACCTGCTGGTGTTCAACGACACCCGCGTGATCCCGGCGCGGCTGTTCGGGCAGAAGGACACCGGGGGACGCGTCGAGATCCTGATCGAGCGCCTGCTGCCCGGCAACGAAGTGCGGGCACAGGTCGGTGCCAGCAAGTCGCCGAAACCCGGCGGGCGGATCGCGCTCGACGGCGGCGGCGAGGCCGAAGTGCTGGGCCGCGACGGCGAGTTCTACCACCTGCGCTTCCATGTGGAGGGCGCGCTGGAATCATGGTTGCTCAAGGTCGGGCGCCTGCCGCTGCCGCCCTACATCCGTCGCGAACCGGGACGGGACGACGACGAGCGCTACCAGACTGTCTTCGCGCGCAACGTCGGCGCCGTCGCCGCGCCCACGGCGGGCCTGCACTTCGACGACGCGTTGTTGGCGGCGCTACGCGAACGCGGCGTGCAGTCCGGCCACGTGACGCTGCACGTCGGCGCGGGCACGTTCCAGCCGGTGCGCGTGGACGACGTGCGCGAGCATGCGATGCACAGCGAATGGTTGAACGTGGGCGCCGAACTGGTGGCGCAGGTACGGCGCACGCGCGAGGCGGGCGGCCGTGTCGTCGCGGTGGGTACGACCGTCGTGCGCGCGCTGGAAAGCGCGATGCACGCCGGCGAACTGCATCCGTTCGCCGGCGAGACGCGGATCTTCATCTTCCCCGGTTATCGCGTCCGCAGCGTGGATGCGCTGCTGACCAATTTCCATCTGCCCGAATCGACCCTGCTGATGCTGGTCTCGGCGTTCGCCGGCAAGGACCGCATCTTCGCCGCCTACGCCCACGCGGTGCGCGAACGCTACCGGTTCTTTTCCTATGGGGATGCGATGTTGCTGTTTCCGCAGGCGTCGACGGGTTGAGGCTGGACAGGTCGCCGGCGATGCGTCGACAACACGCGGGACGCTGGTTTGTCCAGAGATTCGTCGACTGAAATACGCCGGGATGAAGGCGCTCTGCTCTCGACCTACGTTGAGTAGCAATTTGCTGGAAGACCCGGCGGGCGGCTGGCATGGATGCCAGCCGTTTCTCGACAAGACACGGATGTCCTGTCGAAAAATCCCGTCGAGCCCGAGACGAATCGTTAGCGCCGTCGGGGAAAGGCATTTCTTTGGGTTACTTTCTTGACCGGCTTCGCCGTTCGCTGCGCAGTGTGCCCGCAAAGAAAGCAACCCGCCCGTTCACGGGCGGAACGCTCTCACCTTGGCCGGCTTCGCGCAGCGGGCAAGCGAAGAACAGCTGTTTACCAAAAATGGAAGCCTTGATCGCGCAGATGCGAGTGGCCCCCTCCGGGCCATTGGACTTTCCCTCGGGCATCGTGGACGTGTGCGGTGAAGAGGGCGGGTATTGGTCGCTACCTTCTGAATGAGTACAATTCTCATTCCCGCGCCAGCCGCCGCATCCACGGCATCGCCAGAGCCGGCTCCCCCCGATCTCCAGGAGTTCCCGATGCGTCGCCTGATCCAAGCTGCCCGCCTGACTGTCGTGCCGGGCGCACTGTTGCTGCTGGCCGCCTGCGGCTCGCCCGATACCACGCCTGCCACCGAAGTCGCCGCGCCCGCGGCCGATGCCGGCGAGGTCAACCTCTACACCACCCGCGAGCCCGGCCTGATCCAGCCGCTGCTCGAAGCGTTCACCGCGCAGACCGGCACGAAGGTCAACACGGTCTTCGTGCGCGATGGCCTGCTCGAGCGCGTGCGCGCCGAGGGCGAACGCTCGCCCGCCGACGTGCTGATGACGGTCGATACCGGCAACCTGCTGGACCTGGTCGATGGCGGCCAGACCCAGGCGATCGAATCCCAAGTGCTGTCCGCGGCGATCCCCGCGCACCTGCGCGGCGGCGATGGCCAGTGGTTCGCGCTGTCGCTGCGCGACCGCGTGCTGTATGCCGACAAGGACCTGTCGCTGGACGGCTTCACCTACGAGCAACTGGCCGACCCGCAGTGGAAGGGCAGGGTGTGCATCCGCTCCGGCCAGCACCCGTACAACACCAGCCTGATCGCGGCGATGATCGCGCACGATGGCGTGGAGCGGACCGAAGCCTGGCTGCGCGGCGTCAAGGCCAACCTGGCGCGCAAGGCCGCCGGTGGCGATCGTGACGTCGCCCGCGACATCCTCGCCGGCATCTGCGACATCGGCATCGCCAATGCTTACTACGTCGGCCGCATGAAGAACGAAGCCGAAGGCAGCGAGCAGCGCCAGTGGGGCGATGCCATCCAGGTCATCCGCCCGACCTTCGCGGTCGCCGGTGGCGGCACCCACGTCAACATCAGCGGTACCGCGGTGGCCAGGCACGCACCGAACCGCGACAACGCGGTGAAGCTGCTCGAGTACCTGGTGTCCGACGAAGCGCAGAGCCTCTACGCGAAGGCCAACTACGAGTATCCGGTGAAGGCCGGCGTGGAGCTGGACCCGGTCGTCGCCAGCTTCGGCGAAATGACGGTCGACGCGCTGCCGCTCACCGAAGTGGCGAAGCACCGCAGGCAGGCCAGCGAACTGGTCGATCGCGTCGGCTTCGACAACTGATCGCGGCTTGAGCGCGCGCGCGCCGACGCTGGACGAGGTGCGCGTGCAGCCGCGACCGCGATGGAACGGCTGGCAGTGCGCCGCGGTCGCCATCGCGGCCGCGGTGCTGCTGCCGCTGCTGGCCCTGGGCTGGACCGCGGCGCAGGGCAGCGACGGCTTGTGGTCTCACATCGCCGCCAACGTGCTGCCGCAGGCCACGAAAAATACGGCGCTGCTGCTATTGGGCGTCGGCACCCTGGCCGTCACGCTGGGTACCGGCAGCGCGTGGCTGGTGACCGCCTACGAGTTTCCCGGGCGCAAGGTCATCGCCTGGGCGCTGCTGCTGCCGCTGGCGGTACCGACCTACATCGTCGCCTACGCCTATCTCGACCTGCTGCATCCGCTGGGCCCGGTGCAGTCTGCGGTGCGCGCGCTGTTGGGCTACGACAGCCCGCGCGATTTCCGGTTGCCCGACATCCGCGGCTTGCTGGGCTGCATCGTGCTGCTGGGCTTCGTGCTGTACCCCTACGTGTACATGACCACGCGTGCGATGTTCATGACCCAGGCGGCCAGCCTGCTGGAAGCCGGCCGCACGCTGGGCGCGGGGCGTGCGTCGCTGTTCTTCCGCGTGGCGCTGCCGCTGGCGCGCCCGGCGATCGCGGTGGGCGCGGCGCTGGCATTGCTGGAAACGCTGGGCGACATCGGCGCGTCGGAGTTCCTAGGCGTGCAGACGTTGACGGTGTCGGTCTATACCACCTGGATCACGCGCTCCGACCTGGCGGGTGCCGCACAGATCGCGCTGGCGATGCTGGTGATCGTGCTGGCATTGATCGCGCTGGAGCGCTTCGGCCGGCGGCGCCAGCGCTATGCGAACACGCAACGGCCGCGGCCGATGCAACCACGACGGCTGCGCGGCTTGGCTGCGTTCGGCGTGCTGGCATTGGTGTCGGTGCCGGTACTGGTGGGCTTCGTCGCGCCCACGACGCATCTCGCGGTGGAATCCTGGCAACGCCTGTCCAACGGCGGCGTGTCGCCGACGCTGTGGTCCAGCCTGTGGAACACGGTGCGCGTGGCGTTCATCGCCACGCTGGTGACGGTGGCCGCGGGACTGGTGCTGGCCTGGGCGCATCGGCTGGCGCAGGCGCGACGCGACCCGCGCATTGCAGGGGTCGCGCTGCGCATCGGCGGCTTCGGCTATGCGTTGCCGGGCACGGTGCTGGCGATCGGCCTGCTGGCGCCGCTGGCCTGGTTCGACGATGGCGCCAACCTGCTGCTGCAGGGCTTCGGGAGGGATCCACGGATGGTGCTGATGGGGTCGGTGTCGGCGCTGGTGCTGGCCTACGTGCTGCGTTTCCTGGTGATCGCATCGGGCGGCATCGAGGCAGGATTGATGCGCGTGCCAGCCTCGCTCGACCATGCCGCGCGCGGGCTGGGCGCGTCGCCCGGCGCAATGCTGCGTCGCGTGCACCTGCCGTTGCTGAAGCCTGCACTGGCCGCGGCCGCGCTGCTGGTGTTCGTGGATACCATGAAGGAACTGCCGGCCACGCTGCTGCTGCGGCCGATGAACTTCGAGACGCTGGCGACGTGGCTGTATGCGGATGCGGTGCGCGGTGCGTACGAGGACGGTGCGGTCGCCGCGCTGCTGATCGTGGCCGTGGGCCTGCTGCCGGTGATCCTGCTGGCACGGGCGGGTGTGCAATACGGAAGGGAGCTGTCGTCGCGGTGAGTGGACCCATGCTGCAACTCGATGCCATCCGCGTCGGATATCCCACGGTCGATGGCTTCCATGTGGTGGTCGACGACCTGTCGCTCGCGTTGCCCGCGGGGGGGATCGGTTGCCTGCTGGGCGCGTCCGGTTGCGGCAAGACCACGGCCTTGCGCGCCATCGCCGGGTTCGAACCGGTACAGGCCGGCAGCATCCGGCTCGATGGCGGGATGCTGTCGTCGGCGGGACGCACGTTGCCGCCCGAACAGCGCGGCGTGGGCATGATGTTCCAGGACTACGCGCTGTTCCCGCACCTGGATGTGGCGGCCAACATCGCGTTCGGCCTGCGCGGCATGGACAAGGCGGCGCGTCGTGCGCGCGTGGACGAGATGCTGGCGCTGGTGGGGCTGGAAGGCGAGGCACGGGTGTTCCCGCATGAACTGTCCGGCGGCCAGCAGCAGCGGATCGCACTGGCGCGTGCGCTGGCACCGGCACCGAAACTGCTGCTGCTCGACGAGCCGTTCTCCAACCTCGATGTCGATACCCGAGAACGCCTGGCCATCGAGTTGCGCGGCATCCTCAAGGTGGCCGGCATCACGGCGCTGCTGGTCACACATGACCAGGCCGAGGCCTTCGTGGTCGCCGACGCCATCGGCGTGATGGATCGCGGCCGCATCCTGCAATGGGCGGGGCCGGCGACGCTGTATGCGCGGCCGGTGGATCGCTTCGTCGCCGGATTCATCGGCCGCGGCAGCGTGGTGCCCGTGACGGCGCTGGGCCTGCCGGGCGACGGCGACGTGCTGGTGCGTCCGCAGGCGCTGGTGGCGGATGCAGCGGGCGGACTGGTCGCCGAGGTCGTCACGTGTTCGTTCCGGGGGCCGGGGCAGGTGGCGCAGCTGCGGTTGGCAAGTGGCGACATGGTGGAGATCGACTTGCCACCCGAGCTGATGCCTGCGCCGGGGTCTGCGCTGGCGCTGAAACTGGTCGATGACGCCCTGGTTCTCTTTCCGCCTCGCGGAAAAGCGCGATAGCCCCGAGGTCGTCATCCCGGCTTGCGCCGGGGCCACGGGCCGAAGGCCCGCGGCGAAAGAGGGTAATCTTTGCCGCCCTCGACCGGCCGTCCCCACGCTCCACTCCATGTCCCGAATGCAGTTCCAGCTCCTGACCACAGATGGCATCGCGCGCCGAGGCCGCCTGTCGTTCCCGCGCGGCACGGTGGAGACGCCTGCGTTCATGCCGGTGGGCACCTACGGCACGGTGAAGGGCGTGCTGCCCGACCAGATCCGCGCGCTGGGCGCGCAGATCATCCTCGGCAATACGTTCCATCTCTATTTGCGGCCGGGGCTGGAGATCATCGAGGCGCATGGCGGCCTGCACGGTTTTGCGCGCTGGAACGGGCCGATCCTCACCGACTCGGGCGGCTTCCAGGTGTTCTCGCTGGCGCACAAGCGCAAGATCACCGAGCAGGGCGTGACCTTTGCCGCGCCGACCGACGGGTCGAAGGTCTTCCTGGGCCCCGAGGAGTCGATGCACATCCAGAAGGTGCTGGGCAGCGACATCGTGATGATCTTCGACGAGTGTCCGCCGGTGCATGTGGACGGCCAGCCGGTGGACAAGCGCGTGATCGAGCGCTCGATGGAACTCTCGCTGCGCTGGGCCGAACGCAGCAGGCGTGCGCACGAAGGCAACGACGCGGCCCTGTTCGGCATCGTCCAGGGCGGCGTGCACCACGACCTGCGCAGCCGTTCCGCCGAGGGCCTCCGGCAGGTCGGGTTCGACGGTTATGCCGTGGGCGGACTGGCCGTGGGCGAGACCGAAGCCGAGCGCAACGCCATGCTCGACCACACCTGCCCGCAGCTGCCCGACGACCGCCCGCGCTACCTGATGGGCGTGGGCCGCCCGGAAGACCTGGTGGAGGCGGTCGCGCGCGGCATCGACATGTTCGACTGCGTCATGCCCACCCGCAACGCACGCAACGGCCACTACTTCACGTCCACGGGCACCGTGCGCGTGCGCAACGCCAGGTACGAGAAGGACCTGCGGCCGATCGAGGAGGGCTGCGGCTGCCCGGCCTGTGCCGGAGGCTACAGCCGCGCCTACCTGCGCCACCTCGACCGCTGCAACGAGATGCTGGGCCCGATCCTGGGTACCCTGCACAACCTCTGGTACTACCAGGCGCTCATGGCGGAGATGCGGGCCGCCATCGACGCGGGAACCTTTGCCGCCTTCCGCGAGTCCTTCTACGCCAGGCGCAGCCCGTAAGAAGCCCTTGTCCGTGCCGTGCTCCACCTCCCCCGCCTGCGGGGGAGGTCGGTGCCGCCGGCGCCGGGTGGGCGCGCGGTGCGTCGATGGCCCCCCACCCCAGCCCTCCCCCGCAGGCGGGGGAGGGTGCCGTACCCGGCCACCGGGTCCGCGAGGGCGGCCCGTGGCATAATTCCCCGCTGTTTTTCCGCTACCGGACAACCCGATGAACCTGCTCGACCTCGTGATCGCCCCGGCCCACGCCGCCGCTGCCGCGCCGGCTGGCCCCAGCCTGCTGTCGACCCTCATGTTCCCGATCCTGCTGATCGTGATCATGTACTTCCTGCTGATCCGCCCGCAGATGAAGCGCCAGAAGGAACACCGCGCGATGCTGGAGAAGCTGTCCGTCGGCGACGAAGTGATCACCAACGGCGGCATCGCCGGCGTGGTGCGCAACATCGGCGACAGCTTCATCACCGTCGAGATCGCCGATCGCATCGAGGTGCGCGTGCAGAAGGGCGCCGTCGGCAACGTGCTGCCCAAGGGCACCTTGAAATCCGCCTGACCGGGGCGATATCCCGCCAAGGCCCGGTTCGTCGGCGACGTCCCACCCGTCGTCCGGCGGCAACGCCCCCTGTCGCACGCGGCAGGGCGGCGGCTGGCACCCGGCCACCATTCCGCTAGACACGGCAGCTGCCCATGCTCGAGTTTCCCCGCTGGAAATACGCCCTCATCCTCGTCGTGGTGCTGCTGAGCGCGCTGTATGCGTTGCCCAACGCGTACCAGATGGACCCGTCGGTCCAGGTCGCCAAGGCGCGCGCCAGCGCGGTGATCGATGATGCCCTCGTCCAGCGCGTGCAGTCGCAGCTGCAGGAAGCCGGCATCGCGGCCAGGTCGGTGGCGATCGAAGGCGACCACGTCATCGCGCGCTTCGATGACGCGGACCAGCAGGCCGCGGCGTCGGACCTCCTGCGCCCCGCGCTGGGCGAGGACTACACCACCGCGCTCAACCTCGTCTCGACCACCCCGGCGTGGCTGGACCGGCTGTCGGCCAAGCCGATGTCGCTGGGCCTGGACCTGCAGGGCGGTGTGCATTTCATGATGCAGGTCGACCAGGCCGCGGCGCTGGATCGCCGGCTGGATGCCTACGTCGATGCCATCCGCCTCGACCTGCGCGAGGAGCGTGTTACGTACACCTCGGTCACGCGACGCCCCGACCACAGCATCGAAGTGGTGCTGGCGCAGGGTGCCGACGTCGACAAGGCGCGCGGCATCGTCACCAGTGCGGCCAGCGGCATCGCTGGTGCCGGTGGCACCATGGGTGCAGCACCGATCATCAACGTCGCCGGCAACCGCATCAGCCTGCGCCTGCCCGACTCCGAGTTCGCGCGCATTGCCGCCGACGCGATCGAGCAGAACCGCAACGTCATCGCCAACCGCATCAACGCCATCGGCGTGGCCGAGCCGGTGCTGCAGCGGCAGGGCGATGACCGCCTGATCATCCAGCTGCCGGGCCTGCAGGACACCGCCGAAGCCAAGCGCCTGATCGGTGCCGCGGCCACGCTGGAATTCCGTGCCGTCACCGGCGACGAATTGCAGGCCGCAGCTGCGGTCGCCGATGGCACCATCCCGGCCGATTCGCGCATCTACTACAACGACGCCGGCCAACCGCTGCTACTGTCGCGGCGTATCCTGGTCGCAGGCGAGGACCTGGTGAACGCGGTGCCGGGCACCGACTCGCGCACCGGCCTGCCCTCGGTCAACATCACGCTCAACGCCGCCGGCGGCAAGCGCATGCTCGACCACACGCTGGAGAACGTGGGCAACCGCCTCGGCATCGTCTATGTCGAACGCATCCCCACGGTCACCCTGGTCGATGGCGAGGAAGTGCGTTCGGCGCGGACCACCGAACGCGTGATCAGCTCGTCCACCATCCAGGGCGTGTTCGGTCGCGAGTTCCAGACCACCGGCCTGAGCCGTGACGAAGCCGCGTCGCTGGCCCGCCAGCTCAAGGCCGGCGCGCTGGCCGCGCCGATGGATTTCGTGGAAGAGCGCGTCATTGGCCCCAGCCTGGGCAAGGAGAACGTGGAGCGCGGCATCACCGCGGTGGGCCTGGCGTTCGTGTTCACCCTGATCTTCTTCATGCTGTATTACCGGATGTTCGGCCTGGTCACCTCGGCGGCGCTGCTGCTGAACCTGGTGATCGTGGTGGCGGTGATGTCGGTGTTCGGCGCCACCATGACCCTGCCTGGCTTCGCCGGCCTGGCGTTGTCGATCGGCTTGTCGGTGGATGCCAACGTGCTGATCAACGAACGCATCCGCGAGGAGCTCAAGGCCGGGGTGCCGCCTCGAACGGCGATTGCCAGCGGTTACGACAAGGCCTCCAGTTCGATTTTCGACGCCAACATCACCGGCATGCTGGCCGGCGTGGCGTTGTATGCATTCGGCACTGGCCCGCTGCAAGGCTTCGCCATCACCCTGGTGGTCGGCATCCTGGCCTCCATGTTCACCGCGCTCACCGTGACGCGCGGCATCGTCACCCTGATCTATGGGCCTCGCAAGAAGCTCAAGACGCTGGCGATCTGAGGAATACACCGACATGAAGATTTTCCCACTGACCCTGGTCCCTTACGGCACCAACATCGACTTCATGCGCTTCCGGCTGATCGCGCTGGTGATCGGTGCGCTGTTGTTCGTCGGTTCGATCGGCGTGGTGCTGTTCAACGGGTTCAATTTCGCGCTGGACTTTACCGGCGGTACCGCGATCACGCTGCGATTCGAGCAGCCCGCGGACGTGGAGGGCACCCGCAGCCGGTTGGCCGATGCCGGGTTCGAGAGCGCGCAGGTGCAGGGTTTCGGGCCTGCGACCGACGTGCTGGTGCGCGTGCGCGCCGAGGGCGAACAGCTCACGGTCGACCAGAACGACGTGCTGGTACAGCAAATCCAGTCCGCGGTCAGCCAGCCCGGCAACAGCGCCACCGTGCTCGATCGCGCATCGGTCGGTTCGCAGGTCTCGGCCGACCTGGCCGAACGCGCGACCGAGGCGGCGATCTTCGTGCTGATCGGCTTCCTGGTCTACATCGCGTTCCGCTTCCAGCGGAAGTTCGCGATCGTCGCCAGCCTGATCACCGCGTTCGACGTCCTGGTGGTGGCGGCGTTCTTCTCGCTGACCGGGCGCGAGTTCGACCTCAGCGTGCTGGCCGGCCTGCTCGCGGTGATGGGCTTCTCGATCAACGACACCATCGTGGTGTTCGACCGCGTGCGCGAGAATTTCCGCAACATGCGCGGCAGTCCGCTGGATGTGATCAATGCCTCGATCAACCAGACGCTCTCGCGCACCATCATCACTTCGCTGGTGTACTTCCTGTCGGTGGCCGCGCTGTTCTTCTACGGCGGCGGTTCGCTTGAGGGCCTGGCGCTGACCCAGATGGTGGGCGCGGTGGTCGGCACGCTGTCCTCCATCCTGCTGGCCTGTCCGTTGCTCACTTACGGCTTCCTCAAGGTCACCAAGCAGGACCTGCTGCCGAAGGCCCGCGACGAAGAGGCATTGGCGCGGCGGCCCTGAACGGGCCCGCGTTTCTCCATTAACGGAAAGGCCGCGCATTGCGCGGCCTTTTCCTGGGGTTTTCGTCCAACCGCCGCTGCGACTGTGTTCGCACCTCCGGCGGTTCATCAATGCAGACTCCTGCCGCGCCTGGCCGGTGTCACGCCGAATCGCGGCCCGATATCCGCCTGGTCGGCATGGCACCGGCCAGGCGCTTCGGGCATCGACTGCCAGCGGATCGAAAAGCGGACAAGCAAGCGTGCCGTTGAAGGGCCGGGGACTGCACTGCGCAGATGGCAGCCATCGGCGCAACGCACACCCATCCCGACCCGACGCGGCCGTTTCGCTGCATCAAGGGCGGCAGGATCGCCCGAATCCCGCGGCGGTGACCTGCAACGTCAGGCGAAGGCTTTCAGATAGCCGGAATCGGCGATGGTCTTGAGCAGCGGATCGACCAGCTTCACATTGCCCGCGACCAGTTGCCGGCCTGCGGCCGCACCCGGGATGTGCATCGGGGAGGTGGCGGCGCCCTTGAAATCGGCGATGCGGCCGCCGGCCTCGCGCACCAGCAGTACGCCGGCGGCGATGTCCCAGGCCTGCACGCCGGCTTCGAAGTAGCCGTCCACGCGACCCGCGGCCACGTAGGCGAGGTCCAGTGCGGCCGAGCCGGTGCGACGCACGTCCTCGGCATCGCGCAGCAGGTGCTTGAGGCAGTCCAGCTGCGCGTCGGCGCGCTTGCGCTCGCGCGGCGGGAAACCGGTGGCGAGCACCGCACCGGACAGGTCCTTGCGCTCGGCGACGCGGATGCGCTTGTCGTTGAGCACCGCACCGGAGCCGCGGGTGGCGGTGAACAACTCGTTGCGCAGCGGGTCGAACACCACGGCGTGCAGCGGCTCCGGGCCTTCGCACAGCGCGATCGACACGCACCAGTGCGGCAGCCCGCGCAGGTAGTTGCTGGTGCCGTCCAGCGGATCGATCACCCAGGTGTAGCGGCTGGGGCCATGCTTGCCCTTCTGCGCGCCGCCTTCCTCACCGAGGATCGCGTAGTCCGGGTTGGCCCGGCGCAGTTCCTTGACGATCGCTTCCTCGGCCAGGCCGTCGACTTCGCTGGCGTAGTCCAGGCGGTCCTTCTCGACGACGTTCAGCGCATCCAGCCGGTGCATGTGCCGCAGCAGCACGTTGCCCCCGGCGCGCGCGGCCTTGACCATGATGTTGACGGCAGGTTGCAGCATCGCATCGGGCTCCGTGCGGGTGGGGATCGGCGGGTGGAAAGAGCGCGCCGGCGCGGTGGCCGGAGGGCGCGCAGTTTACCATTGCGCCATGGACGAGACCTTTCCCGCAGCCCAACGCATCCGCATCGTGCTGGTGGGGACCCAGCATCCGGGCAACATCGGTTCGGCTGCGCGGGCGATGAAGACCATGGGCCTGCACCGGCTGGCGCTGGTGGCACCGGAGCGCTTCCCGCATCCGGATGCCGC
Source organism: Luteimonas aestuarii (assembly GCF_004357985.1). Taxonomy (GTDB): domain Bacteria; phylum Pseudomonadota; class Gammaproteobacteria; order Xanthomonadales; family Xanthomonadaceae; genus Luteimonas; species Luteimonas aestuarii. The sequence continues at coordinate 227,788 of NZ_SMTF01000003.1, read as the reverse complement.
GGCACTGGCCGCGGGTGCCGGTGACGTACTCGACGCGGCCCGGGTGCACGCCACGCTGGCCGACGCCGTCGCCGACTGCGGCCATGTCATCGGCTGCACGGCGCGCACGCGGCGGATCGCAATGGACGAGGCAGGCCCGCGGGAAACCGCCACCCGCGTGCTGGCCGAGGCCGCGCGCGGCAACGAAGTGGCCCTGGTGTTCGGCCGTGAGCGCACCGGGCTGGACAACGACGAACTGCAGCTCTGCCACGCCGCGGTGACCATTCCCGCCAATCCGGGCTACAGCTCGTTGAACCTCGCGGCTGCGGTGCAGGTGCTGTCCTATGAGTTGCGGATGTCGGCGCTGGCCGACGTCACCCGGACGACAGAAGCCGTTGCCGCTGACGACCTGCCGGCGAGCCATGCCGAGATGGAAGGCTTTTTCACCCAGTTGGGCGACACGCTGGATGCGATCGATTTCCACAAGGGTCGAACGCCCGAAGCGGCGATGCACAAGTTGCGGCGGGTGTTCCTGCGGGCGGCGCCCGATGCCCGTGAGGTGCGGCTGTTGCGCGGCGTCCTGGCTGACGCGCAGCGCATGGCGCGGCTGGCGGGCGGGCAAGGGGGCAGTGGTTCGCAGTCCTGATCCGGATCCCTGTCGCAGGTTGGCCATTTCGGCTAGTCTCGGCGGTGTCGGACAGGCTTGGGGTAGCCCGTTGTTGCGTAAACGCGTCCATCGAGCCGGCATGCTGGCAGTGCTGCTGTGGTGCTGCGTCGGCTGGATCATGCCGGTGCTGGCCAGCGATAGCCATGTCCTGGTGCTTGGGCGGATCAGCGACAACCCCAAGGCGCACTACGAGCAGCTCAAGCCACTGCTGGACTACGTAGTCCCCCGGATGGCCGACGTGGGCATCCGCGAGGGGCGGGTGCTGATGGCGCGCGACACGCAGCAGATGCAGAGCTACATGCGCCGCGGCCGCGTCGACTGGGTGACCGAGACCACCGCCGCCGCGGTGCTGCTGCAGCAGCGTAGTGGCGCCGAACCGCTGCTGCTGACCGAGCGTGACGGGGTGAGCAGCTACAGCACCGTGTATTTCGCGCATCGCGACGCCGGGATCGGCTCGCTCCAGGACCTCGCCGGTCGCAGCATCGCGTTCCAGAACCGGTCGTCCACCAGTGCCTACTACATCCCGGCGACCGAGCTCCTGGCGCGTGGCATGCGCATGGAGATCCTGCTGTCGCCGATGGACCGCCCCGCGCCCGGGTCGGTGGGCTACGTCTTCGCCCGCACCGAACTCAACCTCTCGTCGTGGGTGCACAAGCGCCTGGTCGACGCTGGCGCCATGAGCAACCTGGACTGGGCGGACGAACGTCGCGTGCCGGCCAGCTTCAAGCGCGATTTCGTGCTGATCCGCGAAACGCCGCCCTATCCGCGCGCGCTGGAGATGGTGCGCGGCGACCTGGACCCACGGGTCAAGCGCCGCCTGCGCGAGGTGTTGCTGGCGGCCGCCGACGATCCGGATGCGCGCGAAGCGTTGCTGCAGTTCTTCAAGACCACTCGATTCCTGCCGTTGGACAGCGCCAACGAGCACGCGCTCGAACACCTCAAGCAAGGCGTCATGCGGATCACGGCGGAGCTGGAATGAACCTTCGCTACGGCCTGCGCGCCAAGTTTGCGCTGGTGGCCGGCATTGCCGTGCTGATCGCCATCGCCGCGGTCGCCGCCTTGTTGCACCGGCAGGGCTCGACCCAGCGCGAGGTCCAGTCCCTCAGCCGCCAGTCGATGCACGCGCTGGCGTCCAACCGCGTGCTCAGCCATGGCCAGGGGTCGGTGGCGCAGGCCGCCGACACCCTGGTCAACCCGTTGTACTACTTCGACCTGGATGCGATCGGCGGCATCGTCCGGAACCAGCTGCGCCAGCCCGATGTCGCCTATGCGATCGTCTTCGACACCGAAGGCCGGGTGATCCACGACGGCAGTCCGGATATCGCGAACTACGGCCAGCAGATGACCGACCCGTTCGCATTCGAAGTGGTGTCGGCCGGCGAGCTGCACGTGCAGACCGACGATGAGTTGATGGATGTGTCGATGCCGATCCGCATCGCCGACCAGCGCCTCGGCGGTTTGCGTGTCGGCTATTCGCTGGCGTCGGTGCGTGCCGACGAGGATCGCATCGGCGCGACGCTGGGCCAGCGGCTGGCCGAGGTGGGCCGCAAGCACATGCTGTGGGTCGGGACGCTGCTCGCGGTACTGGCGGCGTTGATCGCCATCATCGCGCTGTACCTCCAGCAGTCGGTGGTCAAGCCGATCCGCCGGCTGGCGGACGCCGCGGGCCAGATCGAATCCGGCGATTTCAGCGGCGAAATCGCGACGACCGACCGCCGTGACGAGATCGGCGACCTGGTGCGCGCGTTCTCGCACATGCGCGACAGCATCGCGCGGCACGACCGCGACGTGCGCCGCATGGCCTATACCGATTCGCTGACCGGGCTGGCCAACCGCCTGTCGTTCCGCGAAACCCTCGACCAGCGCCTGTTCGAAAACAGTGGAAGTGCGCGCCAGCTAGCCCTGTTGTTCGCCGATATCGACGATTTCAAGCGGGTCAACGACACCATCGGCCACGACGCCGGCGACGAAGTGCTGATCCAGTTCGCCGCCAGGATGCGCGACGTGATCGAGCAGCGCAGCGGTGGCGAGGGCGTGCTGGCCCGGTTCGGCGGCGATGAGTTCGTGATCCTGCTGCAGCTGCCACGAGGCGGCGACGGCGATATCCGTGAGGCGGCGACGCGTTTGGCCGAAGCACTGGTCGACGAGCTGGGACGGCCAATCCTGGTGCATGGCCGCCATGTGTTCCTGGGCATCTCGATTGGCGTCACCCTGTTCCCGGACGATGCGCCCAATGCGTCGACGCTGATGAAGAACGGCGACATCGCGATGTACCAGGCGAAGGTGGCGGGCAAGAACTGCTTCCGCTTCTACAGCCGCGCGATGGACCAGGCGGTGGAACGGCGCGTGCGCATGGAGCAGGACCTGCGTGGTGCGTGGGAGCGCGGCGAACTCAGCCTGGCTTACCAGCCGGTGTACCGCCTGGCCGACAACCGCCTGATTGGCGCCGAGGCGCTGTTGCGCTGGCAGCACCCCGAGCATGGCTCGGTATCGCCGTCGCTGTTCATCGACGTGGCCGAACAGAGCGGCCTGATCGAAACCATCGGCCCGCAGGTACTGCGCGCGGCCTGCATCGATGCGCGCCGCTGGCAGCGCGACTTCGCCAGCGGGCGCGACCTGTTCGTCTCGGTCAATGTCTCGCCGCGGCAGCTGCGCGCGGCGGACCTGTCGGCGCAGGTGGACGCGGTGCTGCGCGAAACCGGGCTGGCGCCGCAGCACCTGCACATCGAGCTGACCGAAACCGCGGTGATCGGCGACGAGGCCCGCGTCAGCGCGCTGCTGGCGCGGCTGCGCAACACCGGCGTCAAGGTGTGGCTGGACGACTTCGGCACCGGTTTCTCGGGCCTCAGCCACCTGCGACGGGTGCCGGTTGACGGCGTGAAGATCGATCGCAGTTTCATCGCCGACGTGCTGCGCGACCCCGACGACCTGGCGTTGACTACCGCGATCATCGCGATGGCGCATTCGCTGGGCATCCACGTGGTGGCCGAGGGCGTGGAGAAGGAAGGCCAGTACGCCATCCTGCGCGAGCGCGGTTGCGACATGGCGCAGGGCTTCTGGCTGGGCCACCCGATGAAGGCGCAGGATTTCATGGGGTTGCTGGCGTAGGGCGGGTCTCGACTCCGCCGTTGCGATGTTCCTGTTTCCCCGCCTGCGTGCCATGCCTCGCTTGGCGTGCGTTGCGGCGGAGAAGGTAGTGGCGGGTCGAGACCCGCCCTACGCGAACAGCTGCCCGATCCAGTGCGTCACCGCGGCGGCCAATGCGCCACTGGCCACGCCGAAGACAACGATGGCGGCGACGCCCGCGACCCAGCACACCAGCATCAGCAGGCCGTCGCGTTCCAGCAGGGCGAAGGCAAACGCCAGCAGCAGCAGGCCGAACACGTAGTTGGTGAACGGGATGGGCAGCGCCAGCAGGATGCCCAGCAGCACCAGCAGGGCACCGGTGAACATGCTGGCGGCACGATGCTCGATGAGGACGGTCATGCGTGGCTTGACCAGGCGTTCCAGGCGTGACAGCCAAGGCGCCATCACGCGGTCGAAGCTCTGCAACGTGGCGCGCCGCGGGCCGCGGCGGGCGATGAACTTCGGCAGCCACAGCTTGCGCATGCCCACCAGCAGGTGAACGCCCACCAGGATCGTCAGCGGGCCGCCGATCGCGCCGCCGACGCCCGGGATCGGGATGAAGGCGGGCAGGGTGGCGATGAACAGCAGCATGCCGAACACCTGTCGGCTCAGCCCGGCGAGGATGTCTTCCAGCTTCAGGCTGTCCTCGGGATCACCGAGCGCCAGCGCGTCCAACAGTGCGCGCGTGCCCAGCATTTCCGGCCTGGCGCGGGTCACGTCTTCGTCGCGCGGCGTGCCGCCACGGTCATTCGTCATCGCTGGCGGCCTCCGTGGCCAATCGCTGGAGCAGCAGCTTGTCGATGCGAGGACCGTCGAGGTCCACCACCTCGATGCGCCAGTGGTTCCAGTCGAAATGCTCGCCCACGTGGGGAATGCGCCCGTAATGTGCGATGACCATGCCCGCGGCCGTATGGAAATCGTGGTCGTCCTCGCCGGGCAGGGCGCCGCCGCCAAGCAGTTCGCGCAGGTTCTCGGCCGAATAGCTTCCGTCGACCAGCAACGAGCCATCGTCGCGCGTCACCACCAGCGGCGACGCCTCGCCGCCATCGTGGGTCTGGGTGCGGCCGATCACGGCTTCGACGATGTCGTTGACCGTCACCAGCCCGGTCACGTCGCCGTATTCGTCCACCACCAGCGCCAGCGAGTGCTGCTCTTCGCGCAGGATTTCCAACGTCGTGAGCACCGGCGTCGATTCGGACACGAACAGCGGCTTGCGCAGGTATTTGAACAAGTCGAACTCACGCTTCTCCAAGCGATCGATCAGCGACTTGATCTCGACCACGCCCACCACGTCCGCGTCACTGCCGCGATACACCGGATAGCGCGAGAACGGCGTGGCGCGCATCGCCGCCAGGTTCTCCTCGAAGCCTTCGGCGATGTCCAGCCACGCGATGCGGGTGCGCGGCGTCATCAGGCTTTCGGTGCTGCGGTCGCCCAGGCGCAGCACGCGGTTCATCATGTTGCGCTCGTCGGCGTCGATCACGCCCTGTTCATGGCTTTCGCTGACCAGCAGCCGGATTTCCTCTTCGGTGACCTGCGCAGCCTCGGTCTTGTCCAGCCGCAGCAGGCGCAACAGGGTGCGCACGCTGGCACTGAGCAACCACACCACCGGCGTGGCCGCCTTCGCCAGCCCGTGCATCGGCAGCGCCACGAACGACGCCAGCTTCTCCGGCGCCAGCAAGGCCAGGCGCTTGGGCAGCAGTTCGCCCAGCACGATCGTCAGGTAGGTGATCAGGCCGATCGCCAGGACCTTGCCGAGTGCGCCGGCATAGCTGAGCTCGGTGAACGGGAACGTCGCGCCCAGCACGGGCAGTTGCGCCAGCAGCCAGGCGCCGAGCGAACTGGCGACCGCGTCGCCGCCATACATGCCGGTGAGGATGCCGATCAGGGTGATGCCCACCTGCACGGTGGACAGGAACTGCTCGGGATGTTCGGCCAACTCCAGCGCCCTGCGCGCGCCACGATGGTCCGTGGCCAGTTGCTTGAGCCGCGGTTTGCGCGAGGTGACCACCGACATTTCCGACATCGCGAAGAACGCGTTGCAGGCGATCAGGAGCAGGATGACCAGGAACAATTCAAACATCGCCGGGGCCTCCTGTCGGGTCGGCCAGGGGCGTGCAGGTCATCCGGGGGGTCTCAAGCGCGCGCCGGAGGGCGGGCGCAGGGGGAGGTCTAGGGTCGTCGTCCATGGAAGCGGCGGCGCGTTGCTGGCGCGGCAGCGGATCATAGCAGGCCCGCCGCAGGCCCCGGCCATCGGCCGGCAGGTCGGCGCAGGGCCTCCACGGTCCCGGGAGCGGCGCCCCGGTCCCGCACCCGGTAGCGTTAGAGCAGGTCGCCGTCGGCCGACAGGGCGCGCTCCAGGCGGTCGCCCATGCCGCCGATCTCCAGCACCAACCGGCCCACTTCGGCGCCGGTAAGGGTTTCGTAGGGGCGGTTCTCGCACAGCTGCAGGTAGGGCACGCCGTCGAGCTCGCCAAGGGCCAGGTAGCCAACGTGCGCGTTCCAGTTGAACGCCAGCGCACGGCGGGCGTCGATGCCGGTGATCGGCGCGATCACGGTGCTCACGCGCAGGAAGTTGCGGTGGTCGTCGTCCTGCAGCTCGGACAGGAAGATCGCCTGGTGCCGACGGCCGTTGTCCAGCGACAGCTCCACGCAGATCACGTACGGATCCTGCATGGTGATGCGGAAATCGCTGGTAGCGAGGTGGCTGCGGATCTGTTCGAAGTTCTGCATGCGGGCGCGGGCGTTCGGTCGACAGGGTTTATCCTAGTCCCCCATGGCCGATCTGTCTGCCGAAGCCCGTATCCTCGCCGCGATCCGCGACGTGCCGCACGGCGCGGTGGCGGGGTATGGCCAGATCGCGCGGCGCGCCGGGCTGCCGGGACGTGCGCGCCTGGTGGCGCGCGTGCTCGCCGGCAACGGTGACGACACGCTGCCGTGGCACCGGGTGCTGCGCAGCGACGGACGCATCGCGTTCCCGCCCGGTTCCCGCGGCCATCGCGAGCAGGCGGCGCGCTTGCGGGCCGAAGGCGTGCAGGTCACGGCAGGTCGCGTCAGGATGCCGCCGCGGGCCACGCTGGATGCCACATTGTGGGGGCCAGCGACGGCACTGCCACGCGCACGCTGAACGGTTTCATCGCACGCATCCCGCGCATGCGCTACACCTTGCGGGCGACTCACATGCATTTCCGAGCGTAGAAGGCAACAGGATGTTCACCAATCTCCCCCCGATCACCAAGGCGCTGCTGATTGCCAATGCCGCCGTATTCCTCTTGCAGGCCATGCTTGGCGGACGCGTATTCACGCCTTTCGAGCTCTGGCCGCTGGGCATGCCGGAACCCTACGCTTCGCAGGGGGCTCGTTTCATGCCATGGCAGTTGCTGACCTATGGCTTCATGCACGGCAATCTTCCGCACCTGCTGTTCAACATGCTGGCGCTGCTGATGTTCGGAGCGCAGTTGGAGCATGTTTGGGGCAATCGCCGTTACCTGTCCTATTACCTCGTGTGCGTGGTAGGCGCTGGGCTGTGCCAACTGGCGGTCGCCTCCTGGATGCTGGACCAAGGCACGGGGATCGTCCGCACCGTAGGCGCGTCCGGTGGCGTGTTCGGCCTGTTGCTGGCCTATGGCCTGCTGTTTCCCAACCAGCGGGTGATGCTGCTGATCCCGCCGGTGCCGATGAAGGCGCGCACGTTGGTGATCGTGTACGGCGTGATCTCGCTGCTGTTCGGCGTGACCGGTACGCAGTCGGGCGTGGCGCACTTCGCGCACCTCGGCGGCATGCTGTTCGGCTGGCTGCTGATCCGTTACTGGCGCGGGCAGCCGCCATTCGGTGGCGGCAGGCCGCGCGGGCCGCGGGGCATCCGGGGGATGTGACGAGGTGGGCGGATGCTGATTGGTGATTCGTAAAGGAAGGCCGCGCAACGCGCGACCTTCTTGTGGCAGGTGTAATGAGGCCAGGCGCCTGCTGTTCCGGATCTGCCATTTACAGATCACGAACCACGCGTCATGGCCCTTCACGCCAGATCGAAACCTGCTCGTCCGCCTTGCGCACCAATCCGGTGCCGACGGCGCACTTGAAGGTTTCGGCGAACGCGGGGTGGTTTGCCAAGGGACCATTGACGCGCCACTTGCCCGGCGCATGCACGGCGGTGGCCTGGTCGCGGCTGGCGACATCCGCCGACGACTGCTGGCGCCACAGCTGTGCCCAGCCCCTGAAGAAACCTTCCCGAGCGGAGGCCTCCGCATCCGGCTGCGCGGTGGACCAAGCGTCCCACGCCAGTTCCACGGCGGACAGGTCGACCATGTTCTGGTCGCGCGTCAACGCGCCGTTGACCTTCATCGCATCCAGCCCCGGGTAGTCATAGGCGTTGTACTGCGCGACCAGCAGGTCGGCGCGGCCCAGCCACGCGGCCTCGTCGTTGGCCGTCCACCAGTTGCGCAGGTTGCCGGCGGCATCCACCTGGCGCCCCGCGAAATCGACGCTGCGACCGATCTCGTGCGCCACCATCGCGCCGAAACTGCCGTACTGCGCGGCGGTGTCCATGCCCATGTCCAGCACTGGCGACTGCAGCGCGGCCGCCGACACCAGCAGGCGGTTGTGCGCGATGTCGTAGGCCAGGACCGGTTGCTGCGGCAATACGTCCCAGCGCCGCCGCGCATCGGTCCGGCCGATCCGGCGCATCTCCTCGCGCCGATGCCAGGTGGACGCGATCAGCATGTTGCTGCCGAAGCTGCTGCGGCCCATCGGCTGCGTGGTGTAGTCCAGTTCGCGCAGCGACGGGCCCACTTCGATCTGCAGCGCCGCGATCTTGGCGGCGGCTTCCTGCTTGGCCTGCGGCGACATCCAGGCGTTGCGTCCGACCGCACGGGCCAGCGCATCGCGCACGTTGCCGGCGATGTCGTTCGCGCGCGAGGCGGTGGTCGCCGGCAGGTGGCGTGCGACGTATTCGCGCGCCAGCATGGCGCCGGCGGCGCGGTTGATCGCGTTCAGCACCTGCGTTTCGCGCGGCAGTTGTGCGCTTTCACCGCGCAACACGCGGCCGTGGAACTCGAACTCCACGTCGCGGAACGGCTTCGACAGGTAGGGCGCCATGGCGTTGCCGACGTGGAAGCGCAGGTAGGTCTTCCACTGGTCCGGACGCAGGCTGTTGACCAGCGCATCGAGCTGCGCGAACAGCTCGGGGTTGGCCAGCGACACCTGTTCGGCGGAGACACCCTGCGCCTTCAGGAAATCGGCCAGCTGCAGGTTGCGGTACTGGCGCGCGAAACCCGCCACCGGCACCATCGCGTAGTTCGCGCGCGGATCGCGCAGCGATTCGACCGGGCGCGACAGGCGCGCGATGCGCGTCTCCAGGTCCAGGACCTGCGCCATCTCCGCGGCCACGCGGTCTTCCGGCGTGCCGGTCAGGCGCAGGATGTTCGAGACGTACTCGGTGTAGCGGCCCAGCAGGGTGCGCGCGTCGGGGTCCTCGCTGGTGTAGTAGGCGGGATCCGGGAGGCCCAGGCCGCCCTGCGCGAAGTAACCGGCGTAGCGGTCGAGGTCGGACAGGTCGAGGTCGGCGGTGAAGTTGAACGCCACCGGGATGCCCACCTGGTGCAGGGCGGCGATGGCGGGCGCGATGTCGCGAGCCCGGCGGATCGCATTGATCCGGCCCAGCATGGGCGCGATGGGATTGGCGCCGTCGGCTTCCACGGCGGCCTCGTCGATGCCGCTGGCCCAGAAGTGGCCCAACAGCGTCTGCACTTCGTTCTGCGGCGTGCGCATTGCCGCATCCAGCAGTTCGCGCTGCTGCTGCACGGCACGCTGCTGCAGTTCGCCCAGTGCCGAAACGCTGCCGGAGCCGACCACGGTGTTCGCGGCCAACCAGTCCTTGTTGGCTTCGCTGTAGAAGTCCGTGCACGCCGGCGTGACGGCAGGTGCGCGTCGGCGCTGGGCATCGGCGTCGCTGGGCATCAGGCCGAGCACGAGGGTGACGGCCAGGGCCAGGGCGAGGGGCTGCGTGTGGCGCATCGGGCATCCTTACTTGAAAGTGGCGGAATTCTAGCAAGCGCCCCGCGACCGAACGTGACCCGGCTCGCTGAACAGGTGCTCGCATCGCGTGCACGGCGGGCGCAGAATCAGAGGCGACAGTGGAGGAGGGCAGGCATGCGGGTGACGTTCCATGGCGCGGCCGGCGAGGTCACCGGTTCGATGCACCTGGTCGAGGCCGCCGGAAAGCGTGTGCTGCTCGACTGCGGCATGGTCCAGGGCGGGCGCGAGGCCGAGCGGCGTAATTTCGAACCCTTTCCGTTCGATCCGGCCACGCTGGATGCGGTGGTGCTGAGCCACGCCCACATCGACCACATCGGCCGCCTGCCGCGGCTGGCGTGGCAGGGCTTCAAGGGGCCGGTGTTCATCCAGCAGGCCGGCGCCGAACTGGTGCCGGTGATGCTGCTCGATGCGGCCTCGCTGGCCGAAAGCGATGCCGAGCGCGAGAACCGCAAGCGCCGCGACGGCGAACCGGAAGCGATGCCGCTGTTCACGCGCCGCGACGTGGAGCGGCTGCTGCCGCAGCTGCGACCGCTGCGGTACGACGCGCGCAACACGATCCTGCCCGGCGTCGAGATCGCCTTCCGCGATGCCGGCCACATCCTCGGTTCGTCGATCGTCGAGGTATGGGCCGACGGGCGGAAGCTGGTGTTCTCCGGCGACCTCGGCCCGCCCGGCACGCCGATCCTGCGCGACCCGGTGGCGATCCGCGAGGCCGACCTGGTGCTGATGGAAGCGACCTACGGCGATCGCAACCACCGCGACCGGCTGGACACCGTGCGCGAGTTCGGCGGCATCCTCGACCAGGCGTGGGAGGCCCGCGGCAAGGTGCTGATCCCCGCGTTCGCGGTCGGCCGCTCGCAGGAACTGCTGTACTGGTTCGCCAGGCATTGGGACGAATGGAACATGTCGCGCTGGCGGATCTTCCTCGACAGCCCGATGGCGGCCAAGGTGGTGGAGATCTACGACCGCCACGATGCCCTGTTCGACGACGATGCGCGCAAGGTCTGGGCCTCGCACCCCAGCCCGTTCCGCCTGCCCAACCTGCGCATCACCGAATCGGTCGAGGATTCGATGGCGATCAACCGGCTGCAGGATGGCGCCATCGTGATCGCCGGCAGCGGCATGGCCAACGGCGGCCGCATCCTGCACCACTTCCGCCACAACATCGACCGCCGCAACACCCACATCGTGTTCGTCGGCTACCAGTCGGAAGGCACGCTTGGCCGGCGCGTGGTGGATGGCGCGAAGTGGGTGCGCATCCATGGCAGCGACCATCGGGTGAATGCCTCCGTGCATACCGTCGGTGGACTGTCGGCGCACACCGACCAGCGCGGGCTGATGGCGTGGTACGGGGCGTTCGAGGGCAGCCCGCCGCTGGTGCTGGTGCACGGCGAGGACCGCGCACGCGAGGCACTGGCCGGTGAGATCGGCGAACGCTTCGGCGCCGACGTACGGTTGGCGCGGCCGGGGATGGTGGTGGAGGTGTAGCTCCGCGCGTCCCGCCGCAAGTCCGGACCCAAGGGCTTCGACGCCCGAGTTGCTGAGGGCGAAAGACGCTGGGTCGCTGCTTGTGCCGGGATGACGGCTGTCGGGCGTGTGGATTCGCGTCGAGCAGCAACGCTGCTCGGAGACCCGGAGGGCGTCCGGCATGGACGCCGGACGTTCTTCGACAGGACAAGGATGTCCTGTCGAAAAATCGTGTCGAGATCAAAGCGCCCGGTCAGCTGTGATCGCGGAAAGGCATTTCTTTGGTTACTTTCCTGAACGGCTTCGCCGTTCGCTTTGCAGTGTGCCAGCAAAGAAAGCAACCCGCCCTTCAGCGGGAACGCGCTTGTTCCTGGCCGACTTGGCCATCAGCCCTGCAGTGGATTCGCAAGGCAGCGACCTTGGCGCGGAGAGTGACGCCATTTCGTGCCATGGATCGTCCTCGGACAGTATCGACCGAGCGGTGGAATGATGGCGCAGCGGCAAGCCATCCATCCACTTCGATCAATCCGCGGGCTGCGCGCCTTCGCCCGGCAACGCTTCGCCTTCGGATGCGTGCAGTGCGCGACCCTCGCGGCGGGGCGTGGTGAACGGCGTGGGCTTCGGGGCGACGCCGCCGGTGTTGTTGAGCAGCATCGGGATGCCGGCGCGTACGTCGTTGCTGGCCATTTCCAGTTCGAACCGTTCCGCGTCCAGCTTGCGCACCTGTGCGGCGATCTCGGCTGCTTCTTCCGCATCCACGCCCACTTCGCGCAGCGCCGCCTCGCCGAATGCCACCGCCGACTCGAACGTCTCGCGGATCTGGAAGTCGACGCCGGCGTTGACCAGTTTGAGCGAGTGCTCGCGGTCGTAGGCACGCACCAGCAGCTTCGCCTGCGGGAAGTGCGTTCGCGCGACCTCGACGATGTGGCTCGAGGTCTCCGGCTTGTCGATGCAGACCGCGATCGCGCGCGCCGAGTGCGCGCCCGAGGCATGCAGCACGTCCAGCCTGCCGCCGTCGCCGTAGTAGACCTTGAAGCCGAACTCGGCCGCACTGGTGATCATCTCGATGTCGGTGTCGATGATGGTCACGTCCACGTCGCGCGCCAGCAGCGACTGGCTCATCACCTGGCCGAAGCGGCCGAAGCCGATGATCAGCACGCTTCCGCGCTGTCCATCCACTTCCTCCACGCCGTCGAGCGAGGCCTGCGTGCGCGGCATCAACGGCCGGATTGCCAGCACCACCAGCGGTGTCAGCACCATCGACAGCACCACGATGGCGGTCAGGTTGCTGTTGGCTTCGGCGGTGATGATGCCCGCCGCCATCGCCGCGCTGTACAGCACGAAGGCGAATTCGCCGCCCTGCGCCATCAGCGCCGCGCGGTCCAGCGCGTCGCCGTGGCTGCTGCGCAGCAGGCGCGCGACGCCGTAGATGCACGCGCCCTTGGCCAGCATCAGCGCCGGCACCGCGAGCGCGATCAGCTGCCAGTTGGCCACCACCACGGACAGGTCGAGCGACATGCCCACCGCGACGAAGAACAGCCCGAGCAGGATGCCGCGGAACGGTTCGATGTCGGCCTCGATCTGGTGGCGGAACGTCGATTCCGACAGCAGCACGCCTGCCAGGAACGCGCCCATCGCCATCGACAGCCCGCCCATTTCCATCAGTACCGCCGCACCCAGCACCACCAGCAGGGCGGCGGCGGTCATCACCTCGCGCGCCTTGGCCGCGGCGAGGATGCGGAACATCGGGTTGAGCAGGTAGAGGCCGGCAAGCAGCAGGCCGACCAGCGATGCGGTGGCGATGCCGATGCTTGCCAGGCGCGAAGGCGCATCCGGATCAGTCGGCAACGGCGACATGAAGGCCATCAGCGCCAGCAGCGGCACGATCAGCATGTCTTCGAACAGCAGGATCGAGACCATGCGCTGGCCGCGCGGCAGGGCGATGTCCCCACGTTCGCCCAGCAATTGCATCACGATGGCGGTGGAGGTGAGCACGAAGCCGGCACCGCCGACGAACGCCACCGGCAACGGGAACCCGAACAGCAGGCCGACGCCGGTCAGCGCCACCGTGCATACGCCGATCTGCAGCGCGCCGAGGCCGAAGATCTGCCGCCGCAGCCCCCAGAGGTGCGAGGGCCGCATTTCCAGTCCGACGATGAACAGGAACATCACCACGCCCAGTTCGGCGAAATGCAGGATCGCCTGCGGATGGGCGAACCAGCCGAAGCCGAACGGCCCGATCACCAGGCCCGCGGTGAGGTAGCCCAGCACCGAGCCCAGGCCCAGCTTGCGGAACAGGGGGACCGCGACCACCGCCGCGCCAAGCAGTGCGACCGCGCGCAGCAGGTTGTTCGGATCGCCTTCGACGGCCATGGCTGTCTTCCCGTCCTAGCGCCGGCGCGTGGGCGCGGCGAGCGACAGCAGCAGGAAGCCGCCGACAATGTTGACGTTCTTCATGAAGTGCAGGAGCTGCGCACTGCGGTCGGGTTCGGCGAAGGCCCAGAACGGATGGGACAGCACCGCGTCGGCGATCATCAGCGCGGCGGACAGCAACGCAGTCCAGCGCAGCTTCCAGCCGGCGGCCACCAGCATGCCCAGCACCAGTTCGGCCGCACTGAAGGTCAGCGTGGCGCCGCTGGTGACCGTGCCGTTGTACGCGGCCCAGAGGCGCCACGCGCCCATGACGATGAATACGCTGGCCAGCAACAGCCTGGCCACGACGAAACCGGGTCCCGGACCTTGTGGACGGAACGACATGCGGATGCCCCGAGCATGGATGAATGCAAAGAGTGGCACAGCAGGCGCAGTGTCGTCATCCGGGGCTGCCGGCCCGGTGTTCAATGTCAACGCGTGGTGTAGCCGCCGTTGGCGAAAATGGTCTGCCCGGTGATCCACCAGCCATCGGTCACCAGGAAGCGGACGATGGGCGCGATGTCCTCGATATCGGTCAGGCCTTTCTTCGACCACCCGCTCAGCGCCGCCGCGGTGCTGTGGTACTGCACCGCTTCCGGTGTTTCCTGCCCGTAGAAGAACGGCGTGTCCATCGGCCCCGGTCCGATGGCATTGACTGAAATGCCGCGGTCGCCGAACTCCTTCGAGGCTGCGCGCGTGTAATGCTCCACCGCCGCCTTGCTGCCGGGATACACCGCGTAGTACGGGGTGTACGCGGCCAGCAGCGAGCTGACGATGGTGACGATGCTGCCGCCGTCGGCCAGCGTCCGCCCGGCCTGCTGCAGGAAGAAGAATGCGGCCTTCGCGTTGGCATCGGAGCTGCGGTCGAAGTCGGCCTCGCTGACGTCCGCGATCGGCTTCTTGATCACCACGCCCACGGTGTTGACGGCGATGTCCACCTGGCCGAAATGGGCCTTTGCCTGGTCGAACAGCGCGGCATTGTTGGCGACCACCGACAGGTCGCCCTGGAACAGGGTGGCATCGGCGCCCATCGCCTTGAGCGCGGCAGCGGTCCGTTCGGTTTCGGCGCGGGAGGCGTCGCTGTTGTAGTGCAGGGCGATGCCGCGGGCACCGGCTTCGACGAACTGGCGGGCGACCAGCGCACCGAGATTCTTGCCACCGCCGGCGATGACGGCGACCTTGCCGTCGAGGGTACGTGCTGCCATGGGCTACTCCCGAGGTGTGGATGGGCGTCCAGTCTGGTTATTTGCCTGTAGTGGATAAATAGGTCTGTTTCGAATTGACAATTCGAGAAAATCGAACAATCTTGGCGCGTGGATCGACTCAGGCAGCTGGAAATCTTCGTCACCGTGGCTGACCTGGGCAGCTTCAGCGGCGCTGCAGAGCGGATGGAGCTGCCGCGCTCGACGGTCTCGGGTGCGATCCAGGCGCTGGAGACGCGACTGCAGACCCGGCTGATCCAGCGCACCACCCGACGCATGCGATTGACCGCCGATGGCGAGGCCTGCCTGGACTGGTGCCGGCGATTGTTGGCCGAGATCGAGGAAACCGAATCGGTATTCCGCAAGTCCGGCTCCCAGCCCAGCGGACGCCTGCGGGTGGACGTGCCCACGCGGATGGCCTCGCTGCTGATTGCCCCGGCCTTGCCCGGGTTCTTCGTGCAGTACCCCGAGATCGAGCTCGAACTGCTGGCAACGGATCGGCCGGTGGACCTGCAGCAGGAGGGCGTGGACTGTGCGCTGCGGGTCGGTGCCGTCCGCGACCCGTCCCTGGTGGCCCAACCGCTGTGCCTGCTGGAGCAGGGCAACTACGCCAGCCCGGCCTACCTGCAGCGGCACGGCGTGCCGATGGCGCCAACGGACCTGGGCAGCCATCTTGCCGTGCACTACGTGCTGCCATCGACCGGGCGGATCGATGCCTGGGAGTACGACGACGGCGGCGTGGCGCGCACCGTGGCGATGCGTGGCATGGTGCTGGCCAACAGCGCCGATACCTACATCGCCTGCTGCATCGCAGGACTCGGCCTGATCCAGATCCCGCGCTACGACGCGCGACGGCACATTGCATCCGGTGAATTGGTCGAGGTCATGCCGTCGCATCGCCCGGGGCCACTGCAGGCGTGGCTGCTGTATCCGCATCGCCATCGCCTGTCGCGACGGGTGCAGGCATTCTCCGGATGGGTGCAGCGGCTGGTCGCCGAGCAGGCGATCGGCGGCTGAGGCGGCTCAGCCTGCGCGCGGCGTACCCGAAGACGCATGAACGCGATTGCGGCCCTCGCGCTTGGCGCGGTAGAGCGCCGCGTCGGCACGCTTCAGCAGGTCGATGTCGTGTCCTTCGAGGATGGGGTAGAACGTGGCGATGCCGATGCTCAGTGTCACCGTGGGTGCAATGGGGGACTGCGCATGCGGCAGCTCCAGTGCACGCACGTCTTCGAGGATGGTCTGGGCGATGGTGGCCGCGGCGTGAGCCGAGCTTTCCGGCAGGACCAGGGCGAGCTCATCGCCGCCGTAGCGTGCCGCCAGGTCGCGCGGGCGCCGCGCCCAGACCAGGATGGCGTCAGCCACCTTGCGCAGCACCTCGTCGCCGGCCTGGTGGCCGTAGTGGTCGTTGTACGGCTTGAAATGATCGACATCGATCAGCAGCAACGACAAGGGCCGGCTGGATCGCCGTGCCGACTGCAGTTCACGCTCCAGCGTGAGGTCGAACATGTGCCGGTTCGCCAGCCGGGTCAGGCCATCCGAACTCGCCAGGCGATGCGATTTGCGGAGGCGTTGCGTCGCCCAGATGCCATAGACGGCGAAGGCCACCAGCAGGGCTGCGGTCGGCGCGTACCAGATGCGCGCGAAGTGCAATAGCAGCACGCAGGCCAGCAGCGTGGCCAACACGCCGGCGGTGCTCGCCACCCAGGCGCGGCGGATGCGGTGGCGCGGGCGATAGACGGCGAACGGCAGCAGGACCAGCGCAACCCCGATCGCGAGCTGCCAGGCCAGCGCCAGCGGGACGATGGCATTGCCCTGCAGCAACGCATTGAGCAAGTGCGCGTGGAACTCCACTGCAGGCATGCGGTTCCGACCATTGGCTTCGGGGACCAGTACTTCACGCAGCGAGCCGCTGGCGGTCACCCCAACCAGGATCCAGCGGTCGCGGAGCAGTTCCCCGGGCACTTCGCCGCGCAGCACGTCGACGTAGGAAACCTGCTGGAAGCCCGCGTTGCGCGCATAGGGCACCAGCACGCGGTAGTCGCGGTGCCAGAGGAAGGCGGAGCGTGTCCCCGGTTCGCCGTCGGGGTGGCGCAAGCCGGGCAGCGGGCCATCACGGCGCGCATCGGGATCGATGTTGCGCAACGCCAGCGCCAGTGCCGGCCAATGCGCCGAGCCCAGCCCGGCGTACAGATAGGCTTCGCGGGCGATGCCATCGGCGCCGACGTCGATTTCGACGTGTCCGAGTGCTGCCGAGGCTTCGATCAGCGTTGGCATCGGCAACACCTCGATCAGCGGGCCGTCCGGTTGCGAATCCTCCACCGCAACCGGCGAGGCCACGTTGCCTGCCCGCAGCATCGCGCCGGCAAGGGCCGCGTCACCGGCCTCGTCGCTGCGGCTGGGTTCGGCGAAGAGCAGGTCGAAGGCGATGCCGCGAGGCTCGTGCGCTGACAGCTTCTGCACCAGCTCCGCGTGCACGCCGCGGGACCACGGCCAGCGGCCGAGCGCGGAGAAGCTCTTGTCGTCCACGACCACCATGACGATGCGGTCGTCCACCGCCTGGTCGAGTCCGGTCATCATGCGGTCGTACAGCCACACGTCCATGGGCGCCGTGGTGGCGCGCAGGGTCACGACGACCACGCAGGCGACGGCGGCCGCGGCGATCAGCACGCGGGGCAACCAGTTGCGGGCGTGCGGCAGTGGCATGGCTCAGAGCACCAGCAGGATCAGCGCGGCGCCGCCGGCGCCGGCCAGGATGCGGCATGGCAGGCAGCCGACCTTGGCCACCTGCGCCGGCCCGTACGGATGCTCGTAGCCATCGCTGTCCACGGCGCGCACGCGCATGTACCACGTACCGGCGCGCAGGCCGGGCAGGGCAATGCTGTTGTCGTCGAGCATCTCGTCCCGCACCACGTGGGCAAACGATGCATCGCGCGACAGCTGGAAGCGGTAGCGTTGCCCCGCGTCGCCGGCCCGCCAGCGCACCTGCAAGGTGCCATCGGCTGTTTCGGCATCCACGCCCGGACCTTCGCCGGGCGGGCGCAGGGTAAAGCGCATCGCATCGCTCCATGGGCCGTGGCGGCCATCGCCGTCGATGGCGCCGACGCGCCAGGCATAGCCCCCGGGCGGCAGGTCGGCGGGGACGCGGTATTCGTTGCGGCGAAGGTCGGACGCCTCGACAAGCGGCGCATTGAACGTGCCATCGGCATCCAGCTGGACGCGGTAGCGCATGCCGGCCGCATCCGCGGCGGTCCAGCGCAGGCGCGGGCGTGGCCCTGCGGCATCGCCACGGTCGGTCGGCGCTATCGCGAAGGGCGGCGCCGGCTGCGCGGCGACATGGACCGTGGCCGAGGCATCGAAACCTTCCAGGCCGTGCGCGTCGATGGCGCGCAGGCGAACATGCAACAGGCCTTCGCTGCGGACGTCAAAACGAGCGCGTGCGTCCGCGACCACGCTGTCCTGCAGCAGGGTGCGGAAATCGTCATGTGCACTGGCCTGGAGGCGATAGGCGACCGCGCCCGGAACCCCTGTCCACTGCAGGTCCGCCGGCATGCGCATGATTTCGCGCGGCCATGCGGACAGGTCCGGCGCGGCCAGCAGCGGAATCGGGGTGCGGGGACGCCCATCGGCATCGAGCGCAGTGCCACGGCCTGCATCCACCGCAACGCTGCGGCCACCGCCCGACACCATCACCCGGCCCTCGACCACTTCCGAGCGACTGCGGATCCCGTCGCTGCCGACGCGGAACTCGGTGCCGCGCACGCTGGACATCATGCCCGGTGCGTCGATGCTGAAGCGCGATGCGGGGCCGCGACTGCGCGTGACCTTGCTGGAGGCGCGCCCACGCGGCAGGCGCAGGCGGGTATCGACCATCCCGGTGGCACCGTAGGCGCTGAGCCGATCGAGATGCAGTTCGCTGTCGCCCTTCAGCTGCAATTGCGAACCGTCGGCGAACGCCAGGGTCAGGCTGGCAGCTGGCGTCGTGCGCAGCGCCGCGCCGCTGCCCAACTGCAAGCCCTCGACGGCCGGGAACGCGTCACCGAAACTGCCATCGCGACTGGCTTGGACGTCGCCCGATAGCGCGATCACGCGGGCCTGGGCAGGTTGTTGCCGCAGCCAGGCGACCGGGAACGACATCACCCGTCCGGGCACAAGCCGCAGCGGGTCCTCGATTGCATTATGGGACTGCAGCCGTTCCCACGGGATATCCTGGCGCATGTGCGCGCTGGCCAGGTCCCAGACGGTGTCGCCGGGACGGATCCGGTAACGCCATTCCTGTGCATCCACGCTGGCGGGTACCAACCAGCACGCCAGCGCAAGCGGCAGCAGCAACAACACCCGGAGGGCGGCGCAACGCCAGGTCCCGGCACGCGGCGAAGGCAGCGAAAGCGCGGTTGCAGAACGCTGCGCGTGCCTCGGCGGCCGCGTCGTCTGGTCAGCTGTCATGGAGTCCTTTCCCCGGAAGGAAGCCCGCCATTCTAGACGAATCGCCCGCGGGCACCGCCGGCCTCGTGGCATTTGGCGTGGAAAGCGGCTAGACTACGCGCCGTTTGCGACGCGTCTGCCCACTCGCCTGGCCCCTGGCCCGGCGGTCACGATCCTGGCAGGCTCGCCCCGGCTCCGGTCGAGGGCATCCTCTCCCGCACGTCATTCGTCGCGCAGACACGGCCCGGTTCCTCCGGCAGCCGCACATCTTTTGCCCGCAACGCGGTACTGGATAGTTCCGGGCAAGCCAGTCGAAGCCGCTTCGATGACCCCGCGCAAACACGCGAGGGCATGGCGTGGCGCGGCTGCCACGGAGTCCATCCAATGACGATCGAAACCACGCCCTTCGAAGGGCTCGGGCTGTCGCCCGCGTTGCTGCGCGCGCTGACCGACACCAACTACACTACGCCCACGCCGATCCAGGCGCAGGCCATTCCCGCCGCGCTCGCCGGCAATGACATCCTCGGTGCCGCGCAGACCGGTACCGGCAAGACGGCCGCGTTCGGCCTGCCGTTGCTGCAGAAGCTCGCGAAGGAAACGCCGGCCAGGGGCCCGCGCAAGCCGCGCGCGCTGGTGCTGGTGCCCACGCGCGAGCTGGCCGTGCAGGTGGCCGACAGCCTCAAGGCCTATGGCCGCCACCTGAAGCTCAACGTGACCATGGTCTTCGGCGGCGTCGGCATGCAGCCGCAGATCGACAACCTGCGTCGCGGCGTCGACATCCTGGTCGCCTGCCCGGGACGCCTGCTCGACCACCTCGACAGCGGCCACGCCAAGCTCGACGCGGTCGAACTGCTGGTGCTGGACGAAGCCGACCGCATGCTCGACATGGGCTTCCTGCCCTCGATCAAGCGCGTGCTGGCCCGCGTGCCGCAGCAGCGCCAGACCATGCTGTTCTCGGCCACGTTCGAGCCGCGCATCCGTGCCTTGGCGATGGACATGCTGCGCAACCCGACCGAAGTGCAGGTCGCTTCGCAGAACACCATTGCCGACACGATCGTGCATCGCGTGCATCCGGTCGACGCGTCGCGCAAGCGCGACCTGCTGGTCGACATTCTCGCCGCGCGCCACACCGACCAGGTCCTGATCTTCGGCAAGACCAAGCACGGCTGCAATCGCCTGGCCGAGCAGTTGGAGAAGGCCGGCCTGAAGGCGCTCGCCATCCACGGCAACAAGAGCCAGGCGCAGCGGCAGAAGGCGCTGGATGCGTTCAAGTCCGGCAAGGCGCGCATCCTCGTCGCCACCGACGTCGCAGCTCGCGGGCTCGACATCCCCAACCTGCCGCTGGTGATCAACCACGACCTGCCGATGGTGGCCGAGGACTACGTGCACCGCATCGGCCGTACCGGCCGCAACGGTGCGCAGGGCGAGGCGCTGTCGCTGGTGTCGCCGGAAGAGGGCGGCCTGCTGAAGCAGATCCAGCGCATGCTCAAGGCCGACATCCTGATGCAGACGGTGGCCGGGTTCGAACCCAGCCGTCCGATCCGCCTGGATGCCCCGATCCCGAAGAACGGCGGCCAGCAGCGCAAGCCGTCGATGGGTGCGCGTCCGGGCCTGCGCCCGGGCGAGCAGAAGCCCTCCGGCCACCGCGCGCCGCGCAAGCCGGGCAGCCGCGGACACGGCAAGCCGATGGACCGTGGCGCACACGCGCATGCGCATACCGGTGCGAAAAGCGGCAATGGCCCCAGCCGGCAGCGGCAGCGTCACGGCGGCAACAGCGCCTGAGGCGAAGCTCACTACAGGCTAAGGACAGCGAGGGCCGCGACATGCGGCCCTCGCTTGTTACGGGGTCGGTCCCAAGGCGTCGTCATGGCGACGCGGCCGATCCGGGCCGGGGCGGCGGATCGAACGGGATGGTGTCCGGTGCGACCGCGCCGCCGCTGATGATGAAGCTCATCGCCTGGTCGACGGTCCAGTCGGTGGGCGTGAGTTTCTCGACCGGCACGATCTCGAGGTAGCCGGAGGTCGGATTGGGCGTGGTGGGTACGTACACGGCGGCGAGTTCGCGACCGGTGCCGTGTTCGCGGACCACGCGGGTGACGAAGCCGATGGCCTTCATCTCGCGATGCGGGAAGTCCACCAGCACCACGCGCTGGGTGCTGCCGGGCTTGGTCTGCAGGATGTCCAGCAACTTGCGGGCGCTGGAATAGATGGTGCTGGCCAGCGGGACGCGCAGCACCAGCGACTCCACCCACGACAGCATGCGCTGGCCGATCACCCGACGCGCCAGCCAGCCCACGACCAGGATCAGCACCAGTGTCGCCAGCAGCGCGATGGTGGCCTGCACGAACTCGGCGCTGAACCAGCCCAGTGCGTCGGGAGACGCTGCGGCGATCCGCTGCGACAGTGGACCCACCCACGGCCTGCTGACATCGGACAGCAGTGCGAACACGAACTTCACCACCACCCAGGTCAGCCAGATCGGCAGCAGCGTGAGCAGGCCGGTGAGGAACAGGCCTTGCAGGCGGCGCGCAAGGCTGCGGGGGGCGGGCGGCGGGGTCGGCGACATCCGCGGATTGTAGGCGGCAAGGACGCTTCCCGCGGACGAGCGTTCGTCGGGGTCGGCGCCGCCGGTCCGGTCAGGGGTCGCGTACCAGCCGGAAACCCACGTCGTCGTAGCCGCGGGCGGCATCCAGCGATCGCCGCGCGTTGTCGCTGCGCCAGCTGCGCCCGATGGCGTTGCGCTTGCTGCAGTCGCCGGCGCAATCGCTACGCCATTCGGAGACGGCGCGGGCGCCACCGGAGCCGGGCATCAGCGCCGCCTCCGCAGCCGTGGACAGGCGGTGCCGCTTGCCGGTCTGCCGCGACAGCCACTGCGCGTAGGCGCTGGCGTCGTCCCAGGACACGCACACCACGGGGTCGTCGGCGGACTGGTCGAAACCGGGTTGGGTCCAGTCCCGCGGCGACACCACGCGTAGCAGGGAGCCGCGTTCCCGGCATGCCGCCGGCTCGCGCCCGGTGGCGCTGGCGAAACGGGCGTACTCGTCGCGGGTGACCGCGCGGCGCATCGATGCGAACAGGCGATCGCCGTCGCGCAGCATCACCATGTCCCCGATGTCGCGCGCGAAGCGCACCTCCAGGGGTGGCTCGCGCTGGCTGCGCACCTGCAGCCGTGCCACCACGCCATCAGGCAGGTCGTGTTCGCGCGCGAAGGCAACGGCGCGGCTGGCCGTGGCGCGGTCGTCGACGTCGACTGCGCGATCGATGCGCTTGCCCAGTGCCTGTTCGACCTCGCGATGTTGCGCCTGCAGCGGCGCAACCCCGGCGGTGCCAGCCTCGCGCGCCAGTGCAGCGGCGCGGCGCAGCAGTTCAGCAGCGCGTGCGTCAGCGCCGGCGTCGAGTTGGCGCACGCTTTCGCGCGTCAGCGCGGCCATTACGTTGGCGGTCGTGTCCGGCAGCGCGAGATGCGCGCGGTCGCTGCGCCATGCACCGA
Source organism: Luteimonas aestuarii (assembly GCF_004357985.1). Taxonomy (GTDB): domain Bacteria; phylum Pseudomonadota; class Gammaproteobacteria; order Xanthomonadales; family Xanthomonadaceae; genus Luteimonas; species Luteimonas aestuarii. The sequence goes on along the minus strand of NZ_SMTF01000003.1, from coordinate 204,990 downwards.
CCAGGCTTTCCACGGCGTTGCCACCGGCTGGCGAGACCAGGCGCCCGGCGCGCAGCTGCTCGCGCACCTCGACCAGCAGGCGATCGACGTCGGACTCCGGTGCCGCGCGATGCATCGATTGCAGCGGGTCGCCATTCGCCGCGCCGGTTTCGCTCCCGCCTGCCGCGCCTGCAGCGACCGCGCTGCCTGTCGGCGTGCCCCTCTCGGGGCCAGGCGTGCCACCCCCCGGCGTGCGCAACGCGAAACCGATGCCTGCAGCGACCAGCAGGCCCACCGGCACCCAGGCGATGCGCGGCATGTGCCTGACGCCGTCGCGCGCCTTGCGCAGGGCGATCGCGAAGCGCGGCGTGCGCTGGCCCACGCGTTGCGGCACCTCGTCCAGCGCGGCCTGCATCTGCTTCGCATCGTGGAAACGCCGCGCCGGCGATTTCGCCATCGCGCGATCCATGAAGCGTTGCCAGTGACGCAACTCGTGCGGCAGCTTCGGTAGCGGGTTCTGCGCATGCATGATCGCCATCGACAGCGCGTCGTCAGCCTGGTAAGGCAGCTCGCCGGTCAGCATTTCCCAGGCCAGCACGCCAACGCTGTACAGATCGGTGCGGTGGTCCACCTGCTGCCCGCGGGCCTGCTCCGGCGACATGTAGGCGGTGCTGCCTACGGCCAGCCCGGTCATGGTCACGCGCGTGCCGTGGCCGCGGCGCAACGCAATGCCGAAGTCGGCCAGCAGCGGGCGATCGGCCTCGTCGAACAGCACGTTTTCAGCCTTGACGTCGCGATGCACCACGCCGCGCGCATGCGCGAACCCCAGCGCCGACAGCAGCGCGCGAAGGATCTCGCGAATGCGCGCGGGATCGTCGCGCAGGTCACGCTGCCCGACATGCCCGCGCGGCAAGTGCGGCATCGAGTACCACGGCAGCCCGTCACGCGTGCGCCCCACCTCATGGATGCCCACGATATGCGGATGCTCAAGCCTCGCGATGGTGCGCGCTTCGTTCTCGAAGCGCCTGCGGCTGACCTCGTCGGCCAGTGCGTCGGGCAGCATCACCTTGATCGCCACCTCGCGCGACAGCGACAGCTGCGTGCCCAGCCAGACGGTAGACATGCCGCCCTGGCCGATCACGCGCGACAGCCGGTACCCGGGAACCTCCGGCGGCGGTCTTGGAGCGTCGGACGCGTGTGGTCTGTTCATTCGGATTCCCCCGGGTGAGGATATACCGCGCCGATACTGCGCGGACGTGAAAGGCATTGGCGTGCGGTCACATCGACACCGGGAGCGGCGTCGTTGGCATGCCACCAATGGAGGGGACGCGCGTGGGAAAGGCGATCGAATGGATCATCAAGGGGATTGTCGGCATGGTCGTGGTGCTGGCGCTGGCATGGGCCGCCGCCCGCGTGGCCGGACCCGGACAGGCACAGCGCGAGGCCCTGGCGCTGCTGGGTGCGCCGTGGCAGCCGGAAGGTGGCAACGCGTTCGGTGCGCTATGGCTGTTGGCGCACGACGTGCCCCCGCACGAGGTGGCCACGCTCGTCGCGGTCGACGCCCATCGCATGCGCCAGGCCGCCGGCCCGGGTGAGGATGGCACCGGTGGCCTCGACGGCTTCGCCACCGAAGCGGCTGCGCGTTTCGCGGACCAGTCGCCCTCAAGCGATGACCGTGCGCTGTTCTGCGAGCCGCGAGGAAGCGATTGCCTGCCGAGGGTGCGCGCCGAACTTGACGCCTACCAGGCCCTCGTCCAGCGCAACGCTTCGCTGCTCGCCCGCATCGATCGGCTTGCAGGCGACGGATATGTCGCCAATCAGCTGCCGTCCCGGATCGATGCCCCGTTCCCGGATTTCGGGTTGCTGCGGCTTGGCGTGACCCGCAACGCCGTGCTGTTCGCACAGGGCGACGTCGACGCTGCCCTGCAGGCGAGCTGCCGCGACATCGACACATGGCGCAGGCTCGGCGGCAACACCGACATGCTGGTCGTACAGATGACGTCGCTTGCCATCGCCGGCGATGCCAACGCACAACTGCTGGCGCAGATGCTGCATGAACTCCCTGCCCACCATCCCGTGCCGGAGATCTGTGCCGTCGCGGTACGGCCTGTGCACGTCGAGGAGCGTTCGGTCTGCCGTGCGATGCGCGGAGAGCTGGCCTTTGCGTCGGGCATGGTGGACATGACGCGCAACGCGCTTGCGGAAGCGGCGAATCCCGTGGAGCGGCTGCTCAGTTCGCTGGTCTACAACGCGCACAAGACGCGCGGCGAGATGGCGCTTGTCTACGGGCAGTCATGCAGCGCCGGGGAGCGTGCGCGCATTGCGTCGGACCTGCCCATCCGGGACGCGGCGCTCCCTCGCCACGGCTGGGCACGGCCGGGGTGTATCGACAACCTGGTGGGTTGCCTGCTGGCCGCGATCGGATCGCCGGCTTATGACGGCTATCGGCATCGCGCACAGGACCTGGGCGCGCGCATGCAGGTGCTGGGCACGCTGCTGTGGCTGCGTGAGCAGGGGACGGGGCCGCGCACCCTTGTCGAGCGTCTCGCCACGCGCCCGGAAGCGCTGCGGAGCCCTGCGCGCGACATCGAGGTGGGTGCCGACGGCCGATCGCTCCGGATCAGGCAGTACGACACCAGCCAGGGCGATTACTGGGAAGTGCCCTTGCCCGATGACGTTGTCGCTCCGTCCGTCGCGGACTGAGCCGTGCTTGCTCGCGGGCGCTTGCGCCGCACGTACACCTGCTTGCGCAGGCGTGCGACGACGTCGCCGCCGGCGTCGGTGACGTCGGTCTCGAACCAGCGCAGCACCTTGTCGCCGGCATCGGCCTGGGTACGAAGGCTGTCGACGACGCCGTCATCAAGGTCGAACGTCGCGACCACCGTGCCCTTGCCGGGTTTCATGAAGTCGATGTGCGCGGCCTTGTCCCAGACGATGTAGTCGCGGCCCAGGCGTTCCTTCACCAGGATCATCCAGAACGGGTCGGTCATCGCGAACAGGCTGCCGCCGAAGTGCGTGCCCACGTAGTTGCGGTTCCAGGGGCGCATCCGCAGTTCCACGCGCGCATGCCGCCAGTCCTCCGACAGGTGGGTGACGTGGATCCCGCCGGCCGCGAACGGCGGCCAGAGGTTGAAGACCCAGCGCAGGGTGGCGGGCGACATGCGTCAGGCCGGGCAGGTCAGAACAGCAGCGCCGACATCTTCCGGCGGTACTGGCCGACCAGCGCCGCGTCGTCGATCACGCGGAATGCATCGATCAGCGCCTTGCGCGGCAGCCCGTCCTCGAAATCACGGTCGATGCGCAGCATCTCCAGGAACTGGGCCAGCGCCGCCTCGTTGCGACCGTCCACCACGTGGTGTGCGCCCAGCAGGTGGCGTGCGCGCAGGTCGTCGGCGTTGGCCGCGATGGCGGCCTCCAGCGTTTCCGGCGCGGGCGCGTCCTTGAGCAGGGCGGCGAAGCCGAGGCGCGCGCGTGCCTTCAGCGCACGATCGTCGGTGGCCAGGTTGGCCGGCAATGCCTCGAGCAGGGTTTCGGCCTCCTGCGCGGCGCCGGTCTGCAGCAAGGCCAGGGCGAGGTCGAGCTTGAGTTCGGCCTTGTCGGGTTCGGCCTCGATGCCGCCACGCAGGCGCTGCACGTCGGCGTGCGGATCGGCGGGCGCGTCGGCTTCGGCAGGGGTTGCCTCGGCCGGCGTCGCGGGCTCGATGCCGTGGTGCTTGAGGAACTCACGCACCTGGCCTTCGGGCAGCGCGCCCTGGAAGCCGTCGACGATCTGCCCGCCCTTGACCAGGAACACGGTGGGGATGGAGCGGATCTGGAAGGCGCCTGCGATCTGCGGCTCGGCTTCGGTATCCACCTTCGCCAGCAGGAAGCCGCCGTGGAAGTCGGCGGCCAGCTTCTCGAGGATCGGGCCGAGGGTCTTGCACGGGCCGCACCACTCGGCCCAGAAGTCCACCAGCACGGGCACCTCCATCGACTTCTGCAGCACGTCGGCCTCGAAGCCGGCGGTGGTGGCATCGAAGACGTGGAGCGTCTGGAGATCGGTGGGCATGGGCATTCCTGCGGCGGGGGACCGGGAGGATGGCGGCGGGGCCGCCGGATTCCAAGCCGATGTCAAAAATACTTGACATGGAAATGGCGCTATGTAAAAAATAACTTACATAAAGTCTGGTGGAGACGACATCATGGGACGACTCGCGTGGATTGGCCTGCTGGTGCTGGCAGGGCTTTCGCTGTGGCTGCTGATGGGGAGTGGCCGCGTGTTCGGCATCGATCCCGGCGCAATCGGCATGACCCTGCTGGTTGCCACCACGTGGGGCGCGTTGCACCGGTTGTCCTCGGTGCCGCAGGGCGAGTTCGAGCGCGGTGTATCGCCGGGCGAATGGAAGGCGTGGATCGGGCTGGGGTTCATGGTGGCGGCCACCCTTTATTTCGCGACCCGCCTGCATGGCGTGGCGGGAGGGGACGTCTTCGATGCGCCGGTGCCGCGTGACGTCGCGCGCAACCTCGTGCTGCTGCTGGTGGCCTGGATCGTGCTGTCGCAGGTGGTGGCGTCGCGCTGGGCCGGGCGCGTGCAGGCCGACGAGCGCGACCGGCGGATCGAGGCGCAGGCCGGCGACTGGGGGCGCACGGCGATGGTGTTCGTGGTGATTGGCCTGGCCGTGCTGTTCGGGTTCTCGCCCGCCGAGCGGCTGCAGTGGGCCACGCACGCGATGATCGCCAACCTGCTGGTGTTCGCACTGCTGTGGGGTTGGCTGGTGGAGCACGCGGCGATGGCGTGGATGTACGCGTGGGATCGACGGAGGAACGCGGCATGAGTGGAATGCGTGATGCCATTGCGCCGGGGTTCGGCGAACGCTTTGCCCTGAATTCGACCTGGGGCCTTGCAGGCCTCGGCGCCTTCTGCGCGATCGCGGTCGTGAAGCAGGGTTCCCTGTTCTCGTTCATCGCGGTGCTTCTGGTCTTGTTTCTGTCCCACTGGTTCCGGCGACGCGCAATGCATGACCAACAGCGACGCAACGAGGCCATGGAGGACGAGCGCGACTCCGCGATCGCTTCGCGCGGCGATCGGGCGTTTCGAGTGACGGCCAGCATCGGTATCGTCGCGCTGGCTCTCGCTCTGGCGATCCCGGCAATGCGCGGGCCGCTGCTCGAGGTGGCGTTGCGCTTGCCGGGCGTACTGTTGCTGGCGCTGATCGCGGCGAACCTTGTGGGCCATGTCGTGGTGGCGCATGCCTATGTGCGGGAGCGCCGGTGACCGGCACGCCGCTGTCCAACGACATCCGTCGCCTGCGTTTCGAGCGCGGCGAGATGACGCAGCAACAGCTGGCGGACGCCTGCCAGGTCACGCGGCAGACGATCATCGCGCTGGAGGCGGGGCGCTATGCGCCCTCGCTGGAACTGGCGTTCCGCATCGCGCGCGCATTCGGCGTGGGCGTGGAAGAGGTGTTTCGATGGGAGGACGCATGAATCGCACGACGTTCCGTCTCGCCATCCTGGCAGGGCTGGTGTTCCTCTGTTCGCTGTTCGCCATCGGTGCGCAATGGGCGCCGTTCTCGCACGCTGCACACCCCGTGGCGTTCGCGGGCATGCGCGGCGTGCCCGGCGCGGCGCTGTTCAACGGCATGGTGTTCGTGTTGCCAGGCCTGTTGCTGGTGCTGGGGGGTGGCCGGTTGCGCGCCGCATTGCCGGTGCAAACGCGTTGGCAGCCGCGGATCGGTGCCACGCTGTTGATGCTGTCGGCCATGGCTTTCGCGGCGCAGGGACTGTTGCCACTCGATCCGGAGGACATCGACGCCGGCACCAGCAGCCTGCATGCCACGGCGTGGACGGTGTGGTGGATCGCATTCGCCACCGGCGCAGTGCTCTACGCCCGCGCCAGCCTGGTGGAGCATCTGGTCGCGGTGGGCGCAGTGCTGCTGGTGCTCTTGATCACGTTGTTCGGACGCGAGTGGATGCCCGCTGGCATCGCGCAGCGGGTCGCGTTCTCCGTGTGGTTTGGGTGGTTCGTTTACGCGGCGTGGTGCGAGCGGCGTTAAGTGTGTATCAGTCGAGGGCTAACAGATCCTGGTGGCACGGAACGAACACCCGCATCTGTGCCATATCAAAGGTTGCCGGCTTCCGGCGAGGTCCTTGCTGGTCCACTGCGAAGCTAACGGCGAAGCCGGTAAAGGCAAGAGCGTTCCGCCCGCAGGCGGGCGGGTTACTTTCTTTGCTTGCACACTGCGAAGCGAACGGCGAAGCCGGTCAAGAAAGTAACCAAAGAAATGCCTTTCCCCGACGGAGCTCACGTCTCAGGTTGTATTCGACGGGATTTTTCGACAGGACATCCGTGTCCTGTCGAAAAACGGCTGGCATCCGTGCCAGCCGCCCTCCGGGTCTTCCAGCAACATTGTTGCTGGACGTGAGGAAAGAGCGCCACGCTTGTTGTTCCGGATATCGCCGGGAAGTAGCTTTCGGAGCTCGTTTGCCGAATCCAGGAGTTTCCGTTGGTCCGATGGTGCAATCTGCTCTATCTCATGGATGCCCCCGGCCAGCCGCGAGCCTTCGCGGGCATGTCGCAACAATCGCTCCGGATTGTTGGACTGAAGGCAAGCTCGCGTCGAGCGCTGCGCGCGGTCAACCGTGCCGAAGCTTCAATCCCAGGATCACCGCCGCCAGCACGAACGTGATCGCGTTGGCGATGATCATCGGCCACGAATCCAGCGCGATGCCGTAGCCGAACCAGCACACGATGCCCAGGGTGAACACGACGTACATGCCCAGCGAGATGCCGCGGGTGTCGCGCGTGCGGATGGTCTTCACCGCCTGCGGCACGAACGCCAGCGTCGTCAGCGTCGCCGCGGCGTAGCCCATCCACTCCAGGTTCATTCCGCCTCCGGCCGGCGATAGACCTTGCCGTCCTTCATCACGAAGTCGACGTTCATCACCGCAGTGATGTCCGCCACCGGGTCGCCGGGCAGGGCGATGATGTCGGCGCGCTTGCCGGCCTCGATCACGCCCTGGTCGTCCACGCCCAGCACCGTGGCCGCGTGCACGGTGGCCGCTTGCAGGGCATACGCCGGCGGAATCCCGGCCTCCACCATGTAGATGAACTCGCGCGCGTTGTCGCCGTGCGGGCCGACGCCCTGGTCGGTGCCGAAGGCGATCTTCACGCCACCGCGGTAGGCGCGTGCGGCGGTGTCCTGGATCTGCGCGCCGATGGTCGCGGCCTTGGGCCGCACGATCTCGGGGAAGTAGCCCGGTTCCTTCGCCTTGTCGGCGACGAAACGACCGGCGTAGATGGTCGGCACGTACCAGGTGCCGTGCTGGCGCATCAGCCGCATCACCTCGTCGGTCATGTGGGTGCCGTGCTCGATGCTGGTCACCCCGGCCACCACGGCGCGCTTCATGCCCTCGGTGCCGTGGGCATGCGCAGCCACGGCGTAACCGTAGTCGCGCGCGGTGTCGACCACGGCCTTGATCTCGTCCTCGGTGAACTGTGGCGCGTCGCCGGAACGCGCGTAGCTGAGCACGCCGCCGGTGGCGGTGATCTTGATCACGTCGCTGCCGTCCTTGTAGCGCTGGCGCACGGCCTGGCGCGCGTCGTCGACGGAATTGATCACGCCCTCGGTGGGTCCGGGCGGGCCCATCAGGTGCGACAGCATCGAGTTGTAGCCGTTGGTGGGATCGGCATGGCCGCCGGTGGTGGCGATGGACTTGCCGGCGGCGAAGATACGGGGGCCGTCGACCAGCCCCTGGTTGATTGCGTCGCGCAGGTGCGGCGTGACTTCGCCCCCCAGGTCGCGGACGGTGGTGAAGCCCGCCATCAGGGTCTTTTCGGCATAACCGACGGCGCGGAAGGCGTAGTCGACCGGGTCCAGCCGGAAGCCCTCCGAATAGCTCGCCGGACTGGATTGCGAGCCCAGGTGCACGTGCAGGTCGGTCCAGCCGGGCAGGCAGGTGCGGCCAGCGAGCACGATCGACCGGGTGCCGTCGGGCAGTCGGGCGCGACCGGGCTGGACCGAACGGATGCGTCCGTCCTCGACCACGACGGTGTGCTCGCCCAGCACGCGACCGCTGCGGGCATCGAACAGGCGCTCGCAGTGGAGGGCGACCGGGTCGGCGGCGAAGGCGGGCAGGGTGGTGGACAGCAGCAGGCAGGCGGCGGTGCGGCGCATCGGCGGATTCCTTCGGTACCCCGGGGATTCGAGGCGGCATCATAGGCCCTCGCATGGCGGGCGATGGTGCGCTGCGGTAGGCTTCCCGGTCTTCCTTTCGCCCAAGACGTCCCGTGTCCGCATCGCCTGCCAGCCCCGAGCCCGCCTACCAGCCCGCCCCCGTCGAAGCCGCTGCGCAGCGCTTCTGGGATGCGACCCGCGCCTTCGAGGTGGCCGAGCAGCCGGACAAGCCGAAGTTCTTCTGCCTGTCGATGTTGCCGTACCCGTCCGGTGCGCTGCACATGGGCCACGTGCGCAACTACACCATCGGCGACGTGATCAGCCGCTACCAGCGCATGACCGGCAGGAACGTGCTGCAGCCGATGGGCTGGGACGCGTTCGGCCTGCCCGCCGAGAACGCCGCGATCAGGAACAACACCGCGCCGGCGAAGTGGACCTACGCCAACATCGACCACATGCGCGCGCAGCTGAAGTCGCTGGGTTACGCGATCGACTGGAGCCGTGAGTTCGCAACCTGCTCGCCTGACTACTACGTGCACGAGCAGCGCATGTTCACGCGCCTGATGAAAAGGGGCCTGGCCTACCGGCGCAACTCGGTGGTCAACTGGGATCCGGTGGACCAGACGGTGCTGGCCAACGAACAGGTGATCGACGGGCGCGGCTGGCGCAGTGGCGCGGTGGTGGAGAAGCGCGAGATTCCGCAGTGGTTCCTGAAGATCACCGATTACGCGCAGGAGCTGCTGGACGGCCTGGACACGTTGGACGGCTGGCCGGAATCGGTGCGCACCATGCAGCGCAACTGGATCGGTCGCAGCGAGGGCCTGGAATTTTCGTTCAAGGTCGACGGCGAAGATGCGCCGTTGTCGGTCTACACCACGCGCCCCGACACGCTGATGGGCGTGACCTTCATCAGTATCGCGGGCGAACACCCGCTGGCGCTCAAGGCCGCCGAATCGAATCCCGAACTGGCCGCCTTCCTCGCCGACCTCAAGCAGGGCGGCGTGTCCGAAGCCGAGCTGGAAACACAGGACAAGCGCGGCATGGCCACCGGCCTGTGGGCGATCCATCCGGTCACGGGCGAAGACGTGCCGATCTATGTCGCCAACTTCGTGCTGATGGGCTATGGCACGGGTGCGGTGATGGCGGTGCCGGCACACGACCAGCGCGACTGGGAGTTCGCCAAGGCCTACGGGCTGCCGGTGCGCCCGGTGGTGGTGCCGGCCGCAGTGCGTGACGCGCTGAAGGAAGTGGCCGGCGACGTAGCGCACGATGCCGACCCGTTCCAGGCAGCGCTCGCCGGCGGTTCGGTGGATGCCTACGACACCGCTGCGGCGGTCGCGGTGGTACGCGCGTATCTCGACGGCATCGAGCAGCAGGGCGCGTTCACCGAGCGCGGGTTCCTGATCAATTCCGGTGAGTACAGCGGCTACGACTTCGATCGCGCATTCGATGCGCTCGCCGCGCGCTTCGAGGCGGACGGTGTCGGCAGCCGCAAGGTCAACTTCCGGCTGCGCGACTGGGGCGTGAGCCGCCAGCGCTACTGGGGTTGCCCGATCCCGGTCATCTACTGCGACGATTGCGGCGCAGTGCCGGTGCCGGAAGACCAGTTGCCGGTGGTGTTGCCGGAGGACGTCGCGTTCAGCGGCGTGCAGTCGCCGATCAAGGCCGACCCCGAATGGCGCAAGACCACCTGCCCGCAGTGCGGCAAGCCGGCCGAACGCGAGACCGACACCTTCGACACCTTCATGGAGTCGAGCTGGTACTACGCGCGCTACACCTCGCCGGGCGCGGCCGACATGGTCGACGACCGTGCGAAGTACTGGACGCCGGTGGACCAGTACATCGGGGGCATCGAACATGCGATCCTGCACCTGCTGTACTTCCGCTTCTACCACAAGCTGCTGCGCGACGAAGGCCTGGTGGACAGCGACGAGCCGGCGACGCGCCTGCTCACGCAGGGCATGGTGATCGCCGACACCTATTATCGCGAACAGGCCAACGGCGGCAAGGAATGGTTCAACCCCGCCGACGTGGACGTGGTGCGCGACGACAAGGGCCGCGTGACCGGCGCCGCGCTGCGCACCGATGGCCAGCCGGTGCGGATCGGCGGCGTCGAGAAGATGTCGAAGTCGAAGAACAATGGCGTCGACCCCCAGTCGATGATCGACAAGTACGGCGCCGATACCGTGCGCCTGTTCTCGATGTTCGCCTCGCCGCCCGACCAGTCGCTGGAGTGGAACGAGGCCGGCGTGGAAGGCATGGCGCGGTTCCTGCGCCGGCTGTGGGCGCAGGTGCAGAAGCATGTCGAGTCCGGGTCGGTGGTGGGTGCGTTCGATCCGGCATCGGCGACGGCGGCGCAAAAGGCGCTGCGCCGGCAGCTGCACGAGACCATCCAGAAGGTCGGCGACGATTACGGCCGCCGCCACAGTTTCAACACCGCGATCGCGTCGGTGATGGAGCTGCTGAATGCGCTGGCGAAGTCCGATGATGCTTCCGCCAACGGGGTGGCGCTGCGTCAGGAAGCCTTCTCGGCGATCGTGCTGCTGCTCAACCCGATCACCCCGCACGCCAGCCACGCGCTGTGGCAAGTACTGGGCCACGCCGAGACGCTGCTGGAGGACGTGCCGTTCCCGCAGGCCGACACGGACGCACTGGTGCGCGATGCGGTGACCCTGGCGGTGCAGGTCAACGGCAAGCTGCGCGGCACGATCGAGGTTGCCGTCGACCTGCCGCGCGAGGCCATCGAGGCCGCGGCCCTGGCCGAGCCGAACGTGCAGGCCTTCCTGGCCGGCCTGTCGGTGCGCAAGGTGATCGTGGTGCCGGGCAAGATCGTCAACGTGGTGGCCGGCTGAATGCCGGGCCGCGTCCCGCTTGCCCGCCCGCGCGCCCTCGGCCAGACTTCGCCCATGAAACGACTGCCCACGGCCTTCGTCGCCGCCTGCCTGCTGCTCCTGTCCGCCTGCGGCTTCCAGTTGCGCGACGCGCTGGTGCTGCCGACCGGCCTCGAAGAGGTGCGGGTGACGGCTACTGACCCCTACAGTCCGCTCGCCCAGTCGCTCGAGCGCGCGCTGGTGCAGGCAGGAGCCGACGTGGTGGGCGCGGATGACCGGCGCCGCGTTGCGTCGCTCAACGTGCTCTCCGAGCGCTGGGCCGACAGGCCCTTGAGCATCGACCAGTTCGCCCGGGCGCAGGAGTTCACCATGCAGTACGCGGTGGTCTTTTCGCTGACTGATGCGAATGGCGACGTCTTGGTGCCACAGCAAGTGGTCGAGATGGGGCGCGACTACATCGCCCCGCCGCAGGATGCGACGGGCACCGCGACCGAACGCGAGCTGTTGACCCGCGAAATGCAGCGCGAGATGACCGCATCGATCCTGCGCCGCATCGACGCGGCCTCGCGGGACGTCCGGTCGCCGTAGTGGCCCATATCGGTATGGTGCAGTGGAACTGACGCCGGAACGGCTGCCGGCGCAACTGGCCGCCGAGCCGTTGCGGCCCGCCTATCTGATCGCAGGTCCCGAGCCGCTGCGCGTGCTGGAAGCCGCCGATGCCGTGCGTGCGCGCGCGAAGGAGGCCGGCTACGCCGAACGCGAGGTGTTCGACGCGGATGGGCGCGACTTCGACTGGAACTCCCTCGATGCGACATTCCGCGCGCCCAGCCTGTTCGCCTCGCAGCGCCTGATCGAGGTCCGCCTGCCCACCGCCAAGCCCGGCAAGGAAGGCGCACAAGTGATCGCTGGCTACTGCGCCGACCCGCAGCCGGACATCGTGCTGCTGGTCACCGGCGGCGAATGGAGTCGGCAGCACGGCGGCAAGTGGAGCGATGCGATCGGCAAGCTCGGGCACGTCGTGGTGGCCAACCCGGTACGTCCGCATGAGCTGCCCGGGTGGATCGAAGCCCGCCTCCGCAGCCGCGGCCTGCGCGCCGATCGCGACGCCGTGCAACGCCTGGCCGAACGCGTCGAAGGCAACCTGCTGGCCGCCGCGCAGGAGATCGACAAGCTGGCGCTGCTGGCCGACGGGCAACCCCTGGATGCTGCACGCATGGAGGCATTGGTGGCCGATGCCGCACGCTACGACGTGTTCCGCCTGGTCGATGCCGCGCTCAACGGCCAGCCGGCGCAGGTGTCGCGCATGCTCGCGGGACTGCGCGCCGAAGGGCAGGCGGTGTTCGCGCTGATGGGCATGATCGTGATGGAATTGCAGCGCGTGGCGGCGCTGGCGCGCGTGCAGGAACGTGGCGGCAACCTCGCCGCCGAGTTCAAGGCGCAGCGCGTCTGGGATTCGAAGCAGGCGGTGTATCGCCGTGCATTGCAGCGGCACCCGGCGTCGCGCTGGCAGCGGCTGGTGGCTGAGGCGGGGCGGGTGGACCGGATCGCCAAGGGCCGGTTCCGCATCGGCGAGGAGTCCGACGATGCCTGGCAGGTGCTGGAACGCCTGCTGCTGACCGTCGCCGAGCCGAAGGCAGCGGCGCTGCTGGCGTCGTGACGCTGCGCCTCGTGTCCTTGAGGATGGACCCCAACGTTCTTCGTCATCCCCCCGCACGCCGCGACCCAGTGGTCTTCTCCTGCCATGCAGGCCACCGCCACTCTCTTCCGTTGCGTCGCCGGATCCCGGCTTTGACCGGAGTGGCACGCGTGCATCCGGGCGTAGCGTCGCCGTGACCGCATCCGGCACATTGCGGCTCTACTACGGCGGCACCTTCGATCCGGTGCACGAAGGTCATCTTGCGATCGCGCGTGCCGCGCGCGACGCATTGCATTGCCCGGTGCGCATGATGCCCGCCGCCGATCCACCGCATCGCGCGCCGCCGGGTGCCGATGCCGTGCAGCGTGCGGAGATGCTGGCGCTGGCCATCGGAAATGAGGATGGCCTGTGCGTGGATCGTCGCGAGCTGCAGCGTGATGGCCCCAGCTATACCGTCGAGACGCTGCGTGGCCTGCGTGCGGCGTACGGGAATGCGGCTCCGCTGGCGCTGCTGATCGGTGCCGACAGCCTGCTTGGGCTGCCGGCCTGGCGGGAGTGGCGCGCGCTGTTCGAGCTGGCCCATTTCGTCGTCGCAGACCGACCGGGCAATGACCTCGCCCGGCTGCCGGTTGGTGAGCTCGCCGAGGCGATGGATGGTCGATGGACGCAAGCCCCCGCCGACCTGCAGGCCGCGCCTGCAGGCCGCGCCTACAGGCTGTCGCAGCCGCTGCATCCTGGTTCGGCCACCGAAGTGCGTGCGCGCATCGCCGCGGGCGAGCCGCTGCATGGCTGGGTGGCGGACGCGGTCGCCGACTACATCCGCCAGCACGGCCTCTACGGCGCGCCCCTGCACGGGCTGCCGACACCCCCTCCGCTATAATCCATTCGCAACCGCCAGAGCCATCCGCCCTTGACCAGTCCAGCCCAAGTCATCAAGACCCGCCTTCCCAACCCGCCACCGCCGGTGGATGTCCTGCTCCAGTCGGTCCATGGAGCGCTCGAGGAACTCAAGGCGAAAGACACCGTCGAGATCGACGTGCGCGGCAGGACCAGCGTCTGCGACTACATGGTGGTCGTATCCGGCACCTCGACCCGGCACGTGAAGTCGATTGCGGACGAGGTGGTGAAGAACGCCAAGCAGCTCGACTGCCAGCCACTGGGCGTGGAAGGCGAGCGCGAGGCCGAATGGGTGCTGGTGGACCTGGGTGACGTCGTGGTCCACGTGATGTTGCCGCGCGTGCGCGAGTTCTACGCGCTGGAACGGCTGTGGACGGTGGGCGACCAGCCGCCGGAAGACGTTTCCCCGGACGAAGACCGCGGCTGAGCCAGGCGGCGACCATTGGACGGCCGCTGGGAGTTCTATTTCCTGCTTGTCGGCGACCAGCCGGCGTCGATCTTCGTCGACCTCGCCCGCATCGACCATGCGCCGTTGGCCGGGTTCCCGGTCATGGCCCATGTGAGCGTCGAAATGCGACAGCCGAGGGAGGACGGATTGTCGAGCGCCGAGGAGTTCGACGAGCTCGTCATGCTCGAAAATACCCTGATCCAGGCGCTCGAAAGAGCCGGTGACGCCATCTACGTCGGGCGCAATACGTCGTCGGGACGCCGGGACTTCTATTTTTATGCGCGCGAGGGTATCGGTTGGGATGCACGCGTTGCCGTGGAGATGGCGCGTGCGCCGGCATACCGCTACGAATCAGGCCAGTGTGCGGATGCGGGCTGGTCCGTGTACCGGGAGTTCCTGTATCCCGGTCCGGTGGAACTCCAGCGCATCGGCAATCGCTCGGTCTGCGATGCGCTCGAACGCGAGGGCGATGACCTGGAGGAGGCCCGTGAGATCGATCACTGGGCCTACTTCCCGGACGCGTCGCGTCGGAATGCTTTCGTTGCCGACGCTGTCGGGCTGGGTTACGCGCTGAGGGAACGCCACGACAGCGGAGACGTCGAGGGGGAAAAGTTCATGGCGCGCGTGTTTCGCAAGGACGCCCCCGCGCATGCTGCCATCGACGATATCTGCTTGCCGCTGCATGATCTGGCGCAAGAGCACGATGGCCGTTACGACGGCTGGGAATGCGAGATCGTGCGCGCGAACGCGGCACCCCTGCAGTGAAGGCACGCCTTGTCGCTGTCGGCGAACGTGCGCCGGCGTGGGTGGCCCAGGGATTCGCCGAATACCAGAAGCGGTTGTCGCACTGGCTGCCGCTTGAACTGGTCGAGATCGAACCTGGCGTGCGCGGCAAGGGCCGCGATGCGGTGCGTGCGATGCACGACGAAGGCACGCGGGTGCTGGAGGCGTTGCCGAAGAACGCCTGGGTGGTCGCGCTCGATGGCCGCGGCAGGTCGCACTCCTCGGAACAGCTGTCGCAGCGGCTGGAGCACTGGCGCGGGCAGGGCCGCGACCTGGCCTTCCTGATCGGCGGCCCGGAAGGGCATGCGTCGGGCGTGCTGGCGCGCGCAGACGAGCAATGGTCGCTCGGGCCGATGACCTTGCCGCACATGCTGGTGCGACTGGTGCTGGCCGAACAGCTCTATCGCGCGGCGGCGATGCTGGCCAACCATCCCTACCACCGCGCCTGATCCGGCGGGGACGCGGAAAAACAGGGTTCCTCTCCCGATCGCGGGAAAGACGCCACCTCGTGGTGGCGCAGGTCCGATGCCACCGCAAGTCGCTGCCCGATATCCGTTTGATGGCGGTGGCATCGGACCTGCGCTGGACAGGCCGTCGCGCGTCAGGCGAAAAGTGGAGCGGCGCAGGCGTTGTTCCGATTTCCGTTCCGTCCGCCGGATGCGTGCAGGCGCTTGGGCGGGGCCCTTCCGTCATCGCCGAGGGACGCCTCAAGAGCAGGAACCGGCTTTCCCGAATCCCCACTTCCGATTCCCGGCTAAAAAAGAAGAGGCCCACTTGCGTGGGCCCCAGGAATGCTCTGGTCCCGGTGCCGATTACATCCGGTCGAGCTTGAACTCGATCGGCACCAGGCCGATTGCCTGCACGGCGCGCCCGTCCTTCGTGGCGGGCCGGAATGTCCAGTGCCGCAGCACGTGGCGGACGGCCTCCTGGTCCAGCACGCGATGGCCGCTGCCGGTGTGCACGCTGACCTCCAGTGGCTTGCCGTCAACGTCCACCAGCACCTGCAGCAGCACCGTTCCCTGCAGGCCATCGCGCAGCGCTTCGCGCGGATAGCGCGGCGGCGAGGTGCGTGCGTATTCCAGTCGCATGCCCTGCACCGGGCCGGGTGGCGCGATATCCACCGGGCCCGCGTTACCGGGCGTGGTCTCGACCAACGGTGGCGTCCACACGGTGCCGTCATCGACGACCACGGGGTCCGTTGCGGGCGCAAGGGTCGGCTGCTGCGTGCGCTGGATCGGCTGCGGACGGGGTTGCGGCGGCACCACTTCCACCCGCTCCGGCGGCTTGGGCGTCACCGGCGGCAGTGGTACCACGTCCACCACGGTCAGTCGCGGCGGTTGTTCAACGACCGCGAGCGGTGGTGGCCCCGCCATCGGCATGAACAACAGCAGGAAGGCCAGCACGTTGACCGCCAACGTGCCGCTCATGCCGAGGATGCGGTTCGAATCGAGGGACGGTTGCGCCGCCGTCCGCGAATGCCGATGCGCGTGTTGCAGGACCATGGCCCACCTCCGTTGATGGCCGGGGCGATGGCCCCGGTATGGCGTTCAACGCGCCAGCGGCGGATGCGGGGTGAAGCCAGTGGCCCGCGATGGCGCGTAACCCGACTGCAACCCCACGCTACCCCCGGCCCGAGGGGTGTGGCAATGCGACGGAGGTCGAATGCGGGCGTGGGCCGACGGACGGCATGGGGCACGGCCCGGCGCATGCGGGCCGGACGGCACAAGGCCCGCAGTGCGGGCCTTGCGTGGATTGCGACGAGCGGCGCTGGCTCAGGTGTCGTCGGGGCTGCCGTCCTGGTCCGGGTCGCGGTCCAGCCCGCCCTCGTCGGGATTGGGCGGCTTGCGCGGGTCCGGCTTCTGGGCCTCGCCCTTGTCCTTGGGATTCTTCTCCGGATACCCGGCGTTGTCGCCCGGGCGCGGGGAGGGGTCGGATGCGGTCATCGGGTCACCTGCCAAGTTCGAAGACGACGTCGAGGTTTGCACTGAGCGTGGTTTCGCCAGGTGAAACCGGGGTCGATTCCATCCGGGCATCCATCGCCATGGTCTTCATCATCGGCATCGGCGGCTGGAAGCCACCGCCCTCGCTGATGCTGACGATGCGGCGCACGCGCAGTCCCAGCGACTGGGCGTACATCGTGGCGCGTGCCTGCGCCTTTTCCAGCGCGGCGCGGCGCGCCTCGTCGTACACGGCCTCGGGTTGGTCGATCGTGAAACTGGGGCCGTTGACCTGGTTGGCGCCGCTGGCGACCAGTGCGTCCAGCACGTCGCCCACCTTGGCGATGTCGCGCACCTTGATGTTCACGGTGTTGCTGGCCTGGTAGCCGGTGATCGTAGGTGCCTGGTTGTCGCGATAGTCGTACTGCGGGTGGACGTTGATGCCGCTGGTCTGGATGTCGCGTTCGGCGATGCCGGCGGCGCGGATGGCGGCCACGACCTTCGCCATCTGCTGTGCATTGGCGCGCAGCGCGGCGTTGGCGTCGGGGGCCTGCGTGACCACGCCGGTCGACAGTGCCGCCACGTCCGGCGGCCGGCTGGCTTCAGCCTGGGCGGAAACCGACAGCAGCGTGCTGTCGCTGGCGACGGCGGGAGCATTGACGGTCTGTGCGTGGGCGTCGGTCATGGCGGTGGTGCCGAGTGCGGCGCCGACGGCGAGCACCAGTGGAAGGAGGATGTTGCGGGACATGGTGGTCTCCTGAATGGACGGGATCAAGCTGGGACGCAGCCCGTGAACGGTCCGTGAGCCGGGCAGGGGTTGGCGCGGCTGCATTCGCCGGCCACCGTTCAACCGCGGGTTATCCTTGCCCGATGTTGCACCTTGCCTCCCAATCGCCGCGTCGGCGCGAGCTGCTGGCGCGCCTCGGCGTCGACTTCGGCATCATCGATGTCGACGTGCCCGAGGTGCGCGTGCCCGGTGAACCGCCTGAGGACTACGTGCACCGCGTGGCCCGCGAAAAGGCCGGTGCGGGCCTGCTGGCGATGGTCGCCGTGCCGGAGGCGCTGGTGATTGGCGCCGATACCGAAGTGGTGCTCGGTGGCCGTGTCTTCGGCAAGCCGCGGGATCATGAAGACGCGGCGGCCATGCTGCGTGAACTGTCCGGTCGCACCCACGAAGTCGTGTCGGTGGTGGTGCTGGTGTCGGCCGGGCGCGAGGCGCAGCGCGTCTCGCGCTCGCGGGTGACGTTCGCGGCGCTGGCGGAGGACGACATCGCTGGCTATGTCGCCAGCGGTGAACCCATGGGCCGCGCCGGCGCCTATGCGATCCAGGGTGGCGCGGAGCGGTTCGTTTCGCGCCTCGACGGCAGCTATTCCGGCGTGATGGGCCTGCCCCTGCACGAGACCGCGGCATTGTTGCGCGAGTTTGGTATCGCCACCGGTTTCAAGCCGCCTGTCGAAGGCAGGTGAGGCTGGCCATGTCGGAAGAAATCCTGGTCAACGTCACCCCGCGCGAGACCCGCGTGGCCGTGGTCGAGAACGGCATGCTGCAGGAACTGCACATCGAACGCGGCTGGCGGCGCGGTGTGGTCGGCAACGTCTACAAGGGGCGCGTACAGCGGGTGATGCCCGGCATGCAGGCGGCGTTCGTCGAGATCGGGCTGGAGCGTACCGCCTTCCTGCACGCCAATGATGTGATGCGCGGGCTTCAGGAATCCGGGACGGATGCCGCCGGCGAAGCCGATGCGCTGTCCGTGCCGATGCCGGCGCGCCCGGTCACCGAACTGCTGCGCGACGGTCAGGACGTGGTGGTGCAGGTGGTCAAGGATCCGATCGGCACCAAGGGTGCGCGCCTGACCACCCAGATCAGCATCCCCTCGCGCTACCTGGTGCTGCTGCCGCAGTCGCGCGTGATCGGCGTGTCCGCGCGGATCGAGGACGATGCCGAACGCCAGCGGCTGAAGGCGCTGGTGTCGGAGCTGGCGCCAGCGGGATCGCAGCAGGGCTACATCGTGCGCACCAACGCCGAAGGCCAGCCGGCCGAGGCGTTGGCCGAGGATATCGCCTACCTCCAGCGCGCATGGGCGCTGATCGAGAGGCAGGTGGCCACCGCCGGCGTGGGCGCCTGCCTCTACGAAGACTTGACCCTTCCGATGCGCGCGGTGCGCGACCTGCTGCGCCGCGACGTGGAAAAGGTGCGCGTGGATTCGCGCGAGACCTACGAACGACTGCGCGCGTTCGCGGCGCAGTACATGCCGGGGCAGGGCGTCGAAGCGCAGTCGGGCCTTGCCGGCAAGCTCGAGCACTATGCCGGCGAGCGGCCGATCTTCGACCTGTATGGCGTGGAAGACGAGATCCAGCGCGCGCTGGACAAGGAAGTGCCGCTGAAGTCCGGCGGCTACCTGGTGATCGACCAGACCGAGGCGATGACCACGGTGGACGTGAACACGGGTTCGTTCGTCGGCCAGCGCAATCTCGAGGAGACCGTGTACCGCACGAACCTGGAGGCGGCGCAATCGGTGGCGCGACAGCTGCGGCTGCGCAACCTCGGCGGCATCGTCATCATCGATTTCATCGACATGGTGGACGAGGAGCATCGCCGCCAGGTGCTGCGCACGCTGGAGAAGTCGCTGGCCAAGGACCACGCCAAGACCACCGTCTACGATTTCTCGCCGCTGGGCCTGGTGGAGATGACGCGCAAGCGCACCGTCGACAGCCTGCAGCGCCAGCTCAGCGAGACCTGTCACGAATGCGGCGGCCGCGGCACGCTGAAGACCGCCGAGACGGTGACCTACGAGATCTTCCGCGAGATCGTGCGCGCGGTGCGCCAGTTCGAGGCCCAGCGCCTGCTGGTGATCGCTTCGCCCAGGGTGGTCGTGCGCATCACCGAAGAAGAGTCCGCGGCCGTGGCCGAGCTGGAGGAATTCCTCGGCAAGTCGATCCGGTTCCAGGCCGACGACCAGTACCAGCAGGAGCAGTTCGATGTGGTGCTGCTCTGAAGCGGTGGTGGGCGGTTCGTCATTCCTGGTTCGAAAAGCCAGGCGCGTTTTCCCGGCCACCAACCACCAACCACCAATCGCGGCGTCGCACGGAGCGTGGAGCGAATGACCACGCCGCTCCGTCGCCGCTTGCGCTTCGCCGGCAACAGCGTCTGGTACCTGGTCGTCGCGCTGGTGGTGGCGATGGCGTTGGGCGCCGTGGCGTTCCAGCAGGCTTTGGCGATGGTGGAACGCCACCCCGCGCGGGTGGCGGCATGGCTGGGCGAACGCGCCGGCCGGCCGGTGGCGTTCGATGCGCTGCATACCGAATGGACGCGCCGGGGCCCGCTGCTGCGCCTGGAAGGACTGCGCGTGGGCGAGGGCGGTGGCGTATCGATCGGCGAGGCGGAGATACTCGTCGCGCAATATGAAGGGCTGCTGCCCGGGCGTTCGTTCACCGAACTGCGCCTGCGTGGCCTCCATCTCAGCCTGGTCCGGGAAGACGACGGGCGTTGGCAGGTGCGCGGACTGCCGGGGCAGGACAGCGGCGAAGATCCGTTCGCGGTGCTGGAAGGCCTGGGCGAGCTGCAGGTCCTGGGTGGCGGGCTGGAGATCCACGCGCCCGGGTTGGGCATCGACGCCAGCATTCCGCGGATCGACCTGCGCATGCGGGTCGACGGCCCGCGCGTGCGTGCGGCGACGCGCGCATGGATGCAGGACGATGCGACCCCGGTCGATGCCGTCGTGGACGTGGACCGTACCCGGGGTGATGGTCGCCTGCACGCTGCGTTGCGCGATGCCGACCTTGCAACGTGGAGCGACCTTGCCCGCCATGGCGGCGTCGCCATCGAAAGCGGTCGCGGGCGTGCGCAGGCCTGGGCCACGCTGCGTGGCCATCGCATCGCGTCGGTGACCGCCGACGCCGAACTGGCGAATGTCGTGTTGCGCGGTGCATCGCTGGGCGAAGGCCGGGAGCCGCCGCGGCAGCGCGTGGATGGCCTCTCGCTGCTGGCCCGCGTCGATGTGGATGGCGATGACTGGCAACTGGTGGCGCCGAGGTTGCGGATCGGGCCGCGCGCGTCCGAACAGGTGCTTGACGGCCTGGAGGCTGCAGGGGGCGATCGCTTTGCACTGCGCGCCAGGCGGATCGATGCCGGGCCACTGATCGCGGCGTTTGCCTTGGGCGAGCAGTTGCCTGCAGGCCTCCGCGCCTGGCTGCTTGCGGCAGCGCCCACGGTGGTGCTGCACGACATCGATGTCTCCCGCGAAGGTGCTGGCCGATTGCAGGCGTCTGCACGCGTCGAGGCACTGCGCTTCGACACGGTGGACGATACGCCCGGCCTGTCCGGGCTGGGAGGTGTGCTGCGCGGCGACGGCGACGGCTTCGCGTTCACCCCCGATCCCGAAGCGCGCCTGCGTTTCGACTGGCCCAGTGGCTTTGGTGCGGCGCATGTCATCCGATTGCGCGGCGACGTGGCCGGCTGGCGCGACGGGGACGCAGGCCTGCGCATCGAAACACCTTCGCTGCGCGTGGAAGGCGAAGGCTACGCCGCCGATGTGCGTGGTGGCATGCGGTTCGGTGGCGGGCGGGGGCCGGCCATCGACCTCGTCGCCGGCATCGACGAAGCGATGGTGCCCGTGGCCAAGAAATTCTGGGTGCGCCACCGGATGTCCGACGCGACCGAACAGTGGCTCGACGACGCGCTGGTGTCGGGACGCGTACGTGGCGGTCGCGCCGTCGTCTCCGGCGAGCTCGAGGACTGGCCGTTCAGCGCGCTGGAGGGTGCGCAGGCCAAGGGCGTGTTCGATGCGCGTGGCGAGCTGGTCGACATGGTGGTGAAGTTCCAGCCCGACTGGCCGGCCGCGGAGCGGCTCAACGGCATCGCGCGCTTCCATAACGACGGATTCACCGTCGACGGCGCGGCGGAACTGTCGGGCGTACCGGCGACCGGCCTGCATGCCGCGCTCCCGCACTACAGCCGCGCACGCCTGGCGATTCGCGCGACGACCGATGGCGAGGGCGCGAAGGTGCTGTCGCTGCTGCGCGCCAGCCCGCTGCATGCCGGGCATGGCGAGGCGCTGGACAACCTGTCGGTGGAGGGACGCATCGCCGCCACGTTCGCGATGGACCTGCCGCTGGACGACGATCCGCGCACGGTCCCGGCGATTTCCGGCGAAGTGCAGCTGCACGGGGCGACGCTGGCCGAGCAGCGCTGGAAGCTGGCGTTCAACGAGGTTCGTGGCGCCGTGCGTTACGACCAGCATGGCTTCAGCGCCGACAGCCTGGCGGCCGTGCGCGAGGAACACCCGGCCAGCGTCTCTCTGCGCGCGGGCGACCAGCACGTGCGCGATGGGGCGCATGCCTTCGAGGCGGACATCGATGCGATGCTGCCGGCATCCGATCTGCTTGCGCAGGCGCCGGAACTCGACTGGCTTGCACCGCACGTGCGCGGCAGCTCGCGCTGGACGCTGGGCCTGGCCGTGCTGCAGTCGACACGCGCGGGCGTGGCCGGGCAGACGCGACTGCAGTTGCGCTCGAACCTGGTCGGCACCACGCTTGACCTGCCGCAGCCGCTGCGCAAGCCGGCGGCGGAGCCGCTGGCGACCACGGTGCAAACCACCTTCCCGCTGGAGGGTGGTGAGGTGGCGGTCGGCTTTGGCCAGCGCTTGGCCCTGCGCGCACGCGAACGCAATGGTCGTACCGGCGTGCGGGTGATGCTGGGCACGTCCACCGTGACCGAGGCGCCGCCCGAATCCGGGCTGGTCGCGACCGGGCGCACGCCGGCGCTGGATGCGATCGACTGGGCCACCTTGGCGACCGGTGGCGACGGCGATGGCCTGGCGCTGCGCGGCATCGACGTGACCGCCGACCGCCTGCAGCTGCTGGGCAGCCAGTTTCCGCGCACCCGCGTGCTGGCCGCGCCGGAGGGGGATGGCGTGCGCGTGACCTTCGACGGCCCCGCGCTGGCGGGACGCGTGCAGTTGCCCGATGACCGTGCCGCGCCCGTCGTCGCACGGCTCCAGCGCATGCACTGGGCCTCTGCGGCGCCGTTGGCCGACGCCGCGTCCGCGCCACGTGCGACCCGCGTGGCGACGGACCCCGAAGACGAGATCGATCCCGCCGCCATCCCGCCGCTGCGGATCGAGGTGGACGACCTGCGCTTTGGCGCACTGGCGCTGGGCACGGCATCGCTGCACACCCAGCCAACCGCCACCGGCCTGCAGATCGACCGGCTGCAGGCGCGTTCCGACGCGCAGCGCATCGATGCCAGCGGCTCCTGGAGCGGGCGGGGTGCCGCGGCACGCACGCAGCTGTCGCTGGCGGTCGACAGTGCCGATGTCGGTGCGCTGGTCGAAGGTGCAGGGTTCGGCAGGCGCATCCACGGCGGCAAGGGCGCGCTGCGCTTCGACGCGCAGTGGCCGCACAGCCCGGCGGCATTCGACATCGGCACCCTGGAAGGCAACCTCACGGTGGCCCTTCGCGATGGCCGGTTGGCCGAGGTGGAGCCGGGCGCTGGCCGCGTGCTGGGCTTGCTCAGCGTGGCCGAACTGCCGCGGCGGATGATGCTCGATTTCCGTGACTTCTTCTCCAGCGGTTTCGCGTTCAACCGCATCGACGGCGCAGTCGCGTTCGCGAGGGGCGAGGCGCGCAGCGACGACATGGTGATCGACGGCCCTGCCGCCGAGTTGCGCATCCAGGGCCGTAGCGACCTGCGCGCGCAGACCCACGACCAGCGCATCGACGTGCTGCCCAAGACCGGCAACCTGCTGCCCGCCGTGGGCGCGATCGCCGGTGGCCCGGTCGGCGCCGCGGTCGGTGCCGTGGCCAACGCGGTGCTGCGCGGCCCCTTGGGTGAACTCAACGCCAAGACCTATCGCGTCACCGGCATGTGGGACGACCCCAAGGTCGAAGTGCGCGACCACCAGCCCGTACCGCGCGCGTCCTCGTCTTCGCCGCCCGCGTCGCCCGAAGCGCGCTGAATCGCCCTTGCCATCCCCGCCCGAACCCGCACACTGCATGCCATGACCGAACCGGACAACACCCTCGCCACCGCCACCTCGCGCCTGCTCGCCCCCGCGGGGCTGGACGCCGGACGGCTCGACCGCATGTTCTCCACGTTGCTGGGGCCGGGCATCGATTTCGGCGACCTGTATTTCCAGCACGCGCGCCGCGAGAGCTGGACGGTGGAGGACGGCATCGTCAAGGACGGCGCGCATTCGATCGAGCAGGGCGTGGGCGTGCGCGCGATCAGCGGCGAGAAGACCGGCTTCGCCTACTCCGACGACATCGATGGCAACGCGCTGCTGGAAGCCGTGCAATCGGCGCGCGCGATCGCGCGCGATGGCGATTCGCGCGCACCCAAGGCCCTGAAGATCGCGAGCGCGCGCCATCTGTACCCGGCGCACGATCCCATCGACCTGTATGCCAGCGAGGCCAAGGTCGAGGCGCTGCGCCGCGTGGACAAGCTGCTGCGCGCAGCCGATCCGCGCGTGCAGCAGGTGATGGTGAGCCTGTCCGGAGGCGTCGACACCATCCTCGTCGCGCGCAGCGATGGCGTGCTGGCGGGCGACGTGCGGCCGCTGGTGCGGCTCAACATCCAGGTGATCGTGGAACAGGATGGTCGCCGCGAATCCGGCTACGCCGGATACGGCGGGCGCTACGACTATGCCGAACTGCTGGGCGACGGCAATCCCGAGAAATTCGCGCGCGAGGCGCTGCGCCAGGCGCTGGTGAACCTCGATGCCATCGACGCACCCGCCGGGAACATGCCGGTGGTGCTGGGCGCAGGCTGGCCCGGCGTGTTGCTGCACGAGGCGGTAGGGCATGGGCTGGAAGGCGATTTCAACCGCAAGGGCACGTCCACGTATGCCGGGCGCATGGGCCTGCGGGTGGCGTCACCGGGCGTGACCATCGTCGACGACGGCACGCTGCCGGGCCGTCGCGGCTCGCTCAACATCGACGATGAGGGCACGCCCACGTCGTGCACCCCGCTGATCGAGGACGGCGTGTTGACCGGCTACATGCAGGACACGCTCAACGCGCGCCTGATGGGCGTGGCGCCGACCGGCAACGGCCGTCGCGAATCGTTCGCGCACCTGGTCATGCCGCGCATGACCAACACCTACATGCTGGCCGGGCAGCACGACCGCGAGGAGATGATCCGCTCGGTGAAGCGGGGCCTGTACGCGGTGAACTTCGGCGGTGGACAGGTCGACATCACCAGCGGCAAATACGTGTTCTCGGCGACCGAGGCGTACCTGATCGAGGACGGCCGGATCACCGCGCCGGTGAAGGGCGCGACCCTGATCGGCAACGGCCCGGAGACCATGCAGCGGGTGAAGATGGTCGGCCACGACATGGCGCTCGACGACGGCGTCGGCACCTGCGGCAAGGACGGGCAGAGCGTGCCGGTCGGCGTCGGCCAGCCTTCGCTGCTGATCGACCAGATCACGGTGGGCGGGACGAAGGCGTGAGCGCCGCGTACGCGGCGCCGGGGTCGTCAGCCGTCGATATCGTCTGCTTGCGCGATGTCGGCGTCGCCGGCATCACCCGTGCCCAGCAGGTCGCGGATTTCGCGGAACAGTTCGCGGTAGGCGCGCGGCGGCTTGTTGCGCTTGCGCTCTTCCAGTGCGTTGCGCGCCAGCTGTCGCAGCTGCTGGCGGTCGGCCTGCGGATGGTCGGCCAGCAGTTCGGCCAGCGCGGCATCGCCTTCGTCGAGCAGTCGCTCGCGCCAGCGTTCGGCGCGGTGCAGCAGGGCGGTTTCCTGTCGCGCCGCCTCGCCGCCGGCATCCAGCCCGTCGCGGATCGCGTCCAGTACGTCGTCGTCCTCGCGCCGCATGTGCTTGGCCAGGAAGGCGAGCTGGCGCTTCTTCGCGATGTGCGAGGTGATGCGCCGGGCTTCGGCGATGTGCGGCAGCAGGTGCTCGGGCACCGGCAGCTTCGCCAGTTGGCCCGGCGCCAGGTCGGCCAGCGTGCCGGCCAGCGCCAGCACGTCCAGCGCCTCGCGTCGCTGCTGGCTGCGGCTGGGGCCGAGGTATTCGCCGGATTCTTCGTCGGTTCCGCGCATCGTGGTGGGTCGCAGGCAGCAGGACAGGTCACGGATTTTCGCGGATAAACGCCGACAGCGCACTCGCCGGGCGCGGCCGCGTTCATCCGGAACGTGGCATGGCGGAGAATGACCGGAAGGTCGATCCCAAACACAGGACATGACTTTGAGCGACACAGCCCTTTCCACCGACGATTCACGGCAGCGCCTCGATGCGCTGGCCGAGCTGTCGCAGCGCCTGCTGGCGCGCTGCCGTGCGCATGGCGCGACGCAGGCGGAAGTATCCTGCTCGGAGGAGCGCGGCTTGAACGTCAACGTGCGCATGGGCGCGGTGGAGACGGTGGAAGCCACGCGCGATCGCGGCATCGGCGTGACCGTCTACTTCGGCCAACGCAAGGGAAGCGCCAGCACAGCCGACCTGCGCGAGGACAGCCTCGAGGCCACGGTGCAGCAGGCCTGCACCATCGCCCGGCTCACCGAGGACGACAGCGCCGCGGGCCTGGCCGACGCGGACCGGATGGCGCGCCCCGATGCGCAGGGACGGTGGCCCGATTTCGACAGCTGGCACCCGTGGGCGCTGGATGCCGACCGCGCGGTGGACATCGCGTTGGCCTGCGAGCAGGCGGGACGCGAATCCGACCTGCGCATCGGCAATTCCGATGGCGCGTCCGTGGGCACCGGCGAATCGCTGAGCGTGTACGCCAACAGCCATGGTTTCATCGGTGCCGAGCGCGGTACCCAGCACAGCATCGGCTGCGCATTGATCGCAGGCGAAGGCGAGGCGATGCAGCGTGACGGCTGGTACACCTCGGGACTGGCGGAGGACGACCTGGAATCGCCGCAGGCAGTGGGCCGCCATGCCGCAGTGCGTACGCTGGCGCGCCTGGACCCGCGTCCGATCGCGACCGGTGAATACCCGGTGCTGTTCTCGGCCGAGGTGGCGCGGTCGCTGGTCGGGCATCTGCTGGGCGCGGTCTCGGGAGGGGCGCTGTATCGCCGTGCCAGCTTCCTGCTCGACAGCGTCGGTCAACCGCTGTTCCCCGACTGGCTGTCGATCCACGAGAAACCTTGGTTGCGGCGCGGATTGCGTTCGGCGGCGTTCGATGCCGAAGGCGTGGCGACCCGTGAATCGCCGCTGGTCGCGTCCGGCGTGCTGCAGCGTTACGTACTGGGCAGCTACTCTGCACGCAAGCTGGGGTTGCAGAGCACCGGCAATGCCGGTGGCGTGCACAACCTGGCCGTATCGGCCAACGCCGCGGGTTTCACCGACTTGCTGGGAGGCATGGGGCGCGGCCTGGTGGTGACGGAACTCATGGGCCAGGGCGTGAACAGCGTGACCGGCGATTACTCGCGTGGCGCCGCGGGCTACTGGGTGGAGGGCGGCGAGCCGTCGCATGCGGTCGACGGCATCACCATCGCCGGCAACCTCAAGGCCATGTTCGCTGCGATCGAGGCCATCGGCAGCGACGTCGATCCGCGTTCGCACATCTCCACCGGGTCGATCCTGGTGGGGAAGATGACCGTCGCCGGCGGCGATTGACGTAAGCTAGATTGGCCGCGTGGGGGGCTCGACCGCGCGCACTGCTTCCATTCGATTCGACACTCTAGAGGGGAACCCACTGATGAACGATCCGAATCCGACCATCGCCGGCGCCCCGGCGCAGGACGATCGCACCATTGCGCTGCTGACCCATCTGTCCGGCATCCTGCTGGGATTCATCATCCCGCTGGTCATCTGGCTGATCAACAAGGACAAGCCGGAAAAGGGCTTCGTCATCGACCAGTCCAAGGAAGCGTTGAACTTCCAGATCACGCTGTTGTTCGGCTACATCATCGGCATGGTGCTCACCATCATCCTGATCGGCGCATTGCTCAATTTCGTGCTCTGGATCGTCTGCATCATCTTCAGCATCATTGCCGGCCTTGCAGCGAACAAGGGCGAGGCTTACCGTTATCCCTTCGCCATCCGCCTGGTGAAGTAGACCTGTTTCCCCCGCCGTGGGCGACCACTGGCCGCCCACGGCGCGGCGCGACGAATGCATCGCGCAAGATGTGACTAGCCCATCAGTTGGCTTGGGTTAGTGGCCATATGGCGCCATCCTCCCTGCATGCCGGAATGGTTCCGGTGGGAGACGCACCATGGCGCATGTCTACAGCCCCCTCGCTGCCGCCCCCACGACCAACGAGCGCCAGTGGGCGGCCCTCGCACACGGTGGCGCGCTCGCGCTGGCCCTGTTGACCAGCTGGACCGCGGGTTTCGCGGGCATGCTGGCCGCGGTCGTCGTGTACCTGCTGAAGAAGGACGAGTCTGCCTTCATCGCCGAACATGCGCGGGAAGCATTCAACTTCAATCTCAGCATGTTCCTGTACACCTGCGCCGTGGTGGTCGCCGGCATGCTGCTGGTTGGCGCGACCGTGCTGACGCTGGGCATCGGCATCCTCGTCACCCTGCCCGCGGGATTGCTGCTGTTGGCGCTGGTGGCGGTGTTGGCCGTGGCGTGGCTGGTGTGCAGCATCATCGCCATCGTCAAGGCCTGGAATGGCGAGTCCTATCGTTATCCGCTGACGATCCGCCTGCTGGGGTGAGGCGGTTAGGCCGTGACGGGCGCGGCGCCACGGCCAGGGGCTAGGCGTCGCGCTCGATCGCCATGCGGCCCAGCGCGGACAGAGGGGCGGTGTCGCCGGTGCAACCCTCCAGCGCCGCCCGCATCTGTCCGGCCAATGCGTCCAGGCGCGCGCGCGATGCCTCCGCGCCGATGAGCGCGGGGAAGGTGGCCTTGTCCTGCAATGCGTCCTTGCCGGCGGTCTTGCCCAGGGTGGCGCTGTCGCCCTCGATATCGAGCAGGTCGTCGCGGATCTGGAAGGCAAGGCCGAGCGCATTCGCGAAATCATCCAGTCGCGCGCGCGTGGCGTCGTCCGCCCCGGCCGCGATCGCGCCCAGGCGCACGGCCGCGCGCAGCAAGGCACCGGTCTTCAGTGCGTGCAGGTGTTCCAGCACGGCCAGCGTGGTGGTGGCGGCCTGGCCGGTGGCAGCCAGGTCGAAGGCCTGTCCGCCGCACATGCCGGCGGCACCGGACGCGTGCGCCAGTTCCGCCAGCATCGCGACCACGCGTTGCGATGGCAGTGGCGATGTCGCGAGCGTCGAGAACGCAAGCGTCTGCAGCGCGTCGCCGGCAAGGATCGCGGTCGCCTCATCGAAGGCGACATGGACGGTAGGCTGGCCCCGGCGCAGGGCGTCGTCGTCCATCGCCGGCAGGTCGTCATGCACCAGCGAATAGGCGTGCACCAGTTCGACGGCAGCCGCGGGCGCATCGGTCGCCTCCGCATCGGCACCGCAGGCATGCGCAGCGGCGTAGGCCAGCATCGGACGCATGCGTTTGCCGCCGAGCAGCACGGCGTGGCGCATCGCGGCCAGCAGGCGGGGTTCGGTGCCGTGCAGGCCGTCCAGTGCGTTGACCAGCGCGCGGTCCGCGCGCGTGCGCCAGGCGTCGAGCTTCGTGTCCACCTGTGGGTGTGCGATCAGCGTTCGCCCTGCGCGGCATCCGGCAGGGCGGGAAAGGGCATGGCCTTGTCAGGCGCGTCGGGGTCGGTCAGCAGGCGTACGCGCAATTCGGCCTGTTCCAGCGCCTGCTGGCAGCGACGGTACAGCGCGACACCGCGCTCATAGGCGCCCAGCGACTCCTCGAGGCTCATTTCGCCGTGCTCCATCTTCTCCACCAGCTGCTCCAGCTGGTCGAGCGACTGCTCGAAATCGGCGACGGGCGACGGTTCGGCGGCGGTCTTCTTGGCCATGTGCGCAGTGTACGCGATGGCCTTGCGAATGCCATGTCGTGGCAGCCGACGATCAGGCTGCCGCTGGTTGCCAGCGCAGGCGCAGGCCCGAGGCCTGCATCCATTCGGAAAAGGCGGCGGAGGCCACCAGGTCGCCCGCCGCCAGCACGTCGCCGTCGGCGTGCGACAGCACGGGGAGGCGGGCGCGGATCCATGGCGGGATGCCCAGTGCCTGCAGCACATGCTTGAGTGCGTGGGAGTGGGTGCGCCCGGGCAGGGTGATGCGCTCACCGCCGGTGCGCGCGTGGACGATCCATGTCGTGGGTTCGATGGTGCTATGCATCGTGCCCTCGAGGGCCAGCGTGCCGCTGCCTGGCAGGTGCAGCGGTGCTTTCCCGTCCCATGCTTGCCGGAACGCCGAGGGCAAGGGCACGTGCGTGCGCTCCGCCCAGAGCAGGCCGCGCCAGCGGCGGACGATCGCATCGTGCCAGGCGAAGGCGGGCGTGGTGTCCGCCGAAGCCTTCAGCAGGTCGTGTTCGATGCGCGACACGCCCTCTGCGGGTAGCGGCGGCAGCCCGCAGCCGCCGATCCAGCGACGCAATACCCGCGCGCGACGCTCGCGCGGCAAGGCGGCAAGCCGCTCGACATCCACGCAGGCCGGGTCTGCACAACGGACCTGTGCGAGTGCGGCGGCATCCTCTGCCTCGAGCAGCGCCACGGCATCGCGCTGAAGGGCGGCGCTGGCGGCGAGCGAGTTCGCGGCTTGCGGCCAGCGCGCCTGCAGCAGGGGCATGACCTGCCGGCGCAGGAAGTTGCGGTCGTGCGCCTCGCTGGCGTTGGTCGGATCGTCGATCCAGCGCAGGCCGTGCCGCTGCGCGTACGCCAACAGCGCCGTACGCGGCGTGTCCAGCAGGGGGCGCCACAGCCAGCCCGGCTCGAAGCGTCGCCATGCCCGCATCGCGCCCAGTCCGTCGCCTGCGCCGCGCAGTGCGCGCAGCAGGAAGGTTTCGGCCTGGTCGTCGAGGTGATGGGCCAGCGCCAGCACGTCGCCGGGCTTCAGCAGCGAGGCGAACGCCGCGTGTCGCGCATTGCGTGCAGCGGCTTCGAGGCCTTCGCCGCTGTGCTTCGCCACCTCGACCTGGAGGACATCCAGCGGCACGTCCAGCGCGGCGCAGGCGTCGATGCAATGCCGGGCCCAGTCCTCGGCGTCCGCATGCAGTCCGTGGTGCACGTGGAGGGCGCGGAGCGCGCCGCCGTGCCGGCGTTGATGCGAGGCGAGCGCATGCAACAGCACGGTGGAGTCCAGGCCGCCGCTGTAGCCAACCCACACGCAAGCGCCGGTCTGCACGTGCGGGATTGTGGCAATGGCGATGTCGACAACTTGTGGCACGAGGGCAGGCGCGGGGCGGTGCTTGATCGTAGCGGAGTGCCGTTGCTACGGCCAACGACGCGGCGCGACCGGTCAGGCGGTTGCCGTGCATGGTGCCAGCGCGGGGGGCATGGCCTGGGACACGCTGCGCTTGCGTGCGACCAGCAGGATCGAATCGTCGCGCGTGTCGCCTTCCAAGCGCGTGCCCTGCAGGTCGTACGCCTCGGCGTCGCGCTCGAAGCCCGCGTCGGCAAGCTGCTCCCGCTGCTTGTCGAGGGTGACGTAGTACAGCATCGTGCCGTAATGGTGGCAGACATCGTTGATGACGGCGTAGTCCTCCGTATGCACCTCATGTGGGCGATGGCGGCTGCGGTTGCGCAGCCGTTGCCAGGTTTCCGAGGCGTAGCGTGCGGCACGCACCACCAGCCGCGCCGGGTTGGCCGTCCACTGGAAATCGGGCAGGCGGAAGCCGCGGCTGAATTCGGCCGAGTCGCGGTTGTGGGTGGAAAACACGAACAGGCCGCCCGGCTGCAGCACGCGTTGGACTTCGCGCAGGATCGACAGCCGGTCGGCGTGCGAGACCATGCCGATGCCGTTGCAGCTGAACACGGCGAGGAAGATGGAGTCGTCGGCGACGGCACCCATGGCGCGCGCATCGGCGAACGCGAAACGCGCGTCCGGATAGCGCTGCCGGCAGGCGTCCACCATTTCCTGGCTGTAATCGATGCCGAGATAGTCGCGGCTGATGTCGCGCAACGCGTCCACCGTACGCCCACCGCCCACGCCGATGTCGAGGATCGGCTTGCCGTGGGCGAGTGGCGCGACGCGGTCGAACGCGGCCTGTTCAGCGGCGCTGAGCGACCACGGCCGCGCATAGTGCGCCACCACGGCTGGCGTGGTCATGGTGCGCAGGTTGATGCGGTCGATCGTTTCGCTCATCGTTTTCCCCTGTCCTGCAGCGCGTACTTGCCCGGCACCGGCACATGGTCGGCGTCGAAGGGCGTGGTGATGTCCCCGGATTGCCCGCGCGCCCGGCCCACACGCGCGTTTTCACGCACGGCGGCGCGGCTGGATGCGGTGCTGCTGTCCCCTGTGCCGTGTCGACGGCGCCCCTGTGCCTGCGATGCTAGCGCATCGAGCGCATCGAGCGCATCGAGCGCATCGAGCGCATCGAGCGCAGCCGCGGAGGATCAGGCCAGTTCGGCCTTCGCGATCGCGATCCACTCGCGCTGTTCGTCCCGGTAATGCCGGGTCGACAGCTCCGCGCGGCGCAGCACGTCGCGGAACTGCCGTTCCGCCCGTGCCTGCTCGCCCACGCGCTTGAGCAGCAGGCCGTGCCGCACGCGCGCCTCTTCGCCGGGATAGGCGGGGACCAGGGTGTCGTACTCGGCCAATGCGGCCGTGGTGTCGCCGCCGTCGGCCATGGCGCGCGCGTACAGCAGGTGGCCATCGTAGGAATGGAAATCGGGCCGTGCGGCGATCAGCGCCTCGATGGTCGCGCGTGCGTCACGGGGCATGCCCAGCGCGAACTGCGCGCGCGCCATGCCCAGCATCAGGTGCGGGTCGTCCGCATACAGGCCCTTCAGCGACGCGCGGTACAGCTCGAGCGCCTTCGCCGGATCGCCACGGCGCAGGGACTGTTCGGCGAGTTCGCGCCGGTTGTCGACGGTATCGGAGACTTCCAGCCGATCGGCGGCGCGACGGCGGCCGCGGTCCGGATCGATGCGGTCGCGCAGGCCGCTGGCGGCGCGTCGCGCATGCCGACTGTTGCCGAGCTCCGGCAGCACTTCGGCGATCAGGTAGATCAGCACCGCGATGTACGAGCCGATCAGCAGGATGAAGATCCAGTACATCGGGCGACCGGTGCGCACCACGTGCACCGCGCAGCCGACCTGCAGCAGGATCGAGAGGAGGAGGATCGGTCCCATGCCTGCGTCCTTGCGGGTGGTCGGTCAGGCCGCTTCGTAGGCGCCGTAGCCGCGCAGGCGGCGGTAGCGGCGTTCCAGCAGTTCCGCCATCGGCATGCGCTCCAGTGCGTCGAGCTGGTTGAGCAGCACGGCCTTCAGGCGGATCGCGGTCTGGCGCGGGTTGCGATGCGCGCCGCCGATGGGCTCGCGCACCAGCTTGTCGACCAGGCCCAGTTCCAGCAGGCGCTTCGCGGTCAGCCCGAGCTGTTCCGCCGCGTCCTTGGCCTTCTTCGCGTCCTTCCACAGGATCGACGCGCAGCCTTCGGGCGAGATCACCGAGTAGGTGCTGTATTCCAGCATCAGCGTGCGGTCGCCGACGCCGATGGCCAGCGCGCCGCCGGAGCCGCCTTCGCCGATCACGGTACAGACGATGGGCGTCTTGAGCTCGGCCATTTCCATCAGGTTGCGGGCGATGGCCTCGGACTGGCCACGCTCTTCCGCGCCGATGCCCGGGTACGCGCCAGGCGTGTCGATGAAGGTCAGCAGCGGCAGCTTGAAGCGCTCGGCCATCTTCATCAGCCGCAGCGCCTTGCGGTAGCCCTCGGGGCGCGGCATGCCGAAGTTGCGGCGCACCTTGGCCTTGGTGTCGCGGCCCTTCTGGTGGCCGATGATCATCACGCTGCGGCCGTTGATGCGGCCCAGGCCGCCGACGATGGCGGCATCGTCGGCATAGGCGCGGTCGCCGGCGAGTTCCTCGAACTCGTCGCAGATCTCGCGGATGTAGTCGTTGGTGTAGGGGCGCGCGGGGTGCCGCGCCAGCTGCGAGACCTGCCAGGGGGTCAGGTCACGGAAGATGTGCGCGGTGCGCTTGCGCAGCTTGTCCTGCAGCGTGTGCAGTTCGCTGTCGATATTGACTTCGGGGCCATGGCTGGCCTGCCGCAGCTCCTGGATCTTCGCCTCGAGGTCGGCGATGGGCTGTTCGAAATCGAGGTAATTCGGATTCATCAAGCGCGGGCCGTGGGCCGGAAAGCGCAAAGTCTAGCCGACCGGGCTGTTCCGGACCGTACCGGGGCGTCTGGTCCCGCAGGGGCCGATCCGGGCCCTTCACCCGATTCCGGGGGGTGCGTCCCGGGTCTCTGCGGAGGCAGGCGAACCAGGCATTCGCAGCCGATGGGGGGTAACGCAGGATCAGGCGCAGTCAGGCGGGTATCGGGTTACGACTCGTGGCGGCCGCGTCTTCCCGACGCCACCCGCTGACCTGGCGCGGGAGAACGTCCCTAGTTCGCCCACGGCCGCGACAGCGACAGCCGGACCTGCTGCACGCCCGGCAGGCTGCGCAGCGCCGGGGGCAGGTCGGCGGCCACGCGCACGCCATGGCTGCCGTTGACGTCCAGCTTGCCGGTGCTGCCGCTGGGCGAAAGCAGCTCGTAGCGCAGCGGCGTCTTGCCCGGCCGGTGCTGCGCGAACAGCGATTCCACCTGGCGCAGCGACTCGGGCACGCGCAGGTCCAGCTGCAGCGACAGCCCGTTGGCGTGCTGCTGGCAGACCTGCTCGTAATCCCAGCAGCGGCGGGCGCGCAGCGCGAAGCCGCCGCTGAATTCGTCCTCGCGCAGCCCGCCCTCGATCACCAGGATGCGGTCGCGGGTCAGCAGCGCGGCATTGGTGAAGTAGTCCTCGGCGAAGAACGCGCATTCCAGGCGGCCGCGTCCGTCCTCGATCAGCACGAAGGCCTGAGAATCCCCGCGTTTGCGCATCGCGATCACCTGGCCGGCGACCACCACGGTCGTCTCCGGGCGCCAGCCGCGCGACTCGGAGGGCGAACGCGCCGCCCACAGCGCGTCCAGCTGCCCCAGGTCGTGGCCGACCAGCGCCTTCAGGTCGTCGCGGTAGGGGTCCAGCGGATGGCCGCTGAGGTAGTGGCCCAGCGTGTCGCGCTCGCCGTCGAGCATCTGCTTCAACGGCCAGTCGCCGCAGGTGGGCAGGTCGATGTGGATGTCGGGGGCGCCTGCCGCATTGCCGAACATGTCGACCATGCCGGCGGCGCGGTTGCGCGCGATCTGCTCGGTGGCCTTCAATACCTCGGGCAGTTGCAGCATCAGCGAGGCGCGGTTGGGCGCCAGCGCATCCAGCGCACCCGCATGGATCAATGCTTCCAGCGTGCGCCGGTTGAGCTTGCCGGTGTCGATGCGCTTGCAGAAATCCAGCAGGTCCTCGAACGCGGCCTCGCGGCGCGCCTCGACCACGGACTCGCAGGCGCCGCGGCCCACGCCCTTCACCGCGCCCAGGCCGTAGCGGATGGTGTCGCTGTCGATGGCTTCGAACATGTACGCCGATGCGTTGACGTCCGGCGGCAGCACGGTCAGTCCCATCGCCCTGGCCTCGGTGAGGAAGCCCACCACCTTGTCGGTGTTGTCCATGTCGGAGGACAGCACCGCGGCCATGAACTCGGCCGGGTAATGCACCTTCAGCCACGCGGTCTGGTAGGCCACCAGCGCATAGGCGGCCGAGTGCGACTTGTTGAAGCCGTACTCGGCGAACTTCTCCATCAGGTCGAAGATCTGCGTGGCGGTGCGCGCATCCACGCCGTTGTCGGCCGCGCCGGCCTCGAACTTCGCGCGCTCCTTGGCCATTTCCTCGGCCTTCTTCTTGCCCATCGCGCGGCGCAGCAGGTCGGCGCCGCCCAGCGAATAGCCGGCCAGCACCTGGGCGATCTGCATCACCTGTTCCTGGTACACGATCACGCCGTAGGTCGGCGACAGCACCGGCTCCAGCGCCGGGTGCGGATAACTGACGTCCTCAAGTCCATGCTTGCGGTCGCACCATTGCTTGTCCATCCCGCTGCCCAGCGGGCCGGGACGGAACAGCGCCGCGAGCGCGATGATGTCCTCGAACGTGTCGGGCTTCGCGCGCTTGAGCAATTCGCGCATGCCGCGCGATTCGAACTGGAACACCGCAACGGTATCGCCGCGCGCGAACAACTCGTAGCTGGCGGTATCGTCGAGCGGCAGTGCGGCGATGTCGAGTGGCGCTTCGCCCTTTGCGGAACGACGCGCATTGACCGCTTTCACCGCCCAGTCGATGATGGTCAGCGTGCGCAGGCCGAGGAAGTCGAACTTCACCAGGCCGATCGATTCCACGTCGTCCTTGTCGAACTGGGTGACCGGGTTGCGGCCGCGGCCGCCCTCGTCGTGTTCGGCGAACAACGGGCAGAAATCCGACAGCGGCGACGGCGCGATCACCACGCCGCCGGCGTGCTTGCCGGCGTTTCGGGTCAGGTCCTCCAGCTGCAGCGCCAGGTCGACCAGGTCGCGCACCTCGTCCTCGGACTCGTAGCGCTCCTTGAATTCGGCGACCACGTACGAGGCGTCCTTCTGCGCGCGCTGGCTGCGGCCGATGGCGTCTTCCAGCGACAGCGGATCGGCCGGCTGCAGCGGGATCAGCTTGGCCAGGCCATCGACGAAGCCGTAGGGGTGGCCCAGCACGCGGCCGGCATCGCGCAGCACCGCCTTCGCGGCCATGGTGCCGTAGGTGATGATCTGGCTGACCCGGTCGCGGCCGTACTTCGCGGCGACGTAGTCGATCACCTCGTCGCGGCGATCCATGCAGAAGTCGATGTCGAAGTCCGGCATCGACACGCGTTCGGGGTTGAGGAAGCGCTCGAACAGCAGGTCGTACGGCAGCGGGTCGAGGTCGGTGATGCCCAGCGCCCACGCCACCAGCGAACCGGCGCCCGAGCCGCGGCCCGGGCCGACCGGGATGCCGTGGTCCTTCGCCCAGTTGATGAAGTCGGCCACGATCAGGAAGTACCCCGGGAACCCCATGCCGACGATGACGTCGAGTTCGCGTTCCAGCCGCGCGTCGTAGTCGGCGCGGGTGTGGCCCGGTGCCAGCGGATGCTTCTCCAGCCGCGTGGCCAGGCCGCGGCGAGCCTCGCTGCGGATCCAGGTCTCCAGCGTCTCGTCGGACGGCACCGGGAAGGCCGGCAGGTAGTAAGTCCCCAGCCGCAGCTCAAGGTTGCAGCGCTGCGCGAGCGCGATGCTGTTGTCGATCGCGTCCGGCACGTCGGCGAACAGTTCCGCCATCTCGTCGCTGGATTTCAGGTACTGGTCGGCCGAGTAGTCCTTGGGTCGCTTCGGGTCATCCAGCACGCGGCCGGAGGCGATGCACACGCGCGCTTCGTGCGCTTCGAAGCCCTCGGCGTCGAGGAAGCGCACGTCGTTGCTGGCAATGACCGGGATGCCGCGTTGCGCCGACGCGTTCAGCGCGAAGGCATTGAAGGCCGCCTCGCCGTCCAGCCCGCAGCGGGTGATCTCGAGGAACAGGCGCTCGTCGAAGCTGCGCTGCCAGTCGGCGAGCCATTGGCTGGCTAGGTCGTCGCGTCCCGAGGCCAGCAACCGTCCGCCGGCAGTGTGCCGCCCCGCGAGTGCGAACAGACCCGTGTTCGCGTCGCGCAGCCACTCCGGACGCACCACCACGCCATCGTGGCGATGGCCTTCCATCCAGCCGCGCGTCAGCAGCCGCGACAGCGACAGGTAACCGTCGCGGTCGCGGCAGAGCAGGGTCAGCGGCCAGGCGGCCTCGTCGCCATCGGCCACCATCACGTCGGCCCCGGCGATCGGCTTCAGCCCGGCGCCCTCGGCCGCGCGGTAGAACTTGACCAGCGAGAACAGGTTGTTGCGGTCGGTGATGGCCACCGAAGGCTGGCCATGGGCAGCGCAGCGCGCAACGAGCTCCGGGATGCGGATCGTCGAATCGGCCAGCGAATACTCGCTGTGGAGGTGGAGATGGACGAAGCGGCGGGACATCGCTGGAACCGTGCGATTCAGCGATCAGGGTAGGGCCGGTTTCCGGGCCGGGCAAGGCTTGACAGGCCGGGCGTGCCGGCTTCCGCCAGACGCTGCGGATTCTGCTCCGCGCGGGCCGGGACGCGGCATGCCGGATGCGCGAGTGGCGACGTTCCCGCGACGCGGCATGGGCCGGTCGGTCCGGAACGGGACCTGCCCCCGGCCGGCGCGGTCGTCGGGACGGGCGATCACTTCACGTACAGTCGATGTGGCTTCAGGTTGCCGGGGCTGTAGAGCAGGGCGATCCGTCCGTCCAGGGTCGGGCGAGCGGTGATGGCCATGAAGCTGGGTTTGTGCAGCAGCTTGAACCGGAGCGGCCCGTCGCCGGTGTCGACCCGGTAATAGACCATGTGCACGGGATGGAATCCGAACACGAAATGATTGCCCGAACTCCGGTTGCCGACGATCGCACTGTCTTCGACGTTGCTGGCGTCCGGCATGCGTGGCACCGGCTGGCTGGCGTCGGAAAGCCGTTGCCGCAGGCGTTGGTGCGTGTCCGGTGTGGCGGCACCGGCCTCGAAAAGCAGCAGTTCCCGGCGTTGCCCTGTGCGCAGCAGGAAGCGATGGCCGTCGTCGTCCCCGCCATCGATGCGGCCGATGCTGTCGGCGCGGTCGATCCTGCGCGCGATGGCCTGCGCATCGTTGCTGGGCGTGCATCTATAGGCCGAAGGGTCGTCGTCACCCTGCGCTGGGGAGTCGGTATCGTCCCGGGACGGGATGTGCGACGGAGAAGGCGACGCCGTCAGCAGCACGCACGGAACGGGCTGGACGCGTCGCGTCGCGGGCGAAACACGGAATGTGTCGAGATAGATCTCCCCGTCGGTATCCAGGAACCTCATGTCCGGAGACTCCAGGTACATGTGGTGCCGGAGCGGCAGGGGCAGCGGAATCTCGCCAACGGGTTCGAAGCCGCTCCCGAAGATGCGGATCGAAACGCGATCCTCGCTGGTGTGCGAATGGATGTGCGGGTGTTGGGCGACGAGCACATAGGCTTCGTCCATGCCCTCGCGCCAGAAAACATCGCGGATCGATTCGCTGTCGTCGCCCAGGCGGACGAGGCTGCTGCCGGGCTGCGCGGCGAGCGTTTCGAAATCCGGCAATTCGGGATGCTTGTCGCCCTCGGGCCAGGTGTAGCCGCAGCCGGCAAGCGCCAGCACGGGCAGGAGGCATGCCAGCCGTCGCAGCGGTCGGCGCATGGGGCGCGGTGGGCGGGATGGATCGATCATCGCGGCGATGGCCTCGAATCCGGTATTACACGAGCAGGAGTTGCCGCACCGGGGCGAAGCCGCGCCGGTGATGGGGGCAGGGGCCGTGCGTTCGCAGCGCCGCCAGATGCGTCGCCGAAGGGTAGCCCTTGTGCCGGTCGAAACCGTAGACCGGGAACTCCGCGTGCAACGCCACCATCGCGCGGTCGCGGGCGACCTTGGCGAGGATCGAGGCGGCCATGATTGCCGGGTCGATGGCGTCGCCGCCGACCAGGGCTTCGGCAGGACAGGGCAGGTGCTTCGGCAGGCGATTGCCGTCGATGCGGGCGAAGGTCGCGGTCGGCGACAGGGCGCACAGTGCGCGGTGCATGCCGGTGAGCGTGGCCTGCAGGATGTTCAGCGCGTCGATCTCGTCGCGTTCGACGAACTCGATGCGATGCGCCAGCGCGCGTTCGACGATCAGCGGGAACAGCGCCTCGCGGCGCTTTTCGGTCAGCTTCTTGGAATCGTTCAGTCCTTCGATCGGCCGGGCCGGATCGAGGATGACGGCGGCCACGACCACCGGGCCGGCAAGCGGACCGCGCCCGGCTTCGTCCACGCCTGCGATCCGCAGGGTCATGGCGTCGCCATCAGTTCGGCGACCGCTTCGGCGGCGCTGGCCGAGGCGTCACGGCGCAGGGCGAGGTGCAGATCCCGATAGATCGGCTCAAGCGCGGCCACCGCGTCCTTGTCGTGGAACCATGCCAGCACCGTCGCTGCCAGCTTTTCCGGCGTGCAATCGTCCTGCATCAGTTCCGGGGCGATGGTGTCGCCGGCCAGCACGTTGGGCAGCGCGTAACGGTCGACCTTCAGCAGGCCCAGCGCCTTGACGATGCGGTAGGTGCTGGGTGCGATGCGATAACCGACGACCATGGGCCGCTTGGCGAGCATCGTTTCAAGCGTGGCCGTGCCCGAGGCCAGCAGCACCACGTCGGCGGCGACCATCGCTTCGCGCGCCTGTCCGTCCAGCAGCCGGACCTGTCCGGGGTGAAGCGGCGACGCGGCGATCTGCTGTTCGATGCGTTCGCGGCACGCGGGCGTGGCGACCGGGACCAGCACGCGCAACCCGTCGATCTGGTGGGAGACCTGCGCGGCGGCGGCCAGGAAGATCTCGCCCAAGCGCGTGATTTCGCCGATCCTCGATCCGGGCAGGACCGCGAGCACCGGGCCATCCTCGGCCAGCCCGAGTTCGATGCGCGCGCGCCGGCGATCCGGGTTGAGCGGCATGGCATCGGCCATGGGGTGGCCCACGAAGCGCGCATCGACGCCGTGCTGCGCATAGATCGCCGGCTCCATCGGGAACAGGCAGAGCACGCGGTCGGCGCTGCGGCCGATCTTCGCCGCGCGGCCCTGGCGCCACGCCCAGACCGATGGACTCACATAGTGGACGGTGCGAATGCCGCGGCGCTTGAGCTTGCGTTCGAGGCCCAGGTTGAAGTCGGGCGCGTCGATGCCGATGAACACGTCCGGCCGCCAGGCGAGCAGACGCTGGCGGAACTGCCTGCGCAAGCGCAACAGGCGTGGCAGGTGGGCCAGCACCTCGCTCAGCCCCATCACGGCGAGTTCCGACGCGTCGTGCCACGTGTCCATTCCGGCGGCGCGCATCGCAGGGCCCCCGATGCCGGCGAACTCCGCATCCGCGAAGCGTTCGCGCAGCCGTTCGGTCAGTCCTGCGCCGAGAATGTCACCCGAAGCTTCGCCGGCGCACAGTGCGATGCGCCGCGGTTGCGCGGTCACCGCAGCAGCGGCCTGTCGCCGCGTTCGATGAAGTCGAGGAATGCGCGGACATCCGCGCTGTCCCTGGCGATTTCGGCCAGCTGGGCCTTCGCGTCCTCGAGCTTGGCACCCGAGACGTACAGCGCCCGGTAGGCGCGCTTGATGGCTGCAGTGCGTCCCGCATCGAAGCCACGCCGCTTGAGCCCTTCGGCATTGATGCCGCGGGGGCGGCCGTAGCCATCCTGCGCCACCGTGACGAACGGCGGCACGTCGCCATTGACCAGTGCACCCATGCCGATGAATGCATGCGCGCCGATGCGGCAGAACTGGTGGATGCCGGCGAAACCGCTGAGGATGACATGGTCGCCGATCTCGACATGCCCGGCCAGCGTGGCGTTGTTGGAGAACACGCAATGGTTGCCGACGATGCAGTCGTGGGCGACGTGCGTGTAAGCGAGGAACCAGTTGTCGTGGCCGATGCGGGTGATGCCGCCGCCGTCGCCCGTGCCGCGGTTGAGCGTGACGAACTCGCGTACCAGGTTGCGGTCGCCGATCTCGAGTTCCACGCGTTCGCCGCGGAACTTCTTGTCTTGCGGCTCACCGCCGATCGCGGCATGGCCGATGATGCGGTTGTCGCGGCCGATGCGGGTCGGGCCGTGTACGCTGCAGTGCGGACCGACGTGCGTGCCATCGCCGATCTCGACGTCGGCGCCGATCACCGTGAACGCGCCTATCGTCACGCCCTCGCCCAGGCGGGCGCCCGGATCGATGAAGGCGGTGGGATGGATGCGCGCGCCGGTCATGTCACTCGCGCACTTCGGCGCAGAGGATGTCGGCGCAGGCCACTTGCTCGCCGTCCACCCGCGCCACGCCGCAGTACAGGGTCATGTTGCGGATTTCGCGCTTCACTTCGACCTCCAGGTCGAGGCGGTCGCCGGGCACCACCATCCGCGAGAACTTCGCGTTGTCCACCTTGACCAGGTAGGACAGGCGTCCTGCAAGTCCGCCGCCGTGGGTGAGCTGGGTGAGCACGCCGCCGGCCTGCGCCAGCGCCTCGATCACCAGCACGCCGGGCATCACCGCGTGCGCGGGGAAGTGGCCGAGGAAGAAGTGCTCGTTGATGCTGACGTTCTTGTAGCAGCGGACGCGCTTGCCGGCCTCGAACTCGACCACGCGATCGACCAGCAGGAAGGGATAACGGTGCGGCAGCAGCTTCTGGATGCCCTCGATGTCGATCGGCAGCTTGACGTCCTGGTTCATTCCTCCCCCTTGTCCTTCCTGTTGTGTGCGGCCACGTCGCGCGCCAGCCGGTCGAGCTGGCGGAACCGGGCCGCGTTGCGGCGCCATTCGCGATTGTCCATCAGTGGCGTTCCGGAAGAATACTCCCCCGGCTCGCGGATGCTGCCGGTGACCAGGCTCATGGCGGTCACGGTGACGCGATCGCAGATCTCGATGTGGCCGACGATGCCGGCGGCACCGCCAATCAGGCAGTAGCGGCCGATGCGCGTACTGCCTGCCACCGCCGCGCAACCGGCGATCGCGGTATGTGCGCCGATGCACACGTTGTGGCCGATCTGGATCTGGTTGTCGAGGCGGACGTCGTGCTCCAGCTCGGTATCGTCCAGCGCGCCCCGGTCGATGGTGGTGTTGGCACCGATCTCGCAGTCGTCGCCGATGCGCACGCCGCCCAGCTGCGGCACCTTGATCCAGTGGGGCTCACCGCCCGGCGTGCGCGCGAGTGCAATGCCGAAACCGTCCGCGCCCAGCACCGCCCCGGGATGCACCAGCACCCGCTTGCCGAGGCGAACGCGCCTGACGAGGGTGACGCGAGCGACCAGTTCGCAGCCTTCGTCCACGGCGCAATCCTCGCCCAGCACGCAACCCGCGCCGATGCGCGCGCGGGCAGCCACTTGCGTTCGCGCGCCAATGCTGGTGTACGGACCGATGCTGGCATCGGGGTGCACGCTTGCGGTCGGGTCGACGACTGCGCTCGGATGGATGCCGGGCTGCGTCGCCGGGCGTGCCTCGAACAGCGCCGCGATGCGCGCGAAGGCGACATACGGGTCGTCGGCGAGCAGGGCCGTGCCGGTGTAGCCCTCGGCATCGGCTTCGCGCATGACCACGATCCCCGCCTTGCAGTCGGCCAATTGGCCCCGGTACTTCGGGTTGGCGAGGAAGGCCAGGTCGACGGCACCGGCATTCGCCAGCGTGGCCACGCCGCGGACGGACACTTCGGGATCCCCGTGGACGGCCAGCCCGAACCGTTCGGCCAGTGCTGACGCGGTGTAGCCGGTCACGTCGCCAGACATGGATTACGCCGGCGTCAGAACGCGCCGCCGAAGGTGAATTGCAAGCGCTCCAGCTCGTCACCTTGCTGCGTGATGTTCCCGTTTTCGTCGCGGATGGCGTCCTTGCTCCGCAGCGGCATGGAGTAGCTGATCGAAATCGGACCGACCGGGGCGCGCCACATCAGCGCAATGCCGGCCGAAGCACGCAGTTCGCTGCTTTCGAACGCATCCACGTCCTTGAATACGTTGCCCACGTCGACGAACGCAGACACGCGTGCCGCCGGCGACTTGATCAGTTGCGGGAAGAACATCTCGACCGAACCGATGGTTTTCAGCGCGCCACCGATCGGCTGCTGGAAGGTGCTGTTGAACGCGGCTTCGCGCGGGCCGAGCGTGTTGTCGCGGAAGCCACGTACCGAGCGCGCGCCGCCGGCGTAGAAGTTCTCGAAGAACGGCAGGCCGCTGGCCACGAGGGTCCGGGAGAACTGGGAGCCCGGCCCACAGCCGTCCGATCCGGTGCCGCCAGGAACATCGTTGGGGTCGCCAGCGCCCGGTGGCGGCAACGGCTGGCCGGGCAGCGACTGGCAGATCGTGCGGCTTACGTCGGAGCCGTAGCTGTCGCCATAGCCGAGTTCGAAGCGGGTATTGAGCACCAGCGCGCGATTGATCGGCCAGTATCTGGAGAACTCGTAGTTGATCTTGTAGTACTCGGCGGTCGAACCCGGCAGTGTGGCTTCCAGCGAGACGCGCTGCAGGGTGCCCCGGGTCGGCTGCAGGAAATCGTTGCGCGAGTCTCGCGCCCATGCCAGTTCGCCGCGCCAGGCGTGGAAGGTGCGCTGGCCGATGGCGTCGATGTAATCGACGATCGACTGCGGGGTGCTGCCCGGGAACGCGAAGATCTGGTTGCGGTCGATGCCGAACAGGGCCGAGACCGAATCTGTTTCGGTGATCGGAATGCCGAGGATGGTTTGTGCCGCCGCGCTGGTCGACGAGTATTGCGCGGTGTTGAACTCGGAGTTGTCGAACTCGCGCCACCACAGGTTGTAGCCCAACTGCAGGCCTTCATCGGTGAAGTACGGGTTCATGTACGAGAACGAGTAGCGCTGCAGGTACACGTTGCGCTGGGCCGCGACCGAGACCCGGTTGCCGCTGCCGAGGAAGTTGTCCTGCGACAGCTGGATCGACGTGGTCATGCCGCTGAGCTGCGAGTAGCCGAGGCCGAACACGAAGCTGCCGGAGGTGGTTTCCTTGACGCTGACCACCACGTCGACCTCGTCGCTGCTGCCCGGGACCGGCTGGGTCTCGATGTTGACGCTGCCGGATTCGAAGTAGCCCAGGCGCTGCAGGCGGACCTTCGAACGGTCCACCGCGGCCTGCGAATACCACGAGCCCTCGAACTGGCGCATCTCGCGCCGCATCACTTCGTCGGAGGTACGGGTGTTGCCGCGGAACACCACGCGACGCACGTTCACGCGCGGGCCGGGAACGACCTGCAGGTTGATGGCGATGGTGCGGTTGGCGCGATCGACCTCGGGGATCGGGTTGACCTGCGCGAATGCGTAGCCCACGTTCGAGAGCGTGGCGATGATCGAATCGGTGGTGAATTCCAGCAGCGCCCGCGAGAACGTCTGGTCGGCGCGGACCAGCAACAGCCGTTCCAGGTCTTCCTTCGGCAATACCGTGTCGCCGGTCAGCTCGACCGAGGAAATGGTGTAGACCTCGCCCTCGGTGATGCCGGCGCTGATGTACATGTCGCGCTTGTCGGGGCTGATCGCCACCTGGGTGCTGTCGATGCTGAAGTCGACGTAGCCGCG
Source organism: Luteimonas aestuarii (assembly GCF_004357985.1). Lineage (GTDB taxonomy): Bacteria > Pseudomonadota > Gammaproteobacteria > Xanthomonadales > Xanthomonadaceae > Luteimonas > Luteimonas aestuarii. The sequence continues at coordinate 160,348 of NZ_SMTF01000003.1, read as the reverse complement.
GTCGAGGTAGAAGTTGTGCAGCTTTTCCAGGTCGCCGGACAGCTTTTCCTTGGAATACTGGTCGTCGCGACGGTACCAGCTGAGCCAGTTGCTCACGCCGGATTCCCAGTTGTCGGTGACGTCGTCGAACTCGAAGGTCTCGTTGCCGACCAGGTTGATGTGGCGGATCTTCGCCGCCTTGCCTTCCTCGACCGCGATGGTCACGTCGACGCGGTTGCGGTCGAGCGATGACACGGTCGGGGTGATCGCGACGTTGTACTTGCCGCGGTTGTTGTACTGGCGGGTCAGCTCCTGGGTTACCCGGTCCAGTGCGAGGCGGTCGAAGGTCTCGCCCTCGGACAGGCCGATGTCGGACAGGCCGCGGGTCAGGTCCTCGGTCTTGATGTCCTTGTTGCCGGTGATGGTCAAGCGGTTGATCGCCGGGCGCTCGGTGACCGTGACCACGAGGATGTCGCCCTGCCGCGCGAAGCGGATGTCCTCGAAGAAACCGGTGCCGTAGAGGCGGCGCATGGCTTCGCCGATGCGGGTCTGGTCGACGGTGTCGCCACGCTCGATCGGCAGGTAGGTGAACACGGTGCCGGCGCCGATGCGCTGCAGGCCGTCGACGCGGATGTCGCTGACGGTGAACTGGCTGGCGCCGGCAGGGGCGACGGATGCAGGGGGCTGCTGGCCGGCCGTCTGGGCCCAGGCCGGGGCGGCAATGGCCGTGGCGAGGGCGAGGGCGATCAAGCGGCGGGCAGGAGTACGCGTCATCTATCGGATCCGGATTGGGGATTGCACCGTCGCGGGACACGCAACGGCGGGGTCATGGGCAGGCATCAGCGCACCAGTTGGATGATGTCGTTGTAGAACGCCAGGCCCATCAGGCTCGCCAGCAGTACCAGGCCGACATATTGCCCGGCCGCCATCGCACGGTCGCTTAACGGGCTGCCCTTGACCAACTCGATAAGGTAATACATCAGGTGACCCCCGTCCAAGAGCGGGATCGGCAGCAGGTTGAGGATCGCCAGACTGAGCGACAGCAGGGCGAGGATGGTCAGGTACCAGGCCACGCCCTGCTGGGCGTAGCTGTTGGCGGCGCGGGCGATGGTCACGGGGCCGGCGACGGTGTTCTCCACCGCCAGGCGGCCGCTGAATGCGCGGCCAACCATGCCCACCAGCTGCCCGGTGAGGTGGCCGACTTCGCGGAGTGCCGCGGGAACGGCCGCGACCGGGCCATAGCGCTGCAGGGCATCCTTGGGCGGCAGTTCCAGGTTGCGAGGCGCCTCGATGCCCAGCCGCCAGCCCATCGTGCCATCGCCCTGTTCCACGGGATCGGGCTGGATCGGGAACGCCATGCGTTCGCCGTCGCGGGTGACTTCGACCATCGCATCGCCGCCGCGCTCGCCCAGGGCGCGGACTTCGGCGGCCATGGTCTCGAAGCTGTCCACCGGGCGCCCGTCGATGGCCGTCACCACGTCGCCCTCGGCCAACTGGCCCCAGGCCGGTGAATCCGGCAGCACGCGGCCGATCACGGCCGGCATCACCCCATGGCGCGGGGTCAGGCCGATGCTCTGCACCACGCGGCGCTGGTCGAAGCCTTCCGGCAGCCGCGACAGTTCCAGCGTCAGCGGTCGAGCATTGCCCTGCGCGTCGGTCACCCGCATGGACACGTCGCGGCGGTCCAGCGCATGGGGCAGCAGGGCCATCTGCAGCTCCATCCAGGTCGGCGTGGCGCGATCGCCGACACGATCCACCACGTCGCCGGCGCGCAGCCCGGACACCGCGGCGATGCCGTCGGCGCGGCCCAGTGCGGGCGCGTAGTCGGGACGGCCGACCACGAACATCGCCCACAGCAGCAGGAAACACAGCAGCAGGTTGGCGGCAGGGCCGGCCGCGACGATCGCGATGCGCTTCCACACCGACTGCCGGTTGAAGGCCTGCGGCGCGTCGGCGGCCGGCACCTCGTACTCGCGCTCGTCGAGCATCTTCACGTAGCCGCCCAGCGGGATGGCGGCGACGCGGTACTCGGTGCCGTCGCGGGCGGTGCGCGACCACAGCGCGCGGCCGAACCCCACCGAGAAGCGCAACACCTTCACGCCGCAGCGCCGGGCCACCCAGTAGTGGCCGAACTCGTGGAAGGTCACCAGGATGCCGAGGCTGACCAGCAACCACCACACCGAGCCGAGGAAATCAGTCATTGCAGGGGCTCATGGCGAGGGTTCATGCGAAGGCACCGCTGGCGATGGCCGACTCCGCGTGCCGCCGTGCACGCGCGTCGACGTCCCGCAGCATCGCCAGCGACTCCGCGGGACAGGAGGGAAGGGCCGCAAGCGTCTGTTCGACCAGTGCGGGGACCGACAGGAAACCGATGCGGCCCTGAAGAAAGGCTGAAACCGCGACTTCATTGGCGGCATTGAGCACCGCCGGCGCGGTGCCGCCGGCGTCCATGGCCTCGCGGGCCAGGCGCAGGCACGGGAACGTGTCCAGGTCCGGTGGCTCGAACTCCAGCCGTCCCTGCGCCAGCAGGTCGAGCGCGTCCACGCCCGAGGCCAGCCGCTGCGGCCAGCCCAGCCCCACCGCCAGCGCGGTGCGCATGTCGGGCAGGCCCAGCTGCGCCAGCATCGAGCCATCGACGAACGACACCAGCGCGTGCACCAGGCTTTGCGGATGCACCAGCACGTCCAGGCGGTCGCCCGTCAGTCCGAACAGGTGGTGGGCTTCGATCAGCTCCAGCCCCTTGTTCATCAGCGTGGCCGAATCGACCGAGATCTTCGGGCCCATCGACCATTTCGGGTGCGCCACGGCCTGCTCCGGCGTGACCCGCGCAAGGTCCGCGCGCGTGCGTCCGCGGAACGGCCCGCCCGATGCGGTCAGGGCGATGCGCTGCACGCCGCCATGCGCGCCGCCGCCGTGCAGGCACTGGAAGATGGCGTTGTGCTCGCTGTCGATCGGCACGATGTCGGCGCCTGCCTGTGCGGCTTCGGCCATCAGCAGCTCCCCGGCGAGCACCAGGGACTCCTTGTTGGCCAGCAGCAGGCGCTTGCCCGCGCGTGCGGCGGCCAGCGTGGAATCCAGCCCGGCGGCGCCCACGATGGCCGCCACCACGGTGTCGCTGCCCCCTTCGGCGGCCAGTGCATCCAGTGCCTCCGCGCCGGCGTGGGCCTTCGTGGCCAGGCCCAGCGCCTGCAGGCCGTCGCGCAGGGCGGCGTGGCTGCGGGCATCGGCCACCACGGCGTGGTCGGGACGGTGCCGGGCGCACAGGGCCAGCAAGGCGTCGACGTTGCTACCCGCGGCCAGCACCGATGCGCGCAGGCGATTGGGATGGCGGGCAATCACGTCAAGCGCGGAGGCCCCGATCGACCCCGTCGCGCCCAGGACGGCGACGTGGCGCATCAACCGCCCACCCGCAGGGAGGGGCGGGTACGGCACGGGGCAAGGACCATGCACGGCGGCATGCTAGAACCCGAGCCAGATCTTGCCGACGGCGAACACCGGCAGCGCGGCCAGCACCCCGTCGATGCGGTCGAGCACGCCGCCGTGGCCCGGCAGCAGGGTGCCGGAATCCTTCACGCCGGCCTGCCGCTTGAGCAGGCTCTCGAACAGGTCGCCGAACACCGAGAACACCGCGGTCAGCAGGGCGACCAGCGCCACCAGCGGCAGCTCGACCAGCGAGGCGCCGGCCACGGGTGCCAGCAACAGTGCCACCAGCACGCCGGCGAGCAATCCACCCACCATGCCTTCGATGGTCTTGTTGGGGCTGATGGCCGGTGCCAGCTTGCGTCCCTTGGAGAACCTGCCGCCGAAGCGTCGCCCGGCGAAGTAAGCGCCGGTGTCCGCGGCCCAGACGATCATCAGCGCCAGCAGCAGCCAGACATGGCCCTGCGGCACCCAGGCAATGGCGCTGGGCGCGTTGTCGCTGGCATGGATCAGCGCCAGCGCACACCATGCCGGCACCACCGCCAGCGTGCCGGCAGCCAGCTTGAGCATGCAGTCGCGGGCATCGTGGCCCGTGCCGAAGGTGGGGCGGCGCAACCACAGCATCGAGGCCAGCCACCACGCCACGCCGGCCACGCTGGCAAGCTTGAACAGCACCAGTGAACCACCGCTGTCGTTGGGCGAAGCCCACACCAGCGCCGCCATCACCAGCAGGTTGGCCAGCAACAGCAGGCCGCGCGACAGGGAGTCGTCGATGCCGGCCAGGCGCAACCACTCCCACAGCGCCATCAGGAACACCACCGCCGTCACCGCCACCATCCACGGCGTGGGCAGCAGCAGCACCGCGGCAATGGCCAATGGCGCGATGATCAGCGCAGTGAGGACGCGGGTGCGGGTCATCGGGCGGATACCTCGGAAAGGGCTGCGGCGCCCTGCGCAAGTTGCGCGCTGGTCAGGCCGTAGCGGCGCTCGCGGCTGGCATAGGCCTGCAGCGCGGCCTGCAGCGCGGAAGCATCGAATTCAGGCCACAGGATGTCGGTGAACCACAGCTCGGTGTAGGCAAGCTGCCACAGCAGGAAGTTGCTGATGCGGATGTCGCCCCCGGTGCGGATGAACAGGTCCGGCGGCGGCAGGTCGGCCAGCGCCACCCGCGTGCCGAACACGGACTCGTCGATGTCCTCCGGGCGCAACCGGCCGGCCGCGACGTCTTCGGCCAGCGAGCGCGCGGCGTGCGCGATGTCCTGCCGGCCACCGTAGCTCGCGGCGATACCCAGATGCAGGCGGGTGTTGCCGGCGGTCAGGGATTCGGCGTGCTGCATTCGCGCGCGGATGGCGTCGCTGAAGCGTTGTCGCTCGCCGATGAAGCGCACGCGCACGCCGCGCCGGTGCAGTTCGTCCACCTCACGCTCCAGCGCGTTGAGGAACAGCTTCATCAGTGCACCGACTTCTTCCTCCGGCCTCCCCCAGTTCTCGCTGGAGAACGCGAACAACGTGAGCGCGGCGATGCCGCGCTCGAGGCAGAAATCGATGCAGGTGTTGACCGCGCGCGCGCCGGCGCGGTGCCCGATCATGCGCGGGCGCTTGCGCTGCGCCGCCCAGCGACCGTTGCCATCCATGATGATGGCGAGGTGGCGGGGCACCGCAGGCGGTGGAGTCACGATCGACATGGCGTCCGTGGCGGGCGCGGGCAGGCAGCCGCGCCGCTCAGACCGCCATCAGCTCGGTTTCCTTCGCCTTGACCACCTCGTCGACGTCCTTGATCGCCTTGTCGGTGATCTTCTGGATCTCATCCTCGCCCCGGCGCACGTCGTCCTCGGAGATCTGCTTGTCCTTCAGCAATTCCTTGACGGCCTGGTTGGCATCGCGACGGATATTGCGGATCGCGACCTTCGCGTCCTCGCCTTCCCCGTGCACGACCTTGGTCAGGTCCTTGCGGCGTTCTTCGGTCAGCGCCGGCAGGTTCAGGCGGATGGTGGTGCCGGCGGTGTTGGGAGTCAGGCCCAGGTCGGACGCCAGGATCGCCTTCTCCACCGCGCCCACCATGCCCTTGTCCCACGGGTTGATGACCAGCGAGCGTGCGTCGGCCACCGATACCGCCGCCACCTGCGACAGCGGCACGTCGCTGCCGTAGGCGTTTACGCGGATGGTGTCCACCAGCCCGGTGGAGGCGCGGCCGGTGCGGATCTTGACCAGGTTGTGGCGCAGGGCATCGATGCTCTTGGCCATGCGGGTCTGGGCGTCTTTCTTGATGTCGTTGAGCATCGGCGGCTCCGGGATCCTGTGCGTATAACCGTCGGATTATAGGGCGTGGGCCGGTTGGCGGTATTGCCGACAGGCCAACGGCGGGCGGCAGGCGCGCGAAGGGCGCCGGACTGGCCTGCTCGGGATGCGGGACTCAGTGGCCGGGCGTGCGGCCGCGGACCAGGGTGCCGATCGCCTCGCCCTTGAGGATACGCAGCAGTACGCCGGGCTGGGACATGTCGAAGATGCGCAGCGGCAGGTCGCTGTCGCGGCACAGGGCGAACGCGGCCGTGTCCATGACCTGGAGGTCGCGGCTGATCACGTCGTCGTAGGTCAGGCTGTCGAAGCGCACCGCATCGGCATGCTTCTTCGGGTCCTTGTCGTAGACGCCGTCGACCTTGGTGGCCTTGAGCAGCAGGTCGGCGCCGATCTCGATCGCGCGCAGCGCCGCGCCCGAGTCGGTGGTGAAGAACGGGTTGCCGGTGCCGGCGGCGAAGATGCCGATCCGGCCCTTCTCGAGGTGGCGGATGGCGCGGCGGCGGATGTAGTCCTCGCACACGTCGTTGATCTTGATCGCGCTCATCACGCGCACCCGCGCGCCGAGCTTTTCCAGTGCGTCCTGCATCGCCAGTGCGTTGATGACCGTGGCCAGCATGCCCATCTGGTCGCCGGTCACCCGGTCCATGCCGCCGGCCGCCAGGCCCGCGCCGCGGAAGATGTTGCCGCCGCCGATCACCACGCCCACCTCGGCCCCGGCCTGTTGCGCCTCGATCACTTCCCGCGCCAGCCGGGTGATGACCTTCGGGTCGATGCCGTAATCCTCGTCGCCCATCAACGCCTCGCCGGACAGTTTCAACAGGACGCGGCGATAGGCGAGTTGCGACATGGAAGGCTCCGGGCGGGCAAACGCGAGGATTCTAGCCGACGCGGGCAGTGGCGTCAGTGGCAAGCGGCGTCTGGGTTGCTCCGCAGTCTGGGCAGAGCGCATCTGGCCGCCCGCTTCCCGCACATCGACCCGCTTTGGCCTTTGGCCTTGATCTTCCTTGGGTCGAGTACCGCTCATCCAAGCCCGTAAGGCGGACATAACGAGATTCTTCTCGCGATCGAGGAGAAGGCACCGCCGCGCGGTGGCGCAGGCCCGATGCCACCGCAAGTCGCGGCCCGATATCCGCTTGGTTGCGGTGGTATCGAACCTGCGCTGCGGAGATCGTCGCGGGTTCGTCAGAAGCGGAACGACGTTGTTGTCATTGCTCCGGGCTTTCGTCAGGCGCGCTGGAGAACCAGGGGTGCCTGTCGTGGCCGCGCTGCCCAAGCGGATATCGGGCCGCGACTCGGCGCGGCCCCGGCAGGCGCCCCCTGCGTCCCCGGACTTGGAAGAAGCACCATGAAAAAGGCCGCGGGATCGCCGCGGCCTTCTTGCTTGCAACGGTGGTGCGTGGATCAGACCTGCATCGCCTTGGCGACTTCGGCGGCGTAATCCTCGACCACCTTCTCGATGCCTTCGCCCACGGCCAGGCGCTGGAAGCCGATGACTTCCGCACCGGCGGCCTTGAGCACGGCCTCGACGGTCTTGTCGGTGTCGAGCACGTAGGGCTGGCCGTACAGGCTGACCTCGTTGACGATCTTGGCGATCTTGCCGCCGATGATCTTCTCGAGGATCTCGGCCGGCTTGCTGCGATCCTTGTCGGACATCTTCGCCAGCTCGATTTCCTTTTCCTTGGCGATGAAGTCGGCCGGCACGTCGGACTGCTTGTTGTGCGGCGGGTTCATCGCGGCGATGTGCATCGCCAGGCCGCGCGCCAGGTCGGCATCGCCGCCCTTGACCTCGACCAGCACGCCGATCTTGCCGCCGTGCACGTAGGCGGCGACGTTGTTGGCGCTGTCGATCCGGGCCATGCGGCGCACCTGCACGTTCTCGCCGACCTTGGCGATCACGGCGGCGCGGGTTTCCTCGACGGTCTCGCCGGAGTCCAGCTTGACGGCCTTGAGGGCCTCGACGTCGCTGGCGCCGAGCGCGGCCCGGGCCACGGTCTCGGTGAAGCCGATGAAGTTGTCGTCCTTGGCCACGAAGTCGGTCTCGGAGTTGATCTCGACCAGCACGGCCTTGCCGTCGCTCTGCGCCGCGGCAATGCGGCCCTCGGCCGCGACGCGGCTGGCCTTCTTGTCGGCCTTGGCCAGGCCGGACTTGCGCAGGGCCTCAGCCGCGGCGTCGATGTCGCCGTTGTGCTCGGTGAGCGCCTTCTTGCACTCCATCATGCCGGCGCCGGTGCGCTCGCGCAGGTCCTTGACCAGGGATGCGGTGATTTCCATCGGGTACCTCGTATTCGTAATGGGGTCGGCGGGCGCGTGCCCGCCACATGCATGCTGTTGACGTGCGGCCACGTGGCCGCATTCGCAACCGCGACAGCGTGTCGCGGTTGCGTTGCGCGGCCGTTACTCGGCCGGCTTGGCGTCCGCGGCGTCGTCGGCCTTGGCTTCAGCGCTGGCTTCGGCCTTGGCTTCGCCTTCAGCTTCCTCGGACTTCTTCGCAGGCGCCTTGCGGGCCGGCTTGCGGGCCTTGTCGCCGTCGTTGAAGTCTTCCTCGCGGACCGTGGCCGCGCTCGGCGCGGCGGCCTTGCCTTCCAGCACGGCGTCGGCGGCGGCACGGGCGTAGAGCTGCACGGCGCGGATGGCGTCGTCGTTGCCCGGGATGGCGTAATCGACCAAGGCCGGGTCGTAGTTGGTGTCGACGACCGCGATCACCGGGATGCCGAGCTTCTTGGCTTCCTTGATGGCGATGTCTTCATGGCCGATGTCGATCACGAACAGCGCGTCGGGCAGGCGGTTCATCTCCTTGATGCCGCCCAGCGAGGCTTCCAGCTTGTCGCGCTCGCGGCGCAGGCCCAGCACTTCGTGCTTGACCAGCTTCTCGAAGGTGCCGTCGGTCTCGGCCGCTTCCAGCTCCTTCAGGCGCGACACCGACTTCTTCACCGTGGCGAAGTTGGTCAGCGTGCCGCCCAGCCAGCGCTGGGTCATGAACGGCATGCCGCAACGCTCGGCTTCTTCCTTGATCGGCTCGCGCGCGCTGCGCTTGGTGCCGATGAACAGGATCATGCCGCGCTTCTGCGCGATGCCGGAGATGAAGTTCATCGCGTCCGAGAACAGCGGGACGGTCTTTTCGAGGTTGATGATGTGGATCTTGCCGCGGGCACCGAAGATGTACGGCGCCATCTTGGGGTTCCAGTAGCGCGTCTGGTGGCCGAAGTGCACGCCGGCTTCCAGCATCTGGCGCATGGTGATCTGGGGCATTGCTTGTTACTCCTGACAGGGAACCGGCCGCCACGGCAAAGGGATGGGCGGTGCGCCTGCACGGGGCAGGGCGCGTGGTTCCGGGGTTGGGCCTCCCCGCTGCCGCCGTTTCCAGATCCCTCGCCTTGCGGCGGAAGGACACCCCGGAACGGGTGGTTGCAGCGGGTGTGTATTCGCCTGCTGTCCGTTGGGACGCTGCGCCCGGCGTGGGCGCCCTGGCCAGCCTTGGGCCGGAAGGGACCGCGCATTCTAGCCGCGGCCCTGCCTGCGGGCAAGCGGGGTCAGTAGGTCACGGTGACGGTGATGGTGTCGCCATAGGTGCCGGCCGGGACCACCTGGGTGGCCGGGACGCGGCCGAACACGGTCAGGGACTGGGCGCTGCCCGCCCCGGTGCCGGCAGCGGTATCGGTGCCCACGGTCGCGCCCCAGCGCTGGGTGCGGGCGGCGTTGCGGTACAGCTCGTAGGTGACGTGGCTGGCGGTGCTGCCCAGGCGCATGCGGCGGGTGTTGCCGACGGCGTTCTGGCCGTTGTTCAGGGCGACGTTCCAGGCCGTACGGCCGGTGCAGGTGAAGGTCAGGGTGGAGGTCTGGTCCTGGTTGGCGTCGATACGGCCGGGCACGGCACCGAAGGCCAGGTTGGTGGCGGTGGAGATGGTGCAGTGGTTGGGAACGGTGGCGCTGGCGGTGAAGGGGAAAGTGATGCCGCCGCCGCCGATGCCGCCGGAGGTGCAGGAAGCCGGGTAGGACGGGGTGCCGATGGTGGACTCGGCGTAGCGATACTGCAGGCGAGTGTGGGTGCCGGTGAACGGATTGCTGTGGCTGCCTGCCGCCAGGCCGGTCTGGGCCGGCACGCGCGCATGGAGGGTGGTGCTGGTGCTGCCGCTACCCCCGAGCAAGGGAACGCTGTACTGCAGGTCGATCAAGACCGGTGTTGGCGTGGCGGCGATGTTGCTGTCGCCCCAGATCTGCGTGCGGGCCGCATCGCGGAAGATCTGGAACTGCAGGGCGTCGCCGAAGCTGTTGGTCATGCGCCGCGGATTGGTCTGGCCGGCGCCGTTGACGCCCGCGCCGATGTTCAGGCACATGCGGACGCGCGCCGTGGCCAGCGCGGACAAGCCGGTCGTGGTGCAGTTGACCGTGACGAGGGCGGTGGTATCGACATTGGCGGCGCCGGTGACCGTGCCGGAGCTCAACGGCGTGGTGCTGGCGGTGCAGGTGGTGACCGCGTCGGCGTCGCCGGCCATGCCATACAGCGCGGCCAGCGCCAGGAGGGAGGCGGCGAGGTTGCGGTGGAGGCTCATGGCAGGGGCCCCAGGCAGCGCAACGGGCCGATGCGCGGGAGGGCGGCGGCAGCCGTTTCGGGATAGTCGAACGCGATGACGCAACCGCGCCCGGTGTGCCGGACATGGATGTGGTTGTGCGCCTGCAATCCTTCAAGGTACGCCTCGCCCTCGTAACCGACGACGGCTTCGCGGCCGTCCGCCGTGCGCACGCGGCTGCCCACTGGCAACGGCTGTCCGTGTTCGTCGTGCAGCACCAGTACCGCGGCGCGCACGGGCGTGACCTGGAAGCGCACGCGCGCCCCGGCGCGGTCGCGGGGCGTGGCCAACTGGTCGACCTCGGCCACGCGGACGTCTGCGGGCAGGTCCATCGGGTCGATCGAGAGCTTGTTGCGCTGCCAAGCATTGAGCGGTGTGACCAGCAGCATGCCGCGTGCGTCGGTGTGGCCGACCACGCGGTTCTCCAGCTTGACCGGGACGCCGGCATGGCCATCGGTGGAGACCACGGCGAAGGCGTCGTGGACGTTGCGTGCGGCGAACGTGTGGCCGCCCATCCGCACCAGGCTGCCGCTGGCTTGTGCATAGGTGTGGCGGCTGTCGCCGAAGCGCATGACGCCGGCGCCGACGCGGGCGTGGTCGCCGAGCCAGCCGGCTTCGACCAGGCCGCCATCGTCGCGGTCGCCGGCGCGGCCCTGAACGCGCCAGCCGAAGCCGCCGTCGCCGGGGATGGGCCGTGCGAGGTCGAGCATGGCGGTGTCGCGGTCGCGGTCGCGTTGCCAGGACGCGCCGAGCTGGCGCGTGTCGCCCAGCGGCACCAGGACGCCCAGGTGCAGGCTGCGGTCGTCGGCGTCGTCCAGGTTGCGGTTGTAGGTGAAGTGCGCCGACCAGCGACCGGCGAAGCTGCGGCTCCAGGACAGCCCGGCGTAACGCGCGCGATCGATGTCGGGGTCGGCGTGGTCGAGCCGCAGGTAGCTCAGGCTGACATTGCCCGCGGCGCCGGTGGTGATGCCGGCCACGACGCGTTCGTTGCGGGTGGGTGGGCGCGGGCCATGCAGCGACGCGATGTCGCGGTAGTCGCCGCGGGTACGGCGGCTGTCCAGCGACAGGTTGTAGCGATGGTTGTTCCAGCCGTAGCCCAGCGCACTTTGCGAGCCGCGCGCGCCATCGTGCGCGCTGCGCGCGTGCGACGCGCCGAGCACGCCGGCCATTCCCAGCAGCCAGGCGCCGCCGACGCCGGCATGGACCAGTCCGGCACTGGTCTCGGCATGCGTTTCCAGGGTGAAGTGGTCGCTGGCACCGTAACGGAAACTGCCGCTGGCGACCGGATCTCCGGCGTACGAGAACGAGCGGATGCCATAGTCCTCGCGCACCGCGCCCAGGCTCACCGACCAGTCGGACAGCCCACGCGCGAGCAGCCGCTGGGTGGAATAGAACGGGAACTCCAGCGTGCGCACGCGGCCGTAGGCGTCGGTGACGACCACCCGCGCCAGGCCGGCGCCGGTGATGCCGGGTACCGCGTTCACCTGGAACGGACCGGCCGGCGCGCTGCCGCTGTACTGGCGGATGCCATCGATGTAGAGCTCGATGTCGGAGGGCACCGACGCTTCGCCGAGGAACCCGGGCAGCGGCGCGGTAACCCGATACGGCTGCAGCGCATAGTTGCGCCCGAGCTGGATACCGCCGATGCGCACCGGCCGGGTCCAGTCGAGGAAGCCGGTGAAGGCATCGCCGACGGTCAGCGTGACCGCGGGGCCGGGAAACGACAGGTCCCAGCGCGTGTCCAGCCGCACCGAATCGCCACGCCAGCCGCGGCCATCGCCATCGCGGTCGCCGCGGATGCCGCGGGCCACCGCGGTATTGCTCAGCACGCCATGGCCCAGGCCGAACACGCGCAGTTCCGAGGCCGCGGTCAGGCTGCTTGCGGTCCCGGTGTCGCTGGCGTACAGGTCGTAGTTGAGCAGGACACCGGGCGCCGACTGGGCCGCGACCGGCGCGTGGCCTCCGTGCGTCCCCAACGCGGTGGTGCCCAGCGCAAGCTGCGACAGCGGCGCATCGATCTCGACCCGCTGCCGCGCCGCGTCGTAGCGGACCCGGGTGCCGGGAATCGCGTCCAGCGCCACGGTGTCGTGGTCGCCCGCCCCCGGTAGCCGGAAGCCGAGGCCGCGTAGCGTGACGGCATCGGCATGCAGCCGCCCCTCGCGTGCCTCGAACGGGACCAGTTGCGGTTGCGGCATCTGGTTCAGCACCACCTCCAGGTACAGGCGGACGGGCGCACCGATACGCGCCGCGGCAACATCGATGCGGCCGGTGCCGGGCGTGGTGGCGGCTTGGGCCTGTGCGCTTGCCGCCATCGCCGTCAGCAGCAGGGCATTACCGGTCCAGGACCAGCGTGCGTTCGACCGCTTCGCCATTGATCCTTGCCTGGAATGAGCCGCCGGGAGTCGCATCCAGTCCGGCGGGCAGCGACCATCGGCGCGTCTGGCCCGGCAGCACGTAACCGGACAGCCCTTGGGCGATGACGCGCCCGTGGCCGTCTGCTGCGACGTGGGTGAGATCCGCGACCTGGGCGTGGCCGTTGCCCAGGTTGTCCAGTTGCAGGAAGCGGTCGTCCGCGTCGCCGCCGATGCGGGCGTGCAGGATGGGGGCGGTGGCCGGATTGCCGTGCGGGGCGAGGAACACCGGAATCGAGTAGCGCAGGACGAATTGCAGGCCACGGCGTCCGGGCGCAGGGGTATCGTCGAGCGGCAGTTCGTCGACGATCACGCGATAACTGGCCTCCGTGCCGGTCGGTGGCGGCCCCAGGCGGACGATACGCACCAGCTGGTCGCCGCCGGGCGCCAGCTCCAGCATCGGCGGGCTGATCGCCAGATCGGTGCTCGGCTCCAGCACGTCCTCGCCATCGACCTGGGTCCAGCGGAACACGCGCACCTGCGCATGCAGCGGCGCGCTGCCGCTGTTGCTCAGGATCAAGCCGTCCGCGGCGCGTTCGGCGGGGACGGTGACCGTGGTCGGGGTGACCTGCAGGCTGGCCGCGCCGGCGGCGGCCGCGGCAAGCAGCAACGCGGCCGCGCAACAAAGCGACCGCCGCCACCGGGCCTCGTGCGTGCTCCGGGACATGGGCGACGATCAGTACGTGATCGTCGCGGTCACAGTGTCAACGTAAGACGCGGCCGGAAAGTTCGCGCTGGGCACCAGCCCGTAGACCGGGAACTGCTGCACGGCGCCGTTGCCGATGCCGGCCACGGTATTGGTATCGATGGTGTCGCCCCAGACGATCGAGCGACCGGCATCCTGATAGAGCTGGTAGGGCACCAGGTCGCCGTTGTTTGCCATGGCACGGCTGGCGATACCACCGCCGCCTGCGTTCAGTCCAGCGTCCAGCGCAATGGCGTAGGCCGTGCCCGGGGTGCAGTTGACGTTGAGCTGGCCGACGGCTTCGATTGCGGTTGCGGTGGAGGGATGGCTGCCGAACGCGACATCGGTCGCGGCCGGGGTGTCGATGGTACAGACACTGGTGATCGTGAGAGTCACGTCGAAGGTGGTCGAGGCGGACTGCGCGAATGCCGAAGTGGCGAAGGTGCCGGCCAGGAGGGCGAAAGTGGCGGCAAGAATGCGGATTTTCATCGGGATGCTCCGGAAGGATGGACGGTGAAGAGACTCCTGTCTTCCCAGATCTCGGCAGCACGATCCATTCCAGCACCGGGCCGTGCCATCCCGGTCGTCGAAATACGCGATGCCTCACGAGAATTGCGGCGGCAGCGTCAACCCGATGCTGGGTGCAGTGCCCCGGCGTGTCAACGAATGACGGAGGCCGAAGGGTGCCGGATCGCGTCGTTTGCGTATTCATAAATCACGGCGTGCGAGCACGAGGTGACGATGCCGTCAGTCGAAACGGAGCGGCGGCGCGCGCGGCAATCGAGGGAATGTCCCGGCCCTGCATTCAGCCAGTGACGGTTTGGGCGATAATGCCGCCATGGGCATCACCACCAAGACCCCCGAAGAGATCGAGAAGATGCGCGTCGCCGGCCGCCTGGCCGCCGAGGTGCTGCAGGTCGTGGCCGAGCACGTGAAGCCTGGCGTGACCACCGAGGACCTGGACCGCATCTGCCACGAGCACATCGTCAACGTGCAGGGCGCCACGCCGGCCAACGTTGGCTACAAGGGCTATCCCAAGGCGACCTGCATCTCCGCCAACAACGTGATCTGCCATGGCATCCCCAGCGCCGGCAAGGTGCTCAGGGATGGCGACATCATCAATATCGACGTCACCGTCATCAAGGATGGCTGGCACGGCGACACCAGCCGCATGTATTTCGTCGGCACGCCGTCGGTGATGGCCAGGCGGCTGGTCGAGGTGACCCGCGAGGCGATGTTCCGCGGCATCCGCACGGTCAGGCCGGGCGCGACGCTGGGCGACATCGGCCATGCCATCCAGCAGTACGCCGAGGGCGAGCGCTTCAGCGTGGTGCGCGAGTACTGCGGCCATGGCATCGGCAAGGTCTACCACGAGGATCCGCAGGTGCTGCACTACGGCCGCGCCGGCGACGGCGTGGTGCTGGTGCCGGGCATGACCTTCACCATCGAACCGATGATCAACGAAGGCACCCGCTACACCCGGACGCTGCCCGACGGCTGGACCGTGGTCACCAAGGACCGCAAGCTGTCGGCGCAGTGGGAGCACACCGTGGCAGTGACCGGGGACGGCGTGGACATCCTCACGCGCCTGCCCGGCGACGACAACGACCTGTGAGCGCGCCGGCGTCCCCCCACGGCGACGCCGCGGCACGGATCGACGACATCGACGATGCGGCGTGGGCGGCGAAGGCCTCCGCCGCGCTGGCCGCGCACGATGCCCACCTCGCGCAACGCTTCGACGCCGGCGACGACCCGGTGCGCCTGACCATGGCGCGCGCGGTCGCGGTGGACAACTGGGTGCGGCAAGCATGGGCGCGCTGCATCCCCACCGATGCCTCGCTGGCGCTGTTCGCCGTGGGCGGCTACGGCCGCGGCGAGCTGTTCCCGCATTCCGACATCGACCTGCTGGTACTGGCCGAGCCCGACGCGCAGGCAGGCCAGCAGGAGGCGCTGGCGCGGCTGTTCGCGCTGCTGTGGGATGCGCGGCTGCCGGTGGGCCATGCGGTGCGTTCGCTGTCCGAGTGCACGACGGCGGCGGCCGACGTGACGGTGATGACGGCGTTGCTGGAATCGCGCCCGCTGCTGGCCAGCGCCAGCGAGATCGCACGGCTGAACGATGCCATCGCGCCGCATCGCGTGTGGCCGCCGCGCGAGTTCTTCGCCGCCAAGCGCGAGGAGCAGGTGCGTCGCCACGCGCGCTTCGGCGACACTTCGGACAACCTCGAACCCAACCTCAAGGACGGCCCCGGCGGACTGCGCGACCTGCAGACGCTGCGCTGGATGGCGCTGCGCATCTTCGGCGCGCACGGGCTGGAGGCGCTGGTGCCCCTGGGACACATCGGCATCGACGAACAGGCCTCGCTGGAGCGCGAGGCGCGCGTGCTGTCGAAGCTGCGTTTCGGCCTGCACCTGGTCGCGGGCAAGGCCGAAGAGCGCCTGCGCTTCGACTACCAGCAGTCGCTGGCCGCACGGCTGGGACACAAGGGCGACGACGACAACCTCGCGGTCGAGCAGATGATGCAGCAGTTCTACCGCAGCGCCGCGGTGGTGCAGCGGATCAACGACCGCCTGCTGCAACGCTTCGAGGAGCAGATCGAAGGCGAGGGCGAAACCGCCGCCATCGACGCCGAGTTCGCATCGCGCCGCGGCTACCTGCTGGCGCGCGATGCGTTCTGGCCCGGCGGCGATGCCGAGCGCGTGTTCGCGCTGTTCGCGGCGTGGGCCGAGCGCGGCGAGCTGCGCGGCCTGCATTCGGCGACGGCGCGGGCATTGGCCGAATCGCTGCATGCCCTGCCTTCGTACGAGACCGCCAGCCCCGCCCTGCGCGAGTCGTTCATGGCGCTGCTGCGCGGGCCGATGCCGGTGCGCACGCTGGAGCGGATGGCGAAGATGGGCGTGCTGGCGCGCTGGATCCCGGCATTCGCGCGCGTGTCGGGCCGCATGCAGTTCGACCTGTTCCACGTGTACACCGTCGACCAGCACACGCTGGCGGTGCTGCGCAACCTGGAGGCGTTCGCGTCCGGCAAGCCCGACGAGCGCTTCTCGATCGCGCACGAGGTCTGGCCGCGGCTGCGCAAGCCGGAACTGTTGCTGCTGGCTGGCCTGTTCCACGACATCGCCAAGGGCCGCGGCGGCGACCATTCCGAGCTCGGTGCCGTCGACGCGCGTGCCTTCTGCGAGGCGCACGGCTTGCGCGACGCCGACACCGCGCTGGTGGAGTGGCTGGTGCTCAAGCACCTCCTTATGTCGATCACCGCGCAGAAGCAGGACATTTCCGATCCCGACGTGATCCATCGCTTCGCCGAACAGGTCGCCGACCGCGAACGCCTGGATTACCTGTACCTGCTGACCTGCGCCGACATCGCCGGGACATCGCCGAAGCTGTGGAACGCGTGGAAGGACCGGCTGCTGTCGGACTTGCACGCCGCCACGCGCTTTGCGCTGCGCCGTGGGCTGGAGCATCCGGTCGCGGCGGCCGAGCGCATCGCCGAAAACCGGCAGGCGGTGCAGGCCATCCTTGCCGACGACGGCATCGACGACGTCGATGCCCTGCTGGCACGGATGCCCGATGCCACCTTCCTGCGCGCGCGTCCCGACCAGGTGGCATGGCAGGCCAACGCCATGCACGGAGCGGCGCCCGGCGTCCCCGTGGTCCGCGTGCGGCGGCTGGCCACCGGCGACGATGCGCTGGAGGTGTTCATCCACTCGCCGGATCGTGACGGGCTGTTCGCCGCCATCGTGATCACGCTCGACCGCCTCGGCCTTGCGATCCAGCATGCGCGCGCGCTGGATGGGCCCGACGGCACCATCTTCGACCTCTTCCAGGTGTTGCCGGTGGATACGCGACAGCGCCCCGACCTGTCGGCGATCGAACGCAAGCTGTCGACGGTCGTGGCAGGTTCGCTCGACGTGCGCCCGGCGCGGCGCGCGCAGCCGCGGCACCTGCGCCATTTCCGCACGCCGGTGCAGATCGGTTTCTCACCAGCGGCCGACGGGCTGCGCACGGTGATGAGCCTGGTGTGCACCGATCGCCCCGGCCTGCTGGCCGACATGGCCGACGTGCTGCGCCAGCAGCGGGTACGCGTGCACGATGCGAGAATCGCCACGTTCGGGGCGCGCGCCGAGGACGTGTTCCGCATCAGCGACCGACACGACGCCCCGCTCGACGACACCCAGCTCCAGGCCCTGCGCGATGCGCTGCAGGCCGGAATCGAAGGAGAACCATGATGTCCCCCGCGAAGAAGAAGACCGCACCGAAGCCGGCGCCCGCGAAGGCGGCGAAGCGATCCACGCGCAAGGCCGATCCGAACGCCGAACTGAAGTTCGTCATCGACAGTGCGTGGGAACGTCGCGCCATGCTGACGCCTGCCGAGCTCGAGGGCTCCACGCGGCCGTTGGTGGAGCGTGCCATCGACGGCCTGGAAACCGGCGAGTTCCGCGTCGCCGAACCGGACGGCAAGGGCGGCTGGACCGTCAACGAGTGGCTGAAGAAGGCGGTGCTGCTGTACTTCCGCGTCAACGAGATGGAACTGGTGGAAGCCTATCCGGCGCCGTTCTGGGACAAGGTGGAGTCGCGCTTCGGTGCGTTCGAGGAAGCCGATTTCCGCAAGCTGGGCGTGCGCGTGGTGCCGGGCGCCATCGCTCGTCGCGGCACCTATTTCGGCAAGGACGTGGTGCTGATGCCCAGCTTCACCAACATCGGCGCGTACGTCGGCGAGGGCACGATGGTCGACACCTGGGCCACGGTGGGTTCGTGCGCGCAGATCGGCAAGCACTGCCATCTGTCCGGCGGCGCCGGCATCGGCGGCGTGCTCGAGCCGCTGCAGGCCAGCCCGACCATCATCGAGGACCACTGCTTCATTGGTGCGCGCTCGGAGGTGGTCGAAGGGTTCGTCGTCGGCCACCACAGTGTGATCGGCATGGGCGTGTTCCTCGGCCAGTCCACGCGGATCTACAACCGCGCCACCGGCGAGATCACTTACGGCTACGTGCCGCCGTACAGCGTGGTGGTCTCCGGCCAGCTCCCGGCCAAGGACGGCTCGCATTCGCTGTACTGCGCGGTGATCGTCAAGCAGGTGGACGAGAAGACGCGTAGCAAGACCAGCGTCAACGAACTGTTGCGCGGTCTGGCGGACTGATCGATGACGACGCTTTACGGACTGAAGAACTGCGATACCTGCCGCAAGGCGACGAAATGGCTCGACCGCTTCGGCATCGCGCATGCGTTCGTCGACTACCGTGAGCAGAAGCCTTCGCCGGAAACGCTGGCGGAGTGGGCCGGCAAGCTGGGCGGGTTCGCGGCGATGGCCAACAAGTCCTCGACCACGTGGCGGCAGTTGCCGGAGAATCGCAAGGCGGCCGCCAGCGATGCGGAATGGAAGCTGCTGCTGCGCGAGCATCCGCAGCTGATCCGTCGCCCGGTGGTGGTGACCGACGACGGCGAGGTCACGCAGGGATTCAGCGACAACGGTTTCAAGAAGCGCTTCGGCATCGCGTAGTCGCGGGATGCCGGCCATGCATCGGAGGCCCGTGTTCAAATAGCCGCATGAGCGATGTCTTAGACCTGACCTGCGACCTGATCGCCCGGCCTTCGGTGACGCCGGACGATGCCGGTTGCCAGCCAATGATCGCCGAGCGCCTGCGCAACGCCGGCTTCGACATCGAATCCCTGCGATACGGCGACGTCGACAACCTGTGGGCCACCCACGGCAGCGACGGGCCGGTGCTGGTGCTGTTGGGCCATACCGACGTGGTGCCACCGGGTCCGGTCGAGGCCTGGACCAGCGATCCATTCGTTCCGACCGTGCGCGATGGCGTGCTGTACGGACGCGGCGCCGCCGACATGAAGTCCGGTGTCGCGGCATTCGTCGTCGCTGCCGAACGCTTTGTTGTCGCGCATCCGGATCACACCGGCACGCTGGCCCTGCTGCTGACGTCCGACGAGGAAGGCGATGCGATCGATGGCGTGCGCCGCGTCGCCGACACCTTCCGCGCACGCGGCCAGCGCATCGACTGGTGCATCACCGGCGAACCGTCGTCCACGGAAAGGTTGGGCGACCTGCTGCGCGTCGGCCGTCGTGGCAGCCTGACCGGCACGCTCACGGTGCGTGGCGTGCAGGGGCATGTGGCGTATCCGCACAAGGCGCGCAATCCGATCCACCTGTTCGCGCCCGCACTTTCCGAGCTGACCGCCCGGCGCTGGGACGACGGCTTCGACAGCTTCCCGCCCACCAGCCTGCAGGTCAGCGACCTCCATGCCGGCACCGGTGCCAGCAACGTGATCCCCGGCGTACTGCGCGCGGTGTTCAACCTGCGCTACAACCCGCACTGGGATGCGCGGAGGCTGGAAACCGAAGTTGCACAAGTGCTCGATCGGCACGGACTCGACTACGACCTGCACTGGCACCGCAGCGGCGAGCCCTTCCACACGCCAGAAGGCAAGCTGCGGGCTGCCGCGCGGGAGGTGTTGACCGGGTTTTCGGGCGCTGCGCCGGAAGAAAGCACCGGTGGCGGCACGTCCGACGCGCGCTTCATCGCACCGCTGGGTGCGCAGTGCATCGAGATCGGCCCGGTCAACGCCAGCATCCATCAGGTCGACGAACACGTGCGTGTTGCAGACCTGGAAGCGTTGCCTGATCTCTACCAGCGGCTCATCGAACGCCTGCTTGCGTAATCTGCGCCAGGCGTTTTCTGCCCGCTGGCCTAAGCGCAGTTGTCCCGACTTGCGCCGGGATAACGGATGTCTGGTTTCTGATCTAAGGTGAGTCCCAACGTTCTTGGAAGACCCGGAGGGCGGCTGGCATGGATGCCAGCCGTTTTTCGACAGGACACGGATGTGCTGTCGAAAAATCCCGTCGAGACCGACTAAGCCGGTTATCTCCGTCGGGGAAGGCATTTCTTTGGTTGCTTTCCTTTGGGCAAACAAAGAAAGTAACCCGCCCTTCAGGGCGGAACGCTCTTGCCCTGACAAGGTTCGCCTGTTCACTGCGCAATGGACCGGCAAAGAAAAGTGACCTGCCGAAAGCCGGCAAGCTTTGACGGGGTGCGGATCGCGACGTCCACCCCATGCCGTTGCATTTCCCCCGGAAAGTAATGTGTTCTAGCGGGTGCACCGTTCGCTTCGCAGTCGCGGGAATGACGAAATGTGAGGAGCTGCAAAGCAGTTGCTCTATTCCGCGCCGCTGCGCTCCACCGGCCGTGCATGCCTGTCGTAGCGCATCGCGCTGACCACCAGGATCACGCCCAGCACCGCGGCGATCACGAACATCACCACCGCCAGCGCCGGATAGCCGAACAGGCGCGGGCCGGCCGACATCTGCATCATCTGCGTCGACGACAGCAGCAGCGCCGCGATCACCACCGCCGAGGCGATGCGGTTCGCGATCTTCTGCAGGTTCTCCATCAGCCGCGAATCGTCCAGCCCCGCCAATCGCACCTGCAAGCGGTTGGATGCCAGCAATGACAGCGTGTCCGACAACTTGCGCGGCGCCTCGCGCACCAGTTCGTGCAGCTCCATCGCCTCGCTGGCGAGGTTGGATGGCGACAGCGCCTTGCGCACGCGTGCACGCAGCAGCGACTGCAGGTGCGCCTCGATCTGCGCCTTGACGTCCAGTTCCGGCGCCAGCGCATCCACCACGCGTTCGAGGTTGAGCAGGGTCTTGCCGAGCAGGCTGATCTCGGGGGGCGAGCGCATGCCGCATTCGGTCGCGCGGCGCACCAGGTCCAGTACCATCCGGCCTTCCGAGGCGCGATGCACGCTGGACGCGTAGCGCGACACGACCTGCGAGATCTCGCGCACGTAGGCCGGCTCGTCGAAGTCCTCCAGCCGCGTGCCCAGTGCCACCATTTCGCGCGCCACGTCCTCGCCGCGGCCGTCGACGGCGGCGAACACCAGCTTCAGCAGGCGTTCGCGCTGGCGCGGCGGGATGGTCGCCACCATGCCCAGGTCGATCAGCGCGATGCGGCCGTCGGGGCAGAGCAGCACGTTGCCCGGATGCGGATCGGCGTGGATGTCGCCATGCACGAACACCTGGTCGAGGTAGGCACGCAGCAGTTCGGATGCAACGGGTTCGGTGTCGAGCTCGGTACGGCGCAGGCCACTGATGCGGGTCACGTTGATGCCGTCGATCCACTCCATCACCAGCAGCCGGGGCGTCACGTAGTCCCACAGCGGGCTCGGCACCCGCAACTGCGGATAGGCGACGAAATGGCGGCTGAATCGCTCCAGGTTCTCCGCTTCGATGCGGTAGTCGAGTTCCTGCAGCATGGTCTTGCGGAACTCGGCGATCCAGTCAGCCAAGCGCAGTCGCCGGCCTGCATCGGTCACGGTGTCGGCGGTGCCGGCCAGGCCGGCGAGCACATCGAGGTCCGAGCGCACGGCGCCCGCGACGTCCGGGCGCTGGATCTTCAGTGCGACGACACGCCCGTCCCGCAGGACCGCGCGATGTACCTGCGCCAGCGACGCGGCGGCCATCGGTTCCGGGTCGATATCGGCGAACACCTTGCTGGCGCGCACGCCCAGTTCCGATTCCAGCAGCGCCTCGATGTCGCCGATCGATGCCGGGGTGGCATCGTCCTGGATGCGTTCCAGCGCCACAACCCAACTGGCGGGAATCAGGTCGGGACGGGTCGATAGCGCCTGCCCGAGCTTGACGAACGCCGGCCCCATCGCCTCGAGGTCGGCGGCAAAGCGTTCGGCCAGTGCATCGGTTGCCTCGTCGCCGCCGTCGTCGTCGGGCGCCTCGCCCAGGTCGAGCCCGGACATGATGCCCGCCTTGCGATAGCGCGCCAGCATCGCGATGACCTGGGCGGTGCGGGACAGGCGTTGCACGGTATCGGACATGGGCTGGTCCTTGTTGGCCGGTGGCGCGCCGGGGAAGGCGTGGTCGCCGGGGAGTATCGGCAGCGGCCGGTGATGGTTGTGTTTGCAACCGTTGCAAAGCCCGCGCCGCGCGGTTACGGTCGCCGCATGTCCCGGCTTTCCACCCGCCACCCGTTCGCAGCGGACCGCAACCTCAATGCGGTGAATAATCGCGCGCGCGCAGCGGGCCGCGACCGGGCGTAGATCCAACACCACGCCCGGACCACGACAGCCCGCATCGCAAGGTGCGGGCTTTTTCGTGGGCGGGCGCCCACCTCATTCCCCACAGGAGCGTTTCCCATGTGTTCGATCTTCGGCATGTTCGGCCTGCAACCCGGCGACGATGTGCAGGCGTTGCGCCGGCAGTCGCTGGAACTGTCGCGCCTGCAGCGCCATCGCGGCCCGGACTGGAGTGGCGTGCACCACGATGATGGCGCGATCCTGGTGCATGAGCGCCTGGCCATCGTCGACCCGGCCGGTGGTTCGCAGCCGTTGCGCTCGGCCGATGGCGGACTGGTGCTGGCGGTCAATGGCGAGATCTACAACCACCGCGAACTGGAAGGGTCACTGGCGCAGGACTATGCCTTCCAGACGGGGTCGGACTGCGAGGTGATCAATGCGCTGTATCGGGAACAGCCACCGGAAACGTTCCTCGACCAGCTCAACGGCATTTTCGCCTTCGCGCTGTGGGACGTGGCTCAGCGGCGCGTGCTGATCGCGCGCGACCCCATCGGCGTGGTGCCGCTGTACTGGGGCCACGACCGCGATGGCCGGTTGTGCGTGGCTTCGGAAATGAAGGCGCTGGCGCCGATCTGCGCCGACGTGGCGCAGTTTCCGCCGGGCCACTATTACGACAGCATGCTGGATGACGGAACCGGGGCGGGCTCCGCGCTGCGCAAGTACTACGACAGGCCGTGGCGCGCGTATGCAGCCGTGCAAGGCGTGGACGCCGATATCACGGCGCTGCGCGAGGCATTCGAACGTGCGGTGCATCGCCAGCTGATGTCGGACGTGCCCTATGGCGTGCTGCTGTCGGGCGGGCTGGATTCGTCGCTGGTGGCGGCGGTGGCGGCGCGTTATGCGCGGCATCGCGTCGAGGACGACGACCGCAGCGAGGCGTGGTGGCCGCGGCTGCATTCGTTCGCCATCGGCCTCGAGGGTTCGCCCGACCTGGCCGCGGCCGAAGTGGCGGCGGAGGCGCTGGGCACAGTCCACCACGGCTTCACCTACACCTTCCAGGAAGGGCTGGACGCGCTGCCGGAGGTGATCCGCCACATCGAGACCTACGACGTGACCACCATCCGCGCTTCCACGCCGATGTACCTGCTGGCGCGGCGGATCAAGGCGATGGGGGTGAAGATGGTGCTGTCGGGCGAAGGCAGCGACGAGATCTTCGGCGGCTACCTGTACTTCCACAAGGCGCCGGACGCACGCGAGTTCCACGAGGAACTGGTCCGCAAACTGGACGCGCTGCACAACTACGACTGCCTGCGCGCCAACAAGTCGATGATGGCCTGGGGCGTGGAGCCGCGGGTGCCGTTCCTCGATGTCGAGTTCCTCGACGTGGCGATGCGCATCGACGCCAGGCACAAGATGATCGACAAGGCCGCCAGCGGTGCGCGGCGGATGGAGAAGGGCGTGCTGCGCGAGGCCTTCGAGGGCTGGCTGCCGGAGTCGATCCTGTGGCGGCAGAAGGAGCAGTTCAGCGACGGCGTGGGTTACGGCTGGATCGACGGCCTGAAGGCGCACGCCGAGGCGCAGGTGTCCGATCGCGAACTGGCGGCGGCCGACAAGCGCTTCCCGGTCAATCCGCCGCAGACCAAGGAGGCGTACTTCTACCGCAGCCTGTTCGAGGCGCAGTTCCCGGGGGGCGCCTGCGCGGCGACGGTGCCGGGCGGCAAGTCGATCGCGTGCTCGTCGCCGGCGGCGATCGCATGGGACGCGGCGTTCGCGGCCGCGGCCGATCCGTCGGGGCGCGCGATTGCGGGGGTGCACGTCGCGGCCGCGTGAGCGCCGCGGCGCAGGGAACGCTCAGCCGCAGTAGACGCGGACGATGCGGTTGTCGCGATCGAGCTCGATGTTGACGCGGTCGACGCGGAATTCCTTCGTCACCGGTTGCCCGGGCGCGATCGGCCGGACCAGGCCGGCGTGGCTTTCGCGCCACACCCGCGCCATCGCTTCCTGCGTGGCTTCCTGGCCGATGGCCCACTGCACCGGGTCGGCATGGCAGGCGCCCGATTGCGCGGCGGCCTCGCCGGGACGGCCGGCGTCCGGCTGCAGGCCTGTGCAGGCAGCGAGCGTCGCAACAAGGGCGAGCGAGGCGATGCGGGCGACGACGGGCTTGTCCATGCGTGGAAACCGAGGGGAATTGACGCGTTTCTAATCCATCCGCGACACGCTGTCCACGACTGGCGTGCGAGCCTCGAAGTCCCGTGTCGAGGAGCCCGCCATGACTGACGACAAGTCGCGCCAGCCGCAACCGCCGCAGGAGCAGGATCGCCAGCCCGGCCTGCAGTCCGAGATGCGCCCCGCACCGGAATGCATCCGTGACGGCTATCGCGGTTCGGGCAAGCTGGACGGCAAGGTGGCCCTGGTGACCGGGGGCGACAGCGGCATCGGCCGTGCCGTCGCGTTGCACTTCGCGCGCGAGGGCGCGAGCGTGGCGATCGGCTACCTCGACGAGGAGATGGACGCCAGGGAAACCTGCCGTCTGCTGCGCGAGGAGGGCGTCAAATGCGTCGCCATCGCTGGCGACGTGGGCGACCCCGCGTTCTGCGAGCGCATGGTGGCGCAGGTGCTGGACACGTTCGGCCGGCTCGACATCCTGGTCAACAATGCCGCCGAGCAGCACACGGTGGATGCGCCGGAAGAACTGTCGCCGGAACAGATCGAGCGCACCTTCCGCACCAACGTGTTCGCTTATTTTTACCTGGCCACCGCCGCCATCCCGCACCTGCGCGAGGGGGGGTGCATCATCAATACCGGATCGGTCACCGGCGTGCGGGGCCATGAAAAGCTGATCGACTATGCGTCGACCAAGGGTGCGATCCATGCGCTGACGTTCTCGCTGGCGCAATCGCTGGCCGAGCGCGGCATCCGCGTCAACGCAGTCGCGCCCGGCCCGGTATGGACGCCGCTGATCCCGGCCAGTTTCGATGCCAAGGAGGTCGCCGGGTTCGGCGCCAATACCTTGCTCAAGCGTCCGGGCCAGCCATCTGAAGTGGCCCCTGCCTATGTATTCCTCGCCAGCGAGGATGCCTCGTTCATCACCGGGCAGACCATCCACGTCAACGGCGGCGGGCACATCTCGGCTTGAATCGAACGCGTCGGGAGGCCATCAGCGCGATGGCTTCTTGACGCGCCGCAGGTAACGCAGGGTGGCGGTTTCCCACTGCCGCGGCCCGCGCGCGCCCTGTGCGGCGCGATGCAGGCGGCCATCCTGCCAGCCGTCGAACACGCACGGGTCGATGTACGACTTGCGGCACACGGCGGGGGTGTTGCCCAGCATTTCCGCGACCGCATTGACGACGTCGCGTTCAACGCCTGCGATGTCGCGCTTGGTAGCGTCCTCCGGCACGGGCGTGGCGGCGAGCAGCCGGAACGCGGTGGCGGTGGCGCCCCAGGTGCGGAAGTCCTTCGCGGTGAACGGACCGCCCATGCGCTCGCGCAGGTAGTCGTTCGCATCCGACGAATCCAGCGGGCGCAGGTTGCCTTCGTCGTCGCGGTACTGGAACAGGCGCTGGCCGGGCAGTTCGTGCATCGCCCGCATGATCTTCACCAGCCGGCGGTCATCGATGCCGGCATCGTGGGTCTTCCCTCCCTTGCCCTTGAACTGCAGGTGCAGGCCATCGCGCAGGAACTTTGCGTGCCGGTTGCGCAGCGTGGTCAATCCGTACGAGCCATTGTCGCGGGCGTACTCGTCGTTGCCGATGCGCATCAGGGTGGTGGCCATGATGGTCACCAGTGCGGCCAGCGCCTTCTCGCGGGGCAGGCCGCGCAGCGACAGGTCGATGCGCAGACGCCGACGCAGTCGCGGCAAGGCCTTGCCGAAGGCCAGCAGCCGATCGAACTTGTCGGCGTCGCGCGTGCTGCGCCAGTCCGGGTGGTAGCGATACTGCTTGCGCCCGCGCGCGTCTCGGCCGGTGGCCTGCAGGTGGCCGCGCGGCGAAGCGCAGATCCACACATCGACATAGGCGGGCGGGATGGCGAGTGCACGGATGCGGGCCAGCGTGGCCTCGTCGCGGATGCAAACCCCGGTGGCATCGTCGTAGCGGAAGCCGCGCCCGCAGCGTCGCCTGTGGATGCCCGGGGCGGAGTCGTCGACGTAGAGAAGTCCGGCCTCGCGGGCATCGGCGGCGGCCGGTGGTGCCGGGCGTCCGTTGCCTCGCTCCTTGCTTCGCGTCCTGCGTGCCTGTGTCATGCGCGAACGCTAGCGGGCGGCGGTGATGCCGGGGTGAATCCGGCGGTGGTCGCCGCCCTCACGCCGGGAAGACATCGACGGGCCTAGCGTTGCGACAGGAACGGGAGGTGTCAGCCCATGGCACAGGCATTGCGCGACGCCGAGGGGCGTGAACTGCATCTGGCGGACGGCTATTCGCTGGACGATGGCGTATTGAGTGTGGAAGGTGCGCCGCTGTTCCTGTTCGACGATCCCGGGCGGCTCGACCCGGACCTGCTGGATGCGATTGCCAGCTCCATGCCGGGCGCGCGGGTGGCGCGGCGCTGAGGCAGGTGTGACGGTGCCGGGTTGTGGCGCTGCCGGGTTTGTTCGCGGGCTCTGACGCTGCATCTCTTGGCTGGGCGGCTGGCATGACTTGATCCCGGTGGATTTCTGCCATACCGGCGAAGGCGCGTACCCATGGACGTGGACGCTCGCTCGTACGGCTGGGTCAGGCGACGAAGCGCGTGAAGAAGCGAAACGGCGTGAAGCGCATTGGGATGCACTCGGGCCATCCATGTGGCCCTCGCCCCTGCGCGGGCAGCCTTCGGCTGTGCTGATCGGCCATCCTGCCGATCAGTCGAAGCCCCTTGGAATTCTCGTCCAACCCCTCTGCGCCAGATACGCAAAAGCCCCCTTGCGGGGGCCTTTGCGTATCTGGCGGAGAGGGGGGGATTCGAACCCCCGAGGCGCTATAAACGCCTGCCTGATTTCGAGTCAGGTACATTCAACCGCTCTGCCACCTCTCCTGGATCCGGCGTGTTGCGCGGCCCGGCGGCGTGGCCGGGGGCGCAATGATACGGGTGGGGTGGTGTGGGGACAAGGCGACCCGCGCGATCGGGCGGGTTCAGCGCCAGTTGTCGGCCACCCACTGGGTGGGCAGCACGCGTCGGTACCACTTGCCGCTGCGGCCGGCGATGGCGTCGGGCGGGTTGGGCTTGCCGTGGAAGGCGATCACCTTGGCGCCCTCCGGGATGCGCGGTGGCAGGAACCAGCCCAGCAGCAGGCCGCGCACGCAGTGGCGCTTGAAGCTGCGGCACCACTCGGCCGGCCAGTAGCCCAGCTTGCCTTGGCGGGCGAGGTAACCGGTGATGTATTCCTGCTCATTGCGCACCTTGGCCAGCGCCTCGGCCTGGTGGTCGCGCAGGTAGTCCAGCGCGTCGCGATGGGCGCCGATGGTGTAGCGATAGACCGAGGTATTGCCGGTCCCGTCGCGCTTGTCCCACTCCTTGATCACCAGGAACTCGCCCGGCGGGTCGAAGAATTCGTCCAGGCTGCCCACGATCACCACGTCCAGGTCGATGAACAGCGTCGGTCCCGCCAGGTCGTAGAGCGGGTTGGCGAAGCTGGTCAGCTTCAGCCAGCCATGGCCGAAGGTCCACGGCTTGCGCTGGTCGAAATCGGCGATGCCCACGGCGGGGATGTCCAGCACTTCGATATCGGGCTCGATGCCCGCGCGGTCGTCGGTCAGGCAGACGAAGCGGTGCGGGCGCTTGAGGTGCCGGCGCACCATCGAGCGCAGCTTGTTGACGTAGTCCGGGCCGTACTTGGTGCCCCATTTGATGCAAAGGACGTTGACGGTCTGCATGCGTGGTCCGATGGCGGCCCGGTGGCCGCGGTGCGTGGCGATGAACACCAGTATAGAGGTCCGTGCCCACGGGCCGGGCTGCAGCCGGCTGAATTGCTAGACTCTGTCGGCTATGGCCGTATTCGACGCCACCGAAAGCCTCACGCCGTTCCACGACGAACGTGGCAGCGGTGAGTATGGCGCGCTGCTGTTCGACGCGACCCAACTGCGCCAGGCCGATCCACGCTGGTTCGACCCGCGCGAGTGGGGCGACCGGGCCACCCAGGTGGGCGGCAGCGGGCGGGGGGGCGCCTGGTTCATCGAGGCCAGCCACGGCCCCTGCGTGTTGCGCCAGTACCTGCGGGGTGGCCTGGCCGCGAAGCTCAGCCGCGACCGCTACCTCTGGCGTGGCGCCAACCGCACGCGCAGCTTCGAGGAATTCCGCCTGCTGCGCGAATTGCTGCGGCGCAAGCTGCCGGTGCCGCAGCCGGTCGCGGCGTGCTACCTGCGCTCGCGCTTCACCTACCGGGCGTGGATCATCATCGAGCGGCTGGCCGGCGTGCGTTCGTTCTCCGAACTGGCCGCCACCGAAGGCAGCGAGGCGCCGTGGGAACAGACCGGGCGGCTGGTGGCGAAATTCCATCGCGAAGGCCTGGACCATGCCGACCTCAACGCCACCAACATCCTGTTCGACGATACCGGCAAGGGCTGGTTGATCGATTTCGACCGCGGGCGCATGCACATCCCCGAAACGCGGTGGCGGATGCGCAACCTGGCGCGCCTGCAGCGTTCGCTGCACAAGCATCCGGGCGGCCGCAGCGCCGGCCAGATCGATGCCGACTTCGCCCGCCTGCGGGGCGCGTACGACGCGCGCTGGGCGAAAGGCAACTGACGTGACCGGCTGGACGCTCCGCTTCCACGGCGTGGGCAATGCCTCGGCGACCGAGCTCGGTTCGCCGATGGCGACGATCGAGCGCGATGGCGCGCCATGGCTGACCATCGACTGCGGCAGCGAAGGATTGACCGCATACCTCGCGCAGTATGGCGAGCCGCCGCGTGCGCTGTTCGTGACCCATACCCACCTGGACCATGTCGGCGGCTTCGAGCGCCTGTTCGTGTCGGCGTACTTCGATGCGGCACGCCGCGGCCGCATGCCGGTGTACGTGCCCGCCAGCGTGGTGCCGTTGCTGCACCAGCGCGTGGGTGCCTATCCGAACGTACTGGCCGAAGGCGGCGCGAACTTCTGGGAGGCCTTCCAGGTGGTTCCAGTGGGCGATGCCTTCTGGCACGACGGCCATCGCATCGAGGTGTTTCCGGTGCGGCACCACTGGCCGGAGACCGCCTACGGACTGCGCCTGCGTGGCAGCGTGGTGTGGACCGGCGACACGCGACCGATCCCGGAAATGCTGCGCAAGCATGCCGATGCCGGGGAACTGATCGCGCACGACTGCGGGCTGCGCGGCAATCCATCGCACAGCGGCATCGACGACCTGGAGCGCGAGTACGACGCCGACGTGCTGTCGCGCTGCGTGCTGTACCACTATGCGTCGGCGACCGATGGCGCTGCGCTGGCTGCGCGTGGGCATCGTGTCGCGCATCCCGGTGAAGTCTTCGCACTGTCCGCACCCGTGGACGCACGGGTGGCGTCGGCATGAGCGCCCTGGCACAGGTCTTCGACGCGCCGCGCGATCGCCTCGGCCGTCCCTTGCGCGACTTGCGCCTCTCTGTGATCGAGGCCTGCAATTTCCGCTGCGGATACTGCATGCCAGCCGACAAGGTGCCCGACGACCATGGTTTCGATGCCGCGGCGCGGCTGTCGTTCGACGAGATCGAAACCCTGGTGCGGGGCGCGGTGCGACTGGGCATGACCAAGCTGCGCATCACCGGCGGCGAGCCGCTGCTGCGCAAGGGCCTGCCGGGCCTCATCGCACGCTTGTCGCGGATCGAGGGCATCGAAGACCTGGCGATGACCACCAACGGGTCTCTGCTGCCGCGGCATGCGCGCGCATTGCGTGAAGCGGGACTGCGTCGGCTGACGATCAGCCTGGATGCGCTGGATGCGGGATTGTTTCGCGAGCTGTCCGGGGGCCGCGGCGAGGTGTCCGATGTGCTGGCGGGGATCGCCGCGGCGGAATCGGCAGGATTCGACCGACTGAAGATCAACTGTGTCGTGCAGCGCGGCGTGAACGACGACCAGCCGGTCCGGCTGCTGGAACGTTTCCGCGGCAGCGGCCATGTCGTGCGCTTCATCGAGTACATGGACGTGGGCACCTGCAACGGCTGGCAGCGCGAGCGCGTGGTGCCCTCGGCGGAACTACGCGACCGCATCCATGCGCGTTGGCCGCTGCAGTCGCTGGACGCCAACTATCGCGGAGAGGTCGCCGAGCGGCATGCCTTCGTCGATGGCGGCGGCGAGGTCGGCTTCGTCAGTTCTGTCACCGCGCCGTTCTGCGGTGACTGCCATCGTGCCCGAGTGTCCGCGGACGGCACGCTCTACACCTGCCTGTTCGCCGCGCAGGGCCTCGACCTGCGGCCTGCGCTTGCGCATGGCGAGGTGGCGTTCGCCGGGTACCTGGCGGAGGCGTGGCGCGGGCGTGCGGACCGCTACAGCGAAGTGCGCGGCAGCCCGCGGGCGCCGAAACGGCATGTCGAGATGTTCCTGGTGGGTGGATGATGGCGGCTATGCACGAGTTGCTTGCGCGAGACGGCTACCTGATGCGCCCCTCCGGACTATCCGAAGCGAGATTGAGGGAAGTCATCGGGCTCATTGAAGCGCAGGGCGTTTCTTCGGCAGGGACGCGCAACCTCATGGGTAACGATTGGTGTGCGTTATTGGCCAAACAGTTGCGAATGGAGCTGTTGGCCGACGGGCTGCTGCCACCGGATGCCGTCGCCGTGCAGTGCACCTATTTCAACAAGAGCCCCGAGCGTAACTGGAAGGTGGGACTGCAGCAGGATCTTTCCTTCCCGGTCGCCCGGCGCAGCGATGATTCGCGTTTGACAGGGTGGTCGGAAAAGGAAGGCCAGTTGTACGTGCAGGCACCTGACACGCTGTTGGGGGGCATGCTGGCCGTTCGACTGCATCTCGATGACTGCCATCGCGATAATGGCCCGTTGCGGGTCGTTCCCGGGTCGCATGCGATGGGGCGCCTTGGTGTTGCGCTTGCACAGAAGAACATGGCGGGCGATACGCGTGTCGATTGCACCGCGATTGCGGGCGAACTGCTTTTGATGCGACCGCTCTTGCTGCATGCATCTTCGAAGGCGGCGCGTCCGGGTGGCTTGCGTCGCGTGCTTCATTTTCTTTTCGGACCTGCAATGCCGGGGTTTGGCCTGCGATGGAGCATGGCGGCATGAGCAAACAGCGTGTCCTCACTCACATCGATGCTGCCGGCCGACCGGTAATGGTCGATGTCTCCGGCAAGGCGGTCACCGCACGGCAGGCGTTGGCGGAATGCCGCGTGCGTTTCCCTGCGGACGTCGCGGCGCAATTGCGCAAGTCCGGCCTGCGCAGCGCCAAGGGCGGCATCGTCGACGCCGCGGTGATTGCCGGCACCATGGCGGTCAAGCGCACGCACGACTTGATCCCGTTCTGCCATCCGCTGCCGATCGACGGGATCCGCATCGCCATCGACTGGCACGGCGAGCGCGAGCTGCGGATCGACTGCATGGTCAAGACCACGCATCGCACCGGCGTGGAAATGGAGGCATTGACCGGCGCGACCGTCGCTGCACTGACGGTCTACGACATGTGCAAGGCGCTGTCGCACGCCATCGTGATCGGTCCGGCGAAACTTGTCGGCAAGCGCGGCGGCAAGCGCGATGTCGGGCGGGTGGTGTGATGGCGACGGTGCGGCTGCTCTATTTCGCCAGCCTGCGCGATGCGGCGGGCGTGGCAGGGGAAACGTTCGAAACCGCTGCCACGGACCTGCGCGCGCTGTACAACGAGCTGCGCACCCGGCATGGGTTTTCCTTGCCTGTCGAACGCATCCGCGTTGCGGTGGATGGCGCGTTTTCGCGGCTTGAGGACGCGGTCGCCGATGGCAGCGAAGTCGCCTTCATCCCGCCGGTGTCCGGAGGCTGATGCCTGTGCAACGGTTCTGGCTGTCCTCGTCCGCCATCGATGTCGCGCCCCTGCGTGCGCGGCTGCTGGATGCGCGCGCGGGTGCGTTCGCCAGTTTCGAGGGCTGGGTACGCAACCACAACGAAGGCCGGTCGGTCGATGGGCTGCGCTACGAAGCCTACGTGGTGCTGGCCGAGTCGGAAGGCGAGCGCATTGTCGCGGAGGCGCTGCAGCGCTTTGGTGCCATCGACGCCGTCTGCACGCACCGCATTGGCAACCTGGCCATCGGCGACATGGCGGTGTGGGTGGGCGTGAGCGCGGCGCATCGGGGCATGGCGTTCGACGCCTGCCGCTGGATCCTCGACGAGGTGAAATCGCGTGTGCCGGTCTGGAAGCACGAACGCTACGGCGATGGCCGGACAGAATGGCTGCATCCGCGCGAAACGAATCCTGCCGACACCGGAGGTT
Source organism: Luteimonas aestuarii (assembly GCF_004357985.1). GTDB lineage: Bacteria > Pseudomonadota > Gammaproteobacteria > Xanthomonadales > Xanthomonadaceae > Luteimonas > Luteimonas aestuarii. Next base: position 127,591 of record NZ_SMTF01000003.1, on the reverse strand, counting down.
GACACCGCCGCCACCGGTGACAGCAACAACAGCGTCCGCTGCCGATCCAGTCCGCCGATGGTCACCACATCACCAAGAGCCAGAGACCGCCATGAAACCACTCGCACTGCTCCTGCTGGCACTCTCCCTGTCCCTGCCGTATCCGCCCGCGCTCGCGCGAGGCGAACTATTGGTTGGCAACAAGTCCGACGACACGGTGTGGCGCCTGTCGCTCGAGGACGGACGCAAACTGGGCGAAGTGCGCACCGGCCCGGGACCGCACGAGATCACGGTGTCGGCGGACGGGCGCATGGCGCTGGTTACCGATTACGGCCACCAGCAGCCGGCGCATTCGCTCACCGTGATCGATATCGCCAGCGATATGGCGACGCGCAGCATCGACCTGGGCATGCACCGCCGTCCGCACGGCATCCGTTTCCTGCCCGATGGCAGCGTGCTGGTGACGGCCGAGCAGAGCCACGCACTGGTGCGCGTGGACCCGGTGGGCGGGGAAATCCTGCAGGCCATCGAGGTGGACGACGGCATCGGCCACATGGTGGCGGTATCGGCCGATGGCACCGTGGCCTATGTCAGCAAGATCGCATCGGGCACCGTGGTGCGCGTCGAGGTGGCCAGTGGCAAGGTCACGCATGAGCGGCCGGCCGGGCAGGGCGCCGAAGGGATCGAGGTGGCGCCCGATGGCAACGTGTGGGTGACCAACCGCGCCGAGGACACGGTGACCGTGCACGATCCCGGCACGCTTGCCGTGCGTGCCACGCTGGACAGCCCGGGGTTCCCGATCCGCGTCGTGTTTACGCCGGATGGCCGCCACGCGCTGGTCACGAACGCGACCGCCGGCACGCTGTCGGTGTTCGACGCGACCACGCACGCGACGGTGGCGACCGTGCCGTTGGTGGCAGAGGGCGAAACCTTCCGCGACACCATGCTCGGCCAAGGGGCGTTGCCGATCGGCGTCATTGCCGATCCGGCCCGGCCGCGCGTTTACGTCGCGATCAGTGGTGCGAACAGGATCGCGGTGGTGGATTCGGCCACGTGGAAAGTGGTCGACTATTGGGACACAGGCAACCAGCCGGATGCGCTGGGGATCGTTCCGGCGGGGGAAGGCGGCTGACACCGGCGCTTGCCGGAGGGTTCGCATCGCCTGCACGTATGCGCATTTGACGGTCATCCCCGGGAAGGCGGGAATCCATGAACGGCGTGCAGGAAATCCGGCCTTGCGAAGGTTGGAAATGGCGATGGCCCCGCCGACTGACCGCGCCAGACGATCGTGTCGACGTGGGGATGTCGCACCGTCGCCACGGGCGCCAGCAATGAATGGCCAGTCTTTTCGGTTGATGATGTGGCAGAGACGTCGGATATGGCGATGGCCCCGCCGACTGACCTCGGCACCCGCGTCGATCGATACCGTTGCTGCCTTCCGGCCCTGGCGGAGTTTTCGACCTAGCGTCGCGAGGGGCCGACGGGGCCACCATAGAGACTTGCAAATGAAACGCCCCGCTGGGGGCGTTTCAGGAAACTGGCGGAGAGAGGGGATTCACTCGGCGCTACGCGCCTCGCCCTGCGGGCGGCTTCGCCGTGCAAACCGCTGCGCGGTTTGTCGAACCCACGGGGGTTCTCACCCCCTCTTCGAAGCCGCCGGCGAAACCCACGCGACCCGAACCATCAAACCACTTGAAACTGGCGGAGAGAGGGGGATTCGAACCCCCGAAGCGCGGTTTAGACGCTTACACACTTTCCAGGCGTGCTCCTTCAACCACTCGGACACCTCTCCGGGATTTCCCGAGACAGGCTTGCGGCCACGCTCAGGGGCACAAAGTCTAGCGGCGGCAGGGACTTGCCACAAGCGCGGGCGAGGTTTCGCGCCGGGCGGCGGGCCGCCCGTGTCAGAATGGGCGCATGTCCTACCTTGTCCTTGCCCGCAAGTGGCGCCCCAAGCGTTTCGCCGAGCTGGTGGGCCAGGAACACGTGGTGCGTGCGCTGACCAACGCGCTGGAATCGGGCCGCGTGCACCATGCCTACCTGTTCACCGGCACCCGCGGCGTGGGCAAGACCACCATCGCCCGCATCTTCGCCAAGAGCCTGAACTGCGAGAAGGGCACGGGATCCGACCCCTGCGGTGAATGCGAGACCTGCCTGGCCATCGATGCCGGGCGCTACATCGACCTGCTGGAGATCGACGCCGCCTCCAACACCGGTGTCGACAACGTCCGCGACCTGATCGACAACGCGCAGTACATGCCCTCGCGCGGCCGCTACAAGGTCTACCTGATCGACGAAGTCCACATGCTGTCCAAGCCGGCGTTCAACGCGCTGCTGAAGACGCTGGAGGAGCCGCCGGAACACGTGAAGTTCCTGTTCGCGACCACCGACCCGGAAAAGCTGCTGGTCACGGTGCTGTCGCGTTGCCTGCAATTCAACCTCAAGCGGCTGGACGAGGAACAGATCCGCGGCCAGATCGAGAAGATCCTCGGCGCCGAGGGCATCGCGTCGGAGCCCGGCGCGATCCGGCAGATTGCGAAAGCGGCCGATGGCAGCCTGCGCGACGGGCTGTCGCTGCTCGACCAGGCCATCGCATATACCGGCGGCACGTTGGCCGACGATGCCGTGGCGAAGATGCTGGGCACGGTCGACCGCACGCGCGTGGGCGCGCTGCTCGAGGCCCTGTCGGAGGCCGATGGCGGGCGGTTGATGGCCGAGATCGCGACGCTGGCGGATTTCTCGCCGGACTGGGCGGGCGTGCTGGATGCGTTGGCTGCGGCGCTGCACCGCATCCAGGTGCGGCAGCTGGTGCCGGGTAGTGACGTCGATGCCGACGGTATCGACCTGGACGCGCTGGCGCCCGCGCTGCGGCCCGAGCTGGTGCAGCTCTGGTACCAGATGGCCCTGAACGGCCGTCGCGACCTGACATTGGCGCCCGGCCCGCGCACCGGGTTCGAGATGACCCTGCTGCGCATGCTGGCGTTCCGTCCGGGCGACGGCGTTGCGCCGAACGTGGGTGCGCCGGCCACGCAACGGCCGAGCGGCCCTGCGGCGGCGCGTGCCGCGCTGGAGGGCCGCAGTGAAACCGCATCCCCGGGCCAGCGGATGGAGGCCCGCGCTGCGCCGCCTGCGCCCGATCGGGCCGTGCCTGCCGCGGGCACCGAAGCATCCGCGCCGGTTGCCGAGCGCGTGCGGGTGCAAGACGGCGCGCCGTCGCCACCTGCTGCGGAACGGACCACCGCGTGGCGCGAGCTCGATGCCGCGGGCTGGCTGGACCTGGTCGGCAACCTGCCGCTGCGCGGACCGGCACGCGAGCTGGCGGCGCACGCGGCGTTCGTGTCGTTCGATGATGGCGTGCTGCAGCTGTCGCTGTCCGAGGACAAGGACCACCTGCAGCGCGACGCGCTGGTGTCGCAGCTGCGCGCTGCACTGGTGCCGGCGCTTGGCGGGCAGGCGCAGCTGCGCTTCGCGTCCTCCGCGCCTGCTTCGAAGCCGACGGAAACCCTGCACGACAGAAACCTGCGCGCGCGCGACGAGCGACAGGCCGCCGCCGAGAGCGCCTTCCTGTCCGATCCGGACGTGCAGCGGCTGATGCAGCAACAGGGCGCCAGGCTGGTGCCCGATTCGATCCGCCCCTACGACGACAACTGAGAAAAGAGACCGAACATGCGTGGAAACATCGCCCAATTGATGCAGCAGGCGCAGAAGATGCAGGAAAACATGCAGCGCATGCAGGAAGAACTGGCGGCCATGGAGGTCACCGGCAATGCCGGCGGCGGCATGGTCAGCATCACCCTCACCGGCGCCAAGGAGTGCCGCAAGGTGCGCATCGATCCCAGCGTGCTGTCCGACCCGGAGATGGCGGAGGATCTCGTGGCCGCCGCGTTCAATGACGCCGCCAACAAGGTCGATGCCGCCTCGAAGGAAAAGATGTCCTCGGCCACCGCCGGCATGCCGCTGCCGCCTGGCATGAAGCTGCCGTTCTGAGCGACGTGCCTTCTCCCGCCCCCGGGAGAAGGTGCCGAAGTCGGATGGGGGCGTCCTTGCCGGTGCCAATCCCTTCCCGATGCCGCCTCGACGACCCCATCATGTCCAGTTCCCTGCTCGAACAATTGATCGAAGCCTTCCGCGTGTTGCCCGGCGTGGGCCAGAAGACCGCGCAGCGCATGGCCTACCACGTGCTGGAGCGCGAGCGCGAAGGCGGGCGACGGCTGTCGTCGGCACTCGCCGAGGCGGTCGAGCGCATTGGCCACTGCAGCCGCTGTCGCGACTTCAGCGAAACCGCCACCTGCGCCACCTGCGCCAGTGCGTCGCGCGACGTGCACCAGTTGTGCGTGGTGGAGTCGCCGGTGGACCGGTTGGCGATCGAACAGGCGACCGGCTATCGCGGCCTGTACTTCGTGCTGCAGGGGCGCCTGAGCCCGCTCGACGGCATCGGCCCGCGCGAACTGGGCCTCGACCGGCTGGCCGCGCGACTGGGCGAGGGCGAGGTACAGGAACTGATCATCGCCACCAACCCGACCGTCGAGGGCGAGGCGACCGCGCACTACCTGGCGCAGCTGGCGCGCCAGCACGGCGTGCGCCCCAGCCGCCTCGCGCACGGCGTGCCGCTGGGCGGTGAACTGGAATACGTGGATCGCGGCACGCTGTCGCATGCCTTCGGTTCACGCAGCGAAGTACCGGCGTAGGCGCGCTGCGCCAATCACCACACAACCCCAATGCCGATGATCGCGTCGCCGCGCGTGATCATCGTGGATCGCCCGGACGCCGCAATCGTGCCCATCGGCACGCCCACACATTCGCAGGAGGAATTTCCGATGCCAGACACCATCTTCCACAAGATCATGCGCCGCGAGATCCCGGCCGACATCGTCTTCGAGGACGACCACGTCATCGCCTTCCGCGACATTGCGCCACAGGCGCCGGTGCACGTGCTGTTCGTGCCCAAGCGCGATTTCGCGACGCTGAACGACGTGCCCGCCAGTGAGCCGGAGATCATCGGGCGGCTGGCCGTCGCTGCCGCAGCCTGGGCGAAGGCGCAGGGCTTCGACGAGGACGGCTACCGCGTCGTCATGAACTGCAATGGCGACGGCGGGCAGACGGTGTTCCAGATCCACCTGCACCTGCTGGCCGGCGCGCCGCTGGGACGGTTCGGAACCACGGCGTGACCCCAGGCGCCGAAGCGTCGGCCCGGCAACGGGCCTGCGTGCCCGGATGCCCTCGCGATCGCGTGCTACCGCCTACCACCACCCCCACCACGGCCAAGGCGCCGGGCGCACCACGACATTGACGTGGTCGCGCTTCGGCCACAGGTAGACCACGTCGGCGGCCACGCGCGGGAAGCGGTAGTCGTATTCGCCGATGCGGCGGCTCTCGTAGCCATCGATGCGGCCGGTGAAGGTGACTTCCCGGTTGCGTTCGAACACCGCCGGGTCGTAGAAGCCGGCACGGCAGGCGATGAAGCGGCCATTGGTGTCGTCGTCGGCCCAGTAGGGGCGGCCGGTTTCGGTGAGCCGGGTCGAGATCATCTCGAAGCAGGTGGCGTCGGCGCGCGGCTCGACCTGCACGATGCGACCGCCCCAGCGCACCAGTGCGCCGGTGCTGTCTCCCTGCATCGCCGCGTGCGGCGTGGTGTCGACGTACGCACCCTGCAGCGGCTTGGGATGCGTGGCGCAGGCCGACAGCAGCAACAGCGCGCCGGCGGCGGACAAGAGGCGGAACATCATGGCGAAGGCTCCCTTGGCAGGCGGCGACCAGCCCGGTGCTTGTGCAGGTCGCGGACCAATGTGCGTGTCGGCATGGCTTCTCCGACGCCGGCAGCGTAGCGCGTTTCCACGAAACGCCGGGTGAGCGTGGACAGGGCGCGGGCGGCGTCGGCGTCCAGCGCCGGCGCGATGCGCGACACCCACCGTAGCGCCGGCTCGTGTGGCTCGCGGCCCAACCCGATGCGCGCATAGCGTTTGCCGAGCGTGCGCCAGGCGCGCAGCAGTGGATCGCGTTGGCGGGTGCCGCGCGCGCTGAGCCAGAGCATCCAGGCCAGTGCGAGCAGGGCGGTCGCGCCGAACAGGCCGATCAGTGCACGTTGTCCGAGCACGCCGCCGCCGAGGGGTTTGAGCAGGTCGCGCTGGCGATTGGCGTCGAAGCCGAGGACCAGGTCGTTCCAGCCCCGGCGCAGCCAGTCTCCCAGGTCGAGCGCGGACACGAAGCCGGGCAGGTTGCCCAGCACGCTTCCCCCCGCGCGGTCCTGGAGGGTGTCGTAGATGCGTTCCGGTGCCACGGCGGCCGTAGGGTCGACGCGCACCCAGCCTCGCCCGTCCAGCCAGACCTCGGCCCAGGCGTGGGCATCGCTGTTGCGTACCACCCAATAGCCGCCGAATGCATTGCGGTAGCCGCCGGCATAACCGGTGACCACACGAGAGGGAATGCCGGCCGCCCGCATCAACACCACGAATGCCGAGCTGAAATGCTCGCAGAACCCCTGTTTCCAGTCGAACAGGAACTCGTCGGCGGTGTGTCGCCCGGGGAGCGGCGTGTTGAGTGTGTAGCCGAACTCGTCGCGGACCATCCGCATCGCGCGTTCGACGATGGCGGCGTCGCCACGTTCGCCGGCGTCCCTCCGCCACTGGCGTGCCAGTGCCACCGTGCGTGGATTGAACCCGTCGGGAAGCCGGAGTGCATTCTGGCGGACGTAATCGCTCAACTCCGCTTCGAAGCGGATCGCGGGTGATGACCGCATGCGCCAGCGGGTGACGGAATGGAGTGGCCTGGGTGCCAGCAGGCTGTGTTCCCAGGAGGAGCGAATACCATCGGGTGTCGCGTGCGGCATCTCGAGCGCCACGAGGAACGGCTGTTCCGTGGGCTCGATGTCCATCTGGTAATCCCAGGTACGTTCGCCACGAACCAGCTCGGCGGGCGGCAGGTGGCGCAGCCAGCGTGATGCGGTCCATGTCCGGCCATCGAAGTCGGTCAGCACCGGGCCGCGCCAGTACATCTGGGTTGCCTCCGGCGTGTCGCCGAAGAACACCACGCGCAAGGCAGGCGAGTCGTCGTTCATCAGGTCGAGCCATTCGCCCGGACTCATGGTGTCGGATAGGCCCGGGGTTGCGATTGCGCGCTGGGGCACGCCCCACAACGGCGTGGCGATGCGTGGGAACAGCCAGAAGGCGGACAGCGCCAGTGGAAGGCCGATTGCGACCAGACGAAGCACGATGCCTGCGCGCTGCGCATGGGGCACCGTTCTCGTGTCCTTGGATTCCTGCTCGGCCAGTCGCGCCAGCGCCAGCAGCGCCAGCAACGCGGCAGCCAGTCCCAACGACAGCGACAGTGGTCCCTGGTCCAGCAGGAAGGTCGCGAAGGGAGCGAACAGGGCGAAGCCCACGAGGCTGCGACCGTCGCGCAGCGTATTCAATTCGAGCGGCTTGACCACCAGCATCGCCGCCAGCAAGGCGCATCCGGTATCGCGCCCGAAGCGGAGCCCCATCAGTGAGAACACCGTCGCCACTAGGGCCAGCGAGAACAGCAGCCGTAGCCATCCCGGGACACGCATCCGCAGGGAGACAAGGGCGGTGACGATGCCCGCAATGCCCAACATCAGCGCCAGTTGTCCCGGGAGCTGGAGCAGCAGTGGCGTCACGCAGACGACCGTGGCTGCCAGCACCCCTGTGCGGCTGGCGGCGTCGAGCAAGGCCGAGCGATCAGCCACGGGTCGCGCCGTCATCGCCTACGGGCAACAGGGCAAGCGCGTGCAGACACGCGTGGCGATGTGCGGACCCGCGCCCCGGGCCAAGCGTGGGTGCTCCCGGAAGTCGAAGCGCATAGTTGCGCTGTTCGCGCTCGGCCTTGTCGACCCAGCCCGCCAGCCTGCGGATGCGGGCTTCGTAGGGCAGTGACGTCACGAGGCCCCAGTCCAGCATTACATCGGCGCCCATGAGCTGCTCGAACTCGCGGACCAACAGGGTGTCCCGCCTCGCCGAGGCCTTCCACGCCACCGCCCGGCGTGAGTCGCCCTGGCGCCAAGCGCGAAGGTGGTGCACCTCATCGCCCGCCGGGTGCAGGCGTGATTGTGCATTGCCGTCGCTGCCATCGGGCAGCGGTGGGCCATCGCGTTCCGGTGCCGGGTAGACCAGCGCACCCGCAGTTGGCCAGGCGTACGCCCAGGCACGCGCGAGGCCGAGCGGTCGCGTCGTGGAGATACGCACCCGTTCGATATCGAGCCAGCCGCGCCGTGTGGTGGGCAGCGCGAGGATGGCTTCGCCTGCGCCATCGTCGAGCGAAAGCGTTGCGGTTTCGCCAAGGCAAGCGACCTGGAGGCCGCGCCGCTCGCGCCCGCGCGGGGCGCGGGCATGGACCCGCAGATGCAGCGGATTGCCTGCGGGCACCGGGTCGCCACCGATGGCATGGACTTCCAGCCCCCCCAACTGCAACTGGGCATGCAACAAGCTGGCGATCGCGGCGCCGGCGAGCAGCAGGCACAGCAGCAGCGCGGGGTTGTTGTTGTAGTTGAGCGCGCCCAGCGCCATGGTCAGCAGCAGCGCGACGAAGAACGCACCGAACGGCGTGGGCAGGAGGTAGATGCGGTGGCGATCGAACCGCACTGGCAGCGATTCAGGACGCCTGGGACGCGCGAGGCGTTCGAGGCGGCTGCGCCAGCCGCGCGATCGGGGTGCTGCCGACATCGCCTTAGTCCACGGCAACGCCGTGCAGGATCGCCTTGGCCAGCGATGCGCCGTCACCTGCGTCGCTTTCGGGCACCAGCCGGTGCGCAGCCACCGCGGAAAACAGCGCTTGCACGTCTTCGGGCAGCACATGCTGGCGGCCCAGCAGCATGGCGTGCGCGCACGCCGCCCGCAGCAGCGCCAGGCCCGCACGCGGGGACAGTCCCACGCGCACGCCGGCTTGCTGTCGGCTCCGCGCCAGCAGGGCCTGCACATAGCCGACCAGCGCGTCGCTGGCATGCACGTCGGTGACTGCGCGGCGGAGTTGCAGGACCTGGGTCGCATCGAGCACCGGTGTGGCATTCGCAATCAGGTCGCGACGGTCTTCGCCGGCGAGCAGCGCGCGTTCAGCCTCTTCGTTGGGGTAGCCCAGGTGCAGGCGCAACAGGAAGCGGTCGAGCTGCGAGTCGGGCAGGGGATAGGTGCCTGCAAGATCGGTCGGGTTCTGCGTGGCGATGACGAAGAACGGGTCAGGCAGCGGATGGGTCGCGCCATCCATGCTGACCTGCTGTTCCGCCATCGCCTCGAGCAGTGCGCTCTGCGTGCGCGGTGGTGCGCGGTTGATCTCGTCGGCGAGCACCACGTGCGCGAACACCGGGCCAGGATGGAACTCGAACTGGCGCGTCTGTGCATCGAACACCGAGACGCCGACGATGTCCGACGGCAGCAGGTCCGACGTGAATTGCACGCGTTGGAAGCCGAGGCCAAGCGTGGATGCCAGCGCATGCGCCAGCGTTGTCTTGCCCAGGCCTGGCAGGTCCTCGATCAGCAGGTGGCCGCCGGACAGCATGCCGACGAATGCGAGCCGCACTTGCTGCGGTTTGCCCAGCACCAGGGTGTTGATCTGCGCCAACGCGCGCTTCATCGCGTCGCGATGGTCGTCGGTTAGCATGTGCGGGCTTGCAGGGGAGACGGACACGGACACCTCCTGTAAGGACATGGCGAGTGTAGCGAGGTCACGGGCGAATGCGGGATCGGATCGACGCGAGGACGATGTTCATCACGCTCTGGGCGGCCTTGCTGCTGCTCAAGCTGGGCATCGCCATGCGCCTGCCGCTGTTCGTCGACGAGGCGTTCTACTGGCAGGAGGGCCAGCACCTGGCGTGGGCCTATTCCGACCTGCCGGGGCTGACTGCATGGCTGATCCGGCTGGGTGGGACCCTGTTCGGCGACGGCGTGCTTGCGGCGCGCTCGCTGTTCCTCGTCATCTCCGCACTGTTGCCATGGTGGGTGGTGCGCATCGCGCATCGCGAGGTGGGCGCCAGCGAAGGCTGGGTCGCGGGTTGCGCGGCCTTGCTGCTGCCACTGTTCGGCACGCTTGGGGTGCTGGCGCTGCCGGACGTGGCCATGGCCTTCGCCACGCTGCTCTGCCTGGATGCCGCCACGCGCATGTTCCGGGGCATCAGCCATGGCGCGGCACTGCAACTGGCCATCGGCCTGATGATCGGCGCGCTGAGTCATTACCGTTTCATCGCCGTGATCGGCGCGGGGTTCATCGCGTTGCTGCTGCTGGCGAAGGGGCGCGAACTACTGCGCGATCCACGCGTGCTGATCGCGCTGGCGGCCGGCGCGGCCGCGTGGATCCCGCTGCTGGCGTGGAACATCGAGAACGCCGAGGCGGGGCTGCGCTTCCAGCTGGTCGACCGCCATCCCTGGGCACTGCACCTCGACGGCATCCTGTTCCTGCCGATCCAGGCCGCGTTCGTGACGCCGCTGCTATTGGCGGCGCTGGTGTTGGCCGCGTGGCGCGGCTGCGGTCATGCCAACCCCGCGATCCGCCTGCTCGCGTGGAGCGGTGCGATCCTCGTCGGCGGGTTCTTCGTACTGGGGTTCTTCGCCGATACCGAGCGCGTCAGCTTCCATTGGCCACTGCCGGGTTACGTCGCGCTGCTGCCGTTGCTGCCGCTCGTGCTGGCTTCCTGGCCGCGCTGGCTGCGAGTCGCGACGTGGTCGCTGGCGGCGATGGGTGTGGCGGCGATGTTCGCTTACTACGTCGCGGTGTCGGTGCCAGAGGCGCGTGAGCGTGCAGCGGCAACGAAGTGGTACCCCACCAATTTCGCCGGCTGGGACGAGTTGGCGGCCGCCGTGCGCGAGGCGAAGGCAGGCATGCCTGAAAACACGCAGCTGGTGGCCGACAACTTCAAGGTCGGCGCCGAGCTCGGCTTCGCGCTGGGCGATCCGGGTATCCGCGTGCTGACGCATCCGCTCAACCGCGCGCACGGCCGCGCGCCGCAGCTGCAGTTGTGGGGTTTGAAGACCAATGCCGCCAATTTCCCGCGTGACGTGCCGGTGCTGTTGGTGATCGGCTTCGGCGACGTGCCGTATCGCGATCTGTTGCAGCGCTTCCACGACATCTGCGCGATGGCCGGACCGTTGCCGCCGCCGCGCGTGGTCAATGCCGATCGCGGGCGGCAGCGCTTCCTGCTGCTGGCGTTCGAGGGTTCGGGGTCATCTGGCGGAGCAGACGATGGCAACGACGCGGATGCTCCCGTATGCACCACGCCGGCGATGGCGTGGGTCGACGTGCCAGCGGTCGATGCGGTGCTGCCCTCGCAATTCGATGTCTCCGGCTGGGCGTTCAAGGACGGGGTCGGGCTGGCCCGCATCGAGGTGTTGCTGGATGGCGAGGTGGTCGCCGAAGCCGAATACGGCCAGCCGGCGCCCGGCATCACGGCGTTCTGGCGTATTTCGACGGACCCGCGGCATCCCGACGTGGCGTTCCGAGCCCGCGTGGACGTCGGTGGGCGTGCCGCAGGCAGGTATTGGCTTGGGTTGCGCCTGCATGGCGAGGATGGCAGCGTCGAGGACTGGAGCGAGCAGCCGGTGCGGTTGGAATAAGCGCACGCACGGACAGGACCGCAAGTGTCGATCAGGGCAGCGCGAATCCCGCCTGCCGCAGCAACCGCGCCGTCGCGATCAGCGGCAAGCCGACCAATGCACTCGGGTCCTGCGTTTCGATCGCCTCGAACAGGGTGATGCCCAGCCCTTCGCACTTGAAGCTGCCGGCGCAGTCGAACGGCTGTTCCGCGTCCACGTAACGCGCGATTTCCACGGGCGTCAGGATCCGGAATCGTACGTGGGTGGTGTCGAGGTGGAGAGTGGGCTCGCTTGCCCCCTGCGCCAGCGCCGCGGCGGTGAGGAAATGCACCTCGCGCCCCGACGCGGCCTGCAGTTGCGCGATGGCGGCATCGCGGCCGCCGGGTTTTCCCAGCGTGCGGCCATCGAAGGTCGCCACCTGGTCGGAGCCGATCACCCAAGCGTCGGGCCGGCTTGACGCAATCGCAGCGGCCTTGGCGGCGGCCAGGCGCAAGGCCAGTGCCGCGGGCATCTCGCCCGCCAGCGGGGTTTCATCGACGTCGGGACGGGCCACGTCGAACGGCAGCCGCAGTCGCGACAGCAGCTCCCGGCGGTACGGCGAGGTAGAGGCGAGCACCAGGGTCATCGGCAGCCGTCCGGCTCGGGTCAGTGCTGCGGCGCGCGGGCGCGTTCGATCTGGACCAGCTGCCTGTCGATGCTGCGCTGGGCGTCCTCGATCGCATCGCGCACCGAATCCAGTTGTTCCAGGGGCGCCTCGGCCCCGTGCTGCTGCAGCCACAGCCGGTGGCGCAGCATCTCCTGCATGGCCTCGCGGACCGGGTTTTGGTCGGTGCCGGCGATCGCCTCGATTTCGGAGCGCGCAGTGCGCAGGCGGTCTTCCAGCGCGTCGGCGGCGTCGAGCAACTGCGTCATCGCCTGCTGGCGACGCCTGCCGCGGCGGCGGGTGAGCTGCGCCAGGGCCACCGCGACGGCGGCCACGGCGAGGGTGGCGAGGATCCAGGTCAAGGCGCGGGTCCGGGCGGGCAGGCGGCGGGCCAGTCTGCCCCGGCCGGGGCTGCCCGGGCAAATCCGCAGCCGGGACAAGGGTTTGCGCCGGCCGGCGCGGTTTGACAGCGGCGCGCGCGACCCCTAACATTCCGCGGCTTATGTCCACCGATGTGCCCGAAATCCTGGACGCCTGGCGGATGGTCGCCTCCCGTCGCGGGTTCGAGGGCCGTCTGCCGTTGTCGTCGCTGACGCGCCTGCGGGAAGCGCTGGCCGATGCCGATGCCGGGGATGTGGCGTTCTCGCTCGATTTCGATCGCGACGCCATGCAGGTGCCCTACGTGGAACTGCGGATCGAGGCCGGGTTGCCGCTGGTATGCCAGCGCACGCTGCAGCGGTTCGTGTTCCCGGTGTCGCTGGTGCAGCGGCTGGGGCTGCTCCGCGACGAGGCCGACGAGGCCGGGTTGCCGGAAGGGTATGAAGCGCTGCTGCTGGCCGATGACGGCGAGTTGCGGCCGATGGAACTGGTCGAGGACGAACTGATCCTCGCGGTTCCGGTGGTACCGGTGCAGCCGGGCTCGGAACAGGTCGAGCGCGACTGGCCGGTCACCGCGGAAGAGGAAGTGCGCGCCAACCCGTTCGCGGCGTTGACCGCGCTGAAGAAGCAAGATCGAAACAACTGAGTTATTTCCGGAGTCGTTCCCATGGCAGTGCAGAAGTCCCGAGTCACCCCCTCCCGCCGCGGCCAGCGCCGTTCGCACGACGCGCTGACGGCGAAGCAGCTGTCGACCGACCCGACCTCGGGCGAGACGCACCTGCGGCACCACGTCACCGCCGATGGTTACTACCGCGGCAAGCAGGTCATCCAGCCGAAGAACGCGGTGGTCGAGGAAGATTGACCCTCGAGGCGCCTCGCCAACGGCGGGGCGCCCAACTGCGACATCGCCGGCTTCGCGTGCCGGAAGATCCTCGGCAGGCGCTCCGCGCCGCACGCCGGCCCACCCCACACGAGGCCCGCACACGAGATGAGCGACCGCATCTATGCACGCATCGCCGGCACCGGCAGCTACCTGCCGTCCAAGGTGCTGACCAACGACGACCTGGCGAAGTTCGTCGATACCAGCGATGAGTGGATCGCCACCCGCACCGGCATCCGCGAGCGGCACATCGCCGCCGAAGGCGAGACCACCGGCGACCTGGCCTACCACGCCGCCGTGCGTGCGATGGAGTCGGCCGGCGTGACCGCCGACCAGCTCGACCTGATCGTGCTGGGCACCACCACCCCCGACCTTGTGTTCCCGTCCACTGCCTGCCTGCTGCAGGCGCGGCTGGGTGCGGTCGGTTGCGGTGCGTTCGACGTCAATGCCGCGTGCTCGGGCTTCCTGTACGCGCTGTCGGTGGCCGACAAGTTCATCAAGTCCGGCGATGCGAAGACGGTGCTGGTGGTCGGTTCGGAGACGCTGACCCGCATGGTCGACTGGACCGAGCGCACCACCTGCGTGCTGTTCGGCGACGGTGCCGGCGCGGTGGTGCTCAAGGCCGATACCGAGACCGGCATCCTCAGCACCCACCTGCACGCCGACGGCAACAAGAAGGAACTGTTGTGGAACCCGGTGGGCGTGTCGGTCGGGTTCAACGAGAACGAGAAGAACGCCGGCGTGCGCATCCGCATGGCCGGCAGCGACGTGTTCAAGTACGCGGTGAAGGCGCTCGATTCGGTGGTCGAGGAAACGCTGGAAGCCAACGGACTGGACCGCCATGACATCGACTGGCTGATCCCGCACCAGGCCAACCTGCGCATCATCGAAGCCACGGCCAAGCGCCTGGACATGCCGATGGAGCGCGTGGTGGTGACCGTGGACAAGCACGGCAACACGTCCTCCGGGTCAGTGCCGCTGGCGCTGGACGAGGCGGTGCGTTCGGGCCGGGTGCAGCGCGGCCAGCTGGTGCTGCTGGAAGCTTTCGGCGGCGGCTTCACCTGGGGTTCGGCGTTGCTGCGCTACTGAAGTCGCGCGACCACCACTGGAGCGTGTGATGGCCAAGGACAAGCACGTCAGCCGCATCCACTTGAAGGACGGCGACGCATGGGTCAAGCAATACGGCGACGACCGCCGCGTCGTGCGCCTGCGCGCGATGGACTGGGTGGTGCGCAAGCTGGGCATCATCGCCCTGCGTCCACCACCGCGCCACACGGGTGCCGAGGGGCGCGAGGTGGAACAACGCCGGCTTGGTGAACTCTCTCGCCTGGGCGTGCACGTGCCACGCGTGCTGGGCCATGGCGACGACAGCCTGGTCCTCAGCGACATCGGCACGACGCTTGCCCACCGCCTGCGCCACGGCTCGCGGGAAGAAGCGCGGGTGTTGCTGGTGGCGGCGGTCGCCGCGATCGCGCAGGTGCATGCGAGCGGCTCGTACCTGGGCGCGCCCGTAGCACGCAACCTTACTGTCGACCACGACGGCCGCATCGGCTTCCTCGATTTCGAGGAGGACCCTGGCGAGGTGATGCCGCTGCTGCAGGCACAGGCGCGCGACTGGCTGGTGTTCACCGCGGGCGTGGCGCGGCATGCGCCGTTCGACGAGGAAGAGCTGTCCGCGATCCTGGCGCACGCGCTTCGGCAAGGCCCTGTGGAACTGCGCGATACGCTGGGCCGTGCGGTCGGACGGCTGTCGTTCCTCAAGACCTTGACGCGTGCGCTGGGCGAACGTGCCTCGGGCCTGGG
The DNA here is from genome assembly GCF_004357985.1 of Luteimonas aestuarii. Lineage (GTDB taxonomy): Bacteria > Pseudomonadota > Gammaproteobacteria > Xanthomonadales > Xanthomonadaceae > Luteimonas > Luteimonas aestuarii. The sequence continues at coordinate 112,377 of NZ_SMTF01000003.1, read as the reverse complement.
CAAGGCGGTGGGCAGCCTGCAGCGCGCACTGTGGAACAGCGCCGGCGCGGTGCTGCTGGCCATCCTGACGGCCGACCTGCTGCACGATGGCGACCTTGAGGTGTTGCGGGCGCTGGCGCAGTGGGTGGACTGAGGCCGCACCCTACGGTCGGGTACAGACAATCCGGCAAGGCGGCCCGTATCATTTGCGGCCGTTTTGCGTGGATGGCCGCGTGACCGACCCACAACTCGCTTTCGTCTTCCCCGGGCAGGGCTCGCAGTCCGTGGGCATGCTGGCCGAACTGGCCGCTTCGCAGCCGCTGGTGCGCAAGGTGTTCGTCGAAGCTTCCGACGGCGCCGGAGCGGACCTGTGGGCGCTGTCGCAGGACGGTCCCGAGGAACAACTCAACCGCACCGAGTTCACCCAGCCGGCCCTGTTGGCGGCCGGCGTAGCCGTCTGGCGCCTGTGGCAGCAGCGTGGCGGCGCCATGCCTGCGCGTCTCGCGGGCCACAGCCTGGGTGAATACACCGCGCTGGTCGCAGCCGGGGCGCTGTCGCTGCACGATGCCGCGAAGTTGGTGCGCATCCGCGGGCAATTGATGCAGGACGCCGCACCTGCAGGCACGGGCGCGATGGCAGCCGTACTGGGGGCGGAGGATGCGGTGGTCGTCGAAGCCTGCGTGCAGGCGTCGCAGGACGAGGCCGTGGTGCCCGCCAACTACAACTCTCCCGGCCAGATCGTGATCGGTGGCCATGCGGCCGCAGTGGATCGCGCACTGGCACTGCTGGCCGAGCGTGGCGTGCGCAAGGCGGTGAAGCTGGCGGTCAGCGTGCCCTCGCATACGCCGCTGATGCGTGAAGCCGCGAACCGCTTGTCGGAAGCGATGGCCGGCCTGTCCTGGCAGGCGCCGGCGCTGCCGGTGGTGCAGAACGTCGATGGCGAAGTGCACGACGGCGTGCAGTCGGTGCGCGACGCGCTGGTGCGCCAGCTCTACCTGCCGGTGCAATGGACCTCGTGCGTGCAGGCGCTTGCCGCGGGCGGCGCGACGCGCATCGCCGAATGTGGTCCCGGCAAGGTTCTGGCCGGACTGGCCAAGCGCATCGACAAGACGCTCGACGCGCGGTCGCTGGGCGCGCCCGGCGATTTCGACGCTGCATTGGCGGATTGGAACAACTGATGTCGGCCGCGGATTGACGCAGATCGTTACGGATCGCGCAAAGACATCCTCTATGCTGGATGTTCCATCCGCGATCATCCGCGTCGATCCGTGGCGAAAGGATCCAAAGGGCAGGTAACTCACATGACACAGCAACTGCAAGGCGAGATCGCGCTGGTCACCGGCGCCAGCCGCGGCATCGGCGCCGCGATTGCCGACGCACTGGCTGCGCGTGGCGCGACCGTGGTCGGCACCGCAACCAGCGAGTCGGGTGCGAATGCCATCGGCGAACGCCTCAAGCCACAGGGCGGCCATGGCCGCGTGCTCGACGTGTCGCAGGCAGGCGCGATCGAGGCGCTGATCGATGAGGTCGGCAAAAGCGTCGGTGCCATCTCGATCCTCGTCAACAACGCCGGCATCACCCGCGACAACCTGCTGATGCGGATGAAGGACGAGGAATGGCAGGCGATCCTCGATACCAACCTCACCAGCGTCTACCGCGCGTCGAAGGCGGTGATGCGCGGCATGATGAAGGCGCGCAAGGGCCGCATCATCAACATCGCGTCGGTGATCGGCGTGACCGGCAATGCCGGGCAGACCAACTACGCCGCGGCCAAGGCCGGCATCATCGCCTTCAGCAAGTCGCTGGCGAAGGAAATCGGCTCGCGTGGCGTGACCGTGAACGTGGTCGCGCCGGGCTTCATCGAGACCGACATGACCGCGGCGCTGCCCGAAGACGCGAAGTCCGCGCTGGTCGGGCAGATCGCGCTGGGCCGGCTGGGCCAGGCGGCGGACATCGCGGAGGCGGTCGCCTTCCTTGCGGGTCCCGGTGCCGGCTACATCACCGGCGAAACCCTCCACGTCAATGGCGGCATGTACATGCCGTGACGGGCTGCCCAGGTGGCAAACCCTTGAACCGGAAGGCCGATGCCCGGGGCGCGCCCCGCCAGCGGCTTTGTCTTACACTATCCCCTGAAACATCCCTCCGCGGAGCCAACAACCCATGAGCAGCATCGAAGAACGCGTCAAGAAGATCGTGGTCGAACAACTGGGCGTCAAGGAAGAAGAAGTGAGCAACAGCGCTTCCTTCGTCGACGACCTCGGTGCCGATTCGCTGGATACCGTCGAGCTGGTGATGGCGCTCGAGGAAGAGTTCGAGTGCGAGATCCCGGACGAGGAAGCCGAGAAGATCACGTCGGTGCAGCAGGCCATCGATTACATCAAGGCGCACGTCAAGGAGTGACGGCGGCCATCGCGGGCCCGGGGCGCATCGCGCGCGGGTTCCGCCACCACCACGGGGCCGCATCGCGGCCTCGTGCGTTTGCGCGGCGTGCGGCCGCGTGCCGGCATGTCCATCGCAGGAGTTGAGCAATGTCCAAGCGTCGCGTCGTCATCACTGGCCTCGGCATCCTGTCGCCACTGGGCAATGACCTGGCTTCGAGCTGGGATGGCATCGTCAATGCCCGCTCGGGCATCGGCCCGATCACCCACTTCGACGCCTCCGCCTTCGCCACCCGCATCGCGGGCGAGGTGAAGGGCTTCGACGCGACGCAATGGATCGCGCCGAAGGACCTCAAGAAGATGGACCCCTTCGTCCACTACGGCGTGGCCGCCGCGATGATGGCGATCGCCGACGCGGGCCTCGAGATCCGCGATGCCGATGCCGAGCGCATCGGCGTGGCCATCGGCGCCGGCATCGGCGGGCTGAAGGGCATCGAGGAAACCTCGATCAAGTACCACGAGGGCGGCCCGCGCAAGATCTCGCCGTTCTACGTGCCCAGCACCATCATCAACATGATCTCGGGCCAGGTCTCGATCATGACCGGGGCCAAGGGCCCCAACATCGCCGCAGTCACGGCCTGCACCACCGCCACCCACAACATCGGGCTGGCGGTGCGCATGATCCAGTACGGCGATGCCGACGCGATGATCGCCGGCGGCGCCGAGTTCGCGACCACGCCGACGTCGGTCGGCGGCTTCTGCTCGATGAAGGCATTGTCCACGCGCAACGATGCGCCGGAACAGGCCTCGCGCCCTTGGGACCAGGGCCGCGACGGCTTCGTCATGGGCGACGGTGCCGGCGTACTGGTGCTGGAGGAATACGAGCGCGCCAAGGCACGCGGCGCACGCATCTACGCCGAGCTCGCCGGCTTCGGCATGAGCGGTGACGCCCACCACATGACCGCGCCCAGCGAGAACGGCGAGGGTGGGGCGCGCTGCATGGTGGCCGCGATCCGCGATGCCGGCATCGATGCCTCGCAGGTCGAATACATCAACGCGCATGGCACGTCCACGCCGCAGGGTGATCTGGCCGAGACGATGGGCATCAAGTCGGTGCTGGGCGCGCAGGCGTCGCAGGTGATGGTGAGCTCCACCAAGTCGATGACCGGCCACCTGCTGGGCGCGGCCGGCGGCGTGGAGGCGGTGTTCTCGACGATGGCGATCCACACGGGCGTGATCCCGCCGACGATCAACCTGGACAATCCGTCCGAGGGTTGCGACCTGGACTACGTGCCGCACGTGGCGCGCGAGAAGAAGATCGATATCGCGATGTCGAATTCGTTCGGGTTCGGCGGGACGAACGGGACGCTGGTGTTCCGGCGCGTCTGATGCTTCTTGCGGGCGGGAGCCGTCCCCTGGAACGCGTCTGGTCCAATCGTTTCACCCCGTCATTCCTGCGAACGCCGGGAGACGGTGCCCTCGTGGTCGATCTGCAGGCATGAGTTGCCCGGGGCGCCGATTTCGCGGGAATGGCCGGATTGCAAGCGAGCGGTTCTCGTTTGTTGCAGCGACAACATCGAATCTTTTCGGAAGAGCTAAAGGCTTCCGCCTTCGGCGGGTTCATTTCTTTTTGCTGGCCCAAAAAGAAACGAACCAAAGAAAAAGGGCCTTCCCCGACAGAGCTAACGATTGGGCGGAGAGTACGTCGGGATTTTCCGACTCGCCATCCTGGCTCGGTCGGAAAACGCCGCACACCCCTGTGCGGCGCCCTACGGGTCTGGAAAGCTCCGTCGTGGTTGGCCAGAAGAACTTAAAACTGTCATTCCGGCGAAAGCCGGGATCCGGCGTCTTTCGATTGCTCACCTGTTGTCGTAGGAAAAGGCATTGGGTTACGGCTTTCGCCGGGACGATGGCTGTTGGGCTGTTGATCCACGTTGAGCAGCAATACTGCTGGAAGACCCGGAGGGCGGCCGGCAGGGATGCCGGACGTTTTTCGACAGGACAGGGATGTCCTGTCGAAAAATCCCGTCGAGGCCAAAGCGATACGTTAGCTTCGTCGGGGAAGGCCATTTCTTTTGGTTACTTTTCTTTGGGCCAGCAAAGAAAAGTAACCCGCCAAAGGCGGAAGCCTTTCGCTTTTCCCTAGGATGAATCTGAAGCGAAAGTATGCTGACCACCCGTCAACTCCTTCCCGACACCGACCTGCTCGCACTGCAACGCGCGGCATCGTCGCGCTACCCGCTGCTGCTGCAATCGGTCGCGCAGGGTGGCGCGCAGGCGCGCTGGGACATGCTGCTCATGGCCGATGGCGATCGCCTGCAACTGGATGCCGATGGCCGCGTGCGCGATGCCGCCGGAACCGACACGGGCCTGCCGTTCCTGTCCGCACTCGACATGCAATGGCAGGCACTGCGAATCCCGCGCGAGGAACCCCGCTGGCCCTTCCGCGGCGGCTGGGCGCTGTGCCTGGGCTATGAACTGGCCGCCCAGGTCGAACCCGTGCTCAAGCTACCTGCGGCCCGCGGCCACCTGCCCGTCGCCATCGCGATCCGCTGCCCGGCAGCCGTACTCCGCGATCGCACCACCGGCGAGTGCGTGGCCGTGGCCGAAACCGGCAGCGACCACCTGCTGGATCGCATCGTCGGCGACGCGGATGCGGCCCGCGCCCTGCCTGCGTTGCCGGCGTGGATGCCGCCCACCGCAGTGCACGAGGATGCGCCGGACGCCTTCACCGATGGCGTCCGGCGCATCCTCGACTACCTCGCCGCGGGCGACCTGTTCCAAGCCAACCTGTCGCGCGGCTGGCAGGCGCGGTTCGATGCGCCGCTCGACCCGGCGCGGCTGTACACGCGCCTGCGCGAAGCGAATCCCGCCCCGTTCGCCGGCCTGTTCGCCGGCGATGGCTGGGCCGTGGTGAGCGCATCCCCTGAACGGCTGGTGTCGGTGCGTGGCGACGTGGTCGAGACCCGACCCATCGCCGGCACCCGCCCGCGTTTCGCCGGCGACGACGACGCCTCGCGCATCCGCGAACTGGTCGGCCATCCCAAGGAACGTGCCGAACACGTGATGCTGGTGGATCTTGAACGCAACGACCTGGGCCGCGTCTGCACGCCGGGCAGCGTCGAGGTCGACGAGCTGATGACGGTGGAAAGCTACGCCCACGTGCACCACATCGTCAGCAACGTGCGCGGCCGGCTGCGCGCCGATGCCACGCCCGGCGAGGTGATCGGCGCGGTGTTCCCCGGCGGCACCATCACCGGTTGCCCGAAGGTGCGCTGCATGCAGGTCATCGCCGAGCTGGAAGGCGTGGGGCGCGGCGCCTACACCGGCGCGATGGGCTGGCTGAACCGCGATGGCGACCTCGACCTCAACATCCTGATCCGCAGCGCCGAGGTGGAAGGCGACATGGCGCGCTTCCGCGCCGGTGCCGGCATCGTCGCCGACTCCGATCCGGCGAAGGAACTGGACGAAACCCGTGCCAAGGCGCGCGGCATGCTGGCCGCGCTGTACCCGCCGGGAACGCCGGGCACGGTATCCTGAGCGACATGGACATCGACACGCATCCAGCAGGGGCGCCGCATGGCGGGTAAGGGCAGGGTGGGGCGCATCCTCGCGGTCCTGTTCGTGGTGTCCGCGCTGGTCATGGGGAGCGCGGCGTACTGGGCCTGGGAGCGCTACACCGGCTTCGCCGACAGCCCGCTGACCGGCATCGAGGCGGGCGACACCTTGATGGTCGAACGCGGCGACTCGTTCGGACGCATGCTGGCCAAGCTGCGCGAAGCAGGCGTGCGCGAAGGCCACGAGAGGGAATGGCAGCTGCTGGCCAAGCAACTCGGCGTGGCCGGGCGCATCCAGGCCGGCGAATACGCGCTTGAGGATGGCATCACCCCGCGCACGCTGCTGCTGCGCATGCGCGACGGTCGCGTCATCAGCTACCGCTTCACCATCGTCGAAGGCTGGAACATCCGTGAACTGCGCGCGGCGTTGTCGCGGGCGGAGCCGCTGGTGCAGACCATTGGCGAACGGGACGATACGGCGTTGATGGCGGAGCTGGGCCTGCCCGGCGTGCACCCGGAAGGCCGGTTCCTGCCGGAAACCTATGTCTACACACGGGGCGATTCCGACCTCGACATCCTCCGCCGCGCCAATACCGCACTGGAGCGCGAGCTGGCGCAGGCATGGGAGGCACGCGCCGACGACGTGCCGCTGCGCACTGCCGAGGAAGCGCTGATCCTCGCCTCGATCATCGAGAAGGAAACCGGCATCGCCGAGGAGCGTCCGGAGATCGCAGGCGTGTTCTCGCGGCGGCTGAAGCTGGGCATGCGCCTGCAGACCGATCCCACCGTGATCTACGGCATGGGCAGCAGCTATACCGGCAACATCCGCCGCACGGATTTGCAGACCGACACGCCCTACAACACCTACACCCGCGACGGCCTGCCGCCGACGCCGATCGCGATGGCCGGGCGCGCCGCGATCCGCGCGGCCACCAATCCGCTGCCGGGCGAAACGCTGTACTTCGTGGCCGTGGGTGACGACAGCGGCCGGCACGTGTTCTCGCGGACCTATGCCGAACACCAGGTGGCGGTGCGCGAATACGTGCAGCGCTATCGCGAGCGGTTCGGCCCGCGATGACGACCCTGGCGACGCATCCGCGGCTGGTGTCGCTGGAAGGCGGCGAGGGCGCCGGCAAGAGCACGGTGCTCGAGGCGTTGCGCATCGCGCTGGGTGCGGACGGGGACGAGGTGGTGTGCACGCGCGAACCCGGCGGCACGCCGCTGGCCGAAATGATCCGCGCGCTGTTGCTGGACCCTGCGCATGAGCCCGCCTCGCCGGAAACGGAGCTGCTGCTGATGTTCGCCGCCCGTGCCCAGCACGTGCGCGAAACCATCCTGCCGGCGCTGGAACGCGGTGCCTGGGTACTGTGCGACCGCTTCACCGATTCCAGCTTCGCCTACCAGGGCGGCGGCCGCGGACTGGACGCCGGGTTCATCGACGAACTGGAACGGCGCGTCGTCGGCCTGCGCCCGGGGCTGACCCTGCTGCTGGACCTGCCGGTTGCGCAGGGCCGCGCACGCGCGCTGGGGCGCGACGGCAGGCCCGACCGCATCGAGGCCGAGCAGGACGCCTTCTTCGAACGCGTCCGCGCCACGTTCCGCGCACGTGCAGCCGCCGAGCCCGGCCGTTTCCGCATCATCGATGCCTCGCAGACCGCCGATCGCGTCGCTGCCGAGGCGGTGGCGCAAATGCAGGCATGGCGGAATCCGGCATGAACGATGCGCTGGCGCCCTGGCAGGCCCGTACCCTCGCGCAGGCCGTCGAAGCGCTCGACAGTGGCCGCATGGGCCATGCCCTGCTGCTCTGTGGCCCGCCCAGGATGGGCAAGCGCGCGGTCGCGGATCGCCTGGCGGCGCACGTGCTGGGTACCGCCCGGGATGCACGCGCCGCGGCCCTGGTCGCGGCGGGCACGCATCCCGACCTGCATCTGCTCGGGCTGGAATTCAACAAGGAAGGCACGCGGCTGCGCACCGAGATCGTGATCGACCAGATCCGCGCGCTGTCGGGCAAGCTGTCGCTCACGCCGCAGTACGGCGGCGCGCAGGTCGCCATCGTCGATCCGGCCGACGCGATCAACCATGCCGCCTGCAATGCGCTGCTGAAGACGCTGGAAGAACCGCAACCGGGCCGCTACCTGTGGCTGCTGGCGGCCGATCCCGCGCGCCTGCCGGCGACCATCCGCAGCCGCTGCCAGCGCCTGGAGTTCCGGCTGCCGCCGCGCGACGAAGCGCTGGCCTGGCTGCAGGGGCAGGGCCATGCCGCGGCGGCGGCCATCAATGCGCTCGACGCCACCCGCGGCCATCCCGGGCTTGCGGATGCCTGGTTGCGCGATGGCGGCATCGAGCTGCGCCGTGAAGTCGCCGCCGATCTCGCCAGCCTCGCCAAGGGCGCCGCATCGGCCCTCGAGACCGCACAGCGCTGGGCCGCGGACGATTCGGCGGCCGATCGCCTGCGCCACGCCGCCGACCTTGCGCTCGCCGAGGCGTCGGGGTTGACCGATCCGATGCGAATCCGGAAGCTGGCGCACTGGTTCGATGCGGCCAATCGCACGCGCGGCCTGCTCAGGACCACGGTGCGCGCGGATCTCGCCATCGTCGAATTGCTGCTCGACTGGTGCGGGGACGCGCACCAGGCGGCGACCGGGACACGAGGCTCACGATGAATGCAACTGCAGGTGGCGCACGACAGGGCATCCTGTCGCTCGCGATCAAGGACAAGGCGGCGTTGTACAACGCCTACATGTCGTACCTGAAGCATGGCGGCATCTTCGTGCCCACGCCCAAGCGTTATTTCCTGGGCGACGAGGTCTTCCTGCTGCTCACCCTGCCCGAGTCCAACGAACGCCTGCCGGTGGCCGGCAAGGTGGTCTGGGTCACGCCCACCGGCGCGCAGGGCGCCCGCACCGCGGGCGTCGGCGTGCAGTTCGCCGACACGCCCGAAGGCGAGAACGTCCGCGGCAAGATCGAAACCCTGCTGGCCGGTACCCTCAACGCCGAGAAGCCCACCCACACGATGTAGACGCCCCTTGCGGGCGTCGGGTGCATCTTCCTGTGGCCGCTGCCGGCGGGTCGCCGCGTTCCCGTGGATGTCGCCCGTCCCTGGAGACCGCCATGGTCCTTCGCCGCCTCGACGCCACGTGCCGGGCCACCGGCGCGCTCATCCTCGCGCTCGCTCTCGCCGGTTGCAGGGAGCAAGCGGTCGCGGATGCCGAACCCGCGGTGTCGCCGCCGGAAATGGCCGCGGTGGGCGCGGTGCTGCTGGATGGGCTGGGCGACTACAGCTTCCCGGTGACCAGCGACCATCCCGAAGTGCAGCGCTGGTTCGACCAGGGCCTGATGCTGGGCTACGGCTTCAACCACGACGCCGCCGAACGCGCCTTCGTCAAGGCGACCGAGCTCGACCCGGAATGCGCGATGTGCTGGTGGGGCGCATCATTGGTGTTGGGGCCGCACGTCAACGCCGGCATGGATCCCGCCGACAACGCCGATGCCTGGAGCCGGCTGCAGCGTGCGCGCGCACTGGCGCCGAACGCCGGTGAGCGCGAGCAGGCGTTCATCGAAGCGTTGTCGGCGCGCTACGCCGAGCAGCCGCCGGAAGACCGCCGCCCGCTCGACGAGGCCTATGCGGAGGCGACGCGCAGGCTGATGCAGCAGCGCCCGGACGACCTCGACGCGGCGGTGCTGCATGCCGAGGCGCTGATGGACCTGCAGCCCTGGGACTACTACGACGGAGCGCTGCGGCCGAAGGGCCATACCGCGGAGATCGTCGCGGTGCTGGAGTCGGTGATGGCGCGCGACCCCGACCACGCCGGCGCCCTGCACCTGTACGTGCATGCCGTGGAAGCCTCGGCCGATCCGCAGCGCGGCGTCGCCGCCGCCGACCGGCTGCGCGAACTGGTCCCCGGTTCCGGCCACCTGGTCCATATGCCCGCGCACATCTACGCGCGGGTCGGCCGCTGGCACGATGCGGTGATCGCGAACCAGCGCGCGATCGAGGCCGACGATGCCTACCTCGCGATCTGCCGCGGCAATGCCCAGGGCGTGTATCCGCTGGGCTATGTCCCCCACAACCACCACTTCCTGTGGTTCGCCGCCAGCATGGAAGGCGACAGTGCGATCGCGCGCGAGGCCGCGCGCCAGACCGCCGAACGCACCGACCTGCCGGAGCTGATGCGCGAGGACGGCTTCGCCGGCCTGCAGCACTACTGGATGACGCCATGGTTCGAGCGCGTGCGTTTCGGCCGCTGGGACGAGATCGCCGCCGCGCCCAATCCCGCCGAAGACCTGCCCTACGTCACCGCCATCTGGCACTACGCGCAAGGCATGGCCGCGGTGCGGCAGCAACGGCTGGACGATGCCGAGCGCCATCTCGCCGCATTGCGGCCGCTGGCGGACGATCCGGTGATGGAAACGCTGAGGGTCTGGGACCGCTACCCGCTGGCGCACGCGGCGCGGATCGCCGAGCGCAGCGTGACCGCCGAACTTGCCGCCGCGCGCGGCGACCACGATGCGGCCGTCGCGGCGTTGCGTGATGCGGTCGCGGTGGAGGACGGCATTCCCTACGACGAGCCGCCCGGTTGGCATGCGCCTGTTCGGCACACATTGGGCGTGGTGCTGCTTGACGCCGGGCGTCCCGCCGAAGCGGAGCAGGTCTACCGCGAGGAACTGCGACGCAATCCGGAGAACGGCTGGTCGCTGCGCGGCCTTGCGCAGAGCCTGCGGGTGCAGGACAAGGCAAAGGAGGCCGCTGCCGCGGAGCGCGCCTTCGCCGCCGCGTGGCAGAACGCCGACATCGAACTCACCGCGTCGCGGCTCTGAGCCGGGGGAACGAGGAACGAGAGAAGGCGAGAGCGAGCTTTTCCTCTCGTTTCTCGTTCCTCTTCACTCGCTCCCTGGTTGCAGCGAATCCCACCCCGGCTTCGGTGCGAAACGATCGCCGTAGCGGGCCTGCAGCGCCTTGAGTCGTGCGAGCAGGGCATCGGCGCCGGTCTCGCGCACATACTGGATCGGACCACCGCGGAACGGGGCGAAGCCGGTGCCGAAGATCACGCCGGCATCGAGCAGGTCGGCGTCTTCCACCACGCCGTCGTGCAGCGCGGCGACGGCCTCGTTGATCATTGGCAGGACCAGGCGGTCCTCCAGGTCGTCGGGCACTTTGTAATCCTTCGGCACCGGCGGCTTCTTCGGCTTGCTGCCCTTGTCGGTCTTTTCCCAGGTGTACAGGCCCTGGCCATCCTTCTTGCCGCGCTTGCCGTCTTCGGGCGGATTGGACAGCGCTGGCGGGATCGACAGGCCGAGGAAGGGCGCGAGTTCCTGGCCCACGCCGTAGGCCACGTCCAGGCCCACGGTGTCGATCAGCTCGATCGGCCCCATCGGCATGCCGAACTTCACCGCGGCCTTGTCGATCGCGGCCGGCGGCACGCCTTCCGAGTACGCGGTGGCCGCTTCCAGCATGTACGGGAACAGCAACCGATTGACCAGGAAGCCGGGCGTGCCTGCGACCGGCACCGGCAGCTTGTCCAGCGCCTTGCAGAACGCGGCCAGGCGCTGCTCGGTCTGCGGCGCCATCGCGTCGTGGCGCACGATCTCCACCAGCGGCATCAGCGCCACCGGGTTGAAGTAGTGCAGGCCGGCGAACTGCGCCGGGCGTGCGATGTGGCCGCGCAGTTCGTCCAGGGGGATCGACGAGGTGTTGGTGGTCAGCAGCGCATCGGACTTGAGCCTGGGCTCGACGTTCGCGTAAAGGTCGCGCTTGGCATCGGCCTTTTCGACGATCGCTTCGATCACCAGGTCGGCATGTGCCACGCCGTCGCCGGCAAGGTCGGACCTGAGTCGCGCGGCCACCGCGGGTCGCTTCGCCTCGTCCTTCACCCGCTTGGCGAACAGCTCGTTCGCGCGCGCCATGGCCTTGTCGATGTACTGCTGCTCGCGATCCTGCAGCGTGACCTCGAACCCCTTGTAGGCCGACCACGCGGCGATGTCGCCGCCCATCACCCCCGCGCCCACCACGTGCACGTGCGACACGCCGTGCGAGGCCTTGCCGCCAAGGCCCTTCAGCCGTTCCTGCAGGAAGAACACGCGGGTCAGGTTGCGCGCCGTGGGCGTGCCGGCCAGCTTGACCACCGACTTCTTCTCGGCCTGCAGCCTCGCCTGCGTGCCGCCGCCGCTGCGCCGCCAGGTTTCGATCAGCGCGTACGGGGCGGGGTAGTGTTCCTTGCGCGCCTTGCGCGCCACCTGCTTGACCAGCATCGGCGCCAGCACTTGGCGAACGGGCCAGGTGTTGGTGAACCAGCCAAGGAAGCGCTGCTTGAACGGGCGCTGCGTGCCGGTGAGTGCGAGTTTTGCCGCTTCGTCGATCAGCAGCGCGGGTTCGACCACCTTGTCGACCACGCCCATGGCTTTCGCCGCCCTGGCCGACAGGTTGCGGCCGGTCAGCATCACGTCCATCGCCGCGGGCGCGCCGACCAATCGCGGCAGGCGCACACTGCCGCCCCAGCCGGGATAGATGCCCAGCTTCACTTCGGGCAGGCCGATCTTCGTCGATGGGTCGTTGCTGGCGACGCGATAGTCGCAGGCGAGCGAGATCTCGGTGCCGCCGCCCATGCAGAAGCCGTGGATCGCCGAGACCGTGGGGCAGGGCAGGTCCGCGAGGCGCTGGAACACCTGCTGCCCACGATGGATCGAATCGCCGATGGTGCCCTTGCGGTCGAACTCGGCGAACTCGCGGATATCGGCACCGGCGATGAAGCCTTTCGCCTTCGCCGAGCGCAGCACCACGCCGTCGGGCGGATCCAGCGCCAGCCGTTCCAGGAGGGCGTCGAGTTCGATCAGCACGTCCTGCGCGAAGGTGTTGACCGACTCGCCGGCGCGGTCGAACGACAGCACGAGCACGCCGTCGGGGCGCAGCTCGGCTTGCCAGTGGCTGAAGCGCAAACCATCCAGGCCAGCAATCATGCGGGACCATCCGTTACGGTACGGGAAGAGGTCCTTATGATCCCGAGGATGTTCGCGCGGCGTCAAATCGCCGTTTCAAACGCCGCCAGCCCGCCCTTGCGGCGGTGCGCGGCCATCCCCAGATGATGAAGACACGGGGGCGGGAACTTCGACCCCTGCCGAAGGTCACATTGCCCGGCTGGATGGCCAGGCGCCGCAGGGAGCCCGGTCCGATGGCCGAGAACGACACACAACAACTGGACCTCGAGCTGGTCAAGCGCGTGCAGCGCGGCGACAGCGCGGCCTTCGACCTGCTGGTGCGCAAGTACCAGCACCGGATCGCGGCGCTGATCGGGCGCTACATCGCCGACTGGAGCGAAGTCCAGGACGTCGCCCAGGACACCTTCATCCGCGCCTATCGCGCGATCGGGAACTTCCGTGGCGACGCCCAGTTCTACACGTGGCTGCACCGGATCGCCGTGAATACCGCCAAGAACCACCTCGTCGCCAGCAACCGCCGCCCGCCGGGCGCGGACATCGATGTCGAGGATGCCGAACAGTTCGATGCGGGCATCCGCCTGCGCGACTCGGATACGCCGGAACGCGAACTGATGCGGCAGCAGCTGGAACAAACGGTGATGCGTGCGGTCGAAGCCTTGCCGGAGGAATTGCGGCTGGCGATCACCCTGCGCGAGGTCGATGGCCTGAGCTATGAAGAGATCGCGCAACGCATGGACTGTCCGATCGGCACGGTGCGTTCGCGGATCTTCCGCGCACGCGAGGCGATCGACCAGGAGATGAAGCCCTTGCTGGACAACGAAGACAACGTGGAGCGCGCGACGCGATGAGCCCCGCAGACGACATTGATGCGATGCAACTCACGCCGGACCCGGACAAGCTGCTGGCGTACCACCGCCAACAACTGTCGGCGATGCTCGACGGCGAGCTGTCGCCCGACCAGGCCAAGTTCATGCTGCGCCGGTTGCAGCACGACGGCGAACTGGCTGCCTGCTGGGATCGATGGCAGGTCTGCGGCGACATGCTGCGCGGGCAGCACCACGCCTTGCTGCCTTCCGATTTCGCCGCGCGCGTGGCGCGTGGCATTGCCGAGCCTGTGGCGGTGGAGATGGCGGCATCCCCTGCGATGGCTGCGGCATCCGGCCGGCGCCTGCGCTGGGGCGGTGGCGCAGCGCTGGCGGCATCGGTGGCACTGGCGGCGGTGTTCGCGCCACGCCTGTTCACCGATGACGCCGACATCGCACCCTATCCCGGGCAATCGCCCGTGCTGGCATCGGCCGGGTTGGCCGGTGGTGGTGACTCGGCCGTCGCCGTGACCGGGTCGGACGAAGTGCCCGCATCGCCTGCGCCCGCCGCGGCAGGCGCGCCTGATGTGCTGGAGCTTGCCCCGGCCGCGCTGGCGACGGCGCTCGCCGCTGCCGAAGCGCCGCGTCGCAGCGCTGAACGCCGTGCGCGCACCACGCCACAAGTCGCCGCGACGCGGCAGGCGCCTGCGGCAGCGGTCGCCGACGGTCCGTCGATCGCCCCGCCCGCCCCGGTGCTGGCCCTGGCCGATCCGCACAGCGCCTTCCCGGCGCCGACGCCGTTGCAGCCGCGGCCTTGGCCGCGGGCGGTGCTGCCGGGAGCCAGCGACTCGGCCTTCAGCGTGGGCTACGGCCAGTTGTCGGGGTCGCTGCAAGGGGATGACGCCGGTTACGACCCGCGCTTCCTGCCGCGTGGCGCAATGCCCTTGGTGTCGCTGCCGGATGCAGCGGCCGATGGCGGTCGCGAGCGGCCCGACGCCGCGCCCGTCACGCCTTAACCGCAAGGCTGCAACGGACAATGGGCCGCGGGCGCGCCTGCGCCCGGCCTGTTGCTCGCCACTGTTCCTTCCTCCCAGTCCATTCGTCGAGGACGCCCGTCCGATGAAAACCGCCCTTCCCGCCGCTGTTCTGGTCCTGGCGACTGCTGCCGCCACGGCCGCCGTGATCCTGCCGGCCGCCACCGCGCAGACCGAGGCCGTGCAGGCCGCGCCTGCCCTGACTGAGCCGGCCATCCGCGCCCAAGCTCCCGCCGCGCCGCTGGTGACCGGGCTGCCGGACTTCACCCGACTCGTCGAACAGGTCGGGCCGGCCGTGGTCAACATCGAGACCGTCATCGGTGCGCGGACCGCGCAGCGTAGCCAACCGCCCATGGATGATGAGCAGATCCCCGAGATCTTCCGCCGCATCTTGGGGCCCGGCTTCCAGATGCCCGGTCCGGGCCAGTCGCCGGGCGCGCCGCGCGGTCGCTCGCTGGGCTCGGGCTTCCTGATCAGCGCCGATGGCTATGTGCTGACCAACCACCACGTCATCGATGGTGCCGACGAGGTCAAGGTCACCTTGACCGATCGCCGCGAGTTCACCGCCAAGGTGGTCGGCAGCGACCAGCCATCGGACGTGGCCGTGCTCAAGATCGAGGCCACCGGCCTGCCGGTGTTGCGCACCGGCAATGCCGCGCAGGTGCGGCCGGGCCAGTGGGCGGTGGCGATCGGCTCGCCGTTCGGTTTCGACCAGTCGGTGACGGCCGGCATCGTCAGCGCGGTCGGCCGCGCCAACCCTTACGCCGACCAGCGCTACGTGCCCTTCATCCAGACCGACGTCGCGATCAACCGCGGCAACTCCGGTGGCCCGTTGCTCAACACCAGCGGCGAGGTCATCGGCATCAATTCGCAGATCTTCAGCAACTCCGGCGGCTTCATGGGCGTGAGCTTCGCGATCCCGATCGACGTGGCGATGAACGTGGTGGAGCAGATCCGGACGACAGGCGAGGTGCGTCGCGGCCAGATCGGCGTACAGGTGGGTGCGATCACCTCCGAGTTCGCGACGGGCCTGGGCTTGCCCGATACCCGCGGCGCGCTGGTCTCCAGTGTGCTGCCGGGCGGCCCGGCGCAGCTGGCTGGCATCGAGCCGGGCGACGTGATCCGTTCGGTGGATGGCGTGGCCATCAACCAGTCCAGCGACCTGCCACCGCTGATCGGCGCCAAGGCGCCCGGCACGCGCGTGCGGCTGGGCGTGATCCGCGAGGGGCGTGAGCGCAACATCGACGTCACCCTGTCGCAGCTGGAGGAAGCAACGGCCGCGGGGCCGCGCCAGCAGGGGCGTCCGGCATCGCCAGGTGAGCCCGCCGCCAGCAATGTGCTGGGCATCGTGGGCCAGGAGATCGAGGCTGCGCAGCGACGGCAGCTGGGGCTGGAGGCGGGCGAGGGCGTGCGCATCGCACGCGTCGATGGCGCGGCCGCCCGCAGCGCCGGACTGTCGCCGGGCGACGTGATCCTGCGCGTGGGTCGCACCGCCGTGGGCAGCGTGGCGGCGCTGGACCGCGCGCTGCGTGACGTACGCCAGGGCCAGACGGTGATGCTGCTGGTCCGCGACCGTACCGGCAACCAGCAGTTCGTCGCGGTCACGCCGCGGGACGGAGAATAAGTAGCCTGCATGTCCGCCACGCGGGCCGGTTGTCGGTTCGCGTGCGGCGAAGGCGGGGTGGTGACGGCGGGCCAGGGCCCGCCCTATGCGATAATGCGCGGCTTACCGAATGCCGATGACGGCCGACCGCCGCCCATGACTTCCGATCCGATGCGGTCGATCCGCAACTTCTCCATCATCGCCCACGTCGACCACGGCAAGTCGACGCTGGCCGACCGCATCATCCAGCTGTGCGGCGGCCTCGAGGCGCGCGAGATGGAGGCGCAGGTGCTCGACTCGAACCCGATCGAGCGCGAGCGCGGCATCACCATCAAGGCCCAGTCCGTGTCGCTGCCCTACGTGGCGCTGGACGGGCAGACCTACCAGCTCAACTTCATCGACACGCCCGGCCACGTCGACTTCTCCTACGAAGTCAGCCGCTCGCTGGCCGCATGCGAGGGCGCGCTGCTGGTGGTCGATGCCGCGCAGGGCGTGGAGGCACAGTCGGTCGCCAACTGCTACACCGCGGTCGAGCAGGGGCTGGAAGTGGTGCCGGTGCTCAACAAGATCGACCTGCCCACGGCCGACATCGACAAGGCCAAGGCCGAGATCGAGGCGGTGATCGGCATCGACGCCGAGGACGCCATCGCGGTCAGCGCCAAGACCGGCCTGAACGTGCGCGACGTGCTGGAAGCCATCGTCCAGCGCATCCCGCCGCCACGGCCGCGCGACACCGACAAGCTGCAGGCGCTGATCATCGACTCGTGGTTCGACAATTACCTGGGCGTGGTCTCGCTGGTGCGGGTGATGCAGGGCGAGATCGCGCCTAAGAGCAAGATCCTGGTGATGTCGACCGGGCGCACGCATGAAGTCGACAAGGTCGGCGTGTTCACGCCCAAGCGCAAGGAGCTGAAGAAGCTGGGCGCGGGCGAGGTGGGCTGGATCACCGCGTCGATCAAGGACGTGCACGGCGCGCCGGTCGGCGACACGCTGACCCTCGCCGGCGATCCCGCGCCCAAGCCGCTGCCCGGCTTCCAGGAAATGCAGCCGCGCGTGTTCGCCGGCCTGTTCCCGGTCAATGCCGAGGACTACCCGGACCTGCGCGAGGCGCTGGAAAAACTGCGGCTCAACGATGCCGCCCTGCGCTTCGAACCGGAAAGCTCCGAGGCGATGGGCTTCGGTTTCCGCTGCGGCTTCCTCGGCATGCTGCACATGGAAATCGTGCAGGAACGGCTGGAGCGCGAGTACGACCTCGACCTGATCAGCACCGCGCCGACCGTGGTCTACGAGGTGCTGCGCACCGATGGCGAAGTGCTGCCGCTGGACAATCCGGCCAAGCTGCCGCCCGCGAACCAGATCGAGGAAGTGCGCGAGCCGATCATCCGTGCCAACATCCTCACGCCCGAGGAATACATCGGCAACATCATCAAGCTGTGCGAGGAAAAGCGCGGTGCGCAGATCGGCATCCAGTACCTGGCCAGCCAGGTGCAGATCAGCTACGAGCTGCCGATGGCCGAGGTGGTGCTGGACTTCTTCGACAAGCTGAAGTCGGTCAGCCGCGGCTATGCCTCGCTGGACTACCACTTCCTGCGCTTCGACGCCGGCCCGTTCGTGCGCGTGGACACGCTGATCAACGGCGACAAGGTCGACGCGCTGAGCATCATCGTGCACCGCAGCCATGCCGACCGGCGCGGCCGCGAGCTGACCGAAAAGATGAAGGACCTGATCCCGCGCCAGCAGTTCGACGTGGCGATCCAGGCCGCCATCGGCTCGCAGATCATCGCCCGCACCACGGTCAAGGCGCTGCGCAAGAACGTGCTGGCCAAGTGCTATGGTGGCGACATCAGCCGCAAGAAGAAGCTCCTCGAGAAGCAGAAAGAGGGCAAGAAGCGGATGAAGCAGGTCGGCCGCGTCGAGATCCCGCAGGAAGCCTTCCTCGCGGTGTTGAGTACGGGCAAGGATTAAGGGCGTGGACTCCGGTCCGGCCGACGCATTCCGAAGGAACCCGCATGAAATGGTTTGAAATCGCGCTGGTCGTGCTGACCTTCGCCACCGGCATCATCTGGCTGCTCGACCGCCTGCTGTTCGCCAGGCGCCGCCGAGAAGCGGCGGGCCTGTTGGAGGAGAAGGAGCCGCTGGTCGTCGACTACGCCCGCGCGTTCTTCCCGGTACTGTTCGTGGTCCTGATCCTGCGCAGTTTCGTGGCCGAACCGTTCCGCATCCCGTCCAGTTCGATGATGCCGACGCTGCTGATCGGCGACTTCATCCTGGTCAACAAGTTCACCTACGGCATCCGCCTGCCGATCAACAACCGCAAGGTCATCGCGCTGGGCGAACCGCAACGCGGCGACGTGGCGGTGTTCCGGCCGCCCCATCATCCCGACCAGGACTGGATCAAGCGCGTGGTCGGCCTGCCGGGCGACCTGGTCGCCTTCGAGGGCGACACGCTCTACATCAATGGCGAGCGACTGGATTACCAGCTGCTGGGACAGTACGAAGGCCGTGGTCGCGGCCGCGACATGACCGGGGTGGCGGTGCTGCGGGAAGCGCTGGGCGACCGGCCCCATGACGTGCTCGAGAGCACCGGCGTCCACGACCCGCGGGGGCAGGGCGAATGGCGCGTGCCCGAAGGCCACTATTTCGTGATGGGCGACAACCGGGACCGCAGTGACGACAGCCGGTTTTGGGGTACCCTCCCGGAAAGCCAGCTCCGCGGCAAGGCGTTCCTGGTGTGGATGAATTTCGACAGCAGTGCGCCGGGGTGGGTGGACTGGAGTAGGATCGGCAAGGGTATCCAGTAGCCGCCCGACGGGTGGCAATTACGGACGCAGGGGATCAATCCATGAATATCCACGGCGGCATCGCCAGGCGGCAGCGGGGTATCACCCTGCTCGGGTTCATCATCGTCATGGCGGTGGTGGGGGTGTTTGCTTACATCGGATTCAAGCTGTTCCCGATGTACCAGGAGTACTACGCGGTGAAGACCGCATTGAAGGGGCTCGCGAACGAACCGGGGATCGCCACCACCGATCCCGCGCGCATCCAGCAGATGTTCCTGCGACGGCTCGACATGAGCTACGCCCAGAACATCAAGAAGGAACACATCAAGATCGAGCGGGGCGACGCTGGCTGGGTGATGACCGTGCAATACGAGGTCCGCAGGCCGATGATCGCGAACCTCGATGTCATCGGGAAGTTCGGCGCCGTGCAGAACCTGTCCCGCTCGGGAAATGCCGATTGATGTCCTTGGCGATGCGGCCTTTGGACCGCATCGGTTCCGCGACCCCGCGCTTCTGGCACAGGCGCTGACCCACCGCAGTGCGGGCACGCCGCACAACGAGCGGTTGGAATTCCTGGGTGACGCGCTGCTCGGCCTGTTCGCGGCCGAAGCGCTGTACGTGTGCTGGCCGAAAGCCGACGAGGGCGTGTTGACCCGGGCGCGGGCCGAACTGGTGCGCGAGTCCTCGCTGGCCACGCTGGCGCGAGGCTTCGAACTCGGCGCGCGGCTTACCCTGGGGCCCGGGGAAATGAAGTCCGGCGGCCATCGTCGCGACTCGATCCTGTCCGATGCGCTGGAAGCCGTGGTGGGTGCCATCTATCTCGACGCCGGCTTCGAAGCCTGCCGCGACGTGGTGCGGCCGTGGTTCGGACCCCTGATCGAAGCCCTGCATCCGGCGAAGGTGGGCAAGGACGCCAAGACCCGGCTGCAGGAATGGCTGCAGGCGCGGCAGGCGCCGCTGCCGCAATACGAGCTGGCGTGGGAGGGCGGCGAGGATCACGCCAAGGCGTTCCGCGTGCGTTGCACGCTGTCCCAGCCGCCGTTGTCGGCCGAAGGCGAAGGCGGCTCGAGGCGCGCGGCCGAGCAGCAGGCAGCCGAGGCGGTCCTGGCGCAACTGGACGCGTAGGGCGGGCCCTGGCCCGCCGTTGCGACCTGGCGCGCCGTCGCGATGGGGAACGGATCGAGCGGCGGGCCAGGGCCCGCCCTACAATGCACGCATGACTTCAAACGCCCATCGCGCCGGCCACGTCGCCGTCATCGGCCGTCCCAACGTCGGCAAGTCCACCCTGGTCAATGCGCTGGTCGGGGCGCGCGTCAGCATCGTGTCCAACCGGCCGCAGACCACGCGGCACCGGCTGCTGGGCATCGCCTCCTTCCCGGAAGGACAGCTGGTGCTGGTCGATACGCCCGGTATCCATCGCGAGCAGAAGAAGGCGATGAACCGGATGATGAACCGGGCGGCGCGCGGCGCGCTGGAGGGCGTGGATGCCGCGGTGCTGGTGGTCGAGGCGGGCCGCTGGGACGAGGAGGACACACTGGCCTACGACACGCTGCGCGAAGCCGGCGTGCCGGTGGTGCTGGCCGTCAACCAGGTCGACCGCTTCAAGGACAAGACCGCGCTGCTGCCGTTCCTGCAGCAGGTGGTGGACGGGCGCGAGTTCGCGGCGGTGCACCCGGTGTCCGCACTCAAGCGCGTGGGGCTGGACGACCTGGTGGCGACGCTGTTGCCGTTGGTTCCCGAGCAGGCGGTGCTGTACGGCGAGGACGAGATCACCGACCGCAGCCAGCGCTTCCTCGCCGGCGAACTGGTGCGCGAACAGTTGATGCGCCAGCTGGGCGCGGAGCTGCCGTATGCGACCACGGTCGAGATCGAATCCTTCGTCGAGGAACCGTCGCCCACCGCCGGCGTGATGTATCGCATCGGTGCGGTGATCTGGGTCGAGCGCGAAGGCCAGAAGGCCATCGTGATCGGAAAGGGCGGGGCGCGGCTGAAGGACATCGGCGCCAAGGCGCGCCAGCACATGGAGCGCCTGTTCGACGCCAAGGTGTTCCTGCAGACCTGGGTGCGGGTGCGCGCGGGCTGGAGCGACGACGAAGCGGCCCTGCGCACGCTGGGCTACGACGGCTGACGCGGCGACCCCATGCGCTACGCCGGTGAACGCGCCTATGTGCTGCACGCGCGGCCGTGGCGCGAGACCAGCCTGCTGCTGGAGGCGTTGAGCGAATCCCACGGCCGCATCGGCCTGGTCGCGCGCGGCGTGCTGGGGCCGAAGCGGCACGTGCTGCGCGCTGCGCTGCAGCCGCTGCAGCACATCCGTTTCGACGCTGTGCAGCGCGGCGAAATGGCGCACCTCAATGGCGCGGAGGCCCTTGATGCCGCTCCAAGGCTGACCGGCGATGCGATGCTCGCCGGCTTTTACGTCAACGAACTGATGGTCCGGCTGGCGCCCCGCCAGGATCCGCAACCGGATCTGTACGCGCTGTACGGCCAGGTGCGCGCACGCTTGCGCGCCGGCAGTGGCGTGGCGTGGACGCTGCGTCGCTTCGAACGCGACCTGCTGCAGGCGCTCGGCGTCGGCTTCGACCTGTCCTGCGACGGTGATGGCGAGACGATCGATCCCGCCGGGCATTACCGCCTCGATCCGGAACATGGACCCCGCCGCGTGCGCAGCGAGCGCAGCGGCGATGCGCGCGGTGCCAGCGGGCGCGGGCTGGTGGCCCTGGCGAACGACGAGATGCCGGCGGCCGCGGACCTCGCCGGATTGCGCAGGGTCATGCGCGAAGTGGTGTCGCACCACCTGGGCGGGCGCGGGTTGAAGTCGTGGGAACTGGTGGCCGGGCTGGCGCGACCGGAGCGCGCGGACGATCAGGACGACAGCGTCTCCTGAATCGCCTGCGCCAGCGCTGCCATCATCGGCGCTGAAGCCGGCGATGCGCGCAAGGCCTGCGCCGCGGCATCCACGCGCGCCGCACCAACGAAGCCGCAGCTGGCGCGCAGCTTGTGCAGCGTCGCCAGCACCGCGTGCGGGTCGCCTGCCGCGGAGGCCGCGGACAAGGTCCCGGCCAGTGCCGGCAACTCGGCCAGGAACAGCGCGCGCAGCGCATCGACGTGCGCGGCGTTGCCGTTCATCGCAGCCAGCGCGGCGGCATCGTCCCAGACCGGGCGCACGGTTGCGGTCGTGTCCCCGGGCGGCGTGCGGGAGGTCGCGGCTTCGCCCCGCAGCGCCTGGCGCAGGGCGTCGCGCCAGGCGTCGGCGGGAAGGGGTTTGCAGACCACGCCATCGAAACCTGCCGCGCGCAGCGTGCCGATCGTGTCTTCGTCGCGGGTCGCGGTGTGCGCCAGTGCGGGGGCGTGCAGTCCGCGCGCACGCAGCATGGAAAGCAGTTCGGCGCCGCTGCCATCGGGCAGGTGGGCGTCGATCAGCCAGAGGTCGTGGTCACGGGCGGCGGCGATCGCGAGCGCTTCCGACACGCTGCTTGCCGCATCGACCGTCGCGGGCAGGGCTTCGCTGGCGGCGACAAGGAACGCCCGACTGGTCGCATCGTCTTCGACCAGCAGCAGCCTGGCGGGCGTGGGGCCTGGTGGCATCGTGCAACTCCCTCGCGACTCTGGCCGCATGGTAGTGCGGCGCGCGCTGGAATGCAGGGTGGTCGCAGCCAGAGGGCCGCTGGCGCGGTTCTGCGACAATGCCCTCTTTCCGTACGCAGCCTTCGCCACGTGGCCCGCATCGACCAGACCCCGTTCCCCGCCGACATCCTCGATCTGAGCCACGACGGCCGTGGCGTCGCCCGCCGCGAGGCCGGCCATGCCAGCGCAGGCAAGACCGTGTTCATCGCCGGCGCGCTCCCGGGCGAACAGGTGATGGTGAAGCAGACGGCGCGGTCGCGGCATTTCGACGAGGGCGAGGCTGTCGAGGTGCTGCAGCCGTCGCCGCACCGGGTGCAGCCGTGTTGCGCGCATTTCGGTGTCTGCGGCGGCTGCGCCCTGCAGCACCTGGAGACCGGCCAGCAGATACTCGCCAAACAGCGCGTGCTGCTGGACAACTTCGAGCGCATCGGCCATGTCGCGCCTGCCACGGTGCTCCCGCCGCTGACCGGGGATGCGTGGGGGTATCGCCGCAAGGGCCGGTTCTCGGTGCGGCGGGTGGAGAAGAAGGACAAGACCCTGGTGGGTTTCCGCGAGCGCGATCCGCGGTTCGTCGCCGACCTGTCCGAATGCCATACGGTTGTGCCGGCGATCGGCGCCGCCATCCCCGCGCTCTCGGCGCTGGTCGATGGGCTAGAGGCGCGGCGCGAGATCCCGCAGATCGAATTCGTCGTTGGCGACGCCACCGAGGCATTCGATGGCGTGGCGCTGGTGTTCCGGCACCTGCAGCCGCTGTCCGATGCGGACCTTGCCGCGTTGCAGGCCTTCGGCGAGCGGCATCGCTTCGCGATCTTCCTGCAGCCCGGCGGTGTCGATTCTGTGCGCGCACTGTGGCCGGAGGCACCTGCGCTGTCGTTCCGCCTCGAGCCCTGGAACATCACCTTCGGCTTCCGCCCGCTGGACTTCATCCAGGTCAACGCCTCGCTCAACGAAAAGATGATCGAGCGCACGCTGGAACTGCTCGACGTGCAGCCGGGCGAGCGCGTGCTGGACCTGTTCTGCGGATTGGGCAATTTCACCCTGCCGCTGGCGCGCGTCGCCACCGGGGTGGTAGGCGTGGAGGGAGAGGCCGGACTGGTGGCGCGCGCACGCGAGAATGCCGAACGCAACGGACTGGCGAACGTGCAGTTCCATGCCGCCGACCTCACCAAGGACCAGCGCGGCACGCCGTGGATGCGCCAGGGCTTCGACAAGCTGCTGCTGGACCCGCCGCGCTCCGGCGCGATCGAAGTGCTGAAACAGCTGCCGCTGGAGCGCTTTGGCCGGATCGTCTACGTCAGCTGCCACCCGGCATCGCTGGCGCGCGATGCGGGGCATCTGGTGAACGACCAGGGCTGGAAGCTGGTGAGCGCGGGGGTGATGGACATGTTCCCGCAAACGGCGCACGTGGAGTCGATTGCGTTGTTCGAGCGGTAGCTTCGGTGTCGTCATTCCGGCGCAAGCTGGGATGGATACCGTTCACCGGTGTCATTGGCGGATGGATGCGGGTGAGTCGCTGGATCCCGGTGTTCGCCGGGATGACGTGGAGAGGCATTAGGCATCATGGGCATTGAAATCGAGCGAAAGTTCCTGGTCGTCGGCGATGGCTGGCGCGATGCGGCGCACGAAGTGCTGCCCATGGCGCAGGGCTACATCAACGACATCGGCGCAATGGATCGCGGACAACAGAAGGCATCGGTGCGCATCCGCATCCAGGGCGGTGCCGCGTTCCTGAACCTCAAGTCGCGCGAGTCGGGGCATACCCGGCAGGAATTCGACTACCCGATCCCCGTGGCGGATGCCCGCGCCCTGCTGGCGTTGTGCGTGGGCGGGGTGATCGACAAGCGCCGGCACCTGGTCCGGCACGGCGGCCACCTGTGGGAAGTGGACGAGTTCCTGGGCGACAACGCCGGACTGGTCGTTGCCGAGGTGGAACTGGGCGATGCGAGTGAAAAAATCGTGAAGCCGGCATGGGCGGGGAAAGAGGTGACAGATGCCGCCCGCTATTACAATCTGGCGTTGGCCTCGCGTCCGTTTCAGGACTGGACGCAACGCGAGCGCGACGCCCTCGACATCCCCGAATAAGGATCCCCCATGCTCGTCATCGGCATCGCCGGCAAGGAACTCACCGCGCAGGAGCGCGACTGGCTGCAGCACGACGCGTGCGCGGGCGTGATCCTGTTCAAGCGCAACTTCGCTTCACGCGACCAGGTGGCCGAGCTTTGCGTCGCCATCCGCGAAGTGGCGCTGCGGCCGCAGCTGATCTGCGTGGACCAGGAAGGCGGGCGCGTGCAGCGCTTCGAAGAGGGCTACACCGCGCTGCCGTCGCTGGACGGATTCGGCCGCCTGTACGCCAGCGATCCCGATGCCGCGCTGGCGCTGGCGGAAGAACATGCCTGGCTGATGGCCAGCGAGATCCGCGCCAGTGGCGTCGACCTGAGTTTCGCGCCGGTGGTGGACGTGGGCCACGGCAACCTCGCCATCGGCAACCGTGCGTTCTCGGAAGACCCGCAGGTGGTCGCCGCGTTCACCCGCGCCTACGTCAAGGGCATGCATTCGGTCGGGATGGCGGCGACGCTCAAGCACTTCCCCGGCCACGGTACGGTGCGCGAGGACACGCATTTCGACAACGCGGTGGATGACCGTCCGCTGGACGCGATCCGCGCGCACGACCTGATCCCGTTCGTGGCCGGTATCGATGCCGGCGCCGACGCGGTGATGCTGGCGCACGTGGTCTATCCGCAGGTGGCGCCGGAACCGGCCGGCTACTCGCCGTTCTGGATCAACGACATCCTGCGTGACGAGATGGGTTTCCGCGGCGTGGTGTTCTCCGACGACATCGGCATGGCGGCGGCCTTCTCGGCGGGCGGCATCAAGGCGCGGGTGGATGCGCACCTGGACGCGGGTTGCGACGTGGTGCTGGTCTGCCATCCGGAACTGGTCGAGGAGTCGCTGGCCGCCGTGAAGGACCGCCAGCTCGACACCGCAGCGGTGATCTCCTTGATCGGTCGCGGCGCAATGGGATGGGACGGCCTGCTGGCCGACGGTCGCCGTGGCGGCGTGCAGTCGAAGTTGGGCACGCTTCCGGGGGCGATGGCATGAACATCCCGAAGCTGGCCGACGTGATCGGCAGTGCCGACCTGATCCACGACCGCGATGCGCTGGAAGACGCGATCGAGGACATGGCCGACGCCATCTGCGACGACTACGAGGACGACGACACGCCGCCGCTGTTCATCACCATCATGCATGGCGGCATGCCATTCGCCGCGCAGCTCGCGTTCGCGCTGGGCGAGCGCGAACTGGACGTCGAGCTGGAGTACCTGCACGCCACCCGCTACCGCGGCAACACCACCGGCTCCGGACTGGCCTGGCTGCATCGTCCCGCCACCCCGCTGCGCGGGCGCCGCGTGCTGCTGGTCGACGACATCCTCGACGAAGGCCATACGCTGAAGGCGGTGAAGTACTGGTGCGAGGACCAGGGCGCGTTGGATGTGCGCGTCGCGGTGCTGGCGACCAAGGCGCACGACCGCCGTGTCGATGGTATCGGTGCCGACTACGAAGGCGTCGAAGTGCCCGACCGCTATGTGTTCGGCTACGGCATGGACTTCCATGAGCAGGGCCGCAACCTGCCGGGCATCTACGCCCTGGGCGAATGAGCCGCGGCACGTGGACGTGCCTGTTTCGCCGTACCGCCGGCAATCCCGTGACAGGCATCGCGGCGGTCGATTCGCAAGCGACTGCGGGCCGCGGCGCGCGACCGGTATAGTCGCGACCACGCCCATCGATCACCGGTAGATGCCATGACTTCCCCCCTCCTTGCCGTCATCGGCGGCACCGGCCTGTATGCATTGGGCGAACTGCAGGACATCGAAAGCCACCAGCCGGTGACGAAATATGGCGCGCCCTCCGGTCCGGTGCGCATCGGCACGCTGGGCGGGCATCGCGTCGCGTTCCTAGCGCGCCATGGCGAAGGGCACTCGGTACCGCCGCACCAGGTCAACTATCGCGCCAATCTCGCGGCGCTACGGGCGCTGGGTGCGACGCGCGTGCTGGCGCTGAATACGGTCGGCGGCATCACCGAACGCTTCGGCCCACGCGTGCTGGCTTGCCCGGAGCAGTTGATCGACTACACCTGGGGACGCGTTTCGACGATTTGCGAGGAACCCGGCACCGACGTGCTGCACGTGGATTTCGGCGATCCGTACACGCCGGCGCTTCGCGCGGCGGTGCTGTCCGCGGCGCGTCGCCGTGGCATCGCATTGGTCGACGGCGGTTGCTATGGCGCCACGCAGGGCCCGAGGCTGGAGACCAAGGCCGAGATCGCGCGGATGCGCCGCGACGGTTGCGACCTGGTGGGCATGACCGGCATGCCGGAAGCGGGGCTCGCGCGCGAAATGGGGCTCGAGTACGCCTGCCTCGCCATCGTCGCCAACTGGGCGGCAGGGGCAGGGCCCGATGTGGACGAGGTGATCACGCTCGACGACGTGCTGGCCAACGTGGCCGCGGCGTCGTCCGGCATTCCTGCGCTGGTGGCTGGTCTGCTCGCAGGCGATTGAACCTCGGCACCGGAGTTTGCATACTCGCCGGGTGCGGCGCCTTGCACTGCCGCACACGCCCTGCATCCATCACGAGGTTCGACGAGATCATGCAATACGGCACTGTGAAGTGGTTCAACGACGCCAAGGGGTTCGGGTTCATTGCGCCCGAAGATGGCAGCGCGGATGTATTCGTCCATTTTTCCGCGATCGACTCCAAGGGCTTCCGCTCCCTGCAGGAAGGCCAACGCGTGCAATACGAAGTCACGCAGGGACCGAAAGGCGCACAGGCGGCAGGGGTGACGCCTGTGGCCTGATCGGAACCCGTTCGGGATGTCCGGACCCCGCTTCGGCGGGGTTTTTCTTGCATGGATCACCGGCAGGGAGCATCGGCGCAATGACGCGCAAACGCATCGCCATCGTGGGCTATGGCACGGCAGGACAAGCGACGGCCGTGCTGCTGTCGCGTGACGGGCATCACG
The DNA here is from genome assembly GCF_004357985.1 of Luteimonas aestuarii. GTDB lineage: Bacteria > Pseudomonadota > Gammaproteobacteria > Xanthomonadales > Xanthomonadaceae > Luteimonas > Luteimonas aestuarii. The sequence goes on along the minus strand of NZ_SMTF01000003.1, from coordinate 84,666 downwards.
TCGAGGTGTTCGAGCGCGTGGCCACGCCCGGTCCGGTGGGGGCGGGGTTCCTGCTGCAACCGACTGGCCTGCAGGCGCTGTGGCGCATGGGCTTGCTGGACGGTGTGTTGAAGCATGGCGCCGTGGTGGAACGATTGTTTGGCGACGTGCCCTGCGGCCGTGCGGTGATGGACATGCGCTATGCCACGCTGGACGCGCGCCTCGCCGGCTTGGGCATGCAGCGGGGTGCGCTGTTCTCGATCCTTGCCGATGCCTGGGATGGCCATGCTGCCGTGCAGGCGGATACGGCCATCGCCGATGTGCTGGACGATGGCCGCACGCTGCTCGACCAGCGCGGCAGCCGGCATGGTCCGTTCGATCTCGTGGTGCTGGCCGATGGGGCGGCATCCAGCCTGCGTGGCGTTGTCGCAAGGCCTTCACTGGACGCGCCCTATCCGTGGGGTGCGCTGTGGTGCCTGCTGCCGCGAGCGCACTGGCCACACATGCATGAACTGCGCCAGCGCTACGTCGCCGCGCGCAAGATGATCGGCCTTCTGCCCGTTGGCACTTGCCCCGGCGACGACCAGCGGAAGCTCAGTTTCTTCTGGAGCCTGCCGGTCGCGTCCTTCGAGCGCTGGCAGGCCGATGGCGTGGAGACCTGGAAGCAAGAAGTGGCGGCATTGTGGCCGGAAGCGGCCGCGCTGTTGTCGGGCATCGAGTCGCCCATGCACTTGGCGCGCGCCCGCTACCGCGACACGGTGATGCGCGACTGGCACCGCGGGCGCGTGGTGCTGGTGGGCGATGCCGCGCACGCCATGAGTCCACAGCTGGGGCAGGGCGTGAACATGGCGCTGCTGGATGCCCTGGCGCTTGCCGATGCGTTGCGTGGCGGAGCGGCGTTGGCCGATGCGCTTGCGCACTACCAGCGTGAACGCCGCCGGCACCTGCGCATCTACCACGTCTGGAGCCGCTGGCTGACGCCGATGTTCCAGTCCGACCGGGAGCTCGTCGCGCGCCTGCGCGATGTTGCATTGCTGCCCGCGGGCAAGTTGCCGGTGGGCAGGGCGCACATGCTGCGGGTGCTCAGCGGGACGCAGCGGGGACTGTTCGGACAGGTCGCGCTCGATCCGCGTTTCGTCGACGAACTCGGTGCGCGCGTGCACGGCATGGCTCGCGTGTCGCATGGGCAATCTGTGCCGGATGCATGAAATGTGGTTTGATGTCCGCTTCGATCCAAATGGAATGACGCGATGAAACTCTCCGCTACCGACGCCGCACTGCTGAGCGACTGCGAGCGCAAGATGGTGCAATCCACCGGCCCGTGGCAGGTCAAGGACCTGGTCTCGCTGATCAAGCGCCTGCGCGACCTGCGCGACAAGCAGCGCGACCTGCAGCAGCGCCAGCGCATCCGCTCCTCGCGCACCACCGGCAGTAAGGACGGGCGTTCCGGCAGGGCCAACGTGCGCACCGGCGACAAGTCGAAGGTGCTCGACCGCGCGCTGAAGCACTTCGAGGCCCAGCTGGCGAAGCTGGACCGCGAGAGCAGCAGCGCCATGCGCTCGCTGGGCGAGGGCAAGGCCGCAACCCCGAAGAAGAAGGCCAACAAGGGCGAGCGCAAGGCCGCGCGCAGGGCGGTGAAGGCGGCGGCTGGCGAGACCGTGGCGAAGACGGCCACGAAGAAGAAGACCGCGAAGAAGGCCGCCGTCGGCAAGTCCACGGCCACCAAGGCGGTTGCCGGGAAGGCCGCCGGCAAGAAGGCAGCGACGAAGAAGGCCGCCAAGCCTGCTGCCAAGGGCCCGGCGAAGGCGGTCTCCAGCAAGACCCGCATCAAGATTCCGCGCAGCCTGGGCGGTGCCGCATCGCGCCAGCGTGTCGGCCAGGCGTCGCGCCGTACCCGCGCGAAGAAGACTCGCTGACGTTCATTTGGGCAGGGAGCCGCTCGCCGCCGTGGCGATGGGTCGGTCAAGAGCGTTCCGCCCGTGAACGGGCGGGTTACTTTCTTTGCTGGCACACTGCGGAGCGAACGGCGAAGCCGGTCAAGAAAGTAACCAAAGAAATGCCTTTCCCCGATCAGAGCTAAGCAGGTCGATTGGTCTCGACGGGATTTTTCGACAGGACATCCCTGTCCTGTCGAAAAACGGCTGGCTTGTCCGCTTCGCGGCCAAGTCCGGGCCGCGCTTGCGGCGCGGGCGTTCGCCAATGCGCGCGCCAGTGGCGCGCAAGCGTGCATCGGCTCACCCATGCCGGCCGCCCTCCGGGTCGACCAACAGCATTGCTGCTCAACGTAGATCAAGAGCCCAACGCTCGTCATCCCGGCTTGCGCCGGGATGACGAGCTCGGGTCGATCACGGCTCAGTCGATGAACTGCAACCGCGCCAGTTCCGCGTACAGCCCGCCCTGCGCCAGCAATTCGGCGTGCGTGCCCTGCGCGACGATCCGGCCCCGGTCCATCACCACGATCCGGTCGGCCTGCAGCACGGTCGCCAGCCGATGCGCGATCACCAGCGTGGTGCGGCCTTCCATCAGGTGTTCGAACGCGATCTGCACCGCGCGCTCGCTTTGCGCATCCAGTGCGGACGTGGCTTCGTCCAGCAGCAGGATCGGCGCGTCCTTGAGCAGGGCGCGGGCGATGGCGATGCGCTGCTGCTGGCCGCCGGACAACCGTGCGCCACGCTCGCCCAACTGCTCGTCGTAGCCGGCGGGCAGGGCGGCGATGAACTCGTGCGCTTCGGCGGCAGCCGCGGCGGCGGCGACCTCGTCGTCGCTGGCGTCCAGCCGGCCGTAGCGGATGTTGTCGCGCGCGCTGGCGGCGAAGATCGCCGGCTGCTGCGGCACCAGCGCGATCGCCTCGCGCAGTTCCGCCGGATCGACGGTGTCGATGCCGACGCCGTCGACGGCGATGCGGCCGGCCTGCGGATCGTGGAAGCGCAGCAGCATCGCGAATACCGTGCTCTTGCCGGCGCCGGAGGGGCCGACCAGTGCCACCGTTTCGCCAGGCGCGACGTGCAGGCTGAAGCCTTCCAGCGCGGCCGCATCCGGTCGCGTCGGGTAGTGGAACGACACCTCGTCGAAGCGCAGTTCGCCGCGCAGCGGTCGCGGCAACGCCGCCGGATGCGCGGGCGCGGCGATGCCATTGCGCTCATCCAGCAGTTCGCCGATGCGGCCCATGCCGCCGGCGGCACGCTGCACCTCGTTCCAGACTTCGGCCAGCGCGCCGACCGACCCCGCGCCGAACAGCGCGTACAGCACGAACTGGCCCAGCGTGCCCGCGGTCATGCGTCCGGCGATCACGTCGTGCGCGCCCAGCCACAGTACCAGGGTGATCGCGCCGAAGATCAGCGAGATGGCGACAGCCGTGATGATCGACTGGGTGCCGATGCGGCGGCGCGCGGTGGCGACGGTCAGCGCGACCGCATCGGCGAAGCGGTGGCGCTCGAAGGGCTCGCGCGCGTGCGCCTGCACCGTGCGGATCGCACCCAGCGCCTCGGCCGCCAGCGTGTTGGCATCGGCCACCCGGTCCTGGCTCTGCCGCGAGATCTTCTCCAGCCGGCGGCCGCCCAGCACCAGCGGCAGCACGAACAGCGGGATGCCCACCAGCGTCCACGCCGCCAGCCGCGGGCTGGTGATCACCAGCATCGCGATGCTGCCCAGCACCATCACCACGCTGCGGATCGCCACCGACATCGTCGAACCCACCACGCTGCGCAGCAGCTCGGTATCGGCGCTGAGCCGCGAGACCAGTTCGCCGCTGCGGTTCTTCTCGAAGAATGCCTGGTCCAGGCCGACAAGGTGCCCATACAGCCGGTTGCGCAGGTCCGCCACCACCCGCTCGCCCAGCAGCGAGACGAAGAAGAACCGCGCCGCGGTGGCGAACGCCAAGGCCAGCGCCACCAGGAACAGCAGGCCGAATGCGGCATCGACGTTGCTGCCGCTGTCGAAGCCGCGGTCGATCATGTGGCGCACGGCCACCGGCAGGCTGAGCGTGGCGGTGGACGATGCCGCCAGCGCCAGCAGCCAGGCGGCGAACAGGCCGCGCTGGCGCATCATGAAGGGCCACAGCAGGCGCAGCGCGCCGAGGCGCGGCTTGGGCGGGTCGGGCGAATCCTTTTGCGTCGCGTCGGTCATGCGGGTTCCAGGGCGATCCATTCGGGCACGCCGCGTGGCGTTGCATTCCTGAGGGTGCGAAGGCGGGACAGATGCGTTGCCTCGATGCCTTGCGACTGCCGTGCACAGGCGAGGCCGGCCGACAGGTACTCAGCCATTGTCCTCGAAACGCACCCGGTCACGGGTGGCGTCGACCAGGCGCGCTTTCAAGGCGTCGAGGGCATCGGCCGGCAATCCGACCACCAGCCGCGCACCTTCGGCATCGAAGCTTTCCTCGTGCTTCACCGCGCCGAACGCCGCCAGCGCGGCATGCAGTGCCCCCAGGTCGTCGAACGGCACGTGCATCCCCATGGCGGTGGTCTCGATGATCGGCAGCCGTTGCGCCAGGCGCAGGCATTCGGCCGCCGCGCCGCCGTAGGCACGTACCAGCCCGCCCGCGCCCAGCTTGATGCCGCCGTACCAGCGGGTGACCACCACGGCCACGCGGTCCAGGCCCTGGCCGTCGATCGCGGCGAGGATGGGCCGGCCAGCGGTGCCGGCGGGCTCGCCGTCATCGCTGCTGCGGTAGTCGCCGCCGATGCGCCATGCCCAGCAGTTGTGGGTGGCGTCGCGCACCGAGACCTCGCGCAGCAGCGCCTGCGCGTCGTCGGGCGTGGTGACGGGTGCCGCACGGGCGATGAAGCGGCTGTGCTTCACCTCCAGCGCGAACACCTGCGTTGCGGCCAGGGTGTGGCCGCTCATTCGGCCAGCAGGGCCTTCAGGTCCGCAGGCAGCGAATGCTGCGGATAGCGGCGGCGGAACTCCTTCAGGCTGGCGCGTGCGGCGTCGAGTTCGCCTTCGGCGACCAGTTCGCGGATGCGCTGCAACCAGGCGTCGCGCGCCTCGGCGGTTGCGAACGAGGCGGGGGGGCGGTCGTCCAGCGGCTCGTCGATGTATTCGTCGGCGCGTTCGGGCAGCGCGGGCTGCGCCTGGCGCACGCGCGAGCCGGTGGCGGTGATCGTTTCCCCGGCGCGGTCGGGACGTGCGCCGGCAGCGCGCATCGTGTCCGACGTGGACTCGCTGCGTGCGGTGCGGCGTTCCTGCTCCTGTGCGCGGACCTTGGCTGCAGCAGCATCTGCCGCCTCTGCAGCCGCTCCGGCAGGCGCGGAGGCTGGAGCCGCTGGTGCTGCAGCAGGCGGTGCGGGGGGGGCTGGTGGAGGTGGGGGAGAGGGCGCATCGAACAGCAGCGCGGCGGGCGGCTCTTCCTGCAACGCTTCGTCGGCAGCCGGTGGCGGTGCCTGCTGCAGGCTCGACAGCGGTGTCGGCGCATCAGGAGGTGCCGGTTCGGCAGGCGTCACGGCAACCTGCGGCTCCGCATCGGGCGCGGGCGCAGCGGCTTGTTCCACCTCTCGGGAAAAATCGGCGGTCCTGGCAGGAGGCGTCTCATGATCCATCATCGCTGCCGACGCGGTTTCCGACGGCGCTTGCATGACCTCGGTCTCGGGCAAGGGGCGCAGTTGCCAGGCCACGCCCACCGCAAGCGCCAGCGACGCCGCCATCCCCATGCCCAGCGGCCAGCGTGCCCGCTTGCGGTGCAGGCTCGGCCGCGCGGCATTGCGCGCCGCGGCGAGGATCTTCGCGTCGAGTGCGGCTGGAGGTTCCGCGTGGCCACCGAGGCGCGACAGGCGCTGGGCCAGGTCGCGCTCCTCGGGGGTCAGCGGTTCACGGTCGCGGATGTTCATGCGGTGGCGCTCCCGAGGTGTGCGCGCAGCTTGTCCATCGCGTAGCGCAAGCGCGACTTCACCGTCTCGCGGCCTACGCCAGTCACCTCGCCGATCTCTTCCAGCGTCAATTCCTGCTCCAGGCGCAGCAGCACCACTTCGCGCTGTTCCGGCGGCAGCGTATCCAGCGCGACCTGCAGCTGGCGTCGCTGTTCGAAATCCGAGAGCTGGCGCTCGGGCGTGTCAGGATCGGGTACGCGCTCGGTGCGGGCGTCGGCGTCGTCGGGCGCGGGCGGGCGATGCTGCAGGGCGCGCCAGTGGTCGGCCAACCGGTTGTGGGCAATGCGGTACAGCCAGGTGGTGAACAGCGCCTCCGGGCGCCAGCCGTGGCGCGCGGTGACGACCTTCTGCCAGATGTCCTGGAACAGTTCGTCGGCCAGCGGGCCGTCACGCAACTGCCGCAACAGGAAGCGGTAAAGGCGCTGGCGATGCCGGCCGTAGAGCGTCTCGAACGCGGTGGCATCCCCTGCGGCCCACGCGAGCATCAGCGACTCGTCGCTGTCCATGGCGTCGTGGGCGGGGGCATCATCCATCCGCGGCAGCGTAAGCGCTGGCGCCGCCGGCGTGAAGCGCGGCCGCTGCGACAGGCGCTTGCGGGGAAGGGTGGCGAGGGCGGCGGCGGGGGGCATGCGGGGGTCAACGGATGTCGATCTGCGACGGGGTTTGCCGATTCCGGTGCCGGTTCACGTTAGGTTTCTCCGGGGAACCGCGAGAAGCATGTGAGCGCACCGGCCATCGACCGATCGTCGGCGGAAGCCTTGGCCTCCGCCAACGACCTGGCGTCCATAGCGACGCGGCTGGCGGCTGCGCTGCCGTCGGGCTCGACCGTGGCCGTGGCCTGGGACGACCCGGTGCTCGGTGCCGCCCATACCTGCCATGGTCCCTCGGCGTCGGCGTGCGGCGAGATGGCGCAGTCGCTGCTCGAACAGGCGCCCGGGCGCCTTCCGTTGCGCGGGCCGCATATCGAGGATGCGTGGGACGAGGGCACGTCGCGGCTAGCGCTCATTGCCCAGCCTGGCCGGGAGTTGCCCGGTGCCGTGCGCGAGGGCTGGCTGTCGCTGGCGCGGGTGGCGGTGGCCACCACCCTGCGCACCGCGCTGGCCGCACAGCGGATCGAATCGCTGCGCCGTTCCGAGCGATTGCGGCAGGCGCTGTACGAGATCGCCGACCTGTCCAGCGCAGCGCTGGAGATGCCGGAAGTGCTGGGGCGCATGCACGCCATCGTCGGTACGCTGATGCCGGCCGAGAACTTCTACATCGTGTTGTATGACGATGTGCGTGAAACGCTCCGCTTCCTGTACTTCGCCGACCAGCGCGATCCGTGGGTCGCGCAACCGGACGAGGAAATCCCCGTCTCCGACATGCCCAACAGCCTGACGGTGGCGATGCTGCGCCATGGCCATCCGTTGCTGGGGCCTTCGGCGGCGATCCGGCGGCAACTGGGCGTGCAGAAGGACCAGGCGCACGGCCCGGACAGCGCGGACTGGCTGGGCGTGCCGATGCGGCGCGATGGCCGTGTCAGCGGCGCGATCGTGGTGCAGAGCTACGACCGCCCGCTGCGCTACAGCCACGAAGACCGCGCCCTGCTGGAGTTCGTCGCGCAGCACATCCAGACCTCGCTGGACCGCAAACAGGCACAGGCCGAGCTGGAACGGCAGGTGGACCTGCGCACGCGGGAGTTGCAGCACGCCAACCAGGTACTGGAGGCGGAGATCGTCGAGCGCGAACGCGCCGAGCAGTTGCAGCGGGCCCTGTTCCGCATCAATGAAATGTCGGTGACTGCCGGCAGCGTCGAGAAGTTCTACTCCGACCTGCATGGGGTGATCGGCGAATTGCTGTACGCGCGGAACTTCTACATCGCGATGCTGGACGACGACGGCACGCAGATCGAGTTCCCGTACTCCATGGACGAACGCGACCAGGTGCGCCGCCCCCGACGTCTGGCCCGCGGACTGACCGAGTACGTCATCACCACCGGCAAGGCGATGCTGGCCACGCGCGACCGGATCAACGCCCTGGAGGCCGACGGCCTGGTCCGCAGCCGTGGTGCGCTTGCCCACTGCTGGCTGGGCGTGCCGTTGACCCGTGACGGCACCGCGGTCGGGGTGATCGCCGTGCAGAGCTACACGCCGGACATCGGCTTCACCCAGGCCGACCAGGAACTGCTGACCTTCGTCGCGCACCACATCGACGGGGCGCTGGCGCGCAAGCGTGCGCAGGAATACCTGAAGGCGGCGCACGCAGAGCTGGAGTTCCGGGTCGAGGCGCGCACGCAGGAACTGGAGCGCGCCAATCGCGAATTGCGCGCGCAGATCGGCGAGCGCGTGCGTGCCGAGCAGCGATTGACCCACCAGGCGCGGCATGACCCCTTGACTGGTTTGCCGAACCGCGTGCACCTGGTGGAGCGGCTCGACCAGGCCCTGGTGGCGATGCATGAGCCGCAGCGGTCTCCATTCGCGGTGCTGTTCCTCGACCTCGACCGCTTCAAGCTGGTCAACGACAGCCTGGGCCACGCGGCGGGCGATGCGATGCTGGTCGAGGTGGGGCGTCGCATCGCCAGCGCGATCGGCGAGCACGACGTGGTGGCGCGGCTGGGTGGCGACGAATTCGCAGTGCTGCTGGAAAACATCGAGCGGCCGGACTATGCGGAGGAAGTGGCGGGCAGCATCCTGCGCAAGCTGGGGCGCTCGATGTGGGTTGCCGGGCGCGAGGTGTTTCCGTCGGCCAGCATCGGCATCGCGGCATGGCAGCCCCGCTACCGCCACGGCGATGAACTGCTGCGCGATGCCGATGCCGCGATGTACCGCGCCAAGGCGCGCGGGCGCGACCGCAGCGAACTGTTCGACGAGGAAATGCGCGCCGAGGCGATGCGCCTGCTGGACCTGGAGGCCGACCTGCGCCGCGCGATCCAGCGCGATGCGTTCGAGCCGCATTTCCAGCCCATCGTGCGCCTGTGCGATGGCGCAGTGGTAGGCCATGAAGCCCTGCTGCGCTGGCACCATGAACTGCATGGTCCGTTGCCGCCATCCGAGTTCATTGGCGTGGGCGAGGACAGCGGCCTGATCGAACAGGTCGACTGGCTGATGTACCGGCACGTGGTGGAGTGGATGACCCTGCACCATGACGGCTATGTGTCGATCAACGTTTCGCCACGGCATTTCCACGCCGACGATTTCGCCGAGCGTTTGTTGCTCATGCTGGACGAGGCGGGTGCCGACCCGCGCCGGCTGCGGATCGAGATCACCGAAGTGGCGCTGCTCGACGACGCGCCGCGTGCCCTGCGCATCCTCAGCACGCTGCGCAGCCAGGGCGTGTTGGCACTGCTGGACGATTTCGGCACCGGCTTCTCGGCGCTGTCGTACCTCCACAGGTTCCCGATCGAGGCGCTGAAGATCGACCAGAGTTTCGTCGCCGGGCTGGAGGGCGACATGCACGCCGAAAGCCTGGCGCTGGTGCGCGCGATCCTGGCGCTGGCCGGCACGTTGGGCATCGAGACCATCGGCGAAGGGGTGGAAAGCGAACAACAGCGGCAACTGCTGGGCGAACTGGGCTGCAACTACGGACAGGGCTTCCTGTTCGGGCGTCCGCAGCCGGCAGTGGGCGCACCGCCACCGCAACCGCACTCGCCGGCACGCAAGCGCAGGAAGGCGCGCAAGCCCGCCTGAGCGGATCCAGTCCATCCACATCGCATGCGTCGATCGACGACAATGCCGCCATGCCGGCCGACCAGCGCGTTCCCGCCATTGCCCTGATGGGCCCGACCGCGTCGGGCAAGACGGCGTTGTCGCTGGACTGGGCCGAGCGACTGAACGGAGAAATCGTCAGCGTGGATTCGGTGCTGGTCTATCGCGGCCTGGATATCGGCGCGGCCAAGCCCGAGGCGGCCGAACGCGCGCGTGCGCCGCACCATCTGCTCGACCTGCGCGACCCCTGGCAAACCTACTCGGCCGCCGAGTTCGCGCGCGATGCCCGCAGTGCCATCGACGGCATCGTCGCGCGGGGCAGGGTGCCGCTGCTGGTGGGCGGCACCGGGCTGTACTTCCACGCGCTGCTACAGGGGTTGTCGCCCATGCCCGAGGCCGATCCCGCGATGCGTGCGACGATCGCGCAAGAGGCGCGCATGCGCGGGTGGCCCGCCTTGCATGCCGAACTGGCCATCGCCGATCCCATCGCCGCCGCGAAGATCCGGCCCGGCGATCCGCAGCGCATACAGCGCGCACTGGAAGTGCTGCGACTGAGCGCGCGGCCGATCAGCGAGTGGCAGCGCGAGCCATCGCAATCGGCACCCCTGCCGGTGAAGGTGCTCAAACTGGTGCTGGCCCCGGCATCTCGCGAGACGCTGCATGCGCGCATCGCCACGCGCTTCGACGCGATGCTGGCCGCGGGCTTCCTGGACGAAATCCGGCGACTGCGCGCATTGCCTTCATTGCAATCGCATCGAGCGCCCCTGGACCTGCCGGCGATCCGCGCCGTCGGCTATCGCCAGGCATGGCAGCACCTCGACGGGCAGACCGATGCGGCGACGTTCCGCGACCAGGCCATCGCTGCGACGCGCCAGCTTGCGAAGCGTCAGTTGACCTGGCTGCGCGGCCAGCGCGACGCGCGCTGGTTCGATCCTGCCACCGATCGCGCACGGCTGGATGATGCGCTCGCGATGTTCCTGCCAACGTAGGCGCCTCCAACGACCGCGACTGCGTTCGGGATGGTCCAACCGTCGTCGCGCCTGCTGATGGCTGTCCTGCGTCCGCCGGCGCCTGGCGCGGCTCGCTGTCGGATGCCGCCACATGGCTGACACCTGCATCTGGCAACGCGACGTGCCGGTTGGCCGACGGACAACCACGAGCGATCGCCGCGGTCCGTGAAGGCGGTCACGTTGCGGCGCGCGCTGGACGGCAGGGTTGTGTACCATCGGGTGTCGCCGCCGCATGGGGAAACCGCGGGTCGGGCGATGCGGGCGATCCACGCCAAGACGTGGACGGCCGGACACAACAATAACGAACCACTCCGGGGAAATACTCATGTCCAAAGGACAGTCCTTGCAGGATCCCTTCCTGAACGCCCTGCGTCGCGAACGCGTGCCCGTGTCCATCTACCTGGTCAACGGCATCAAGTTGCAGGGCACCATCGAATCGTTCGACCAGTTCGTCGTGCTGCTGCGGAACACCGTCAGCCAGATGGTCTACAAGCACGCCATCTCCACCGTGGTGCCGGCGCGCAACGTGCGCGTGGGACCGGGCGGCGGCGTGGTGCAGGCGAGCGAGACGCCCGAACAGGAAGCCGAACCGGCCTGACCGCCGCCGCGTCGCCCCGCCTTGCGCGGGGCGACTTGAAGCAGGGCGGCACGGCCCACATCTAGGGGGACCAAGCCGTCCCCGCCGAGCCGATGCCGACCCAACTCTTCGAACGTTCCCGCAAGGGCGAACACGCCCTGCTGATCCAGCCGCATGCGGGTGGCCGCCCGGACGAGGCCGACCTCGAGGAATTCGCCGATCTCGCGCGTTCGGCCGGGGCGACGGTGGCGCACCTGCTCACCGCGCGCCTCGACCGGCCCAACCCGGCGACGCTGCTGGGCGGCGGCAAGCTGGAGGAAGTGAAGGCCGCCGCCGATGCCACCGGCGCCGACCTGATCCTCGTCAACCATCCGCTCACGCCCGGCCAGGAGCGCAACCTCGAGAAGTTGCTCGAGCGTCGCGTGGTGGACCGCACCGGGTTGATCCTCGACATCTTCGCGCAGCGTGCGCGCAGCCATGACGGCAAGCTGCAGGTCGAACTGGCCCAGCTCAAGCACATGGCCACGCGCCTGGTGCGGGGCTGGACCCACCTCGAGCGCCAGCGCGGCGGTTCGATCGGCCTGCGCGGCCCCGGCGAAACCCAGCTCGAAACCGACCGCCGGCTGCTGCAGAAGCGCGTCGACATGCTGCAGAAGCGGCTGGAAAAGGTGGAAGTGCAGCGCACGCAGATGCGTCGCGCCCGGGTGCGCAGCGAGCTGCCGCGCGTGGCCCTGGTGGGTTACACCAATGCCGGCAAGTCCACGCTGTTCAACGCGCTCAGTGGTGCCGATGCGTACGCCGCCGACCAGCTGTTCGCCACGCTGGACCCGACGGTGCGCCGCATCGAGCTTCCCTCCGGCGGCGTGGTCCTGGCCGATACCGTCGGCTTCGTGCGCGACCTGCCGCACGAACTGGTGGCCGCGTTCCGCTCCACCCTGAGCGAGGCGCGCGAGGCCGACCTGCTGCTGCACGTCATCGACGCCGCCGACCCGCTGCGCAGCGAGCGCATCGCACAGGTCGATGCGGTACTGGCCGAGATCGGTGCCGGCGACATCCCGCAGGTACTGGTGTTCAACAAGATCGACCGGCTGGGCGCGCCGGCGGAGGGACCGCGGGATGCGGATCCTGCAGCCGCGACGCAGGACGCGCCAACGCCCGCGCCCGCCGATGCCGCGCCCGGCGGCATCCCGCCGCGCCGCGACCAGCCCAACGAGGGCCGCGAGCGCGTGTGGTTGTCCGCGCGCGATGGCCTGGGCCTGGACCTGCTGCTGCAGGCCCTGGGCGAACGCCTGGGCCAGCGCCGCATCGTCGCCGAGCTGGCCCTGCCCACGTCGGCCGGTCGCCTGCGCGCGCGCCTGCACGAACTGGACGCCGTGCGCGACGAAACCCATGACGAGGGTGGATGGCGGCTGTCGATCGACATCGCCGAAGCCGACGCTGCGCGGCTGGCCGCCCGTGAGGAAGGCGCGCCGCTCCGGGCACTGTTGCCGGAGCCCGAGCCCGAAGTGGAGTCCACGTAGGGCACGCTCGGCCCGTGGCCGGGCAGGGCCGTGCAATCCCTGAAGCCACCCGCCCGGCTTGCGGCAGGCAGGATCGCCCCCACCCTGTAAACTAGGTCGCAGACGGTGTCGCGGGCGCGGGACAAGCCCCGCCCCGGCAGCGGAATCGAACGATCGCCCCCGGCCTGCAGGCCGCGCGGCACCAGATTGGAGCAGGCATGGCCTGGAACATCCCCGGCAAGAACAACAGCGGGCCCGATCGCGGGCCCGGCAACAACAACGGCCAGAACCCCTGGCCGCCCAAGCGCAAGCGCCCCTCGGGTAGCGGCGGTGGCGGCTTCGACCGGATCGGCGACGGCCTGCGCGACCTCTTCGGTGGCGGCGGTGCCGGTGGCGGCAATCCGCTGCGCTGGGTGGCGATCGCGCTGGCGCTGTGGCTGGTGTTCAACTGCTTCGTGCTGATCGGCGAAACCCAGCGCGGCGTGGTGCTGCGCTTCGGCGAAATCGCCCGGATCATGCAGCCCGGCCCCAACTTCAAGGCGCCGTGGCCGATCGAGCGCGTGCAGAAGGTCGAGGCCACGCAGATCCGTCGCTTCGAGCGCACCATGCCGGTGCTGACCCGCGACGAGAACATCGTCAACGTGTCGTTCAACGCGCAGTTCCGCGTCAGCGATCCCGAACTGTTCCTGTTCGGCACCCGCAACGCCGAGAAGATGCTGGAGGAAGTCGCGCAATCGGTGGTGCGCGAACAGATTGGCCGCGCCGACCTGGATGCCGCGCTCAACGCGCGTGGCCCGCTGTCGGTCGCCGCGGCCACCGCGCTGCAGGCTTCACTGGATGCCTACCGCACCGGCCTGGTGGTGACCGAGCTGAACCTGCAGGACGCGCGTCCGCCGGAGCAGGTCAAGCCCGCCTTCGACGAAGTCAACAGCGCGCAGCAGATGAACGAGCGCCTGGTGAACGAGGCCCGCGCCTACGCCGCGCAAGTCGTGCCCGAGGCACGAGGCGAGGCCGCGCGCCTGCGCACCACCTCGGAAGGCTACAAGGAGGCCGCCATCGCACGCGCCAGCGGTGATGCGCAGCGCTTCACGCTGCTGGTGGACGCCTACCGCAACGCGCCCGAAGTCACCCGCAAGCGCCTGTGGCTGGAAACCGTGCAGCAGGTGCTGGCCGACAACCGCAAGATCGTCGGTGGCGATGGCCGCCAGCTGATCTACGTGCCGATGGCCGGGCAGGGCGGTGGTGGTAGCCCGCCGCAGCAGCCGCTGCTGACGCCCGAGCTGATCTCGCCCTCGGTCTCGGCCGAAACCCCGGCCCCGGCGCGCACGACGCCGCGGCCCACCCGTGGACAGGGAGGTGCGCAATGAAGCCCGGACTGGTCATCGGCCTCGTGGTCGCCGTGTTGCTGGGCCTGATGGGCTCGGTGTACGTGGTGCGCGAAGGACAGACGGCGCTGGTGCTCAACCTCGGTCGCGTCGCGCGCACCGACATCGGCCCCGGCCTGCATTTCAAGATCCCGCTGATCGAAAGCGCGCGCGTGTTCGACCGCCGCTTCTACACTGCGGAGTTCCAGCCAGAGCGCTACCTGACCTCCGAGCGCAAGGACGTCAGCGTGGACTTCGTGGCGGTGGCGTACATCTCCAACGTGGGCGATTTCTTCCGCGCCACCGGCGGCAACGAGGACATCGCCAACGATCGCCTCGCGCCCATCGTGCGCGACTCGCTGCGCAACGAGATCAACGCACGCACCCTGACCCAGCTGGTGTCGGGCAACCGCGCCGAGCTGATCGAAAAGCAGCTGCCGGGCATCAACCAGGGTGCGCAGACGCTGGGGCTGAACGTCATCGACATCCGCTTCAAGCAGATCGAACTGCCGACCGACAGCGACGTCATCGCGCAGGTCTACGATCGCATGCGCGCCGAGCGCAAGCAGGTGGCCAGCCGCCTGCGCGCGGAAGGCGAGGAGCAGGCGCGCATCATCCGCGCCGAGGCCGATCGCGAGCGCACCGTGCTGCTGGCCGAGGCCGAGCGCGACGCGCAGGTGCTGCGCGGCGAAGGCGACGCCGAAGCCACCCGCATCTACGGCGTGGCGGCGAACCGCGATGCCGGGTTCTATGCCTTCCAGCGCAGCCTGGAGGCCTACCGCGCGGCGTTCGCCGATGGCGAAGGCATGATCGTGCTGGAGCGCAACGACCCGTTCCTGCAGTACCTGCGCAGCGACCGCTGACGCACCGACGGGGTCGCGACTTCCGCAGCGCCTTCCTCCTGCTGTTTCGAGCGTTGCGTCATGACGCCTCCCTTCCCCCGCAAAGCGGGGGAAGGGGCCGAAGGCGGATGGGGGCACTCTCTGAAGGCATGAGGCCCGAAGCCGCAGCACCAACCCGTTCCCTCATCCCCGCGACCCGGAAGCGAACCGCGCGTCCGATCAGGCGGTTGCCCAGAGACGTTGCTTCCCGCCGATCCGAACGTCGATGAAGCCCCACGCGCGCCGCAAGCGATCAGCCACAGGCGCAGCACCCGCTCGGCACGCCGTGCGGTCCGCCCCGGCGTCCCTGCGACAATGACGCACGACCGGCCACGGGTCGCCTCCCTCGACAACACCCAAGGAATGCCCCCATGACCGACCTCTGGGCCGCCCTCTGCCTCGTCGCCGTCCTCGAAGGCCTGTTCCTGTTCGCCGCCCCGCGCGGCTGGAAGCGGGCCGCCGAACAGATGCAGGCGCTGCCGGACCGGCAGGTGCGCATCATCGGTGGCATCGTGCTGGCCATCGGGCTGGTGGCACTGGGGTTCGTGCGCGGCTGAACGGGGTGGGCGAGAGGCTGCGACGAAGCTAGCCCCGGCCGCGAAAAACCCGGAGAATGCACAAAAGCCGGTTGGGCCGATTCGATCAGAACGGACCACCGGCTTTTTCCGTGTCTGGCCCCGGCGTGGCCGACGGTTCCCCGATGGAACCCGACGCATCCACCTCGCCACGGGCCGGAACGGCCAATCCCTGCGGCCCCGATGGCCGCACGCAAGAGGAGTGGACCGTCATGGGTCAGTCAGTGGTGGTGTTGGGCGCCCAGTGGGGCGATGAAGGCAAGGGCAAGATCGTCGACCTGCTGACCGAAGAGATCGGCGCGGTCGTGCGTTTCCAGGGCGGGCACAACGCCGGCCACACGCTGGTCATCAACGGCAAGAAGACGGTGCTGCACCTGATTCCGTCAGGCATCCTGCGCGAGGACGCGCTGTGCCTGATCGGCAATGGCGTGGTGATCTCGCCGGCCGCATTGATCAAGGAAATCGGCGAGCTGGAAGGCGCCGGCGTCGAGGTGCGCTCGCGGCTCAAGATTTCGCCGGCAGCGCCGCTGATCATGCCGTACCACATCGCCCTCGACCAGGCGCGCGAGATCAAGGCCGGCGGCAAGGCCATCGGCACCACCGGCCGTGGCATCGGCCCCGCGTACGAAGACAAGGTGGCGCGTCGCGGCATCCGCGTTGCCGACCTGCATTACCCCAGGCAGCTGGAAGAGTTGCTGCGTACCGCGCTGGACTACCACAACTTCGTGCTGACCCAGTACCTGGGCGGCGAAGCCATCGACTTCCAGAAGACCTACGACGAAGCGCTGGCCTTCGGCGAATACGTGCAGCCGATGAAGTCCGACGTGGCCGGCATCCTCCACGACCTGCGCAAGCAGGGCAAGAAGGTGCTGTTCGAAGGCGCGCAGGGCGCGTTGCTCGACATCGACCACGGCACCTACCCGTACGTCACCAGCAGCAACACCACCGTCGGCGGCGCGTATGCCGGCACCGGCGTGGGCGCGGATGCCATCGACTATGTGCTGGGCATCGCCAAGGCCTACGCCACGCGCGTGGGCGGCGGCCCGTTCCCGACCGAACTCGACGACGAAGTCGGGCAGGGCATCCGCGACCGTGGCCAGGAATACGGCGCCTCCACCGGCCGCCCGCGTCGCTGCGGCTGGATGGACATCGTCGCGCTCAAGCGTGCCGTCGCCATCAACGGCATCAGCGGCCTGTGCATCACCAAGCTCGACGTGCTGGATGGCATGAAGACGCTGAAGATCTGCATTGCCTACGAATACCGCGGCAAGCGCACCGAATACGCCCCGCTCGACGCCGCCGGCTGGGAAGAGATCACCCCCGTGTACCTCGAATTCCCCGGCTGGGACGAGAACACCCACGGCGTGACCGAGTGGGACAAGCTGCCCCCCGCCGCCCGCGCCTACCTGCGCGCGCTGGAGGAACTGGCGGGTTGCCCGCTGGCCATCGTCAGCACCGGGCCGGACCGCGACCACACCATCGTGCTGCAGGACCCGTTCGCCTGAGCATGGGCACGCTGCGCGCCATCGCGGCGGCCACGGCCTGGCTGGGGGCCGCTGCGTCGTCGACGGTGCAGGGCCAGGCGTTCGATGTCCCGCCGGTGCAATGGCCGGCGGTCGCCGAGCGCGCCATGTCGGTGCAGGGCTTCGTCCCCGACGGCTGGCGGCTTGAGCACCATGTCGAGGGTCGGCTGGACGACGATGCCCGGCCCGACCTGCTGATCCTGCTGCGCATGCAGGACCCGGCCAACATCGTCGAACACGACGGGCTGGGCATGTCGCCGTTCGATACCAACCCGCGCATGCTGGTGATTGCGCTGGCGGATCCGGATGGCGGCTACCGTCGTGCCCTTGTCGACCGGGCGTTGATTCCGCGCCCCGAATCCCCGGTGATGGACGACGTGTTGCAGGACGATCCCGCGCACGCGATCCGCATCGCCGACAACCGCGCGTTCTCGGTCGCGTTGCACAGCTGGGCCAGCGCGGGCAGCTGGTTCACCAGCCGCCGCAGCTTCACCTTCCGCTGGCAGGACGGCTGCTTTCGGCTGATCGGACTGGACACGTTCGAACTGCATCGCGGCTCCGGCGCAACCGCAGAGGCCAGCATCAACTACCTCACCGGGCGCGCGTGGACCCGCACGGGCAGCATCGAGGACGACGACGGCGACCGGCAGCCGCATCGCCTGGCGAAACGCAGCATGATCTGCCTGGAAGATGTCGGCGATGGCCTTTCGTTCCAATCCGGGCTGACCGTCGAGGATTGATCCGGCCTGCAATTTCGGAGCGGACCCTGCCTGCGATCACCATCGTCATCCCGGCGCAAGCCGGGGCGCACCCTCGCGCCACGTCGCCACGGCCGGTCGCCCGGAGGAAGGCGCGCAGCGCAGCACGCCGGGCTCCGCGATCAGCCGTCCCCGTAGCCCGCGTGCGCCTCGTGCACCCCGCCGGCCGCATCGGCATGGAGGTGCCTGCGCAGCCACGCGGCGAAGTCGGCTTCCGACAGGCTGCCTTCGGCGAGCGCAAGATAAACCGGGTACAGCGCCACGTCGTCGGCATCCAGCACCGCCCCGTTGAGCAGGATGAAGGTTTCGCAGGCCACCGCGGCGGTGCGCTTGTTGCCGTCGACGAACGGGTGGTTGCGCGCCAGTCCGAACGCCAGGCTTGCGGCCAGGCCGGCCAGATCCGGCGGCGGGTCGCCATAGGTGTGCAGTTGCTGCGGGCGGGCAAGCGCCGAGTCGAGCATGCCCTCGTCGCGCACGCCGCTGCCTCCACCGTGTTCGGCCAATTGCCGCTCGTGGATGGCCAACGCCAGCGCCTTGCTGATCCAGACGATCATGACCGGTACCTACTGGGCCAGCTTGTGCAGCAGACCGCGGCGCTTGCGCATGACCTGTTCGGCCACTTCCATCTGCTTCGCCAGCTCCGGATCGAACACGGTCAGCTTCACCCCGTCCGGGGTTTCCAGTGCATACAACTCGTCGCCCTTGCCCAGGCGCAGGCGGGCCAGCAGCTCCTTGGGCAGGATGACGCCGGCGGAATTGCCGATGGTGGTGATCTTGAGTTTCATGGCGGGCTTTGGGTGAATGTTATAACTAACGTTATCACATTCACGTCGGTTCGGTCGATTGCGCCCCCGTTCGTTTCGCTGGTGCTGCAAACCGCTTGCGATCACGACGTACTTCGGTCAAATTCGCTATTCGCGAATAGCGAATATGGTGCCGACGTGGAACTCAAACCCCAGGAACTGCTGGTTCTGCTGAAGGTATCGGCACATCCCGCGCGCAAGTTCACATTCGCCGCGCTGGCCAAAGAACTCTCGATGAGCGCCGCCGAAGTCCATGCCAGCGTCAAACGCGCCATCGCGGCCGGGTTGGTCCACCAGCGCGGCCGTGGCGACTGGTCACCGATCCGTCCGGCGCTGCAGGAATTCCTGCTACACGGCGCACGTTATGCGTTCCCTGCGGAAATCGGGCCGGCCAAGCGTGGCGTGCCCACCGCGCACGGCGCACCGCCACTGCAGGGCGTGTTGCTGGGTGGCGACGAGACGCCGGTGTGGGCGCATCCGAAAGGCAGTGCGCGGGGGGCGTCCATCTCGCCGATCTATCGCACAGCGCCGCAGGCGGCGTTGGCCGATCCAGCGTTGCACCGCCTGCTGGCGCTACTGGATTCTTTGCGAATTGGACGTGCGCGTGAACGCGAGCTGGCCACGAAATTCCTGATCGAAGAACTGCGTGGCCTGGATGCGGCGGCCTGATCCCAACCTGCCGCACCTGCTTGCGATTGCCCAGGCACTGGGCGACCTGCGCGAGCAGGTCGTGTTCATTGGCGGTTCCACCGCAGGCCTGCTGCTGACCGATCCGCTGGCCGAAGGCGTGCGCCCCACGCTGGACGTGGACGCCGTCGTCGAAGCGCATGACCTGATCCATTTCTATCGCATCGAAGCGCAGCTTGAGCAGCGCGGTTTCATGCGCGATGCCGACAGCGGCGTGATCTGCCGCTGGAAGCACAAGCCTTCCGGCGTGGTGTTCGACCTGATGCCGGTGGATGCCGCCGTGCTGGGGTTCAGCAACCGCTGGTATGGCGAAGCCGTCGCCACCGCACAGCCGCTGCAACTTGCCGACGGTGTGGTCATTCGCATCGTGGCCGCGCCAGCCTTCGTGGCCACCAAGCTGGAAGCATTCCTCAGTCGCGGCAAGGGCGACTTCCTTGTCAGCCATGACTTGGAAGACGTACTCAATATCGTCGACGGCCGTGATGAGCTGATGGATGAGCTGCAGGCCGCGTCCATGCAACTGCAGGGCTTCGTGGCCGAAACTTTCGCGGGCTTGCTGGTCAAGTCCGATTTCATCAATAGCCTGCCCGGCCTCGTCGCGGACGCGGATCGGGCAGGCGTCGTGCGTGAGCGCCTTGAGCAGATGGCTAAGCTGCGCACGCCAGAACAAAGGAACTGATCCGTGGCATCCAACGAACACAATCTCCAACGCTTCCTCGACGTGCTTACCGAGCTGGGCGGCCAGGCCGGCAACCAGCGCCTGGCCGAGACGCTGGGCTGGCAGGACAGCACTTACCAGCGGATCAAGGCGCAGTTGATCGAAGACGGGCGCATTCGCACTGGGCGTGGACGGGGCGGCTCGGTTGCGCTCACCGACGGGGCGGATGCAGTCACACCCAAGGCCGTGCGTAATCCAGTGCGGACGAACCAGGCGACGCAGCGTGAACCGACCTCCAAGTCGAATGGCGACCGCAATGGTGGTGCCGGCACCTACAGCCAGGCCTTCAACGCCATCGACAAGGCCATGCGCAACGATGAAGGCCTTGCGTCCGAGTTGGACTACGCCGAGCAGACCTCGTGGCTGCTGTTCCTGAAATACCTCGACGACATGGAACACGAGTGGGCCGACGAGGCCGCGCTCAAGGGCAAGACCTACACGCCGATCCTCACCAAGCCCTACCGCTGGCAGGACTGGGCCGCGCCGAAGACGGGCGATGGCAGGCACGACCCCAATGCCCTGACCGGCAGCGACCTGATCGAATTCGTCAACGGCAAGCTGGTTCCGCACCTCAAGTCGTTCAAGGACAGTACGGTCCAGGCCGACAGCCTGCAGTACAAGATCGGCGAGATCTTCTCGGAAGTGTCCAACCGCTTCCGCTCCGGCTACACCCTGCGCGATGTGCTGCAGATCGTGGACACGCTGAGCTTCGGCAGTTCCGAGGCCAAGCACGAGCTGTCCGACCTGTACGAAACGCGTATCAAGCGCATGGGCAACGCCGGCCGCAACGGGGGCGAGTACTACACGCCGCGCCCGCTGATCCGCGCCATGATCCAGGTGGTGCAGCCGCAGATCGGCGAGACCATCTACGACGGCGCCTGCGGCAGCGCGGGCTTCCTGTGCGAGGCCTGGGAGCACCTGCGCCGCCGCGACCTGTCCGCGAAGGACTGGGACACCCTGCAGCGCAAGACCTTTTACGGGCAGGAGAAGAAGTCGCTGGCCTACGTGCTGGGCGTGATGAACATGATCCTGCACGGCATCGACGCGCCCAACATCCGACACTACAACACGCTGTCCGACAGCGTCATGGACATCCAGCAGAAGGATCGCCACGACATCGTGCTGGCCAACCCGCCGTTCGGCGGTGGCGAGCGCAAGGAGGTGCAGCAGAACTTCCCGATCCGCAGTTCGGAGACGGCCTACCTGTTCCTGCAGCACTTCATCCGCAAGCTGAAGGCCGGCGGCCGCGGCGCGGTGGTCATCAAGAACACCTTCCTCAGCAACACCGACAACGCCAGCATCGAGCTGCGCC
The DNA here is from genome assembly GCF_004357985.1 of Luteimonas aestuarii. Lineage (GTDB taxonomy): Bacteria > Pseudomonadota > Gammaproteobacteria > Xanthomonadales > Xanthomonadaceae > Luteimonas > Luteimonas aestuarii. Next base: position 63,433 of record NZ_SMTF01000003.1, on the reverse strand, counting down.
GCGAATTGCTGGCCAGCTGCAACCTGCATACCGTGCTGGATTGCCCGTCCGGCACCTTCCAGGGCGCGGGCGTGAAGACCGTGGTGCTGTTCTTCGACAAGGGCGCGCCCACGCGCAAGATCTGGTACTACCAGCTCGATCCCGGGCGTTCGATGGGCAAGACCAACCCGTTGAACGACGCCGACCTGGCCGAGTTCGTGCAGTTGCAGAAGACGAAGCCGGGCGGCGAGAAGAGCTGGACGGTGGATGTGGCCGATGTGGATGCCGCCACCTGCGACCTGTCGGTCAAGAACCCGCACGCGCCGGAAGCGGCGCCACAACGCACGCCGCAGCAGATCATCGATGACATGCTGGCGCGGGATTTGGAGACGGCGAAGTTGCTCGCGCAGGTGAGGGCGATGCTGTGAGCACACTTGGTGCTGTCGAGCGCGCTGAATGCCCAACGATTGGGATTGCTGGGCTTGAGGCGACGGGTGTCATCCAGCTCGGTAGGGGGAAGGTCATCTCGAAAGGAGACTTGGCTTCAACCCCTGGGCGTTACCCGGTTTATTCGTCAGCCAAGGAGAACGATGGGAAGTTCGGTGAGTATGGGCTCTTTATGTTCGACGAAGAACTGATCTCATGGTCGGTGGATGGCGGTGGCGCTCTGTTCCACAGACCAAAGCATAGATTCTCGATCACCAATGTCGGGGGGTTCATTCGAATACTCAAGCCGGAGCGAATCTTTTGCCGCTACCTATATTTCGCGCTCTCGCACTTGCACAGTCAGGTGAAGTTTGATTGGGTGCGAAAGGCCCACCCCTCTGTCATACGCAACGTGTACACAGACATTCCGCTTCCGAATCTGGACGAGCAGAAGCGCATCGTCTCGGTACTGGATGAGGCCTTCGCCGCCCTCGATCGTGCCCGCGCCAATGCCGAGGAAAACCTACGCGCTGCGCGCGATCTATTCCATGCGGAACTGCAGCGGCAGTTCGGTTCGGCACGCGAAGATGCGGACGTGCTTCCGTTCGAATCAATATGTGAGCCGTTGACACCGACCGTGAAGCTGAAGCGTCAGGATTACCTCGATGAAGGTACCTATCCGGTGGTTTCACAGGAAGCGGATTTGATCTCCGGCTATTGGAACGATCCATCCGCTGTCATGAGTATTGAGGGTCCAGTTGTGGTGTTTGGCGATCACACCTGCTGCCTGAAGTACGTAGATTTCGATTTCGTCGTGGGTGCCGATGGCACAAAGGTTCTGCGGCCATTCGAAGGAGTCGCCGCGAAGTTCTTGTATTACGGACTGCGCAGTCAACCGATACAGCAAACCGGGTATGCGCGTCATTTCAAGCTGCTTCGAGAGACGTCTCTGCCTAAGCTGTCGATACAGGAGCAGAGGCGAATCACGGAACATCTTGATGAGATGGATACTGAGTCCGGAAAGCTGGCGAAGGCGTACGAAGGCAAGCTGACCGACATCGCCGCTCTCCGCCAATCCCTGCTCCAAGCCGCCTTTTCCGGCCAGCTGACCTGACGTACCCGCTTGACCCGACCGCTTGTATCACACCTGTGCTACATTGCCTCCAGCCCACCGCCGGGAGCCCCGCATGAGCACCACCACCATCCGCCTGCCGGACGCGCTCAAGGCCCGCATCGCCAAGGCGGCGGAAGCGGCGGGCACCACGGCGCACAACTTCATCCTGGAAGCGATTGCCGAAAAAGCCGAGCAGGCCGAGCGGCGCGCCGACTTCCATGCGGAGGCCGATCGCCGTTGGGGCGAATTCCTCGAGACTGGCGAGAGCGTTCCCTGGGAGGAGGTGCGGCAATATCTGACGAGCCGCATCCAGGGCAAAGACACACCACGTCCCGTCCCCCGCAAGTTCGCGAAATAGCATGGCGCGCGTCGAGTTCCTGCCGGCTGTCACCGAGGACCTGCGGCGCATCATCGATCATCTGGACCAGCACGAGGCCGAGCACATCCAGGAGCGGCTGGGCGAGATTGTCAGTGCATCCGATGTGCTCACGGACAATCCGCTGATCGGGCGCGTGACGCGCGGCGATCTGCGTGAACTGGTGATCGGCCGGGGCGCCCGCGGCTATATTGCGCTCTATCGATACGTGGACGCACTGGATGCCGTATTCGTCCTGGCGATCCGCGCGCAGCGCGAGGGGGGCTATGCACGCGACGCATGAAACCGAGGCCGATACCCGCGCCAACCGCATCGACCCGGTGCTGCGCGATGCGGGCTGGGGCGTGGTGGACGGTGCACATGTCCATCGCGAACTGATCTGCCCGGGCCGCATCCTCGGCGGCGGCCAGCGCGGCACCGCACTGTCGGCGGATTACGTGCTGAGTTATCGCGGCCGCAAGCTGGCGGTGATCGAGGCCAAGCGGGCGGGGCTGGGCCACACCACGGGCGTCGGCCAGGCCAAGGACTATGCCGGTCGGCTGCAGGCGCGCTTCGCCTATGCCACCAACGGCATCGGCTGGTATGGCATCGACATGCACACCGGCGCGGAGGGCGACATCGCCTTGCCGTTCCCCACGCCCGAGCAGTTGTGGTTGCGCTGCTTCCCCGACGGCAACGACTGGCGCGAGCGCCTCGGCGCAGTGCCATTCGAGACCGGCGGTGGCAAGTGGCAGCCGCGCTATTACCAGCACAACGCCATCACTGCCGTGCTGGACGCGATTGCGAACGACCGTGACCGCATCCTGCTGACGCTAGCGACGGGCACCGGCAAGACGTCCATCGCGTTCCAGATCGCGTGGAAGCTGTTCCATGCGAAGTGGAACCTCAGCCGTGACCCGGTGCGCCGCCCGCGCATCCTGTTCCTGGCCGACCGCAACATCCTGGCGGACCAGGCCTTCAACGCGTTCAGTGCGTTTCCACCGGATGCGCTGTGCCGCATCCGCCCGGAGGAAATCCGCAAGAAGGGCGGCATTCCGCGCAACGCCAGCGTGTTCTTCACCATCTTCCAGACCTTCATGACCGGTGGCGGCGAAGCGGAAGGCGAAGCCGGGGACGCGCAGTTCACCTTCGAAGGCTACGAGCCGGAGTTCTTCGATTTCATCGTCATCGACGAATGCCACCGGGGCGGCGCGCGCGACGAGAGCACCTGGCGCGCGATCCTCGAGTACTTCAAACCTGCGGTGCAGCTGGGCCTGACCGCCACGCCAAAGCGCGACGTCAATGCCGATACCTACGCCTACTTCGGCGAGCCGGTCTACACCTACGCCCTGAAGGAAGGCATCGGTGACGGCTTCCTGACGCCGTTCAAGGTGCGGCAGATGGCCTCGACACTGGACGAGTACCGCTTCACGGACGGTGACCAGGTGCTGGCTGGTGAGATCGACCGCGACAGGACCTACACCGAGACGGACTTCAATACCCGTCTGGTCATCGACCAGCGCGAGCAGAGCCGGGTGCAGGAGTTCATGGACCAGATCGACCAGCGCCAGAAGACGCTGGTGTTCTGCGCCACGCAGGACCATGCCGCACGAGTGCGCAACTTCATCAACCAGGTGAAGGACAACCCCGACCCGCACTACTGCGAGCGGGTGACGGCCGACGACGGTGACCTGGGCGAGCGCCACCTGCGCGAGTTCCAGGACAACGAGAAGACCCTGCCGACCATCCTCACCACCTCGCAGAAGCTGTCCACCGGCGTGGACGCGCTGAACGTGCGCAACATCGTGCTGCTGCGCCCGATCAAGTCGATGATCGAGTTCAAGCAGATCATCGGGCGCGGCACCCGTACCTTCGAGGGCAAGGATTACTTCACCATTTACGACTTCGTGAAGGCGCACCAGCATTTCAAGGACCCGGAGTGGGACGGCGAGCCGTTGCCGCCCGATGCACCGGGCAACCCGCGCCCACCGCGTGGTGACGGCGAGGAGCCGCGCCCTCCGCCGGAGACCACCGGTGGCGGTGGCGTGGAAGAGCCGCCACCGCCGGAGCGCATCGTGGTGAAGCTGGCGGATGGCAAGGAGCGCAGCATCCGCTACATCGCCGCCACGACCTACTGGCACGAGGGGCGACAGATCACGGCGCAGGAGTTCATGGCGCAGTTGTTCGGCGACCTCGGCGCGCTGGTCGCGGATGAGGACGAGTTGCGCACCATCTGGAGCGACCCGGACAGGCGCGAGGCCTTCATCCAGCGCCTTGCCGACCTGGGTTACGACAGCGACCGTCTGGATGACATGCGGCGCCTGATCGACGCGCCCAACAGCGACATCTTCGACGTGCTGGCTTACGTGCGCTTCACGCTGGCGCCGCTTGCCCGTTCCGAGCGGGTGCAGTCCGCCAAGGCGCAAGGCCTGGGAGGCTACGAGCGCGAGATGCGCGCGTTCCTCGAGTTCGTGCTGGACAAGTACCAGTACGAAGGCATCCGCGAACTCGCGTCAGGAAAGATCGCCGACTTCCTGCGTATCCGGTATGGCGGCGTCAATGATGCCAAGCGTGCCCTGGGAAGCGTGGATGACATCCGGCGTGCGTTTGTCGATATCCAGGGGCATCTGTTCCGGTAGCGCGTGCACAGAGTAGGTGATGTCGGAGGCGCGAGCCGGTTCCTATGAAGGCGGAGCGGGAGCCCGGACGGGGCCGTGAACATCGAAGGGCAACATCACCATTCGTTCCTGCCATCCAGTTCCACCACCGGCAAGGCGGACAGGTCCAGACCGTCGAACAGGCGCGCGTTGACGCAGACGCGTGGCTGGCTGAAATCGGGGCCGTCTTCGGTCCACGAGCACAGCAGGTCGCTGTGCGTCGAGCAGCCGCAGCGGGCGCAGTGGTAGTGGACGTGCTGCATGCGGTCGGAGGAATACGAGGCCCGGTGGAGGGTGGCATGCACCACTACCTGGTCGCGCGGGTAGTACGTCCACAGGCCGCCGCGCTTGCTGCAGAAGCTGCAGTTGCACGCGGTGAGTTCGGGCGGCGGCACGGCGACTTCGATGCGCGTGCCGCCACAGTGGCAGGTGGCGACCAGGGGCGTGGCAGCGGTAGGGTTCGCCTGCATACTCAAGCCTCCGCGCCTGCGCCTTCCCAGGTCTTGCGATAGGCCGGGCGCGACTGGAACGCCTGCAGCCAGCGCTGCACATTGTGGTGGCCATCGACCGGCACGCCGCAGTAGGTGCTGTAGGTGACCACGCAGGCGACGATGGTGTCGGCCAGCGAGTAGTCTGCGCCGAGCAGCCAGGGGCGATCGGCCAGATGCGCATCCAGCCGCCCGAGTGCGGCGTCCATGCGCTGCATGGCGTCGGCCGCCAGCGGCGCGTGGTGCAGCGCCGGATCGACATCGGGGCTCTGCGTGAACTTGGCGACGTTGATCAGCATGCCGTAGCTCACGTAGACCCACGTGGTCCACGACAGCGCAACCAGCCGCTCGGGCGTGTCCGCCGCGGGCCACAGGCCGCGCTCCACGCCATGGCGGTCGCCGAGCCACTGCATGATGGCGAGGGTCTCGTACAACGGCGTGCCGTCGACCAGCAGCGTCGGCACCACGCCATGCGGATTGAGGGCCAGGTAGTCGGCCGATTTCTGCTCGCCGGCCTGCAGGTCGAGCATGACGATGTCGGTGTCGGGGCGGGTGTCGAGGCCGAGTTCGGCCAGGGCATGAACGACCGGGGTGGCGCTGGACATGGGGGCGGCGAACAGGGTCAGGGACATGGCGATCTCCTTGCGGATGGCGAGTGGAAAGGTCGAGGACAGGGTATCGATGATCGAGGACAGTTTCGGTCCTCGATCCATGGCATGCTGGCGCCATGTTGCAGACCTCGTCCCGACTGTTGCGCCTGCTGTCGCTGTTGCAGTCCCGCCACGAATGGTCGGGTGCGGCACTGGCCGAACGGCTGGCGATCACGCCGCGCACGGTGCGGCGCGACGTCGACCGGCTGCGCAGCCTGGGCTATCCGGTGGCGTCGAGCGGCGGCGTGTCCGGCGGCTACCGGCTGGCGGCCGGCAGCAACCTGCCACCGCTGCTGCTGGACGACGACGAGGCGCTGGCGGTGTCGCTGGGGTTGCGGCTGGCGACCGCCGGCACCGTGACGGGCATGGAGGACTCGGCGCTGCGCGCGCTGGCCAAGCTGGAACAGGTGATGCCGCTGCGCCTGCGCAAGCGCGTGCGCAACCTGCATGCCGCGGTGGAGTTGCTGGACTTTGGCGGGCCGCGCATCGCCCACGAATTGCTGGCTGCGCTGGCCGGCGCCTGCCGCGCCTTCCATTGTGTGCAGTTGCGTTACGTCGACAAGCAGGGAAACGCGACCGCGCGCGAAGTCGAACCGCATGCGCTGGTGTCCGCGGGTTCGCGCTGGTACCTGCTGGCCTGGGACCGGATGCGCGAGGAATGGCGCACGTTTCGCGTCGATCGGATCGACGCCATGCAGGAAACGGGCACGCGCTTCCTGCCGCGCAAGGTGCCCGGCGGTAATGCGGCGGCCCATGTCGCGCGCGCGTTGTCGATCGAACCGCATGTGCTGAAGGCCAGGATTGTGCTGCATGCACCGCTGGCGCGGATGCGCGAGAAGATCCCGCCATCGGTGGGTGAACTGCAGCGGATCGATGCGACGCGTTGCCTGCTGGAGGTGGGCGCGGCGCGGCCGGATGCGATTGCTTACCACCTCGCGTTGCTGGGCGTCGATTTCGAGGTGCGCGAACCGCCGGAGCTGGCCGAAGAAGTCGGAAAGCTCGGCAAGCGGCTGCTGGCCGCGTCTCATGCGAGGAAGGGTGCTGTCGATGGGCAACGGCGAGGGCGCAAGGCGCGTCAGTTGTAAATGGCTGTCGGTGCACTATGGGTGCCTGCCGCGGTGCGGGCCGTGCCGGATGCGCGCAATGGTGTGTTGCAGGGGCGCAGGTCGTAGGATTCGCCCATGCCTGTCGTTTCAAGTCGCATCCTTTGGAAACCCGCGCTGCTCTACGGCAGCCTGCTGGCCCTCGGCACGCTTGCGCTGCAGTGGCTGGACTACCAGCGCCTGGCGCGCAGCCATGCGGGGCTGTTGTGGGATGGACTGTTGGCGGCGGGATTTTTGGGGCTGGGGATCTGGCTGGGTGTGCGATTGCTGGCGCGGCGGTCGTCGCGGTTGCCGTTCAACGGCAATCCCGAGGCGCAGGCGGCGTTGGGGATCAGTGCGCGGGAGCTGGCGGTGCTGCAGGAGATCGCGGCCGGTCATTCCAACAAGGAGATCGCGGCGCGGTTGCATGTGTCGCCGAATACGGTGAAGACGCATGTGGCGCATCTGTTCGGGAAGCTGGGGGCACGGCGGCGGACGGATGCGTTGCGACGGGCGCGGGAGCTGGGGTTGGTGCCGTAGGTTAGGGTCGATGGAGTGAGGGGAGGGCAACGTCCATGGGTCCCCGCCTTCGCGGGGATGACGGGCAAGGGCAACGTCCATGGATCTTCGACCTCGGGCCCTCACGCACAGCGCGCTCGGGCGTTCGGCGGGGTGCGAGCCAATGGCTCGCGAGCAACCCAGCCTCACCGCCGCCTGCGCGGGGATGACGGGTAGAAGCGGGATCAGAGAAGCGAGGCTATGAGTAGAGCTTCGACGCCAGAGGGGTGAAACCGTCGAAATCACCCTTCCGGGCGATTGCCGCGGGCGTGCGGCCGGGGCGAAATGCCGGTTCCGTTGAATGACCCTGGAGGTCCCGCATGTTCCGCATCGTCCTGAAGTACGGTTTGATCGCCGGCGTGATCGTCGGTCTGGCGCTGGTGTCGGTCAGCCTGGCCTATGGCGGGCAGCCGCCGCCGGACTGGGGCATGGCGGCGGGGTTCGCGTCGATGCTCATCGCGCTGTCGATGGTGTTCGTGGGCATCAAGCGTCACCGCGACACCGCCGGGGGCGGGGTGATCCGGTTCTGGCCGGCGTTCGGGCTGGGGCTGGCGATCAGCGGCGTGGCCAGCGTGGTCTATGTGCTGGCGTGGGAGCTGTCGTTGGTACTGGTGGGCGGCGACTTCGCGGCGATGTTCGCCCAGCACATGGTCGAGCGGGCCGAGGCCAAGGGCCTGGCCGGCGATGCACTGGCGGCAGCGGTGGCGAAGGCGCGCGAGTTCGAGGCGATGTACCGCAACCCGTTGCTGCGCATGCCAATGACCTTCGTCGAGATCTTCCCGGTGGGCGTCTTGGTATCGCTGGTGTCGGCGCTGGTGCTGCGCAACCCGCGGGTGTTGCCGGCGCGCGCGTGATGCGGGTGGTGGTGGCGTCGGGCGAGGGTGCCGGACGACTCCACCGGGCCGCGGGCGTGGCAGGCATCGTCGATGCCTTGGCCACGCCCGACAGGCCCGGCGGTTGGACGATCAGGCCAGCATCCGCAGCTTCGGTTCGCGCGCCCACTGCCGTGTCTTTGCGGCGGCGATGAACGCCTTGGCATCGCCGGCCTCGACGATGCCGGCGTCCTTGCCCACGTTGCCGGCCTTCAGCAGCGGCGCGGCGCCCGCATCGTGGGCGATGGCCTTCAGGTGTGCCCAGGCGAAGGCGACGAAATCGACGGCGGCCGAATCCTTCGCCAGCTTCTTGCCGGCCTCGTCGCCCAGCACCACGGCCACGGCATCGAACACCACGGACGGCGTGCCCGCCAGCTGGCCATCGGCAGCCAGGCGCTTGCCGTCCGAGAGCCTGGCGCCGCCGAGTTTCGGCGCGACGATCTTCACCATCGCGCCGGCGCTTTCGGCGGCCTTGCGGATCGCCTTCACGGTGGCGGCGTCGGAGCCGTCGTCGACCAGGATGCCGATCGCGCGGCCTTCCAGGGTGTCCTTCATGCGGTCGATGATGCGCAGCGCGGGCGAGGGCTTCATGTCGCGTGCCTCGACCTGCGCAGGCGGTGCCGGCGGCAGCGCATCGAGCCCCAGTCCGTCGGCGACGCGCTGCGCCAGCGATTCGTCCACGTGGCGCAGGTGGCCGACGATCGCTTCGCGCACGTGCGCCGTGCCCACCTTCGATAGCTCGAACACCAGCGCGCTGGCCATGTGCGCCTGCTCGGGCTTGCCCTGGCTGCGGAAGAACAGCCGCGCCTGGCTGTAGTGGTCGGCGAAGCTTTCGGGGCGCACGCGGCCCTTGGCGCCATCGTCCACGGTGGCGTGGTGGCGATAGCCCGGTGGCGTGGCGCGCGGGCTGTCGCCCTGCAGGCTGCTGGGTTCGTAGTTCACGCGGCCCTTCTGCGCGTGCATCTGCATGTGGCCGTCGCGCTGCAGGTTGGCGAACGGGCACTTGGGCGCGTTGACGGGAATCTGGTGGAAGTTGGGCCCACCCAGCCTCGAGAGCTGCGTATCGAGGTACGAGAACAGCCGTCCCTGCAGCAGCGGATCGTTGCTGAAGTCGATGCCGGGGACGATGTTGGCCGGACAGTAGGCCACCTGTTCGGTCTCGGCGAAGAAGTTGTCCGGCCAGCGGTCCAGCGTCATGCGGCCGATGACCTGCAGCGGCACCAGTTCCTCGGGGACCAGCTTGGTCGGGTCGAGGTGGTCGAAGGGGAAGGCGTCGGCTTCTTCCTCGGTGAACAGCTGCACGGCGAGGTCCCAGGCGGGGAAGTTGCCCGCTTCGATGGCTTCGAACAGGTCACGGCGGTGGAAGTCGTTGTCGGCGGCCTGCAGCTTCAGTGCTTCGTCCCACACCGTGGACTGGATGCCCAGCACCGGCCGCCAGTGGAACTTGACGAAGGTGCTCTTGCCCTTCGCATCCAGCAGGCGGAACGAGTGCACGCCGAAGCCTTCCATCGTGCGCAGGGATCGCGGGAGGGTGCGGTCGCTCATCGCCCACATGATCATGTGCATGGCTTCGGGCATCAGCGACACGAAATCCCAGAAGGTGTCGTGCGCGCTGCCGGCCTGCGGATAGCCGCGGTCGGGTTCCATCTTCACCGAGTGCACCAGATCGGGGAACTTCATCGCGTCCTGGATGAAGAACACCGGGATGTTGTTGCCCACCAGGTCCCAGTTGCCTTCCTGCGTGTAGAACTTCACTGCGAACCCGCGCACGTCGCGCGGCGTGTCCACCGAGCCTGCGCCGCCTGCGACGGTGGAAAATCGGCAGAACACCGGCGTCTCGGTGCCGGTTTCGGTAAGGATCTTCGCCGTGGTGTACTTCGACAGCGACTTGCTGAGCTTGAACGTGCCGTGCGCCGCGGTGCCGCGCGCATGGACGATGCGCTCGGGGATGCGCTCGTGGTCGAAGTGGGTGATCTTCTCGCGGAGGATGAAATCCTCCAGCAGCGTGGGCCCGCGTGGCGCGGCCTTCAGCGAATTCTGGTTGTCGGCGACCGGGATGCCCTGGTTGGTGGTCAGTACCGGGTGCTTGCCACCGGCATGCTGGTGCAACTCGTCGCCGTTGCCGCGGGTCTCGCCACTTTTGCCCACGCTGCTCGACGCAGTTGATTCACCGCGTTTTCCCTTGCTGCCCGCCTTTGACGTATTGGGTTGAGGCGATTTCGTGGCTGGCGTCTTGCGGGCCATGGCAGGTTCTCGAGGCGGGGAAGCCCGAAGGGTGCACGCGATGTCGTGACGGGGGCGTGGTGCGGACCTGTGTCACATCGCGCCAGCCGGCGACGCCTGTGCGCGGCATCTCACGCCCCCTTGATCGCCGGTGCGAAACAGTAGGTATCAAGTTCGAAGGACAAATCAGGAGGGTTGCATGGGTCGGATTCCGAAGGATGCGCTGGTGGTCGTGGCCGATGGCGGTGGCGCGCGTGTATTCACCAACAAGGGCGAGGACGGCGCGCTGTCGCTGCACCAGTTCGATGTGCTGGAACTGATGAACATGAACGACGACGGCCCGGCCGGACGCATGCCCGGTGAGTCGCGCGGCGAGCAGATCGACGAGGCCACGTTCGCCAAGCAGCTGGCGCTGGGCTTGAACGACGCTGCGCTGAAGCATCGCTTCGAGCATCTGGTGCTGGTGGCAGACCCGGTTACCCTGGGCCGCATGCGCCCGCTGCTGCACAAGGAGACCCAGCAGCGCATGCTGGCGGAAGTGGGCAAGACGCTCACCAATGCACCGCTGGAAGCGATCGAGCGGGCGCTTCAGGCGGACTGATGGGTTACGAACGCGACTATGCCGTGCGCGAGCCGACGCGCAGCGACGTGGACGACATGCCGGGGCGCGTACTGGTGGAGTTCGGCGCGCCCTGGTGCCCGCACTGCATCGCCGCGCAACCTGCGCTGCAAGTATTGCTTGCCAACCATGACGAGGTGGCGCACATCAAGGTCGAGGATGGCGGCGGGCGGCCACTGGGCCGATCTTTCGGCGTGAAGCTGTGGCCGACGCTGGTGCTGCTGGAGTCTGGCGAGGAGCGGGCGCGCGTGGTGCGACCGCGCGGCGATGGCGACCTGGTACCGTTGCGCGAGGCGTTGAAGCCGGACAGGTAGCGGTTGCCGGATCGTCGTCGCCGGTGCTGCAGCCCGCGGCGCCGCCATGCGGACCAGGCACCTGCCTGCGTTGCGTCGCCCTGGACGCTGTGCCCGGATGCCGGCCTCGACGTCCAAGGTCCTGCGCGGGGATGACGTGCGTTGCGACGCGTGCCCGTGCCATGGATCCATGCGCTGGACGACGCGGCCGCACGCTGCCGCGGCTCAATCCGATTGCGGGACGTCTTCGCGTTCCGATAGCGTGCGCAGGGCCTTTTCCAGTTCACGACGACCGTAAGGTTTCTGCACCAGCGGCGCCTTGTCATGGCGGGCTGGGACAACGCTGCTGCCGTAGCCGGTGGCGAACAGGAACGGCGTGCCGCGCGCGGCCAGTGCGTCGGCGATGGGGAAGGACGCTTCGCCGGCGAGATTGATGTCGAGGATGGCGAGATCGACCGCGTGTGCGTCCAGCGCATCCAGCGAGGTTGCGACGGAGTTTGCCGTGGCGACGACGTCGTAGCCGAGCTCCGGTAGCAGGTCTTCAAGCACCATCACCAGGAGCGATTCGTCCTCGACGATCAGTACGCGTCTTGCCATGGCGGTCCTCAGTCCTGTTCCCGGATGAGTGATGTTTCGATGTGGCAGTGCACGCCTTCAGGGTCGAACGCCAGTGTGACCCGGCCACCAAGGTCGTGCGGCAGGCCCTTTTCGAGCAGGCGCGAACCGAATCCGCAGCTGGCGGGGGCCTCGACGGTGGGGCCGTCGCGTTCGCGCCAGTCCAGGACCAGCGCGTTGCCATCGTCGCCCCGCCGCGACCAGTGGATCTCGACGTGCCCGGCAGGGGTCGAGAGTGCACCGTACTTCATCGCATTGGTGCACAGCTCGTGCAGGGCCATCGACAGCGCCACAGCGCGCCGTGGCTCCAGGCAGCCATCGCTGCCTTGCACTTCGAAGCGGTTGGCCGCCACGTCCAGGCAGTGCGCGATCGCGGTACGTACGATTTCATCGACGGTCGCACCCTGCCATTTCTTCCGGGTCAGCACGTCGTGGGTGGCCGCGAGGGCCTGCAGTCGCGACTCGATCATCTCCGACGCCCGTGCGTTGCCGCCGCAATTGCGCAGGGTCTGCGACACCATCGACTGCACGATGGCCAGCGTGTTCTTGACGCGATGGTTCAACTCGTTGACCAGAAGGCGCAGGTGTTCTTCCTGGCGCACGCGCTGGGTGATGTCGGTGGCCGCGCCGAACCATTCGCTGACGCTGCCATCCGCACCGCGGATGGGCACGGCGTGGGAATTGATCCAGGACCATTGGCCGGCCTCGATCTCGACGCGATGCTCGGCCTCGTAGGGGGCCAGCTGCTCCTGCGCGCGGCGGATGGCCTCGGCCACGCGCGCGCGATCGTCCGGATGGATGCGTTCGGTGGTCCAGCCCCGCCGCACGCTGCCGGTCGGGGCCTTGGGCAGCCTGTCGGCCGCGCGGCCACCCACTACCGCCACCTCCTTCCAGTCGGGGGAGATGCGGTAGATCAGGTCCGAACTGGCGTTGACCATCGCACTCAGCCGGTTCTCGCTGCGGCGCAGCGCTTCTTCCTGCTGCTTGCGCTCGGTGACGTCGCGGGTGGTGCCGGCGATGGCTTCCACCTCGCCATCCGGTGACATCACCGGGATGAAGATGTAGTCGTAGATGCGCGTGCCCAGCGTGGTGTGCGGGAATGGCACCTCTCCGCGGATCGGCGCGCGGGTGGCGACCACGCGTTCGATCTCCTCGTCGTGCATGGCGGCGTGCCAAGGCTCGTAACCGAGCTCGAGGCAGGTCTTGCCCACGGCATCGGCCCATTCCATGCCCCACATGCTCAGCAAGGCCTGGTTGGCGTAGATGAAGCGGTGTTGGCGGTCGAAGACGTAGACCAGGTCCGGGATGGCCTGCAGGATGGTTTCGTACAGTCGCAGTTGCGCGCTGTCGTCGGCATGGCTGCGCGGCGGCGTGGGACCATCCAATGTCTCGATTCCCCTTGGTGAAGCGGATGCGGCCGATACCGGCACGGTCGCCGACTGTCATCCAGCGCGCGTTGCGATGCCGTGAAGGCGCGGGCAGCTACTGTCCGCGGAGCGTTTCCAGCATGCGCGCGTAGTCCCGCCGGTACTGTCCGGCCAGCACCGACTTCTGGCGGTCGCTGAGCAGCTTGCCGGACACCTGGAAGAATTTCTTCTCCTCCTCGCGCAGGTGGTGGTGCACCTTTTCCGACAACTTCCGTGCCTTCGCCATCCAGCCGGCGCCGGCTTTCCCCACGACCTGCATGTCTTCGATGATCTCGTCGATCTGGTGGTGTTCGTGCAGGGCGTGGCGGGACGAGTCCAGGCCGGCATCGTGCAGCAGGATCGGCGCGTAGAGGTAGCGTTCCTCGGCGGCAGCGTGCGCGGCCAGCTCGATGCGCAGTTCGGTGAACAGCTCGATGCGACGTGCGCTGCGCGGCGGCGAGCGCAGCAGCTTGCGACACAGCGAACGCTGCCGCTCGTGGCTTTCGCGCAGGGCATCGTAGAGGTTGTCGGCCATGGCATGACGGCGGGGCGGGGTCGGACCGGATCCTGCGGCCGGCATCGTGAATGCGGTGTCTGCGTGCGGCCTGCCGGGAAGCGGGCCCGGCTTCGCGGCGTGTTGACGAGCGCTGGGACAAGGTGCAGCGCAGGCACGACGGGAGACCCGCATGCAGTCCAGGCATCTCAGGTTCGGCAAGGGTTTCCTGCCGCTGTTCGCCGTGCGCAAGGTGCAGGCGGCGCAGATGGTGCTGGCGCCGGGCGCAAGCGAAGGCGGCCCGGACAATGCCCACCGCGGTGCCGACCAGTGGCTGTACGTGGTGTCCGGCACCGGGCTGGCGATCGTCGACGGCGCACGGCGGCGGCTCCGCGCCGGCAGCCTGCTGGTGATCGAGCGCGGCGAACGGCACGAGATCCGCAACACCGGGCGCACGCCGTTGAAGACCCTGAACCTCTATTCGCCCCCGGCCTACGGCGACGACGGCGAGCCGTTGCCGCCGGGCCGCCGTCCGGTTCCCAGGGGCTGAAGCGCGAGAGGCGAAGGACACCATGGACCTGGAAAGATGGATCTGAAAAGCGGCTATCCCTACTGGGCGGTCAGGAACGGCCTGATGCAGGCGTTCCCGCCGCTGCAGCAGGACGCCCGCTGCGACGTACTGGTGGTGGGCGGGGGCATCACCGGTGCGCTGGTCGCCGACGAGCTTGCGCGCCACGGGCACGACGTGATGGTGGTGGAGCAGCGCGATGTCGGCTGGGGCAGTTCCGCAGCCAGCACCGGCCTGCTGCAGTACGAGATCGACACGCACATGGTCGACCTGGCCAGGGAGTACGGCGAGGATGCCGCCGTACAGGCCTACCGGGCCTGTGCCGACGCCATCCCCGCGCTGGAAGACCTGGCACGCAGCCTGCGCGGGCTGCGTGACGCGGGCATCCGTCCTTGCCACAGCCTCTATTTCGCCAGCAAGCGACGGCATCGCGGCGACCTGTGGGACGAATTCGAACTGCGCGCCAGGCATGGCTTCGACGTGGTGTGGTTCGATCGCGAACCGCTGGTCGAGACGTACGGGGTGGATGCGCCCGCGGCGATCCTCAGCCGCCTGGGCGCCAGCATCGACCCGTACCGCATGGCGTATCGCCTGCTCGCCCGGCTGGAAAGGCAGGGCGCGGCGATCCACGACCGCACCCGCATCGACGACCTCCAGGTCATGTCGCGCAGCGTGCTGGCACGCACCGGCGATGGCCATGCCATCCGCGCGGGACACGTGGTGTTCGCCGCGGGCTACGCCAACCAGAAGTGGCTGGACAAGCGCGTTGCCGCCAACCGCAGCAGCTACGCCTTCATCACCGATCCAATCGATGCCGACATGCTGGGCAAACTGCGCAGCACGATGGTGTGGGAGTCGGCGCGACCTTACCTCTACCTGCGGCCGACCGAGGACGACCGGCTGCTGGTGGGGGGGGAGGACGATGCGGTCGACGTGCCGGCCAAGCGCGACGCGCGCGTGGAGAAGAAGGCGCGCAAGCTGCTCAAGCGGGTGCAGCACATGTTCCCGCACCTGCCGCTGCAACCGGCATTCTCGTGGGCGGGCACCTTTGCCGAAACGAAGGACGGGCTGCCGTATTTCGGCGCGCATCCGCAGCATGGCCCGCGCGCGCTGTTCGCGATGGCCTACGGCGGCAATGGCATCACCTATTCGATGGCGGGGGCGCCGCTGTTGCGCGCATTGATCGAGCGACGGCGCCATGCGCTGGCGTCGCTGTTCTCGTTCGACAGGGCATGAGCAGGGGGAACATCATCGACAAAATGAATGGGGATCGGGTTGCGCCTGCTGCGGATGCTTGGCAAGGTTAGGCCCGGCCTTGGGGAAGATGCCGTTGCAGAACGAAATGCCGCTCCGGAGCGCGGGTTCCGCGGCCATGGTGCGAACCGTGGGCGTGGTGCTGGGCGTGGTCTTGATGGTGGGACTGGCGGTCCTGCTGCTGCAGGATCGCAAGGCGCGGATCGATGCCGCGCACCGGCAAAGCCTGGCGTTGGCGACCGGCGTGGACCGTTTGCTTTATTTCGGCCTGCGCAACCTCGAACGCGCGATGGCGGGCATCTCTGCCGATGCCGAGGTGTTCGCGACCACCGCACCGGAACAGGCGCAGGCGCTGCTGGTCGATGGCGTGGAGGGCGTGGTGTCCCGCCATGCCGAATTGCATTCCATCGTACTGGTGGATGCCCGTGGCCAGGCCATGACCTCTGGCGAAGGCGATCCGGACCTGCCGGGGTGGGCGACGCCCATGCGCAGCGCCGGTCGGCTGCTGGTGGGGCCGTTGCAGGCCGACGGCGATGGCGGCTGGTGGTTGCGGCTTGCCTTCCCGTTCGGCCAGGACCAGTGGCTGCTGTCGCGCCTGCATGCAAGTGAATTCGAGCGCATGATCCGCGACCTCGACATCGGGCGAGACGGCAGCGTGACCATGCTCGACCAGCTCGGCACGGTGCTGGCGCGGGTCCAGAACGGCGGCAATGTCGATTTCGCGGGACGTCGCATCCAGTTGCCGGACCAGGTGCGCGACGCCACCGGGACGGCATCGTTGCGCATGGTCAGCCAGCTGGATGGGGTCGAACGTACCGCAGGCTTCAGCGGCACCAACGGGTATGGCGTGCTGGTGGCCGCGGGGATCGGGCTGGATGAGGCGTTGACGCCCTGGATGTGGCTGGTGGCGCTGGCATCGGCCATCGTGGCCCTGTACTGGATGGGCCTGGGGTACCTGGTGTATCGCCTGGCCACGGGCGAACGTGCCCGCGACGCGTTGCTCGACGAGCTGGAGGCGCAGGCGGATTGGCTGGACCAGGCGCAGCAGGCGGCATCGACGGGCGTGTGGCGGTTGGAGTCGGACGACATGATGATCCGCGTCTCGGCACACACCGCCGCGATCTTCGGACTGGCGCCCGAGGCAGCCGTGCTGCCGGCGGACAGGTTCTTCGAACGCATGCATCCTGAGGACCGTGCCCGCGTGGAACAGGCCTTTGCGGAATCGCGCGGCAGCGGCACGCCCTACCTGACCGAATACCGTGTGCTGCTCGACGATGGCAGCGAGCGCTGGATCAGCGCGCGCGGCGGCGTGGCCGGCAGTGGTCGTGCGCCTGGTCGGCTGGCGGGCACCGTGGTCGACATCACTTCGCGCCGGTTGGCGCAAGCGCGGATCGAGCGCGCGGAAGCGCAATTCCGCGCGCTGTTCGAGCGCAACCCGCTTCCGTTCTGGGTATTCGATGTCGCTACGTTGCGCTTCATTGCGGTCAACCAGGCAGCCGTTGCCGCGTATGGGTACAGCGTCCGCGAGTTCCTGGAGAAGACCATCCTCGACATCCGTCCACCGGAGGATCGCCCCGCGTTAATGGGGGCCATGCGGCAACGCACTGGGGACCAGGACGTGGACGGGGTCTGGACCCATGTCCGCAAGGACGGCAGCCGCCTTGACGTGCGCATCTTCAGCAGCAGCATCGAATTCGGTGGACGGCCGGCGCGACTGGTGTTGGCGGAAGACATCAGCGACCGCATGACGTACGAGCGCGACCTCGCGTGGCGTGCAACGCACGACAGCACCACGGGGCTGGAGACCGTAGAGGCGTTGACCGATCGCCTGGATCGCCGTGCCGCCGACGCGTTGGGCGCACGCTATGCCGTCGCATACGTGCGACTTCGGGAGCTGGAGCTAGTGGCGCCCACGCTGGGGCGCAGCACCAGCGAACTGCTGCTCCGCGAGATGGCCGAGCGCATCTCGCTGGTGGGCGAGACCTTCGGCCTGGCCGGTTACTGGCCCAGCGAATCGTTCGTGGTGGTGGCGCTGGATGCGTCGCGCCGTCACGAAATGCTGGCTGCGCTGGAAGAGGCGATTGCCATGCCGGTGCACACCGAGGGAGGGGCGCATCCGGTGGAAGCCTCGATCGGCATCGCCGAGGGGCCGGAGCCCGGGGAAGGCGCCGAGCAAGTGATCGGGCATGCAGCACTGGCGGCACTGAAGGCGTGGCAAGAGCAGACCCAGGCCTTGCCCTATGA
Source organism: Luteimonas aestuarii (assembly GCF_004357985.1). Classification (GTDB taxonomy): domain Bacteria; phylum Pseudomonadota; class Gammaproteobacteria; order Xanthomonadales; family Xanthomonadaceae; genus Luteimonas; species Luteimonas aestuarii. The sequence continues at coordinate 45,537 of NZ_SMTF01000003.1, read as the reverse complement.
CCACGCCATGGCCGAGGAGGCTGCCGAGCGCTTGGCGCTGGCGCGCAGCCTGCGCGACGCGATCGACAACCGGGAATTCGAACTGCATTACCAGCCGATCCGCCGCCTGGAGGACAATCGGCTGGTTTCAGTCGAAGCATTGTTGCGCTGGCGGCGCCCCGGCGGCGGCCATGTCCCGCCGGCCACTTTCATTCCGCTGGCCGAGGCCTCGGGACTGATCGTGCCGATCGGACGCTGGGTGCTGGCGGAGGCGGCGCTTGGCTACCGGCGTCTCGCGGCACATGGCCATGGCGACGTGGCGGTTGCGATCAACATCTCTGCCGTGCAATTGCTGGGCGACGGCCTGCCCGACGCCATCCGCTCGGTCCAGGCCGAACATGGACTGCCTGTCGGCGCGCTGCACGTCGAACTGACGGAAAGCGTGGTGGTGCGTCGCCCGCAGGTCGCGCGGGCCCGCATGCTCGAACTGCGGTCGGCAGGCGTTCGCATCTCCATCGACGATTTCGGAACCGGTTTCTCCAGCATGGCCTACCTGCGCAACCTGCCGCTGGATTGCCTCAAGATCGACCGCAGCTTCGTGCAGAACGTGCACGCCGACGAACGCAATGCGTCGATCTGCCGTGCGCTGATCGCACTCGCCCGCGGGCTGGGCCTGGGCACCATCGCCGAAGGGGTGGAGCGCGAGGAAGAGCTGGAGTGGTTGCGTCGCAACGGTTGCGAACAGGCGCAGGGCTATCACCTCGGGCGACCTGCGCCACTGGACGACCTGCTGCAGGCGCTGCGCGCGGCTGCCTGAGCAAAGGCGCAGTCGGGGTGCAAGGCCCGTGACGGCCACTGGCCTCGGCCACCGAGCCCGAGATATCCACCGATGCTGTGGACAAGCTTGTGGAGCAGCGCTCGGACAAGGCGCGCGAAGTGGCGCGGCGACTGCGCTGCAGCGCAGATGACGCATTTGTGTCCACCCCTCGCGACGATGGCGCCACCCCTTGCGGGATGGCGCCATCTGCGGCAGCCACGATCAACGACTTGCGGCGTCGGCTCAGGCGTCGGCGTCTTCCGCTTCCTTGAAGGCATCCACCGGGATGCACGCGCAGAACACGTTCTTGTCGCCGTGCACGTTGTCCACGCGCGCCACCGGCGGCCAGTACTTCTGCTGCTTCAGCACCGGCAGCGGGAACACCGCCAGCTCCCGCGGATACGCGTGGGTCCATTCGCTTGCAGCGGCTGCGGTGGCCGTGTGCGGCGCGTGCTTGAGCGGGTTGTCGTCGCGATCCAGGCGGCCGTCCTCGATCGCGTGGATCTCTTCGCGGATCTGGATCATCGCGTCGATGAAGCGGTCCAGCTCGTGCTGGGACTCGCTTTCGGTAGGTTCGACCATCAGCGTGCCCGCGACCGGGAAACTGAGCGTCGGCGCATGGAAGCCGAAGTCGATCAGGCGCTTGGCGACGTCCTCGGCGGTGACGCCGGTGGCCTTCTCCAGCGGGCGCAGGTCGAGGATGCATTCGTGCGCCACCAGCTTGTTGCGGCCGGTGTAGAGCGTCCTGTAATGCGGCGCCAGCCGCTTCGAGATGTAGTTGGCGTTGAGCAGGGCGACCTGGGTCGCCTTTCTCAGGCCGGTCTTGCCCATCATGGCGATGTACATCCAGCTGATCGGCAGGATGCTCGCGCTGCCGTGGGTGGCGGCCGAGACCATGCCGACCGTGCCGTCGGCGCTGTGATGGCCGCGGGGCAGGAACGGCGTCAGGTGCGCCTTCACCGCGCACGGGCCCACGCCGGGTCCCCCGCCGCCGTGCGGGATGCAGAACGTCTTGTGCAGGTTGAGGTGCGACACGTCCGAACCCCACTGGCCGGGCTTGGCCAGGCCGACCAGCGCGTTGAGGTTGGCGCCGTCGGTATACACCTGGCCGCCGTGCTGGTGGACGATCTCGCAGATCTCGACGATGTCCTCCTCGAACACGCCGTGCGTGGACGGGTAGGTGACCATCAGCGCGGCGAGGTTGGCCGAGTGTTTCTCGGCCTGCGCGCGCAGGTCGCCCACGTCGACGTTGCCGTTGGCGTCGCACCTGGTCACCACCACCTTCATGCCGCACATCTGCGCGCTGGCGGGGTTGGTGCCGTGCGCCGACTCGGGGATCAGGCAGACGTTGCGATGGCCTTCGCCACGCGACCGGTGCCAGGCGCGGATCGCCAGCAAGCCGGCGAACTCGCCCTGCGCGCCGGAGTTCGGCTGGAAGCTCACGGCGTCGTAGCCGGTGATCTCGACCAGCATCGCTTCCAGCGAATCGATCAGCTGCCGGTAGCCGCGGGTCTGCGACGGCGGCGCCAGCGGGTGGATGTTCGCGAACTCCGGCCAGGTCACCGGGATCATCTCGGCGGTGGCGTTGAGCTTCATGGTGCACGAGCCCAGCGGGATCATGGTGCGATCCATCGCCAGGTCCTTGTCGGCCAGGGCGCGCATGTAGCGCAGCAGTTCGTGCTCGCTGTGGTGGGTGTTGAACACCGGATGGTCGAGGAACGACGACGACCGCGCGAGCGACGCGGGCAGGGCATCGTCGACCTCGGCATCCAGCGCGTCGATGGCGCTGTCGGTGAGGTCCACGCCGAAGATCTTCGCCAGCGCGGACAGGTCGGCGCGGGTGACGGTCTCGTCCAGGCTGATGCCTACGCTGCCGGCGTCGATCTTGCGCAGGTTGATGCGCTGGTGGCTGGCGTAGAGGTGGATCTGCTCGGCATCCACGCCGGTCACGTGCAGGGTGTCGAAGAACGCATCGCCCACCGACACGCCGGCCTTGCGCAGCGCGGCAGCAAGGATCGATGCCTGCCTGTGCACGCGGCGCGCGATGCGGGTCAGCCCTTCCGGGCCGTGGTACACCGCATACATCGAGGCCATCACCGCCAGCAGCACCTGCGCGGTGCAGATGTTGCTGGTCGCCTTCTCGCGGCGGATGTGCTGCTCGCGCGTCTGCAGGGTGAGGCGGTAGGCGGGCTTGCCCTCGGCATCCACCGACACGCCGATCAGGCGGCCGGGCATCGAGCGCTTGTAGGCGTCGCGGCAGGCCATGAACGCGGCGTGCGGGCCGCCGAAGCCGAACGGCACGCCGAAGCGCTGGCTGTTGCCGACCACGATGTCCGCGCCCCATTCGCCGGGCGCCTTCAGCAATGTCAGCGCGAGCAGGTCGGTGGCGACGGCGACGATGCCGGCGCGCGCATGCACCGCCTCGGCCAGTGCGGCGTGGTCGGCGGCATGGCCGAAGGTGTTGGGGTACTGCAGCAGCACGCCGAAGCTGTCGGGGGATGCGGCATCGGCCGCCGGCCCGACGATGATGTCGATGCCCAGGCCATCGGCGCGCGTGCGCACCACTTCCAGCGTTTGCGGATGCACGTCGTCCGCGACGAAGAACGTGTTTGATTTCGACTTGCCCATGCGCTTGGCCAAGGTCATGGCCTCGGCGGCGGCGGTGGCTTCGTCCAGCAGCGAGGCGTTGGCGATGTCCATGCCGGTCAGGTCGGCGCACATCTGCTGGAAGTTGATCAGCGCCTCCATGCGCCCCTGCGAGATTTCCGCCTGGTACGGCGTGTAAGCCGTGTACCACGCGGGGTTCTCGAGGATGTTGCGCAGGATGACGTTCGGCGTGTGCGTGCCGTAGTAGCCCTGGCCGATGAAGCTGCGGTAGACGTCGTTGCCGCTGGCGATGGCGCGGATCTTCGCCAGCGCCTCGACCTCGGTCATGGCGTCGTCCAGCGCCAGGCCGCCGGTGGCCTTGAGGCTGGCGGGCACGATGGCGTCGGTCATCGCGTCGAGCGAGTCGTGGCCGACCACGCGCAGCATGTGCGCGACTTCGGCATCGTTGGGGCCGATGTGGCGTTCGATGAACGCGGAGTGGTGTTCGAGGTCGCGCAGGGAAGGCTTGGACATGGCGGGGTTCCGTCAGGGGCGGTGGCGGCGCGGAACCCCGCTTTCGATCGTCATCCCAGCGAACACGGGGATCCATGGACGTGGCCTTGCAGATGTGCAACGTCGATGGGTTCCCGCCTGCGCGGAAACGACGAACGGAGGCGTGCGGGCGTCCGGTCGTGCCCCTCTGTCCTTTTGCCTGAGAGTTTGGAAGCGCGCGGGACGAGGATCCGCTTGCTTCGTGCCCCTTCGGCGCCGGTTCCGGCAATGCCGGTCGGTCTCTCCAGAGTGTTGGTGCGATGGTGGTATCGGGCCTGAGCGATTACGGGCGTTTGCGCCTTCGGCAGCGGCAGGCATCCCGGCCCGCGCGCTTCTCCCACCAGTTGCGTGGGCGATTATAACGGGCTGGCGCGGCGGCGGCGGGTGCGACGGCTCCGCCCGTCCTGGGTCACGCCTGGGCGCCGCTGCCGTCTTGGAACTTGTTAACCTGAATGCCGATCCGGCAAGGCCCCATCAATGACCGATCCACCCCCCCCAGCCGCCCACGGCCCGCAGGATGAGTCAGCGATCGCCCGGCTGTGGCGGGTGTTCCATCGCGAGCCCATGCTGCTGGTGACCTGCAGTTACCTGTTCGTGTCCATCGTCGGCCTCTGGGACAGCTACTGGTTCTACCGCCGCTTCGACCTGCCGATCCTGGAGTACATGCAGGCCAGCGATTACTTCGTGACCGGGCTGCGCCGCCCGGTGTATTTGTTCCTGTTGGCGTTCACGCTGGGGGCCTCGGTGCTGATCCTGTGGCCGGAGCGTTGGCGCCAGCGCAACCCCGAGCGGGCCGAACGGCTGCAGGCACGCTGGTGGGGGCGGTTGCTGGTGCCCAAGCGCAGCGACTGGTGGGCGTACTTCGGCCTGCACCCGGAAACCATGGTGACGCTGGTGGCGGTCATGGTGATGGCCTCGGTGCTGTTCACCCACAGCAATGATCGTGCGACGGCGATCCAGCGTGGCGAGGTGAACCGGGTGGCGGTGGAACTGGCCCGAAGTGATCTCGCGTTGCCGGGGCAGTGGAGCACGCTGGGTACCAGTAGCGCGTTCGTGTTCCTGTGGAACCGGACCGAGCAACGTGCGCTGGTGGTCCCGATCGAGGGCGTGGGCAGCCTGTTGCCCGAGGCTTCGCCGCCCGCTGATGCGGATGGCTCCAACGACGGCGAAGCCACGCCTTGACCTCGAAACCGTCGCCGCTGCCGATGCGCCGGCTCGCCCTGCTGCTGGCGGGGCTGGCGATGTTCGGTCCGTTCTCGATCGACACCATCTTCCCGGCCTTCCCGGTGATGGGCGCGGACCTGTCGGCCGACAAGGTGGCGATGCAGCAGACGATCAGCGTGTACCTGATCGCGTATGCGCTGATGAGCATCGTGCACGGGCCGCTGTCGGATGCCATCGGGCGCAGGCGGGTGATCCTGGGCGGGCTGGCGGTGTTCACCCTGGCCTCGGTGGGCTGTGCGCTTGCGCGCGACTTGCCGACGCTGCTGGTGTTCCGCGCGATGCAGGGACTGTCCGCTGGCGTGGGCCTGATCGTGGGGCGTGCGGTGATCCGCGACGTGCTGCACGGCGACGATGCGCAGCGGCTGATGAGCCAGGTGACGATGATCTTCGGCGTGGCGCCGGCCATCGCGCCGATCATCGGCGGCTGGATCCTGGGCTGGGGGCAGTGGCCGCTGATCTTCTGGTTCCTGGTGGCGTTTTCCGCGCTGCTGATGGCCGCTAGCTGGCGTTGGCTGCCGGAGACGCATCCGCGCGAGGCGCGCCTGTCGCTGGCCCCGAAGAAGCTGCTGCGCGACTACGTGGCGATCTTCCTCAACCCGCGCTTCCAGCGGCTGGCTGCGGCGGGCGCGTTCAACTTTTCGGCGCTGTTCCTGTTCATCGCCTCGGCGCCGGTGTTCGTGATGGAGCTGCTGCGGCTCAACGAGCGCCAGTTCGGCTGGTTCTTCGTACCGATGATCAGCGGCATGATGCTCGGCGCGTTCGTGTCCGGGCGTGCGGCGGGGCGCATCGAAGGGCGGCGGCTGGTGAACATCGGCTTCGCCTGTTGCGGCGTTGCCGGCGTGGCCAACATCGCCTACCACCTGCTGGTCGCCGAACCGACCGTGCCGTGGGCGATCCTGCCGATGACGCTCAATGCCTTCGGCATCGCGCTGGTGTTCCCGATCATCACCCTGTCGATCCTGGACATGTACCCGCGCCAGCGCGGTTCCGCCTCGTCGCTGCAGGCCTTCACCGGCCTGGTGCTCAATGCGGTGGTGGCCGGGGCGCTGTCGCCGCTGGTCAGCCACACGGGCTGGTGGCTGGCCGCGACGGCGGCGCTGTTTACCCTGGTGGGCTGGCTGTTCTGGCAGCGCGAGACGCGTCGCGGACGGCAGCCGCCATGCCCGCCATCACCAGCGGTGCTGGAGCCTGCCGAACACCTCTAGGCCCGGCATTTGCGATCACGGCACGAGTGGTTGCGCGCCATTGCTGCGCATCGGTTGGGGTGCGAGGTGCTGGCGGATCTGGGGAAACACCACGTCCAGGCGCGAATACCAGTCGAAGTTGTTGGCGTTCGATACCGATCCAGTGTTCGCGCAGCTGGCATTGCCACCATACAGGCCGCCACGCAGCAGGAATCCACCCGGTCCGGACGTGAACAGGCCAGAGCCGCTGCTGCCGCCTTCCGTCGTGCCGCTAATCCAGCCGACGCGATGACTCACGGCGTCCTGCCCGGTCTTCTGCCCGGACGACACTTTCTTTGCGTCGCCGGAAGGATGGTGGATCGCGAACACGGCCTGCCCGCTGCCCAGGGGCGCGGAATCCCAGCCCGAGAAGGTCGCGTCCGTCGGTGCCGCATTGCGCAGCCGCAACAGCATCGCGTCGCTGTTCGCATCGTTGAACAGCACGTCCGCGCCACCGGTGACCTGCGTGCGCGTCGTCGAGACGCCACTGCCGCAGCTCGTGGCCTCGTAATTCCAGTGCGTGGTCAGCGTGTTGGCGACGTTCTGCCGGTTCTGTGCAGGCACGCCGCCGCTCCCACCCGCGAAGCAGTGGTCCGCGGTGTAGAAATACGGTACCTGCGTGGTGGGCACGGTGTCGTTGAGCAGGGTGCCGGTGCAGATGTAGGTTCCGTACAGCGAGCCATTGGTGTTGAACAGGTTGTACACCATGTGCGCAACCGCATTCTTCGCATGGACGAAGCCGGCGCCCAGTTCGCCGACGCGACACGCGGTATCGACGTTGCAGCTTCCGGATTCGCCGATCTTCTCGACGATCTTGAAGTTGCGGCGGCTGTTGGCCAGCAGGTGCGAGAGTTGCGGTGCAGCCACGCGCACCCGCGACGGATCGGAACCCGCGGGCAGGAAGATCTCGATGGCCTGGGTTTCGCCGTCGGTGACCGGCGACCAGAACACGCCGTCTTCGAGCGTGGCGTTGGCGATCTCGTCGCCGCGCATCAGCAGCAGGTCGCCGAGTGGCAACTCGGAGCCGCCGAAGCGCAGTTCCGCCGAGTCTGGCAGGCCTTCGATGCGCAGGCCCACGCGGAGGCCAAGGGCGACCGGCGAGGTGACTTCGAACCTGGCGACATGGCCGCCAGCCGCCAGCGGCTCCCATGACAGCGCAGGCAACTGCCGACCGGCGCCCTCGTGCGCGGCCGTGCGCGCAATGCCGATCTGCGTGGCCTTGTGCGCACGCGTGCGGTTGGCGGCATGCAGCGTGGCGATACGTTCGGCGGAGAGTTCGCCGTAGCGCAGGGAGGGAAGCGCCATGGCGGCACGCTTGGCGCCACGCCATTGCACCGTTGCCTGCGCGGGTGTGCGGCTGGCTTCACCGTCGACGCGCTCGACCGCCGATGCAGTGGCCGCCAGCGGGAACGACAGGACGGCAAGCAGAACGCAATGCACGAGCTTCATGGGATCCATCCATCGAGTGGGGCGCCGCGCCCGGGGTCCGGGCAAATTACCACGCCGGATCACCGTGGCCCGCCAAGGGCGGTGGCTGAGCGAGGCCGACAGCCGCGGGGCAAGGCCGTGCAGGCCAGGAGGGCCCGCGTTCGTGGCATGGCGGATGGGACGCGCACCGCATCGTTCCAGTGCGCTGCCGTGAACAGGGATGCCGAGGGCGTCCGGCCCTCGGCATTCCGTCAACCCGTCACAGCCCCGTCCGCAACGGACGGGACGTGCCTGGTCAGCCCTGCGGCGCTGCAGGTGCCGGTGCCGGCGCTGCCGCAGCGGTCGTGCCGGATTCGCTCCAGCCGCAGGTCCTGCCCTCGTTCTGCTGCTTCAGCCAATCCTGCAACGGTGCGAAGTATTCCAGCACCGGTGCGGCGTCCATCTGCTCGCCGCCGGTCAGTTCGCGCAGCGTCTGCTGCCAGGGCTGGCTGTTGCCCTTCGACAGCATCGCCCAGAACTTCTCGCCCGCGGCCTGGTTGCCATGGAAGCTGCAGGTGTACAGCGGGCCGGTGTGGCCGGCCGCGTCGCACAACGCCTTGTAGAACTGGAATTGCAGCACGTGCGACAGGAAGTAGCGGGTGTACGGCGTGTTGCCGGGCACGTGGTACTTGGCGCCCGGGTCGAAGAACTCCTCGCCGCGCGGGGTCGCCGGGGCCACGCCCTGGTAGCGCGCCTTCAGCTGCCACCAGGCCTGGTTGTAGTTGTCCGGCGTGATCGAGCCGTCGAACACGCCCCAGCGCCAGCGGTCGATCATCAGCCCGAACGGCATGAACGCCACCTTCGACAGCGCCATGCGCATCTGGTTGTTGATCAGCGCCTCGTTGCTGGGGGACTGGCCGCTGACCAGGCCGATCGACTGCAAGTATTGCGGCGTCATCGCCAGCACGATGGTGTCGCCGATCGCTTCGTGGAAACCATCGTGCGCGCCGGACTGGAACAGCGGCGGCAGGTGGTTGTAGGCCAGGTAGTAATAGACGTGGCCAAGTTCGTGGTAGATGGTGGTGAAGTCTTCCTCGTTCGGCTTGATGCACATCTTGGTGCGCACGTCCGGCGAGGTGCCGTCGTCGCCGCCCATGTTCATGTCCCAGGCGCTGGCGTGGCAGACCACGTCGCGGTCGCGCGGCTTGATGAACTGGGTGCGCTGCCAGTAGCCGTCGGGCAGCTTGGGCATGCCGATGGAGGTGTAGTAGTCCTCGGCGCGCTCGGTCATCGAACGGGCGATGGCAAGTTCGGCGTCGCGCACCACTTCGGCACGCTTGGTGTCGCTGATCATCGCGTTCTGCTTGCCCAGCAGGTCGCTCAGTCCGGCCTGGTACTGCCGCTCCAGTGCGCCGGTGACGTCCAGGCTGCCGGCCTGCGCCTCGGTGTACGGGGCGAGGATGTCCCAGCGGTTGCTCCAGTCCTGCTGCCACATGTTGCCCATCAGGTGCGCGGGCAGCAGGCCATTGACCGACCCTTGTCCCGGATAGCGCGCCTCGAGCTTGGTGCGGGCATAGCAGTGCAACTGTTCGTACAGCGGCTTGACCTGTCCCCAGAGGCGGTCGGTCTCGGCGGCGATGGCGGCCGGTGGCATGTCGTAGCCCGAGCGCCACATCTCGCCGGCGTTGGCGAAGCCGAGGTCGCGCGCGCCTTCGTTCACCAGCTCCACGAATCGTTGGTAGTCCGGACGCATCGGCTGCGAAATGGTGTGCCACCCCTGCCAGGCATCGAGCTGCGCGGCGTAGTCGCGGTTGTTGCGCAGCACGTCTTCCAGCGCACCGAGCTGGCGGCAGGTGGCCGGGTTTTCCGAATCCGTGCAGTACGTGCCCGAGCCGTAGGCGCCTTCCATCTTCGTTGCCAGCGCCGCGAGGTCGGACAGCTTGACCGGATCGTTCGGTGCCGGCATCGCGGTGCCCAGCTTGAGCAGCATGATGGCGCGCGCGGTCTCGGGCGACATCTGCTGGCCTTCGAAGCGCTTGGCCTGTTCGATCCAGCTGTTGAGCGCGGTGAGGTACTTCTCGTTGGATTTCGCCGCCAGCAGTTGGCTGTCGTCGTTGATGTAGGTGCTGGACAGCCATTGCGCCGCGGTCAGCTCGGGGTACATCGCCTTGAGTTCGGCGTTGACGCGGGCGATGAACTGGTCCGCGGTCTCGTCTTGCTGCGCCGCCGTGGCGCCGGGTGCGCCCGCGGTCGGTTCGGCAGTGGGCTCGCGCTTGCAGGCGGACAGGGCGAGGCTCGCGGAGATGGCAAGCACGAGCAGGGCGTGGCGTTGTTTCACGGCGGTTCCTTCGGACGCGGTGTGCGCTGGAACCGCTGAGGCTAGTGCCGTCGGGCGGGCGCCCGCAAGTGTGGGAAGGCGCGGGCGCCGTGGGCAGGGGGATTCAGGCGTGCCGCAGTCCACGCGTTGCGAGGAACGCGCGGGCGCCTTCGGGATCGTGCTCGAACCGCGCCGCCGGCCAGCGTGGCTGGCGGAGAAACGAGCGCGCCGCAGCGCGTGACAATCCGGACGTCGGGACTACCGATGCGGCAGACCGCGTTCGGCGAGGAACGCCCGGGCGTCCTCGGCATCTTCCTCGAACCACGCCTTCGCCGAGCCCAGCCGGAAGCTGTAGCCCCAGGCGTCCATGTCGGCCATCAATCGCTCGCGGCCCACGCCGGGGACGGCGTCGGCAAGGATGATCTGCAGGCAGCAGGTGGCGTCTTCCTCCGGCACCGAATCGGTGGCGTCGGTATGCACGTGCATGCGCCGCTCCGGCGGCATCACGATCAGGTGGCAGGCTTCGTGCAGCAGCGAGTGCACCGGCGTGTCGCCGCGCGCATGCACGGTGGTACCGACCAGCCCGGCCTCGGGCTCGCCCCAGTAACTGCCGGGGATCGGCGCGTCGTCGGCCACGTGGGCCAGCTGCAGGCCATGGCCTGCGAGCAGTGCCGCCAGCGCATCGGACGAGACATCGCGGACGCGAAGGACCTCGACATCCGCATCGGGCAGGGGCGAGGGGGGCGCGGACATGCGGCTTGCGGGTTGCGGGCGCGGACAGGGCGGGCAGGGCCCGCCGGGGATCAGGCCTTGCCTTCGGGCAGCGCGACCGAGATGTCGAGCACGTCGTGGTCGCCGTCCTTGACCAGGTCCACCTTGACTGCTTCGGCGTCGATGCTGACGTACTTGCGGATCACTTCCAGCAGCTCGCGCTGCAGCAGCGGCAGGTAATCCGGCGCGCCGCGGGTGCTGCGCTCCTGCGCGACGATGATGCGCAGGCGCTCCTTGGCGATGGATGCGGTGGAGGTCTTCTTGGCGGTCAGGAAATCGAACAGTCCCATGCCTCAACCCCCGAAGAGCTTGTTGAAGAAACCCTTCTTCTCGGCCTGGGTGAAGCGCATCGGCCGGTCTTCGCCCAGCAGGCGGGCGACGGCATCGTCGTAGGCCTGGCCGGCGTTGGATTCGGCATCCAGGATCACCGGTTCGCCCTTGTTGGAGGCATCCAGCACATCGGACGATTCCGGGATCACGCCGATGGTCTTAAGCCCCAGCACTTCCTCGACGTCGGTGATCGAGAGCATCTCGCCCTTTTCCACGCGCGCCGGGTTGTAGCGGGTCAGCAGCAGGAATTCCTTGACGCGCTCGCCGGCTTCGGCCTTGCGCGTCTTCGACGACAGCAGCCCGAGGATGCGGTCGGAGTCGCGCACGGACGAGACTTCCGGGTTGACAACCACCACCGCCTGGTCGGCGAAGTACATCGCCAGGAACGCGCCTTTCTCGATGCCGGCAGGCGAGTCGCAGACGATGTATTCGAAGCCGTCGTCGGCCAGGTCCTTGAGCACCTTCTCCACGCCTTCCTTGGTCAGCGCGTCCTTGTCGCGGGTCTGCGACGCGGCCAGCACGTACAGGTTCTCGAAGCGCTTGTCCTTGATCAGGGCCTGCCGCAACGAGGCCTCGCCCTGGACGACGTTGACGAAGTCGTACACCACGCGGCGCTCGCAGCCCATGATCAGGTCGAGGTTGCGCAGGCCGACGTCGAAGTCGATGACCGCGACCTTCTTGCCCTTGCGCGCGAGTCCATTGGCGAGGCTGGCGCTGGTGGTGGTCTTGCCCACGCCGCCCTTGCCCGAGGTGACTACGATGATTTCTGCCAAAACACGTCTCCTGGTGGTGTCGCCGTCAATCCAGTGCGGCGATCTTGAGTTCTTCGTTGTCCAGCCAGACCTGCACCGGCTTGCCGTGCAGGTCCTTCGGGATATCTTCCAGCACTTTGTAGTGCCCGGCCACGGCGACGAGTTCCGCGTGGAACGCGCGGCAGAAGATGCGCGCCTTCTCGTTGCCCTGCGCGCCGGCCAGGGCGCGACCGCGCAACGGGCCGTAGATGTGGATCGAGCCGTCCGCGATCACCTCGGCACCGGCGCCGACCGTCGAGAGCACCGTCAGGTCACGGTTGTCGGCATAGACCTGCTGGCCGGAGCGGACCGGCGCGACCTGGACCAGGCCGGGCTGGCCGCCGCTGCCGGAAGTCGCCGGGGCGCGGGCGGGCGCTTCCGGTGCCGGCTCGGGTTTGCGCGCGGCCGGCGCCGGCGCATCGGCCGGGACGGTGCCATCGGCGCGCTCGTACTGGGCGCGGAACTTGGCCAGCAGCGGCAGGCCGAGTTCGACCGCCAGCTTCTCGTTGTCGCCGCTGCCCCAGGCCAGCGCCACGGGCAGCACGCCGGCATCGCGCAGGGCATCGACCAGCTTGCGGGCCGTGGCCGCGTCGGGCGTGCCCGCCAGGCCGCCGAAATCGAGGATCACCGCGGCGCGGGCGAACAGCTTGGGTGCACGCGCAACGCGGTCGCGCATCTCGCCGGCCAGCCGCTCAACGTCCAGCGTGCGCACGCGCAGGTTGGCGATGCCGACCTGGCCGATCTTCAGCTCGCCCGCCGGTTCGTAATCCATTGCAGGTGCTGGGGTGCTCATGCGCCCACCTCCGCGCCGGCCACGTTGCGCGGGCGCACCAGCCAGTCGGCGTCGGGCAGCGTGTCGCCATAGCGCTGCCGCACCCAGTCGTAGCTGCAGCTCATGTCCTTGGTCAGCATCGAGGCGCGGATGCCGCTTTCCATGATGTTCTGCCCGACCTCTCGGAAGCCGAAGCTGCCGTGGAACAGGCGCACGGGGTCGTTGTCGTGCTCCAGGAACACTTCGCAGGCCAGCAGCGGATAGCGCAGCTCGGCATAGCTCTGCACGTCGGCATAGAACGCGCGGCCCACGCCGCCGCCGCGGCGACGGCTGGAGACCACCACGCGGTCGATGTAGAAGAAATCCTGGTGACGCTCGCTGAACCAGCGGAAGTTGCTGCTGTCGTGACGCGCGCCGGAACCGAAGCCGACCAGGAACCCGACGAGGGCGCCATCGCGTTCGGCGATGCGGAAGTATTCGGCGTGGTCGTAGAAGCGGCGGAGGCGGTCGACATCCAGCGGCAGGATGGCGGGGCCTGCGGCGTTGTTGAGGGCGAGGATGGAATCCAGCTCGTGCTCGCGCACGTCGCGGACGGCAATCGACATTCCTGACTCCAGGGGGTGCTGCTTCCGGATGGCGGCGGGCAAGCCGCCCCAAGGCGGTAACGGCCACGACGCGAAGGAGCGGCCGTGGCACCGCGTTGGCGGGATTATCGCATGGCACAGCGGGCAGGGGGCACCGCGGGCCGACGGCGGCATGACTTTAGGCGCTGTCGCGCAGGGGCTTTGCGCCTACCATGTCGCCATGCTCTCGCGCTTCGACCACAACCGCCTGCTGCGCTACGCCGGCCTGTTCACGTGGGGCGTGATCGGGTTGCCGTTGCTGCTGCTGTCACTGCCGGCACAGGAAGCGATTGCGCCACATCCACTGTGGCTGCTCGACAGCTGGCGGACCTGGGCGGCGTGGGGGGCCTTCGGCCTGTGTTACGCGTGGTTGACCCGCGACCTCGGCAAACGCCGGATCAGCCTGTTCGACCTGCCGCTGGTGGTCGTGCTGGCCGGCAGCGCCATCGCGATCAGTTACTACAGCCAGAGCGGCTTGGGCAGCATCCTGCTGATGGTCGTGGCCTGCGTGCTGCCGTGGCTGATGCCGCTGCGCTCGGGCATTGCCCTGCTGGTGCTGTGCGAGGTGGTGATCATCCCCGTGTACGTGCGTGGGCTGGGCTTCACCTGGGGTGAGGCAGTGCTGCAGGCGGCGCTGTACGTCGGCTTCACCGGCTTCGCCTATGTCACCGGGCTGGTGGCACGCCAGCAGGCGCAGGCGCGGGAGGAGCAGCGGCGCCTGAACGCCGAACTCCGCGCCACCCGGGCGCTGCTGGCCGAGAGCGTGCGCGTGAACGAGCGCACCCGCATCTCCCGTGAACTGCATGATCTGCTGGGCCACCATCTCACGGCGCTCAGCCTGAACCTGGAAGTCGCCAACCACCTGGTGCGCGGGCAGGCCAAGGAGCACGTATCGCAGGCGCATACGCTGGCCAAGCTGCTGCTCAGCGACGTGCGCGAGGCGGTCAGCCGCCTGCGCGACGATGACGCCATCGACATGCGCGCCACCCTCCTGCCGCTGGGCGAGAACGTCCCCGGGCTGCGCATCGACATGGACATGCCGCAAGTGTTCCTGCTGGACGATCCCGAGCGCGCCCACGTCCTGCTGCGCTGCACCCAGGAGATCATCACCAATGCCGTGCGCCATGCCGAGGCGTCCACCCTGCGGCTGAGCTACCGGCGCAGCGGCGGCGTGGTGACGCTGGAGGCCTGGGACGACGGCCGCGGCGCCGAGCTGGCCACCGCCGGCAACGGACTGCTGGGCATGCGCGAGCGGCTGGCTGCGCACGGTGGCACGCTGCAGGTGGAAACCTCGCCCGGCAACGGCTTCTCGGTGCGCCTGCGCCTGCCGCTGGACGACGACGCCCTCCCGGCATCCGTGCCGCTGGCGCCACCGCGCCAGGCCGGGCCGATGCCTGCCCCGGCCACCCATTCCCCGACAACATCAACGACCGCCGTGGAGGCCCCATGATCCGTGTCTGCCTGGTCGACGACCAGACCCTGGTGCGCCAGGGCATCAAGTCCCTGCTGGCGCTGGACGGCGGCATCGAAGTGGTCGCCGAGGCGGCCGATGGCAAGCAGGCGGTCGAACTGGTGCCCCAGGTCCGCCCCGACGTGGTGCTGATGGACATGCGCATGCCGGTGATGTCCGGACTGGAGGCGCTGCAGGCTCTGTCCAAGGCCGATGCCCTGCCGCCGACCATCATCCTGACCACGTTCGACGACGACCAACTGGTACTGGCCGGCATGAAGGCCGGCGCCAAGGGTTACCTGCTGAAGGATGTGTCGCTGGAACAGCTGGTGGGCGCGATCCGCACGGTCGCCGGCGGGGGCTCGCTGGTGCAGCCGGCGGTCACCCAGCGCCTGCTGTCGGGGCTGGAGCACATGCGCAACGACTTCGTCAGCCTCGACCGGCCGGATCCGCTGACCGACCGCGAGACCGAGATCCTGCGGCTGATGGCGGGCGGGTTCTCCAACAAGGAAATCGCCAATTCACTGGGCGTAGCCGAGGGCACGATCAAGAACCACGTGTCCAACATCCTCAGCAAACTTGGCGTCCGTGACCGCACCCGGGCGGTGTTGAAAGCCTTCGAGCTGCAACTCGTCTGAAGGGACAGGATGCCGGGGCCGCCGCAGCGCGGCGTGCGTTCGCCGCAGCACGAGGCGGTGCTTCGTGAACGCTGCCGCCTCAGCCTGTGCAAACCGGGGGCCGCGGCCATGCCCGCACGGTGCTCGAAGCGTTCGAATTGCAGTTGGCGTGATGGCCGCGAACCCATGCCATCTCCCCGAGGCACGCCTGCGGCTAACGACTTTTTCACGAGTGGCCAGGGCGGGTAGTGGCGGAAGATGACCGGATGGCTCGCCCGCTCCGGCGCAACTTGCTAGCATTGCCGACTGGTGCCTGATGGCGGCCCGGATTGGTTCTGGAGAATCCTGAATGACCCGTTTGTACGAGATCCTGATTTCCATGGCGATTGTCGCCGTGCTGTTCGTGCTCGTTGCTGTGTTTCTCCCGTCCAGCCGTACCCTGGTTGAGCAGTCGGAAACCAATCGCCAGCGCACCATCGTGTTCGACACGCTCAACAGCTTCCGTCGCTTCGGCGAGTGGAATCCCATCATGCTGCGCGACCCGCAGATGAGGGTCGAGCGCAGTGGCCCGGAAGAGGGCGTCGGTGCGCGCCTGTCCTACGAGTCCGACGAGCGCGCCATCGGCAAGGGCGCCTGGGAGATCGTGGAAAGCGACCCGGGCAACCGCGTGGTCTACGCCATCGAGTCGCCCGCCGTCGGCAGCGACAAGCGCATGGACTTCACCCTCCGCGGCACCGGCCGCAACAACCGCAACATCGAGATCACCCAGCGCTACCACGTCGATTACGGCTGGAACCTGCTGGGTCGCTATGCCGGCATGTACGTGCGCAGCAGCGTGGGCGAGGACATGAAGATCGGCATGCGCCGCCTGTCCACCATGCTGGCCCAGGTGCCCAACGTCGACTACCGCGTCGAAGGCAGCAAGCTGCGCGACATGTCGACCGTCGACCGTCCCGCCGAGAACCTGCTCGTGGTGTTTGCCGGTGCCGTCGACCGCAACAACCAGAAGATCAAGGAATCGATGGAGGCCAACAGCGAGTGGATCAAGCGCGCGATGGACGCCAACAACCTCGAACCTGCCGGCCCGATGCGCATCGTGACGTCCGAGCTGGGTCGTGAAGCCTATATCTTCGACGTGGCCCAGCCGGTGCGCCGCAAGGCGTCCGGTGGAACGGCACGCAGCACGGGTGCCGAGGGCGAAGAGGCCGCCGCTGCACAGCCGATCGCTGCCAACGATGGCGAGCTCACCGGCCTGGACCTGCCGGAGACCGTCAAGTACGAGCGCACCGAGCCGGGTCGTGCGGCGCGCGCGCTGTACACGGGTTACATGGCCGAGCTGGAGAACGTGCGCAACGCGCTGCGTGCCTGGGCGATGACGCACGGACACGAGGCGGCCGGTCGCCCGTACGAGTATTACGTCAACGGCATCGACGCCGCGTTTACCGCCGAAGGCGAGTACGAGGTCTACTGGCCGCTGCGCGACCGCAATGCCCCGGTGGCGCCGGCCGCGCCGGCAGCAGCGCCCGTCGAGGCGCCAGCGGAAGCTGCCGAGTAAGCGAAGGCGCGGAGTTTCCGTCGCGTGTTGCAACTGCGAGCCGCATCCGTGAGGGTGCGGCTCGTTGCGTTGACGGGATGCCTGTTCCCGCGTCCGCGCGGCGGCAGCCCGTGGCGAGGTCTGTCGGAATTCGCATGGGAGTGCGCATGACGGTTGGAGCGGGTCGCCACGCGCGCCACGTGGGCGCACTTGTTGCCGCGGGCGCGCTGCTCGCAAGCACGTCGGTGGGCTTGTCGGCCTACGCGGCGCACGCCGCCGATGGCGGTGCGCGTGCCGCGTTGCAGACCGCGGCCGCGTTTGCGTTCGGCCACGGTATTGCGCTGGCGGTCGTCGGCCGCGCGGTGCGCGACACACTTGAGATGGTGTCGTTGATTGCGTTGCTGCTGGGCACGCTGCTGTTCGCCGGCGCGCTGGTTTCGAGGCATCTGTTCGGCGGCCCATCGTTCTTCGCACCCTGGGGCGGCCTGCTCACGATGTCGGGATGGCTGTTGTTTGCCGTCTCGGCCTTGCGGCGCTGAGCCGATGCCCCGGCACGCGCGCGGGTTCGATACCGATGCGGCGTTTGCGTACCTGGCGCGCCGCGACCGCACGCTGGGCGCGTGGATGAAGCGCATCGGCGTGATCGCGCCGGAGCCGCGCTGGCGCAAGCCGTTCGATCCGGTGGATGCACTGGCGCGCGCCATCCTCTACCAACAGCTCAGCGGCAAGGCGGCGGCGACCATCGTCGGTCGCGTCGAGGCGGCCATCGGCAGCAGCCGGTTGCACCATGACACCCTGGCGCGGATCGACGACGTGGCACTGCGCGCCTGTGGGGTGTCGGGAAACAAGACGCTGGCGCTCCGGGACCTCGCGGCGCGCGAGGCTCGTGGCGAAATCCCGACCTTGAGGCAGATGTCGGTGCTGCACCACGACGACATCGTCGCCGCGCTCACCCCGATCCGCGGCATCGGCCGCTGGACGGTGGAAATGATGCTGATGTTCCGCCTGGGTCGCCCCGACGTGCTGCCGATCGACGACCTGGGCATCCGCAAGGGCGCGCAGCGCGTCGATCGCGCCGACGTGCTGCCGACGCCCAAGGAACTGCTGGCACGCGGCGAGGCCTGGGGCCCGTACCGCACCTACGCCAGCCTGTACCTCTGGCGCATCGCGGACTTCGCCGACGGCGCGAAGGTCGCGACGAAACGTTCGCAGGATTGAACGCCGCGAACGGCATTGCGGTTCACTCCGCCTTGTTGCTGAAGCGCCAGTGCCACGGCTCGTACACGATGTCGTGTGGATTGTCGCGCGGATAGCTCATGCGGAATCCGTGCGCCCCTGCATGCGCCTGCAGCCAGTCGAATGCAGGGGTGGTCTCGAAGGTCTCTTCCGCAGGTGGCTCGCCTGGCGTACCGATGTCGAGCGCACGGCCATCGTGGTGTTCGCTGAAACCCGGGGCCGCGTTGACCGCGAGGATCCGTTCGATCGAGAGCCCACGCGTCAGCTTGCGCGCGAAGATGCCCAGCTGGTAATCGTGGCTGCGGTAGCCGGAGATCGCGTCGAGTACCACGCCGTCGCGATACGCGGCTTCACGCATCGCCCCCCAGGCGCGTGCGGCGCCGGCATGCAGCCAGAGCGGGCGGTGGTAACGGTCGCGGCCAGCGTATGCGAGGTGGTCGGGTTCGGGCACGAGTGCAAGCCCCGTTCGCGCCATGTAGGCGTCGGCATCGATCCCGAGTGCATCGAGACGCTCCTCGAGCCGATGCAACGGCAGTGCGTTGGCATGCCCTGCATTCCGGCGCGTCTGGCATATCGGCGCGTCGAGCCGATCCAGCGCTTCGTCGATACCGGGTTCGTGCTGCCAGCGCGGCAGCAGTGGCATCAGCCCCTCGGGCAGTTCCGCGGCGAGGTAGCGACCGTCGCGCTTGCGTCGTAGCACGCGGATCGCGCGCGCCAGGATGCGGGCATCGTGGTTGGCGCGCGCGCGCAGCAGGCCGCCCGGCCAGAGTTCGATGTCCGGTGTGTTGAGCAGGGTGGGCCGCAAGGCGCGCATGGCGTGCAGGCTATCCGCGTGTCGGCGTGGCGGCCAGCTCGCGTAGCCGCGACAGCAGCGCCTGTGGCTGCTCAGGGCTGAGCAGTACGAACCGGCCGTCTCGCCGGGGCAGCACCAGCACGCGCTGGAAGCGGGTAAGCAGGCAGAAGCCGCGGACGCGGTTGCGCAGGACGTAGTAGCCCGCGCGGAAACCTGGCAGGCCGAACCGGTTGATGCCCAACATCGGCCTGAATTCGGTGCGTTCGTCCAGGTCGACGACGCGCGCGCTGTCCAGGTCGAATGCGTCGACCGGGATCCGCTGCGTGTACGCCGTCGCGGCGACGACCAGGGTGTGCCCATCGAGGGTAATGCGTCGTCGCAGCAATCCCAGGAGTGGTCCGGCGATGACCAGCGCGAACATGAATGCCGTCGCCAGCATCGGCAGCGGCGTGGCCTGTTCGCGCGGCGCGACCAGGACGGCCAGGGCAATGCCGGCCGCGGGCACGACCAGCACCAGCGGTGCCAGTCGGTTCATGGGTGCCAGCGGGAAGGTCTGCGTCGTCATCGGACCGTTCGGGAATTGGCCTTGCGCGGTTACTGTGCGGCTGGCGCCGTCGCGGGGGCGAAGTGCAGGCCTGCGACCTTGCCGTCGCCGTCGATCGCGACCGTGGCATCGATGGCCGCATGCTCGCGCTGGATGCGGTACACCACCACGGTGAAGCCGTCGCGCTCGCTGACCAGCGGCTCGCCGCGCGACTGCACCGCACCTGCGGATTCGATCTGCAGTTGCACCCCCGCCAGCTGCACGGCGTCGATCTGCGCCTTGAGGTTGTCGTTGAAGTCGCCGGAGGCGGCTTCGAAATCACCGGCTTCCATCTGGTCCAGCACCGCGGACGCGGTGGCGATGGCGGCGCTGTCTTCCTGCGCGAACGCAGGTGCGATGGCGAACAGTCCGAGGCAGAGGGCCACGGTGAAGTTGCGGAGTGCATTCATGTCATTGCTCCTTCTTGAAGACGAGGGTAGGCGAGGATACCGTGGGAAACGCGTGGACCACGTTCACCAGCTCCCAGCCCTGCTTGCCGTGCCGGTCGAGCTCTTCGCGCAGGGCGTCGTGCTTGAAGCCGCCGAACAGGGAGGTCTTGACCTCCACGACCAGGTAGGTCCAACGCTTGTTCATGGTGCCTGCTCCGTTGTCGTGCGCGAAGCGTCGGGCGTACTTGCCGTCGCTCGCGCGGAAGAGAGGGCGGACAGCAGCGCGGACCGGGTCGCTCTGCGTTGCTGTCCACGGGTGATGGCCGCGAACCGGTCGCCGGGCTGGAAGCCGTATTCGCCGAAGCGCGAATGGTTGCCGCCCTCGATCACGATCCTTGACGTCGACCGGGGCAGGTTGTGACGGTTGCGGTTGGCGCGTTCGATGCTTGCGATGGGATCGCGGTCCGCCAGCACCTGCAACACCGGATAGGTCGCGTCGGACAGGTCGACGTCGCGCGGGTGAGACGTGCCGATCAATGCCAGTGCGGCCGTCTGCCGGGGGTATGCGTGTGCGAACAGGGCCGCTACCTTGCCGCCCTTCGAGTGACCCGCGACCACCCAGCGGCCGCCTGCATCGCGCACCAGCGCGTACGCACGCGCCAGTACTGCGGGATCCTCGGCGCCGCCAAACGCACCACGCCGTGGGAGGGCGACCAGCGCCACGCTGTGCCCGCGTGCCGCCACGTCGCGCAGCAACGGCGCGTAGGCGACGGGATCGACCATGCCGCCCGGGAAGAACAACAGTGAAGCCGCGCCGGGCGTTGCCACGACGGGCTCGAAGCGCCAGACGCCGCTGCCGGCCTCGATCGACACCCGCGCATCGCTGCGCACTGCGTCGCGCGCGGTCCCGTTGGCTCGGAACGCCAGCAGCGCCCAGCCGATCGCCACCACCATCACGACCGTACCGGTGATGGCCCAGACCTTCCGGAATTCGGCCCAGGTGACCTTCACTTGGCGGCGTCCTCGTCAGCGTTGTGCGATGGATCGCCCGGCAGCCGACCGGCCTTGCGTAACGCATCGCGCAACACGTACTCGATCTGCGCGTTGAGGCTGCGCAACTCGTCGTCGGCCCATTTCTGGGCGGCGGCGAGTACGTCGGCGCTGATTCGTAGTGCGTAGCCCTTGCGCTCGGCCATCGCCTCAGCGCCCCCGGTCGCGACGGCGCATCTGCAGGATCATCGACACGGCCAAGGCATTCACCGCGACCACCATCAGGATGGCGACCGCGGCCACGCGCGACTGGTCGTTGCCGGCCCAGTACAGGCCGGCGGCGCCGACGAACATCGACAGCGCGATCAGCGCCCAGTGCAGGGCGATGCGGTGCGCCAGCGGATCGGCGGCGGCGCGCATGTACCAGGCGGCGATGCCCAGTGCGGGCATCGCGCCGATGGCAACCAGCAGCGGGGCCAGCGCATCCATCAGTACAGCGTGCCTGCGTTGACGATCGGCTGCGTACTGCGGTCGCCGCACAGCACCACCAGCAGGTTGCTGACCATCGCCGCGCGGCGCTCCTCGTCCAGCTTCACCGTGCCGCTCTTCTCCAGTTCGGCCAGCGCCATCTCCACCATGCCCACGGCGCCGGCGACGATGCGGGTGCGTGCCGCGATCACCGCATTGGCCTGTTGCCGCTGCAGCATCGCGTGCGCGATCTCGGGTGCATAGGCGAGGTGGCTGATGCGCGCATCCACCACGTCCACGCCGGCGGCGGTGAGGCGTTCGTCCAGCTGCTCCTTCAGCCGGTCGGAGATCTCGACCGGATGGCTCCGCAGCGAGATCTGGTCGTCTTCGTGCTGGTCGTAGGGGTAACTGGTGGCCATCGCCCGCAGCGCGGCCTCGGACTGGATGTGGACGAAGCTCTCGTAGTCGTCGACGTTGAACACGGCCTCGGCCGAGTCCACCACCTTCCAGACGATCACCGCGGCGATCTCGATCGGGCTGCCGTCGAGTTCGTTGACCTTGAGCCGGCCACTCTCGAAGTTGCGCACCCGCAGCGACAGCTTCTTCTTGCCGTAGAAGGGGTTGTTCCAGCGCAGGCCGTTCTCTTTCACCGTGCCGACATACCGGCCGAACAGGGTCAGCACTGCGGCCTGGTTCGGCTCGACCATGTACAGGCCCAGCATCAGCAGGAACGAGGTCGCGCCAATGCCCAGGCCGGCGACTACGCCCTGCCAGCCGAACTGGCCGGTGTGCACCGCGGAGGCGACCAGCCAGCCGCCGAACAGCAGGAGGGCCAGCAGTGCCAGCAGCATGGGGATGCCGGCGAGTGAGCGGATCGGGTTTTCTTTCATGGCGGGTCTCTCGGGAGCTGCGTTGGCCGGCCGGGCCGGTCGCCAGCGATTGGCGTGCAAAGAAGATATCAAATTGATATCAGTCGTCAAGTGTCGGGTCGGCGAAGCGTAGGCCCGACTCGCGGGGGGGGGGGCGCATCGCAGGCACGTCCGGGATGGGAGGGTCCGTCCGCGTTCGCGCCCCACGCCCACGCAGGTTTGCGATCATGCGGCGCTTATCAGGGAGTGACGGATGGCCGGATCAGGCGGATACGCGGTGTTCTTCTACGAGCAGGCACTCGAGGTGCTGGGCGAGGCGGTCAAGCCTTACCTGCAGGATGGGCCGGTCGGTACGCACGTGGCCTGCCACGAGGTGGATACCGCGGGCGGGTTCACCGAAATGACCCTGCGTGGCACCACCAACGATGGCCGCGAGGCCACGGTGGAACTGATGGTGCCCTCGACCATGGTGCGGATGATCGTGTCGAGCCAGCAGGACGGCGCGTTCGGGTTCCGGCCGCGCCAGGGCTGAGGCCGCGAATGCCGCGTTGCGTCAGTTCGCCAGGTCCACCCACACCAGCCGGTGGTCGGTGGCATCCACCAGTTCCGCGCCGGGTTCGCCGGTGCGGGGCCAGAACACGCCGTTGCCCTGCAGGCTGAAACCCACCGATGGCAGCGCGTAATCCACCCGCAGGTTGCCGACGCGGGCGCTGAAATCGCCGGTGTCATGGGCGTGCGCGCCACGGTGTTCGAGGTTGGCGGCGCCGGTGGCCAGTGCGGCATCGACCGCGCCTTCGCTGCGCGGCGTGGCGTGGCGCAGCACGCGGGGGTGCTCTAGCAGCTCGCCGATCACGCTGTGGTCGCCGCTGCCGTCGACCGGGTCGTTGTTGAGGTCGCCCAGCAGCACGAAGCGCGCATCGGGCGCGAGTCCGCCGCAGGCGCCGGCGTCGTCGCACAGCCAGGGGCGGTCGTCGGTCGAGAGGTACTCGAGCCACAACCGGATCTCGTCGTGGTTGCGGTGCACGTTGCGCTGCTCCGGGCCGTCGAACGCGGGCGGCGTGGGATGCGAGGCCAGCACATGCACCGTCCCCAGCGGCGTGTGCACCGGGACGTCCCAGTGCGACTTGGACGACAGCCGCAGTTGCGACCAGATGGCGTCCGGGTGGAACGGCCGGCCGCTGGCCGGATCCATTGGCCGGCGTGCGTCGGGCAGGTCGCTCCACTTGAGGTGCTGGAACGTCCGTGCGCGTTCTGCATCGATCGGGTACTTCGACAGCAGCAGCATGCCGTACTGGCCGGGGTGGAGGCCGTAGCCCCAGGCATCGTTGCCGCGGTCGCGGCCTTCGCCGCCGACGCTGCCACTGGCGTCGAGGTCGAGGCCGCTGGGTACGCCGGTATTGACCGGCGCGAGGTAGCGGTACGGGTAGTGCAGCGCGTCGGCGCCGCCCGGCTGCGGCCGTTCGAGGTAATGGCGCTGGAACAGGTCGGCGGCGCTGCCATCGGCCACGTAGTCGAACTCGTTGAGCAGCACGATATCCGGACGCACGCGCTGGAGCACCGCGGCGATCCTGTGTGCATCGGCATCGTCGGCCTGCAGCCGCGCGAGCAGGCCGCCGGCCTGTTCGTCGTAGAGCGAGACGTTGTAGGTGGCGACACGCAGGGGGGGCGGGTTCATTGTGGCGTCGCGTGCGGCATCGGGCGGGGGCATATGCACGCAGGCGGTGAGTGCCGCGGTGGCGCACAGCAGCACGGTCGCGATGGCGCGCAAGGTCATGCGGCCTCCCACGCGTCGAACGGCCGCCAGCTACGTCCATCGAACCCTTCCAGCGGTCGGAACCGTCGCTTGTAGTCCATCTTGTCGTGTCCTGCGATCCAGTAGCCGAGGTAGAGGTAGTCGCGGCCTTCGCGCGCGGCCCATTCGATCTGCCTGAGGATGGCGAGCGTGCCCGGTCCGCATGACAGCGCTTCAGGGTCGTAGAAGGTGTACACCGCGGACAGCGCGCCCGGCGCAAGGTCGGTCACGGCGATCGCCAGCAACCGGCCATCGCGGCGCAATTCGAGGAAACGGCCATCGGCCCAGCGGCCGATCAGGAACTGGTCGAACTCGGCGGCGCCATGGTTATCCATGCCGCCACCGGGGTGGCGCCAGGCAAGGTAGCGCTGGTACAGCGCAAGGCGTTCCGGGTTGCGCTCGACGGGCACCACGCGCGTACTGACATCGGCGTTGCGCGACAAGGTGCGGCGCTGGCTGCGGTCGGGGCGGAACGCGGCGACGGGAATACGCACCGCGACGCAGGCGCGGCAGCCATTGCAGTGCGGGCGGTAGAGCAGGTCGCCGGAGCGGCGAAACCCCCATTGCAGGGCTTGCGGGTACACCTGCGCCAGGCGCTCGTCGTGCGGATCGAACACCAGGTCGCGCGCCGTGCGGTCGGGCCAGTAGCCGCAGGCGTGGTCACCGGTGTGGAACAGCCGCAGGTTGTCGTAATCGCCCATCGCGGTATCGCCGTTGAGACGGTCCCAGCATACCGCCGCGCGGTCGCGTCGGCTGCGAGCGGCATCTGTCCGTTCGCTGAACCCGGGCGCGTGGCGGTCAACGCGGCGTGCGTGCAGGGCGTTGATGGGATCACCTGCGGCGATGACGCCGCGTGCGAGGAAACGAAGATGATGAAGAACAAGACCCTGGTGGCCGCGATCGTCCTGTCGCTGTGCGCGGGCGCGGCGTTCGCCCAGACCGCGCCGCAGGCCGAGCGGACGACGCGAATGAACCTCGATACGAACGGCGATGGCGTGATCGATCGTGCCGAAGCCGCGCAGCACCCACGCCTGGCGCAGCACTTCGACCGGTTGGACAAGAACGGCGACGGCAAGCTCGATGCTTCCGAGCGTCGCGGTGGCAAGGGCATGCGTGGGCACCGCCACGGTCGCATGGGCGGCCACTTCGACCCGGCGCGCCTGGATACCGATGGCGACGGCCGCCTGAGCCGCGCGGAAGTCGAGGCGGCGCGGACCGGACGCGATGGCAAGAACCGCTTGCTGGAGAACTTCGAGTCCATCGACACCAACCGCGACGGCCACCTGACCCGTGCCGAGCTGCGTGCCTGGCACGAGCGCCAGCGTCCGCAGCGCGAAGCGCAGATGCGCGAACGCTTCGAGCAGCGATTCGCCGAAGCCGACCTCAACGGCGACGGCAGGTTGAGCCGCGTCGAGGTGGACGAGAAGATGCCGCGGCTGTCCAAGCGCTTCGCATGGCTGGACGAGAACGGCGACGGCTTCCTGAGCCGCGAGGAGCTACGTCCGCAGCGTTCGCGCTGATGCGCTGATTGGAACATCACGAGCAATGGGCGAAGAGCCCGCGTCGCGAGGCGCGGGCTCTTTGTTGTCCGGAAGTCCCGCGAAGCCCCTCAGTCATCGGGATCGCACGCCGCGGCTGGCGGGTATCACGCCGAGTCGCGGCCCGATATCCGCTTGGTCGGCGTGATACCCGCCAGCCGCGTTACGCAGACGCGTAGGCCGGTCGGGGAAAGCAAGGCGGCTTGTGAGGATGTTTCCGGCGCAGGCGTGGTGTCGGCGCAACCGAGCGGATATCGGGCCGCGACTTGCGCCGACACCACGCCTGCGCAGGCACACCCCTGGATTTCGAGCCGCACCGGAAAGGTGTCTGTGCAAGGGACCGCTGGCGCTACAGCAGGTAAAGCCGCACCAGCACCATCGAACCGATGACCACGACATTGCTCATCATCACCCCGGTGCGACCCCAGGTGAGCCGGTAGGCCAGCAGGCGCGCACGTGCGCCGAACGGGTCGCGGTGCGCATCGCGCGCCAGGAAGGGCGCCATGATCCGCGGCAATTGCACCAGCAGCTGCCAGTTCATCGCCAGCAGGGCGATGGCGATGGCGACGAACGTGAGTTGCGGCGATTGCCACAGCAGGTGCACGCCGAGGATGGCGATGATCGTCGCCAGGGTCAGCGCCATGTAGCGATACGCGAAGCGACGGATGACATCCATCTCCTCCACGCTGTCGGCATAGCCCAGGATGATGCCGCGACTGAACCAGGCCGCGACCAGCCCGCCGAGCAGGCCGCCCGCGGCGGCACCGGCGAAGCCGAGCGCGAAGCGCGCTGCGACATTGGTGGCGATGGCGCGCACGGCAATCCCGCCCAGGCCCGCGGCGGCGGCCGGCTTGCTGGCGCCCATCGCGGCGGTGACGCCCAATACGAAGGCCGCCGACGGTGCGCTGCTGCGTGCGAATTCGCCAAAACGGGCCAGCAGGTCGTCGCGCACGCTCTGGCGCGCACGCGACAGGCGCTTGCGTACCGCGGCGTCGGACAGTCCCAGCAGGCGCGCGACCTGCTGAGAACTCTGGCCTTCGCGGTAGAACAGCAGCAGCACTTCGCGGCTTTCGGTGGGAAGCTCGGAAATCAGGTCCGCCGCCATTGCATCGCGCTCGGCATCCAGCGCGGTCTGCATCGGGCAGGCCGAGGGATCGGCGGCGTGTTCGATCGCCAGTTCGGCCGCTTCGCCACCGACCGGACGGTTGCGCAGGCCACGCAGGTGGTCGTGGGCGAGGTTGCGGGTGATCTGGCGGAGCCAGGGCAGGAAGCTGGCGTGGTTCTTCAGTCGCGGCAGGTTGTGCCAGGCGGAGAGGAAGGCTTCCTGCGCGATGTCCTCGCTGGAGGCGACGTCGCGGGTGATCGCCAGTGCCACGGCGGTCACGGTGTTCTGGCTGGCGCTGACGATGCGTCCGAAGGCAGCGGCATCGCCCGCGGTGGCGGCAGGCAGTTCGCGGTGGATCAGCTGGTCGATGTCGTCGGCGTTCATGCGGTCGCTGTGGGGGCGGATGCATCCGTGACGGGACAGGCGGCAGGATGTGACCTTAGCGCGGTTCGCCCACGTGCCAGTCGTCATCCACGCGCTGCGCGGTGGCGCTGCGCCCCCGGGCCTCGGTGCGGCCCTCGGCCACGGACCACGTGACCTGGCCGCCGCCGGAGCCGTCGGTGCGCCACAGGTAGACCTCCACGCGCAGCGACTCGCCATCGCAGGCGGACCGGGGCAGCAGGTCGAAGCCCGCCGCGCGCGCCATCGCCAGCGTCTGCTCCGGCGGATCGCGGCCTTCGATGCTCAGGCAGGCCTGATCGACGCCGCGGCTCTCGGCTTCCTGGCGCGCCACGGCGACGGCCAGCGCCGGCGGGACGGCGATCATGAAAATGGCGCGGGCCGCGGTCTCGATCTGGTCGAGCGACGGATCGATGGGGCCGGCCACCGGCGTGCCGACCCGGATCCCGGGTGGCGGGCCCTCCGGTGCGGGCCTGAACACGATGGCCGCGGCAAAGACCGCGATCACGATCAGCAGGCCATAGCGGAAACGCGCGGTGCGGCGCTTGGCCATCTCGTCGCCGCGCACGTCACGCGCCGTGTGCGGCGTGCTGGCGAGGAAGGTGTTGGGAACCGTGCTTGCCGCATCCAGCAACCCGGCGTCGCGCAGCAGTTGGCGCGCGCGCGGCTGGTCGTCTGACCGGATCACCCAGACGGTCGGCCTGGGGCCTTGTTCGGCGCCGGCGCGATAGCTGAAGTTGCCGCGAATGGCGCGACGGAAGGTATTGCCATGCTCGATCCGCACCTCGATGCCCTCGGCCCGCAGCATGCGGGCCACGGCTTCCGCGTTCTCGATGCGCGCGCTGCTGAAGACCTTGCGCATGTCAGGCCACCGGGACCTGTGCGGCGCTGGCCGCATCGGCGACCACGCGGATCATGCCTTCCTGCGCCGTGCTGGCCACCAGCCGGCCCTGCAGGTCGTACACTAGGCCGCGTGCCAGCCCGCGCGCACCCTGCGCGCTGGGGCTGTCGATGGTGTACAGCAGCCAGTCGTCGGCGCGGAACGGGCGATGGAACCACAGTGCGTGGTCGAGCGAGGCCATCTGCACGTTGGGCTGGTAGTAGCTGATGCCGTGCGGGAAGGTGGCGGTGCCCAGCAGGTGGAAGTCGGACGCATACGCCAGCAAGGCGCGATGCAGCTCGGGCGCGTCGCCCACCTTCGAGGCCAGCCGGAACCAGACCTGCTGGTAGGGCGGGCGCTTGGGCGGGTTGAGCTCGTCGCGCGGATAGACGTGGCGGAATTCGAACGGGCCCATCCGGTCCAGCCAGCGCTGCACCTTGGTCGGCAACTGCGCGAGGCGTTCGGGCGGGATGGCAGGCGCGGGCTCGATGTCGTCGGGGCGAGGCACTTCCGGCATCGACAGCTGGTGCTCTGCGCCGGCTTCTTCAGACTGGAACGAGGCCGCGCAGAAGAAGATCACCTTGCCGTGCTGGATCGCACTGACCCGGCGCACCGAGAAGCTGCCGCCGTCGCGGGTGCGGTCCACGTCGTAGATGATGGGGTGGTTGATGTCGCCGGCACGCAGGAAGTACGCATGCAGCGAGTGCGCGGCGCGCGGCTCGGCCAATGTTGCCTGCGCTGCCGAGAGCGCCTGCCCAAGGACTTGCCCACCGAACACGTACTTCGTGCCGATGTCGCGGCTCTGGCCGCGGAAGAGATTCTCTTCCAGCCGTTCCAGCGACAGCAGTTCGATCAGTTCGGAGACAGGGGAGGTCATGGGCCGGCGAGATCCGGGACACGGCAGTAGGGTCGCCAAGTTTAGCCTCGGCAGCCCGCTTGATGCCTTCAGGGGGGATCTGGCCGCGGTTTCGCCTCCCTGTACTGGTGTTGGTCGCCCGTCCGTTGTCCGTTGGGATCGACATTGACGCAGATGCGCTCTCCACACAGCACCGCATCTGAGGCGACGTAGGCCCGTACCACCGGTACCGCGTCCTCGTACCGGTTCAGTGTCTGCTGGACAGCGGCCAACTCCCGGCGGTAGTAGCCCAGCACCGCCCAGCCGACGAGGAGTACCAATACCAGGATCGAGGCGGCAGCGCCAAACCACAGCCACACGGTCCGGCTGGCGCCTTGCAGGTGTGCGGAAGTGGCCGAAACAGCACGGCCATATTCCGCCGCCACCGGGGTCACTGCTGCACGGGCATCGTGGGCGATCCGCGCACCGGCGCCGTTGACGATGCCGGTCACGTCCTGGCGGAACTGGTTCACTTCCTGCCGCAACGATTGCACCTGCTCGTTGAAAGAGGTGCTCATGCGGGTCTCACGCTGGGCCATTTCCGAGCGCAGCATCAGCAACGCCTTGACGGCGTCCATCGGCAGGGCGGTGCCGGAGTTGTGATAGCGACTGTCCATGGGGGCCTCCCTGGCCTGCTGTCTGTGCTCTGGTCTATCGCATCATGGCGGGCCCCTGCGGCGCCTGTGCCATCTGCCGTTCTTCCAGTTGCCGCTGCTCTTGCATCTGTTGCTGGGCGAACAACTCATCGCCCATCCGCGCCATTTCCCGTCCCTCCTGGGAGTTGGCGAACTCGATCGCGAGACGGTCGGCCAGGTCGCTGTCGCCGGCTATGACGGCGGCGTAATAGCGGTCCAGAGTTGGGTCGTTGAACGGACCGGGAGGGGGGTGATTCATGCCTTGGTGGTCCGGAGGATAACCTTCGGGGAATGGCGCGTGATGCTGCGGGTGAGGTTGGTGTTGTTCTCGCTCCTGATCTGGATTTTCTTGAACCGGGTGCCGGTTCAGGTCGATCAGCCCGGAATCGAAACGTTCCACGGTGAAATCATCCGCCTGCTCCGGGTATCGAGTGCGAAGGTGCTCAAGCAGCACCGTGCGTGCAGGTTCCAAGGATTCGGAAAGAGTCCGGACAGGTCCATACTCGTCGACTATCGCCGGATAATCTCGATTGGCATGCGCAACGCGGTTCGGGCGAGCTTCAACTCCGTCGATGGTAACGCCAAAGCGACCTTCCACGCGGTGTATTTCCGTGCGATTCGATCGGTACATGCTGTAGACGTTCGCAGCTTCCTCGACGGAGACATTGTTGCGATCATCATAAAGACCGAAGGCTTCCGATTCTGCGAAGCGACGCTTTCGAAGCCCTCCTTCCATGTCTTGCCGGCTTCCCCAGCAGTTGTACCGCATCTGATACCAGGATTCCGCACGATCGCCGTCGGCAATGGCATCATTGATTGGGTGGTTCTGCATGGCGCCGATGCCGCGGTTGTAAGTAACCGAAACCATCGCAATTCGTTCGTCGGACATTGGCATATCGGCGGCAATGGCCGGGCCTTCGTATTCCCGTACCGAGGCTCTATACAGCCTGTCAGCTTCGGCTTCGTCTAGTTCGCGGGTGAAGGTCAACCCGACGCGAGTTTTTCCCGCATTTGTAAGTTCTGCGTCTACCCGTCTCAGCGTCGCCCATTGCTGATCAGTCAGTTCAATCCCTGAATTTCGCCAAATTTCGACGTTATTATTCCTGTTGAGTGTATAGCCCCAACCAATAGTTGCACGATTATCGCCAACGTTTTGAACATGCGGATGAAGGCCTTCAGTGCCCACGATCACCATGCGCAACTTGCGGTCATATTCTTGTTGGTCGAGTTCCCTGTAATCCATGTCACCCCTCCTGCAAAGAACTGACTAGTGCGTTGCAACTGCGTGGCGAGTCTTCTCTCTTTGTCGGGGTCGGCGCAAGCACATCATTTGTCGCGATGATGGCAATATCGGTTCCGCCCTTCTTGATGGCGTCAACTTCCTCCCAGTGGAGATCGCCTCCGTGCAATTCCGCGCGCACCAATGCGATCATGTTGTTTCGCATGCTTCCGACGGCCAATATCGCGATATTGCCGACGATGGTGCCGACTATCTCACCTTCATCGACTTGCCTCATGTTTACCAGAGCACCACCATAGTCGCCGCATATCCGCGCACCTTTCTGAACGAGCGTGACCGAGAACCCTCCGCAGTCGAGTTCGGGATTCGTCTTGTCGCACCATTCAACCGACCAGTTTCCCGTGAAGTCGGAGTTGGCGACTGGCAGCTTCAGTGCCTCGCCTGATTCAGCGGTGGGAGCCACCTCGATTGCATCATGCGATTGCTTGACAATCGCTACTTGCTGAGGCGTGGATTGGGCACAGCCACTGGCCAGGAGGGCCAGGATCAATATTGCTGTTGCGATCAACCGGTTCGCGGAGCCCCCAGCTTTGCGGGAGCCCTGCAGGTGACTGTCAATACGATCAGCACCAAGGCAATGGTTCAAGCTTTCATGGGATTCGTGTGGCATGTCACAACCTCCTGTCGTTGACACATCCGCGGCATGGAAAACCGGGTGCCGCCTGCGGTACTCCCGCCGCTGGTCATGCGTGGAGCAGGCTAGCACGGAACAGCGGCTAGGTTTGTCCGACGTTAGCCCCATACCCCGGTGGGCGCCGATGGCAGGGCAGACGCGACTACGGAATGCGTTGCAGCCCGCAGGCTTCGACCACCCGGGGCCACGGGAACAGCGGGCCCGGGTCGCGCTTGCGCGGCACCATGACGGCCGGGTCGTCGCTGGCTGGCACCTGTTCCTTGTCCAGGTCTTCGTGGCCGGCGATGAAGCGCAGCGCGGGCAGCTCGCGGCGCAGCTTCGCCAGCAGCGCGATCAGGGCGTCCACTTGCGCGGTGGGGTAAGGCTCCTGCATCTGCTGCCGGCGCGAATCCAGCCAGTCCGGGAAGCGGCCACGGTTGACCAGCTCGATACCGATCGAGCGGGTGTTGTAGCCGCGGACATGGTGGGCGATGCGGTCGGCGGGCACGTACTCCAGTGCACTGCCGTTGCGGTCGATGTACCAGTGGCCGCTGTTGCCCGTGCCCGAGCCGGCATACAGCACGCGTTCGCCGTAGGCGCGCGCGGTTTCGATGTCGGGAAGCTCGGTGCAGTGGATAACCACGAGGTCGATGTCGCCGATGTCGCGGGGTGCCAGCCGCGATGCGTAGGGGAGCCTGTCGATGTAGAGACGGAGCGGGGACGAGGGCGGCGGCGACATGCGCCGATGCTAGCATTGCACCGATGAGACTTCCGCCGCCCGGCAGCGAATTGCATGCCTTGATGTCACGCTTCCCACGTGCGGGCCGGCTGCGCTGGATCGGCCTGCGTCCGGCGCGGGATGTGCCGATGCGCGAGGTCGATGTGGCCGGGGTGGAAGCGGGCACCGGCCTGGTCGGCGATCGCTACGGCGGCGGTAGCGGCAAGCGCGGCATCACCCTGATCCAGGCCGAGCACCTGCCGGTCATTGCGGCGTTGTCCGGGCATGCGTCGCTGGCGCCAAGCCTGCTGCGGCGCAACCTGCTGGTCGAAGGCATTCCGCTGGCGGCGCTCAAGGGCCATCGCTTCCGCATCGGAGACGTGTTGCTGGAGGGCACCGGGGACTGCGATCCGTGTTCACGCATGGAGAAGGCACTGGGTGCAGGCGGCTACAACGCCATGCGTGGCATGGGCGGGCTGTGCGCGCGGGTGCTGGAAGGCGGCACGCTGCGGCTTGGCGATGCGGTGGAGTGGGTCGCGGCATGAGCGTGCGTGGCCACTGCATCCTGTCGCACGGCTTCGAGAGCGGGCCGGATGCGACCAAGGTCACCGCACTGGCCGATGCGGCCGAACGCCTTGGCTGGACGCATGAACGGCCCGACTACACCGATCTGGACGCGCGGCGCGAGGTCAGCGAACTCGGCGACGTGCTCGCACGCGTCGAACGCCTGTCGGTGCTTGCAAAGGCGGCGTCGGCACGCGGACCGCTCGTACTTGCTGGCTCCAGCCTGGGCGCGTGGATCTCCGGGCAGGTATCGCTGCAGGTGCCGGCCCAGGCGCTGTTCCTGATGGCGCCGCCGGTGGCGATGGGCAAGGCGCCCCCGCTGCAGGCGGCCAAGGTGCCGGTGTCGATCATCCATGGCTGGCACGACGAGTTGATCCCTGCCGCCGCGGTGGTCGACTGGGCCTCGGCGCGCAACGCCACGCTGTTGCTGGTCGATGACGCGCACCGCCTGTCGTCGCACGTGGAGGCCTCCGCGGAGGCGTTCGCACGGTTGCTGGCGGGGCTGTGACCGTTCCAATGCCGATGAAGTTCTTCGCTTCCTGCGCCAAGGGTCTCGAATACCTGCTGGCAGACGAGCTGCTTGCGCTGGGGTGCGCGCGCGCCACGGCCACCACCGCGGGCGTCAACGCGGAAGGCAGCCTGCACGATGCGCAGCGCGCGGTGCTGTGGTCGCGGCTGGCGAGCCGCGTGCTGTGGCCGCTCGCCGAATACGACTGTGCCGACGAGCATGCGCTGTATGCGGGTGCACGCGAGGTGCCGTGGCATGAGCAGCTCGATGCCACCATGACGCTGGCGATCGATGCGCATGTCTCCGGCAGCGCGATCACCCATGCCCGCTATGCCGCGCAGCGGGTGAAGGATGCGGTGGTCGATGCGCTCCGCGAGCACGCGGGTGCGCGCCCGGACGTGGACGTCGAGTCCCCCGACCTCAGGCTCAGCCTGGTCGTGCGCAAGGGGCGTGCGATCTTGTCGGTCGACCTGTCGGGCGGCCCGATGCATCGCCGTGGCTGGCGACGTGCGCAGGGCGAAGCGCCGCTGAAGGAGAACCTTGCGGCTGCGATGCTGTTGCGTGGCGGATGGCCTGCGCTGTACCGCGAAGGCGGCGGCCTGCTCGATCCGATGTGCGGCAGCGGCACCCTGCTGATCGAAGGTGCGCTGATGGCCGCCGACGTGGCGCCCGGCCTGATGCGCCATGGCGACACATTGCCTTCGCGCTGGCACGGGTTCGACGCTGACCACTGGCAGGCGCTGCTGGACGAGGCCGTATCGCGCGAACGCAGCGGACGCGGCGCACTGCGGCAATGTTTTGACGGTACCGACCTTGATCCGCATGCCATCCGCAACGCGCGCGAGAACGCGACGGCGGCAGGGCTGCGGGATGCGATCCGCTTCGACATTCGCGATGTCACCGGATTGGCCCCGCAAACCGGTACGCGCGGCCTGGCGGTCTGCAACCCACCCTACGATGCCCGCCTTGCGGCAGACCCCGGGCTGTATCGTGCGCTGGGCGATGCACTGCAGCGCGCCGTGCCCGACTGGCGGGCGAGCCTGCTGTGCGGCGACAGGGAGCTGGCCTTTGCGACCGGGCTGCGTGCAAAGAAGAGCTACCAGCTGTTCAACGGCGCGCTGGAAAGCACCCTGCTGGTCTGCGACCCCATCCAGGTACCGCGGCGCGCATCCAGCGAACCGCGCGCGCTTTCGGAAGGCGCGCAAATGGTCGCCAACCGCCTGCGCAAGACACTGCGCACATCGAAGGCCTGGCGCGAACGCGAGGGCGTCGACTGCTTCCGTGCCTACGATGCCGACATCCCCGAATACGCCGCCGCGGTCGACGTCTACACCACGGCCGATGCGCGCGAACGCTGGCTGCACGTGCAGGAATACGCTGCGCCGGCGGATATCCCCGAGGACATCGCGCGCAGGCGTTTCGGCGACCTGTTGGCCGGTGCGGCCGAGGCGCTGCAGGTGCCGCGCGAGCGCATCGCGGTGAAGACACGCGCCAAGGGCAAGGGCGGCAGCAAGTACGGGCGCTTCCAGCAGCGCGGCGAGATGCTGGTCGTGCGCGAGGGCGACGTGCGTCTGCGCGTGAACCTGTTCGATTACCTCGATACCGGCCTGTTCCTCGACCATCGCCCACTGCGCCTGCGCATCGCCGGGGATGCACGCGACACCCGTTTCCTCAACCTGTTCGGCTACACCGGCGCGGCCAGCGTGCATGCCGCGGCGGGCGGCGCGCGCACCACCACCACGGTGGATCTGTCGGCCACCTACCTGCAGTGGTGCGCGGACAACCTGCAGGAGAACGGCATGGGCGGCGCGAAGCATCGCTTGGTGCAGGCCGACGCGATGCAATGGCTGCAGGCCGAGCGCGCCGAATACGACCTGGTGTTCTGCGACCCGCCGACGTTCTCCAACTCCGCCCGTGCCGACGATTTCGACGTGCAGCGCTCGCACGTGGAACTGCTGCGGCTGGCGGTGGCGCGGCTGGCGCCAGGGGGCGTGCTGTATTTCTCGAACAACTTCCGGCGGTTCCGGCTGGACGAGGCCGCGCTTTCGGCCTTCGCCACGGTCGAGGAGATCAGCCGCGACACCATTCCGCCGGATTTCGCGCGCAATCCGCGCATCCACCGCGCCTGGCGGCTGTCACGCCGGCCAGGCTGAGCGCATGCCCCGGGTTCGCGCCCGACGCGCTGCCAATCGGGGTGTGGATGGCCATGCATGGCAACCATCGTTCCATCCATGCAGGTTCCGTGGACCGCAAACGGCGGCATATTGGTCGGCAGACCTCGACAGGAGCGTGTCATGAGTGCCATCGACCCCACCCGCCATGCCCGTATCGCCCGCAAGGTGCGCGGCATGCCTGCGTCGGACGGCGCAGGCGTGAAGCTGACCCGCGTCATCGGCAGCGGCGAGCTGCCCGACCTCGATCCGTTCCTGCTGCTCGACGAATTCGGCACCGACAAGGCCGAGGACTACCTCGCCGGGTTCCCCGACCATCCGCACCGCGGGTTCGAGACGGTGACGTACATGCTCGACGGCCGCATCCGGCACAAGGACAACCACGGCAACGAGGGCCTGCTGGTGTCGGGTGGGGTGCAGTGGATGACCGCCGGTCGCGGCGTGGTGCATTCCGAGATGCCGGAGCAAGAGGAAGGGCGCATGCGCGGTTTCCAGCTGTGGGTGAACCTTCCCGCGAAGGACAAGATGACCGATCCGCGCTACCAGGAGTTCGCACCGGAGCAGATTCCCGTGGTGACGCCTGCGCAGGGCGTGACGGTGAAGCTGGTCGCCGGCGAGGTGGATGGCGTGCGCGGCCCGGTCGCGCAGCCGGCGACCGACCCGGTGTACCTCGATGTCGGGCTCGCGCCGGGCGTGGCGTGGTCGCATGCCCTGCCGGAAGGCCACAACGCGTTCGCATATGTGTTCGAGGGCGCGCTGGCGTTGGGCGAGGGTGACGATGCGCGTCCCTTGGCGGCGCAGGAAATGGCGGTGCTGGGTGGTGGCGACCTGCTGTCGCTCAAGGCCGGCGAGCATGGCGCGCGGGTGATCGTGGTCGCCGGCCGGCCGCTGCGCGAGCCGGTGGCACGCTATGGCCCGTTCGTGATGAACACCAAGCAGGAAATCATGCAGGCGTTCGTGGACTTCCAGGAAGGGAAGTTCTGACCGCTTCGTGTCCGGCTGATGCGCCACGAAAGGTGACGATCGCCCGGGGCGCGCAGATCCGGTGCCGCCGCAAGTCGCGGCCCGATATCCGCTTGTTTGCGACGGCACCGGACTCGCGGGGGCATCAAGAAGAAAGCCGGGCATCCGCCCGGCTTTTTCGCTTGCTCCGATTCACGCGTCAACCATTGCCGACGATGTCCGGGCGGTCGTGGCCCAGCCATTTGTAGAAGACGCCGCCCAGCAATCCGCCGAGGATCGGCGCCAGCCAGAACAGCCACAGCTGCGACACCGGCGTACCCATCACCATCATCGCCACGCCGGTCGAGCGGGCCGGATTCACCGAGGTATTGGTAACGGGAATGCTGATGAGGTGGATCAACGTCAGCGCCAGGCCGATCGCGATCGGTGCGAAGCCGGCGGGCGCACGATTGTGCGTGGCGCCCATGATCACCACCAGGAAGAACGCGGTCAGCACGACTTCAACCAGGAATCCCGACGCCACCGAATAGCCGCCGGGCGACATCGCGTCGTAGCCGTTGGTGGCGAAGGTTCCCGCGGCGGCCGGGTCCACGGCGAACCCAGGCGAGCCGTTGGCGATCTGGAACAGGATGAAGGCCGCGGCGGTCGCGCCCAGCGTCTGCGCGACGATGTAGGGCAGCAGGTCCTTCGCAGGGAAGCGCCCGCCTGCCCATAGCCCGAAACTCACCGCCGGGTTGAAGTGCGCGCCGGAGATGTGGCCCAGCGCATACGCGCCGGTCAATACCGTCAGGCCAAAGGCCAGAGATACCCCCAGCAGTCCGATGCCGAGCGGGTTGCCGTCACCCCCGAAGTTCGCGGCCAGTACCGCGCTGCCGCAACCACCGAACACCAGCCAGAACGTGCCGATGAATTCGGCACTCAATCGCTTGATCATGATTCCCTCCCCGATCCATTGCGGCTTGATCGCCGCGGGTGGAAAGTAGGGCAGAACCGTGAACTGCGTGTTTCGAAAGCGTTAAACCCCGTGCGCCTGGCTAGTTGCTGCCCAGCCGCATGTCGTCGAACTGCAGTCGCTCTGCGATTTGCAGGCTGCGAGCCAGTTCTCCGTCGTCGCTTGCACGCACCACGATGTGCGCCGTGCTGTTGCGATCCAGTTCCAGCAGGGTTTCGCGGACGATGCCGTTCGGCACGTCGCCGCGGTACCAGTACACCTGGTGGCCATCGATCCAGACCTGGCTGCCCTCGCGGTGCGAACGCCGCGTCCGGAACTGTGCGTCGGCGCGCAGCATCACTGCGAACGCCTGCTCGCCATCGTCCGCGCGCATCGCCTTGCAGTAGGTGAAATCCGGCCCTTCCAGCTTCTCCCAGGACATCTCCGCGCTGGCCGGCAGTCCGGGACAGGTCGCCACCTGGGCGAAGGCGGCGGGCGAAACCAGCAAGGCTGCCAACGGCAGCCACTTCAGCAACGTCATGAATCCCCCTGCGATTACAACAATACGTCAAGCTCCCACAAGCCCATGGTGCTTGCTGCAACGCAGCGGTTCCGTGACCGGGGTCATCTTTCGGGCAGAGGGATGGACTCGGTCTCGTCCGCGATGGTGCCGAAACGGCCTTCCAGCCAATCCTGCTTGGCCTGTTCGATGCGCTCCTTCGACGACGAAACGAAGTTCCACCACAAGTGGCGGGGCGCATCCAGCGGCTCGCCGCCGAACAGCATCGCCTTGACCGGCGTCTTTGCGCGCAACACCGCCGGCGACCCGCGGTCGGGCAGGACGAGGTGGCGTGCCGGGATGTCGGCGCCATCGAGCTGGGCGTCGCCCTCGAGGATGTAGAGCGCACGTTCGCGATGGCTGGGGTCGATGGCGATCTCGGCGTCCGCGGCAAGATCGATCGCAACGTTCAAGGTGTCGCTGAACACGTCCACCGGCGAGGCTTCGCCATACGCGGTCCCGGCGATGATCCGCAACGTCGCGCCCTTGCGCTCGAAGTGCGGCAGGGTCGAGGCGGCATGGTGGTGGAACGCGGGCGCGGTTTCCTCGTGCGGCTTCGGCAGCGCCACCCAGGTCTGCATGCCGTGCAGCGGCGGGCCGCCTTCGCGCAGTTCGGCCGGCGTGCGTTCGGAGTGGGCGATGCCGCGCCCGGCGGTCATCCAGTTCACGTCGCCGGGGTTGATGTCCTGCAGCGAGCCGAGCGTGTCGCGATGGCGGATGGTGCCCGACCACAGGAAGGTTACCGTCGCCAGGCCGATGTGCGGATGCGGGCGGACGTCCACGCCCACCCCGGGCTCGAACACGGCAGGTCCCATGTGGTCGACGAACACGAACGGGCCGACGCTGCGCGCCTGGATCGTCGGCACGGCACGGCGTACCACCAGGCTGCCGATGTCGTGCTCACGCGGGGGGATGATCGTGGTCATGCCGGGCTCCTCGCTGGACAGGCGGGCAGCATCGCATGGCGCGTCGTTGCGTGCCGGCGGCTTGCGGGAACGAAGCGTTCCGGACGGCGCAGCTCAACCGTCGCGGCGCGAGGCCAGGCGATCGGCCAGGCGCGTGGGTTCGGGCAGGCGGTAGGTGGTGGTGTAGCGCATCACCAGTTCCGCCGCCGAGGCCATCGATACGCGATGTCCGGGCGACACCACCAGCGGGTTGCAGCGGGGCTTGCTGCGCAACATCCAGCCGATCTGTTCGCGTCCGTCGCGCAGGGGCGTGAACGCGCCGCGCATGTCATGCAGGGCGGTGGCACTGGTGCCGGTCAGCACTTTCTTCGCCACGCCCACCGTCGGCAGGTCGGTGACCACGCCGAAGTGCGCGGCGATGCCGAGCCGGCGCGGATGCGCGATGCCGTGGCCGTCGACGAAAACGAGATCCGGCGCATGCGGCAACAGCCGCAGCGCCTGCAGCAGCGCAGGCAGCTCGCGGAAACTCAGCAGGCCCGGTACGTAGGGCATCGAGGTGGGCAGGCGGACCAGTTCGCTGGCGATGGGTTCAAGCGTCTGCGCATCGAGCAGCACGGCGGCGGCGCGGGTGGTGGCCCCTTCATCCTCGAACCCCACGTCGAAGCCGCCGAGCCAGCGCGGCGGCTTGGGGAAGTCGTCCCGCAATCGCAGGCGCGTGGCCAGTTCCGCCTGCACGCGGCGGGCATCGGCGATGCTGCCGTCCCAGTCGCCGAATGCCTCGGTCATGGCGCGCCGCGTTCGATATGAAGGGTGCGGCGTCCATCGTTTCCGATGCGGACGCGGCTGATGCGGTCGTATTCGCTTTCCGGCATCGCTTCGGTCGTGCAGCCGCACAGTGCGGCGACGATCCCTGGCACGGTATTGCTGTGGCCGACGACGAGCACCGTGCCGGAGCGATGTGCTTCACGCAATGCCGCCGCGAAATCGTCGGCGGACCGGGCGGCGTCGTACCCCGTCACTGCGAGGCGACGCGCCGTCGCCAACGGTGTCGCGGTCTGCCGCGTGCGGCGGTACTGGGTGGCGTAGATAGCGACGAGGGCTTCGTCGCGCAGGAGCGCAACGAGTCGTTGCGCGCGCGCCTGTCCTGCGTCGTTCAGTGTCGGGTCGCGCGGGTCGTCGGCGGCCTTTTCAGCGTGGCGCACCACGATGAAGGTCACCGCGTCACCTGCGGGCGGGGTCGCTGGCGTGCCGGCGCAGGCAGACAACCACAGGGCGAGGCAAGCGCAGGCAAGAGGCAGTCGTGTCGTCATGCCGACATTGTGCGGCAGCGCCAAGACTTTGCGTCGGACGACCCGTGGCTATTTCGCGTGCCAGTCGCCGTCATCGCCCTTGGCGTACTTGTCCTTCACTGCCGCCCAGGCCACGCGGTGCGCGGTTTCCTCGCGGCTGGCGTCGCCGCGCCGGTCGTCGGGATCCTTGTACTGGTCCCAGGCGCTGTTGAAGGCTTCCTTGTAGATCTCCTGCGCATGTTTCGGCACGTGGTCGCGCACGTTGTCGGGCAGGTCGCTGAGGCGGTCGTAGGGCATGGTCTCGCTCCACGCGGGCCTGCAACCCTACGCGCGGTGCGGTGACCGCGCGGTGATCTTCGACTGAATGCGCAGGCGCGGCTAGTGTCCGCCGGGCGCCAGCGCGATCAGCAGCCCGCGCGCGGCCTTCAGCCGGGCATCGGCATCGGGCAGGTCGAGCGTGATGCGCAGCTTGTCGGGGCCATCCATGCGGTAATGCTTCGGCTGGCCCTGGATCAGGCGGATCACCGCCATCGGATCGACACCGGGCTTCTCGACGAACTGCAGGCGGCCGCTGGCCGGGCCCAGGTCGAGCTTGCGGATGCCAAGACGGGTCGCATCGAGTTTCATCTCGGCGATCGCGAACAGGTGCTTGGCCGCATCCGGCAGCAGGCCGAAACGGTCGATCATCTCCACCTGCAGTTCGCGCAGCGCCGCCGCGTCGCGCGCAGAGCTGATGCGCTTGTACAGCGTGAGCCGCGTGTGCACGTCGGGCAGGTAGTCTTCGGGGATCAGCGCCGGCACGTGCAGTTCCACGTCGGCACCGCGCGCGGAGCTGCCGTCCACGTCCGGCAGTTCGCCGCGCTTGATGCTGCGCACGGCGCGCTCCAGCAGCTCGGTGTAGAGGCTGAAGCCGACCTCGGCCATCTGCCCGCTCTGGTCCTCGCCCAGCAGCTCGCCGGCGCCGCGGATCTCCAGGTCGTGGGTGGCCAGGGTGAAGCCGGCGCCCAGTTCGTCCATCGAGGCGATCGCTTCCAGCCGCTTCTGCGCATCGGCGGTGATCGAGCGCCCATCGGGCACCACCAGGTAGGCGTAGGCGCGATGGTGCGAGCGGCCGACGCGGCCGCGCAGCTGGTGCAACTGGGCCAGGCCGAACTTGTCGGCGCGGTTGATGATGATGGTGTTGGCGTTGGGGATGTCGATGCCCGACTCGATGATGGTCGAGCACAGCAGCACTTTGAAGCGCTGCTTGTGGAAATCGAGCATCACCCGTTCCAGTTCGCGTTCCGGCATCTGGCCGTGGGCGATGCCGATGCGCGCATCCGGCACCAGTTCCTGCAGCTGGCGCTGCATGCGGCCGATGCTTTCCACGTCGTTGTGCAGGAAGTACACCTGGCCGCCGCGCGCCAGCTCGCGCTGGAAGGCCTCGCGCAGCTGCGCGTCGTCCCAGGCCGCGACGAAGGTCTGCACCGCCAGGCGGTGCGCGGGCGGCGTGGCGATGATCGACAGGTCGCGCAGGCCGGCCATGGCCATGTTCAGCGTGCGCGGGATCGGCGTGGCGGTGAGCGTGAGCAGGTGCACGTTCGCGCGCAGCGCCTTCAGCGCCTCCTTCTGGCGCACGCCGAAGCGCTGCTCCTCGTCGACGATCACCAGGCCGAGGTCCTTGAACTTCACATCCTTCTGCAGCAGGCGGTGGGTGCCGACGATCACGTCGATCCCGCCATCGGCCAGCTTCTCCAGCTCGGCCTTGATCTCCTTCGTGCTCTTGAAGCGCGACAGCACTTCCACCCGCAGCGGCCAGTCGGCGAAGCGGTCGCGGAAGTTGCGGTAGTGCTGTTCCGCCAGCAGGGTGGTCGGCACCAGCACCGCGACCTGCTTGCCGGCCGCGGCGGCGACGAAGGCGGCGCGCACCGCGACCTCGGTCTTGCCGAAGCCGACGTCGCCGCAGACTACGCGGTCCATCGGCTGGCTGCTGCCCAGGTCGCCGATCACCGCCTCGATGGCGGCGTGCTGGTCGGGCGTCTCCTCGAACGGGAACGCGGCGGCGAACGGCTCGTACATCGCGCGGTCGACCTGCAGCGCCAGGCCCGCGCGCGCCTGCCGCTTGGCCTGGATCTCCAGCAGCTCCGCAGCCACGTCGCGGACCTTCTCCGCGGCCTTGCGCTTGGCTTTCGTCCACTGCTCGCCGCCCAGCGAATGCAGCGGCGCGGTCTCCGGCGAGGCGCCGGAATAGCGGCTGACCAGGTGCAACTGTGCGACCGGCACGTAGAGCCGGTCGCCCTTGGCGTACTCGATGTCGAGGTATTCGCCGGGCTGGCCGCCGGCTTCCAGCGTCACCAGCCCGCGGTAACGACCGACGCCATGGTCCTCGTGCACGATGGGTGCGCCTTCGGTGAGCTCCCCCAGGTCGCGGATGATCGCCTCGGGCTCGCGTCCCACGCGCTTGCGCCGGCGCGGTTGCGCGGCAC
Source organism: Luteimonas aestuarii (assembly GCF_004357985.1). Lineage (GTDB taxonomy): Bacteria > Pseudomonadota > Gammaproteobacteria > Xanthomonadales > Xanthomonadaceae > Luteimonas > Luteimonas aestuarii. The sequence goes on along the minus strand of NZ_SMTF01000003.1, from coordinate 2,986 downwards.
GTTCCGGGAACAGCTGGCGTTCGGTGAGCACCGCGATCCGCGGCGCGTCCAGCGCGAAGCCGTCGTCCAGCGGGGCGACGGCGATGGCAAACTGCGGTTTCCCTTCTCCCGAAGGGCTGGATGAGGGCGCGTCGTCACGCGGGCCCTCACCCCGGTCCTCTCCCGCGCGCGGGAGAGGGGACAGGAACGTGCCGAAATCCGGCAACACCGCCGGCTTCAACCCGGCCGCATCGAACAGTTCCAGCAAGGCCTCGCGCCGTCCGGCCGAATCCGCGGCGATCAGCACACTGCCGACGTAGCTGGACAGGAACGATTTCAGCGCAGCGGCAGACTCGGCATCGCGTGCGGCCAGCGGCAATACAGGTGCCGGCTGGTCGCCGAGTGGCTGTGCATCCTTGCGGCGGACATGGCCTTCGCCGCACAGCTCGATGCACGCGCCCTGGTTGAAGCGCTCGCGCAACTGCGCGGGCGCAAGCCAGAGTTCGGCGGGCGGCAGGATCGGTCGCTCGATGTCGTGCCGCAACTGCTCGTAGCGGTCGCCGGTCTGCGCCCAGAAGTGGTCCGCGGCTTCGAGGGCGCCTTCGTCCACCAGCGGCAGGCTGCCTGCGGGCAGGTAGTCGAACAGGGTGGCCGTCTGGTCGAAGAACAGCGGCAGGTAGTACTCGATGCCGGCCGGCGCGATGCCGGCCTTGAGGTCCTGGAACAGTGCGCTGCGCCGGGTGTCGATGTCGAAGCGGTCGCGCAGCGCGTCCATGGCGCGACCCACGGCGGCATCGTCCATCGGCACTTCGCGCCCTGGCAGCAGGTGCACCGCATCCACCTTGTCCAGCGAGCGCTGCGATTCGGGATCGAACGCGCGGATGGTGTCGATGGCGTCGTCGAACAGTTCCACGCGATAGGGCTGGCCTGCGCCCATCGGGTACACGTCGAGCAGGCCGCCGCGCACCGCGAAATCGCCGGGATCGAACACCTGCGGCACGTTGCGGTAGCCCGCGCTTTCCAGTCGCCGCTTCTCGGCATCCAGGTCCAGCCGCTGGCCGACGCGCACGTCGAAAGTGTTGCCCACCACGTAGCGCAAGGGCGGCACGCGCTGCAACAGGGTCTGCACCGGCACGATCACGATGCCCTTGGCGAGCGTGGGTAGCCGCAGCAGTGCGGCCAGCCGCTGGGAGACGATGTCCGGATGCGGGCTGAAACGGTCCCATGGCAGGGTTTCCCAGTCCGGGAACGTGACCAGCGGCAGGGGCGCATCGGCGCCCAGGAGGGTCTGCAGGTCGGCTTCCAGCTGGTGTGCGGCGTGGTTGTCGCGGGCCACCAGCAACAGCGGGCCATCGTGCGCATCGGCCGCGCGCGCCGCGGTCCAGGCGAGGGCGCTGCGGCTCGCCGGCGTGCGCCACCAGGCGCGCTGCTGGCCGGTCTTCGGGAGCGGCGGGACGGGGAAGGGGATGTCGGGCATGGCGGGGTCCAAAGCAGTGCAGCGCCGGAGGCCTTGCCCCCAGCGCGAATCGGACGATTTTACTTGACCGGGATCAGCGGGGCTTCCGCAGGTCCAGCACCACGCGTGCCAATCCGGGGGAATCGCCGTGCTCACGCACGAATCCCAGCGACTGCACCAGCGCCAGCATCGGCTGGTTGCTGTCGAGCACGTCGCCGTACAACTGGTCGAGCTTCTTCGCCTTCGCCCAGCGCACCAGCCGGCCCATCATGTGCCGGCCCAGGCCCATGCCGGCGACGTAGTGGCTGACCAGGATCGCGAACTCCGCGCGCCGCGTGCCGGCTTCGATCGAGGCGCGCGCCACGGCACCCACCAGCGCTTCGCCCGGCGGGATGGGCTCTGCCGCGACCAGGGCGAATTCGGTCCGTGGGTCGGGGCTGGACAGCTTCTTCGCCATCTCCGGCGAGAGTTCCTTCATCGCGTACAGGAAGCGCTGGCGCACTTCGTCCGGCCGCAGCAGTACGAACGCCGCGCGCAGGGGCTCGGCGTCGGCAGGGCGGATCGGGCGGATCAGCACTTCGCGGCCATTCGCGAGGGTGAGCTGTTCGTGCCAGGGGGGGAGTTGGTTCCGGCGTGGGGCCATGGCGCGATGGTGTCATGCGCCTTGCCGCAGGCCATGACGAATCCTTCACGTTTCGCCGGACGCGGCGAAGGCTTCACGCACTCATGCAGGTGCGCGCAGCCACTCCATCGTGCAACCGCCGCCGCCCTCGTCCAGCCGCGTCGCGAGTTCGGGCAGGGCCCGGGCAAGCGCGTCATGCAGGCCCCAGGGCGCATTCCACGCCAGCAGGCCGCTGCCGTTCATGCGCAGCGGCGAGTCGTCCGGGCGCACGGTCAACTCAACGCGCAACAGCGATTTGCCGGGCAACGCGGCCGCCTTGCGCATCGTCGGCCGCAACGCCCCGCCCTGCTTGATGGGATACCAGAGCACGAAGCAGCCCTGCGGCCAGCGCGACAATCCTTCCCGCAGGGCCGACAGCGCGGCATCGAACTCGCCCAGTTGCGCTTCGTAGGGCGGATCGATGAGCACCAGGCCGCGGGCGTAGCGCACGGCGCCGTGGCGGGGTGGCAACAGGGCCTTGATGGCGGCGTAGCCATCGCGTGGGTGCACGGTGAGGCGTGCGTCGTCGCCAAGCTGGCGTTGCAGCGCCTTCGCTTCGTCCGGCTGCAGCTCGCAGCAGGCGATGCGGTCCTGCGCGCGCAGTGCATGCGCCAGCAGCCAGGGCGACCCGGGATACGCCTGTGCACCGTGCGCGGTGCGGCAGGTCGCCACCGCCGAGAGGTAGCGGCGCAGGGCGGGCGCCTTAGGGGGTTGGGCAAGCAGGCGCGCGATCCCGCCTTCGGCCTCACCCGTGCGCCGCGCGGCGTCGGCATCCAGCCGGTACAGGCCGCGTCCGGCATGGGTATCCAGCGCGAAGCACGGCGCCGGCTTGGCGGCCAGCGCATCGCAGATCGCCAGCACCACCACGTGCTTGAGCACGTCGGCGTGGT
>NZ_SMTF01000037.1 GCF_004357985.1 Luteimonas aestuarii | reverse complement strand
GACCTTCGCCTCGATCATCGGCTCGTTCCGCGAGCCACTCAACCCGTTCCTCAACCCGGTGCTCGATGCCGCCACTAGCGGCGACGACTTCCGGCTCGACGACGTGCGCCGCCAGCGCATGACCATCTACGTGGGCATCCAGCCCAACAAGCTGGCCGAGAGCCGGCTGATCGTGAACCTGTTCTTCAGCCAGCTGATCAACGTCAACACCAAGGTGCTGCCGCAGAACGACAAGTCGATCAGGCACCAGTGCCTGCTGCTGATGGACGAGTTCACCGCCATCGGCCGGGTGGACATCATCTCCAAGGCGGTGGCCTACATGGCCGGCTACAACCTGCGGCTGCTGCCGATCATCCAGTCGATGGCGCAGCTGGACGCGGTCTACGGCAAGGAGCTCTCGCGCACCATCATCACCAACCACGCGCTGCAGATCATCTACGCCCCGCGCGAGCAACAGGACGCCAACGACTACTCGGAGATGCTGGGCTACACCACGGTGCGCCGGCGCGCCCGCACCCGC
>NZ_SMTF01000036.1 GCF_004357985.1 Luteimonas aestuarii | reverse complement strand
GTGCGGAACGCAGCGAAAGTGCTACCGAAGATCACCGACGCAAATGCCCTTGCTCCACCACCGCATAACGCCTGAATTAAGCCGCGCCGCGAAGCGGCGTCGGCTTGAATGAATTGTTAGGCGCGTACCAGAGCGCCGTGCCAAGCCCGAAGTAGGGCATTCGCATGTGGAGTATCCAATGCGCCTGTATGGTGGAGGTGCCAAACAAGGTGAATACCTAGAAGCTGCAGATCACCGAACTCTATCGGGTCTCGTGGGGTAGTGCTAGCGACCAGGAGGTGCCCGTACGGGAGCGCTACTGGGACATCTGCTGGGTGATGCCACGGATCAAGACCCACATTTGCAGCGAGGCTTATGGGCTGTAGTGAGTCGATAGCCGAACTAGTGGCCAGTATTTGAATGCGAGCGTGATCGTCAAGAATCTCTGCACTTGTAACCGCTACGCCCGACAGAGCGCTGAGCAGGTCAAGGACGAGGGCCAAGGTTTGGCTGGCAGTTGCCATGTTGTCTGATTAGCGCCTAACGCCTGAAATAAGCCGCGCCGCGAAGCGGCGTCGGCTTGATTGAATTGTTATGCGATGGTGGCCCGGATGCGGGGGTGAAGCCGAGCCCTGAACCACGGCACCGCACGCCAA
>NZ_SMTF01000035.1 GCF_004357985.1 Luteimonas aestuarii | reverse complement strand
TCAAGGCCTATGACGCGATCGACGCGGCGCCGGAAGAGAAGGCGCGCGGGATCACGATCTCGACCGCACACGTGGAATACGAGTCCCCGACGCGCCACTACGCGCACGTGGACTGCCCTGGCCACGCCGACTACGTGAAGAACATGATCACGGGTGCTGCGCAGATGGACGGCGCGATCCTGGTGTGCTCGGCCGCGGACGGCCCGATGCCGCAGACGCGCGAGCACATCCTGCTGTCGCGCCAGGTGGGCGTGCCGTACATCGTGGTGTTCCTGAACAAGGCGGACATGGTGGACGACGCCGAGCTGCTGGAGCTGGTGGAGATGGAAGTCCGCGAGCTGCTGAGCAAGTACGAGTTCCCGGGCGACGACACCCCGATCATCTCGGGTTCGGCGCGCCTGGCGCTGGAAGGCGACCAGTCGGAGATCGGCGTGCCAGCGATCCTGAAGCTGGTGGACGCGCTGGACAGCTGGATCCCGGAGCCGGAGCGCGACATCGACAAGCCGTTCCTGATGCCGGTGGAAGACGTGTTCTCGATCTCGGGCCGCGGCACCGTGGTGACCGGCCGTATCGAGCGCGGCGTGATCAAGGTGGGCGAGGAAATCGAGATCGTCGGCATCCGTCCGACGCAGAAGACGACGGTCACGGGCGTGGAAATGTTCCGCAAGCTGCTGGACCAGGGGCAGGCGGGCGACAACGCGGGCCTGCTGCTGCGCGGCACCAAGCGCGACGACGTGGAGCGCGGCCAGGTGCTGTGCAAGCCGGGTTCGATCACCCCGCACACGAGCTTCGAGGCCGAGGTGTACGTGCTGTCGAAGGACGAGGGCGGCCGTCATACGCCGTTCTTCAAGGGTTACCGCCCGCAGTTCTACTTCCGTACGACGGACATCACCGGTGCGGTGACCCTGCCCGAGGGCGTGGAGATGGTGATGCCGGGCGACAACGTGAAGATGGTGGTGGAGCTGATCAACCCGGTGGCGATGGACGAAGGCCTGCGTTTCGCGATCCGCGAAGGCGGCCGTACGGTCGGCGCCGGCGTGGTGAGCAAGATCGTCAAGTGA
>NZ_SMTF01000034.1 GCF_004357985.1 Luteimonas aestuarii | reverse complement strand
CCGGTCGCGGTCGAGGCGAAGCCACTGGCCACGCTCTCGCTGCCCACCGCCACGGCGTACTCGCCCATGGCCTGGGCATACGCGCCCAGTGCGGTCGCGTTGGCCTGGTCGGCCACGGCGTTGAAGCCCACCGCCGTGGTGAACTCGCCCAGCGCGAACGCGCCGCTGCCGAAGGCAGAGGCACCGTCGCCGATCGCCGCCGCCGACTCGCCCGCCGCCGTCGCAAAATCGCCATCGACGATCGCATCGTTGTCGGTATCGGCGCTGCCGGTCGCCTTGAAGTAACGGCTGGTCTCGGCACCCTCGCCGGCCAGTTCCGCCACCGCGTTGAGCTGGTTGAGGTTCACCGCATCCGTGCCTGCCGTACCGGCCGCCACGTTGGTGATCTGACGCTGCGTGGTGGCGTTACCCACCGATACCGTGTTCTCGCGCGCACCGGTGACCGAACCCTGGCCCAGCGCCACACTGTTGGCGGCAGTGGCGCGCGAGTTCGCGCCGATCGCCGTGGCGTTCGCCGCCTGGGCGTACGCACTCAGGCCCACCGCCGTACCGTTGGTCGCAACCGTGCTCACCCACGCATCCCGGCCGATCGCCGTGCCGCCGGCCGCCTGCGCCCAGGCGAACTGGCCCACCGCCGTGGTGTTGGCACCGGCCGCCCACGACTCGCCGCCGACCGCCACGCTGTTCGCACCCGTCGCCTCGCTCAGGCTGCCGGCCGCAAATGCCATGCTGCCCGAGGCCACCGCCTCCACACCCACGGCCACCGCACCGATCGCCGTGGCCTGTGCGGCATAGCCGTACGCGGCACTGAAATCAGCCGTCGCGCCCGAGAACCCGCCCACCGCCGTGCTGTAGTTGCCACCGGCCGTGCTGCTGAACCCGTTCGCCGTCGACTGGATGCCGGCCGCCGTCGAACCGGTACCGGTCGCCGTGCTGTACGCGCCCAGCGCCTGCGAACCGGCACCGTAGGCGCTCGCGCCCTCGGCACCGGCCGTCGTCGTCTGTCCGTTCCACAGGCCGCCCACCGCCGTCGCGCTGTCGCCGATCGCCGTGGCGGCATAACCGGATGCCGTCGCGTACTGTCCATCGGCATACGCGCCACTGCCCACCGCCGTGGCGCCTTCCGAGATCGCCGTGCTCGCCGAACCCACCGCCGTGCTGTAGTCGCCCTCGGCATACGCGTCCGAACCCGACGCCGTCGACTCCTCGCCCAGCGCGAACGCCTCGCCGGCACCCGTCGCCTGGAAGTAGCGGTTGCTCGCCGTCGCCGCTTCCAGCTGGCCCAGGTTCACCGCGTCCGTCTCTTCCGTGCCCGCCGCCACGTTCGTGATCTGGCGCTCGTTGCCCGCGCTGCCCACCGACACCGTGTCGGCGCGGTCGGCCACCGAACCCTGGCCCAGCGCCACGCTGCCGTCGGCATCTGCCACTGCATCCGAGCCCAGCGCCAGGCTGTTGTCACCATAGGCCTCGGCGAAGTTGCCCACCGCCGTGCTGTTGAAGCCCGCTGCATACGCCGATCCACCGATCGCCGTCGAGAAATCACCCGAGGCCTCCGTCGCGAAGAACCCGCTGCCGCCCAGCGCCACGCTGTTGAGGCCCGAGGCGATGCTGCCCTGGCCCACCGCCGTGCTCGCCACACCCGAAGCAGCCGCATCCGCGCCCACCGCCAGGCTGTCGCTGCCCGCCGCAATGGCCGAGTTGCCCAGCGCCGTGCTGTTGAAGCCGCTCGCATCGGCAAAGGCACCCACCGCCGTCGCAAAATCGTTGCCCGCGATCGCGCCGGCACCGAACGCCGCGGACGCATCACCGCTGGCCACGCTCTCCGCACCCACCGCCGTGGAAAAATCGCCGCTCGCTTCGGCAAACGCGCCAACGGC
>NZ_SMTF01000033.1 GCF_004357985.1 Luteimonas aestuarii | reverse complement strand
GAGGTGCTGGAGAAGCGCGCACTGATGCTGCCGCAGGAGCTCAAGGCGATGGGGCCGGAGAAGCAGGTGATCCTGTACGAGGGACTGGCCCATCCGGTGCTGTGCCGCAAGATCCGGTATTACAAGGATGGCTACTTCACCAGGCGGCTCATGCCGAAGGTACCGATCCAGCCGCTCGAACTGCCAGGAGACAAGCCCGTGAAAGGCAAGACTGCCGCCATTGTTGCTGCTTCCACGCTGGCGTTGCTGTCGGCATGTGCGACGCCCCAGGCGCAGGAAACGATGCGGGTTCCTACGCGGGTCGATCGGAAACCGGAGCTGATACCTCCCGTTTCTCCAGAAGATGCCGCCCAGATCGCGACGGCCCAAACCAAGGTTGCCGAACTTCAAACCCGACTATTGGCACTGATCGACAGCCTGGATTCTATAAACGACCTCAGCCTGACTCGTGTCGAGCAAATTATGGGGATCGACATGCACCCTGCCGAAGCGCACGGAAACTACCGCTTCCGGAACGAGTTGGCCTTCGGTTGGATTTCTTTTCTCGATCTCACGTCTTCTAGGAAACGACCATCGTTGATGCTCGATTTTATTAATCGTGATCGATATGCCCCTATGACTGCAGCCTGTTTGGACTTCGACAACATCTCCGAGCAACTAACGACACGTGGCTATGACCGCCAGCCGGATTACGCAAGTCATGAAGAGCTTCTTGGTTGGGACTTCTACAACAAACGAAAAGAAATCGTTGTCAGAACCTCCCTTCAGCGCCATGAGTTCATGGATGACAGGGGTAATCGAAGCGGTCGCCCCTGTATCGAAAGGTTATGGATCAACTGACAATGGAGTTACGCCATGGACGACGCCAACAAGAGAGTTCATCAACTGATCGTGGATTTCGGACAAGATACCGGCGTGACGCCCGAGATGGTCGTCAACCTACGCGCCGCCATCACAAGTTCGCCGCACCTTGTAGATCGAATGAGCAAAGCCGCGGAAGAAGGGCATCTTCTGGCCCTGCGCCCGCAGGAAGCGTCTCTGGGCGCTGGCGCTGCCTATCACGGCAGCACCAAGTCAATCAGCATCCCGCTCGACATTCTCGCGCCAGAGGAAAGCCGGAATGCAAGCATCTCCAACGAGCTGACTTTCCGCCTCGGCCACGAGGTCCAGCATGGCTTCAACCACGCCAGGATGCGCCAAGGCATCGAAGCTGCGGCCGCCGAGATGGTAGCTGTTGCGCATTCCCCGGGCGCAGAGAAGGACTACACCGAAGCAGCCCTGCAATGGCAGCAGGCGCGACGCGAGGATGAAGCCAGCGCCCACATTGAAGGGTGGAATGTGGCTATTAGCCAGTTGCGACACAGCGGAAATGATGTGACCTTTCAACAGATGCGTGATGTGTATGGAAAACGAGCATCTGATTTCATCGAAAGGGATGAAATATCAGGACAATTTCGCCCCAAATCTGGCCTAACCTTCAACGACGACCTCACGCTCTCTGCGACGCCCGAGAACGTCGAAACCGTCGCTCAACAGTTCTACGATTCACCCAGCCGAGGCGTCGGACACACTTGGGCGGGATACTCGAACTACGACGGCGCAAGCATCATCAGCTATGCCGTCCAGAGTCATTTGCAGTACGCCCGCCCCGGCGATGAGCTGGTCCTGGACTTCAAGCGACTTGGCATCGAGGAAAAGTACGTCGAGATCAATGGGCTGGATTTCGGCAGATATGCCGCTTCCAGTCCTGAAATTCGTTACGTCGACATCAGCGATGGAGAACGGCGCGAAGGCATCTTCGACCACACCAAGGATGGCCCGAATCAGAACCAGCATGTCGACAATGCCAATCAGCTGAACCAACAGACGCAAGAGCCCTCCGGTGAGATCGGCTTCTCCCACCCCCGACACCCCGACCACCCCCTCTACCGCAACGTCCAGCGGTCCATGCAGGATCAGTTGCCCGAGGGCGCTCAGGTCTCCGAAGATCGCCTGGCGCAGCTGACGCTGGCGGCCAAAGAGGCCCGGTTCCGCCCCGGTGAGCACATTGATGCGTTTGTCGGCGAGACGAGCGTCTCCCTTCGTGGCGAACACCCCACCCACCTGACCCAGATCGACCTGACCACCCCGCCACCGACCGCACAGCAAAGTGCGCAGCTGGCGGGCGAGTTGGATCGCGAACAGGCACGGCAGGCTGAACAGTACGCACAGCAACAAGCGGCCCAGCAACAAAACGTACCGGTGATGCAGCACTGAGGATGTCCGCCCCTCATTGCCATCCCGCGCGTGACGCCTTCGCCGGCCTGCTGTCGCAAGCCGACGCGACCTTCGCCTCGATCATCGGCTCGTTCCGCGAGCCACTCAACCCGTTCCTCAACCCGGTGCTCGATGCCGCCACTAGCGGCGACGACTTCCGGCTCGACGACGTGCGCCGCCAGCGCA
>NZ_SMTF01000032.1 GCF_004357985.1 Luteimonas aestuarii | reverse complement strand
CGTGGTTCTGGGCTCGGGTGGGCCCCAGCTTCCCGACCACCATCGCATAACAATTCGTTCAAGCCGATGCCGCTTCGCGGCACGGCTTAACTCAGGCGTTAGCCGTTGGAGATAGATTCATGAGCTATTGGGATTTGGTGGATCCCATCTGGGAGAAGGTCTCTATCTATGATGGTGGAGATATATTTCTCAGACAGTACAACGCATCACCAGAGGCATCGCGCATTTTGTTCGCTGCGCATTGGACTCAGTCCGAGGTGCGTAATGGTGGCTTCAATCAGTACTTTTCCAACAGCACAGGCGTACTCGCCCCAGAAGCGGTAGTGGCGTTTCGTGCACTTGGCATGCCCCAGAGTGCGGCTGCAATTGAACAAGCAATGGCCTTCTTCGACTCACCATACCCAAGAGAACGTAATGAGCGACAAGAGGCACTTGATGCTGCATGGGAAGCTTCTGGCGACGAAGACTATGAGCCATTCACTGACATAGATGATTTATTTTTCGAGCTTCTTGACACAGAGAACGGCGGCTTTGCGGCAGCTGCAGATATGTATGCAGCTACCAACGGCTAACAATTCATTCAAGCCGACGCCGCTTCGCGGCGCGGCTTAATTCAGGCGTTATGCGGCTGTGGAGCGTTGTACCAAGTAGTGTCGTCGCAACGGATTGACTGACATGCTGCCAGCTTCCTGTTCTGCCGCTGCTGTTCGCTTCTCACCCTTCGGCAAATTCCCTTGCCCTGCCCTGTGGGTGCGCCCTGGTGCCGTGGGCTTTGCTTCGGTTGGTTCGTGCGGTCGGACGGGCGTGCCGGTTGGTTCCACACACCAGCAAGTCTCCGGGCGGCACGCCATCGGCTTCGGGTCGCGGACGGTTCGTTGGGGTGCGCCCGTGCTGACCGGCTTTCGGACGGGACAAGCGGCTTCGGCAGGTGGCCGGCGTGCGCTCCCGCGCCCGGTTGGCTGGGTTTCTGGTACTTTGCCGCATAACAGTTCATTCAAGCCGACGCCGCTTCGCGGCGCGGCTTAATTCAGGCGTTATGCGGCTGTAGAGCGATGTTCCACGTAGTGTCGTCGCAACGGACTGACTGACATGCTGCCAGCTTCCTGTTCTGCCGCTGCTTTTCGCTTCTCACCCTTCGGCAAGTTACCTTGCCCTGTCGCGTGGGCGCGCCCTGGTGTCGTGGGCTTCACTTCGGTTGGTTCGTGCGATCGGACGGGCGGGCCGGTTGGTTCCGCACACCAGCAAGTATCCTGGCGGCACGCCATCGGCTTCGGGTCGCGGACAGGTCGTCGGGGTGCGCCCGTACTGACCGGCTTTCGGACGGGACAAGCGGCTTCGGCAGGTGGCCGGCATGCGCTCCCGCGCCCGATTGGTTGGGTTTCTGGTACTTTGCCGCATAACAGTTCATTCAAGCCGACGCCGCTTCGCGGCGCGGCTTAATTCAGGCGTTAGGGCGTGCAGGTCGTTGACGTCATGTTCGGGCTTCGGTCCTGAGCGCTATCGGCGCAAGCTTCGCGCTCCAGCGTTGTGCACAGCACCTCGATTTCCGATGGTTCGTGGCGCAAGCCGTTGGCTCACGGAGTTGTGCACCGCAACGGGGTTCCCGCCAGGTTGCGGGGCAAGCCTGTGCCCCCGGCCGCTTTGTCGTACAGTTCCTCCAACCGGGGTTGGGTCCACGGGTCCGCAGCCCTAACAGTTCATTCAAGCCGATGCCGCTTCGCGGCACGGCTTAATTCAGGCGTTAGGTGCCACTTGGAAAATTTTCGCCGCCAACTAAGACGTATCTTGGAGCTAGTCAGGAGCTGCGAGCCCGTGGAGATTGTTGCCCCTATTCAGGCCGCTGCAACCGGATCCGAGGAATTATTGCGCACGTACCTGCAATCGAACGAGCTATGGGGCGGTCCTGGTTCTATCGCTGACCAAGCCGGTCTTTCAGCCAAGACTGACCATACTCGCCGCTCTATCGAGAAACGCCTAGTTGAGCTTGGTGACATGCAAATTGCTGCTGGCATACTCAATCCACGCACCAGAATGTGGACGGAGGCATTTCGTGCAAGACCGCGCAGTGGCACCTAACAATTCATTCAAGCCGACGCCGCTTCGCGGCGCGGCTTAATTCACGCGTTATGCGGTGGTGGAGCAAGGGCATTTGCGTCGGTGTTCTTCGGTAGCACTTTCGCTGCATTCCGCACAGGCTCCGGGCCGCATGCATTGCTCGCACCGCTATCGGCCATGTGCCTGCTCCGCCAAAGCGCAACTCACTGTCGTGGCGCAATCATTCCCGGCGGGCTTCGGTCAGCCCGTGCCCGGCGGTCTTTCGGGCAAGCCTGCACCGGCGACCTGTGGCATGCTTGGCCTGGCACGCGGTGTCGTGGTTTCGGGCTCGGTTTCATCCCGGTATTCGGGCCACCATCGCATAACAATTCGTTCAAGCCGATGCCGCTTCGCGGCACGGCTTAACTCAGGCGTTAGCGCCCATGAAGAGATACGCATGGCTCGTTGTCTATTCTGCCCCGGCGGCCCTGGGCGGTCTTCTTCTCGGTGCAATTTTCAGCGGGCTTGGCTTTGGACTTTTCGGCCTGCTCTCCCCTGACACAGGCTTTTCGCACTTTGCAGTCGGCTGGTCTTTCGGTCTTTTCATGGCCATGTTCGCGCTCATGATCGGCGTATTGCCAGTTCTGCTATATGGGGCACCGGCATACGCGCTCACCATGTACTTCAGCCGCGCCAGCTACTTCACTGCTACAGTTCTCGGCATCGTCCCGGGCTTAGTACTGCTCGCATTTGGCTCCAGCTACGGTGGCATGTTTTTGATGTTTGGCGCACCGGTTGCATGGTGCACACACTTTCTTGCAAAGCGTTCCCCTCGGCTACAGCAGCTGGGCGCTAACAATTCATTCAAGCCGACGCCGCTTCGCGGCGCGGCTTAATTCAGGCGTTATGCGGCTGTAGAGCGATGTTCCACGTAGTGTCGTCGCAACGGACTGACTGACATGCTGCCAGCTTCCTGTTCTGCCGCTGCTGTTCGCATCTCGCCCTTCGGCAAGTTGCCTTGCCCTGTCGCTTGGGCGCGCCCTGGTGTCGTGGGCTTTGCTTCGGTTGGTTCGTGTCACCGGACAGGCGTGCCGGTTGGTTCCATACACCAGCAAGTATCCAGGCGGCACGCCATTGCCTTTGGATCGCGGACGGTTCGTTGGGGTGCGCCCGTAGTGACCGGCTTTCGGACGGGACAAGCGGCTTCGGGTAGTGGCTGGCGTGCGCTCCCGCGCCCAGTTGTCTGGCTTTCTGGTACTTTGCCGCATAACAATTCATTCAAGCCGACGCCGCTTCGCGGCGCGGCTTAATTCAGGCGTTATGCGGTGGTGGAGCAAGGGCATTTGCGTCGGTGATCTTCGGTAGCACTTTCGCTGCGTTCCGCAC
>NZ_SMTF01000031.1 GCF_004357985.1 Luteimonas aestuarii | reverse complement strand
CCCGCGAGGTCGATGCCGGCCTGGAGACGCTGGAAGTCGACCTGCCGGCCGTGGTGACTACGGACTTGCGCCTGAACGAGCCGCGCTTCATCAAGCTGCCCGACATCATGAAGGCCAAGAGCAAGCCGCTGGAGACGATCCCGCTGGCCGACCTGGGCGTCGAAGCGGCCGACACGCTCAAGACCACCCACCACGCCGCACCGGCAAAGCGCAGCAAGGGCGTGATGGTGAAGGACGCGGCCGAACTGGTCGCCGCACTGAAGGCCAAGGGCCTGCTGTAATCCAAGCCCCCTCTCCTGCTTGCGGGAGAGGGCTGGGGTGAGGGCGCGAGGCCGAACGCCAGCGCGACCCACCGCATTCTCCGGAGAGTCCCAAGATGTCCAAAGTCCTCGTCATCGCCGAACACCTGGACGGCAAGCTCAACGCCTCCACCGCCAAGACCGTCAGTGCCGCTGCCGCGCTGAGCCCGGACGCCATCGACGTGGCCGTGCTGGCCGCCGATCCTGCGGCCGTGGCGGCCGAAGCCGCACGGATCGCCGGTGTGGCCAAGGTGATCACCGTGGCCAATGAAGCCAACCAGCACGCCATCGCCCAGGTGCTGGCGCCCCAGGTCGCGCAGCTGGCCGACGGCTATACCCACGTCTTTGCCCCCTCCACCACCTTCGGCAAGGACCTGCTGCCCTGCGTGGCGGCCTTGCTGGGCGTGAACCAGGTGTCCGACCTGATGGCGGTCGAAGGCAGCCATACCTTCAAGCGCCCGATCTACGCCGGTAACGCGATCATCACAGTCGAAGCCCCGGCCGACCAGACGGTCGTGGCGACTGTCCGCACCGCCTCGTGGCCGGAAGCGGCGGGCGGCAACAGCGCGCCGGTGGAATCGGCGAGCGCGGAGGCGGACCTGCCCACCCATACCCGTTACGTGGGCCTGGCTGCCGGCAAGTCCGACCGCCCCGACCTGCAAAGCGCCAAGCGCGTGGTCTCGGGCGGCCGCGGCGTCGGCTCGGCCGAGAATTTCAAGGTCATCTATGCACTGGCCGACAAGCTCGGTGCCGCCGTGGGTGCCTCGCGCGCCGCGGTGGATGCCGGCTATGTACCCAACGAGCTGCAAGTCGGGCAAACCGGCAAGATCATCGCCCCGGAGCTGTACATCGCCGTGGGCATCAGCGGCGCCATCCAGCACCTGACCGGGATCAAGGATGCCGGCACGATCGTGGCGATCAACAAGGACCCGGAGTCGCCGATATTTGAGATTGCGGATATTGGGTTGGTAGGGGATTTGTTTGTATTGTTGCCAGAGTTAGGAACTGCGGTCGGATAAAATACGCCTTAGCGTAGCTCGGGCCTGCCTCAAAAGAACCTCTCCCCGTTCCGATTTGGCTTTTGGCCGGCCTAGCATCTCACTGAAAATTAAACCGACCATTCTGCACGCAAAGGGGAAGACCATGCCGCTTGGACCTGCACTTCGATCTTTAATGAGCCCGGCGACGGAGCGCCGCCTATCCGGCGTCTATCGCAGCCTATTTGTAAACCTGGACAGGGTCGCCGAATCACTACTACCTCATATTCCTGAAAATGCCAGAGTCTTGGACATAGGAGGCGGAGACGGAGAGTTAATCAATCGATTGCTGAAGAATCGTCCGGACGTATCAGTTGATATGGTCGATATCGCGCCCACGGTAGGGAAGTTTATAGAGCAGGAATACGAGCCTAGAATCAAAAGATTCACGGAAACCCCTGTGGAATCGCTTGCGTCAGACGGACCGCCATACGATGTGGCACTTGTTAGTGATGTCATGCACCACCTGCCGGCATCCTATCGCGCCCCATTTCTTCATTCGGTACGTCAAAAGCTACGAAGTAGCGCTTGTATCCTCATCAAAGATATCGAACCTGGCCACATCATTTCCTGGCTGAGTCTTTTTTGTGACAAACACATCAGTGGGGATCACGGGGTAAGCCTTGTTTCAATTGCAGAGATGACTAGGCTCGCCGCTCCATTGCTACCGGAAGAGGTGGTCGAGGTCGGATTGCTAAAGCAGGACAGTCCAAACTATGCCCTGAAAATCGTGCTAGGCGAATCGAGTAGGTGGACCAAGACAGATCTTCATTGAGTTAAGCTCGATTATTTTTGATGACCCCCTAACTTCTGGACCAAAAGTGGGGAGAGTTTTGAGATCGGCGTTTCGCGTAGAAACTTGATATAGCTACGCGTGCAGATCTCTGGTACGGTGGTTGTAGCGGCAGTAGACTTCCCCCAAGCGGAGGTGGACGTATCTTCCGGATACGCTTCAGAGCGGCTGTATCGGGAAGAGCGGCTGCAGGTGCGCCGCCGCAAGCGCAATAAGGTGCTGGTGGGCGAGCGACAGCCGTTGCTTCGCCCCACCCGGGCCAACGAGGTCTGGTCGATGGACTTCGTGTTCGACCAGACGGCGGACGGGCGGGTGATCAAGTGTCTGGTGATCGTAGACGATGCCACGCAGAAGCCGGTGGCGATCGAGGTCGAGCGAGCAATCTGCGGCCACGGCGTCAGCCGCGTGCTGGATCGGCTTGCGCTCAGCCGGGGTCTTCCGAAGGTGATCCGGACCAGCAACGACAAGGAGTACTGTGGCAAGGCCATGCTGCTTGCCTAGGCGCATGAGCGTGGGTCCAGCTCTGGCTGATCGAGTCGGGCAAGCCGAACCAGAACGCCTGCGTCGAATCGTTCAATGGTCGGCTGCCCGGCGAATGCCTCAACGAGCATCTGTTCACCATCCTGCTTCACGCACGCACGGTGATCGAGATCTGGCGCCGCGAGTACTGCGAGGAACGACCCAAGAAGGCCCTCGGTGGCCTGACCCCAGCCACCTATGCCAAGCAACTAGCCGCGGCCCAGCACTAAACACGCGATCAACTGAAGCTTTTGTAATGACCCAGTGATTTCCTGCTCAGGTGTAACCTTTCCAAGGAGGCACAGATGAGCGCGGTAATGGAAGAAGAGATTAAGCGTTGGACGGCACGTCGGAAGTCGGCGTTGGTGCTGGACATCATCCAGGGCACGACAACGGTGTCTGAGGCGAGCCGGCAGTTCGACCTGCCGCCCTCGGAGATCGAGAGTTGGGTCGATGACGGCAAGCGCGGGATGGAGAATGCGCTACGTGCCAAGCCCGAAGATGTTCGGGAGCAGTACGAACGGCAGCTCAAGGAGCTGCAGGAAGCCTACGGCGAGGCCATGCTGGAGTTGCGCGCCAGAAAAAAATTGGCGTCCTTGTTGGGCAAGGACGAGACCTGATGGTCACGATCCAGCAGGGACTGCGGGACGATGGCTTCGAAGTCTCGATGGTGAAGCTGTGCCGCTGGTTCGGCGTGGCCCGGCGGAGCGTGTACTACCGGTCGACCAAGGCGCCGCCGAAGGTCCGACCAGAGCTGGCGGAGCCGATCAAGGCGCTGATCGAGGATGAGCCGTCGTTCGGCTACCGGACTGTGGCCGGGCTTCTGGATATGAACAAGAACACGGTGCAGCGGATCTTCCAGCTCATGGGTTGGCAGGTGCGCAAGCGCGCGGTGGGCAAGCGACCCCGGATCGAGGCGCTACC
>NZ_SMTF01000002.1 GCF_004357985.1 Luteimonas aestuarii | reverse complement strand
CTCGCCGGTCCAGACGCTCGAAACATAGTTGGCCTGGAACACGCGGGACCCCGCACCGACGGCCGTCGAATTGGCGGCAACGTTGGAGAATGAGCCGGTGCGCTCGACGATGGCTGCCAGGGCTGCCTTCAAGCCATTGGTGAATTCATCCGGATCAGAAGCCGCGACAAAGGTACCGCGGGAATTGACCGCCGCGTGCAGCAGATCGTCGATGCGCGTTGCGTTTTCGGCCGCCATCGGATCCGGCCAGCCCGTGTAGCCGGCTGGAACCTCTCCAACGCTGGATAGCCCGGTGCTGCCGCTCAGTCCGATCGAGAGGCCGAACGTCACCATGTGCTGCCAGAACGCCGGATTGGCGGAGGTGGTCGGCACGATGTTGCGCATGTCGGGGCGCAGGTTCGTCTTCCAGTAGTGCATGGCCACGTCGGCCAGCGTGCCGTTGGCACCCCCATGCGTATCGGCGTAGGGAGGGCCCGGCGTGTAGGTGAACGACGCCCCAGTCGTGGGTTCGGTGATCGTGGCGCCGGGCGTGCCGTCGGAATTACCGACGGGCACCGCATAGTTGCTGAAGTTGTTCCAGTAACCATCCGTCGTCAGGATGGTGAAATTCTGCCGGCACGCCAGCTGGTCGGTGCCGCTCTGGGGGCCGTAGGGACCATTGGCAGCGCTGCTGCTGAAATACTGGCCTGCCTTCGCCAGCGCACCGTGCAGCGGCGTGCCATTCTGGCCGATAGTCCCCTGCATGCGCGCATACCACTTGGTCCTGTTGTCGTAATTGACGCCCGCGATGTTGACATCGTCGAACAGGCCATCGTTGTACTGCACCGGGATCGGCACGGCCTGCGTCGGCCAGTTGGTGCCGGTGGCACCGTTGCGCTCCCAGATGGTGCGGAAGCCGACGCGCACTTCCGTGCCAACCTCGCTGAACGCGGCGCTGGCACCGGCCTTGGCCGCCTTCATGCGGGTCCGGTGGTAGGAGAACCAGGTTGCATAGTTGGCGCGCTCTGCCGCGGGAGTACGGCCTGTCGGGGTGACAACCGTACAGTTGCGCCATGCCGTTCCGGTGGATGCAATCGAACAGCCCAAGCTGTCGTCGCGTACTTCATACGAGTAGGTGACGGTTACAGGGCCAGCGAAGGCCGTCTGGGCATACAGTCGGACGTGATACGTCGCCTCCGGCGGAGAAGCAACGGTAATCGTCTCGTTGTTGTTGTTCGTTATGGCGCGGTAGTCATACGTCCCCGTGGTGGGTTGCCCATTGCGCCGTACGAACAGATCCGCACCGCGACCAACCGCCGTTCCCCCGCTGCTCTCGATACTGAGGTTGAATGCATTGGCAGGCACATTGAAGGTCCAACTGCCCAGGCTCGGCACATAGCTGCCTGCCGTAATCGACAGGAGTGCCGTGCCCAGCGTGCCCGACGAAGGAACGCCCGGCGTGTTGCCGGCGGTATAGCCGAGCAGCTCGCTCCTCACCACGCGTCCATCGGTCAGGATCTGGTAGCGGTAGTAATTGGCTTGGGTAGCGAGGTAGGTCGCGTTGGTGTTGCTGGGGTCCTTGGGCACGTAGAAGGTCTGCACACCACCACAAACCTGCGTCCCGCCCGTGGCGAATTCATCCGAAGTGACGGGCGACTGGTTGTTGTTGTAGTTGCGGCAACTCGCAGGGTTGGCGAGGTCGATCGTGCCGCCACCCACAAGGTTGAAGCTGCCGTAGACGGCGTTGTAGCTGGTCCCGCCCGTCATCAGGTTGCCGGCCGCATTGATCCAGGGCTGGTAGGTCTTCGCCGGGTTGTAGTACACGGCGTTGTGGACGTACGTGCGGGTGGTCCAGGTGTTCGTGACGCTGTTCGCCGGCATCGCATCGAATGCCATCGACCCGGAATCGTCCAGGATGAACAGGATGTTCGGCGGTACGCGTGCGCCGGTGGTCAGGGGATCATTGGGGATGTCGATCGCCGCGGTTGCTGGCAATGCCAGCAGCACGCTCAGGAACGCCGCAGGCGCGGCCCACCAATGGCGACGGGCTTGCTGGCGATGACCGTTGGCGCGGCGTGACGGAAGGTTGGTCTTCATGGGTCAGATCCCCGGTTCCGGGATGCGGCTGATGACATTGGCCTGCAGCACGACGTCTGCACGCCCTGCGGCACGGCTGCGAGCGGTGATGCGATACATCGGGCTGAAGCAGTCCAGTGTCGGAGGCAACAAGTCGCAACTGCCTTTGCGGCCAGGGCCGGTGCCCAGGTATTCGATCCAGTACTCCGGCGCGGACACCCGCGCCGAATCGTAGGCCGCTGCCGGCACGGCCCGCCAGGCGGGCGCAGAGCCGGTGGGGCAGATCCCCGTCGCGGCGCAATCGGCAGGCGTGGGGATGGCGGTATCCCACGCGCCGGCACCCAGCACCTCGTCCTGGGCGAAGCGAAGCGCGGACTCCGCGGTCTGGAAGGCAAGGCTGCGGTCGCGCAGGTTGGCGCTCATCCGCTCCTGCATGGCGGTGCTGCGCAGGATGGCGATGCCCAGCAGCGAGGTGGCGACCAGCAGCACGAGCACGATCACCAGTGACACACCGCGCTGGTGGCCAGCGATACGAAATGCGTTTCGCGACATCGAATTCATAGCGTCCGGCTCCTGAGGCTGACCACGTTCGACGCGGTTCGCGTCAACGGCGCGCCATCCACGTCGGCACCACTCAACGTCATGGTCATGCGCACGGCCACCACGTCGTTCCAATTGGCGGGGTTGGGGACATAATTCGCAGCCCCGGCGCGAAGGTACGCAAACGTGAGGTTGTCGACGCCTTCGGCGACCTCCTCGCGCGGACCACCGAAGCGGCTGACATATAGCGAATTACCGCCTCCCGGCCGCCCATTCGGCTGGACGAACCACTGCACGCTACGGAAGCGCGCCAGCACCACGGCCGCTGGCGGCGCGAACTCGTCGGCCATAGGGTTGTAGCCGCCGGGCAATGCCGCGTGGTTGACGGTCATCCCGCCGACGCCCGTGGCCTGGACCACGAAGGTCTTTCGGGCATTGCACAGCAACAGCACGTCGCCAACGCTGAACGCGTCCGAAGCCGCATCGATCTGGGTGGGATCCAGCGTCACCGAGGTGGACGACGAGCCGGTCACCCGATACGACATGTCATCGCCCGACACCACGGTGAGCGTGTTCGCGGTCCCCGTCACGGGCGCATCGCGGAAGGCCACGGAATCGCCGCCGGTGTCCTCGACGGTGGAGACGTTCGAGCATGCAGAACCGCCTGCCGCCCGGATATCGCGCGACATCAACTCGAACGCCACACGCGCGCTTTCCTGCATGCGGTTCAGGCTTTCGTTGGCGCCGAACGTGTTCTGGTTGGACAGGAACACTGCGAACGCTGCGCCAATCACGATGAGGCCCAGCACCATCGCGATCATCAACTCGATCAGGCCGAAGCCCGATGCACGCCGACCCGCCGCGGCGCGCTGGATGCGGACAAGGCTCATATGCGCGTCCTCGTCACGAACGTGCTGCGCGCGGCGTTGCCACCGGCACGGGTGTCATCCCAGCGCAGGGTGATGATGCAATCGTCGGGACACCCGGCAATCGTCGCATTGGCGCCCGCCCCGATGATTGCCGGCGTGAGCGTGACCCCGCTCCAGTTGGCTGCGCCCTGCATGCCAGCGATCCATTCGTTGAGGTCACGCTGGGCCGTGGTGGCACCTGCCGGTGGCGCAGCCCAATCCCCATTGTATTGTGCGGCGTTCACGCGGTTGGCCCGCATGGCCTCGAGGATCGCATTGGTCTGCATGACCGCCTGGCTGCTCTCGAGCGAGCTCTGCGAGCCGCGCAGCGCCATCGACTGCATCGCGGCGATGCCCAGCAGCCCGATGGCGATGATCACCACGGACACCAGCACCTCGATCAGGCTGACACCGCGCATCCGCGCTGCACGGGACGCCATGCCAGGCTGACGCCGCGCACCTCGTCCCAATGAATGCCTCATCACGGACATGCGCCGCCTCCGTTGTTTCGATTTGTAAACAGGTTGCCGCTGATCATCACGGTGATCACGCGCTGGTTTTGCTCGGGTGAGTCGGTCGGCACGCACACCGTCAGCTGTTCTTCGCCATCGATCAGTCCCGAAGGCCGGAACTCGATGCCGCCGGCCGGGCCACTGATCTGGACCGAACCGGGGGCCGCGTTGTCGCGGATCACCTCAACCACGCCGGTGGTGTTGTCCCGGCCGGTCACGATCCAGCGACTCCAGTCGCCGCCGCCGCCGCAAGTGGTCCCGTCGGTGCTGCCGCAGATGGTCACGCGCGCATTGCGGCGAATCGCCTCCGACCGCGCAAGCTGCAGCGAGGACGTGACCTCCCCGGTCATGCCCGCAAGCCGGTTGCCGTTGACCAGCGACGTCATGGCAGGCACGGCCACCATCGCCAGGATGCCGACCACGGCCACGGTCACCATCAGCTCGATCAGGGTGAACCCCGTCTCGCCCATGACCCGGAGCCATCGGCTGGAGCCACCGATGCGGCCTTGTTTCGTATGCGCCATACCACTACCCCCTGTGGACGGCATACCGTAGTCCCTACCTGCACCGCTGCTCCACCACTTCCGGGACGAGCG
This sequence comes from Luteimonas aestuarii, assembly GCF_004357985.1. Lineage (GTDB taxonomy): Bacteria > Pseudomonadota > Gammaproteobacteria > Xanthomonadales > Xanthomonadaceae > Luteimonas > Luteimonas aestuarii. Next base: position 505,060 of record NZ_SMTF01000002.1, on the reverse strand, counting down.
GAGCGTTCCGGTGCATGGGTGGCTACACTCGGTGGTGTCCCTCGGCCATCCCGCGACGGCGCTGGAATTCCCTCTATGACCGATCGTGCCTCCGCCCCGCCCCCGCTCCGACCGCTGGACACCCTGTGGGAAGCCCGGATGGTGTTCCGAATCGTGCTGGCCGGTGAAGCCGTGGCCCTGCTGCTGGCACTTGCGCCGGGCGTGGAGGGAGACAGGCTTGCCTATTTCGGCATTGCCTCGTTCGCCGCACAGTGGGTGTCGCTGATGACACTGGGCATGCTGTTCCTGCTGCGTCGCTGTTTGGTCACACTGGGTCCGATCGCCATCGCGCAGGTCGCATTGGCCGCGCTGCTGGCAAGTACATGGTGCGTCAGCGGGCTGGCCTGGCTGTTGCTGCACGACCTGTGGCCAGCACCGGCCGGCGGCTGGATGCGGCTCACGCTGCAGATGACCGGAATCGCGGCGATCGTCGGCCTCTTGGCGCTCGCAGCGTTCCAGAACCACTGGAGCGTCCGGCAACTGGCGGTCCACGCCAAGCAGTCGCAACTCGAAGCGCTACAAGCCCGGATCCGTCCGCATTTCCTCTTCAATACCATCAATACCGGGATCGCCCTGGTCCGAAGCCGGCCAGACCAAGCGGAACGCCTGCTGCTCGACCTGTCGGACCTGTTCCGCGCCGCGCTCGCCGGCCCTGCGGCGGTCACGTTGGCGGAGGAGCTTTCCCTGGCGAGACGCTATCTGGAGATCGAATCGCTACGCTTCGGTAACCGGCTTGCAGTGCATTGGGAGGTGCCGCCGCAGACGGATGGCCTGCTGCAGGTCCGGCTGCCCAGCCTCTCGATCCAGCCATTGGTCGAAAACGCGATCAAGCATGGCATCGAACCGCATGTCGGGGGAGGCGCCATTACCGTCAGCGCGCACGCAGAAGCGAATGCTACGGTGGTGACCGTGCGAAATTCGCTTCATGCCGGCGACCCTGCAGGATCCGCCGGACATCAGATCGGGCTGTCCGCAGTCAAGGCGAGGATCGAGGCGTTCACTGGCGGCGCAGGCAGCGTGGACACCCAGGCCAGCGATCACGAATTCATCGCGACGCTGCGGCTGCCCGTCGCCTGAGCGCATCGCTGCTGCGCAACGCAACCCGTCTTCCGTGGCCGATCGACAAGGTGGTCAGGCCACCACCTGGTAACAGGGCTTGTACTGCCCGGAGATCTTCATCCGGCGCTGCTCCACGAAGGCCTGCAGCAAGGCGTCGAGGGCCTGCATGATGTCGGTGTCGCCGTGGATCTGGAACGGGCCGTGTTCCTCCACGCGGCGCATCCCGTCCTCCTTGACGTTGCCTGCGACGATGCCGGAGAAGGCGCGACGCAGGTCGGCGGCAAGGTCCTGCGGCTTGCGGCCGTGGTGCAGGTCCAGGGAAGCCATCGCATCGTGCGTGGGCACGAACGGCTGCTGCATGTCGAAAGGAATGTGCATGCCCCAGTTGAAGAAGAACGAATCCTTCTGCGCGATGCGGTGTTCGCGCACCTTGCGGATGCCGGCGATCATCTGCTTCGCCACCCGCTCGGGATCGGCGATGATGATCTCGTAGCGTGACGCAGCGGCTTCGCCCAAGGTCAGCCGGATGAACTGGTCGATCTGCTCGAAGTACGGCGCCGAGGCCGTGGGCCCGGTGAGGATGAAGGGGAACGGCCGGTCCGCGTTCTCCTCGCGCAGCAGGATGCCCAGCAGGTAGAGGATTTCCTCGGCGGTACCGACGCCGCCGGGGAACACGATGATGCCGTGGCCGAGGCGCACGAAGGCTTCGAGGCGCTTCTCGATGTCCGGCATGATCACCAGGTGGTTGACGATCGGGTTCGGCGATTCGGCCGCGATGATCCCCGGCTCGGTGATGCCGATGTAGCGCATCCGGCGCTTGCGCTGCTTGGCGTGGGCGATGGTGGCGCCCTTCATCGGCCCCTTCATCGCACCCGGGCCGCAGCCGGTACAGATGTCCAGGCCACGCAGGCCGAGTTCGTAGCCGACGTTCTTGGTGTACTGGTACTCGTCGCGGCCGATCGAATGGCCGCCCCAGCAGACCACGAGGTTCGGGTCCGCCGGCTGCAGCAAGCGGGCGTTGCGCAGCAGGCCGAAGACGGCATTGGTCAGGCCAGCCGACGACTCCAGGTCGGCGGCGTACTCGGGCCCCAGCTCGATGGCGGTGTACGCCAGGTCGCGCACGACCGCGAACAGCAGTTCGGCGATGCCGCGGATGATCTCACCATCCACGAACGCCATCGCCGGCGCGTTGTGCAGGTCGATGCGCACGCCGCGGTCCTGCTGCAGCACCTGGATATCGAAGTCGGGGTACAGCTCCTGGGCGGCGCGCGGATCGTCCGACGCGCTGCCGCTGGTCAGCACCGCCAGCGCGCAACGGCGCAGCAGGTCGTGCATGCCGCCACTGGAGGCGTCCTTGAGCCGCGCCACTTCGTCGCGCGACAGCACGTCCAGTCCGCCCTTCGGATAGATGCGGGCATTCACCACCGGCAGCGCCCTCGCCGCCTTGTTGTTCTTCTGTTCGCTCATGCGTGTTCTCTCGTTCGGGGCGTGAATGTAGCGCACTGGCGCCGGGAAACGGAAACCGGGCCAAAACGAAACGGCCGGGTTGCCCCGGCCGTCCGTTTTCAAAGCGTGTGTCCCGGGATCAGAACTTGTAGCGGAAGCCCACCTGCAGCTGCCAGCGGGAAATGCCCTTGGTCTGGTCCTGGTTGTCGTACAGGTCCACGTTGCCGACCGTGTTGCCCGAACCGCCTTCCACGAAGTTGTAGATGTAGCGACCGGTCGCCGGATCGACGCCGCGGAACTGGGCGACGTTGCGACGCAGCGGGAAGCCGACTTCGTACACCTGCCCCCAATCCTTGTTGATCAGGTTGCCGATGTTCATGATGTCCAGCCAGATCTCGGACTTGTGGCCGCTGAAGAAGCCCGGCAGTTCCTGGCTGAAGCGGACGTCGAAGGTGTTGACCCACTCGGAACGCGAACCGTTGCGCGGCACGACGTTGCCGGCATAGCGCTGCAGGTCCGGGTTGCGGTTCAGCCAATCGAAGAACGCAGCTTCCATCGCGGCGCCGCCGACGAACATCACGTCGCCCGGGCCGGACGGCACGTAGAACAGGTCGTTGACGTAGCCATCGCCGTTGGCGTCGTTGCTGAAGCCCCAGCTGTACGGCTTGCCGGTGCGGCCTTCATAGAACACAGATGCCGTGGTCTTGTAGTCGCCGAAGAACGCCTTCTGCCAGGTCAGCGAACCGGTGAAGCGGTCGCGCAACTCGTAATTGGAACGCGCGGCGACCTCCTCGTTCGGGTCGAAGACCATGCGGCCGTTCCAGTTGGAAATGGCACGCGAGCTGGTCAGCGGGCTGACTTCGGTGGCACGGGTGTAGGTGTAGCCCAGCAGCCACGACCAGTTCTCGACCAGCGGCTTGGTCAGGCTGACCGTCAACTGCTGCGAACTGCCCTTGTCGGTGTTCTTCAGCAGGATCACGCCGTCAGGCGCCCAGCCGGTGACGTTCTCGTACCCGGCAGGCATCTGGTTGGCGGCGCGCAGCGCAGCAATCTCGGCGTTCTGGTTGGCACGCACGCCGGCACCCGTCGCACGATTTGCCCAGTACAGCGAGCGCCCATCCGGACCGAAGCCCGTCGGCGCGCCCAGGTCGAGGCGCTCGTAATGCAGGCCATCGTTGACGCGGGTGTACAGCGCTTCGACCGAAGCCACCAGGCCATGCCACGGCAGTTCATGCTCGAACGCCAGGTTCGCCTTCCACACCGACGGCTGCTTGAAGCCCTCTTCCATCAGGTTGACGGCCATCTGCTGGTTGGCAACCGGCTGCGGCTGGCTGTCGGGGTTGGGCGAGAACGGGAACTGGGCGCGGATCGCCGCGCGCTGCGCCTCTGTCAGGTTGCCGAAGGCCGGCGTGCTGTAGGCCACCAGGTTGCGGCCCGTGTTGGCGAACGAATTGCCCACCCACACGTTGGCGGCTGCGCCCTGGAACAGGCCGAGGCCACCACGCACCTGCGTGGGACGATCGCTGTCGAAGGTGTAGTTGAAGCCGAAGCGCGGCTGCCACAGCTTGGCACCGTCGAGCGTCTGCGTGTTGTCGAGACCGTACACGCGGTCGACCAGTACGTTCTCCATCGGAGTGTCGCCCAAGCCGATGCGATCGACGCGCAGGCCGGCCATCAACGTCAGGTTGTAGTTGACGGCCCAGCGATCCTGCACGAACAGGCCCAGGTTGTCCTGGCTGTAGACGGCGGCGATGCTGTCCAGCGGCGCGCCCGGCTGCGGTGCGAACGAGGAGTACTGCCAGTAGCGGCCCGCGGCGAAATCGGCCGTGGACGCGAAGGTGTAGCTGCCGAAGATGTTCTGGCCGAACAGGTTGTAGATCTCGTTGTCTTCGTAGTCGAAACCGAACTTGATCTCGTGGTCGCCGGCGTAATACGTGGCCGCGCCGAACGCATTGAGGGTCTCGGTCTCCAGCACGTTGTAGTGGCTGAAGGAGTCGGTGCCGAAGTTCAGGAACGGCGAAGACGGTGCGCCGGTGGTCGAGTTGGGCGTGCCGAAGGCCACGCCGATCGCCGGCAGGCGCGAGAACGGATTACGCACCGCCGAGTAGTCGCGGTGGGACACCTTGAACTCGGTGGAGAAGTTGTTGGTCCAGTCGCTGTACAGCTGCGCGGTGATCGACTCGACGGTCTTGTCGGTCACGCTCCAGTTGGAGCTGAGCGAGCGGCCGGTGCCGCTGAAGCCGTACAGGAACACGTCGGCCTGTTCGACCTTGCTGTAGCGCACGGAGGCGCGGTGGTTGTCGGTGATGTTCCAGTCGATCTTGACCGCATACTCCTCGAGGTCCGACTTGAGGTTGTCCGGCGCCTCGTAGCCGCCGATGTCCATGCCCCAGACGTCGCGCGCGATCTGGATCACCTGGTCCATCTGCGGGTTGGTGATCGCGGCGGCGGCAGAGCTGACCGTGGTCCCCGGCGCGCTACGCGTGAACTTCTCGTAGTTCGCGAAGAAGAACAGGCGGTCCTGGATCAGCGGGCCGCCGAAGGTCATGCCGTAGGTTTCTTCATCGATGAAGCCGGTGAAGGGGCCACGCGCCGAGCCGTAGACATCGCCATCGTCCTTGCGCACCCAGTCCTTGTCGCGGTACGAGTAATACACGCTGCCGGAGAAGCTGTTGGTGCCCGAACGGGTGACCGCATTGACCACCGCGCCGGTGGCGCCGGTGATGGTGGTGTCGTAGTCGGCCAGCGCGATGTTGACTTCCTGGATGGCGTCGATCGAAACCGGCTGGCGCATGGTCGGCGAATTGTTCGCTTCCAGGCCGAAGGTGTCCGAGGCCGACACGCCGTCGACACGGATCGAGTTGAAGCGCGTGTTCTGGCCACCGGCCGAGATTTCGCCACGCCCCTTGCTGGTCTGCGAGATGCGCGGATCGAGGCGGATGTAGTCCTGGATGTTGCCGCCGATGGAGGGCAGCGCTTCGATGGTGGCGCGATCGACGTTGCTGCCGGTGCCCATCTTGTTCGCGCTGAACACGTCCAGGCCACCCGCCACGCCAACGACCGTCACCGCATCGAGGGACGTCACGTCCCCGGCCAGCGTGCTGTTGACCGTGTTGATCTGGTTGAGGTTCAGGAACACGTCGCTTTCGGTGGCGGTGCCCTCGCCCGGCTTCGTGATCACGACTTCGTACGGACCGCCGACGCGCAGGCCTCGCGCGTTGTAGCGGCCGCTGGCATCGGTGGTGGCGCGGCTGACCGTGCCCGATTCCACGTGGCGGATGACGACTTCGGCACCGGCGACCGGCTGCCCGCTGTTGTCGGTGACCACACCACCCAGACCGGCGGAGGTGCTCTGCGCGAACGCGGGGGCCGCGGCAAGCGCGACGATCAGACCGAGCGACAGCTTGGACAGCCGAACGCGATTGTGGTGAGTCATGTTGGTAGGCCTCGATGCAAGGAAAGCGATGGCAGGAAAGACACTGCTGGACGTAAACAAAGAGATCCGCGCCTTCTCCGTGGAAATTGGAGAAACGGATCACATGGGGTTAACAACAGGTTAACACGATACCGACCGAACATGACAGCAAAAAGACAACGTCATGTGCATGGAACCCCTTGATCCCGCAGGATTTAACGGCCGGTCTAGCTAGTGCGGCTAAGTGCTTGTTGTGCCGTGCAGCATCCAGGCGAAAGTTAATTCGCAAGGTAGCTTGAGACGCCATCAAGGAGCATCTGCACCGAGATGGCGACCAGCAGCATGCCCATCAGCCGTTCGACCGCGGTCAGCGCCCGCAGTCCAAGCAGCCGGTACAGCCACGGAGCGGTGAACAGGATGGCGGCTGTGGCTGCCCACGCGGCCAGCAGGGCCAGGCTCCACTCGCCTAGGCGGTCGGGCTCGTTGCTGCCCATCAGCATCACCGCGGCCATCGCCGACGGGCCGGCCACCATCGGGATCGCCATCGGCACGATGAAGGGCTCGCCATCGGGGATCTCGCCCATCAGCCCTTCCGGCGGCGGGAAGATCATCCGGATGCCGATCAGGAACAGGATGATGCCGCCGGCGATCGACACCGACTCCTGTCGCAGGTGCATGACCTCCAGCGCGTACTTGCCGGCCCACAGGAAGGCCATCAGCACCACCAGCGCGATCAGCAGTTCGCGCGCCAGCACGATGCGCTGCCGTTTCGGCTCCAGCCGACGCAGCATGCTGAGGAACACGGGGATGTTGCCCAGCGGGTCGAGGATCAGGAACAGCAGCAGTGCCGCCGAGAGGATGGTCACGGCGCTGGTGCCCACATCGTGCCGCGGTGGCGCATGCCATCCGTGGACAGCAAGGTGACGCAGGCCTGTGCGTAGTCGCGTGCATCGCGCGCGGCGGCCGCGCGCTCATCGGCGTAGGCGCGCGCGCGCAGCGGCGTGCGCATCGGCCCAGGCTGCAGGCCGCTGATGCGCAACGAAGACGACGCGGTTTCGGCGTGCAGCATCGCCACCAGCGATTCCAGTGCTGGCTGCACCACGCCATACGCGCCCCAGTAGGCGCCACCGGTGCGCGCGGGCGCATCGATGGCGAATACGACTGCGCCATCGTCCGCACGCTTGAGCAGGGGCAGGCATGCCTGGGTCAACCACCAGCGCGCGGTGAGATTGACATGGAGGCCGCGCGCGAACATCGCGGGATCGGTGTGTTCCAGCGGCGTCAATCCCGGGAACTGGGCTGCGCAATGCAGCAGGCCATCGAGTCGGCCGTAGGCGTCGGCGAGGCGCTGGGCGAGTTGGAGGTAGTCGTCAGGCGTCGCGCCTTCCAGGTCCAGCGGATACAAAGCCGCCTCGCCGCCCTCGGCCGCGATCGCGTCATGCACGTGATTGAGCTTGGGCACCTTGCGGCCGAGCAATACCACGCGGGCACCCGCACGGGCGCACGCCAGCGCCGCTTCGCGCCCCAGCCCGCCCGCTGCGCCCGCCACCAGCACCACGCGGCCATCGAGCACGCGCGCGCCTTCGACCGCCGCCGCGCTCACGCCTGCTGCACTTCCGACACCATCCGCGCCAGTTCGCCGGAATCATGCAGTTCCAGCGTGATGTCGCAGCCACCGATCAGCTCGCCATGGATGAACAACTGCGGGAAGGTCGGCCAATTGGAGAAACGCGGCAGGTTGGCGCGGATCTCCGGTTCCTGCAGCACGTTGATGGCACGAAACGACGTGGCGCCCGCGGCCGTCAATGCTTCCACCGTGCGGCTGGAAAAACCGCACATCGGGAATTGCGGCGTGCCCTTCATGAACAGCACGACGGGATGCGTCTCGACTTCATCGCGGATGCGATCGAGCACGGACATGGGGAACTCCTTCGGCGCGGCCGGCTGCCAGTGACGGGCCCGGGGTTTGCGAAGGGGACATTGTAAGGCTTCGAGGCGCGCCCCCCTGCGCCTGGCGAGAATCAACGCCCTCGCAGGGCATCCAGCACCGGCGCAACCTGGGCCTGCCTTCCCAAGCCCTCGCCCGCTCGTGCAAGCACAGCCATCAGGCCCGCCCCAGAATCGCTGCGCAGCGTGGCATGCCCCACCTTGCGCCCGTCGCGGGGCTGCTTGCCGTAGTCGTGCCAGTGTCCGCCGGCCTCGCGCAGCACCGGCCCGGCGTCTGGCATCGCGCCGATCCAGTTCAGCATGCAGGCATGGCCGCGCATGCCGGTGTCGCCCAGCGGCAACCCCAGCACGGCGCGCAAGTGGTTGTGGAACTGCGACGTCTCGGCGCCTTCGATCGTCCAGTGCCCGGAGTTGTGCACGCGTGGCGCGAGCTCGTTGGCCGACAGCACCCCGTCGCGGCAGAACAGTTCCAGCGCGAACACGCCCACGTAGTCCAGCCGTTCGGCCAACGCGCGCGCATGGGCGATGGCGGTGTGGTGCAAGGCGGCATCGACCTGCGCGGGCGCCAGGCTGGCCGAGAGCACGCCATCGACATGCCAGTTCTCGGTCAACGGCCACGCGCGGAACTCGCCACCGCGCCCGCGCACCGCCACCACGCTCAGCTCGCGCTCGAATGGCACGAACGCTTCGAGGATCAGGCCCACGGTCGCCGCCTGCGCCCCAAGTGCCTGCCACGCGGCATCGGCGTCGGCGCTGGACTTCAGCCGGAACTGGCCCTTGCCGTCGTAGCCCAGCCGCCGCGTCTTGAGGATGCAGGGCGTGCCGATGGCGGCGATGGCGGCATCCAGCGCGAGGCGATCGGGCACGTCCATGAACTCCGGCACCGGGATGCCGAGTTCGCGGAACAGGGTCTTCTCCGCCAGCCGGTCCTGCGCCACGGCCAGCGCGCTTGGATTGGGAAACACCGGCACGCGCGCGGCCAACCACTCCGCGGACGTGGCCGGCACGTTCTCGAAATCGAAGGTCACCACGTCCACTTTCGACGCGAACTCGGCCAACGCCGATTCGTCGCGATAGTCACCCACCAGCAGCGGCGCGAACTGGCCCGCACAGGCATCGGCCACGGTGTCCATCACCAGGAAGCGCAACCCCAGCGGCGCGCCGGCCAGCGCCAGCATGCGCGCGAGCTGGCCGCCCCCCAGGATTCCGACGGTCGTCATCGCCTTGCGCTCACTGCCGCGGATCGTCGTTGCCGGCGACGTCGTCGGTCTGGCGCTGGCGGAAGGCCGCGAGCGCCGCGCCGATCTGCGGCTGCTCGTTGGCCAGCATCGCGGCCGCGAACAATGCAGCATTGATGGCGCCCGCCTGGCCAATGGCGAACGTGGCCACCGGCACGCCGCCCGGCATCTGCACGATGGAGAGCAGCGAGTCCAGTCCGTTCAACGCCTTGCTCTGCACCGGTACCCCCAGCACCGGCACCGGTGTCTTCGCGGCCAGCATGCCCGGCAGATGCGCGGCACCGCCGGCGCCGGCGATGATCGCGCGCAGCCCGCGCGCCTCCGCGCCTGCGGCGTAATCGAACAGCACGTCCGGCGTACGATGCGCCGATACCACGCGCACCTCGTGCGGCACGCCCAACGCATCGAGCTTGACCGCGGCGTGCTGCATCGTGTCCCAATCGGATCGCGATCCCATCACGATCCCCACCAGCGGGGTGTCAGAAGGTGCAGGCATTGGTCGGTTCCGGGCCTAAAGACGTATTCTACCGACACATCCGCCAATGACGTCGCCATGGATCGCAAACTGCTCGACATCCTCGTCTGCCCGTCCAGCCGGCAGCCGCTCGCCCTGCTCGACAAGGTCGGGCTGGAGGCATTGAACCGCGGCATCGCCAGCGGCGCGGTGCGTCGCGTCGACGACAGCCCGCAGCCCGACGCCCTGTCCGAAGCCCTGGTCACCCAGGACCGCAAGACCGTCTATCGCATCGACGACGGCATCCCGGTGCTGCTGGTCGAGGAAGGCATCGCCACTGCACAGGTCGGCGACTTCCCCAAGGCATGAACGCACCCGGCGCCGACGCACCCTTCGACCCGCCCTGGAAGGCGGTGGCCGACGACGTGGCCCGCGCGCTTGCCGAAGACATCGGCCCCGGCGACGCCACCGCCGCGCTGCTGCCGGACGGCCGGGATGGCGCGCGCCTGCTGTGCAAGGAGGATGCGGTGGTGTGCGGCCGGCCATGGTTCGATGCCTGCCACCGCGCGCTGGACGCCGATGTCGCCATCGACTGGCACGTGCGGGAAGGCGATCGCGTCGCCGCCGGCACCGTGCTCGCCACGCTGTCCGGTCATGCTCGTGCGCTGGTGTCCGCGGAACGCGCCTCGCTGAACTTCATGCAGACGCTGGGCGGCACCGCTACGGCCACCGCCGCCTACGTGGATGCCGTGCGCGGCACCGGCACCGCCATCCTCGACACGCGCAAGACCCTGCCCGGGCTGCGCCAGGCACAGAAATACGCCGTGCGCGTCGGTGGCGGACGCAACCATCGCATGGCGCTTTACGACGCGGTGATGCTGAAGGAAAACCACATTCGCGGTTTCGGCTCGGTGGCGCAGGCCATCCTTGCCGCGCGTCGCATGCATCCGTCCTTGCCGCTGATCGTGGAAGTGGAAACTCTGGACCAGCTGCGCGAGGCGCTGGAGACCGGGTGCGACCGCATCCTGGTGGATGATTTCGATGCCGCCACCCGACGCGAGGCGGTGCGGATTGCGCATGCCGCGCCATACCACGCGAGGATCCCGCTGGAAGTGTCCGGTGGCGTCGACCTGGACACCGTGCGTGCCATCGCCGAAGACGGCGTGGATTGCATCTCCATCGGCGCGCTGACCAAGCATGTGCGCGCCATCGACCTGTCGTTGAAACTCGCTCCCTTGCCGGCGCCATGAACGCCGGCTCGGCCGCGACCGAGGTTCTGGCGCAGGCTAGGCCGACTGCAGCGGCGAAAGGCTCAGGCGCGGGTCGCGAACAGCCATAGCGCCGCCAAGGCGGCCGCAGCCGCCACGACCAGCACCCACGCCAGCACGCCCGTGCGCGTCGCGTTCGCCCTCGCAGCACGGGCCGCATGCCCGTTTGCACGAACCGGCTCGGCCGCACCCGGCATCACCACGCGGAAGCGCAGCGTATCGACGCCGATCTCGTCGCCGTGCCGCGCCCAGGCGCGATCGATCGCAACATCGTTGAGCAGGCAGCCGTTGGTCGATCCCAGGTCTTCCACCAGCAGCCCTTCCTCGGTGGGCGTCAGCCGGGCGTGGTGGCGCGACAGGCCGGGGTGGTCGAGCACGACGCCACAGTCCGGTGCGCGTCCCAGCAGCGTTGGACCCACCAACGGGAAGGTGCGCCCGAATCCGGCCGCGGACACCCCGCGCAGCACGTAGCGCGGCAGCACGGGCCTCACCATGGTGGCCGCGAGGTCGTCGTTGGCCGGCGCGGGCAGCGGTGCATTGGCGGCGTCTGGCAGCGGCGCGGCGGCATCATGCGACGCCAGCCGCGCCTGCACGCCCTCGAAGGCCACCCGGTCGCCCGGACGCAGCGCGATCATCCCGCTGACGTTGCGATCATTGACCCGGACATCGGTGCCATCCGGGACCTGCATCATCACCCCGCGCGCAGTGACGTGGAGTTCGCAGTGGCGCGGCTTCACGCCCGGCGACGCCAGCACGATGTTGGCGTCCGGCCCCGAGCCCACGCGGCTGACGCCGGGGCCGAGCATGACCTGGGGATGTTCACCACCGGGGAAGACGAGTTTCATCGGCGCACGTTGCAGACAGGGCGGTGAAGGCGGCGACAAGATCGTGATTGGTCGCCACATGCGCGCTTACACTGTCGTCGGCCATGCGCCATGCCGGCTCCCGCCACCCACCTGGTCCGACCCCCGATGTACAGCCTGACCCTGCTCATGATTGCCGGTGCCGTGATCTTCGCGTGGTGGAGCGCGTCGCGCGACGCGGCCGAGCGCGCCACCGCCCTCGGCCGCGATGCCTGCCGCAACGCAGGCGTGATCTGGCTGGACCAGAGCGTGCATGCCAGCGGCCTGAGGCTGCGTCGACACGACAGCGGCTGGCTCGGCGTGGAGCGCAGCTTCCGGTTCGAGTATTCCGACGACGGCGTCGAGCGACACGTTGGCCGCCTGGTGCTGTTCGGCGACAAGCTGGTGGCCTTCAGCGGACCGCGCGCGCGCGAGGCGTCGCTGTAGCACGGTTGCACGCAGCATCGGCGGCTGCATCCGCGGTGCGAGACTTCGACCGGTTTGTTCCCCTACGCATGGCCTACTTCACCACGCGCAGGAACGGCGGGCGCTTGGCAGGTGCAGGCGCCTCGTCATCGGTCTTGGAATCCGGCGGCGTGTCATCCGGCGGCGTCGGATCGTCCTCCGGCGGATCGGCCATCGTGTCTTCCGGCAGCGCCATGCCTTGCCCCGTCTCTCGCGCATAGATCGCCATCACCGCCGCGATCGGCACCATCACCGGGTGGCTCACGCCACCGAAGCGCGCGGTGAAGCGCACGCTTTCGTTGTCGAGTTCAAGCTTCGCCACCGCGCGCTCGGCGATATTCAGCACCACCCGCCCTTCCTTGACCGTGTGCGGCGGCACGCGCACGCCGGGCTGCTGCGCATCGACGAGGATGTGCGGGGTCATGCCATTGTCGGCGATCCACTCGTACAAGGCCCGCAACAGGTACGGGCGGTGGCTGGTCATGCTGGGCGGCGTATCGGGCATACGCCATCAGTATGCCGAAACCGGGCGTTTCCGTCGCGCAACGGAGGCGGGGCCCGACGGGCGCGAATCGATGGCGAGCGCCGGGAGGCAGCGACAAACTCGACCGCCGCCATCGCGGCAGGGGTTACTCCGGCAGGTTGCGCAGGTGCTTTTCCTGCGGCGTGAGGCTGCGCACGAACCCGGGATTGCGGAAGATCCGGTTGCCGTAGTCCTCGATCGCCTTGCCGTCCTTTGGCAGCGGGATCTCCAGCGCATCCAGGCGCCAGATGATCGGCGCCATCGCGCAATCGGCGAGGCTCATTTCCGGATTGAGGAAGAACTTGCTGGCCTTGAACAGCGGCACCGAGGCGGTCAGCAGTTCCTTCAGGCGCTTGCGGCCGGCATCGGCCTGCTGCTTGTTGCCGAACTGGATGGCCTGCACCTGCGGCACCCAGTCGTGTTCGATGCGCAACATGGCCAGGCGCAGGCGTGCACGCGACAGCGGATCGACCGGCATCAACGGCGGATGCGGATAGCGTTCGTCGAGGTATTCACTGACCACGCTGGCGGCGTACAGCACCAGGTCGCGTTCGACCAGGGTGGGCACCGAGTGGTAGGGATTCAGGTCGACCAGGTCTTCCGGCGGGTTCTGCGGATCGACGGCGATCAGGTCGTAGGTCACGCCCTTCGCCGCCAGCACCAGCCGTACGCGGTGGCACAACACGTCATCGACGGAGGAAAACAACGTCATTGCATTGCGCATACGTGGACTCGCTGCCATCACGGGCGATCTCCCGCGGCCGGATCCGCCAGCCGCATTGGCGCCGACTGCCCCTCGCAGGCGGTCGCCCCGGTACCGGCGCAACACGATGCCGTGCGCGCAAACGACGGGAAAGAAAACCCGTGCGCGCGCGGCACCCTGCGTGCGCTTAGTGCACGTCCCTCCAGTACTCGTTCTTCAACATCCACGCGAGGAACGCGAGGAACACGAGGAACAGGATCACCCACACGCCCATCGCCTGGCGCTTGGCGGCGATCGGTTCGCTCGCGTATTGCAGGAAAGCGGTGATGTCGCGGATGGTCTGGTCGAACTCCGCCGCGGACTGCGTGCCCGGCGTGGCGATCTCGAGACGCTCCACGACCGGCTCGCCGGTCACCTCGTCCACCTCGCCATACACCGCGCGCTGCAGCCCCTGCTGCTCCCAGAACACATTGGGCATCGAGGCGTTGGGGAACATGGTGTTGTTCCAGCCCAGCGGCCGGCTTTCGTCGAGGTAGAACGACTTCAGGTAGGTGTAGACCCAGTCCGGGCCGCCCAGCTTGCTGCGCACCGTCAACGAGAGGTCCGGCGGGACCTGGCCGAACCAGCTGGCCGAGCCTTCGGCCGGCATCGCGGACACGATGTGCGAACCGAACTGCGCGCCGGTGAGGTTGAGGTTGGCCATCACCTCGTCCTCGGTCAGGCCCAGGTCCTCCGCCATGCGCGAATAGCGCAGGTACTTGAGGGAGTGGCAGCCGGAGCAGTAGTTCATGAACAGCTGCGCGCCACGCTGCAACGACGCGCGGTCGGTCAGGTCGGTGCCTGACTGTTGCAGCGGCACCGCTGGATCCGCGGCGAGCGCCGTCGCGGACAAGAGCAAGCCGCCGGCAAACGCAGCCACGCGCTTCATCACGGACGGGGCTTTGGAAGTCTTAGTCATGCGTCGTCACCCGATCCGGCACCGGCTTGGTCTTGTCGATCCTGGTCCAGATCGGCATCGTCAGGAAGAACAGGAAGTAGAAGGCGGTCAGGAAGCGGCCGACGATGGTCTCGACCGGGTCCGTGCCCGGCCCGGCGCCGATCTTGCCCAGCCAGATGAAGCTGACCGCGAACGCCGCGAGCAGCAGCTTCGACAGCAGGCCGCGGTAGCGGTAGGACCGCACGCGCGCGCGGTCGAGCCACGGCACCAGGAACAGGATCGCGATGGCACCGAACATCACCAGCACGCCGCCCAGCTTGTCGGGCACCACGCGCAACATCGCGTAGTAAGGCGTGTAGTACCAGACCGGCTTGATGTGCTCGGGCGTGACCAGCCGGTTGGCCTCGACGAAGTTGTCGTGTTCGAGGAACCAGCCGCCGAAATCGGGCGCGAAGAAGATCACGAACGCCGCCAGCACGAAGAACGCGACCACGTAGAACGTGTCCTTCACCGTGTAGTACGGGTGGAAGGGGATGCCGTCGGCGGGCGCGGTCTTCGACCAGCGGTTGCCCTTGGGGCCCTTCTTGATCTCGACGCCATCGGGGTTGTTCGAACCCACTTCATGCAGCGCGAAGATGTGCAGCACCACCAGCAGCAGCAGCACCAGCGGCAGCGCGATCACGTGCAGCGCGAAGAAGCGGTTGAGGGTGGCGTCGCTGGGCAGGTAGTCGCCCATGATCCATTCGGTCAGGCCGTTGCCGATGACGGGCACCGCGCCGAACAGCGAGATGATCACCTTCGCGCCCCAGAACGACATCTGGCCCCACGGCAGCACGTAGCCCAGGAAGGCCTCGGCCATCAGCACCAGGTAGATCAGCATGCCCAGGATCCACACCAGCTCGCGCGGCTTCTGGTAGCTGCCGTACATCAGGCCGCGGAACATGTGGATGTACACGACGATGAAGAACAGCGAGGCGCCGGTGCTGTGCATGTAGCGGATCAGCCAGCCCCACTCCACGTCGCGCATGATGTACTCGACCGACGCGAAGGCTTCCTCCGCGCTGGGCTTGTAGTGCATGGTCAGGAAGATGCCGGTCACGATCTGGTTGACCAGCACCACCAGCGACAGCACGCCGAAGATGTACCAGATGTTGAAGTTCTTCGGCGCGTAGTACTCGCTCATGTGCTTGCGATACACGGGCATGAAGCCCGGCGCGCGCTCGTTGAACCAGTCCCACACGTTGTTTGCGGTACGCACGATCACGTTCGACATGGCTTACGCGGCCCCCGTGGCGTCGGTTGCGGAGGGATCGACGCCGACGACGATGGTGTTGTCGTCCTCGAAGTAGTACGGCGGCACGACCAGGTTGGTCGGTGCCGGCACGCCCTGGTAGACGCGGCCCGCCATGTCGAACTTCGACTTGTGGCAAGGGCAGAAGTAACCGCCCTTCCAGTTGGCGTCGAACGGCTCGGGGCGGATCTCGGCCACCATCTCCGGCGCGCAGCCCAGGTGCGTGCACAGGCCCACCAGCACCGAGATCTCCGGCTTCAGCGAGCGCAGCTGCGGGCTGGCTTCGCGGATGTAGTCGGGCTGCTGCTCCGGGTTTTCCGACATCGGGTCGCGCAGCTGGTCGTCCAGCGTGGGCAGCGCCTCGAGGATCGCCGGCGAGCGACGCACGATCCAGATCGGCTGGCCGCGCCATTCCAGGACCAGGCGCTGGCCTTCCTGCAGGCCACTGATATCGGCCGTCACCGGCGCGCCGGCCAGCTGGGCGCGGGCACTGGGGTTCCAGGACTTGATGAACGGCACCGCCGCGAACCCGGCACCAACGGCACCGACCACGGCCGTGGTGGCGGTCAGGAACCGGCGCCTCCCGGAATTGTCGGGGCCTGCCCCCTCGGCAGGATCGATCACCGCATCATTGGACATCCGGAACTCCGCGAACGTTCGGTAGCTGTCAGGCGTGGCTGCCGCGTCCCGCCGCCGTTACCGGCTGCGGTCGCATAAAGACGGCAAAGTGTAACGGAACGCTGAATCAGCCGACAACGCCTACCTGCGCGCCAGCGCCAGTACCGCCAGCCGTTCCGCAAGCGAATCAGTCAGTTGGCAGCCACCTGGCCGCGATAGCGCTCCGCCAGCACGGCCACGCGCTGCACGTAGCGCTGGGTCTCGTTGTATGGCGGAACCCCGCGATGGCGGTCCACCGCACCCTCGCCGGCGTTGTAACCGGCCGCGGCGAGTGTCAGGTCGCCGTTGAAGCGCTTCAGCAGCCAGGCGAGGTATTCGACGCCGCCATGGATGTTCTGCACGGGGTCGAAGGCATTGGTCACGCCGAAACGCCGGGCGGTGGCCGGCATCAGCTGCATCAGCCCCTGCGCGCCGGCGCGCGACAGCGCATTCGGATTGAACGCCGATTCGGCGTGCATGATCGCGCGCACCACCGCTTCTTCCACGCCGAACTTGCGGGCGGCGGCGCTGACCTCGGCCGAATAGGCGGTCGTGTTGAGACGGACGTTGCCGAAGTTCACGCCGGGCGCGGCGCCGCAGGCGTAGCAGGTTTCGAAGAAGCTGTAGTTGATGGTGCGCACCGCGCTGACGCCTTCGCCGCCGCGCGGACGGGCGCTGGTGTAGTGGCGCACGCCATCCTTGATGTAGGAATAGACCTGTCCCTGCTGCAATCGGCGGCTGCCCGCAGGCGTGGACGCCGGGCGCGCCGTGGGCGTGGCACTGGAGGAAACGGCCGCGACAGGCGTAGCGGCCGCGGTGCCGCCCATGAACGTGGCAGGGGCCGCGCCGCCACCGCCGCCTCCGGTCGACGCGCCCGCCACCCGGGTCGCGGGCGTGGCGCTGCCAGTGGCGGCCGGGGCGGGCCTGGCGGTCGCAGCGGCGGGTCGGTAGCTGCTGACCACGACGCAGGTTGCGCCGGGGACGCGCTTGCTGACATAGCTGGGGATGCCGTCGGCGCCGTCGCAACGATAGATCGTGCCGGCGAACGCGGGTGAAGCCGCGGCCAACAAACAGACGATCACGATGGCGACACCCCTGCGTTGCATCCTTCCCCCTTGCATGCGGACTATGCCTCCGTTCCTGGCACGATGCCAAGTCCTTGATTGTGAAACGGAGAACCGTGTCTAAACCCGGACAGCGCGGCATGATCGGCCCCGACCGGCCGGACCGCAATCCCGGCGGCCCCGGCGCCACCATGGCACCCGGCGCCGCTCCCCCCGAAGGGCTTACACTGCCGCCCCCAGCCATCCGGCCCGGACTCACCGCCGCGCCCCCGGAGACGCCATGACCCGCCTGCCGATCCTCGCGGACACCCCGTCCGCCGCCGCCACGCCCAGCGCCCCTTCGCCCGCCACGGCCCTGCCGCCTCGGGGCAAGCTGTTCATCCAGACCCACGGCTGCCAGATGAACGAGTACGACTCGGCCAAGATGGCCGACGTACTGGCCGCCAGCGACGGGCTGGAGCTGACTTCCAACGTCGAGGAAGCCGACGTGGTGCTGGTCAACACCTGCTCGATCCGCGAGAAGGCGCAGGAAAAGGTGTTCAGCCAGCTCGGCCGCTGGAAGGCGCTGAAGCAGGACGGCCGCGACGTGATCATCGGCGTTGGCGGCTGCGTGGCCTCGCAGGAAGGCGAGGCGATCGTCAGGCGCGCGCCCTATGTCGACCTGGTGTTCGGGCCGCAGACCCTGCATCGCCTGCCGGAATTGCTCCGCGCCCGCCGCGCCGAGAAGAAACCGCAGGTCGACATCAGCTTCCCCGAGATCGAGAAGTTCGACCGCCTGCCCGAGCCGCGCGCCGAGGGCCCGAGCGCGTTCGTCTCGATCATGGAAGGCTGCAGCAAGTACTGCAGCTTCTGCGTGGTGCCCTACACCCGCGGCACCGAGATCAGCCGCCCGTTCGAGGACGTACTGGTCGAGGTGGTGCAACTGGCCGGCCAGGGTGTGCGCGAGGTCAACCTGCTGGGCCAGAACGTCAATGCGTACCGTGGCGCGATGGAGGGCACGGAAGAACTGGCAGACCTCGGCCTGCTGATCCGTACCCTGGCCGAGATCGACGGCATCGACCGCATCCGCTTCACCACCTCGCACCCGCTGGAATTCAGCGATTCACTGGTGGATGCGTATCGCGACGTGCCGCAGCTGGCCAACTACCTGCACCTGCCCGTGCAGTCGGGCAGCGACCGCATCCTGTCGGCGATGAAGCGCGGCTACACCGCGCTGGAATTCAAGCAGAAGATCCGCAAGCTGCGCGCGGTGCGGCCCGGCATTTCGATCAGTTCGGATTTCATCGTCGGCTTTCCCGGCGAGACCGATGCCGATTTCGAGAAGACGATGCAGCTGATCGAAGACGTCGGCTTCGACCAGAGCTTCAGCTTCATCTACTCGCGCCGCCCGGGCACGCCCGCCGCCGACCTGCCCGACGACGTGTCGGACGAAGTGAAGCACGCGCGCCTGTCGCGCCTGCAAGCGACCATCAACGCCAATGCGGCGAAGATCTCGCAGGCGATGGTGGGCAGCGTGCAGTGCGTGCTGGTGGAAGGCCCGTCGCGCAAGGATCCGAACGAACTGACCGGCAAGACCGAGAACATGCGCTCGGTGAATTTCCCCGCGCCGCCACGGCTGGTCGGGCAGTTCGTCGATGTTGTCATCACCGAGGCGATGAGCAATTCCCTGCGCGGACGCGTGGCAGGCGTGGACGGCGCATGACGCCTCAGGCACGCTTTGTCTCGCGCCACGCAGCGCGCTAGGCTGGCCGCCCCGCTCCACCATCCCCCGCCGCCGCGGACCGACATGTCGCCAACCACGCTCTGGGTCTTCACCCTCGAAGCCCGTCCGCTCCCCGACAGCCCGGACTTCGACGTGGCCGGCGGCGCGTTCGTGGTCTGCTACGTCACGCCGTCGATGGCCGACGATCCGGTGCAACATGCCGCGGCCTATGTGCGGGCGCAGGATTGGCAGGCCATCGCGGTCGAGGATGAGCCGGAACGGGTGGAACGCGACGACGCACCCGATCCAGATCACTTCGACCAGGCCCTCGCCGATGGCGAGGTCTATGTCTTCCACCAATGGCCGATCGAGGATTCCGCGGAATCCGAGACGCGGCACTGAGTACGAACCGACCCGTCCCATGACTGCCCTCCCGCAACGCGACTTCATCCTCGAACCCGCCGACACAGAGCGCCTGGCCAACCTCGCCGGTCCGTTCGACGGGCACCTGCGCCAGATCGAACTGCGCCTGGGCGTGGAGATCTCCAACCGCGGCAACGTGTTCCGCGTGTCCGGCCGGGACGGCAGGATGCTGGCACGGGCCGAGAAACTGCTGCGTGCGCTCTACGACGAAGCGGCCACCGAAACCTTCGACAGCCACGCCATCAACCTGCGCCTGAGCGAATCCAATGTCGGGCGCGTCGAGGACGAGTACGCGCCGCAGGAGGTTTCGGTCCGCGTCAAGCGCGGCAACATCCGCGGCCGTGGCGCCAACCAGCAGAAGTACCTGCACGCCATCACCACGCACGACATCAACTTCGGCATCGGTCCGGCCGGCACCGGCAAGACCTTCCTCGCCGTGGCGATGGCGGTCGATGCGCTCAACGAATCGCGCGTGCAGCGATTGATCCTGGTGCGTCCTGCCGTCGAAGCGGGCGAGAAGCTCGGCTTCCTGCCCGGCGACCTGACCCAGAAGGTCGATCCCTACCTGCGCCCGCTGTACGACGCGCTGTACGAGATGCTGGGCGTGGAGAAGGTGGTCAAGCTGCTGGAGAAGAACGTGATCGAGATCGCGCCGCTGGCCTACATGCGCGGGCGCACGCTCAACGATGCGTTCGTGATCCTCGACGAAGCGCAGAACACCACCATCGAACAGATGAAGATGTTCCTGACCCGCCTCGGCTTCGGCAGCACCGCCGTGGTCACCGGCGACATGACCCAGATCGACCTGCCCAAGCACGTGAAATCCGGCCTGAAGGACGCGATCGAAGTGCTGCGCGACGTGGAAGGCGTCAGCTTCACCTTCTTCGAGGCGAAGGACGTGGTGCGCCATCCGCTGGTGGCGCGTATCGTCAGCGCCTACGACCGGCGCGATGCCAATGATGCGCAGACGGGACCGGCGTAGTATCGACAACAGGCCATGGCGATCTCGAAGGCTGGAGGCGTGACGATGCGGGGACACCACTTGGCCGGCGTGCTGGCACTCCTGTCCATGCTTGCGCCTGCATGGGCAGGTGACGAGGCTCCCGTTCCATTCATCACCCGGACGCACGTCGTCATCCCGAAGGCAGTGGCCGATTACGTGCTTGAGGGCACGAGTTACGACGCGCGCAATCGGTTCAACGGGGTGTCCATGCGCTATGCGCGCGCGGACCACCCCGAGACGCGGTTCGACATTTTCGTCTATGCCGCCGGCCGGATGCCTGCCCAACACGCACTGGACAAGGGCATGCGGGATTTCCGCGCGACGTTCAAGGTGGGCGAGGAGCGCGGCTATTACAGCGACATGCGCATCACCGAGGATGCTGCCTTCACCATCGATCCTTCCGATGCCGATGGCACCGGATCGACCGATCCGGGAGTACGCGTCGATCCCGCCGACCCGCTGCCTGCCGATCTGCAGATGCTGATCCTGGATGAACGCATTCATGGCCAGCGGATGAAGCTGGCCTACGTGCACCTTCCCAGCGGACTGCCGATGCGTTCGCGTGGATACCTGTTCTACCGCCACCTGCACTTTTTCAAGGGACGCGTTTCGGCCGCCGAGGAAAGAATCGACGAGGATGCCTTCTCGACACTGACCGACCATGCCATGCGCACGCTGGTGCCAGCGATCTCGGCGCTCAATGTCGGCGGATGCGCCACCATCGATGTGTTCGTTCCACCGGAAGGACGGGAAGACGACGCCAGCCGGAAGGCCACCCAGCGGTCGCTGGTCTCCGGCCTGGTGGCGGCACGCGATGGCAACTGCACCGGTAAAGAGGATGGTTCGCTCGCCGCACTCGGGGAAGACGTCGAAGTGGTCACGATTGAATACCAGCCTGGCGACTGGAGCAGCCGATGACCCGCGGCCCGATCCGCCTCGACGTCGCCGTGGGCTATGCGATCCCGCGCAAGGGCCTGCCGGCCGCCAACAGCTTCCGCAAGTGGGCCGCTGCAGCGCTCGAGGGCCGCATCCGCGAGGCCGACCTCGCCATCCGCATCGTCGGCGCGAAGGAAGGCCGTGCGCTCAATCGCCACTACCGGAGCAGGGACTACGCCACCAACGTGCTCAGCTTTCCGGCCGAGTTGCCAGAAGGCCTGCCGAAGGGCGTCAAATTCCCGCTTCTGGGGGACCTGGTGCTGTGCGCACCGGTGGTGGCACGGGAGGCGCGCGAGCAGAAGAAGACCCTGAACGCGCACTACGCGCACTTGACCGTGCACGGCGTGCTGCACCTGCTGGGCTGGGACCATGAGGACACGCGGGAGGCCGAGTGCATGGAGCAGCTCGAACGCGAGATCCTGGCCGCTCTGGGCGTCGAAGACCCCTACCGCGACGAGTGACGTGCGGCGTCGCATGACGATGGTCATGTGTACCTCCGCCAGTCGGCGGCATCCCGTCGCCATGACAGAATCGCCGACATGGGGACTACGACGACACGCATCCTGTCGCTGGACGTGCTGCGCGGCATCGCGATCCTCGGCACGCTCGCGACCAACATCTGGATCTTCACCCATCCCGAGGGCCTGATCGGCTACATCGAGAGCAGCTTCGGCGCCGATGGTGCGATGGGCGTCGCAGAGAAGGTGTTGCAACAAGCCTCGCAAGGCAAGTTCCTCGGCCTGTTGACGATCATGTTCGGCATCGGCCTGGCGATCCAGCGGGAGTCCGCGCTACGCGCTGGCCGCCGCTGGCCCGGCCCCTACCTGTGGCGCGCGTCGCTGCTGTTTCTCGATGGCCTGCTGCACTACCTGCTGGTGGTCGAGTTCGACGTACTGATGGGCTATGCGGTCACTGGCGCTGTCGTCGCCTACGTGCTGGCCACCAGCGAACGCAGCCAGCGTGCGTGGATGTGGACCGCAGCTGCGATCCACGTCGCGTTGCTGACCATGCTGACCCTGGCCATGCTGGCCGCGGGCGACCAGCGCGCCGAGCCACCGGTGCTGGGGTTCAATCCGTATGCCGACGGCACATGGTGGCAACTGGTGCAGCTGCGCATCGAGCACGTGGTGCTGTTCCGGCTGGAACCGGCCTTCATCTTCTTCCTGTCGGTGGCGCTGTTCCTGGCCGGCGCGCGGTTGCATGCGCGCGGGGTGCTGGAGGCACGCGGCGCCGTGCTGCGCCGGCGCATGATGCTGTTGGGGTTGGGCGTGGCGCTGCCGCTGGACTTCGCGATCGGCCTCGGTGGCGGCGACGCCGGGTGGATGTTCGCGCGTTACGGCCTGGCGCCACTGGTGGCCTTCGGCCTGCTGGCGCTGGTAGCCGGGTTCCATGTCCACCGGCAGCGCATCGGTGCCATCGGCCGTCGGCTCGCGGACGTCGGGCGGATGGCGCTGAGCGGCTACGTGCTGCAGAACATCCTCGCCTCGATCCTCTGCTACGGCTGGGGCTTCGGCCTGGCGGCAAGGTTGACGGCCGACAGCCGGGTCCCGGCGACCGTGGCGGTTTTCCTCGCAGTCGCGGGCATGGTGATGGTGTTCGCGCACCTGTGGCTGCGACGCTTCCGGCGCGGGCCGCTGGAGTGGCTGTGGCACGCCGGCTACCGGCGGCTGGCCGCCCCCGGCGCGGGCTGAAGATGCACAACCTCCACGCAGGCACGCTAGACTGACTGCGCCGTCCACGTGGACGACGAAGAATCAACAAGTTACAGAAATGTCAGAGGACGATAGTAGTCCCAGCGCCCCCGAAACCCCGGAGAAGCGGCGCAGTTGGCTGGAACGCCTGAGTTCGGCGATCTCCGGCGAGCCCAGCACCCGCGACGATCTGGTCGAACTGCTGCGTGATACCCATTCCGACGGCCTGATCGAGGCAGACACCCTGCGGATGATGGAGGGCGCGCTGGCCGTGTCCGACATGACCGTGGGCGACGTGATGGTGCCGCGCGCGCAGATGGTGGCGTTGCCCGCCGAGGCGAAGTTCATCGACCTGATGAAACAGGTGGTCGAGTCCGGCCACTCGCGCTTCCCGGTGCACGGCGAGGACAAGGACGAGATCCTTGGCATCCTGCTGGCCAAGGACCTGCTGCGCGGCGTGGTCGCAGACAACGGGCCGGTCACGATCCACGAGCTGATCCGCCCGGCCGTGCTGATCCCGGAGTCGAAGAAGCTCAACCTGTTGCTGCGCGAGTTCCGCCAGTCGCGCAACCACATGGCGATCGTGATCGACGAGTACGGTGGCGTCGCCGGGCTGGTGACGATCGAGGACGTGCTGGAGGAGATCGTCGGCGAGATCGACGACGAGCACGACGACGCCGAGGACCCCGACGCGCTGATCGCAGCGCAGGCCGACGGCCAGTTCATCGTGGACGCGCTGACCCCGATCGCCGATTTCAACGAGCGCTTCGGCGCCGATTTCGACGACGACGAGTACGACACCATCGGCGGCCTGGTCACTGCGGCCATCGGCCACCTGCCCGAAGCCGGCGAGGAGCTGACCCTCGGGCGCTTCGGCATCCGCGTCACCCGCGCGGACGCGCGGCGGCTGCACGCGCTGCACGTCAGCGTGCATGCGGACCATGACAGCAACTAGTGCCCCTTCCCCCGCGGGCGGGGGAAGGCCGGGATGGGGGGCTGTCCGGTGCCTCGCACCCCCACAACCCGTCCAGCCCGGCACAGGACGCCCGTCGATCGGGTCACCTGCGCGGCAGGGCCGCGCAAGCAAGCCTCCCTCCACCCCCGTGAACGGGAGAGGCGGCCTGTCGATGCAAGCCGCCTTGCTCGTGGCGCTGCTGCTCGCCAGCCTGGCCGTGCACGCCACACCGCGCATCGGCGTGGCCACGATGCAACCGGGCGAGATCTTCTTCGAACGCTTCGGCCACAACGCCATCGTGGTCGACGATCCCGCGCTGGGCGGGCCGGTGTCGTACAACTTCGGTTTCTTCGACCTGGACGAACCGGGCTTCGTCGGCAACTTCATCCGCGGCGACATGCACTACATGCTGGTGGCGCTGCCGCTGGAAGACGACCTGGCCTACTATCGGGAGGTGGGCCGGGGCGTGTCGATCCAGTGGCTGGACCTCGACGACCGGGAAGCGCTCGCCCTGGCCGCCGCACTCGCCGAAAACGCGAAGCCGGAGAACGCCCGCTATCGCTACGACTACTTCCTGGACAACTGCTCCACGCGCGTGCGCGATGCGCTCGACCGCGCCCTCGACGGCCGCCTGCGCAACCTGCTCGCCGGACGTTCGCGCGGCAACACCTATCGCGGCGATGCGGTGCGGCTGGCTTCGCCGGCTCCATGGATGTGGCTGGGTTTCGACATCGGCCTGGGCCCGAGTGCCGATCGTCCCAACTCGCTGTGGCGCGATGCCTTCGTGCCGATGCGCCTGGCCGATGCGCTGTCCACCGCGACGCGTGCGGACGGGCGGCCGCTGGTCCGCGAGACGGTCGAAGTGTTGCCCCACCGGCTGCCTGCCGAACCGCCGGAGCGCCCGCGCGAATGGTGGCCGTGGCTGCTGGCCGGACTGGCCGTCGCCATCGCCGCGCAGCTGCTGGCGGCGCGACACCGGACGCGCATTGCCGCGGCAGCGGTTCCGTTCTGGGGACTGAGCGGCACGCTGGGCCTGTTGATGCTGTTCCTGTGGCTGGGCACCGAACACCGCTTCGCGTGGGCCAACTACAACCTGCTGCTGTTCCCGCCGCTTTGCCTGCTGCTGCTGCCGGGCGGCTGGCGCATCGCCCGCGGTGGCCGCGCCGGCCCGCTGTTCTTCTGGACCGCATGGCTGGTGGCGCTGTGCGCGGTGCTGGCGCTGTTCTTCAACTGGCTGCCGGTATTGCCGCAACGCAACTTGCACTGGATCTCGCTGCTGCTGCCGATCCACGTCGCCCTCGCCGCCACCCTCACCCGGCACGCGACACCCATTCGTCGCTGATCGCCGCGCAACGCGCGTTGTTGCGCCCGCAGTACATACGTATGCAGCCGTGCGTGCGCGTGACTGCATGACAGAATCCGGACAGACCCCCGACCCGGAGGCATCTCCCGATGCTGCAGCGCCTCGTCCTGTTCCTGGCGCTTTGCGCCTCCCCGGCGGCCCTGCTCGCGCAGGACGCCACCGTGGCCCGCGTCGCATCACCCGATGGCCGCATCACCGTCGAGGTCGCCACCGACCATGATGGCCGCGCACGCTATTCGGTCGCCCGCGACGGCAAGCCGGTCATCGCCTCGTCGCAACTGGGCTTCCTGTTCACCGACGTCGCCAAGCTGGACCGCAACCTGCGCATCGCATCGCAGTCCACGCGCTACTACGACGACACCTGGGAACAGCCCTGGGGCGAGCGCCGCTTCGTGCGCGACCACCACAACGAGCTGCGCGTGGGCTTCGTCGAAACCAACGGCGACCGGCGCCGTTTCGACGTGGTGTTCCGCGTGTTCGACGATGGCCTGGGTTTCCGCTACGACTTTCCGGCGCAGGCTGCCCTGCAGCGGCTCCACATCGCCGAGGAACTGACCGAATTCACCCTGGCCGAGGACGCCACCGCCTGGTGGATTCCCGCACAGGAGTGGAACCGCAAGGAGTACGTCTACCAGCGCACGCCGCTGGCCGAAGTGGGCTTCGCGCAGACGCCGATGACGCTGCGCCGCGCCGACGGCCTGCACATCGCCTTCCACGAGGCCGCGCTGCTGGACTATTCGGCGATGAACCTGGTGCGCGTGGAAGACCGGCGCTTGCGCGCGCAGCTGTTCCCGGGCACGCAGGTCGCCAAGGTGTCGCGCGCCGCGCCGTTCGCCACGCCGTGGCGCGTGGTGCTGTTGTCGGACGAGGCCGCCGGGCTGGCCACGTCGGACCTGGTGCTCAACCTCGCCCCGCCCAACGCGCTGGGCGACGTGTCGTGGGTGAAGCCGATGAAGTACCTCGGCATCTGGTGGGAGATGCACCTCGATACCAGGACCTGGGGCTCCGGAGAGAAACACGGCGCGACCACCGAAGAAGCCATCCGCTACCTCGACTTCGCGGCCGAACACGGCTTCGGTGGCGTGCTGGTCGAAGGCTGGAACCTCGGCTGGGATGGCGACTGGTTCGCCAACGGCGAGGAGTTCAGCTTCACCGAGGCCTATCCCGACTTCGACATCGAACGCGTCACCGCGCATGCACGCGACAGGGGCGTCATCCTCATCGGCCACCACGAAACCTCCGGCCACGCCGCGCACTACGAGGACCAGCTGGCCGACGCGCTGGATCTCTACGAACGCCTGGGCGTCACCGCAATCAAGACCGGCTACGTGGCCGATGGTGGCCAAGCCAAGGTGCGCGAAAGCGACGGCGCGATCCGCTACGCATGGCACGAGGGCCAGGCGATGGCGAACCACCACATCCGCGTCGTCACCGAGGCCGCGAAGCGCCGCATCTCGATCAACCCGCACGAGCCGATCAAGGACAGCGGCCTGCGCCGCACCTACCCCAACTGGGTGACCCGCGAAGGCGCGCGCGGCATGGAGTACAACGCCTGGGGCCAGCCGCCCAATCCGCCCGGCCACGAAGCCGCGCTGGTGTTCACGCGCATGCTGGACGGCCCGTTCGACTTCACCCCGGGACTGTTCTCGATGCGGAGCCGCCACGGCGACCGCGTCGCGACCACGCTGGCCAAGCAGCTCGCGCTGTACGTGGTGCTGTACAGCCCGCTGCAGATGGCCATCGACCTGCCGGAAGAGTATGAAGCGAAGCCGGAAGCCTTCCAGTTCATCAAGGACGTGCCGGTCGACTGGGAAGACAGTCGCGTGCTGAACGGCGCGATCGGCGAGTACGTGACCTTCGCGCGCAAGGATCGCCATTCCGAGGACTGGTACCTCGGCGCAGTGACCGACGCCGAAGCCCGCCAACTGCGCGTGCCGCTGGATTTCCTCGACGCCGGGCGTACCTACACTGCGCAGGTCTACCGCGACGGCCCCGGCGCGGGCTGGCAGGCCGACCAGACCGCCATCGTGATCGAACAGCGCGAAGTCACCGCCGCCGATGCACTGACGCTGGCGCTGGCCTCCGGTGGTGGACAGGCCATCCGCTTTGTCGCGCAATGATGATCAGGCACGTGCATCGGCGCGGAACTTTCGATCCTGCACCGCGGAGGACCCTGACGCCTGGGGTGTGATCCGATAACGTGACCCTTGTCGCCGCAGAGGCATCTGGCGCAGGATGCGCGACATGACGCAAGACATCCCGGCAACCGCACCCGTCAACCCACCCTGCGTGATCAACTGCGCGGTGTATGCACCCGACGGACAGCGCCGCGACATCGCCATCGAGGCGATCAGCGACGCGCTGTCGGTCGACGACGGCAGCTTCGTCTGGATCGGCCTATACGAACCCGACGCCGCCGTGCTCGACACGATCCAGGAAGAATTCGGCCTGCACGACCTGGCCATCGAGGATGCGCGCAAGGCGCATCAGAGATCCAAGGTGGAGGCCTATGGCGATTCGCTGTTCATCGTCGCCAACACCGCGCAGGTGGTGGACGAGCGCATCGCCTATGGCGAAACCCACATCTTCCTCGGGCGTCGCTACCTGGTCACGGTACGGCACGGCGCTTCGCTGTCGTATGCGCCTGCGCGAGCGCGGCTGGAGCGCGAGCCCGAACTGCTGGCGCATGGACCGGCCAGCGGCCTCTACGCGGTGCTCGACACCATCGTCGACAACTACCTGCCGATCGTCGACGACCTCAAGCAGACCCTGTCCACGCTGGAACAGGACATCGTCAGCGACACCTTCGACCGCGGCATCGTCACCCGCCTGTACGACCTCAAGCGCGACCTGATCTACATGCGCGTGGCGGTCACGCCGATGCAGGACGTGCTGGCGCAGCTGGTGCGCAGCAACAGCGCATTGGTGCCGGAAGACATCCGCCTGTACCTGCGCGACGTGCTGGACCATTCCGTGCGCATCAACGAAACCTTCGACGCGATGCGCGACATGCTCGGCACCGCCCTCACCGTGAACCAGTCGCTGGTGACGCTGGCGCAAGGCGAGGTGGTCAAGCGCCTGGCCGGCTGGGCCGCGCTGCTGGCGGCACCCACGCTGATCGCCAGCTGGTACGGCATGAATTTCGATGCGATGCCCGAACTGCACGGCAAGTACAGCTACCTGGTGCTGATCGGCCTGGTCGCAATCGTGGTCGGCGCGTTGTATGCGTACCTGAAGAAGATCCGCTGGCTATGACGTTTCGGCCGGCAGCAGCTGCCGGGCGATCCCGCGCAACGCGGCCGCGCCGAGCACATCGTCCGGCTGCAGCGGCAGCTGTTCCATCGCCAGCCCCGGCAGCGCCATGCGCAGCGTCTCCAGATGCGCGGCTTCCTGCCTGCGGCGTGCCGCCAGGAACGTGCCGGCATCGGCGGGCGAGCGCTTGTTCACCAACAATCCGCCAACCGCGACACCCGCGCGCTGCAGCTGCGCATGCAGCTCGATGGTCTCCAGCACCGGCAGGCGTTCGGCCGCCAGCACGATGACGAAGGCGGTGGTGGTGGCATCGACGATCGTTTCGCGCAGATGCGCGAAACGATGGCGGCGGCGATGCAGCAGTTCGCGGATGCGCTGGTCGCGGTCGGCCGGCGTATCGGCGCGTTCACCCCCCAGTGCCCGCCCGCCGATGCCTTCGTCGCTGCCGAGATTGCGCACCAGGTCGCCGAAGCGCTCGGCGCGCTGTTGCCGCTGCAGCAGGCCCTCGGTCCAGGCCGACATCATTTCCGGCAAGGCCATCAGCCGCGCGGTATGGCCGGACGGCGCGGTGTCGAACACCAGCAAGTCGTAGTCGCGCAGGCCGCGCTCGACGGTTTCGGCGATGCGTTCCAGCAGCGCCGCCTCGTGCATGCCGGGGGCGTCACGCGACAAGGCAAGATGCTTGTCCACTTCGCCGGACAGGTGTTCCGGCATCAGCCGCCGCAGCGCATCGCCCACCTGCGCCAGGTGCGCTTCCACCGTGGCATCCGGATCGATCTCCACCGCATCCAGCCCCGGCGCCACGCGCTGCGCCTGCGGACCGATCGTCCGCCCCCAGAGATGGCCGAGATTGTGCGCCGGGTCGGTGGACACCAGCAGCACGCGCCCGCCCGCGTCCGCCTGCGCCAGCGCAGTGGCGGCCGCCACCGTGGTCTTGCCCACGCCGCCCTTGCCGCCGAAGAACAGCACCCGCCGCGACGAGGCAAGCGTCAGCAGCATCCCACGTGGTCCAGCGGCGAGCGCTCCATGCCCATGCGCCGGTGCCAGGCATGGAAGCGTTCGTACATCGCCGGCATCAGTTCCAGCGTGTAGTACGTCGCCGGGTTCGGCACGCCCAGCGACTCGGAGAACACCAGCATCATGAACAGGTCTTCCTCATCGCGCTGCGCGCGGGCGAAGCTGCGGCGGTAGGGCGCGATGTAGAACTCGCGCAATCCCGCCGACAGCTTTGCATGCCAGCTTTCAGGCGTACCGTTGCCGGCGCCACTCATGGTCGCGCATCGGCGTCGGCATGCGTGGGGTCGCGACCCTTCTTCATTGCGATGAACGCCTCGAACGTCACCCACAGCGCCGCCACCAGGATCACCACGTCCATGCCCAGCAGCAGCCAATTGCCGGCCTCGTAGAACTGCTTGAGCTGCACCACCAGTGCGTACAGCGACATCACCAGCAGGAAGCACAGCGGCACCAGGGTGAACCACGGGTTGCGGCCCTTCTTGATCAGGATCACCGAGATGATCGACAGCGTCAGCGCAGCGAGCAGCTGGTTGGTGGTGCCGAACAGGGGCCAGATCACCATGCCGCCGCTGCCATCCGCGCCTGCGCCGAACGCCAGCGCCATGCACACCACCAGCGCAATGACCGTACCCGCCAGCGTGCCGATCTTCAGCCCGGCGATCTCGCCGGCTTCCTGCACCACGAAGCGTTGCAGGCGCAGGCCGGTATCCATGGTGGTGGCCGCGAACAGGATGGCCATGGTGGCCAGCATGGTCGCGCCCAGCTGCTCGGGAATGCCGAGGCCGTTGACCAGCAGGGTGTCGCCACCGTTGACGAAGGCCGCCACGCCGCCGGATCCGAAGCTGCTGTACACCGCCTGCCAGTCGACCAGGGTCGCGAAACCCGCCGTGCAGCAGATGATCGCGGCCAGCGACAGCATGCCCTCGCCCACCGCGCCGAAGTAACCGACGAAACGCGCGTCGGTTTCCTTGTCGAGTTGCTTCGACGTGGTGCCGGACGACACCAGGCCGTGGAACCCGGAGATCGCGCCACAAGCGATGGTCACGAACAGCAACGGCACCAGGCTGGGCGTACCCGCCGGCACCGCATCGTTGAGCGCGGGCGCGACGATGGTCGGCGACGACAGCAGCACCGCCGTGTACAGGATGCCCAGCCCGACGAACAGCTGCAGGCCGTTGATGTAGTCGCGCGGCTGCAGCAGTACCCACACCGGCAGCAACGATGCCACGCCAGCGTAGCCGAACAGCAACACGATCCAGAACGAGCGCGCGTTGAGGCCGAGGATGGTCTCCGGCAACACCACCGGATACTGGTTGCCGACCAGGATCAGGCCATACAGCACCAGCACGCCGCCAATCGATGGCCACAGCAGGCTGACCTTGTAGCGGTAGATGAGCTGGCCGATCACCAGCGCGACGGCGATCGCGCCCCAGGTCGGGATCACCGAGGTGGGCGTGCTGACCAGCAGGTTGGCGATCACCACCGCGAACGCCGCGTTGACCATCAGCAGCAGCAGGAAGATCACCACCAGGAACAGGTTGCGCCCGCGACGGCCGATGAAGCTGCCGCTGAGCATGCCGATCGACTTGCCCTTGTTGCGCACACTGGCCCACAGCGCGCCGAAATCGTGCACGCCGGCGAAGAACACCGTGCCCAGCACCACCCAGACGAAGGCCGGGCCCCAGCCCCAGATCACCGCGATGGCGGGGCCGACGATGGGTGCGGCGCCGGCCACGGACGTGAAGTGGTGGCCCCAGAGCACGAAACGGTTGGTCGGCACGTAGTCGACGCCATCGCGCAGCTCGTGCGCGGGGGTGACGAAGTCGGGATCGAGCCGGTAGATCTTCTCGGCGATGAACTTCGAATAGAACAGGTAACCGAGCGACATCACGCCCAGCCCCACCACCATCAAGACGATCGCATTCACGTGCTGCCCTCCCGGCAATGGCCCGTCCCGGACCGACCGTGAGGATGGAACGTCGCCACCGCGAATGGAAGGGCAATCGGCCGCTTCACGCCCCGGGATTCGACCAAAGTCGAACGCCGCCGCGCGGCCGGCTGCGCCGGATCGCGTCGTGGCCTCGGCTCAGGTGCCCGCCATCACCCGCAGAATCTGGCCGGTGGCATACGCCACTACGGTGCCGGTGGCATAGCCCACCGTGCCCAGCAACACGCCCACCGGCGCCAATGACGGGTGGAAGGCCGCAGCGACCACCGGCGCGGAGGCGGCGGCGCCCACGTTGCCTTGCGAACCTACCGCCATGTAGAACAGCGGCGCCTTCACCAGCTTCGCGGCGAACCACAGCACGCCAAGGTGCACCAGCATCCAGATCACGCCGATCAGGATCAGTTCGAGGCGGTCGAACAGTTTGGTGAAGTCCATCTGCATGCCGATGCAGGCGATCAGGAAGTACAGGCAGACCGTGCCGATCTTCGAGGCGCCGGCATCTTCCAGCCTGCGCACGCCGGTGAAGCTCAGCCCCAGGCCGGCCGCCGTCGCCAGCAGCACCACCCAGACGAAGCTGGAGTCGAGGCTGAACTGCGGCGCCGCGGCCACGTTGGCACCAAACCATGCCGCCAGCGGACCGGCGATGGCATGCGCCAGTCCCACCAGGCCGAAGCCAACGCCCACGATCACCATCAGGTCGGTCAGCGTGGGGATGCGCGCATTCGCCGCCTGGTACGCCGAGATGCGCGTGCGCATCTCGTCGATGGCCGAGGTATCCGCACCGCTGGCGGCATCGATCTGCGCGGCGCGGTTGGCCAGGAACAGCCAGGTCGCCAGCACCATGCTGGCGATCGCCACGTCGACCACCGCGAACTGCCCGAACAGCGTGGCATCCACCTCGTAGACTTCGCGCATCGCCACCATGTTGGCGCCGCCGCCGATCCAGCTGCCGGCCAGCGCGGCCATGCCCTTCCAGGTGTCGCCCGCCACTGCCGACGGCATCACCCACTCCATCACCTGGAACGAGACGATGGCCCCCAGCACGATGCCCACCGTCGCCATCACGTAGACGAACAGCAGTCGGGGCCCCAGCTTGAGGATGCCCTTGAGGTCGATCGACAGCGTCAGCAGCACCAGCGCAGCGGGCAGCAGTACCCGGCTGGCGAGGTAGTAGAGCCCGCTGCCCTCGCCATCGATCAACCCGCTGGTGTTGTAGAACGCCGGGATGAAGTAGCACAGCAGCAGCGCCGGCACCCAGGCGAAGAACTTCCGCCAGAACGGCGTCGGCCCGCTGGCCAGCCAGAACACCAGCGCCAGCGTGGCGGCGATCAGGCCGAACACCACGATGTCGTTGGTGATCAGTGCAGTGGTGGGTTCGGTGGATTCGATCGCCATCTCGCGGTGTGCTCCCGGCACGTCGACTCGGCAAGGCTCGCATGCGCGCGACGCCCCGTCACGGGGCGCCGCGCACTGGAACGCTTCTTTCTAAGCGTAAGGATTCACTGGCCGATGTGCTTCTTCAGCCAGGCATTGACCGTGTCGTGCCAGAGGATGCTGTTGTGCGGCTTCAGCACCCAGTGGTTCTCGTCGGGGAAGTACAGCAGCTGCGATTCGATGCCGGCGCGCTGCAGCGCGGTAAAGGTCGACAGGCTCTGGTCCACCGGCACCCGGAAGTCGTTCTGGCCGGCCACCACCAGCATCGGCACGCTCCACTTGTCGATGTGGCGCGCGGGATTGAAGCGCTCGTAGCCCTGCGGGTTGGCCGCCACCGTGCCGCCGAACTCCCACTCGGTGAACCACAGCTCCTCGGTCACCAGTCCCATCGAGCGGGTATCGAACACGCCGTTGTGGTTGACCAGGCACTTCCATGGCGCATTCCACTGCCCGGCGATCCAGTTGACCATGTAACCGCCGTAGCTGGCGCCCAGCGCGCAGGCCTTGTCGCCATCGAGAAAGGCGTACTTCGCCAGCGCCGCGTCCCAGCCCTTCTGCAGGTCGACCAGCGGCTTGCCGCCCCAGTCGCCGGTGATCGCATCGGTGAAGGCCTGGCCATAGCCGGTCGAGCCGTGGAAATCGATCATCACCACCGCATAGCCCTGCCCCGCATACGTCTGCGGGTTCCAGCGATAGCTCCAGCCGTTGCCGAAGCTGCCCTGCGGGCCGCCGTGGATCAGGAACGCCACCGGATACGTGCGGCCCTCCTCGAAACCGGACGGCTTGACGACGTAGCCGTACACGGTGGCATTGTCCGCGCCCTTGAACGAGAACTGCTCGAACGCGCCGAAATCCACGTCCGGCAGGCGCTCGGCGGCAGTGGGCGTGATCTGCCGCAGGTGCTGCCCGGCGGCATCGGCGACATACAGCGTATCGCCGCTTTGCAAGGTGTTGCGGGTCAGCGCCAGCGTGTCGCCGGCCAGCACGAACGACGACACCGTGCCGTCGCCGACCAGTTCGGTGGCCTCGCCGGTCGCGACGTCGATGCGGAACAGCGGATACGCGCCGACGCTCTGCGCCGCCACGTACAGCGACGCACCGTCATCGGACGGCTTGATGCTGCTGGGCGAGCGGTCCCAGTCCGGCGCGATCTCGCGCGTGGCGCCCGTGGCAACGTCCATCGCCATGATCGCGTAGCGGTCGGCCTCGAAACCGGGCCGCTTCATGGCGCGGTAGTAGAGCGTGGCGCCATCCTGGCTGAACACCGGGCCGGTATCGGTGGCCGGGTTGGCCTCGGTCAGGTTGACCGGCGCGCCGCCATTGGCCGGGATGCGGTACAGGTCGAAGTTGGTCGACCACGGCTCGCTGTTGCCGGCGATGCGCACGCTGGCGACCAGGCTGGTGCCATCGGGCGACCAGGCATAGTCGCCCGCATCGCCGAACGGCTTGGACGGGATGTCGCCATCGAGCGCGCCGCTCAACAGCGCCGCCGAAGCGACGGAGGCGCCACCGGCCGCAGGCAGGTCCGCCAGGAACAGGCGGCTGCGACGGCCATCCTTCCACGTGTCCCAATGGCGCACGAAGAGCTGGTCGTACACCACGCCGGTCGCCTTCTCCTGCTTGCGCGCATCCAGGCGCTGCTGGGTGCAGGCGAAGTCTGCGCCGCAATCGGCAAAGGTGTCCGCGCTGAACGCCACGCGTGCGCCATCCGGCGACACGCGATAACTGCCGACGCCAAGCGGGAACGCCGTCAGCTGCACCGGCGTGCCACCCGCAACGGGCATCGCGTACAGCTGCTGCGAGCCGTCCTTGGCACTGAGGAAGTAGACGGTGGCGCCATCCGGCGAGAACGACGGCGAATTCACGTTCCATCCGTCCGGCGTGATGCGCCACGGCGGCGCCATGTCGCGCGTCAGCAGGTTGCGTGCGTAGAGCGCGGTGGACGCCGCGCCCGTCTCCAGGTCCATGCTGCGCTGCGCAAACACGACGATGCGGCCATCGGGCGACAGTACCGGCGACGAGACGCGATCCAGCGCCACCAGGTCGTTCACGGTCAGGCCGCGGGCTTCGGTGGCCTGCAGCGGCAGCAGGGCCGCCAGGCACAAGGGCAACAGCGCGGTACGCAGGGACATGGGCACTCCAGGGCGATTCGATCCGGCGATGGTAGCCGAATGCGTCAACCCCCGGCGCATGCCCGCAGCAGTCAGGGCGTGCCGTAGTAGGTCGGCGCGCCCGGACCCACCGGCATGCCCAGCACGAACACCCAGAGGAAGAACAGCGAGACCCAGCCGATGAAGAACACCACGGTGTACGGCAGCATCATCGCGATCAGCGTGCCCACGCCAAGGTTGCGCTGGTAGCGCGCGGCGAAGGCCATGATCAGGCCGAAGTAGCTCATCATCGGCGTGATCAGGTTGGTGACCGAATCACCGATGCGGTAGGCGGACTGGATTACCTCGGGGCTGTAGCCGACCAGCATCAGCATCGGCACGAAGATCGGCGCGGTCACCGCCCACTGCGCGGACGCCGAGCCAAGCGACAGGTTGATCAGGCCGCAGATCGCGATGAAGAACAGGAACACGATGGGCCCGGTCAGCCCGATCGCCTGCAGCGTGGTCGAGCCCAGCACCGCGATCACCTGCCCCAGCTGCGTCCAGTTGAAGAACGCCACGAACTGCGCGGCGAAGAACACCAGCACGATGTACAGGCTCAGCGTGGCCATCGACTTGGCCATCGCGTTGATCACGTCGCGGTCGCTGCGGAAGACACCGGTGATCGCGCCGTAAACGATGCCGGGCACCGCGAAGAACACCGCCACCAGCACCACGATGCCGGTCAGGAACGGATGCAGGCTGGCCAGCGTGTCGTCCATGCCGGGCAGGCGCAACCACCCGCCATCCGGCACCACCAGCGCGGCAATCAACGCGCCCATCGCCAGCGCGGCCACGCCCGACCAGCGCAACGCGCGCTTCTCGACCGGCGACACCGGCTCCATGCTGATCGGTTCGGCGGAGGGATCAAGCTGCGCCGGATCGTAGGGGCCGAGCTTGGGTTCGACGATGCGTGCGGTGACGAACCAGCCCATCGCCGTCACCGCGAACGTGCTGACGATCATGAAGTACCAGTTGACCGCGGCATGCACCTCATAGGCCGGGTCGATCAGGCGCGCGGCCTCCTGGGTGATGCCGGCCAGCAGTGGATCGACGGTGCCGATCAGCAGGTTGGCGCTGTAGCCACCGGACACGCCGGCGAACGCCGCGGCAAGGCCCGCGAGCGGATGCCGGCCCAAGGCATGGAAGATCGCCGCGGCCAGCGGGATCACCACCACGTAACCCATCTCCGATGCGGTGTTCGACAGCACGGCCGCGAATACGATCACCACGGTGACCAGGTTCTTCGGCGCCCCGAGCACCATGGTCTTGATTGCGGCGGCCAGCAGCCCGGAACGCTCGGCGATGCCCACGCCCAGCATCGCCACCAGTAC
This sequence comes from Luteimonas aestuarii, assembly GCF_004357985.1. Classification (GTDB taxonomy): domain Bacteria; phylum Pseudomonadota; class Gammaproteobacteria; order Xanthomonadales; family Xanthomonadaceae; genus Luteimonas; species Luteimonas aestuarii. Next base: position 468,504 of record NZ_SMTF01000002.1, on the reverse strand, counting down.
CGTGCCCAGCGGCACGAAGCTGGTGAAATTGGTGACCAGGCTGGTGACGATGCGGCGCAGGCCCTCCGCGTCGAGCAGGCTGATCACGCGGATGATGCCGTCCTCCGCGCGCCCCGCCGTGCCCTCCGGCCTCGGGTCTGGCACGCTGACGCCCATGGCGCCCAGCAATCCCGACAACAGCAGGATCAACAGCGCCAGCAGCGCGAACAGCGTGACCGGATGCGGCAGCAGGTTGCCCAGCCATTCGACCGTATTCAGCAGCCGGGTGATGGCGCTGGATTGCTCCTTGTCTGGCCGGGCGGTTTCACGTTCGGTCATTGGTTATCGGCCTCGGGAATGCCGGGAGTCTAACAGCGTCCCGAAACGCGACCTTTCGAGGCCGGAAGCCAGCGTGAACGTACTCCGGGCACGAGATCCCTGGCATCAATCATTGCGCGCACCCGTGGCCGTCGCAGCCGCCCCGATATGGACATCGAGGAATGCCAGCAGCTTGCCGTAGTACTCCCGCAGGTTGCGTGGCGCATAAAAACCATGTCCTTCGGTTCTCGCATACATGCTTTCCACCGGCACTCCTGCCCGCTTGAGCGCCGCCTCCATCATGCGCGTGTGCTGCGGCGGTGCGATCAAGTCCTCCTCACCCGCAGAAAGAAACACCGGGACCTTGATCTGCTCCGCCAAGTGGTTGGGGGATACCAACCGCAACGCCGCCGCGTCCGTACCCATCCATTCATCCGAGAACGTGCGGAGCGAGTAGGCATCCGATGTCAACGCGCGTCGCCGGGTGGCCAGATCGTAAACGCCGACGTAGCCAGCAGCACACTGATAGAGATCGGGCTCCTTTGCGACGCCCATCAGCGATGCATAGGCGCCATAGCTTGCGCCATAGATGCAGATCCGTGACGGATCCGCGATGCGCTGGTCAATCGCCCAACGAGTCGCATCGGTAACATCGTCCTGCATCGCCAAGCCCCACTGGCGTGCACCCGCACGCTGGAAAGCCATCCCGTAACCGGAAGATCCACGAAAATTGATCCTGAGAACTGCGTAGCCAGCGGCTGCAAGCAACTGCGTTTCCTGATCGAATTCCCAGGTATCCTGCACACCGAATGGTCCGCCATGAGGCAGCACGACGAGCGGCATCCCACTGCCACTGCTGCCCACGGGAGTCGTGAGGTAGCCATGCACGTCAAGGCCATCACGAGCCTTGAACGAGACAGGCGAAGCGTGGGCCATCCGTACTGGATCCAGCCACTCGCGCCTGCTGACGACACGCTCCGCCGACCGGCTGACTGTATCGAAAAGAAAGAAGTCGCCACTATTCCTGTCGGATGTCACCAACAGCAATGCCTTTCGGCCATCTTCGCTGCGTGACGTGATCCGAACCAGTTCACCTTCGAACGCGCTGTCCAAAGCCTGGTGCAGCAATGCTTCCGGGTGCCGTGCGTCAAAGAACTGTTTGCGTGGCCGTCCGTCCATGAAAAGGACACCCACGGGCTCCCGGGCGCCGGAACTGGCGTAGATCACCTCATATGGATCAACTGCATCATCCCTGACCAGCATCTTGCGCTCACCGGAGGAGACGTCGAATGCAACAACCCCGTCCGTCCCGCGCGGAAAGCTCGTATGGAAATAGGCCGACAGGCCATCTGCCGAGAAGCCCAGGGGACGCTCATTCCGCCCCGTCTCGGCTTCGTCGTTGATCAGCGACCACTCCGACGAGCCCGCCGCACGGTAGTAGAGTTTGCTGACATTGTCGCCACCAGCGCCGTTGGCGAACCTGACATTGCCAGCATGGTCTGCGATGAATTCTGCGCGCCGGACGGGCACTGTCGCGAGCGTCGTGCGCCGCCCGGACCGCACATCCATCCGTTCCGCACGCGTGTACGCGTCTTCGGAAAATCCGCCGACGGTGACGATCACGTGCCACTCATCGGTTGGCAGCGAGTCCATCAGGAACGCCCAGACGTTTTCCGGGCGCCGGGGCTGTATGCGTGTACCTGGCCCTGCACTCTGAACGCGCTGCCCCACCAGCATCTCGGAGCTGCGACCAGAGACACTGACGGAAACAATCTCACCCGTGCGTTGGGGCCTGGCGAGCATTCCGTACTTGTCGGCCACTTCCAGGAGGATGCGATCGTTGTTCGCCCACTCGAACCTGGCGATGTCGGTATTGCGTCCAAGCGAGAAGCTCGAGGCGACCGACATGTCGGACAAACGTAGAACCGCAACACCCGTGCGATCCTCCAGCTGCACGGTCGCGGCCAGGTGCCTGCCATCCGGCGACAGCTTCAGGTCCCTGAATTGCTCCTTTCGTACGTACGCATCGATGTCCACCTCCGCAAATACAGGTGGCACAACGAGTATCGCCAGCAGCGGCCAACACATCCAGAGACCCAAACGCACCTGCCTCATCGCGACCCCCCCTGTCCTCGGCGCAGCCGACGGTTCTAATGCATGTCCCTCAGGATCGCAAGTTGGCCATCACCGCATCGAGGCCTGCGCGCCAATCCGGCATGTGCAGGTCGAAGTCGCGCTCCAGACGAGTGGTCTGCAGGCATGAGTAGGCAGGCCTCCGCGCAGGAGTGGGATATTCAGCCGTCGCGATTGGGATGATCCTTGGCACTTTGGCGAGCAGCCCCGTGCGCAGCGCCGAGTCCATGATCGCCTCCGAGAATCCATGCCAGGTCGTGGAACCGGACGCGGTCAGATGCCATAACCCGGATTGATCGCCGCCGCGCGCCAACGTCGCTGCGGTCACGTCTGCGATCAGCGGGGCTGGCGTTGGCGTGCCCACCTGGTCCGCCACCACGCGTAGCTCGTCGCGCTCCTTCGCAAGCCGCAGCATGGTCAGCAGGAAGTTGCGTCCGTGGTCGGCATAGACCCATGCCGTGCGGAAGATCATGTGCCGGCAACCGCTGGCCTGGACGGCCTGCTCACCTGCCAGCTTGGTCTGGCCGTAGACGCCGAGCGGTGAAGTGGGATCGTCTTCCGTGTAGGGACGCGAAGCGGTGCCATCGAACACGTAGTCGGTCGAGAAGTGCACCAACAGCGCGCCCCGCCGTGTGCATGCCTGCGCGATCGCCCCAGGCGCGTCGGCATTGGCACGCATCGCGGCCTCGGCATCGGACTCGGCCTTGTCCACCGCGGTATAGGCCGCGGCGTTGACCACCACGTCGGGCGCGATACGCTCGACCAACGATGGCAACGACGCCGGCTGGTCGAAGTCGGCCATCTCGCATGGCATGCCATCGGCCAGCACGCCAGATCGCGTCGTGCAGACCACATCGCCAAGCGGCGCAAGCGCTCGCCGGAGTTCATGGCCCACCTGCCCGTTGGCCCCGAGCAACAGCAGCTTCATTCGGCGAACACTGGCAGGCGGTCGGGGGGAACGTCCGCCAGGAACGGTGCTTTTTCATCCTTGCCGGACAGCAGCGGGCTGGCAACCGGCCAGTCGATCGCGAGGCCGGCATCATCCCAGCGGATGTTGGCATCGGCCGAAGGATCGTATGTCGCGGTACACAAGTAGGTGAACAGCGCACGCTCGCTCAGCACCACGAAACCGTGCGCGAAGCCCTCCGGGATCCAGAAGTGGCGCTTGTTCTCCGCACTCAAGAGCACGGCGGTCCACTTGCCGAAGTGCGGCGAGCCGCGGCGGATGTCTACCGCCACGTCCCAGACCTCGCCTTCCAGCACGGAGACATACTTCCCCTGCGGATTGGGCCACTGGTAGTGGAGCCCACGCAGTACGCCTTTCGCGGAGGAAGACACGTTGCCTTGGACGAACGCTGGCGCCAGGCCGTGTTCGGCCAGCCTGTCGCGGTTGAACGATTCGTAGAAAAACCCGCGATCGTCACCGAACACGCGGGGCTCGATGACCACGCAGCCCGGTAGACCTGTCTCGATCACCTTCATGGCACGTATCCACGATCCGCTAGCGTCAAGAGATACTGTCCATAGCCATTCTTGGAGAGGGGGCGGGCCAGCGCCTCCAGCTGCGCCTCGTCGATCCAGCCGTTGCTCCAGGCGATTTCCTCGGGGCAACACACCCGCAGCCCCTGTCGCGCCTCGATGGTTTCGATGTAGTTGGATGCTTCCAGCAGCGACTGGTGCGTGCCGGTATCGAGCCAGGCGTAGCCGCGTCCGAGCTGCTCGAGATGGAGCACACCCTCGTCGAGGTAGCACTTGTTGAGATCGGTGATTTCCAGCTCACCGCGTGGCGACGGCTGCAGACCGGCAGCGAAGTCACTGGCGCGACCGTCGTAAAAATACAGGCCGGTCACTGCATAGTTCGAACGCGGCTGGATCGGCTTCTCCTCAAGGCCCACGACACGTCCGTCCGCATCGAATTCCGCAACGCCATAACGCTCGGGGTCATGCACCCAGTAGCCGAACACGGTTGCGCCGTCAGTACGCTCGTCTGCCCGATTGAGCAGGGCGGTCAGGCCGGGGCCATGGAAAATGTTGTCGCCCAGCACCAGGCAGCTTGGCGCGCCAGCCAGGAACTCGCGACCAATCAGGAACGCTTGCGCAAGGCCGTCCGGACTGGGCTGCACCGCATACTCGATGCGCATGCCCCACTGCGAGCCATCGCCCAGCAGTGCCTTGAACAGTGCCTGCTCGTGCGGCGTGTTGATGATCAGCACCTCACGGATGCCCGCGAGCATCAGCACGCTCAGCGGGTAATAGATCATGGGCTTGTCATACACCGGCAGAAGCTGCTTGCTGATCGCCTGCGTGATCGGATACAGGCGCGTGCCGGAGCCGCCCGCCAGGATGATGCCCTTGCGTGTCGTCATGACGCGCCACCGATGCGTTCAAGGCGATAGCTGCCGTCGAGCACGCGCGCCACCCAATCCTGGTTCTGCAGGTACCAATCCACGGTTTCCGCGATACCACGATCGAACGTGTAGGCTGGCTCCCAGCCCAACTCATCGCGCAGCTTCGAGGCATCGATCGCGTAACGACGGTCATGGCCCGGCCGATCGGCGACGTAGGTGATCTGCGTCGCGCGCGACTGGCCATCGTCGCGCGGACGCCGCTGGTCCAGCAACGCGCAGATGGCGTGCACGACCTCGATGTTCTGCATCTCCGCGTTGCCGCCGACGTTGTAGGTCTCACCTACCCGCCCCTTCTCCAGCACGGTGCGGATCGCGGCGCAATGGTCGGTGACGAACAACCAGTCGCGCACCTGCTTGCCATCGCCATAGACCGGCAGCGGCTCGCCGGCCAGCGCCTTGGCGATGACAAGCGGGATGAGCTTCTCCGGGAAATGATAGGGGCCGTAGTTGTTGGAGCAATTGGTCGTCAGCGTCGGCAGGCCATAGGTGTGGTGGAAGGCCCGGACCAGGTGGTCGGACGCGGCCTTCGAAGCCGAATAAGGCGAGTTCGGCGCATACGGCGTGGTCTCGGTGAACAGTCCGGTCTCGCCCAGCGAGCCGTACACCTCGTCCGTGGATACATGCAGGAAGCGAAAGGCATCGCGCGCATCCGCTTCAAGCGCCTTCCAGTAGTCGCGCACGGCCTCGAGCAGGGCCAGAGTGCCGACCACGTTCGTCTGCACGAACGCCGCAGGCCCGTCGATGGAACGGTCCACGTGGCTCTCGGCCGCGAAGTTCACCACCGCATCCGGACGATGCTCCGCCAGCAGGCGGGACACCAGGGCGCCGTCACCGATATCGCCGTGGACGAACACGTGGCTTGGGTTGCCTTCCAGTGACGAAAGCGTATCCAGGTTTCCTGCATAGGTGAGCGCATCGAGGTTGACGATGCGCACGCCACGGTCGACGGCGGCGAGGACGAAATTGCCCCCGATGAACCCGGCTCCGCCGGTCACTAGCCAAGTAGGCAATGGAAGCTCCTGTTTCGAGTTACTTGGATAAACGATGATCCGACGCGCGATCAGAACGGGATGTCGTCATCCGCGAAATCATCGACGGGCGCCGGCTGCTGTTGCGCCGGGCGACGCTGGGGCTGCTGGCCGCCGCTGCCGCCGTACTCCTGGCGCTGCGGGCGCGAACCGCGATCGTACGACCCGCCACCACCGCCACCGTCACCACGGCCGCCGAGCATCTGCATCTCGTCGGCGATGATGTCGGTGTAATAACGCTTCTGGCCATCGTCACCCGTGTGTTCGGAATAGCTGATGCGGCCCTCGACGTAGACCTGCGAGCCCTTTCGCAGGTACTCGCCGGCGATTTCACCCAGCTTGCCGAAGAACGTCACCCGGTGCCATTCGGTCTTTTCCTGGTTGTTGCCGTCGCGGTCCTTGCGGACCGAGGTGGTGGCCAGGCTGATCTTGGTGACGGCCATGCCGCCCTGGGTGTATTTGGTTTCGGGATCGTTGCCGAGGTTTCCGACCAGGATCGCCTTGTTGATGCCACGGGCCATTGCGCTGCATTCCTCGCGGTTTCGCCGGGGACCCGGCGACAGGCATTGGATTATAACCGGGGCACCGACGGCATCGGGCGACGCCGTGACCGGGGGTCGGCGGATTCCCACATCCGGCGGCCTCAGGCCCCTGCCTTCGTATAATCGACGCGTTTGCCGTCAACGGATCGTTCATGTCCCTGCCCATCGCCGCGCCCGCTCCCGACCTGCCCCGCATCCAGGCACTCGCCGCGGCCGACATGGCCGCAGTCGATGCGCTGATCCGCGGGCGGCTGGCCTCGGACGTGGCGTTGGTCAACCAGATCGCCGAGCACATCGTCTCCGCCGGCGGAAAGCGCCTGAGGCCGATGCTGGTGACGCTGGCGGGACGCGCAACCGGCGACGTGGGGCCGGGCCACCACCAGCTGGCGGCCATCGTCGAGTTCATCCACACCTCGACCCTGCTGCACGACGACGTGGTGGACGAATCCGACCTGCGCCGCGGCCGCAGCACCGCCAACGCCCTGTGGGGCAACGCCCCCAGCGTGCTGGTCGGCGACTTCCTGTACTCGCGCAGCTTCCAGTTGATGGTCGAGCTGGACCGCATGGACGTGATGCGCCTGCTGGCCGATACCACCAACCGCATCGCCGAGGGCGAGGTGCTGCAGCTGCTGCACGTACGCAACCCGGATACCGACGAAGCGGCCTACCTCGACGTGATCGAACGCAAGACCGCGGTGCTGTTCGCCGCGGGTACGCAACTCGGTGCGATGGCGTCCGGCGCGGACGCCGCCACGCAGCGCGCGCTGTACGACTACGGCATGCAACTGGGTTACGCGTTCCAGATCGCCGACGACGTGCTGGACTACAGCGCCGATGCCGACGCGCTCGGCAAGCACCTCGGCGACGACCTGGCCGAAGGCAAGGCGACGCTGCCCCTGATCCATGCCATGGCCCACGCCGACGACGCCACCCGCGCCCGGCTGCGCGGCATCGTCGAACAGGGCGATGCCACGGCGATGCCCGAAGTGCTTGCAGCCATCGAACGCGCCGGCAGCCTCGAATACAGCCGCACGCGTGCAGGCGAATACGCACATGCCGCGGAAGCCGCGCTTGCCGATCTCCCTGACAACGAAGCGGTGGCCGCACTGCGCGGCCTTGCGCGCTATGCGGTGGAGCGCGGCCACTGAGGCCGGCCCGGCGCGGGAATCAGGCGATCCCGATCCCGGGAATCGTGGTGATCCTGTCCGGGTCGAAGCCGGCCAATGCCGCGAAGTGTCGCCCCCGCTCGGTGTAGTCGCGATAGGCACCGAAGCTGGGCGCGCCCGGCGACAGCAGCACCACGCCATCGCCCTCAAGCAGCGCGTTGGCTTGCGCGACGGCATCAGCCAGGTCCGAGGCAGCACGCAGGACGAATCCACCCGCGTCGGCCAGCGACAGCAATGCATCATGGATCCGTGGGCCGTTCTGGCCCATGGTCACGATGGCCCTGGGCGCCTGTGCCGGCATCGCCGCCACGAACGGTGCCCAGTCGATGCCACGGTCATGCCCGCCCACCAGCAAGGCCACGCGCCGTCCGCGATATACCTCCAGCGCGGCGAGGGTGGCGTGCGGGGTGGTGCTGATCGAATCATTGACGTACAGCACGCCGTCGCGTTCGCCCACCGGCTGCAGCCGGTGCGGCAGCGGCATGAAGGTCGCCGCATGCGGCGCCAGCGCCGTGGCATCCAGGCCCAGCGCTTCGATCGTCGCCAGCACCGCGCACAGGTTGCCGCGGTTGTGCCGGCCCGGCAGCGGCACGCCGGCGGTATCGAACACCGCCTCGTCGCCGCGCCACACCACGTCGCCACGCAGGTGCCAGCCCGCGTCAGTGCCGAACCAGCGCACGTAGCTACCGGGCAGGTCCAGCGCGGCCAACCGCGCGTCATTGGCACTGAGGATGGCGATACCCGGCTTGGCGTCGGTCAGCAGCGACAGCTTGTCGCTCACGTAACGCGCTTCGCTCCCATGCCAGTCGAGATGCTCGGGAAAGATGTTGGTGACCACGGCGATCCCGGGACACACACCACTGAGCGCAACATCGCGCGTCTGGTAGCTCGACAGTTCGACCACCCAGTACTCGGCCTTGCCTTCCAGCAGCTCCAGCAGCGGCTGGCCGATGTTGCCGGTCAGTGCCGTGCGATGCCCACCCGCGCGCAGCAGGTGCGCCAGCAGCGCCGACGTCGTGCTCTTGCCCTTGGTACCGGTCACGCAGATCGTGCGGGCATCGGGGCGTTCGGCGAACCACAGCGTGGTGCCGCCGATGAAGCGCGTGCCGCGGTCCGAAGCTGCCAATGCCTCGGGTCGATACGGGCTGACCCCCGGGGATTTCACCACCACATCGAACGCCGCCAGACGGTCGGCGTCGACCATTGTTTCCACCGCCAGCCATGCATCGCCAGTGGCACGCGCGCCAACAGCCTCATCGGGCAGGCAGAACAACGTCAGCGGCAACTGCGGCCGGCGTGAGCGGATTGCCTTCCAGGCGGCGCGACCTTCGCGCCCCCAACCCCACAGCGCGACGCGCTGGCCATCGAGCGCAGCGATGCTATTGGGCGAGTCGCGCACGCAGGCGTTCCCACAGCGGCGCGGGGATGCCGTGCGCGTCGTCGATGGACAGCAGCGCCGCCACGTCCACCTCGCCGTCGCCCAGCTGCGGTGCGATCTCGCGGGCGAAGCGCGCGACGATCGCGTCCTCGCGCCATTCCGGGCGCGACGCCAGCGCCGCCATCGCCGCACGCGACTCCTTGCCCTCGCCCACGCATTCGAAGGGCTTGTGGTCGCGATACTCCAGCAATGCGTCGTAGCCCGGGATCTGCCCGGCATCGTCCAGCAGGTTGCGGCCGAAGATGCCCACCAGCCGCGGCTTGGGCATGAACGGCGCCAGCGCCAGGAACACGAAATGGCACTTCGGGCAGACGCCGCACCAGCGATTCACCGGACGCTCGCCCAGCAGGTGGAAATTGCGGTTGCAGCTGGAGAAATGCGCGTCGTAGCGGTCGATCTTCGCGAACTGCCGCGCCACGGCCAACTCGCTCAGCGGACGCAGCAACGAGTAGTAATGGAGGTCGTCGGCGACGTGGCTGCGCAGGTACGCGGCGAACGCGCGCTCGAACGCCCAGCCCTTCGACCACTGGTGGTTCACCTCGCCCGTGCCTTCGATCAGGCTGCCGTAGCTGGCCGAGCGCTCGTTCGAGAACACCACCTGGTCCACGCCCAGGACGATGGCGGCGAAGGCCAGGATCGCCGAGTTCACCGCGGTCACCGGGATATGGCCGTTCCACGCGCCGAGGCGGTTGTACTCGAACAGTTCCGGCGCAAGTTGGCGGCCGATGTTGAGCGTCGGCAGTCCGGTGCGTTCGGCGCAGGCCTTGATCAGCTGCGACCCCCCGATCCAGGTCACCGTCTGGTTGACGCCGATCGCGCGCAGTGCCTCGATGCTGACCAGCGAATCCTTGCCGCCGCCGATGGCGACCAGTGCGTGCTGGCGCAGGGACACCGCCGGCGCGTTGCACCCATCACCGCCCGCAGGAAGACCTGTGGAGACGTTCCCGCCCTTGCCCCCTCCCCCGCTTGCGGGGGAGGGTCGGGGTGGGGGTCCGTCCAACGCCGGGAAATTGATCCTGCCGCGAAGGTCCAGGCCGTTTCGGTAGGCGAACTCGCCCAGGCCATGCAAGTAAACGTCGTCCAGCAGCGCCGCGGTCGCCGCATCGATATCGTACGACTCGATGCGGATCTCCGGCGGCACTGCCGCCTTGTAGTAGCTCACGCCCGCCAGCAGATGCAGCAGGCGCAGCGCATGTTCCGCCGCCGCGGCACGCGCGGCATCGAGCGCGAACGGCGCACCGGGCAAGGTGACCGTTTCCACCAGTTCCGGGCCGTCATCGAAGGCATAGGCCAGTCGGGCAATGCCGGTTTCGGCATCGAAGCCACAGCGCACGAAACGGAAGGCGCGGATCGTGTCGCGCTCGAAAACCAGAGACGTCATTCCAGGACATCCTCCTGCGGCAAGTCACGCAGGTTGTAAGTATTGGCCATCACAAAACCGTAAGCGCCTGCATCCGACACCAGCACCACGTCGCCTTCGGCGGTGCCGACGGGCAGCAGCCGGTCGATGCCGAGCACGTCGCTGGATTCGCAAATGGGACCGACGATGTCGAACGCGGCGTCATCGGCGTCATCGAAGCGCGTCAGGTTACGCACCGCGTGGAAGGCGTCGTACATCGCCGGCCGCATCAGCGCGTTCATCCCGGCATCGAGGCCCACGCGGCGCACACCCTGCTTGCCGACCACCTGGGTCACGTGCGTCAGCAGCACGCCGCATTCGGCCACCATGAAGCGGCCGGGTTCGATGGCAAGCCTGTAGCGCGGCCATGCCGCCTTGATCTCGGCCAGGCCTTCGGCCCACAGCGCCAGATCGAACGGCTGGTCGTCCGGCTTGTACGGGATGGTCAATCCGCCGCCGATGTCGATGCTGTCCACGGTACCGATGCCATCCGCCACGCCGGCCAGTTCCGCGTACACCTCTCGCCAGTGCTTCGGATGGCCGATGCCGCTGCCCAGGTGTGCGTGGATGCCGGTGATGCGCACGCCGACCGTACGCGCCGCCGCGACGAAGTCGTCGACCGCCGCAATCGGCAGTCCGAATTTCGACGCCGCGCCGCCGGTCACCACCTTGGCGTGGTGGCCATCGCCGCGACCCAGGTCGATGCGCAGCCACAGGTCGCGCCCGCGGAAGGTCTCCGGCCAGTTGCGCAAGGCCTCGACATTGTCCAGCGTGACGTTGACACCCCGCTCGAACGCGCCGTCGTACTCGCGCCGCGGCGCGAAGCTGGGCGTGAACAGCACGCGCGACGGGTCCAGGCCCGGCAACGTGGCGAACACGTGTTCGATCTCGCCGATCGACACGCACTCCAGCCCGAACCCCTCGGCTTCCAGCGTGCGCAGGATCCACGGATGCGAATTGGCCTTGATCGCGAAGAAGCGGCGGTCGATGGCCCCCACCGCATTCAGCGCGCGCGCCCGCTCACGCACTGTCTGCAGGTGGTAGACGTAGCGTGGCGTGCCGCGCGAGGCCAGCGCCAGCAGGCGCTGTCGCTCGGTGGCGTCTTCCCACCACTTCACCACACGCGCCGGCTTGCCGAACTGGATCTCCTTCCAGCTGGGGCCGAACACCGCGCCATCGTCCACCGGCATCGCGCCGCTGGCGATCAGCTCGGCGTGCAGTTGCGGCAACAAGCCATCGGCGTCGGCCTCGTCGATGACGAAGGTGAGGTTGAGGTCGTTCGAGGACTGCGAGATCAGGTGCACGCGCTCCTTGCCGAACGTCGCCCACACGTCCGACAGCTTGTGCAGCAACGAGCGCATGCCCCGGCCGACCAGGGTGATCGCCGCGCAGGGCGCGATCACCTTCACCCGGCAGATCTGCGACAGGTCTTCGGACAGCCGCGCCAGTACGTCGGTACTGACCAGGTTGTCGCTGGGGTCGAGCGAGACGGTGACGTTGGTTTCGGCCGAACCGATCAGGTCCACCGACAGCCCGTGGCGCTTGAAGCGCTCGAAGATGTCGGCCATGAAACCGACCGACTGCCACATGCCCACGGTTTCCATCGACACCAGCACGATGCCATTGCGGCGGCTGATCGCCTTGACCCCGGGCACGGTGGAGGCCTCGCCATCGATGCGCGTGCCGGGCAGGTCCGGCCGCTCGGTATCGAGGATCGCCATCGGCACGCCCGAGACGCGGCACGGCCCCAGCGAGCGGGGATGCAGCACCTTGGCGCCGGTGGTGGAGATTTCCTGCGCCTCGGCGTAATCCAGCCGCGTCAGCAGGCGCGCATCGGGCACGTCGCGCGGGTTGGCGCTGAACATGCCCGGCACGTCGGTCCAGATTTCAACGCCACTGGCGCGCAGCAGGCCGCCGAACAGCGCCGCCGACGTGTCCGAACCGCCGCGCCCGAGGATCGCGGTGCCGCCATCGCCATGGCGGGCGATGAAGCCCTGGGTAATCAGCACCGGCGTCGGTTGTGCGGCGAAACGCGTGCGCCACGCATCGTCGGCCTCGCGCTTGCACGACACCGACAGCCGCCGGCCCCATGCGCTCTGGTTGGGCAATTCAATCGCATCCAGCCAGTCGCGCGCATCGCACCAACCGATGTCGACGCCCTGCGTCTGCAGGTAGGCGGCACCGAGCGAGGACGACAGCAGTTCGCCATGCGCCAGTACATCGGCCTGCCAGTCGAGCGGGCGCGTGGCTGCGCGTGGATCGGCCAGCAGGCCCTGCAGCGTGGACAGGTGCGTGCCGAGCACCGCGTCGGCATCGAGCCCGAGGTCCGCGGCGAAGGCGCGGTGACGTGCGACCAGCGCATCCACGCGTACCGCGGCATCCGCCGCGCCATCGGCGATCGCGGTCAGTTCATTGGTCACGCCCGATAGCGCGGACACCACCACCAGCACGCGCGTGTCGCCGCCTTCGATCCGTTTCGACGCCAGCCGGCCGATGGTGTCCCAGCGGTGGCGTTGCGACACCGAAGTGCCGCCGAACTTGAGCACGACCCAGGGCGTGCCGGTCGGAAGGGAGGACATGGGCGTGTAGGGGTTCCGGTATAACGGGCGGCGCGCCCCAGCATGCGGGCGCATCCCGCGATTCTATCCAATCGCCCCTCCAATCGGCCCGCCCGGTCGAAGGCCGCCCACATGTCCCTGCGCCGCTACCTGCAACTCGATGTCTTCGCCGACCGTGCGGGCGCCGGCAATCCGCTGGGCGTGGTGGTGGATGCCGACGGCCTGGATGCCTCGGCCATGCAGGCCTTTGCCGCCTGGACCAACCTGTCGGAAACGATCTTCTTCCTGCCACCGGAGCCCGGCGCCGACTATCGCATCCGCATCTTCACCCCCCGCAGCGAACTGCCATTCGCCGGCCACCCCAGCGTGGGCGCGGCGTGGGCCGCATTGGACCTCGGGCTTGCGCCAGCCGACGCCAGGCACCTGGTGCAGCAATGCGCGGCTGGACTGCTGCCCGTACGGGTGGAAGGACCGCCAGATGGTCGCGTGTTGCACGTCCGCGCACCCAAGGCGCGGCGTATCGATGTCGAATCCCGGCATCTGGCCTTGCTGCACGCCGTCACCGCCGGTCTTGCTCGGGGCACCTTGCCCGCTGCTCTCTGGAACAACGGCCCGTCCTGGTGGCTGGTGGAACTGGCCGATGCAGCCACCGTGCGTGCGTTGACGCCGGACTTGGCCGCGATCGCCGCGCTGACGACTGCAACGGATGCCGTCGGACTCGCGGTGTTCGGCCGCAGTCGCGACGACGACCATGCGCTCGCCGTGCGCGCGTTCTGCCCCGCCGACAACATCCCCGAGGACCCGGTGACCGGCAGCGTCAACGCCTGCATCGCAGCGGCATTGCATGCCGCGGGCGCGCTGCCCGGCCGCGATGGCGGTTACATCGCCAGCCAGGGCCGCGAACTCGGCCGCGATGGCCGCGTGCATGTGCAGGTCGATGGTGACGGCGAGGTGTGGATCGGCGGCCGGGTGCAGGCGGTGATCCGCGGCGAGGTGGCGTGGGGAGTGGATCGGTCGACGGATTGGTAAGCTGCACCGCCCTCCCCCAAGGCCCATCCATGCAACGCCGCTTCGTGCAGCTCGACGTCTTCGCCGACCGTCCCGGCGCAGGCAATCCCCTCGCGGTCGTACTTGATGCCGACGGCCTCGACGACGCCACCATGCAGGCCATCGCCCGCTGGACGCGGTTGCCGGAAACCACCTTCGTGTTCCCGTCGCCGTCGCCGACGGCGAGCTACGGCATCCGCATGTTCAGCCCGCGCCGCGAAGTGCCCTTCGCCGGCCATCCCAGCGTGGGCACGGCGCATGCCGTATTGCAGGCGGGCCTGGTGCAGCCGCGCGACGGCCTGCTGGTCCAGGCCGGCATCGCGGGCGAGCTGCCGCTGCGGGTCGAGGGCGAAGGCAGCGCGCGCACGATCGCGGTGCGCACGCCGAGGGCGCGCGTGGTCGAGATCGCCGCCGCGTCGCATCCGCAAATCCGCGATGCCGTCGAAGGCCTGCCGCGGGGCGCACTGCCGCCGGCGCTGGTGGACGGCGGACGGCGCTGGTGGCTGGCGGAAGTCGCCGACGAAGCAACGCTGCGCGCGGCATCGCCCAACTGGGACGCCATCGGCCGCCTCGCGCTGGAAACCGACAGCATGGGCCTGTGCGTGTTCGCGCGCAGCGACGATCCCGTCTACTACCTCGCCGTGCGCGCCTGGGTGGGTGCGCCGGCGCAGTTCGAGGATGCGGCCTCGGGTGCGGCCAATGCCACGCTCGCGGCCTGGCTGGCCTCGCAGGATGCGCTGCCGGGCGACGGCGGTTTCTATCGCATCAGCCAGGGACGCGAAGTCGGCCACGACGCGATCATCGAGCTGCGCGTCGACGATGCCGGCGACGTCTGGTCCGGCGGCCGCGTGCAGACCGTGATCGAGGGCGTCATCGACTGGCCCTCGACCGACGGCACCTGACCCCTCCGCCCCACCCCCAACCCTTCACCCGTGAAGGGCGCAATGCCGCGCAAGCAAGGAGGGAGCACGTATCCCCGCTTGCGGGCGAGGGTGCGTGTGTCGCTCAGTCGACGTGTGCGGCGGCCTCGTACACCGGACGGCCATCGACCCAGGTCGACAGGATCGGAATATCCGCCAGGTCGCGACCTTCGACGGCCATCGGGTCGCGCGCCAGCACCACGAAATCGGCATGCAGGCCAGGCACCAGCCGGCCAACGCGCGTCTCGTCGTGGTTGGCCCAGGCAGCACCCGCGGTGAATCCCTGCAGCGCTTCCGATGGCGACAGCACCTGGTCCGGCAGCCAGCCACCCTCGGGCGCGCCATGCACGTCCTGCCGCGTCACCGCTGCGTGCAGGCCCAGCCTCGGGTCCGGCGATTCCACAGGGAAATCCGAGCCCAACGCCAGCGGCACCCCGGCTTCGACGAAGCGGCGCCAGGCGTACGCACCGGCGATGCGCAGCGGCCCCACGCGATCCTCCGCCCATGGCATGTCCGAAGTGGCGTGCGTGGGCTGCATCGATGCCACCAGGCGCAGGTCGGTGAAACGCGGGATGTCGCCGAGCGCCATGATCTGCGCATGTTCGATGCGCCAGCGATGGTCAGCTTGCACGTCGTCGCCCAGCACCTGCGCGTACGCATCCAGTACCAGTCGATTGCCGCGATCGCCGATGGCGTGGGTGGCGACCTGCAGGCCGCAGTCGCGCGAGCGCGCCGCCAGTGCCTCCAGCCGCTCCGGCTCCAGCAACACGAGGCCACGGCTGCCGGGCGCGTCGCTGTAGTCCTCTTCCAGCGCGGCGCCGCGGCTGCCCAGCGCACCGTCGACCATCAGCTTCACCCCGCGCATCTGCAGCCGGCCACCGTCGTGGCGCCAGGCACCATGCGTGCACAGCCAGTCCAGCGCCGCGCCCTCGCCGTCGGCATAGGCGCTGATGCGCAGTGGCAAGCGGTCGTCGTCGGCGAAACGCCGCAGTTGCTCGAAATCGCGCAGGCTGGTGCCCATGTCGTGCATGCCGGTCAGGCCGACGCGCACCGCCGCCTCCAGCGCGCGGCGCAATGCGTCGTCGCGATCGCTGTCGCGCATCGGTGGCAACACCGCTTCCACCAACCTCTCGGCCTCGTCGATGAACACGCCGGTCGGCCGGCCATCGTCGTCGCGCACGATCAGGCCGCCGTCCGGCTGCCCGGACGCCAGCAGGGCCGCGCTTGCAGGATCCGCGGCAACGGCACGCAATGCGACGGAATTGACCCAGCCGGCATGGCCATCGACGCGCCGCAGCCACACCGGGCGTTCGGGGAACGCGGCATCGAGGTCGGCCGCGGTGGGGAATTCGCGCTCCGGCCAGAGGTTCTGGTCCCAGCCGCGCCCCAACATCCAGGCGCCTTCCGGCAAGGTGCGGTCGTACTCGCGTAGCCGCTCGACGATCTCCGCCTTGCTCCGGGCACCGGACAGGTCGGCCTGCGTCAAGGCCAGGCCCAGCCCGACGATATGCGCATGCGCATCGATCAGGCCGGGAACGACGGTGGCGTCGCCGACGTCGATCGCGGTCGCTTCGGGATACCGTGCCGACAATTCGTCGGCCGGTCCCACCGCGACCACGCGGCCCGCACTGTCCCAGACCATTGCATCGGCAACGGGCATCGCTGGTTCGGAGGTGTGGATGCGCGCCGCACGCAGCAGGGTGTGCTCGGCCGCCTGCAGCGGCAGCAACGCGAACAGGCAACAGGACAACAGCAGGGTGCGCGACATGGCTTGCTTCGGCAGTCAGGAGCGGCCGATGCTACACCGCGGACAGTGTGTGCCGGTGGCGCACGACACTCATTCGGCGCGCACGTCCACGCGCACGCGGATGCGGTCGCCGGGGTGGTAGTCGGTGCGGGTCACGTACTCGCGACCGCCATACGCGTAGGTGACGTCGTATTCGGTGATCGCATGATCGGAGGCATGGCGTCCGCCGTACGCATCGCCACCGTACCGGTCATACGGCTCCGGATCGCACGTGGTGACGTAGCCTTCGCGCACCTCGCGCTGGCGGCGGTTGGCATCGTAGATGCCGCGCCCGGCCATGCCGCCGACCATCGTGCCCACGGCCGTGCCCACGTATTGCCCGCTGCCGTTGCCGACCTTGCTGCCCAGCACCGCACCGGCGATGCCGCCGAGCACGGTGGCGACCATGCGGCCGCTGTCGTCGCGGCGGCTGTCGCGGTAGGGATCGTCGCGATACGGATCACGCCCGTATCCACGGTCACCGTATGCGTCGCGATACGTGCCGTCGCGATAGCCGTCGTCGCGATAGGGGTCACGACCGTAGGGATCGTTGCGGTACGGGTCGCGTGCATGGCGATCGTCTCGGTACGGATCGGTGACCACGTAACCATCCTGCCGCGTCACGCAGTTGTGTCGGCCCGTCGTCGACACGTCGCGACCGCCGTGGCCGAACACCGGATCGACCCGCAGCACGCGCGCCCAGTCGGAATGCGTGCCTTGCGCCTCGTAGCCTCCGGCGTCGCGCGCATCGCGAAAACCATCATCGCCGCGGTACTCACGATGGGAATAGTCGCCGTAAGGCGCGTCGCCGTACGGGCGCGCGTACTCCTGTGCGGCGGCAGCGCCGGCCGAAGCCGACAATGCGACGGCGAGCAAGGTGCAGCGGAAATGCGTCATGGTCAGTCGCCCGGCGCCGTGGACAGGCGGCGCAATCGTCACGCTAGCAGGGTGCGGTAACGGCGGGCTGAATCGAAAACGCTTGCAGTCGGCGCATCCGCGCCCCGTTCATCGCGCCGACAGCCAGGCGACCACCTGCATCGCGCATTGCGCGGCATTGCGGCCCAGCAGCGGCCCGACATGGCTCACCGCCGTGGCCTGCAGCAACGAGGCATCCCATTCGGTCGCCAGCGCCGCGGTCAGGGCGGGCGGCACGTCGTCATCCACCATCGAGGCGATGCACAGCACCGGACGGGCAGGCCGCGCCACCTCGATGCCGGCATGGGCCTCGCGCATCGCCAGTCCGCTTTCGTCGCGCCAGTGCCGGAACGCAAACAGCGCAGTCGCCTCGTCGGCATCGGGCAGCGCGCGGCGGGTGCCTGTCAGGCGCGCATCGCGTTGCCACGGGACCACGTCGGGCCACTCGCGGCCCGGCAACTGCGCATGCCATGGCGAAGGTGGCAGCGGGTTCACCAGGACCAGCGCGTCGGCCGCATCGGCGCACACCATGGCCAGCAAGCCGCCTAGGCTGGCGCCGACCACGGCGCGCGGCCGTGGCAACGCCGCCAGCGACGCGCGCACCTGCCGCGCATAGTCATTGAACGAGGTGCCTGCCAGGCCCTGCGCGGACGCAACGAGGTCGGGGGCATCGACGCGGATACGCGCCGCTTCGAATACCCCTTTCCAGACGTTCCACTCCCAGCCGCCACCGCCACCGCCGTGTACCAGCAGTGCGGACTTGATGGGCTCAGCCAATCAATTCCGCCTCCAGCGTGATCGGCACGGCGCTCAACGCCTTGGATACGGGGCAGTTCTTCTTGGCGTCGTCGGCGATGGCGCGGAAACCGGCGTCATCGATGCCCGGCACCCTGGCCTTCGTCTTCAGGCGGATCGCGCTCATCGTCGGGCCGCCTTCCATCGACAGGTCGACTTCGGCGGTGCTGTCGATGCTTTCCGGCGGATGCCCGGCCTCGGTGAGCTTGGCCGAGAGCGCCATGGTGAAGCAGCCGGCGTGCGCGGCGGCGATCAGTTCCTCGGGATTGGTGCCCTTCTCGTCGCCGAAGCGGCTGTTGAAACCGTAGCGCGTGCCGTCCAGCAGGCCGCTCTGCGGCGTGGCCAGTGTGCCCTTGCCGGATTTCAGGTCGCCTTCCCAGTGTGCGCTGGCCTTGCGGGTGATGCCCATGCGTGTGCTCCGTTCGGGGGGAACGCAAAGCCTAAGGACGATGCCGTTACTTTTTCGTGCGTGGCGCACCGGCATGCTGCGACGCAACGCGCCCGGCCGCGGCCCGGGCCTGTCAGGCCATTGGCATGGGCCACGCCAATAGCGCTGACAGTCCCCAGGCGCTAAGGTGTCTTCCCGCCACGGCCGCCCCTCGAGCGAATGCTCGGACGGCAGCGTTCCTCCCGCGGACAGCCCCGGCGGCCGCGCTCCAGCGAGCGCCCATCCTGCACCACGGGAGGAACGGCCCCATGCCCCATTCGACAGCGCAGATCCGCAACCTGGCCCTCGCAGGCCACCCCGGCGCCGGCAAGACCACCCTGTTCGAAGCCCTGCTGCATGCCGGCGGCGCACTCCAGGCGGCGGGCACCATCGAACGCGGCAACACCGTGTCCGACTTCGATCCCATCGAAAAGCAGCGCGGCCACTCGATCGATGCCGCCATCGCCAGCATTGACCATACAGCGGCGCCAGGACAGTGCGTCCATGTGAACCTCATCGACCTGCCCGGCTACCCGGACTTCCGCGGCCCGGCACTCTCCGCGCTGAGCGTCGTGGATACCGCGGTAATCGTCGTCGATGCCAGCGCAGGCGTCGAATACGGCACCCGCCGGCTGATGGAACGTGCAAGAGAGCGTGGCCTGTGCCGCGCCATCGCGGTCAACCGCATCGACGCCGACGGCGCCGAACCCGCACGCGTGCTGGAGGAGCTGCGTGAGGCCTTCGGCGCTGAAGTGCTGCCGCTCAACCTGCCGGCCGAGGGCGGCACGCACGTGGTCGATTGCTTCGGCCAGTCCGGAGGCGAAAGCGACCTTGGTGCAGTGGCCGACTGGCACCAGCGCATCCTCGACCAGGTGGTCGAGATCAACGAGACGGTGATGGACCACTACCTCGACCTGGGCGAGGAAGGGCTTTCGGGCCGTGAGCTGCACGACGCCTTCGAGCAGTGCCTGCGCGAAGGCCACCTAGTGCCGGTCTGCTTCACCTCCGCGCGCACCGGTGCCGGCGTGAAGGAATTGCTGGACGTCGCCGCGAAGCTGTTCCCGCATCCCGGCGAAGCCAACCCGCCGCCGTTCGTGAAAGGCGGCGGCGACGATGCCACGCCCTATGCCACCGCGCCCGATCCGGATGCGCACGTGGTGGCCGACGTCTTCCGCATCGTCAACGATCCCTTCGTCGGCAAGCTGGGCGTGTTCCGCGTGTACCAGGGCACGGTGAAGAAGGACACCCAGCTGTTCATCGACGACGGCCGCAAGCCGTTCAAGGTCGGCCACCTGTTCAAGCTGCGCGGCAAGGACCATGTCGAGATCGACCGCGCGGTCCCCGGCGACATCGCCGCAGTGGCGAAGGTGGACGAGCTGCACGTCGATGCGGTGCTGCACGACAGCCACGACGAGGACCACATCCACCTGGCGCCGATCGATTTCCCGAAGCCCATGTTCGGCCTGGCCATCCAGGCCGGCAGCAAGGGCCAGGAGCAGAAGCTGGCCAATGCCTTGCACAAGCTGGCCGAGGAAGACCCCTGTTTCCACGTCGAGCACGAGGACGAGACCAACGAAACCGTGGTCCGCGGCCTGTCCGACCTGCACCTGCGGGTGAACCTGGAACGGCTGAAGGACCGCTTCGGCGTGGAAGTGCAGACGCGCCCGCCACGCATCGCCTATCGCGAGACCATCGCCGCGAAGGCCGAGGGCCACCATCGCCACAAGAAGCAGACCGGCGGCGCCGGTCAGTTCGGCGAAGTGTTCCTGCGCGTCGAACCCCTGCCGCGCGGCGGCGGTTTCGAGTTCGTCGACGAGGTCAAGGGCGGCGTGATCCCGGGGCAATACCTGCCCGCGGTGGAAAAAGGCGTCCGCGAGGTGCTCAAGGCGGGTGCCATCGCGGGCTACCCGATGCAGGATGTACGGGTCGTCGTGTACGACGGCAAGCACCACGCGGTCGACAGCAAGGAGGTCGCGTTCGTTGCCGCGGGCAAGAAGGCGTTCCTCGATGCCGTCGCCAAGGCCAGGCCGCAGGTGCTGGAACCCATCGTCGACCTCGAGGTGAATGCGCCCGAGGCGCACATGGGCGACATCAGTGGCGGCCTGGCCGGCAAACGTGCGCGGATCAACGGCACGGATGCCGCGCGGGGCGGCGAGATCGTGGTCAAGGCGCAGGTGCCGCTGTCTGAACTGGAAGGCTATGCCGCTGAACTCAAGTCCGTCACGGCCGGGCGTGGCCGCTACGCGATGGATTTCAGCCACTACGAGCCAGTGCCGCCGCAGGTGCAGCAGGCGCTGGTGGAGGCCTACAGGCCACGGCACGACGACGACTGAGGCTTCGGGACGCATGAGGTTGCTCACACCCGCATCCGCTGGCCTGCTGGCGGATGCCCTCCTCGCCCTCCACGTCGGCGTGGTCGCCTTCGTGGTGCTCGGCACGATGGCGATCCTGGTCGGCGGCCCGCTGCGCTGGCGTTGGGTACGCGGTTTCGGCTTCCGCGTATCGCACCTGGTGCTGATGGTGTTCATCGCGCTGCAGGCCTGGCTGGGCCGGTTGTGCCCGCTGACCGTCTGGGAACAGGCGCTGCGAAACCGTGCAGGACAAGCCACTTACGACGCATCCTTCATCCAGCACTGGCTGTCGCGATTGATCTTCTTCGACGCGCCTTGGTGGACCTTCGTGGCCGCCTACACGCTGCTGGCCCTGCTGATCGCCGCTTGCTGGTGGCGCTGGCCGCCGCTGCGAAGACGCCGACCCGCTTGATCGAAGCATTCGCCACCCTGCAAGAAAACCGCTGTTTTTTGCATTTTGCTATTGGCGCACGCCCGCGAATGCCCTACATTCCGCTGGCCGGCATGTACGGCCATAAAAATTCATAGACCACAGACAGACGAGGGAACACGAAACCCATGGCAAAGAAGAAGGCGACAACCAAGAAGGCCGCCCCGAAGAAGGCCGCGAAGCCGGCGAAGGCCGCCAAGCCTGCAGCCCCGAAGGCGATCAAGGAAGCCCTGAGCAAGTCGGGCCTGGTCGCCCACATCGCCGACGCCACCGGCGTTGCCGCGAAGGACGTGCGCGCCGTGATGGGCGCGCTGGAAGGCGCCATCCACGGCTCGTTGAACAAGAAGGGCGCGGGCAGCTTCACCCTGCCGGGCGTCGCCAAGTTCTCCGCCGTCAGCGTGCCGGCCAAGCCGAAGCGCAAGGGCATCAACCCGTTCACCAAGGAAGAGCAGTGGTTCGCCGCCAAGCCTGCCTCGGTGAAGGTGAAGGTGCGTCCGCTGAAGAAGCTGAAGGATTCGGCGGCCTGATCGCCACGATCCAACGCTTGCAACATGCTTCTCGGGACGGCACTGCCGTCCCGAGTCGTTTACGCCGCGGGAAAATGCCTGCCATGCCTTGCGCCCGCTGATTGGGCCCATAGATCCCGCACGACCCCACACCGCCCAGGCCTTCCCCGATGAGTCTCAACGGCTTCCTCGACCACCTGCTCAAGTCCGCCGCACCCACCACCCTGTCCGACAAGGACGGCAATGGCGGCGTGCGCGGCGCGCTGGGCTCCGATTTCGGCAAGGGTGCGATGACCGGCGGTGCGCTGGGCCTGCTGCTGGGACGCAACAAGACCACGCGCAAGCTGGCGACCTACGGCGGCCTGGCCACGCTGGGCGTGATGGCCTACCGGGCCTACGGTGACTACAAGCGCCAGCAGGGCCAGCCGGTGCAACCGCAGACCGTGGACCGCCTGCCGCCGCCGCAGGCCAGCGTGCACGGCGAAGCCATCCTGCGCGCCCTGGTGGCGGCGGCGAAGGCCGACGGCCACATCGATGCCCGCGAACGCGAGGTGATCGAAGGCGAGTTCGCGCGCATCACGCCCGACGCCGACGTGCAGAAGTGGCTGCAGGCAGAGCTGGACAAGCCACTGGACCCGGGCGAGGTGGCGGTTGCCGCGACGACGCCCGAGATCGCCACGGAAATGTACCTCGCCAGCCTGGTCGCAACCGACGAACAGAACTTCATGGAACGCGCCTACCTCGACGAACTGGCCCGCCGCATGGGGATCGACGACGCCCTCAAGCAACGGTTGGAAGACAGCGTGCGCGCGGCGCCCTGAGACACTGGCGGTGGGGGATGGACCGCGCCGCCATCGACGCCCTGCCGCCGTCGCGCTAGCATCGTGGCATTCCCGGCGGACGTGCGACATGGGCAAGCGCTTCTGGATCTGCGGCCTGGTGATGTTCTTCGCGGCGATGCTGCTGGCCTTCGTCGTGCATGCGCTGCTGCTGGGCGCCGACTACGAAGCGCTCGGTGCGCTGTACCGCGATGCCGAGGATGGCCGCCGGCACTTCCCGTGGATGCTGCTGGCGCACGCCCTGATCGGGTTTGCGATGACCTGGATCTTCGCGCAGGGTTTCGACGGACGCGAGGCGACGCTGGCCCAGGGCCTGCGCTTCGGTGCCGCGATGGCGCTGTTCTCGACGGTGCCGGGCTACCTGATCCACTACGCCGTGCAGCCACTACCGACCGCGCTGGTCGCCAAGCAGGTGGTGTTCGGTACGCTGTCGATGCTGCTGCTCGGTGCCCTGCTGGCATGGCTGCAACCGCGGCGACCGACGCTGACCCTGCCCGGGTGACGCACTGGCCTGTCGCGGTGACGCCCCGTTCATTTCCGCTGCGCACACTGTCGTCATTCCATTCGACCGCAGGCCCGCCCATGCACCACCGTCCCGCCCTTGTCCTGCTTGCCGCATTGACCACCCTGCTGGCCGGCTGCACGACCCTCGGCGTCGTCTCGGCCTGGCTCAACGATCGCGTCGCCCTGGCACCGCCACAATTGCAGCGCTACCTCGACCAGCACTATCCGCGCAGCTTCGACAGACTTGGTGGACTGGTGACGGTCACGCTCGAAAACCCGCGCCTGTCGATCCCGGCGGGCGATACGCGCCTGCGACTGGATTTCGACGTTGGCGTGGGCGCCTTGGGCAGCCGCAACGACAACGGCCGCATCTCGCTGGCCAGCGGCCTGCGCTACGACCCCGGCACGCAGGGGCTGCACCTGGATGCGCCGGAACTGCTGCAATTCGACATCCCCGGTGCGGGCAGCATGCAGGGCGGCGCGCGTGGCATCGTCAACAGCCTGATGGCGGAACTCTCGCGCAACGAGCCGGTGTACCGGCTGGAGCCGGACCTGCTGTCGAAACTCCCCGCCGGTCGCCGCGTCGGCGACGTCGCGATCGAGCGCGGCACCGTGGTCGTCCATCTCGATCGCTGACCGCCATGTGGGCTGCACGCCTTCGGCCCCGTGCCGACCACCTGCGCCGGACGGTCATTGCCACGTCCCTCTTCGCGATGCTGGTCGCGACCGCGTGCAGGCGCGACGACGACACCGATCCGATGCGCCCCAGCGGCGCTGTCGAAGCCTTGCCGCAACCGCTGGCCGCCGATGGCGCGGTCACTGGCATGCCCGAGAACCCGGGCCCCGGCGACGTGCCGCTGGGTGGCGAGCCGCCTGCGCCGCCGCCGCTGTTTGCCGCCGACGAGCGCTTCGGCATGCCGTTGCTCGAGGACAACCCGGAAACCGGACTCGGCATGACGGAGACCACTGCGGACCTGCCCGAGCCGACGCCCGCGGATGCCGTCGCGCTGCTGCGGCAGTACTACGACGCACTCGGCGCGCGCGACTTTGCCAAGGCCTATGGCATGTGGTCGGACGGCGGTCGCGCCAGCGGACTCACGCCGGAACAGTTCGCCGCCACGTTTTCCCAGGTGACCGCCGTGGACGCCCAACCGGGCGAACCGCGCCCTGTGCAAGCGGCCGCCGGCTCGCGCGTCGTGGAAGTGCCGCTGCTGCTGCGCACGACCCACGGCGATGGCAGCGTGCGCACCCAGGCCGGTCGAATCGTGCTGCGCCGGGCGATGGTGGAGGGCGCCAGCGCCGAACAGCGCGCCTGGCGCATCGCTTCGGCCGACCTGCGCGACGCAGCGGAGTAAACCCGGCTCGCCGCACGTTCGGTCGCCTCAGATCTCGAAGCGGTAGCTCAGTTTCACCATCAGCTGTTCGTCGTTGCGCAGGCGGAAGCTGTCGAACAGCGCATCGTCCACGCCGTCCGATGTCTCGGTTCGGTCGTAACCGCCGCGCGCGTACACCACGTACAGGTAGGACAGCGGCGCCAGTTCGTAGCGATAGCGGACCTGGAAGCCGAGCGTGCGCACGTTGAAATCCTCGATGGCGTCGTCCACCGCAATCGCGCGGCCTGACGGGTCGAAGCGCCAGGCACCCTGCGCCGTGGCGCCGATCCCGATGGCCTGCAGCTTCACGCGCAGCTCCTGGCGCGGGTCGATGGTCCATTCCATGCCCGCGCGCAGGCGCGCCTCGCGCCCTTCGAACGAACCCACCAGTCCAGGACGGGCACTGCCCTGCCAGATCAGCCAGTCCGGGCGCTGGATCACCGTCACCCCCGCGTTCACGCGCAGTGCGTCGCTGAAGAAATGCGTGGCGCCCAGCCACCCCGCCCAGCCGATTTTGTCGTTGCCCGCCAATCCGCCGCTGAACGCTTCGCCGCCATAGTGGTGCGACCAGTCGCCCTCGCGCGGGCGCTCGTACTCGTACATTGCATTGAAACTGGACGGCACGCGGACGATGCCGTTGCCGCGCAGCAGGGTGTCGCCGATACCGGCGCTGTTGACATTGATCTGGGCGTACTCGGAGCCGCCGTTGCGCAAGCGCCCCTGCCTGCTCATCCGGAACTGGTCGTTGAGCTTGTCGCCGCGGTTGTTGTGGTTGGTGGTGGCCCGCCAGCGCCAGTCGACCGAGGAATACCGGGCGTCGTCGGCGAAATCGGTGAAACGGCGGCGCACTTCCCAGTGCAGGTAGTTCATGCTGTTGCGCGACAGGTAGCCGAAGTCGTTGAGCTCGAGGTGGTTGCCGAAGTGCATGGCGATCCACTGCTGGCGCCAGCCGTTGTCCATCTCGTAGTCGGCCCAGACGGTCGCCCCCATGTCCTGCACCTGGTCGCCGGCCTGGTCGATGCGGCTGCCCAGCAGGCGGCTGCGCACGTTCCAGCGCGCGGTGGGGCGCCAGTTGTGGTCGACGCCCACCACCATCGCCTCGCGGTCGCGCCACGGATCGTCGACACGCGTCAGCATCGCACCCAGGTTCTGCGACTCGAAATCGCGCACAAGCCGCACGGCTTGGTAGCCGCGTCCGGTCGGTCCATCCTCGTCGGCGGCGAATACGCCGTAGTTGGCGCGGCCCAGGCTGCCGTTGGCCTTGACCGCGGCGGTGATGTCGCCGGTGCTGCCGACGCGGCGCGTGTACAGCTGCTGGCTGAAGTCCGACGGGGTCGTCAGTTCGAAGATGCCCTGGTTCTCGGTGAAGAACGGACGCTTGTCGCTGACGAAGGTCTCGGTGGCGCTGAAGTTGACCACCAGATCATCGCTTTCCACCTGGCCGAAGTCCGGGTTGACCGTGGCGGTCAGCTGGAACCGCCCGCTGGGTTTCCAGAACACGTCCACGCCGCCATTGAAGTCGCTGCCGCCGCCGACGTTGTCGTACAGCCCGGACACGTATGGCGTGATCGCCAGCAGCGACTGGCTGTACTGCGGCACCACGATGGGCGCGAACTCGGACAGGAAGCGCGGCCGTTCGAAGCTGGCCGCCGGCCAGGCCATGCGCTCGCCGGTGGCGCCCACCACGCGCGCAAGGAACACCTTCAACGTCCGTTCGCCACCGGTGCCATCGCGCATCGGCGCGGTGTGCCAGGGGATCAGCAGTTCGACCGACCAACCCGCGTCGTCCTCGGACACCGCATGCCGCCACTGTCCATCCCAGTCGCTGTTGAACTGGTTCTCGTTGGTGATGATCTCGTCGGCGATGCCACCACTCGCGCTGACGGTGAAGGCGTAGCCGGTGCGACCGTCGCCATCGAAGTCCATGAACACGTTGACGCGGTCCACCTGTTCATCGAAATCACGCTGCAGCTTCTGCCTGGAACGCGGCACGCTCGGGGGCTGGACGTTGCGAAACGCCACCGCCAGTCCGTCCGGCGTCGCCAGCACCCAGGCTTCGGTCTGCAGCGAGCCCGGCTGCCCGGTGAGCGGCTGGGTCTGGCGGAAATCGGTGACGTGCCGCGCACCGGCCCATTCGTCGGGATCGATGCGACCATCGATCTCGACCGCTTGCAGTGGCGCACAGCAGGACAGCAAGGCCAGGCAGGCCAGGCGCGGCAGGATCGACATCGGTGGTTCCGGACAGGCAGTTCGCGTTGGATGCGCAATCTACGCGCCGCAAGGCCACGCCACGCCTGCCGTGAGTCATGGCAACCATTGGCGTGCCTGGCGCATCAGCGACTTGTCCAGCCGCACGCAACGCCTCAGCGCTTGGGCTGCAGCATCGTCCCCGTGCACTTCTTCGAGCCGCAGCGGCAGGCCCAGAGCTTCTTGTTCTTCGCGTTGTGCGGTTCGTCCAGGACGATGCCGTAGTTGTAGGTCAGCTCCTCGCCGGCCTTGATGTTGCGCAGGGCGTGGATGAATACCTTGTCCTTCCTGCGGCGGTCCTTCCCGTCTTCCTCGACCTCGGACTCGCAGTTCGGATCGCAGCTGTGGTTGATCCAGCGCGCGATGTTGCCATCGACGTTGGCATCGATCACGTAATCGTCGTTGAGCGTGAACAGAAAGGTGTGGCCGTCTTCGTCATCATCCCCATACGCCTCGTCCACCTCTTCGTGCGTGCGCAGCTTGCCCTTGTAGCGGACGATGCGCTCGCCCTTCCTGATCGCCTCGGTGGCGAACACGCCGTTGCCGTGGATCTCGGACAGGCGGGCTTCGATCTTCTTCTTCTTCTTCGGCATGTGCGGCGGGCATCGTGGCGGGAGGCCGGATTGTCGCACGGCCGGCCACGCCACCGGCCCGTAGCCGGCCGTCCTCCGCGCGCTCGATGCAACACGGCCGTTCCGGATCGATCCCTGCGTTGCACCGGTATCACCACCCCGGAGCGAACCCGCCATGCGCCTGCCCATCGCCCTCGCCGCAGCCTGCATGCTGTCGGCCTGCCAGCCACCATCGACCTCCGGGCCTCCGCTGGAGTCAGCCCCCGCCACCGTTGCCCCGGCCAGCGGCACCGACGCCGGACTGATCGCACACGGCGAGTACATCGTCCGCATCGGTGGCTGCAATGACTGCCACACTGCCGACTACATGCCGCGTGGCGGCGACGTGCCGAAGGACGCATGGCTGACTGGATCGCCACTGGGCTACCACGGCCCCTGGGGGACCACGTACGCCACCAACCTGCGGCTGACCGTCGACGGTCTTTCCGAAACCGAGTGGCTGGACTACACCGGCAAGCTGCACACGCGGCCGATCATGCCCGATTTCGTGCTGCGGCAGATGCGCGAGGCCGACCGCCGCGCGATCTACCACTTCATTCGTTCGCTCGGCCGGGCGGGTGAGCCCTCGCGGCCTGCACTGCCGCCGGGTGAAACGCCCCCGCCGCCGTACTTCCAACTGGTGGAGCCAGTCGCAGCGACGGAATGAGCGGCGCAGGATGCCGGCGCGCGATTTCACCCGTGCCGGCCATGCCGCGTTCCGTCCTGCCGGCTTGCGCCGGAATGACCGCACGGATGCGATCGCCGCTGCGCTGTGTCAGAACGGCCAGAAACCGGTCCAGTACGCGGCCATGCCCAGCCCGAATGCCGCCCAGCCCAGGTCACGCAATCCGCGTGCGGCCCTCCACAGCAGGAGCACCGCGCCGGCGACGAGGGCAGCCTTGACAATGCCCGACGAACCCAGGCCGGTCGCGGCGTCGTGGATGCGCGTGGTCGCCATGATCCGTCTCCCTCGAGCGTCCGCCAGTGGACGAGGCCATGTTCGTGTTTACGCACGCCTGGCGACAGTCGCAGCCATCATCCGCCGCGGGTGACAGTCGTCACCGGCTGACCCGCAGCTGACGCCCGGGTTTGAGCCGCGAGGCTCGAAAGCGTACAATTTTGGTCCGTTTTCGAGAACCATTCGCATCCATGCTCCGGGTCACCAAGCTCACCGACTACGCCACCGTCGTCCTGACCGTGCTCGCCGCGCGGCCCGACGTCGTGCTGAGCGCGGCGGACCTGGCCGATCGCGCCGGGCTGGAAGTGCCTACGGTCAGCAAGCTGCTCAAGCCGCTGGCGCAGGCGGGGCTGGTGGAAGGCTTCCGTGGCGTGCATGGCGGCTACCGATTGGCCCGGCCGGCCAGCGACATCAGCCTGGTCGAGATCGTCGAGGCGATGGAAGGCCCGCTGGCGATGACCGAATGCAGCCTCGACCACGGCGACTGCGGCATCTCCCACCAGTGCGGCGTGCGCAGCAACTGGCGCCGGATCAACGACGTGGTCGCCGATGCCCTGCGCGCGGTGACGCTTGCCGAAATGCTCGGCGACCCGCCGCCCTCCCCCACACCGGCCCGGCGCATCCCCGCGCGCCTGGCCAACGCATAGACCACAGGCAGCCCCATGGCCACCGACATCGCAGACCCCGTGTCTACCCCAGGCATGGCGAACAAGGAGATCCACGAGCAGCTCGGCCGTCGCTACGACGCCGGCTTCGTGACCGAGATCGAGTCCGACTCGCTGCCGCCAGGCCTCGGCGAGGAAACGATCCGTGCGCTCTCGGCGAAGAAGAGCGAGCCGGCGTGGATGACCGAATGGCGCCTCGCCGCCTATCGCCACTGGCTGACCATGCCGGTGCCGCACTGGGCGAAGCTGAAGATCGCGCCGATCGACTTCCAGGCCATCAGCTACTACAGCGCGCCCAAGGCGAAGTACGCGTCGCTGGACGAAGTGCCGCAGGAACTACTGGACACCTACGACAAGCTGGGCGTGCCGCTGCACGAGCGCGCGAAACTGGCGGGCGTGGCCGTCGATGCCGTGTTCGACTCGGTCAGCGTGGGCACCACGTTCCGCAAGGAACTGGCCGAGAAAGGCATCATCTTCTGTTCGATGTCAGAAGCCATCGCCGATCACCCGGAACTGGTGAAGCGGTACCTCGGCACCGTGGTGCCGGTGGGCGACAACTACTTCGCCGCGCTCAACTCGGCGGTGTTCTCCGACGGCAGCTTCGTGTTCATCCCGAAAGATGTGCGTTGCCCGATGGAACTGTCCACCTACTTCCGCATCAACGCCGGCCACACCGGCCAGTTCGAGCGCACGCTGATCGTCTGCGAGGAACGCGCCACGGTGTCGTACCTCGAAGGCTGCACCGCGCCGATGCGCGACGAGAACCAGCTGCACGCAGCGGTGGTGGAACTGGTCGCGCTGGAAGATGCCGACATCAAGTACAGCACGGTGCAGAACTGGTACCCGGGCGACGAGAACGGCAAGGGCGGCATCTACAACTTCGTCACCAAGCGTGCCGAATGCCGCGGCGCGCGCAGCAAGGTGGTCTGGACCCAGGTCGAGACGGGGTCTGCGATCACCTGGAAGTACCCGAGCTGCGTGCTGCTGGGCGACGACTCCACCGGCGAGTTCCACTCGGTCGCGCTGACCCACCACCGCCAGCAGGCCGACACCGGCACCAAGATGATCCACGTCGGCAAGCGCACCAAGAGCAAGATCGTCAGCAAGGGCATCAGCGCCGGCCATGGCCAGAACACCTATCGCGGCCTGGTCAGGATGGAGCGCGGCGCCGACGGCGCGCGCAACCACACCCAATGCGATTCGCTGCTGATCGGCAAGCGTTGCGGCGCGCACACCTTCCCCTACATCGAGGTCAGGAACCCGACCGCGACGCTGGAACACGAAGCTACTACCTCGAAGATCAGCGACGACCAGATGTTCTATTGCCGCAGCCGCGGCATCAGCGAGGAGGACGCGGTCAGCCTGATCGTCGACGGCTTCTGCAAGCAGGTGTTCCGCGAACTGCCGATGGAGTTCGCGGTGGAAGCGAAGAAACTGCTGGAAGTGTCGCTGGAAGGGTCCGTCGGCTGACCCACCATTCCCTTCCCCCGCGCGCGGGGAAGGTGCCCGCAGGGCGGATGGGGGCAGCTTTACGTGACAGGCCCCACACCTGCCCTCCCCCGCAATGGGGGAGGGAGCAGATCAACGAAACGGACAATCAACATGCTCAAGATCGACAACCTCCACGCCAGCGTCGCCGGCAAGCAGATCCTCAAGGGCCTCACGCTGGACGTGAAGCCGGGCGAGGTACACGCCATCATGGGGCCCAACGGCGCCGGCAAGTCCACGCTGGGCAACATCCTGGCCGGGCGCGAAGGCTACGAAGTCACCGAAGGATCGGTCGCGTTCGAGGGCAAGCCGCTGCTTGACCTCGAGCCCGAGGAGCGCGCGGCCGCGGGCCTGTTCCTCGCCTTCCAGTACCCGGTGGAAATCCCCGGCGTGAACAACACCTATTTCCTGCGCGCGGCGCTCAACGCACAGCGCAAGGCGCGCGGCCAGGAAGAACTGGATTCGATGCAATTCCTCAAGCTGGTGCGCGAGAAGCTGGCCGTGCTGCACCTGAAGGACGAGTTGCTGCACCGCGGCGTCAACGAGGGCTTCAGCGGCGGCGAGAAGAAGCGCAACGAAATCTTCCAGCTCGCAGTACTGGAACCGAAACTGGCGATCCTCGACGAGACCGACAGCGGCCTGGACATCGATGCACTGAAGACCGTTGCCGACGGCGTCAATGCGCTGCGCTCGCCCGATCGCGCCTTCGTCGTGATCACCCACTACCAGCGCCTGCTGGAGCACATCAAGCCCGACGTGGTGCATGTACTGGCCGAGGGCCGCATCGTCGAGAGCGGCGGGCCGGAGCTGGCGCTGGAACTGGAACAGCACGGTTATGCCTGGCTGAAGGATCGCGTGGCGCCGGAGGCTACCGCCTGATGAGCGCCCTGCTCGACTCCCTCTCGACCGCGTTCAGCGGCGATGCCCCGCGCCGCGCATTGCTGGACGAGGTGCTGCGCGATGGCCTGCCCGGCCCGCGTACCGAAGCCTGGAGGTACACCTCGCTGCGCCAGCTGGAGCGGCGCACGTTTGCCGCGGTGGGCGAGACGCCCGACGTCGATGCCGCGCTGCTGGCCGACATTCCCGCGCCAAGGCTGGTCTTCGTCAACGGCCGCTACGCCGACGCTCTGTCGCAGTTCGCGAACCTGCCGACCGGCATCAGCGTCCAGCGGCTTTCGGAAGCCTTGGCGGAAGGCGGCGAAAGCGCACGCTTCCTGCAGCGTCGCTTCGAGCGCAGCGATGAAACCTTCGCCCGCCTCAACGCCGCGCTCGCCAGCGAAGGCGTCCTGCTGCGCGCCGAAGCCGGCGCACGTGGCGACCAGCCGCTACACATGGTCTTCATCGGTGCGGAGGATCCGGTCGATCGTGCCTGGCACCTGCGCAACCTGATCGAGTTGCATGCGGACGCATCGCTGTCCGTGGTCGAGCACCACCTCGCCGCCGCTGCGCATGCGCACTTCGCCAATGTCCTGACCCACGTGCATCTCGCGCAGCGCGCCCGCCTGTCGCACGTGCGCGTGCAGTCCGACAGCGCACGCGCCACGCAGTTCCTGCGAACCGACGCGGTGCTGGCGCGCGACTCAAGTTACCAGCGCATCGACCTGGAGCTCGGCAGCGCGTTGTCGCGCCACGAGCTCAACGTGCGCCTGGAAGGCGACAACGCACGGCTGCATGCCAACGGCGTGCTCCTGGCCGACGGCCGCCGCCATGTCGAGACCCGGCTTGGCATCGACCACGTCGCCCGCGACACCGCCTGCGAGCTCACCTGGCGCGGCCTGGGCAGCGGTCGTGGCCGCGCGGTCTTCCACGGTGGCATCCTGATCCGCGAAGGCGCCGACGGCACCAGCGCGATGCTGGCGAACAAGAACCTGCTGTTGTCGGCCGAAGCCGAGATCGATACCCAACCGGTGCTGGAGATCCATGCCGACGAAGTACAGGCCGCGCATGGCGCCACCGTCGGCCAGCTCGACCCGCACGCCCTGTTCTACCTGCGCTCGCGCGGGTTGGCCGCGGCCGAGGCGACGCAGCTGCTGACTGCCGCGTTCTGCCGCGAGCCGCTGTCGGCCATCGATGACGACGGCGTCCGCGAGGCGCTGCTGGCCCGCGTCGATGCCGCGCTGGAAACGATCACGGCATGAATACGTCGCACGTCGCGAACCCCCACCCCATCCTTCCCCCGCATCCGGGGGAAGGGGCTGGCGGCGCCGACTGGACCCTCGTCCGCGCCGACTTCCCGTTGCTGCAGCGCGAGGTGCATGGCAAGCCGCTTGTGTACCTGGACAGCGCCAATACTGGGCAGAAGCCGGCCGCCGTGATCGACGCCGTCGACGACTTCTATCGTCGCCACAATGCCAACGTCAGCCGCGCCGTGCATGCGCTGGGCACAGAGGCCACAGAGTCCTACGAAGCCGCGCGACGAAAGCTGGCCGGTTTCCTCAACGTGCGCAGCGACGAGCTGGTGCTATGCAGCGGCACCACCTTCGCCATCAACCTGGTCGCGTACTCGTGGGCGCTGCCGCGGCTGAAGGCCGGTGATGCCATCCTCGTCTCGCGGATGGAGCACCACGCCAACATCGTGCCCTGGCAACTCGTCGCCGCACGCACCGGCGCGACGATCCGTGTCGCCGAGATCCGCGAGGACGGCACGCTCGACCTGGACGCACTGCGCGCCGCGATGACCGGCGACGTGAGGCTGCTGGCGATCACCCATACCTCCAATGTGCTGGGCACGGTCAACCCGGTGCGCGAGATCTGCCGCGAGGCACGCAGGCGCGGCATCGTCACCGTGGTCGACGGCTCGCAGGCGGTGCCGCACCGCGCGGTGGACGTGGCTGGCCTCGGGTGCGACTTCTACGCCTTCACCGGCCACAAGATGTGCGGTCCCACCGGCACCGGCGCGCTGTGGGCGCGGCGCGAGCACCTGCAGGCGATGCCACCGTTCATCGGCGGTGGCGAGATGATCAAGGAAGTCAGCTTCGACGGCACCGTGTTCAACGACCCGCCGCACCGCTTCGAAGCCGGCACGCCGAACATCGCCGGCTTCGTCGGGCTGGGCGCGGCGGTCGATTACCTCGCCACGCTGGGCATGGGTGCAGTCGAAGTACGCGAAGCAGAACTGCTGGCGCATGCCACCGAGGAGCTCGACAGGATCGAAGGCCTGCGCATCTTCGGCCGCGCGCCGGAGAAGGCTGCGGTGGTGTCGTTCCTGGTGGATGGCGCGCATGCGCACGACCTGGCCACCCTGCTGGACCTTGAGGGCGTGGCCGTGCGTTCGGGCCAGCATTGCGCGCATCCGCTGTTGCAGTGGTACGGCGTGGCAGCGACCGTGCGCGCCTCGTTCGCGTTCTACAACACGCACGAAGAGGTCGAGCATTTCATCGTGGCGCTGAAGAAGGTCCGCAGACTGCTGGGTTAGACGGGCGACCGCTTAGCGGCGGGCCTGGGCCCGCCCTACAATGGGCGCATGGACGAGTCCCGCTTCCGCGACGCCAGCGTCGCCGACATCCCGGCCCTGGTCGCCCTGGTCACGTCCGCCTATCGCGGCGAAGCCAGTCGCGCGGGTTGGACCACGGAAGCCGATCTCCTCGACGGAAACCGCATCGACCCCGACGTGCTGCGCCATGACATCGAGCGGCCACGCAGCCGCATCGTGCTGGCCGAACGCGACCACGCGCTGCTGGCCTGCGCGCATATCGCCGCGGAAGACGGGGCCGGCTACTTCGGCATGTTTTCGGTCCAGCCCGGCCTGCAGGGCACAGGGCTCGGCAAGCGGCTGCTGGCCGAATGCGAACGCATCGTGCGCGAGGAGTGGCGACTTCCGGCGATGCGCATGACCGTGATCGACCTCCGCGACACGCTGATCGCGTTCTACGAGCGTCGCGGCTATCGGCGCACCGGCCTGTTCAAGCCATTTCCCTATGGCGACGAGCGCTACGGCATCCCGCTGCGCGACGACCTGCGCTTCGAGGTACTGGAGAAGCGACTGGAAGGAGACATCCCATGATCGACACCTGGACCTACATCTGTGCCAGCGCAGAGTTGCTGCCGGGCGAAATGAAGACGGCGTTCGACGAGGTCACCGGGGCCGGCATCGTGGTCTTCAACCTCGATGGCGACCTGCATGCCCTCGAGGACATGTGCAGCCACGAGGAATTCGAGCTGTCCGCGGGCGGCTTCGACGCGGCAAGCGGGACGGTGGAATGCGTACTGCACGGCGCGAAGTTCGATGTGCGCGACGGGCGTGCCCTGTGCGCGCCGGCCTATACGCCGGTGGCGAAGTTCGCGGTCAAGCGGGAGGGCGACGGCGTCTGGGCACGGGACGATCGGGACTGAACGCTGCGCGGCCATCCGCACACCGCCGATCAGCCGAACGAGGGATTCGCCGCATCGTCCAGCGCAGATGGCTGGATCCGCACCAGCAGCAATTCACCGCCGCCCTCGATGACATGGCGCGTGCGCCCGGCTTCGGCCTGCAGCAATGCGGTATCGCCCTGCTCAAGCGCAGCGCTGAATCGTTCGCCATCGATCCGGGCCTGCCCCCCCACCAGGTGCACGGCCCAGCAGTCCCCCGCGTCGACGAAGACCACCATTGCGCCCACCAGCGGGCGATGCCACAGCGTGGCTTGCACCGCCTCGCGTCGCCACATCAGGTTGAAATCCTCGGTGCGACCGTCGACAAGTCGCCCCGCCACCCCACGCTCCCCGGCGAACCGGGCGCGGTCGTGTGGCGGCAGCAAGGTCACGGCGTCGCCATCGTCGAACTGCAACGACAGCCCGTTCCCGCTCAGCAGCACCAGCTCGCGATCGATACCGGGGAACGAGGAAAACGGCGCGTCGGCTTCGATTTCGGCGATCGACAGCCGAAAATCCCACGCCGTCGCGTCGATGCCCTCCCGGCCATCCATCCGGCAGGCGCAGATCTCGCGCGTCCAGCCCGCGCCGTTCTTCCAGCGCACGCGCCGGTACTCGTTGGCGGGGATAAGCAGGGACTGCGGGCGCGCCATGGTCATCGAGGCAGTGTAGCGCCCGCGTTCGCAAGACAAACAGAAGCCGCCCGACCGCACGTCCTGTGCGATGCGGGCGGCGGAACATCCCTGTAACAGCATCCCTGCTGGGTCCGTGGAGCGTCCTGCTCCTCGACTGACGGTTCGCCTCCTTGCGAGCCCGGCAGCGACCGGATCTAGCGCTGCGGCGCGTTGCGGGCCGAAGCCTGCGCTGCCGCGGGGGTGTTGCTACGCGCCGGCGCGGCGCCGACGACGATGCGGTCATGGTTCTTCTCGACCGTCTTCAGCCCGATGCCCGACACCTGCGCCAGCTGCTCCGCGCTGCGGAACGGGCCGTTGGCCTGGCGGTACTCGACGATGGCCTCCGCCTTCGCCGGCCCCACGTTGACGAGCACCCGTGCCAGCGTTGCGGCATCGGCGGTATTGATGTCGACCTTCTCGGTCGCGACGGCACTGCCCGCGAACAGCAGGGCGAACAGCAGCGTGGCGAACAGCGTCCTGAACTTGTGCATGGCGTTCTCCTTCCTTGGTTGGGATTCCTGGCCCGGCGTCGCTCCTGCGGTGCCGGTGGACCCAGTCTCGGGAATGCCATGGACACAGCGTATCGCCGGAGACGCCATTGCGATGCCGGGGAATCCCCCGGCGCCGTGTAGGAAAAGCCCTACCCTTGCATCCCCCGCGCTAAAATCAGCCTCGTTACCGAAGGGAGCCAACCAATGGACGCCAGCCGCATCGACCGCTACGTGGACGCCAAGTGGGAGGACGAGATCGTCCCGCAGCTCGTCGAGTACATCCGCATCCCGAACAAGTCGCCGATGTTCGATGCCGACTGGGCCGCCCACGGCTACATGGACGATGCGGTCAAGCTGATGGAGGGTTGGGCCCGCGCGCAATCGATCCCGGGCATGCAGGTGGAAGTGGTTCGTCTGGAAGGTCGCACGCCACTGATCCTGATCGACATCCCGGCCGCGCATGGCGGCAGCAACGACGACTGCGTGCTGCTCTACGGCCACCTCGACAAGCAGCCGGAGATGACCGGCTGGGACGACGACCTGGGCCCGTGGAAACCGGTGCTGCGCGACGGCAAGCTCTACGGCCGCGGCGGTGCGGACGACGGCTACGCGATCTACGGTTCGCTGGCCGCGATCCTCGCGCTGCAGGACCAGCAGGTGCCGCATGCGCGCTGCGTGGTGCTGATCGAGGCCTGCGAGGAGTCCGGCAGCTACGACCTGCCCGCGTATGTCGACCACCTCGCCGACCGCATCGGCAAGCCGTCGCTGGTGGTATGCCTGGATTCGGGCTGCGGCAACTACGACCAGCTCTGGTGCACCACCTCGCTGCGCGGCCTGACTGGCGGCAACCTCGACGTGCAGGTGCTGGAAGAAGGCGTGCACTCGGGCGACGCCTCGGGCGTGGTGCCTTCGAGTTTCCGCCTGCTGCGGCAACTGCTGTCGCGGATCGAGGACGAGGCCACCGGACGCATCCTGGTCGATGGCCTGCATGCCCGGATCCCGGCCGAGCGCAGCACGCAGGCACGCCGCGCCGCGGAGGTGCTGGGCACGGCGGTCTACGACAAGTTCCCGCTGGTGCCGGGCCTGTCGCCGATGCATGACGACCTGACCGAATTGGTGCTCAACCGCACCTGGCGCCCGGCGCTCTCGGTCACGGGCGTCGGCGGCGTGCCGACGCTGGATTCGGCCGGCAACGTGCTGCGCCCGCGCACCGCGGTCAAGCTGTCATTGCGCTTGCCCCCGACCGTGGACGGCAAGCGCGCCGGCGAACTGCTGCAGGCCGAACTGCTGCGCGACCCGCCGAACGGTGCCAAGGTGACGCTGGCGCTGGAGAAGGCCGCCACCGGCTGGAACGCACCGGCGATGTCGCCATGGCTGGAACAGGCGATCGATGCGGCCAGCCACGAGTTCTTCGGCAAGCCGGCGATGTACATGGGCGAAGGCGGCTCGATCCCGTTCATGGGCATGCTGGGCGAGAAGTTCCCCGGCGCGCAGTTCATGATCACCGGCGTACTCGGCCCGCACTCGAATGCGCACGGACCGAACGAGTTCCTGCACATCGCCATGGGCAAGAAGGTGACGGCCTCGGTGGCGCGGGTGATCGCCGAACACCACCATGCCAGCCAGCGCGGCGAAACCACCGGTTCGGCGGTCGCCGCCGACAGCGGCCAGCGCCACGGCGACCACGGCTGCTGTTGATGCCTTGGCTGGGGCTGGCGCGCACGCGCCGGTCCTGCCAAGCTGCGCGCGTTCAACCAACCCGAGGGGGCAGCATGGAATTGTTCGGCAGCAGCAACTGGCTCTACATCATCCTGATCGGCCTGGTCGTCGGCGTGCTTGCGCGCCTGCTCAAGCCGGGCAAGGACAGCATGGGCATCATCCTCACCATTCTGCTGGGCATTGGAGGCGCACTCCTTGCCGGGTTCGTCGGGCAGGCCACGGGCTGGTATGCGGAAGGCCAGGCGGCAGGCTTCATCGCGTCCACGCTGGGCGCCATCGTGATCCTGCTCATCGTCGGCATGCTCCGCAAGAAGCGGTGACCCTGCGTGCATGATCCGAGGGCCGGGCAGTGATGCCCGGCCCTTTTTCGTAGCGCTACTGCTGATGCGGGAGGAGCGTGGAAGGGTGCCGGGTCCCCGGGCCCGCCGGACTGACGGTTTGTCGAGCCCCCGGACCTACGTTGCGCAATGGCACTGTCCGAAGATCCGGAGGAGAGCGTGTCGCGACACCAGCCGTGGTTCGACAGGACGCGGATGTCCCCCCGATGCATTCTGTCGAAACCGGTTGGCCCTGGTCGGAGGGTATTCCGCTGGCTGCTTTTCGAGCGGCTTCGCCGTTCGCTTCACGGCGGATCACAAACGACCAGCGTCCTGCCGGCGCATCCGCATCCACGCCCTCAATCGAGCAAGCGTTCCACCACGCGACGCGCCAGCCCTGCCGGGGAATCGGCCAATGTGTCCAGCACCAGGTCCGCATGCTCCGGCGGCTCATAGGGTGAATCGATGCCGGTGAAGTTCGGCAGGTCACCCCGTCGTGCCTTCGCGTAAAGACCCTTGACGTCACGGCGCTCGGCTTCGGCCAGCGGCGTATCCACGAACACCTCGACGAAGTCGCCGTCCGCGAACAGCGCGCGGGCCGCCGCGCGTTCGGCGCGGAACGGCGAGATGAAACTCACCAGCACGACGAGGCCGGCATCGGTCATCAGCTTCGCCACCTCGGCGACGCGACGCAGGTTTTCAACGCGGTCCGCATCGGTGAAGCCGAGGTCGCGGTTGAGGCCATGGCGCACGTTGTCGCCATCGAGCAGGTAGGTGTGGCAGCCGCGCGCCAGCAGTTCACGCTCGACCAGGTTGGCGATGGTGGACTTGCCCGCACCCGACAACCCGGTGAACCACACGCAGCGGGGACGCTGCCCCTTGATCGCGGCGCGCGCGGCGCGATCCACGTCCAGCGCCTGCCAGTGGAGGTTGTCGGCACGGCGCAGGCCATGGCGGATCATGCCGGCACCGACGGTGGCGCGGGTCAGCGGATCGACCAGCAGGAAACCGCCAAGCGCTGGGCTGTCGGCGTAGGGCGCATAAGCGACCGGTGCATCCAGCGACAGCGCGACCTGGCCGATGTCGTTGGTGTCCAGCTGTTTCGCCGCCAGCGGCTGCAGGCTTTCAGGATCATGCCGATGCCGGAGTTCGCCGACGCGCGCACCGACGCTGCGGGTCGCCAGCTTGACCTGGTAGCGCCGCCCGGGCAGCAGCGGCGCCTCGTCGAACCACAGCACGTCGGCGACGAACTGGTCGCTGGCCGGCAGCGGCGCATCCGCCGCCGACAGGATGTCGCCACGTGCGGCATCGACGTCATCGCCCAGGCGCAGGGCAACGGCATCGCCCGCCCCGGCTTGCGGTGCTTCGGCGCCGGCGACCAGCAAGGCGGCGACCGTGGTCACCGCGCCACCGGGCTCGACGCGGACGGTATCGCCGGCATGCACGCGCCCCGTGGCCAATGTGCCCGCCAGCCAACGCCCACCTTCCGTATCGCGCAGCACGCTTTGCACCGGCATGCGGAAGCGCTCGTCCGGCGCTGCCGTGGACAGCGGGATCGAGGACAGGTGGTCCAACACATCCGGCCCGTCGTACCAGGGCATCGTGCTGGCGCGCGCCACCACGTTGTCGCCCTGCGCAGCCGATACCGGGATGCAGGCCACGTCATCCAGCCCCAGCCTGGCCGCGTGCGCGCGATAGTCCGAAGCGATGCGTTCGAAGACGGCCCGGTCGTGGCCGACGCGATCCATCTTGTTCACCGCAAGCAGCACGTGGCGCACGCCGAACAGCGACAGGATGGCGGTGTGTCGGAAAGTCTGCGGCAACAGGCCTCGGGTGGCGTCCACCAGCAGGATCGCCGCATCCGCGACCGATGCGCCGGTCGCCATGTTGCGGGTGTACTGCACGTGGCCGGGGCAATCGGCGATGAGGTAGCGGCGCTGCGGCGTGTCGAGATGCCGCCACGCGACGTCGATGGTGATGCCCTGCTCACGCTCGGCGTCCAGGCCATCGAGCAGCAGCGCGTAGTCGATGTCATCCCCACGCGTGCCATGGGTCGCGCTGGCGCGCGCCAGCGCCGCCCGCTCGTCGTCCGGGATGCGCCCGGCCTCGTGCAACAGGCGGCCGATCAGGGTGCTCTTGCCGTCGTCGACGCTGCCGCAGGCGATCAGGCGCAGGAAGCCGTTGCTCGCACCACTCGCCATCAGAAGTACCCCTCGCGCTTCTTCTTCTCCATCGAATCGCCATCGGCGTGGTCGATCAGGCGGCCGGCGCGTTCGGAGAGCGCGCTGGCCTCCATCTCCGCGATGACGGCATCCAGATCCACGGCGTCGGATTCGACTGCGCCGGTCAGCGGATAGCAGCCCAGTGTCCGGAAGCGTACGCGGCGGTGCTCGATGCGCTCGCCCGGCAATACTTCGAACCGATCGTCATCGGCCATGATCCAGGTGCCATTGCGCCACACCACCGGGCGCTGGGCGGCAAAATACAGCGGCACGACGTCGATGCCCTCGCGGCGGATGTACCGCCACACGTCCAGCTCGGTCCAGTTGGACAGCGGGAACACGCGCACGCTTTCGCCCTGGCCGACACGGCCGTTGTAGAGGTTCCACAGCTCCGGGCGCTGCCGCCGCGGATCCCAGCGGTGGCTGGCATCGCGGAACGAGAACACGCGCTCCTTGGCGCGGGACTTTTCCTCGTCGCGCCGCGCCCCCCCGATCGCGGCGTCGTAGCCGCCGGATTCAAGCGCCTGCTTCAGGGCAAGCGTCTTCATCACCTCGGTGTGCACGCTGGCGCCATGGCTGAACGGGCCGACGCCGTCGCGTACGCCATCGGGGTTGGTGTGCACGCGCAGCTCGATACCGGTCTCGGCCGCGCGGCGATCGCGGAACGCGATCATCTCGCGGAACTTCCAGGTGGTATCCACGTGCAGGAGCGGCACCGGCGGCAATGCCGGCGAAAACGCCTTGAGCAACAGGTGCAGCAATACCGAGCTGTCCTTGCCGATCGAGTACAGCAGCACCGGGCGCCGGCTCTCGGCCACCGCTTCACGCAGGATGTGCAGGCTTTCCGCCTCCAGCCGGTCCAGGTCGTCATGTCGGCGGATGGCGGGGGCTTGCGGGTTCATCGTCTACGGCAGGGTCCGGCTGCGGCAGGCGCCGCGACTGCCCGCATTCTAGCCAGCGGGGCAGCCCGGGGAATAAATCACTCCACGGCATGACCGCATAACCGACGCTCCTTTCCATCGCGCGCCCGCGCTGCCTAGTCTGGCCGCGTCATCCCACGGACCGCATTCACGCGATGCCACCGCCTGCCGCACTGCCTGCCTTGCCGATCCCCGAGCACGCCGTCGATGCGCTGGCCCGCCTGACCGGTGAACTCGACACCGCGGGCCTGTGGTGGCTCTCGGGTTATGCAGCGGGCCTCGCGGCAAGGTCCGCGCCCCAACAGCCGGCGCCTGCCGTTGCTCCGCGCCTCGATGCGGCGACGGCAGGCCGGCTGACCATCGTCTACGGCAGCCAGACCGGCAACGCCAGGCGCGCTGCCGAACGGCTGGCCGCGGATGCCGAAGCGGCCGGCTTGCCCGTGCGGATACTGCGTGCCGATGCCTATCCGGTTCGCGAACTGAAGGGAGAACGCCACCTCGTCCTGGTCCTCAGCACCCAGGGCGATGGCGACCCGTCCGACGATGCCCGCGAGTTGCACGATTTCATCCTCGGACCGCGCGCGCCGAAGCTCGAGCAGCTGCACTACGCCGTGCTCGCGCTCGGCGATTCCAGCTATCCCTTGTTCTGCGCGGTGGGCCGCAAGCTCGACGAGCGCCTGGCCGAACTCGGCGCGACACGCCTTACCGCGCGCGGGGATGCCGACCTCGACATCGAGATCGTTGCCACACCCTGGCGCGAACGCGCGCTGGCGGCGGCGAAGGAATCGCTGAAGCCGCTGGCGACGGTGACGCCACTGCGTCCCACCGCCACGCAGGGCACCCGCCACGATCGCGACCAGCCGTTCTCCGCGGCCGTCCTCGCCAACCAGCGCATCACCCTGGCGGCCGGGCGCGGCGCGTCCGGCAAGGACATCCGCCATGTCGAGCTGTCGCTGGAAGGGTCCGGCCTGCATTACGAACCCGGAGACGCGCTGGGTCTGTGGCCGCGCAACGACGACACCCTCGTCGACGACATCCTTACCGCAAGCAGGCTCCAGGGCGATGCACTCGTGGCACATGGCGGCGAGGAGCGCCCGCTGCGCGACTGGCTGTCAGGCAAGCGTGAACTGACCAGGCTGGCGCGCCCGTTCGTTGCCGCGCACGCCGAGCGCAGCGGCGATGCAGAACTGAAAGCGCTGCTCGCGGAGCAGGACGGCACGGCATTCGCCGCCTGGGCGGAAGCCCGCCAGGTCATCGATGTGCTGCAGTCGGCACCGGCGGACTGGGATGCCGCGTCCCTGGTCGCGGCACTGCGCCCCTTGCAGCCACGCCTGTACTCGATCGCATCCAGCCAGCGCGTGGTCGGGGACGAAGCGCACCTCGCCGTCGCCCATGTCGCATTCGAGCGCAATGGCGCCGCGCGCTTCGGCGTGGCCTCGCACCAGTTGGCGAAGGCCGGGCATGACGACACCTTGCCGGTCTACATCGAGCCCAACGAACGCTTCCGGCTGCCGGCCGATGCCTCGCGCGACATCATCATGATCGGGCCCGGCACCGGGGTCGCCCCGTTCCGTGGATTCGTGCAGGAACGCGAGGCCAGCGGCGCCGATGGTCGCCAGTGGCTGTTCTTCGGCAATCCCCGCTTCCGTAGCGACTTCCTGTACCAGCTGGAGTGGCAGCGCGCCCTGAAGTCCGGCGCGCTGGATCGCATCGACCTCGCCTTCTCGCGGGATGGCGCAGCGAAGGTCCATGTGCAGCATCGCATCCGGGAGCGCGCACGCGACTTGCTCGAGTGGATCGAGAACGGCGCCCACGTCTACGTCTGCGGCGCGCTGGCGATGGGCAAGGGCGTGCATGACGCCTTGCTGGACGTGGTGGCCTTGCAATCCGG
Organism: Luteimonas aestuarii; assembly: GCF_004357985.1. GTDB lineage: Bacteria > Pseudomonadota > Gammaproteobacteria > Xanthomonadales > Xanthomonadaceae > Luteimonas > Luteimonas aestuarii. The sequence continues at coordinate 425,089 of NZ_SMTF01000002.1, read as the reverse complement.
GGGGCGCGAAGCGGCCGTCGAACGCCTCGATGCGCTGCAGCGCGAAGGCCGCTACGCGCGGGACCTGTACTGATGGCCACGCATTCGGTCGAAGACATCAAGGCGCAGAGCGCCCGCCTGCGCGGCACCTTGCTGCAGAGCCTCGCGGATCCGGTCACCGGCGCGCTGCGCGAGGACGACCAGACGCTGATCAAGTACCACGGCAGCTACCAGCAGGACGACCGCGACGTGCGCGAAACGCGGCGGCTGGCGAAACTCGAGCCGGCGCACAGCTTCATGATCCGCACGCGCACGCCGGGCGGCGTGGTCTCACCCGCGCAATGGCTGCAGTTCGACGCCATCGCCCGCCGCTTCGCCGAACGCGGGCTGCGCATCACCACGCGCCAGGCCTTCCAGTTCCACGGCGTGATCAAGACTGAACTCAAGGCGACGATGCAGGCCATCAACGCCGCGCTGGTGGACACGCTGGCCGCCTGCGGCGACGTCAACCGCAACGTCGCCGTGGCCGCCAATCCGCACGTTTCACGCCTGCATGCCGGCGTGCATGCACAGGCGGCCGCGCTGTCCGAACACCTGCTGCCCAACACCCGCGCCTACTACGAGATCTGGCTGGACGAGGAACGCGTTGCCGGTGGTGGCGAGGAAGTCGAGCCGATCTACGGTGAGCGCTACCTGCCGCGCAAGTTCAAGATCGGTTTCGCCATCCCGCCAGGCAACGACGTCGATGTCTTCGCACAGGACCTGGGCTTCATCGCCATCGCAGACGCGGGCGGCAAGTTGGCCGGCTACAACGTCGCCATCGGTGGCGGCATGGGCGCGAGCCATGGCGACCCGGAGACCTATCCGCGGCTGGCGAACGTCATCGGCTTCGTCGCGCCCGGACAGGTGATCGCCGTGTCCGAGGCCGTGGTCACCGCGCAACGCGACTTCGGCAACCGCGCCGTGCGCAAGCGCGCCCGGCTGAAGTACACCATCGACGACCGCGGGCTGGAGTGGTTCGTCGCCGAAGTCGAACGTCGCGCGGGCTTCCCGCTGTCGCCGGCGCGTCCGTTCGCATTCGACCACAACGGCGACCGCTTCGGCTGGGTGGATGGCGACGACGGCCGCGCGCACCTGACGCTGCGCATTCCCGCCGGGCGGATCGTCGATGGCGCACTGGATGGCCGTGGCGGGGCCGTGCGGCATCTCTCCGGCCTGCGCGCGATTGCCGCGCTGCTGGATGCGGAGGGCGACGGCGCCGAGTTCCGGATGACGCCGAACCAGAACCTGGTGGTCGCGCGCGTACCGTCCGCGCTGCGCGCACGCGTGGATGCGCTGGCGGCCGAGCACGGCCTCGACGGCTGGCGCGCGGCGTCGCCGTTGCGACGCAATGCACTGGCTTGTGTCGCGCTGCCGACCTGCGGCCTGGCAATGGCCGAGGCAGAACGCTATCTGCCCGAGTTCACAGGCAAGGTCGAAGCGCTGCTTGCACGCCACGGCATTGCCGATGCACCGATCCACCTGCGTCTCAGCGGTTGTCCCAACGGCTGCTCGCGGCCCTACCTGGGCGAGATCGCACTGGTCGGCAAGGCGCCCGGCCGCTACAACCTGATGCTGGGTGCCGACCATCGTGGCCAGCGGCTCAACACGCTGTATCGCGAGAACATCGACGAAGCCACCATCCTCGGCGCACTCGACCCCTTGTTCGCGCGCTATGCCGCGTCGCGCGACGGCAACGAAGGTTTCGGAGATTTCCTGCTGCGCGATGGCATCGTCGACATCCCCGATCGCGATCGCAGGCGCGGCATTCCCACCGACACGCTGCTCATCGAGGCATCCGCATGACGCCGCCCGACCCCATCACCGCCGCCGAATCCGCGCCCGCGCTGGCCGAACTCAACCGTTGGCTGGCACGGCGCAGCGCCGGGGAACGCATCGAATGGGCGCTGGCCAATACCGCCGGCAACCACGCGCTGTCGTCGAGTTTCGGCGCGCAGGCCGCCGTCTCGTTGCACCTGGTCACGCAGCGCAAGCCCGACATCCCGGTGATCCTGGTCGATACCGGCTACCTGTTCCCGGAGACATACCGCTTCGCCGATGAATTGCAGGCACGCCTGGGCCTGGACCTGCGCGTCTACCGGCCCAATGTCAGCCGCGCCTGGATGGAAGCGCGACATGGCCGGCTGTGGGAGCAGGGGCTCGTCGGCATCGAGCGCTACAACAACCTGCGCAAGGTCGAACCGATGCGGCGCGCATTGAAGGAACTGGACGTGCGCACCTGGATCGCCGGGCTGCGCCGCGACCAGTCGGGCACGCGTGCCGGCATCGATTTCCTCGAGTTGCGCGACGGCCGCTGGAAGCTGCACCCGATCGCGGACTGGACCGATCGCGACGTGTGGGACTACCTGCAGCGCCACGACCTGCCCTACCACCCGCTGTGGGACCAGGGTTACGTGTCGATCGGCGACGTGCACACCACGTCGCCGCTCACCGAAGGCATGCGCGCGGAAGACACCCGCTTCTTCGGGCTCAAGCGCGAATGCGGCCTGCATGTCGACGACGAGACCGGCGTGGCGGCATGAGCCGCGGGACGGTCACACCGTGATCGGCTGGCTCAGTTCGCGCCAGGTGGGCGGTGTCGGCCAGTCGGCCTCGAGGTTGCCCTCGAGGATGCGGCGCAGGTCGCGCCGGTCGATCTGCGGGGCGATGCCCTGCAGCAGCGCCAGCGCGTAGTCGCGCAGCACGCGGCCGCGCGGCACCACCGCCCAGGTGATGCATTCCGGGATCTGCGCGGGTGCCTCGAGGATGCGGAGGCCGTCGTCCTCGCGCACCCCCAACGCCATTTCGGCCAGCAGGCCCGCACCCATGCCGGCGCGGACATAGGTCTTGATCAGGTTGGCATCGCGCGCGGTCATCGCCACCAGTGGTTCCACGCCCTCGGCGGCGAAGGCACGCCGAAGCGATGAATCCGCGCGCATCGACGACTCGTAGCTGATCAGCGGATGCCGGGCCAGCTCTGCCAGCGAAGGCGCGCGTCCCGCAGCCGCCAGCGGATGCGATGCCAACACCAGCAGCACGCGACGCCAGCGGTACAGCGGTACGGCCAAACCTCCCGAAGGCACGCTGCCTGCGGTGCTGATCAGGGCCAGGTCGGCACCGTCCTGCGCCAGCGCCTGCAGCACTTCGGCATCGCCTGCCGCCTGCAGGTCCACGTTGACCTGCGGGAAATCGCGCTTGACTGCGGCGATCACGGACGGCAGCACATAGCGCGCCTGCGTGTGGGTGGTCGCCAGCAGCAGGCGGCCCGCGTGTTCGCCGCGCTCGTTGGCGGCATAGCGGCGGATGTTGGCGGCTTCCTCGAGGATCCGGCGCGCGTGCTCGATCACGCGCTCGCCCGCCGGCGCCACGCCTTCCAGGCTGCGGCCCTTGCGCACGAACAGCTGGAAGCCCAGCTCGTCCTCCAGTTGCTTGAGCTGCTTCGACAACCCCGGCTGGGTCGCGTGCACACGCTCCGCCGCGAGCGTGATGTTCAGCCCGGAATCGGCGATGGCGACGAGGTAGCGCAGCTGGGTGAGGGTCATGGCGGTGCCGGGAACGCGACGGTTGCAGGTGCAACCGCGCGTCGCTCCATGCGGATGAAGGGATGTCACCGGATGCTAGTCGTCCACCCGGCGGGTGTCCACGCACCGATCCGCCTACTGTGTTCCGCGCTTATGCCGAATCGGCATGTCCGCAGGAAGCGTCGCCATTTCCGTGCCACGAGGGGCGAACGCTACTGTCGTGGCCACTTCTTTTTTGGCCGTGACGATGTCCGTCGACGCAGCACCCGCGCATCGCCTGTTTCCGCTGTTCGCCGACCTGCGCGACCGCACCGTACTCGTGGTCGGTGGTGGCGTGGTGGCGACGCGCAAGGTGGAAGCGCTGTTGGGCACGGGGGCGCGGATCGTGGTCGGCGCGCCCGTGCTCGACGCCACCTTGGCCGGTTGGGCGGCACAGGGTCGCATCGAACACCGTGCCGGCGCGTTCACGCCGGACTGGCTGGACGACGCCTGGCTGGCGATCGCCGCTACCGACGATGCCGACGTCAATCGCGCCGTGGCCGAAGCGGGCGAAAGGCGACGCGTCTGGGTCAACGTGGTCGACGACATGGCGCTGGCGCGCGTACACCTGCCGGCGCGGATCGAACGCGGTCCGGTGCAAGTGGCGATCTCGAGCGGCGGCGGCGCGCCGATGCTGGCGCGCCTGCTGCGCGAACGCATCGAAACCAGCCTCGACGAATCCGTCGGCGCACTGGCCACCTTCCTCACCCGCCACCGCCATCGCATCCGGGCACGCTGGCCCGATGCCGCCGCGCGCCGTCGTGCGTTCGAAACCCTGCTGTCAGGCCCACTCCCATCGCTGCTGCGTCGGCGACGGCACATCGAAGCGGAGCGCCATTTCGATGCGGTGCTCGCGCCCGATTCACCCCACGCCGCGGCGGGCAGCGTTGCGCTCGTGGGCGCAGGCCCGGGCGATCCCGGCCTGCTGACATTGCGTGCACTGCGCGTGCTCAACGAGGCGGACGTGGTCCTGCACGACCGCCTGGTCAGCGACGACGTGCTGCAGCTCGCGCGCCGCGACGCCGAGCGCATCGAAGTCGGCAAGCAGGCCAACGGACGCAGCACTGCGCAGGACAAGATCAATGCGCTGCTGGTCGAACATGCGCGCGCAGGCAAGCGCGTGGTGCGGCTCAAGGGTGGCGACCCGTTCGTGTTCGGCCGTGGCGGCGAGGAACTCGAAGTCTTGCGCGCGGCGGGCATCGGTTACGAAGTGGTGCCCGGCATCACCGCCGCCACCGCCTGCGCCGCCTACGCCGGCATCCCGCTGACGCATCGCGACCATGCGCAATCGCTGCGGCTGGTCACGGCACACGCGAAGGATTCGCTGGACACGCTGGACTGGCCGGCGTTGGCGCAGGGACGACAGACGTTGGCGGTGTACATGGGCGTGGCGATGCTCGACACCCTGCGCGAACGGCTGCTGGCGCATGGCCGCGCGCCCACAACGCCGTTCGCACTGGTCGAAAACGGAACGCGCGCGACGCAACGCGTGGTCATCGGCACGCTCGCCGACCTGCCAGACACCGCGCGCCTGCACGCCGTGTGCTCGCCCGCGCTGCTCATCCTCGGCGAAGTGGCCGGACTGGCACGCTCGCTGCACTGGTTCGGCGCGAGGCCATTGAACTGTCACAACGCAACGCTTTCACAAGCAGCATGAACACGCCCTCCCTTTCGCGTCGCGAGGGGGAGGGTTGGGGCGGGGTGCTTTCGGCCAGCTCGGCGCTGCGCCCCTCGACCCCCTCCCAACCTCCCCCTACTCGCTGCGCGAGCAAGGGGAGGAGCGCAACGCCAATACGGAGGCATCCATGGCCCTTTACGACAACATCCTCGACACCATCGGCAACACGCCCGTGGTCAAGCTGCACCGGCTGCCGCCAAAGCACGTCACGCTGTACGCCAAGGCGGAGTTCTTCAATCCCGGTGGCTCGGTCAAGGACCGCTTGGCGATCGCCATCGTGCTTGATGCCGAGGCCAAGGGGTTGCTGAAGCCCGGCGACACCATCGTCGAAGCCACCAGCGGCAACACCGGCGTGGCGCTGGCACAGGTGGCCGCCGCACGCGGCTACAAGTTCGTCGCGGTGATGACCGAAACCTTCTCGGTCGAGCGCCGCAAGCTGATGCGCGCCTACGGCGCCAAGGTGATCCTGACGCCCGCCGCCGAACGCGGCACCGGCATGGTGCGCAAGGCGAAGGAACTGTCCGAGGAGCACGGCTGGTTCCTGGCGCAGCAGTTCGACAATCCCGCCAATCCCGCCTACCACCGGCAGACCACCGCCGCCGAGATCCTGCGCGACTTCGCCGGCAGGCGGCTGGACTACTTCGTCAGCGGCTGGGGTACCGGTGGCACCCTCACCGGCGTCGGCCAGGTGCTGAAGGTGGCGCGCCCCGAGGTGCGCATCGTCACCGCCGAGCCCGCGGTCGCCTCGCTGCTGCAGGGCAAGGACTGGTCGCCGCACAAGATCCAGGGCTGGACCCCGGACTTCGTGCCCGGCGTGCTGGACCGCAGCGTGTTCGAGGCCGTGCACCCGATCGACGACGAGACCGCGCGTACCACCGCACGCCGGCTGGCGGCCGAGGAAGGCCTGTTCGTCGGCCTGTCGGCCGGCGCGACGGTCGCCGTCGCATTGCAGGTCGCCGAACAGGCGCCCGAAGGCAGCGTGATCCTGACCACCCTGCCCGATACCGGCGAGCGCTACCTGTCGACGTTCCTGTTCGAGGGCGTGAACGAAGGTTCGGACGACGAGTGGCTGGCCTCGCTGGACGCGCAGCGCGACGCGGCCTGACCTGCACGCAGGAGACGCCCATGGGCCAGCCACCCGTCAACACGGTCGTCGCCCTCCTGCCGAACGAGGCAGATGCACCGCCGCCGGCGCCGTCCCCGCCACCCAGCGAGGCAGAACGTGCCGTCCTCGAAGCGCTGCGCGGCATCGCCTACGGCCAGGTCGAGGTGGTGGTGCATTCCTCACGGATCGTGCAGATCACCCGCAGCCAGAAAGTCCGGCTGGACAACGCGCCATGACGCGTCCGGCCACCTCTCCCACCCGCGGTGCCGACCGGACGACCGGAGGCGCTTCCCCGCACTTCGAGGAAACGCCATGCGGCTGCTCCCCCCGTCATCCCGAAGACCGCTCCAAGCGCAGGCGCGGCGTTCCGCGCTCGCGCTCGCGCTGACCCTCGCGACGCTGTCCGGCACGGCCGCCGCGCAGGCCATCGATTCCCTCACACAGGAAGCGCTGGCCGAGCGCCTGCGCATCGTCGAACAGCGCCTCGGGATCGCCCCCGGCGAAGCGGCGACGCCGGGCCTCGTCGAACTAGACCGCCGCCTGCGCGCGGTCGAACTCGGCCTGGACGAACGGGACCGGCAAGCCCCTGCCGCGGGATCCGCGGCACCACCCGAGCCGAAGGCAGCGCCCGTGATCACGCTGGCCGCCGACAAGGGCGCGTCGATCCGCAGCGCTGATGGCGGCATCCAGCTGAAACTCGGTGCTCTGGTACAGGCCGACCACCGAAACTTCATCGACGACGGCGAACGCTCCCAGAACGACAGCTTCCTCTGGCGTCGCATCCGGCCGACGCTGGAAGGCAACTGGGGCGAGCTGGTCGCGTTTCGCCTCACCCCGGAGTTCGCCGGCGACAGCGCCAGCATCGTCGACGCCTATATCGACCTCAGATTCCATCCCGCCGCAACCGTCCGCGTAGGCAAGGTCAAAGGACCGGTCGGACTGGAGCGACTGCAGAGCGGCGGCGCGATCGCGCTGGTCGAGCGCGGCTTCCCGACCGAGCTGGCCCCCAACCGCGACCTCGGCGTGCAGCTGCAGGGGGCACTGGCCGGGTCGAAGCTCGGCTACGTGCTCGGCATCTACAACGGCGCACCGGACGGGCGCGACAGTCCGACCGGCAATCCGGATAACGACTTCGAATTCGCCGGCAGGGTGTTCGTCGAGCCATGGAAGGGTGGCGACGGCGTGCTGTCGGGGCTCGGCTTCGGCATCGCCGGCAGTGCCGGCGACAAGCATGGTGCCGGCAACAGCTTCCTGCCGCGCTACCGCACGCCAGGACAGGTGGTCTTCTTCAACCACCGCGCCGCCGTGGCCGCCGAAGGCCGACACATCCGCTGGTCGCCGCAGGCGTACTGGTATGCCGGGCCGTTCGGCCTGCTCGGCGAATACATCCGTTCGAAACAGGACGTGGTAGACGGCTCCAGCGGGACACGGGCGTCGCTGGACCACCGCGCCTGGCAGCTCGTCGGCAGCTGGGTGCTGACCGGCGAGGCGGCCAGCTACCGCGGCGTCACGCCTAACCAGTCTTTTACCATCGGTGGTGCAGGCTGGGGCGCGTTCGAAGTGGTCGCGCGCTACGGGCGGCTCGACGTCGACGATGACGCCTTCCCGGTGTTCGCCGACCCCACCGCATCGGCATCCGCGGCGAGCGCATGGAGCCTCGGCATGAACTGGTACCTGAGCCGCAACCTCAAGCTGGTCGCCAACTACACGCGCGCCGCCTTCGACGGCGGTGCGCCGGCGGACGACCGCGAGGACGAGAAGACCTTCTTCACCCGCGCGCAGTTCTCGTTCTGAACCCCACCCCCACGGGATACCGACATGAAAAAGACCCTCACCGCGCTGCTGCTGGCGTTCGCGTTGCCGGCATCCGCGTTCGCGAAAGACATCGAGTTGCTCAACGTCTCCTACGATCCGACGCGCGAGTTCTACGCCGAGTTCAACGCCGCATTCGCCGCGAAGTGGAGGGCCGAGACCGGCGACACGGTCAGGATCCGCGCCTCCCACGGCGGCTCCGGCAAGCAGGCGCGCTCGGTGATCGACGGGCTGGAAGCGGACGTCGTCACCGTGGCGCTGTCGGGTGACATCGACGCCATCGCCGAAAACAGCACGCTGCTGCCGGCAGACTGGCAGTCGCGCCTGCCCAACAACAGCTCGCCCTATACCTCGACGATCGTGTTCCTGGTCCGTCGCGGAAACCCGAAGGGCATCCGCGACTGGGGCGACCTCGCAAGACCCGGAGTCGGCGTGATCACCCCGAACCCCAAGACCTCCGGCGGCGCGCGCTGGAACTACCTCGCCGCATGGGCATGGGCATCGCGCGAGTACCGCAGCGGCGCGCGCGTGCTCGACTACCTGAAGCAGGTGTTCGCCAACGTCCCGGTACTCGATACCGGCGCGCGCGGCTCCACCACCACCTTCGTCGAGCGCGGCATCGGCGACGTGCTGCTGGCGTGGGAGAACGAGGCCCTGCTGACCCTGTCCGACCGCTCGATCCGCGACCGCTTCGAGATCGTCTATCCCAGCATCAGCATCAAGGCCGAGCCGCCCGTGGCCTGGGTAGACGCCAACGTCACCCGGCGCGGCACCGAAGCGGTGGCGCGCGCCTACCTGCAGCATCTGTATTCGCCCGAAGGCCAGCGGCTGGCGGCGAAGCACCATTACCGGCCGTCGCGGCCCGAAAGCGTGTCTGCAGCCGAACTCGCGCGATTCAAGCCGCTCGTCATGGTCACCATCGACGACGCGTTCGGCGGCTGGAAGCGGGCGCAACAGCTGCATTTCTCCGATGGCGGGTTCTTCGACCGCATCTACCAGCCGCGCTGACGGTACGGATCGGGAATGTCGGCGATCGCATTGCCCTCGCGCCTTTCTCGCTGGCGGCGCCCGCTGCCAGGCTTCGGCCTGAGCCTGGGACTGGGCTTCGCCTGGCTCGGGATCGTGGTGTTGCTGCCGCTGGCCGCACTTACGCTGAACGCGGCCGGCCTGGGCGGTGCGGCGTGGCTTCGTGCGCTGCACGATCCGCGGATGCAGGCGGCGCTGAAAGTCAGCTTCGGCGCCGCCTCGATCGCAGCCCTGCTGGCCCTGCTCGCCGGCGCGCTGCTGGCGTGGGTGCTGGTGCGCTACCGCTTTCCCGGGCGACGCCTGCTCGACGCGCTGGTCGACCTGCCGTTCGCGCTGCCGACCGCGGTGGCCGGCATCGCGCTGACCGCGATCTATGCGCCCAACGGCTGGATCGGCCGCTGGCTGGAACCACTGGGGCTGCCGGTGGCCTACCACTTCTCCGGCATCGTGGTCGCGCTGACGTTCATCGGCCTGCCGTTCACGGTGCGCACGATGCAGCCGATCCTGGAAACGCTGGGCCACGAGCAGGAGGAGGCGGCAGCGTCGCTGGGCGCATCGCGCTGGACCACATTGCGGCGGGTGATCCTGCCGGAAGTGCTGCCGGCGATGCTGACCGGGTTTTCCCTCGCCTTCGCCCGCGGTCTCGGCGAATACGGGTCGGTGATCTTCATCGCCGGCAACAAGCCCTACCTCACCGAGATCGCGCCGCTGCTGATCACCATCCGCCTGGAGGAATACGACTACGGCGGTGCCATCGCGCTGGCGGCACTGCTGCTCGCCGCCTCGTTCGTCTGCTTGCTGGCGATCAACCTGATCCCGCTGTTGTTCCACCACGAACGCGAGGCCCGGCATGTCGCATGAGTCCCCATCGCACCTGCAGGAACCGCCGTGGGTACGGCGCGCTCTGATCGGTCTGGCGATCCTGGTGATGCTCGCGCTGGTGGTGCTGCCACTGGCGATGGTGCTCGCCGCCGCGTTCGGCAGCGGTTTCGCCAACTGGTGGGCGGCGCTGTCCGAACCCGACGCGCTCGCCGCGCTGGAGCTGACGTTGTTCACCGCCGCCATCGTCATTCCGGTGAACGCAGTATTCGGCCTGTTCACTGCGTGGGCGGTCACCCGCTTCGAATTCCGCGGCAAGCGCGGCCTGCTGGCGCTGATCGACCTGCCGTTCGCCGTTTCGCCCGTGGTCGCGGGACTTTGCCTGGTACTGCTGTTCGGCCGGCAGGGCTGGTTCGCCGACCTCCTGCGCGCCTACGACATCAAGATCCTGTTCGCCCGGCCCGGCATCGTGCTGGCCACGCTGTTCATCACCTTCCCGTTCGTGGTGCGCGAACTCATCCCGCTGATGCAGCAGCAGGGCAGCGAGGAAGAGGTGGTCGCGCGCTCGTTGGGCGCCAATGCCTGGACCATGTTCTTCCGGGTCACTCTGCCCAACATCAAGTGGGGACTGCTGTACGGCGTGCTGCTGTGCGGCGCGCGCGCGATGGGCGAGTTCGGTGCAGTGTCGGTAGTGTCCGGGCATATCCGCGGCCTGACCAACACCTTGCCGCTGCACATCGAGATCCTCTACAACGAGTTCAACACGACGGCCGCGTTCGCAGTGGCGTCGCTGCTGGCCGGGCTGGCGCTGGTGACCCTGGTGCTGAAGTTCTGGCTGGAGGCCCGCCATGCCGACGGGCTGGCGCATTCGCACCGCCGCCACTGAAGACCGGGACCACACTGATGACGGACACACTTGTCGCTCCCCTCGTGATGACGCCCGCAACCGCGTTTGGCGTGCTCGCACTCCCAGGAAGCATCGATGCCGAGGGCGCTGCCACCGCCACCGCCGGCAAGGCCGGCGTCGCACTGCGCATCGAGAAGGTGTGCAAGCGCTATCCGGGTGTCGCCGCGCTGGACGGGGTGGACCTGGACATCGCTCCCGGGGAACTGGTGGCGCTGCTGGGGCCTTCGGGCTCGGGCAAGACCACGCTGCTGCGCGCAATCGCGGGCCTGCTGCCCATCGACGAGGGCCGGGTGCGCTTCGGTGAGATCGACGCGACCGCACTCAGCCTGCGCGAGCGCAACGTCGGCTTCGTGTTCCAGCAGTACGCCCTGTTCCGGCACATGACCGTGGCCGAGAACATCGCATTCGGGCTGCGCAGCCGTCCGCGGAACCGCCGTCCTGGACGCGCGGCCATCCAGCGCCGCGTCGAGGAGTTGCTCGCACTGATCCAGTTGCCGGAACTCGGCGGGCGCTATCCGGAACAGCTGTCCGGCGGCCAGAAACAGCGTGTCGCACTGGCGCGAGCGCTGGCGATCGACCCAACGGTGCTGTTGCTGGACGAACCCTTCGGCGCGCTGGACGCCAAGGTGCGGGTGGACCTGCGGCGCTGGCTGCGCCACCTGCACGACCGCACCGGCCAGACCACGGTGTTCGTGACCCACGACCAGGAAGAAGCGCTGGAACTCGCCGACCGCGTGGTGGTGCTGCGCCAGGGGCGTATCGAACAGGTCGGCACTCCGGACGAGGTGTATGGCCAGCCGGCCAGTGACTACGTGTTCGATTTCGTCGGTCGTGCCAATGCGCTGGAGGGCCGCGTGTCCGACGGGCGATTCCTCGCCGCAGGCCAGTCCACGACCTTGGACGTCGATGACGCTGCGGACGGCCCGGCGACGCTGTACGTGCGCCCTCATGACGTGGTGCTGGCCGCGGCCGGCCAGGGACTGGACGCGGAGGTCGCCGCGGTGCGCAGGCTTGCGGAACGGATCACGCTCGAACTGCGCTTGCGCTTGCAACCGCGTGTGTTCGAGATCGACGTCGTTGCGACGCCGGCCGTGTCCGTGCCCTCTCCGGGCGACCGGGTCGCGATCCAACCGCTTCGCTACCGGCTTTACCCACGTTCCGATGATCCTGGCCGCTGTTGACGGGCTGAACGAGTCCATCCCCGGGCTTGCCCGGACGTCGCCAGTCCTGCACATGCCGGAGCTGTTCACGCGGACCAGGCATGCGCGTACCCGGTCCGCGTACGCCTCCACGGCGCGCTGAACCCATGACCCTGTCCGTGTCCGGAGGGTCCCTGGCGTCGCGCATCAGCCGGACCGGTCCGCATCAGCGCGCCATGGCCATGCGGGAAGTCGCGGCCTGTCGGCACATGGGTCGCCCTCCAGGAGCCGTTGCGCCAGCGCACCGGCCGCGGTCCGCAGCTCCTGCACCGCGGTGATCTCCCACAGGTGCCCCCGCAGCAAGGGGCCCAGGCAGTACAGGCCCGGAATGGTGAACCCGCTGGCATCCAGCACGCCAAGGCCATCGTCCACCATGATGCCGAGGCCGTGCGCGTCCGCCCGGACCAGGCCTGCATCCAGCATGTGCGTCACCAGGGGGTGGGTGGTCCGCGTGATGTCGGTATCCAGTCCAGTCGCCCGGACCAGCCGGTCGAAGCGTTCGACGCTGGTCTGCTTCCGGAAACGGTGACGGATGACGACGTCCACCCCGTCCTCGCGCAGGCCGGCACGCAACAGGCGTCCGGCGCGCACCTGCAACTGCCCCGACACCGCCAGCAAGTCGAGTTCCGCCGCAACCCGGGGCGCGAGGCGATGCCGACACGCCTCCCAGTAGGTGCGAAGGTGGCGCAGGAAGCGGGCGCGCTGCACGGCCGGCAATCCTTGCCAGAACGCCTGCGTATGCGGCCGCAGAGCATCCACCACGCTGCGCCAGTCCGGGACGGCGCATGCGAGCGAACGGACGGCTGCAAGCAACCTCCGGACATCGCGCGTCCTGAGCGCATGCAGCACGCTCGGCGGCAGCCGGATCGGCGCGGGCGCCTCGGGCAGGTGGCGCAGCGGCAGCAACCCATGCCGCGACAGCGCGACGATCTCGCCACGATGGCCACGTTTGTGCAGGCTGGTCACGACATCGGCCATCGTCAGGCCGGTCCCGATGATCAGCACGCGCTCGTCCGGCTGGATCCGGTCGAGCGCTTCCTCGTGCCAGGGCCAGCCGATATAACGCGCATGACGCGCCAACCTGGGCCCGACACCGGCGAGGCGCTGCGGCGGAAGCGCACCGAGGGCGAGAACCACGCAATCGCTGGCGAAATCGCTTCCGTCCGCCAGGAACACGCGGAATCCCTGGGGCTCCCGCTCGATCGCGATCACTTCGTGCTCGAAAAACGAGAGATTCGAGGACTGTTCGCGGGTAGTGAGGATCCTGTCGTGCAGGTACTCCCCGTACGCGATGCGCGGCAGGAAGGCATCGCGGGCGCGCGTGCTGAGGTTCAGCCATTCGGCGAAATCGTCCGGGTTGTCAGGATCGATTCCCAGGTGCCGCGCACGCACTTTGAGCAGGTGTTCCGGCCGTGCCTCGCCATATGCGACGCCTCGTCCGAACGTCGCCGGCACGCCGGCCACGCAGACTTCGACAGCATCGTCGCGCGTATCGGCCAACTGCAACGCCAACGCGCAACCGCTGAAGCCTGCACCGATGATGGTGATCCGCATGCCCTTCGCCTCGTGTGGAATCGCCGGTTTTCTAGCAAGCCGGCCTGGAGCGGATGTAAGCGAACGGTTATCGCGGCGTGATCTAGCGCGCGGCTGCGCAGGTCCAACGTACGACATCGAGCGCAAGGTACTGATCCGACGAGCATGCGGCGGAGCATCGTCGTGATATGCCGGTTGGCAATGACGATATGCCGTGGCTGCCGCACCGCGGCGTATCCAAGGGCGTGCATGCGTCAGGTCGCCGACAGGCGCCCGAAGGCAGCGTGATCCTGACCACCCTGCCCGACACCGGCGAGCGCTACCTGTCGACGTTCCTGTTCGAGGGCGTGAACGAAGGCTCGGACGACGAGTGGCTGGCGTCGCTCGGGCAGACACGCGCCGCAGCCTGAACCACACGTCCGACGGACCGGATCATTCAGCTTCGGGGACGGCGCCACGCGCGCCGGACAAGGGCGACATGCCCGGGACATCGGTGGACACGCGGTGGCGCGGATTCCACTACCCTATGCCCCGACCGGCATCCGCCGGCTGGAGCATCCATGGACCCAAGCACCCTTCCGACCGCCCGTGAACACCAGCGCCTGGCCTGGGCCCGCGCCGCCGCCGGCAATCCCGCGCTGGAGCTGGAGCGCGCCTCGGTGGACGCCGGCTTCCGCAGCTATTGGCGCACCATCGGCAACGTGCCCAGCCGGATCGTGATGGATTCGCCGCCGGAGAAAGAGAACGTCACCGGCTGGCTCAAGGTCCGCGAGCTGTTGCGCAGCGGTGGCGTGCGGGTGCCGGGCGTGCTGTCGGAAGATGCGGAACAGGGGTTCATGCTGCTCGAAGACCTCGGCCCGCATACCTACCTGCACGTCATCGATGCCGACAACGCCGACATGATGTTCGAGGCCGCGTTGGCCCAGCTGCTGAAACTGCAACACATCCCGGTGCCCGACGGGTTCCCCGCCTACAACGAGGAAGTCCTGCTGCGCGAGCTGCGCCTGTTCGACGAATGGTTCCTGGGCGTGCACCTTGGCGTGTCGCTGGACGAGGCCGAAACCGAGCGCCTGTTCGCCGTCTACCGCGTGCTGATCGACAGTGCGCTGGCGCAGCCGCAGGTGCTGGTGCACCGCGACTTCATGCCGCGCAACCTGATGCCCGGCGATGGCGACACCGCGGTGATCGATTTCCAGGACGCGCTGCACGGCCCGATCGCCTATGACGCCACGTGCCTGTTCAAGGATGCCTTCCTCAGCTGGCCGGAGGAACGCGTGGCCCGGTGGCAGGCGCGCTACCACGCGCTGGCCACCGAAGCCGGGCTGCCGGTGCCGACATGGGAGCAGTACCGCCGTGATGCGGACCTGATCGGTATCCATCGCCATCTCAAGGTGATCGGTATCTTCGCCAGGCTCAACCATCGCGACGGCAAGCCGAAGTACGTCGCCGATGCGCCGCGTTTCCTCGCCTACCTCGATGCCGTGCTGCCGCGTTATCCGGAGCTGCAGGCGTTGGCCGACCTGCTGGATGCACACGTCCGCCCGGCGCTGCAGGGCGCCAGCGCGGCCGCCTGATCCACGTCGCGCGTCGCACGATGAAAGCCCTGGTCCTGGCCGCCGGCCTCGGCGAGCGCATGCGCCCGCTCACCGACACCACGCCCAAGCCGCTGCTGCGCGTGGGCGGCAAGCGCCTGATCGAATGGCATCTGGAAAAGCTTGCCGCGATCGGCGTGCGCGACGTCGTCATCAACATCTCATGGCTGGCCGACCAGTTCCCGGCCACCCTGGGCGATGGCGAACGCTTCGGCCTGCGCATCCGCTACTCGCGCGAAGGCGGCACGCCGCTCGAAACCGGCGGCGGCATGTGGCATGCGCTGGCGCTGCTGGACGATGCGCCGTTCCTCGCCGTCAACGGCGACGTGTGGACCGACTACGACTTCGCGCGACTGCCGCGCGAACCCGCGGGCGACGCGCACCTGGTGCTGATCGACAATCCCGCGCACCATCCTTCGGGCGACTTCCTGCTGCACGATGATGGGCGCGTTGCCGCCAGCGGTGAGCACAAGCTCACCTTCTCCGGCATCGGCGTATACCGGCCACGGCTGTTCGACGACTGGCGCGCCGTCATCGGCGACACCCCTGGCGCGCGCGCCGAACCGCCGCGCTTCCAGCTTGCGCCGCTGCTGCGCGCGGCGATGCAGCGAGACGCCGTGACCGGCGAGCATTTCACCGGCCACTGGACCGATGTCGGCACCCCGGAGCGGTTGCAAGAACTGGATGCCAGCCTCAATCCACATTCCACGACTCGCAGCACGGATTAAAGCGAAGTTCTCGAGAGTTGCGACGATTCTCGCCTGTCGTCCGTATCCATAGGGAATGGAAGCAGCGCAATTCGACGTGGAGGAAGAAGCCGCCTTGATACGCAAGGCGCGCTGGGGCAATGAGTCCGCTTTCGAGATCCTCTATCACCGCCATGCCCGGACGGTCCACGCACTCGCTTTCCGGATCACAGGGGATGCAGCGGCCGCCGAGGACATCACCCAGGAGACCTTCCTGCGCCTGCTGCGT
This sequence comes from Luteimonas aestuarii, assembly GCF_004357985.1. GTDB lineage: Bacteria > Pseudomonadota > Gammaproteobacteria > Xanthomonadales > Xanthomonadaceae > Luteimonas > Luteimonas aestuarii. The sequence goes on along the minus strand of NZ_SMTF01000002.1, from coordinate 408,865 downwards.
TTCCTGGGCGGGCTACGTTCCGATCGGCCCTTGCGACCGTGGTTGAAGCACGTTGCCACCAATGCCGCGATCGACCGCCTCCGTCGCGACCGCAGCCATCTCGAGGATGCATTGCCCGAGGAAGCCGGCCTGAGCGAAGCTGGGGATGCCGATGCGGCGATCGTCGGCGTGGATGCCGAACGGCTCTTGCTGATGCTGCCGCCGGTCGCACGCGCAGTGGTCTGGCTGCATGCGGCAGAAGGCTGGTCCCACGCACAACTCGCGGAACGCTTCGGCCACGGCGAAAGCTGGTCGAAGTCGCTGGTCTCGCGATCGATCGCCCAGCTGCGCCGGGCCAACGCTCCCTCCGCGGACGCCAATCACGACCACTCCAACCAGACGCGCAAGGCCGCGACGCGGAAAACAAGATGAGCAACTTCGATCCTCGACCCACGCTCCCAGACCGCAAGGTTCCCGCCCTCCCCGACACGCTCTGGCCGAAGCTCGCGGCGGCCCAACGGCGACGGCGCCGCAGGTTCCGCGAGGGCGCTCAGGTGCTCTGTGCGGCCGTGCTGCTGGCAGGCGCGTGGTGGCTGGTCCCTCGCGACCAGCCACCTGCGCCGACGACCATGGCCATGTCCGCTGGCACCGTCGATACGCGCGTCGTGCAGGAACGCCTCGGGGCCATCGACGGCGCGTTGCAGGCTGCCTATGAACAAGGCGCTTCCGACGACGAGATCGAACCCCTGTGGCGGCTTCGCCGATCCCTGGCGATTCAGGCCACGCAACTCCCCGACGCAATGTGAGGCTGCCGGAATGACGATCTCCCGACGACGGACCCTGTTGCTGGCCACGTGCATGGCGCTCGCCATGGCCGGCACCGCTTCGGCGCAATGGACGCCTTCGACATTCGGCGCAGTCACGGACCTGCGCCAGACGCAGGATGGCCTGGTGGTGCTTGCCATCACGCCCGGCAGCAATGCGGAGCGCATCGGCCTTCAGGTCGGCGACCGGATCGAGTCGATCAACGGCCATTCCTTCGTCGGCAGCAGGCAGCCCGGCTCCCTGCTCGGACAAACGCTCGCCGAAAGCGGTGGCGAACTGCGTATCGAGGTAGTCCGCAACGGCGCGAGGCAGTCCTTGGCGGGGCGAGTTGCCGCGCCCGCCACGTCCGCCACGGGCGCCGGCTCCGGCTGTGGTTTCCTGACCACTCAGGGCACCTTGCCCCGGGTCACCCAAGGCGTCTACTCGAGCCAGATCACCCGGATCGATGGCCGCAGCACACCGCTGGGGACGGTCAACCGCCACCGGGTGGACGCCGGTACGCGCGTCTTGATCGTTGCAGAAGGGATTGAGGAGCTGACCATCGCCCAGAGACGGCTACGGGCACTGATGAAGCGCCGCGAGCAGGCCCGGGCCTATAAGGCACTGGTGGTGGATGTCGCCCCGGACACGACCTACTACGTCGGTGCGCGGCTGCTCACCGATCGGCTGGACCCCGACAGCATCCGCGCCAACGCCTATTGGGAACCCGTGGTCTGGCAGGAGCGCAGCGACACGCCCTGCCCCTGACCACGACATCTCGTCCCTTTTCCGCTGGGGATCGACCGGGGGTTGGATGCGTATGCCGAGACGCCGCGACTCCAGCCGGCGGCGACTGCTGCGGGTGGCGTTGCGGAGGAGGACGGTCGCCGGCGAGGGTCTCGCTTGGCGCTGGATCGCCGTTGGCCGTCCCTGAGCGGCACCGGTAGCTCGCCTCCGCCTGATCGCCGGCACCGCGTGGCGGTCCGGTCCGGGTGCGACGGATCGACGGCCATCGCCGTACCTTGTCTGCATGGAGCTGGACGACGCCGACGCGCCTTCGCAACCGCACCTGCTGAAGCTGGCTCGTCAGGGCAATGCCGGTGCGTTCGAGCAGTTGTATCGCCTGCACGCGCCGGCGGTGTTCACACTGGCGCTGCGCCTGACCGGCAACCGCGCCGCCGCCGAGGACATCGTGCAGGACACCTTCCTGCGCATGTTCGGCTTCCTCACCGGCCTGCGCACGGACACGCCCCTGCGCCCCTGGCTGAAGCGCGTGGCCGCGAACCTCGCGATCGACCGCCTGCGCCGGGAGCGCCGCTACGGCGACGATGAACGGCTGGGGTCGATGGAATCGGCCGGGACGGTACACGCCGACAGCGTGGAGGCGGAGGCGCTGTTGCGACGGCTGTCCCCGCTTGCCCGTACCCTGCTGTGGCTCCACGAAATCGAAGGCTGGTCGCACACCGAACTGGCCAGGCGTTTCGGACGCAGCGAAAGCTGGTCGAAATCGATCCTGTCCCGTGCACTGGCACGGCTGCGCGAGGACATGGACCCTGGAGATGACGATGCATGACCTGAACCGTTCACCGCTCAAGCAGCTCGAGCAGGCACCCCTGCTCGATCCACCCGACACCCTTTGGCCACGCCTGCGCGACCGCCAGCGCGGGGCTGTTGCGCGGCGGCGCATGCTGGCCGGTGCGTCTGCAGTTGCCGCGACGGGGATGCTGGCAGTTGCGGCGCTCCTGCCATGGTCGACGGCACCCCACTTCGAATCGCATCCGCCGCTCGCCACGGAAAACGACGTCGTGGAACAGATCGCCACGCTCGATCGCGCACTGCAGGCGGCATACGAAAGCGACGCCAGCGACCCCGAGATCGAGCCCATGTGGGTCGCGCGCGCACAGCTGATGCACGGCCTCTCCATCCAACGCACCAACTGACTCCACACGGAACCCTGCCATGCGTACTTATTGCCTGCTGATCCTGGTCACGGCCGCAGTCGCGATTGCCGCGCTGCCGACCCAGGCGCGGAGCCAGCCGCTTCCTGCCCACGCTGCGGCCGCCGTCCCGCTGATGGCGCAGTCCGCGATACAGGACTTCGGCGCCGTCATCGATATCCGGCGCATCGGTGCCGATGGGGCCGTGGTGATGGCCGTCACGCCGGGCGGCAACGCCGAGCGCATGGGCCTGCGCGGCGGTGACCGCATCGTATCGATCAATGGCCAGCCGATTTCGGCCAGCAATACTCCGGCGGCCGCACTCCGTTCGGCGACCTCCGGGCCGGGTCGTGCACTGCATCTTGAGATCATTCGCGACGATGTGCCAATGGTCCTGCGGGGCAGTGCTCGTGAAACCCCTTCCCCCACGGCCGCATCCACGCCGATGGGCTGCGGGTATGTCTCCACGTCCGGTGCGCACCCGCGGGTCAGCCAGCAGGTCTTCCCTGCCGAAGTGACCCGGATCGATGGCAGGAGCACCCCCTTGTTCGACGTCAATCGACACCGCGTGGATGCCGGCCGCCGCGTACTCGTGGTCGACGAGCGCATCGATGCCACCCGGTTCTCGGCCTTCACCCTGCAGGAGCGGCAACGCCAGCTCCGCCGGCAGGGTGCGCGTCGCTACAAGGTACTGATCGTGGATGTCGCGCCGGACACCCGGTATGAAATCGGCGCGCGATTGCTCACCAGGTCGCCGGACACCGGGATGATTCGCGACAACACGTACTGGGAACCGGTCGTGTGGCGGCAGACTGCCGAAACCTGCCGCTGATACGCCGCCCGGGCCTGTCCGATCAGTTCCCCTCGAAGAACCGGCGCAGGAACGGCACCGTGATCCGCCGCTGCGCCGCAAGCGCGGCGCGGTCGAGTTGGTCGAAGAGCTGGGTGAGGCTTCCGAGGTCGCGGTCCACGCGCCGTAGCAGCCAATCCAATGCGGCGTCATCCACCTGCAGCCCGCGACGTGTCGCGCGCAGGCGCAGGACCTCGCGGCGGGCGGCGTCGCCGAGCACTGGCAGCGTGATGCGCGCGCACTGCTGCCAGCGCGAGCGCAGGTCGGGCAAGGCCAGCGGCAAGGCATCGGGAATGTCGCGCGCGGCATAGAGCATCGTGCCGCCGGCATCGTGCACGCGGTTGTGCAGATCGAACAGCGCCACCTCGTCGTCGCGGCGACCGGCGATGGCATCCACCCCGTCGAGCGCGACCAGTTCGTTCGCGTGCATCGCTTCGAGCGCATCACGCAGCCGGCCGACGGCACTGGCCAGCGGCAGGTAGGCGGCGCGCCGGCCCGTGCCGTCGGCCTCGGCGCACGCCGCCAGCAGCAGGTGGGTCTTGCCGGTACCGGCGGCGCCTGCGATGAAAAGGCTGCCTGGATGCGAACCATCCACCGCTGCACGCAGGTGTGCCGGCACGGTCGGATCACCCGACACGAAAGTATCGAAACGCTGGTCGGGCGGGTAGCGCAACGCCAGCGGCAGTTGCGGGACAGGCGTCACCATCGTCGCGATCAGGACTCGCGCTTGCCGTTGGCGGCGTCATCCACGGCGGCATCGACGTCCGCATCCAAGACAATGCCCGCCTCGCTTGCACGGCCATCCAGTACGATCTTCGGCCGGTCGCCGGCATACAGGCGACTCTGCGTGTAGCGCTCGTTGGCATAACGCAGCATCACGTTGGCGACCGCCGCGACGGGCAGCGCCAGCAGCATGCCGAGGAAGCCGAACAACTGGCCGCCGGCCATCACCGCGAAGATCACCGCCACCGGGTGCAGGCCGATCTTGTCGCCCACCAGCCGCGGTGTCAGCACGTAGCTTTCCACCAGCTGGCCGATGGTGAACACCGCGCTGACCATCAGCAGCAGGGTCCAGTTGAAGCCACCCTCCTGCACGATGGCCGCCACCAGCGCCAGCAGGATGCCGACCGTGGCGCCGAGGTAGGGCACGAAGCTGATCAGGCCTGCGATGATGCCGATCAGCAGGCCCAGCCGCAGGCCCACCAGCGACATGCCGACGGCGTAGATCGCACCCTGCGCCGCCATCACCAGGATCTGTCCGCGCAGGAACCCGCCCAGCGATTCGCTGGACTCGCGGGCCAGCCGCGACACCGTGGCCAGATGGTCGCGCGGCACCAGCGCGGCGACACGCGCCACCAGCTTGTCCCAGTCGCGCAGGAAGTAGAACGTCAGGATCGGCACCAGCACCACGTTGACCGCGATGATCACCAGCGCCATGCCGGAACGGCCGAGGTAGCCGAACAGGTAGCCGGCCGTCGTGGTCGCCATGCCGCCCGCCGCCTGCCAATGTTCCCTGGCCAGCTCCAGTAGGCGCTGGAGGCTGAACGAGTCCGCCTCCATGCCGACCATCGACGTGATCCGCTCGATCCATGGCGCCGCATTGGCCTGGAACCACTCGGCCATGTAGGCCTGGTACGTCGGCCACTCCGCAACCAGCGTGGTGACCTGTCGCTGGACCATCGGCACCAGGATCACCAGCACCAGCGCCAGCAACAGGGCCATCAGCAGGAACACCAGCGTCACCGCCACCGCACGCGAACGCCCGCGCTTCTCCAGCCGATCGACCAACGGGTCGCCCAGCCAGCCCAGCAGCGCCGCCAGCACGAAAGGCGTCAGCACCGGGCCCAGCAGGTACACCACCCACAGCACCGCGAAGGCCACCAGCCCCCACTGCAGGCGCTTGAGGAAACGGGCGATCTCGAAGTTCGCCTGTGGTTGCGTATCCATGGTCCGTGGTTCCGTCAGCGCAGTCGGTACATCGGCACGATGCCGTCGCCGCCTTCCACTTCGACCAGGACGTCGGCATCGGCCACGCGACGGAAGCCGGCGATGCCGGTCAACAGGTCGAGGTCCGCCTCGATCCCGTCCGGCATGGCGCGAACCGGGCGGAAGCCACGCACCACCGACATGCGTTGCAGCACGGCGGAGAGCCGCAGGTAGTCGGCCGAGCTGTTGATGCCCGTGAACACGATGCGCTGGGTCGCCTGCTGCCCCGCCGGACTGGCCTTCGCGTAGCGACGCACCAGCGCGTCGGCAGCGCCGTCGGCACCGGTGGCCATCGCACGCCGTGCATCTGCGTGGCTTTCCGACCAGCGCGACAGCACGCGACCGTTGTCGACGAAGATCCAGTCGGCCTTCCAGCCGCCATCGCCGCGGTACAGTTTGCCCAGCAGCTGCATCGGCGGGTTGTAGCGCGCCGACAGCCGGGCGATCGCGGCCGTATCGCCGCGCCAGATGGCGCCGGCGGCGGCCTGTTCGGCGGCATTGCCGGCCGGCAGGCCCAGGCGGAAGCCGCGTTCGATCGCACGGTTCAGCACCGGGCGCGCCGCGTTGTTCTGGTTGAGGCCCACCAGGCGCGGGCCGCTGCCATCATCGATGGCCAGCCACAGCACCGGGCGCGGGCGCGGCGTCGGCCAGACCGGCAATCCCAGCGCGCCGGCCACGGCATCGACTTCGGCCTGCTTGAAGCGCACCACCAGCATGGTCTGGAAGGTGGGTGCGCCGCTGGCACCAACGCTCTCGTCCTGGCGGTAGTCGTAGCCATCCACGTAATCCGCGGCGCGGCGCAGTTCCTGCCCCACGCCGGGACGGCTGGCCGCACTGCGGTCGCCGGACAGCTTGCCGAACACCTGCGCAAGCGCACGCGCGAAACCGGCCTCGCGCTCGCTTTCGCTCTGGCTGCGTACCGGCACCTCGGCTTCGTACGGCCCCTGCGCACCGGCACGGTCGCCCTCGACCCGCTGCGCGGACGCAGTGCCAGCGAGCAGCAGCACCACCGCGAGGCCGCAGGCCAGCTGTCGCGCGAAACGATTGGCCACACCCATCATCCGTTCCTGGATCCGTTGGCGGGAAAGGCGAAATGGTGCCACAAACGGCGTCGGCACCGCCTGCACGGCACCATGCCGCCCGCCCGCCGCCGCGGCCCGGACGCGGCACACTGCTAAAATCGCGCCCTGCCCGGCTTCCCGCGACCCGCCCTGTGACCAGCCCCCCGCCTCCCCCCCCCGGCATGACCTACCGCGATGCCGGTGTCGACATCGATGCGGGCAACGCGCTCGTCGAGCGCATCAAGCCGCTGGTCAAGCGCAGCTTCCGGCCCGAGGTGATGGGCGGCCTGGGCGGCTTCGGCGCCCTGTTCGACCTGTCCGGCAAGTACCGCGAGCCGGTGCTGGTCTCGGGCACCGACGGCGTGGGCACCAAGCTCAAGCTGGCGCAGCAACTGGGCCGCCACGACACCATCGGCATCGACCTGGTGGCGATGTGCGTCAACGACGTGCTGGTGCAGGGTGCCGAGCCGCTGTTCTTCCTGGACTACTTCGCCACCGGCAAGCTCGACCTCGACACCACGGTCGCGGTGGTCGGCGGGATCGCCGAGGGCTGCACGCAGTCCGGTTGCGCCTTGATCGGCGGCGAGACCGCCGAGATGCCGGACATGTACGCTCCCGGCGAATACGACCTGGCCGGCTTCTGCGTCGCCGCGGTGGAAAAATCCGAACTGCGCGACGGCGCGGCGGTGCGCGAGGGCGACCTGCTGATCGGGATCGCCTCCAGCGGCCCGCATTCCAATGGTTATTCGCTGGTCCGCCGCATCTACGACAAGGCCGGCCGGCCCGCCGAGCTCGACGTGGGCGGCGTGGCCCTGGCCGATGCGTTGATGGCGCCCACGCGCCTGTACGTAAAACCGGTGCTGGAACTGCTGCGCGGCGCGCACGGTCCGGCGATCCACGCCATGGCCCACGTCACCGGTGGCGGGCTGACCGAGAACATCATCCGCGTGGTCCCCGACGGACTCGGCCTCGACATCGACGCATCTTCCTGGGAACTGCCACCGGTGTTCCAGTGGCTGCAGCGCGAGGGCAGCGTGGAGAACGCCGAAATGTGGCGCACCTTCAACTGCGGCATCGGCTTCGTGCTGGTGGTCGATCCTGCCTCGGCACCGGACATCGAGGCCGAGTTGCTCCGGCTGGCGCTGCCGCACTGGCGGATCGGGCAGGTGGTTGCCGCCACGTCTGACGAGCGGGTACGGATCGGCTGAACCATGGCCATCGGCGGCGAGGCATTCGAAGCGCTGTCGAGCCAACTGCGACGCATCGCCGCGCTGCCTGTCGCGGAACTCGACTACCTCCGACAGCACGCCGAGCCACGCCGTTACGAAGGCGGGCAGGCGCTGATCGAGATCGGCCAGCCGCCACGGCACTGCTGGTTCCTGACTTCGGGTTTCCTTCGCTTCTTCCATGTCACCGAATCCGGGCGCGAGTACAACAAGGCGTTCTCGCGGCCGGGCGACATCGTCATGCCGCTGTCGGCCGTGGTGAGCGGCGCGCCCAACACCTTCGTCATCGCCGCGATCGCCGATGTCGAAACGCTGGCGTTCCCGGTTTCGATCCTGCCGGTGCTCTACGAAAGGCACCAGGCCTGGGAGCGCATCGGCCGCGTCCTGGCCGAGCAGATGGCGATGCGCAAGGAGGCACGCGAGCGCGAACTGCTGCTCGATTCCGCGCTCACCCGCTTCCATCGGTTCGCCGACCGCTACCCGGAACTGGTCGGGTGGCTCCCGCAGCGCCAGATCGCGTCCTACATCGGCGTCACCGAGCCGGCGTTGTCGCGACTGTTGCGCGACTGGCGCGCAGGCGGCAGGCGCTGACCGCGGCATCTTGATCGAGGTTAATGCGCGGCCCGGATGGCATCGGTATACCTCTCGCACCATCCATTGCGGGAAGACACGATGCAAACCAAACCATGGCTGCCGGCTGCGCTGGCCGGAACCTGCGCCGCCGCCGCGGTGTTCTTCGTATCGAATGCATCCACACCAGCCGAGCCAGGCCACCCCCGCCTCGTCCAGGCCGGCACGATGTCCACGGCCCGCGCTGCGCACCAGGCCACGTTGCTGGACTCAGGCCAGGTCCTGGTCACCGGCGGATGTGGTGATGGCTGCAGCGCTTCGTTGGCAGCGGCCGAACTCTACGAACCGTCCAGCCGCGCCTTCGCAGCGACCGCGCCGATGTCCGAGCCGCGCAACAGTCACGTTGCCGCCAGCCTGCCCGGTGGTCGCGTACTGGTCGCCGGCGGATGGTCGGGCCGCGGGGTCACTGGCAGCGCGGAAATCTTCGAGCCGGCGGGCAGGCGCTTCGTCCCTGCCGACAGCATGGCGCAGCCTCGCGCGGCAGCCCGCGCCGCCCATCTTGCCGATGGCCGCGTGCTGGTCGTCGGCGGGCAGACCGCCGCATTCGAGGTACTGGCATCGGCGGAGATCTTCGACCCCGCCACGTCCCGCTTCACCGGCACCCGCCCCATGAGTACGCCACGGGTCGGGCACGCCGCCACGGCGCTGGCGGATGGCCGGGTGCTGGTGACCGGCGGCGCCCCGTCGCGCCGCGGCGACGTGATGCGTTCGGCCGAACTCTACGACCCGCGCACGGGACGATTCGAACGCACCGGCGACATGCTGTTTCCACGCCGCAAGCACGCCAGCGTCCTGCTCGCCGACGGACGGGTACTGGTCATAGGCGGATCGGATGGCCGGGACCAGCAGGGGCGGTACCACAGCACGGAGTGGTACGACCCTGCCACCGGACGCTTCACGCCCGGGCCTGACATGCACCTCGCGCGATTCAAGTTGCCCGATGCGGTGGTGGTATCGAGGTCGGGCGACGTCGTCGTCGCAGGTGGCGACAGGCGGGTCGAGCGCCTCCGGGCCAGACAGGGGCGCTTCCAGCTGGTCGACGGCGGTTCGTCCGGCGCGCGTGAGTTCGCGACCGCGACCCTGCTCGCCAACGGCGACGTGCTGGTCCTGGGCGGGTACGACGAACGGATCGTGGCTTCGGCATCGGTTTGGTTGCTGCGCGCGGAACAAGCCCGGTTGGCACAAGCCGATGCACTATGATGCGCGCGATTCCCGTTTCCCCTCGCCATGCCTGCAGCCCCCTCCGCCCCCCGCGCCACGATACGCCTGGCCGTGCTCGCCTCTGGCCGCGGCAGCAACCTGCAGGCGATCCTCGACGCGATCGCCGCCGGCACTCTCGCCGCCGAAGTGGTCGGCGTGTTCTCCGACAAACCCGGCGCACTGGCACTGCAGCGCGCGCGCGATGCCGGCATCCATGCCGAGGCGCTGCGGGCAAGAGGCTTCGCCTCGCGTGATGCGTTCGACGCGGCGTTGTTCGAACGCGTGGATGCCGTGCACCCCGACCTGATCGTGTGCGCCGGCTACATGCGGATCATCGGTGCGGCTGCGGTCGAGGCACGCCCGGGACGCATGGTCAACATCCATCCCTCGCTGTTGCCGCTCTTCAAGGGCCTGCACACCCACCAGTCGGCGCTGGACGCTGGTGAAACCGAGCATGGCGCCAGCGTGCATTACGTCACCGCCGAACTCGACGGCGGCCCGGTGATCGCACAGGCACGCGTGCCGGTCCTGCCCGGCGACGATGCCGATGCGCTGGCCGCGCGCGTGTTGTCGCGCGAGCACCCATTGCTGCTGGAGACGCTGCGCTGGATCGCCTCCGGCCGCATCGCGCTGCATGAACACAGCGTTCACGTCGACGGCGGCAGGCTGCGCGGCCCGCTTCAGCTGGCATCCAACAACCGCTTCGCATGATGTGCGCCCTATGGACCGTCGCTCCGCCACCGCCCTGGGCACCGCTGCGCTGATCGTCGCCTTCCCGGCGGCGGCGCTGGAGCCGTTCGTGGCCAGCTACGAAGCCTGGCACGACGGCAGGCAGGCAGGCACCGCGACGATGCAGGTCGTGCAACGTGGCGATCCCGCGCTGGAACAATGGCGCGTGGACCTGGGCATCCGCGGCAATCGCGGCTTCGCCGGCATCCTCGGACTCAATGTCGAGCAGAGCACCGTGTTCGACGCCTACCACGACCAGTACCGCCCCATCTCGCAAAGCACCGTACGCAAGGCTGCATTCCTCAACCGGCGGATCATCGGCACCTACGACTGGCGGACACGCACGGCGCAATGGACCGGCGACCGCCTGAGCGAGTGGCGCCAGCGCGAGATCCCGCTGCATGAGGGCGACATGAGCGGGCTGCTGATCAACCTCGCCACCGTGCGCGACGCCGAACCCGGCAAGTCGCTGGCGTACCGTTTCGTCGATGGCGGGCGCGTGCGCGACCACCAGTACCGCGTCGCCGCCGAGACCGAACCGGTCGTGGTCGGGGACATGGAGTACCAGGCGATGCGTGTCGAGCGCACCCGCACGGACGGCGACGATGACGAAACCATTTTCTGGATCGCGGACGGCGTGCCCACGCCGGTCCGCATCCTGCAACGCGAGGACGGCGAGGACAGCATCGACCTCCGCCTAGTCGAGTACCGAGGAGCGCGATGAACATGCCAACCCCCCGCCTTTCCCTGCTGCGCAAGGCACGCCTGCTGGCTGTGTCCGCGCTGCTGTTCGCAGTCATGCCGGCGATGGCGATGGAGCCGTTCACCGCCGACTACCGCGCGACCTACATGGGCATGCAGGCCACCGGCAAGATGACGCTGGCGCCGGAGAGCGGCAATCGCTGGACCTACAGCCTGGACATCACCGGCGCCGGCGCGCGGCTGACCCAGAGCACCGTGTTCGAGGCCAACGGAGACCAGTGGCGCCCGCTGTCGAGCAACGACGCCCAGCGCGGCGAACGCGGCCTGGCGGCGATGCTGGTCAAGAACCGCAACAGCAGCGCGACCTACGACTGGTCGCGTGGCGTGGCCACGTGGTCGGGTGACGTGAACGAGGATCGCGCGGGCCCGGTCCGGCTGCAGGCCGGCGACCTGGACGGCATGCTGATGAACCTCGCACTGGTGCGCGACTTCAAGTCCGGGAACGAGCTGGCCTATCGCCTGGTCGAGGATGGCCGCGCGCGCCGCCAGGTCTTCACGCCTGCAGGCACCGAAATGATCGAGGTCCAGGGCCGCCAGCAACGCGCCACGAAGGTGGTGCATCGCGATGGCGCGCGCACCATCACTGCCTGGATCGTCGATGGCCTGCCGGTCCCCGCGCGCCTGCTGCAGCAGCGCAACGGCCGCGACCATGTCGACCTGCGCCTGACCGCACTGCGCTAACTCACTCGGTTGCGGCGCTGGCGCCCCCGGGCGTGACCCGGCAATCCACCCGGATCGGGTTGTCGCGGTCGCGCAGCCGGGCGTAGCTGCGACAGCTGCGGTCGCCGTCCACGGACTCGTGCACCACGACCGTGGTGTAGGCCTGCAGGATCTCCACGCGGCTCACTTCGCCGTCGGCATTCCAGTCCATCTGCCTGGGCTCGGTGCCATTCAGTCCGGCCACGCCGGCCCAGCGCAGGCCTGCGACCAGCAGCAGGATCAACGCGACCATCGCGAACAGGACCTTGCGACGGCCAGACAGGCGGGTGAAGCGGCTCAATCGATCCTCCGGATGATCGCGCCCAGCCCGGACAGCTTTTCCTCGATGCGCTCGTAGCCGCGATCAAGGTGGTAGATGCGGTCGATGGTGGTTTCGCCATCCGCCACCAGCCCGGCCAGGATCAGCGACGCCGACGCGCGCAGGTCGGTGGCCATCACCGGCGCGCCGCTGAGCGACGCCACGCCGCGCACGGTGGCGCGGTTGCCGTCGATCGCGATGTCGGCGCCCAGCCGCATCAGCTCGTTGACGTGCATGAAGCGGTTCTCGAAGATCGTTTCGTCGATGGTGCCGGTGCCTTCGGCCACGCAGTTGAGCGCCATGAATTGGGCTTGCATGTCGGTGGGAAAGCCGGGGTGCGGTTCGGTGACGATGTCCACCGCGCGTGGCCGTCGGCCCTGCATGTCCACGGTGATGCGGTCGCCGTCGATCGAAACGTCCGCGCCGGCGTCGGCCAGCTTGCCGATCACTGCATCCAGCGTGTCCGGACGGGCATGCGTCGCCACCACGCGACCGCGCGTGATCGCCCCGGCCACGAGGAAGGTGCCCGTCTCGATGCGATCGGCGATCACGTGGTGGGTGGCGCCATGCAGGCGCTCGACGCCGCGCACCACGATCCGCGGCGTGCCCGCGCCTTCGATGTCCGCGCCCATCGCCAGCAGGCAGTCGGCCAGGTCGACGATCTCCGGCTCGCAGGCGGCGTTGTCGATCACCGTGGTGCCCTCGGCCAAGGCCGCGGCCATCAGCACGTTCTCGGTCGCGCCCACGCTGACCATCGGGAAGGTGAAATTGCCGCCACGCAACCGGCGCGCCCGCGCCTTGATGTAGCCGTGCTCGACCGCGACCTCGGCGCCCAGCGCCTCCATCGCCTTGATGTGCAGGTCCACGGGGCGTGAGCCGATCGCGCAGCCGCCGGGCAGCGACACCTCGGCGGTGCCATGCTTCGCCAGCAACGGGCCCAGCACCAGCACCGAGGCGCGCATGGTGCGCACCAGGTCGTAGGGGGCGAGGTGGCTGTCGACGGTGCGCGGATCGACGCGGACCACGCTGGCCTCGCGGTCGTGGCCGATGCCAGCGCCCAATCCGCCCAGCAGGCGCGCGATCGTTCGCACGTCATGCAGGTGCGGCACGTTGCGGATCTCGACCGGCTCGTCCGCCAGCAGCGTCGCGCACAGGATCGGCAGTACCGCGTTCTTGGCGCCGGAGATCCGGACCTCGCCGTCCAGCGGCCCGCCGCCGGTCACCACGATCTTCTGCATCAGCCGCGCTCCTGCTGACGCACGTGCTCGTCGGGCGTCAGGGTCTTGAGCGCCAGCGCGTGGATCTCGCCGCCCATGCGCTCGCCCAGCGTGGCGTAGACCATGCGGTGGCGGGCCAGCGGCAGCTTGCCGGCGAAGGCCTCGCAGACCACGAGGGCCTCGAAATGCACGCCGTCGTCGCCCTGCACGTCGGCGCGGGCGCCGGGCAGGCCGTCTTCAATCAAAGTCTTGATGCGGTTCGCGTCCAAGGGGAATCCTGCTGAAGCGCGCATGAGTCCCGGCCGCCAAGCATCGCCCTCACGGGCATTTCGCGCCGGGAAGCGCCTAAAATGAACGGAATAGCCTAGCGGAAACCCCTGCGCCCGGATATGGCCGCACACGACGCCCACGCCATCCACGCCACAACGCCCGCCGACAGCGGGCGTCGCGTGTTCGAGGTCGAGGCCCGCGCATTGCAGGCCGTGGCCGCGCGCATCGATGGCGCCTTCACCCAGGCCTGCGAACGCATCCTCGCCGGGCGTGGCCGCGTGGTCTGCACTGGCATGGGCAAGTCCGGGCACATCGCGCGCAAGATCGCCGCCACCCTCGCCTCCACCGGCACCCCTGCGTTCTACGTCCATCCGGGCGAGGCCGGCCATGGCGACCTGGGCATGGTGACCGATGCCGACGTGGTGCTGGCGCTGTCGTACTCCGGGGAATCCGACGAAATCCTGATGCTGCTGCCGGTGCTCAAGCGCCAGGGCAACGTGCTGCTGGCGATGACCGGACGGCCGCAGTCCACGCTGGCACAGGCCGCCGACGTGCACCTGGACATCAGCGTGCCCGAGGAAGCCTGCCCGCTGCACCTGGCCCCGACCTCCAGCACCACCGCCTCGCTGGCGATGGGCGACGCGCTGGCGGTGGCCCTGCTGGAGGCGCGCGGCTTCACCTCGGACGACTTCGCGCGTTCGCACCCGGCCGGCGCACTCGGCCGGCGGCTGCTGCTGCACATCTCCGACGTGATGCACGTGGGCGACGACGTGCCCCGCGTCGGCGGCGATGCCACGCTGGACGAAGCCCTGCTTGAGATCAGCCGCAAGCGCCTGGGCGTGACCGCCGTGGTCGACGGCGACGGCCACCTGCTGGGCCTGTATACCGATGGCGACCTGCGCCGCACGCTGGCCGACCGCAGCATCGACGTACGCGCCACCCGCATCACCGAGGTGATGACCCGCGACCCGGTCACCATCGGCGCCGACGCGCTGGCGGTCGAGGCGGCGCGGCTGATGGAAACCCGCAAGATCAACGCGCTGCTGGTACTCGATGCGCAGCGACGCGTCGTGGGTGCGCTCAACATCCACGACCTGTTGCGCGCGCGCGTCGTGTGATCAGGCACATGGACGACCGTATTTTCCGCGAGATTCCCGCCGACCTGCTGGCCCGTGCCGCCAAGGTGCGGCTGGCCTGCTTCGACGTGGACGGCACGCTGACCGACGGGCGCCTGTACTTCGACGCCGGGCATCGCGAAAGCAAGGCGTTTCACGTGCTCGACGGACAGGGGTTGGTGCTGTTGCGACGTTCCGGGATCTCGGTGGCCTTCGTCACCGCGCGCACCAGCCAGGCGGCGCTGAACCGCGCCCGCGAGCTGGGCCTCGAAGCCCATGACGGCGTCAAGGACAAGCTGGCCTGCGTGGCGCAGTTGCGCGACCGCCTGGGGCTGTCGATGGACGAAGTGGCCTTCATGGGCGACGACCTGCCCGACCTGCACGTGTTGCGTGCGGTCGGGTTCGCCGTGGCACCGGCGAACGCGCACCCGTGGATCCGCGACGACGTGCACTGGATCACCCGCGCACGCGGCGGCGATGGCGCGGCACGCGAGTTCTGCGACCTGGTGCTGCTGGCACAGGGCAAGGTGGATGCACTGCTGGCGAGGGCACCGGCATGAGCTGGCGCTCCGCCCTGCTGCTGCTGCTGCTGGTCGGCGCGCTGGTGTCGGCGTGGTCCGCCTGGGTGCAGCGCGACGAGGTGGTCGAGGTGGAGGCCGGTCCGGTGCGCTCGGGTTACGTGCTGCATGACTTCGAACTGGTCACCCTGGACGCCGAAGGCAAGGAGTCTTTTTCGCTCAAGGCCCCCGAGCTGCGGCAGACGCCGGGTGCGCGCACCATGGAACTGACCACCCCGCTGTTCCTGATGCCCGACCACCACGGCAGCCATTGGGAAGTGCGCTCGAAGTCCGGCTGGGTCAACGAGGACAGCGACGAGATCCGCCTGCGCGGCGACGTGGTGGCGATCAGCCCGATGGGCGCCAGCCGCCCGACCACGATGAATACGGAGGAACTGGACGTCTTCCCCAACCACAACCTCGCCACCTCGTCCGTGGTCGTAACCACCACCTCCCCCGGCACTACAATGCGCGGGACCGGAATGCGCGCGCACCTGGCAGACAAGCGCATCGAACTCCTCTCCGAGGTCAGACTGAGACATGAACCGAATCGCCGCTAGCCTGCTGCTGGTTGCCGCCGTGGTCCCGGCCGGTGACGTCATTGCGCGCTCCTCGGACCGCAACCAGGCCATGGACGTCATCGCCAATTCCAGCGACTGCCGCATGGTCGACAACGCGCCGTGCATCCTCACGGGCAATGTCGAGATCAAACAAGGCACGCTGGACATCCGCGCCGCACGCGCCGATTTCACCATCCGCGATGGCGATATCCGCGTCGCGCAGCTGACCGGCTCGCCGGTCCGAATGACGCAGGAACTCGACGACGGCGGGCGCATGAACGCCACGGCGTCCCGTATCGACTACGACCTCGCGCAGGACACCATCGTACTGACCGGCAGCGCCAGCATCCAGCAGCCTGGCCAGGGCAGCATCGCCAGCGAACGCATCGTCTACAACACCCGGACCGGCCAGATCCAGGGCGGCGGCGGCGACAGCAACAGCCGCGTGCGCCTGCAGTTCCAGCCGCGCAACCGCCCTGACGCACCGGCCGGCAGCGGGAACGACTGATGCTGGTCGCCGAGGGGCTGCGCAAGCGCTACAGGCAGCGCGAGGTCGTCAAGGAGTTCGCGCTGACGCTCGAGGCCGGCGAGGTGGTCGGCCTGCTGGGCCCGAACGGTGCCGGCAAGACGACGTGCTTCTACATGATCGTCGGCCTGGTGCCGGCCGACGCCGGGCGCATCGTGCTCGATGGCCGCGACATCACCGCCGAGCCCATGCATACCCGCGCCAAGCGCGGCGTCGGCTACCTGCCGCAGGAACCGTCGGTGTTCCGCAAGCTCAGCGTGGCCGACAACATCATGCTGGTGCTGGAACTGCGCGACGACCTGGACCGCGCCGGCCGCCAGACCGAACTGGCCAACCTGCTGGACGAACTGCAGATCACCCATGTCGCCGACCAGCCGGGCGCCAGCCTGTCCGGCGGCGAGCGGCGCCGGGTCGAGATCGCCCGCGCCCTGGCCGGCAAGCCGCGGCTGATGCTGCTGGACGAGCCCTTCGCCGGCGTGGATCCGATCTCGGTCGGCGAGATCCAGCGGATCGTCGAACACCTCAAGCAGCGCGGCATCGGGGTGCTGATCACCGACCACAATGTCCGCGAGACGTTGGGCATTTGCGATCGTGCGTATATCCTGAACGAAGGTGGCGTGCTCGCGCAGGGGGCTCCGGACGCGCTGCTGGCCAATCCGGACGTGCGTCGCGTCTACCTCGGGGAATCCTTCCGTCTGTAGGCACATCGCGTCCGGCCCGGGCTTGGGAAGGAATCGATGAAGGCACGCCTGCAGACATCGCTGGGGCAACACCTGGTCCTGACGCCGCAGTTGCGCCAGGCGCTGCACCTGTTGCAGCTGTCCTCGCTGGAGCTGGAAGCCGAGATTGCCGAGGCGATCGAAACCAACCCCCTGCTGGAGTGGCAGGACGAGGACGAGCACGCCCATCCGCCGGCCGCCGACCAGCGCGGGGCCGACGACGGCCGCGGCGAGCGCGAGACAGAACGCGAAGCCCCCGACGCCTGGGACCCCGCCGACGGCGAGTGGTACGAGCGCAGCGGCTACGACGGTACGCCAGGCACCGGTTCCGGCGACAGCGACGGCGAAGACGCGGCCCATCGCGTGGCCCAGACCGATTCGCTGCGCGACCACCTGTCCTGGCAGCTGCAGATGGGGCCGCTGTCGCCGCGTGACCGCGCCATCGGCGCCACCCTGATCGACGCGATCGAGGACGACGGCTACCTGCGCGAATCCTTCGACGCCATCGCCGAGGCGCTGCGGCCCGACATCGAGGCCGACCATGGCGAGATCGGCATGGTGCTGCGCCAGATACAGCAGTTCGACCCGGTCGGCGTGGGTGCCCGCGACCTCGGCGAATGCTTGTGCCTGCAGCTGCAGGCGCTGCCGGACGACACGCCCGGGCGCGCGCTGGCGATGCAGGCCGCCAAAACCCTGATCGACCGCCTGCCCAAGCTGGGCACCACCGGCCTGGCCGAAGCGCTGCGCTGCAGCCACGCCGATGCCGACCACGCCCTGCAACTGCTGCGCTCGCTGGACCCGCGTCCAGGGGCCCGATACGGCGAACTGCCGGCGGACCACTACGTGGTGCCCGACGCCGTGATCACCCGTCACAACGGCGTCTGGCGTGCCACGCTGGCCGGCAGCCACCATTCGCGGCTGACCATCCACCGTGGCTACGAACGCATGATCCAGCACGCCAGCGAAGGCGACGCCGGCTACCTGCGTGGCCGCCTGCAGGAAGCGCGCTGGCTGCTGAAGAACCTGGAGGCGCGTGGCGAGACGCTGATGAAGGTGGTGCAATGCCTGGTGCGCCAGCAGTCGGGCTTCCTCGAGTTCGGCGGGCGCGCCCTGCGGCCGCTGACCCTGCGCGAAGTGGCCGCCGAGATCGGCATGCATGAATCCACGGTGTCGCGGGCGGTGGCGCGCAAGTTCGTGCGCACCCCGCGCGGCACGCTGGCGTTGCGCGATTTCTTCGCATCGGGCGTGGAGATCGAAGGCGGGGGCGGCGCCTCCAGCGTGGCGATCCAGGAAATGATCCGCACCCTGATCGACGCCGAAGATCCACGCAAACCGCTGTCCGACGCCCGCCTGGCCGAATCGCTGAAGGCCTCCGGCGTGCCGGTGGCGCGGCGCACCGTGGCCAAGTACCGCGAGGCCCTGAACATCGCCGCATCGCACGAGCGCGTGCGCATCGCCTGACGCCGGCCATCGGCCGTCGCACGCCGCGGTGCACTGCGTTAACCTCTCTTCAACCTTCGCGCCCCCCGAATGCGCGATGCTGGCGACTCCACCAAGGAGGTTCCGATGCAACTCGAAGTCCATGGACACCAGATCGAAGTCACCCCGGCGCTGCGCGATTACGTCGACAGCAAGATGCAGCGCATCGACCGCCATCTCGACCAGCCGTTCCAGGTGCGCGTGCAGCTGGGGCTGGACAAGCCGAACCACAAGGCGGAGGCGACGGTGACCCTGGCCGGCAAGACCGTGCACGCCGATGCCACCGCCGTCGACATGTACGCCGCCATCGACCTGCTGGCCGACAAGGTCGATCGCCTGCTGATGAAGCATCGCAAGAAACAGGTCGACCACCATCGCGGCGAGAACCCGGTCCGCGACGGCAGCTTCGGCTGACCTCGCCCGCCGTGCCGGCATGCCCTGGGCCGAACTGCTCGCCGCCGACCGCATCGTGCAGCTGGTCGACCCGGCCTCGCGCGACCACGTGCTCGACGCCGCTGCGCGGCTGCTCGGCAGCGGCGCAACGCTGGCCACGCCAGCCATCGCCGCGGCACTGCGGGAACGAGAAACCCTCGGCAGCACGGGCATCGGCCACGGCGTTGCCATCCCGCACGCACGTGGCGCGATGTTCAACGCGCCACGCGGTGCCTTCCTGCGACTGACCCGACCGGTGGATTTCCCGACGCCGGATGGGCAGCCGGTCGACCTGGTGTTCGCGCTCTGCGCACCCGAAGACCTGCCGGACGTGCACCTGCAGCACCTGGCCAGCATCGCCGAGCGTTTCGCCGACCGCGGCTTCGTGGCGGCGCTGCGCGACGCGCCCGACGTAACGACGCTCCGGCGCCGGCTGCTGGGCGACGACCCGCCGGCCGCCACGTTCAGGATCGAGTGAGCCGATGAACGCCAGCATCACCGCCAGCGACCTGTTCGAACAGCAGCAGGAGCGCCTCAGCCTGCGCTGGGTGGCAGGCCAGGAAGGCGCGCGACGCGTGCTGGAAGCGGTGGAGACGGTTGCCCGGCGTCCCTCGCTGGCGGGGTACCTCAACATCATCTATCCCAACAAGGTGCAGATCCTCGGCACCGAAGAACTGGCCTGGCTGGACGGGCTGGATTCGCGCCTGCGCTGGGAGACGATCGAGAAGATCATGCAGTACAGGCCGTTGGCGCTGGTGATCAGCAAGGGCCAGTCCTGCCCCGAGGACCTGCGCGAGGCCGCGGAGGAATCGCAGACGCCGCTGTGGCTGTCGCCGCGGCGCGGACACGAGTTGCTCAACCACCTGCAGTACCACCTGGCGCGCTCGCTGGCGCCGCGGGTCACGCTGCACGGCGTGTTCATGGAGGTCTACTCGATTGGCGTGCTGATCACCGGCGAGTCCGGCTCGGGCAAGAGCGAACTGGCGCTGGAACTGGTGACACGCGGGCACCGCCTGGTGGCCGACGATGCGCCCGAGTTCACCCAGATCGCGCCGGACGTGCTGGACGGATCGTGCCCGGAGCTGCTGCAGGACCTGCTGGAACTGCGCGGGCTGGGCGTGCTCAACATCCGCCAGATGTTCGGCGATACCGCGGTGAAGCGGAACAAGTACCTGCGCCTGATCGTGCACCTCGGCCGTCCCGAGCAGGATGGCACCAGCCACGAGGACGGCATGGTGCGCCTGACCGGCGACCTCGGCGTGCGCCGGGTGCTGGACCTCGACGTGCCGATGATCACCCTGCCGGTGATGCCCGGCCGCAACCTGGCGGTGTTGACCGAAGCGGCCACGCGCACCCACATCCTGCGCGCAAAGGGCGTGGACCCGGCGGCCGCCTTCCTGGCACGACACTCGCATTTCCTCGAATACGGCAGCGGCACCCCATGAGCCAGCACGATCCCTCCACGACCGCACCCTCGCTGCTGATCGTCACCGGCATGTCCGGCGGCGGCAAGTCGGTCGCGCTGAACACCGTGGAAGACCTCGACTACTACTGCGTCGACAACCTGCCGGCCGAACTGCTGCCCGATTTCGTGCGCGCCGCCGCGCATCCCGAACGCGCGCAGCAGCGGCTGGCGGTGGGCATCGACATGCGCAGCCGCGGCGACCTGGCGCATTTGCCCGAGTGGCTGTCCGCGGTCGGCGGCATGGGGCTGGACCCGAAGCTGGTGTTCTTCGATGCCGACGACGGCATCCTGCTGCGTCGCTACGCCGAGACCCGTCGCCGCCATCCGCTGACCCACCTGGGGCTGGCGCTGGCCGATGCGATTGCGCTGGAGCGACAGGCGCTCAAGCCGCTGCGCTCGCTGGCCGACGTGGTCATCGACACCAGCCAGCTCAACGTGCACCAGTTGCGCCGTCGCGTGATCACCGAGCTGGGCCTGGGCATGGACTCGGCGCTGTCGCTGCTGTTCGAGTCTTTCGCCTACCGACGCGGCGTCCCGGCCGACGCCGACTTCGTGTTCGATGCGCGCATGCTGCCCAACCCGCACTGGGACCCGCGCCTGCGACCGCTCTCGGGCCGAGACGCCGAGGTACGCAGCTATTTCGGCGAACAGGCCGACGTGGGCCATTTCGTGCAACAGGTGTCGGCCTTCCTCGACACCTGGCTGCCGCGGATGCAGGCCGACACCACGCGCAGCTACGTCACCATCGCCTTCGGCTGCACCGGCGGCCGCCATCGCTCGGTGTTCCTTGCCGAAACCCTCGCCGAACATGCACGGGAACGCGGCTGGGGCGAAGTGGCCACCTACCACCGCGAACTCGACTGATCCCGGCGATCGCCCGGACCGCCGTCGCGGCGCTTCCGGGATGTCGCATGCGTCTGCTAACTTGGCGGCATGTCCGTCGGCATCCTCCTCGTCACCCACCCCGGCATCGGCAGCGCGCTGGTCGCGGTGGCGACGGCCATGCTGCGCGGCAACCTGCCGCTGAAGGTGGAAGCATTCGAAGTGCCGTTCGACGGCCAGCCGGACACCCTGCTGCCGCAAGCCAGTGCGGCGTTGCGCCGTGTGGACGGCGGCCAGGGCGTGCTGATCCTGACCGACCTGTACGGCGCCACGCCCAGCAACCTGGCGGCGAAGCTGTCGCGCATCGGCACGTCCTCGCGCCGCGTGTCGGCGCTCAACCTGCCGATGCTGCTGCGGGTGCTGAACTACGCCGAATTGCCGCTGGAGGAACTGCCGGCGGTCGCCGCCGCCGGTGCCCGCAATGGCGTGATCCATGACGACGCCTGAAGGACTGCCACGATGATGGAACGCGAACTGCTGGTCGCCAACAAGCTGGGGCTGCACGCACGCGCCACCGCCAAGCTGGTGCAGGTGCTGTCGGGCTTCCGCAGCAACGCCACCCTGCTGGCGAAGGGACGGGAGGTGAACGCCAAGAGCATCATGGGCGTGATGTTGCTGGCCGCCGGGCATGGCACGTCGGTATTGCTGCGGCTGGACGGCGAGGACGAGGCCGCCGCCATGGAAGCCGCCGCCGCGCTGTTCGAACGCAAGTTCGACGAGGACGCCTGATGCGACGGGCCGGGCCGCACCGATGAGGAAGGCGCTGGCCGGGCATGGCGCGTCGCGCGGGAGCGCATTGGGCCGCGCCCGCGTCCGCCAGCCGCACGCGCTGGAAGTCGCCGAGGAACATGTCGCCGCCGAGGCGGTCGAATCCGAACTGATCCGCCTCCACACCGCGATCGATGCGGTCCGCGTGGAAATGCGCAACCTGCGCACCAAGCTGCACGGCGCACTGGTGCACGAGGTGGGCGAGTTCCTCGACATGCACGCCCTGCTGCTCGACGACCCGGAACTGCTGCAGGGCCTCGATGAACTGGTGCGCACCGGCCGCTACGGCGCCGACTACGCCCTGCGGCTGCAGCGCGACCGCCTGGCAGCCGTGTTCGAAGGCATGGACGATGCCTACTTCCGCAGCCGCATCGAAGACATCGACCATGTCATCGGCCGGGTCCACGCGGCGCTGCACAAGCGCGAGGCCGACCTGCAGGGCGTCGCCGGCGAGGTGCTGGTGGCGGACAACGTGGCGCCGTCCGAGCTGGCGCAACTGCAATCACAAGGGGTGATGGCGGTCGTCACCGCTGGCGGCAGCGCGCTGTCGCACACCGCCATCCTGGCCCGCAGCCTGCACCTGCCGCTGGTGATCGGCGCAGCGGATGCCCTGCAGCTGGTCAACGACGGCGACGTGCTGGTGGTGGATGGCACCAGCGGCGAACTGGTCGTCGAACCCGACGCGAAAGACCTGCGCGCGCATCGTGCCCGCATGCGCGACGAAAAGCGCGAACGCAAGCAACTGCATCGCCTGCGCCGCGAACCTTCGCGCACGCTGGACCAGCACGACATCAAGCTGTTCGCCAACGCCGAATCACGCGAGGACGTCTCCGAAGCGCATGCCCTCGGTGCCGCAGGCGTGGGCCTGTACCGCACCGAGTTCCTGTTCCTGCAGCGCGACACGCCGCCGGACGAGGACGAGCAGTTCCGCGCCTACCGCGACGTGGTGCTAGGCATGACCGGGCGCATGGTCACCATCCGCACGCTGGACATCGGCGCCGACAAGGTGGATCGCGCCGGCATTGCGCCGTCCGGCGAAGCCAACCCTGCGTTGGGCGTGCGCGGGCTGCGCCTGTCGCTGGCCAAGCCCGGGCTGTTCGAAACGCAGCTGCGCGCGATCCTGCGCGCCTCCGGCTACGGGCCGCTGCGCATCCTGTTGCCCATGGTCACGTCCTGCGAGGAAATCCGGCTGGCGCGCACCTACCTCGAACGCGTCGCCGCTGAACTGCGGGCGGAAGGATTCGAGATCGCCGACCATGTCGCGCTGGGCGCGATGATCGAAGTCCCGGCGGCCGCGATTGCACTGTCGGGGTTCATCGGCGCGGTCGACTTCATTTCGGTCGGTACCAACGATCTGACCCAGTACGTCCTGGCCGCTGACCGCGGCAACGATGCCCTGGCCGACCTCTACACGCCGCTGCACCCGGCGATGGTGAAACTCCTGCATGGCGTGATCCGCACCGCGAAGTCGCGCGGCAAGCCGGTCGCGGTCTGTGGCGAGATGGCGGGCGATGCACTGTTCACGCCATTGCTGCTGGCGCTGGGGCTGGAGGAATTCAGCCTGCATCCGGGAACGCTTCTGGAAGTGCGGCGCGCCGTGCGGGCAAGCGAGCTGTCGTCGCTACGCGCGTCGGCCCCGTCCCTGCTACGCGCACGCGATCGTGCGGCGATCGAACGCTGGCTGGCGAAAGCCACGACGCATTGAGGTAGCACGAGGCACGGCCGTGGCCGTCGG
Source organism: Luteimonas aestuarii (assembly GCF_004357985.1). Classification (GTDB taxonomy): domain Bacteria; phylum Pseudomonadota; class Gammaproteobacteria; order Xanthomonadales; family Xanthomonadaceae; genus Luteimonas; species Luteimonas aestuarii. Next base: position 384,958 of record NZ_SMTF01000002.1, on the reverse strand, counting down.
GATCACTGCCGCACGCCGGTCAGCGCATGCATGCCCTGCAGCCGATGGTAGGCATCCGCAGGCGCACGGGCGATAATGCGCGCATGAACGTCTGATCCGGCGCGCCCGCCGCACGGCCCGCCACCCGCCACACCGGAGCCGCGCATGGCCGAAGCCGTCCGCCACGACAAGACTGCGCGCCAGCTGCGCCTGCTGTCCGACGCGCTGGACAGCGGCCGGCTCGGTCCGGTCCGGCGGCTGGTCAACACCCTGGCGCCGGCCGAGATCGGCAACCTGCTCGAATCCCTGCCGCCCGGCAAGCGCATGGTGGTCTGGGGCCTGGTCGATCCCGAAGACGACGGCGAGGTGCTGGTCCACGTCGGCGACGAGGTGCGCGAAAGCCTGATCGCGGACATGGACCAGGACGAACTGGTCGCCGCGGTCGAAGACCTCGACATCGACGACCTGGCCGACCTGGTCGAGGACCTGCCCGACGCAGTCATCGACGAGTTGCTCAGGTCGATGGACCGCGAGAACCGCGAGCGGCTCGAACAGGTGCTGTCGTACCCGGAAGATACCGCCGGGCGATTGATGAATCCCGACGTGGTGACGGTGCGCGCCGATACCACGGTGGACGTGGTGCTGCGGTTCCTGCGCCTGCGCGGAGAACTGCCCGACCACACCGACCACCTGTACGTGGTGAACCGCCGCCACCAGCTGATCGGTTGGGTCGCGCTGCAGGACCTGGTGACCCACGAACCGGGCACGCCACTCAACAAGCTGATCGACGACGAACTCGACTCGATCCACGTCGACGAATCGGCCGAACAGGTCGCACGCCTCTTCTCCGACAACGACTGGGTGTCGGCACCCGTGGTCGATGACGGCAATGTGCTGCTCGGCCGCATCACCGTCGACGACGTGGTCGACATCATCCGCGAGCAGGCCGAGCACCAGGCGCTGGGCGCCGCCGGCCTGGATGAGGACGAGGACCTTTTCTCGCCCATCCGGCGCGCCGTGCGCGGCCGCGTGGTCTGGTTGGGCATCAACCTTCTGACCGCGTTCATGGCGGCGTTCGTGATCGGCCGGTTCGAGGCGACCATCGAGCAGATCGTCGCGCTGGCGGTACTGATGCCCATCGTCGCTGGCATCGGCGGCAATGCGGCGGTGCAGGTCCTGACGTTGATGGTGCGTGGCCTGGCGCTCGGGCAGGTGGGCTCCAGCAACGCGGGCATCCTGCTGTGGAAGGAAATTCGCGTCGCGCTGATCAACGGTCTGCTGATCGGTGCCCTCGTCGGACTGGTCGCGCTGGTCTGGTTCCACGACTGGCTGCTGTCGCTGGTGATCGCCACGGCGCTGCTGATCAATTTCTGTTCGGCTGCGCTGGCCGGGGTGCTGGTACCGCTGCTGCTCAAGCGCATGCGGGTCGATCCAGCCGTGGCCGGGACCGTCGTGGTCACGGCCGTCACGGACATCATGGGATTCTTCAGCTTCCTCGGCCTGGCCACCCTGATCATCCTGCGCTGACCGTGACTGGAGACCCCACATGCCCTTCCGACTGCTCTCGTGGTGCCTGCTGATCCTTGCACTGGCCGGCTGCTCGACGTTGAGGACGATGATCTCCCCGTTGCCGGCGCGCGGCGTGTTCCTCGAACGCGAGATCGAGGTGGATGGCAAGGCCTATCGCTACCAGGTGTTCGCACCTGCGCGGGGATCGGTGGAAGGCAAGCCCCCCATGGTGGTGTTCCTGCACGGCTCGGGCGAGCGTGGCAGCGAGAACCGCAAGCAGGCCGAAGTGGGCCTCGGCCCTTACGTGCGCGCCCATGCGGACACCTTCCCCGCGATCGTGGTCTTTCCGCAGGCACCACTCCACGCCGAGTGGAACCAGCTTGAACGCGTCGTGTTCGCGCAGATGGATGCTGCGATGGAGGAGTTCGGTGGCAACCCGGACCGCGTGGTCTTGACCGGGATGTCGATGGGCGGCTATGGCGTGTGGGATTACGGGATGCGCGCGCCGGACCGCTTCGCGGCGCTGGTGCCGGTCTGCGGTGGCCTGGTGCACCCGAACCGTCCATCGATGGACGTCCGCGGGCTTGCGGGCCAGGCCGATCCCTATGCGTTCGTCGCGCAGCGGGTCAGGCATGTGCCGACCTGGATTTTCCACGGTGCGCTCGATGACGTGGTGTTGCCCGAGTATTCGCGTCGCATGGCCGAGGCCCTGCAGGCAGCCGGCGCGGAAAATGCACGCTTCACCGAATTCCCCGACGCCAACCACAACAGCTGGGACGCAGCCTATTCGCGCACTCCGGCCTTGTGGGACTGGGCTTTTTCGCAGGATCGCAGCCAGCGCTGACCGCATTACCGGGTGGCGGGACGCTCGTCACCCCCGCTTCCGGCCCATTGCGGCACCGCACCTCGCCCGACATGATGCGCGCCCCCTTCATCCCGGAGCGCCGTCAGTGAAACCAGCCCCTGTCCTGTTCCTCGTCCTGCTGCTTGCCGCGTGCTCCCCCGCGTCGTCGCCGGCACAGGCCACCCAATCCGCCGCGGCGACGGGCAATGCTGCCGCCAGTACGCAAGCGGAAGAAGCCGGGTTCCTGCTGACACGTGGCAACGTGGACGCCTTCTTCAACGCACAACCGCTGCTGGCTGCCGCCGTGGAGGACGATCCCTCGCTCGACCCCGCGATGGACCTGTCCGAGGAAGACGCCGCCGCATTCGCCGCGCGCCTCGAGGCATCCCCCGCGCTTCGCGGCGCCATCGCCCGGGCCGGCCTGTCCACGCACGACTACGCCCGGACCAGCGAGCAGTTGCTGGGTGCACTGATGGCGCAGGGCGCGATGGATGCCGGCCTGCTGCAGGACCTTCCCGAGGGCATCAGCCGGCGCAACGTCGAATTCGTGCGGACGCACCGGGCCGAGATCGACGCCAGGGTCCAGGCACTGCGCGGCTGAAGGCAATGCGCTGCGGCGACGCCATGCAAGCATCGTGCCGCGATGCGCGGCGCGATGCTCGGGTCAGCGCAACAGCGCTTCCATCACTGCCATCCGCACCGCCACGCCGTTGGCCACCTGGCGCAGGATCAGCGAACGCGGGCCATCGGCCACGGCGTCATCGATTTCCACCCCGCGGTTCATCGGGCCGGGATGCATCACCGCGACGCCATCCGCCGCGCGCGCGACGCGGGCTTCGGTCAGGCCGTAATCGCGATGATAGTCGTCCAGCGACGACACCAGCCCCTCGGCCATGCGTTCGCGCTGCAGGCGCAGCATCATGATCGCGTCGACGCCGTCGAGCATCGCGTCGAAATCGTGTCCCACCGTGCACCCGTCAAGGGTGACGGCATCGGGCAGCAACGATGCGGGGCCGCAGACCCGGATCTCGCCCGCACCCAACGTGCGTAGCGCATGCAGGTCGGAGCGTGCGACCCGCGAGTGCCTGACGTCGCCGACGATCAGGAAAGTGCGCGTCGAAAGATCCGTGCCCAGCGCCTGGCGCAGGGTCAGCATGTCCAGCAGGCCCTGCGTGGGATGCGCGCTGCGGCCATCGCCGGCATTGACCAGCGCAGTGCCTGCTTCCACCGCCCCGGCCAGCGCCTCGACGGCACCGTCCTCCGAATGCCGGATGACGAACCCATGCACACCCATCGCCTCGATGTTCTTCAGCGTGTCGCGCGCGGTCTCGCCCTTCGTGGTGGACGAGGTGGCGGCATCGAAGCCCAGCACGTCGGCACCCAGCCGCTGCGCCGCACGCTGGAAGCTCAGCCGGGTGCGTGTGGAAGGTTCGAAGAACAGCGTGCACACCGCCTTGCCCGACAGCACGTGCCGCGCATCCGCGCCGTCGGCGAACGCCTGCGCGCGCGACAGCAGGCCTTCAAGCGCCGGGCGTGGCAGGCCGTCGAGGGTCAACAGGTGGCGGAGGTTGCCTTCGGCGTCGATCTGCAGGCTCATGCGCACATTGTCGCGGAAATCCCGGCCGTTGCGTGTGCTTGCACCACCCGGCTAGACCGGCGTGGCGTCCCGTGGCGCCGCCAGCCAGCGCTCGACGATGATCGCGGCGGCCACCGCATCCAGCGCGGCGGCGTCCTTGCGCCGGCTGCGGCCCTCGGCGCGTTCCCCGGCGAAACGCCGGGCCGCTTCGATCGAACTGCTGCGCTCGTCCACCAGCACCACCGGCACCCGGTAGCGCTGCCGCAACTCGCGCGCAAAGGCATGCGCTCGCGCGCGGATCGGCTGGTCGCCGCCGTCAAGCGTCATCGGGTCGCCCACCACGCAGCCGTCCGGGCGCCACTCGCGCTGCAGGCGATCGATCGCCGTCCAGTCGATGGCGTCGTCGCGCACATCCACCACGCCCACGGGGCGGCCGCGCGCGCTGAAGGCACTGCCAACCGCGACCCCGATGCGGCGCGCGCCCACGTCGAAGCCCATCACGGTGCCATCGGGACGGATGGTCGTTTCACTCATGCGCGGCCCGTGTATCCGGTCATCTGCAGCAGGTCGATGCCGATACGCCCCGCCGACGCCTGCCAGCGCGCATCCAGCGGCAGGTCGAACAGCACCCCGGCGTCGGCCGGCACGGTCAGCCAGCTGTTCTCGGACAGCTCGTGCTCCAGTTGCCCCGCACCCCAGCCGGCGCAGCCCAACGCCACCATGCTGCGTCCTGGCCCCTCCCCGCGCGCCATCGCCTCCAGCACGTCGCGCGAAGTGGTCAGCCGCAGGCCGTTGCCGATCGCCAGGCTGGAGTCCCAGCCCGCGCCGTCGTGCACCACGAAACCACGCTCCGGATGCACCGGACCACCGGCCAGCACGCGGCGGTCGCGCAGGGTGGCATCGTCGCAGGCGATGTCCATCTGCCGGAAGACCTCGCCCAGCGTGTACTCCGAGCCACGATTGACCACGACCCCCATCGCGCCGTCGTCGTCGTGCTGGCAGACCAGCACCACGCCCCGCGCGAAATGGGGATCGGCCAGTGCCGGCAGGGCGACGAGGAACTGGTTGGCCAGCGGCGGCGAGAGCGTCGGCATGCCGGCATTCTATCGCGGCGCGTCCACGCACCTCGCCGCGCCGGCGATCTACACTGCGCGCCATGAGCGGCTACTGCGACTTCGCCCCCGGGCACCCGGTCCACGGGCCCTACCACGACACCGAGTATGGCTTCCCGCAGCGGGACGAGTCGGTGCTGTTCGAACGCCTGCTGCTGGAGATCAACCAGGCCGGCCTGAGCTGGGAGACGATCCTCAAGAAGCGCGACGGCTTCCGCCGCGCCTATTCCGGCTTCAACGTGGACAAGGTGGCGCGCTACGGCGACCAGGATCGCGAACGGCTGCTGGCCGACCCCGGCATCATCCGCAACCGGCTGAAGGTGGAGGCGGCGATCCACAACGCCCAGGTCATCCGCGGCCTGCGCAAGTCGCATGGCGGTTTCATCGACTGGCTGGATGCGAACGTTTGCGACGAACACGCCGTTCCCCGCGACAAGGCATCGTGGGTGAAGCTGTTCAGGAAGACCTTCCGCTTCACCGGCGGCGAGATCACCGGCGAATTCCTGATGAGCCTGGGCTACCTGCCCGGCGCGCACCGGCCGGATTGCCCGGTCATGAAAAAGATCGCCCGGGCCCGCAAGGCCGCATGACCCCCGGGGCGCCCGTAACGAAACGGGCCGCGAAGGCGGCCCGTTGGTGACACATGGCTGGCAGGATCAGCCCTTCACCGCCTCCTGGTAACGACGTTCGACCTCGTTCCAGTCGATGACGTTGTAGAACGCGCCGATGTAGTCCGGACGACGATTCTGGTACTTCAGGTAGTAGGCGTGCTCCCATACGTCCAGGCCCAGGATCGGCGTATTGCCCGACCCGATGCCCTTCATCAGCGGATTGTCCTGGTTGGCGCTGCTCTCGACCTTCAGCACGCCATTCCTGTCGGTGCTCAGCCAGGCCCAGCCGCTGCCGAAACGGGTCAGCGCGGCCTTGGTGAAGGCCTCCTTGAACGCATCGAAACCGCCGAGGTCGCCGTCGATGCGCTTGGCGACTTCGCCAACCGGGTTGCCGCCGCCCTCGGGCGACATCACCGTCCAGAACAGCGAGTGGTTGGCGTGGCCGCCGGCGTTGTTGCGCAGCGGACCGCGCTTGTCTTCCGGCAGCGCGTCGAGGTCGGCGATGATCTCTTCGGCCGACTTGTCGGCCCACTCGGTGCCTTCCAGCGCAGCGTTGGCATTGTTGATGTAGGTCTGGTGGTGCTTGGTGTGGTGGATTTCCATCGTCTGCGCGTCGATGTGCGGTTCGAGCGCGTCGTAGGCGTACGGCAGCTTGGGGAGGGTAAAGGGCATGTCTGGCTCCGCTTGAGGGGATTCGCCGGGCATTGTCCTACGGAACGGGTAAAAACGGCGACAAGGCAGCAAAGGAAAAGGGCGCCGAAGCGCCCTTTCCACGCCTTGCCCCGGAACAGTGCGCCTCAGTTCGCTTCCGCAACCTCCACGCCGTCCAGCCCCTGCGCCAGCGTGCGTGCGTCGCCGCCCTGGGCCAGCTTGATGCGCAGGCGCACTTCGTTGGCGGAGTCGGCGTAGCGCAGGGCATCCTCGTAGCTGATCTCGCCGGCCTGGTACAGCTCGAACAGGCTCTGGTCGAAGGTCTTCATCCCGAGGTTGGTGGATTCCTTCATCACTTCCTTGAGCTTGTGGATCTCGCCATCGCGGATGTAGTCCTGCACCAGCGGCGTGCCCAGCATGATCTCCATCGCCACCCGGCGGCCCTTGCCGTCCGGCGTGGGGATCAGCTGCTGCGCCACCACGCCCTTGAGGTTGAGCGAGAGATCCATCAGCAGCTGGTTGCGGCGGTCTTCCGGGAAGAAGTTGATGATGCGGTCCATCGCCTGGTTGGCGTTGTTGGCGTGCAGGGTGCACAGCACCAGGTGGCCGGTCTCGGCGAAGGCGATGGCGTGGTCCATGCCTTCGCGGGTGCGCACCTCGCCGATCATGATCACGTCCGGCGCCTGGCGCAGGGTGTTCTTCAGCGCGTTCTCCCAGGTGTCGGTGTCGATGCCGACCTCGCGCTGGGTGATGATGCACCCCTCGTGCTTGTGCACGAACTCGATCGGGTCCTCGATGGTGATGATGTGGCCGGTCGAGTTCTGGTTGCGGTAGCCGATCATCGACGCCAGCGACGTGGATTTACCCGTGCCGGTGGCACCGACGAAGATGATGATGCCGCGCTTGGTCATCGCCAGGGTCTTGATGATCGGCGGCAGGTTCAGCTCTTCGATGCTGGGGATGCGGGTCTCGATCCGGCGCAGCACCATGCCCACCTGGTTGCGCTGGTAGAAGCACGACACGCGGAAGCGCCCCACGCCGGCCACGCCGATGGCGAAGTTGCACTCGTGGGTCTTCTCGAACTCCTCGCGCTGCGGCGGCGACATCACGTTCAGCACCAGGTCGCGCGACTGCTGCGGCGTCAGCGGGTTCTGGGTGATCGGCGAGATCTTGCCGTGGACCTTCATCGACGGCGGCATGCCCGCGGTGATGAACAGGTCCGACGCCTTCTGGTGCGCCATCAGCTTGAGGAACGAGGTGAAATCGATACTGCTCATGATGGAACTCCGAAGCGGTGGGGCTGCCCCCATCCCAGCCTTCCCCCGCTCGCGGGGGAAGGAGCCAAATCATTCGAAAAGACGCTTGTCCTTGGCGTAATCCCTGGCCTGCGGGCGGGTGATCATGCCGCGCTTCACCAGGTCCTGCAGGTGCTGGTCGAGGGTCATCATCCCGTACTGCTGGCCGGTCTGGATGGCCGAGTACATCTGCGCCACCTTGTCCTCGCGGATCAGGTTGCGGATGGCCGGGATGCCGACCATGATTTCCCAGGCCGCGGTGCGCCCGCCGCCGACCTTCTTCAGCAGCGCCTGCGAAATCACCGCGCGCAGCGATTCGGACAGCATCGAACGCACCATCGGCTTCTCGCCGGCGGGGAACACGTCGATGATGCGGTCGATGGTCTTGGCCGCGCTGGAGGTATGCAGCGTGCCGAACACCAGGTGGCCCGTCTCCGCGGCGGTCAGCGCCAGGCGGATGGTCTCCAGGTCGCGCAGCTCGCCGACCAGCACGATGTCCGGGTCCTCGCGCAGCGCCGAGCGCAATGCCTCGTTGAAGCCGTGGGTGTCGCGGTGCACCTCGCGCTGGTTGATCAGGCACTTCTGCGAGGTGTGCACGAATTCGATCGGGTCCTCGATGGTGAGGATGTGGCCGTATTCGCTCTTGTTGATGTGGTCGATCATCGCCGCCAGCGTGGTCGACTTGCCCGAGCCGGTGGGCCCGGTGACCAGGATCAACCCCTGCGGCTGCTCGATCAGCTGGCGGAAGATGGGCGGGCAACCCAGGTCTTCCAGCGTCAGCACTTCGGACGGCACCGTCCGGAACACGGCGCCGGCGCCGCGGTTCTGGTTGAACGCATTCACGCGGAAGCGCGCCAGCCCCGGGATCTCGAACGAGAAGTCGGTCTCGAGGAATTCCTCGTAGTCGCGGCGCTGCTTGTCCGACATGATGTCGTAGATCAGCGCGTGCACCTGCTTGTGGTCCAGCGCCGGGATGTTGATGCGCCGGACGTCGCCGTCCACGCGGATCATCGGCGGCAGGCCCGCGGACAGGTGCAGGTCCGAGGCCTTGTTCTTGACCGAGAACGCCAGAAGTTCGGCGATATCCATGCTTGCTCCCCTGAACAGCAACTGTTGCGATCCAGGCCCGCCCGTCCCGCTGGCGACAGCCTATCCCCGGCAGGCAGTATAGCCCTGTACGCACATCACAATTCCAGCCCCATCAAGCGGATAACCGGACTTGCCAGCAAGCACCCTGCACGACGTCCTGCAAAGGATTGAAAACGCGATTCCCGCCGGAAGCGGGTCACGTCCCCGGTTGCTGGCGGTATCCAAGACCCGCCCGGCCGACGACATCGCGGCCATCGCCGCGCAGGGCCAGTGCGCGTTCGGCGAGAACTACGTGCAGGAGGCGGCGGGAAAGATCGCCACATTGGCCGGCACGGGGCTGGAGTGGCACCTCATCGGCCACCTGCAGTCGAACAAGGCCCGGCAGGCGGCTGGACTGTTCGACTGGGTGCAGACCGTGGACCGGAACAAGCTGGTGCAGGCCCTGGCGACGCACCGCGGGGCCGGTCGCGCCCCGCTGAACGTGCTGGTGCAGGTGAACATCGACGACGAAGCCAGCAAGCACGGTTGCCAACCTGGCGACGTGGAGGCTTTGGCCACCGCCATTGCCGCCCACCCCAACCTCGCGCTGCGTGGGCTGATGGCGATCCCGGCACCGCATCCGGACGAGGCCCGGCGGCGCGATGCGTTCCGGCGGATGAAGGCGCTGTTCGACGCGTTGGCGCTGCGCCACCCGCAGGTCGACACGCTGTCGATGGGGATGAGCGACGACCTGGAACTGGCGATCGCCGAAGGCGCGACCATGGTGCGCGTCGGCACGGCGCTGTTCGGTGCACGCCGGCCAGCCGGCGACAGCGCATGACCCGCCACGGCATGCAGCGCCGGCCACGACGCGCTAGGGTGGCGGCATGAATGCAAGCCGCACCCCATCCCCCGGCACCACCGCCTTCATCGGTGGCGGCAACATGGCGCGCAGCCTGATCGGCGGCCTGGTCGCCGCGGGCACGGACCCGGCCGCGATCCGCGTCGCCGAACCGGATGCCACCGCACGCGAGTCGCTGTCGAGTGACTTCGGCGTAGCCGTCTTCGCCGATGCCGCGGCTGCCGTCGAAGGCGCGGACACCTGGTTCTTCGCGGTCAAGCCGCAGGTGATGCGTGACGTCTGCGCCGCACTGTCGGCGGTCGCGCAGGCGCAGCGCCCGGTGGTGGTGTCGATCGCAGCCGGCATCACCTCCACCCAGCTCGACCGCTGGCTGGGCGGCGGCCTGCCCGTGGTGCGCACGATGCCCAATACCCCGGCCCTGTTGGGCGCTGGCGTGACCGGCCTGTTCGCGAATGCGGCCGTCGATACCGCGGGCCGTGCGCGCGCCGAGGCGCTGCTGTCGGCGGCCGGCGAGACGGTCTGGATCGAAGACGAAACACGCATGGACGCGGTGACCGCCGTATCCGGCAGTGGCCCGGCCTACGTGTTCCTGCTGGCCGAGGCCATGGAAGACGCCGCAAAGGCGCAAGGCCTGCCCGACGATGCGGCCCGCACCCTGGTGCTGCAGACCGTACTCGGGGCGGCACGAATGCTGGTGGAATCCGGCGAAGCGCCGGCGGAACTGCGCCGCCGCGTCACCTCGCCCGGCGGCACCACGCAGGCGGCCATCGAGACCTTCGAGGCCGGCGGCCTGCGCACGCTGGTCGGGGCCGCCATCGCCAATGCCACGCGACGTGGCGGCGAACTGTCGGCGGCGAACGACTGACATGCGTGGCCGCACCTTGCTTACGGCCGCGACCGCGACACTGCTGCTGGCAGCCTGCGGCGGGCGACCCGCCTCGCAGGACGAGATCGCGGCGCAGATGAATGCGGCGCGCGAACCCGCCGAGGTCCAGTCGGGCGATTTGCGGCTGCAGGCCAGCATCGCGCCAACTTCATCCCTGAACGACGCCATCGCCGCCCGCTACGGCGTGCAGCGCAACGCGCGCACGGTCCTGCTGCTGGTGGGGGCGCGACGGGTGGACGGCAATGTGGAAGCTTCGCTGCCCGCCACGCTGCAGGTCGGCGTGCGCGACCTGCGCGGCGTGCGCCGGCCGGTCGGGATGCGCGAAGTACGCAGCGACGGATTCATCGACTACGTCGGCGAGGTGCGTGTCGCGCCGCCGGATACGCTGACGTTCGACATCCTGGCGGATGCCGGCGAGGCCGGCGCTGCGCGCCTGGAGTTCACCCGCGAGGTATTCCGGCCGTAGCGCCCGGCGCACTCCGCAGCGCCGGCCCCCTCGTCATCCAAGAACAGCAAGATGGCTGAGTCAGCGGGACGGCTTCTCCGACCAGGCCCGGATGATGCCGGCGATCTGTCGCACGCCATCGGTCAACGCCGCCGGACCCGGCTGCAGGATCAGCGGCGACTTGATCTCGTGCAGCTCGCCATCGCGCACGGCGGGGATGGCATCCCAGCCGGGGCGCGCGGCCACCTTCTCCGGGCGGAACTTCTTGCCGCACCACGAGCCGAGGATGATGTCCGGCGCACGCGCGACCACCGGGTCGCCGTTGGCGAGGATGCGCGCTTTTGCCAGGGGCTCGACGGACAGCTCCGGGAACACGTCGTCGCCGCCGGCGATGCGCACCAGCTCCGCCACCCAGCGGATGCCGGTGATGATCGGCTCGTCCCACTCCTCGAAGTAGACCTTCGGCCGCCGTGGCAGGAGCGCTGTCTCGCTCTCGATCGCATCCAGTCCGCGCTGCAGGTCATCGGCGTAGGCGCCTGCCTTTGCCGACGCGCCCGCCAACGCACCCAGACGGCGCACGTAGTCGACGATGCCGTCGACACTGCGATGGTTGGAGATCCACACCTCCACGCCGCGCCGCACCAGCTCGGCGGCGATGTCGGCCTGGATGTCGGAGAAGCCGACCACCAAATCCGGCTCGAGCCTCAGTATCTCGTCGATCTTCGCGCTGGTGAACGCGCTGACCTTCGGCTTCTCCTTGCGCGCACGCGGCGGACGCACGGTGAAGCCGCTGATGCCGACGATCCGGTCCTGCTCGCCCAATGCGTACAGGACTTCGGTAGGTTCCTCGGTCAGGCAGACGATGCGTTGCGGGCCGATCATCGCCTGCATCCCCGCATCCGCAGCACCGGCTTGGGCCGCGACGGACAGGGCTCCGGCCGCAGAGGCAGCGCGCGGTCGTCTAGCCCATTAACGCGCGACGACGCGTTCATCATCATCGCCACGGACGGATCTGCCTGGCGCCACTCACGGATACAGCATCCGCTTGCTGCACTGGCCCATGCAGTCCAGTTCGTACACCCAGCGTTCGTGCAGGCGGTATTCGGCGCCGTACCAGAACTCGATGCGCTCCGGGCGCACGCGCAGGCCGGTCCAGCGCGGCGGGCGCGGCACTTCGCGGCCCTCGAATTCGCGCTCCAGTTCGGCGATCCGGCGGTCGAAATCCTCGCGGGCTTCCAACGTCTCCGATTGCTTCGAAGCCCACGCGCCCAACTGGCTACCGCGCGGCCGCGAGGCGAAGTACGCGTCGGCCTCGTCGTCGGCCACGGTGACCACGCCGCCTTCGATGCGGACCTGCACGCCGTTGCGCACGCGCGGCCAGTGGAACAGCAGCGCGGCCTGCGGGTTGTCCTGCAGCTCGCGGCCCTTGCGGCCATCGAGGTGGGTGTAGAACACGAAGCCGCGTGCGTCATGCTGCTTCAGCAGTACGGTGCGCGCGGAGGGACGTGCATCCCGTGTGGCGGTCGCGACCGTCATCGCGGTGCGGTCGGGCTCGCCCGCGGCCTGCGCCTCGTCGAACAGGCGCGCGAACGTGGCGAGGGCTTCTTCCAGCAGGGCATCGCAGGTCATTGCGCTATTGTCGCGCGATGCCGCCCGCCGCGCACCCCACCCCGCCTGCCGGTTTCTCGGACGATTTCGTCGCCCGCGTGCTGGACGACGCGCTGGCGCACGATACGCACGTCCTCGGCATTTCCGGCCTGCAGGGCACCGGCAAGTCCACGCTGGCAGCGCAGCTTGTGCAGGCCGCCGCATCCCACGGCCTGCGGGCGATGGCGGTATCGCTGGACGACTTCTACCTCGACCGTCCGCAACGCTTGCGACTCGCGCGCGACGTCCACCCGCTGCTCGCCACCCGCGGCCCACCGGGCACGCATGATGTCGCCCTTGCCTGCGCCACGCTCGACCGCCTGTGCGCGGGCGATGCCGTGCGCGTGCCCGCCTTCGACAAACTGGCCGACCGGCGCCTGCCCGACGCGCAGTGGCACGAGACCAGCGGCGACCACCTCGTCGTGTTCGAAGGCTGGTGCCTGGGCACGCCCGCGCAGCAGGCGGACGCGTTGATCGAACCGCTCAACGCGGTGGAACGCGACGAGGACCCCGACGGCACCTGGCGGCGCTGGTGCAACGACGCGCTGGCGCGCGACTACCCGGCGTTGTGGGCGCGCATCGACCGTCTGTTGTTCCTGCAGCCGCCCGGCTTCGACGTGGTGCCCGACTGGCGCTGGCAGCAGGAGCAATCGCTGCAGGCACGCGACCCATCGCGCACGGGCATGACCCGGGCGCAGGTCGAACGCTTCGTGCAGCACTACGAACGGGTGAGCCGGCAGGCGTTGAACGCGCTGCCGGCGATGGCCAGCCTGGTCGTTGCGCTGGACGCCGAACGCAGGCCCATGACTTCAAGCGACGCTAGTCGATGAGATCGGAGATGTCGTTGGTCTTCCACGGCTCCGGCAGGCTCTGCTGCGGGCAGAACCCGAACTCGACCGTCTCGCCGTATTCGTAGGTCACCCGGTAGCGATCTTCGGCGAGGATTTCATATTCCTGCGTCAACTCGTAGGTCGACGGTGCCGGCCCCTGGTGGTCCTTGCAGGTTTCCTGCACGCGATAGCGCGATTCGCCGATCCGTTGGATGGCGGTGAAATCGCAGCTGGTGATGCCGTCGCGTCGCACCAGCGCCAGCGTCGCATTCGACGGCGCGGCGCAGGTGTCGTCGTTGCGGACGTAGAAGCCACGTCGCAACGGCAGGGTATCCACGACTTCCACTGCATCAGGCGCGGTTTGCATCGCAGCGGCGGTGGTCGCTGGTTGCGCCTCCCCCGCCGCATCGCATGCCACCAGCAGCAGCGGCAGCGTGCAGGCCGGTGCCCAGCGCAAAACATGCTTCGCCATCATCGTTCTCCCGTTCCTGTGTCGATTCGATCCCAAACCTGCCCTGAGCTGCGGTCACTGCCCGATCTGCATGCCCTGCAGCTCATTCCACGTAATCCCCGGGGCCGGAATCGCGCCACAACGCCGGCAACTCCCGCCGCGGACAACGACGCGATTCACTCTTCCAGCCGTCTTCCCGCCTTGCGCGATAGTGCGTGTCGCTCACGATGTCGTACAGGGACACGGCGGCAGCCGGTTCGTCGCCTTCTCCATTGGTGTCGCCGCAGGCCTCCTCGACCCGGTAGCCGGTGGGGCCGACCTGTTCGATCCGCACGAAGGCGCAGTAGTACGGCGGCGTGGTGAAGCCGCCATAGCCTTCCCCGTCGTCATGCATCAGGTGCAGGGTGGCATTGGAGGCCTGCGCGCATGGCGTGTCGCTGCTCACGTAGTAGCCGCTGCGCAGCGGCAGCGCATCCACGACCTTCGCCTCGATCGCTTCGATTCCGTCCGCAGGCGCCGATGTCTCTCCGGTCGCATCGCATGCGCCTGCCCCGGCGAGCAGGGCGCCGACGAGGACGCAGCGTGCGGTCGTCTTCAGGTACGCAGTCATGGCTTCATCTCCGGGTCGGAACGTTGTCGCGCGCAGGCCGCGCGAACGCCATTGGCGTCACTTGTTGCGGATGTGCTGCAGGGCTTCGTTCATCTTGAACAGCACGATCATGATCTCGCAGTAGATCCGCGCCAACAGCGCCGACACCGCCGCGAGGATCGGCGCGGCCACCACCATGCCAAACCCGGCGAAGCCCGAATACTTCATCATCCCGAATCCCTTGGACAGCAGCACCAGCCCCATCACGGCGGAGGCGGTCAGCAGCAGCCAGTAGATCAGGGTGACGATCTTCGGCGTCACCATGGCATCGAAAAACAGCAGGTCTCGCATCGGTTCGGTCCTCTTGTCGGATGGTCTGGTCGTCGTTGCCGGGGATCGGCCTGCGCCGCCGCTCAGTCCGTGCGCCGGAAGCGGAGGCCCATCGGGCCGGACAGGGTGTCCTGGTCGATGCGGGTCAACACCAGGGCGGTCCCGGCGGCTTCCGGATTGCGCAGGCGGATGGTGTCGCGGTCCACCTCGTACGACATCTCCATCTCCACGCCCGCCAGCATCGACGACTGCACCACCTTGCCGCCGCGCTGGAAGGTCAGGCGGCTGAGGCCCATCTCGTCCTCCCAGGTGCCGGTGATGCCCGCGCCGCAGGCGGCCAGCAGCGACAAGGCCACCGCCGCCACCATCGTCCTCGTCCCGCCACGAGCGTTCATCGCTTGCTCCCGTCCAGCAGTCGACGCAATCCGCGGCCCAGCGCATCGGCGGCCTGTGCGCCCCCCAGCCCCATGCCGAAGAAGTTGAGGCTGTATTCGGATTCGGTGCGCACCTGGGTCTGCGACAGCGGCTGCAGCCGCGCCAGCGTCAGTGCCGGCGAGTAGCTGCGCGCGATCTGCGGGCTGCGCCCGGTGTAGCGCTGGTAGACCAAGGTGAAGTTGCGCGCGGCGCCGGGCGCCAGCACGAACTGCGCATCGGCCTGGTTGCGGGTCACCTGGCCGATGCCGCTGACGTGTTCGCGGTAGCGCCAATCGACGATGTAGCGGTTGCCCAGCTCGTCCTCCATCACGCCCGAGTTCTGCACGTAGCCCAGCACCAGCGGCTCGGCACCGGTGTTGCGGACCCGGACGACGACCCGGATGTGATGGTTGTTGCCGTGCATGCTGGGACTGGCCTGCACGATCTCGGTCACGAACGGGCCGGGGTTCTCGCACAACGCCTTGCCCTGGCAGGGATCGTCCTGCGCCATTGCCGGCACCGCGAACGCCAGCAGGAAGAACAGCAGCCAGCCGGCAGGCTCGTACCGCATCGAAGCCTTCTTCATCGACATGTCCTCATCGTCCAGGCAGATGGACGTCAGCGTCCGCGCGCGGCGAACCAGGCCGCATCCAGCAGTTCCAGGGTCATCAGCACCGGTACCGTGCCGCCTGCAACGCTCCAGCCGCTCTCCTGCGACCAGTGCGCGGTCAGCGGATGCCGCTGCAGCGGCGCTTCGCCGGCGTCGCGATGGAAGGTCACCGGTTCGCCCCAGGCATAGGACGCGCCGCTGCGTCCGGCGCCGCCGCCCTGCGCCGCCGGCCCGTACTTGCGCAACAGCGCCTGCCGGAACAGGTCCGGGCTGCGGTGGTAACCGAACACCCGCTGCACGCGCAGGTGGCGGACGATGCCCTCGGCGTCGTACCACGCCTGCACGCAGGTCACGCCGGGCGCGAAGCGGCGGCGGTCGTGGCTGCCGGCCAGCGCATGGCAACGGCCGGTTTCGGCGCCCAGCCATCCTGCCAGCCCGTTGCCGTCGGGCGCCTTGAAATCGTGGCGCACCGGTTCTCCGTACAGGCGCGCGAGGGTGCGGGCCAGGTCGTCGGCAGGAATGCCGATGCGCAGGCCGGCGACATCCGCCTGCACAGGATCGAATGTCGCCACCGTTGCAGAGGCCTCCGCAGGCATCGACAGGTCGGTGCGATGCACCACGCCGCCGCCGTGGTCCAGCAGCACGGATTCCAGCAACTGCGCACGTACCACGCGCGCCCCCGTCACCATGCCTTCGGGGTCGCCCTTGCCGACTACGCGAAAGCGCATGCGGTGCTCCAGGCTGCGGTGGGCCTGGCGCAGGCGCGTATCGAACACGCGCGCCTGCTCCTTGTCCGGCATCGGGATCGCACGCGCGGCATCGGCGCCGGTGAACACCAGCCGGTACTCGCGCACCGGCGAGGCGCGCTCGGGATACACGAAGGACACATAGCGCCCCGGCTGCAGGCCCTGTACCGGGAATTCGCCGCGGACGTGGTCGTATTCCTCCACGTACTCGCGGGTGGTGAGGGTGAACACGGTCGCGGCGTCGGCCGCGTCGAACAGGCCTTGCAACCGCGCCAGTTCGGCGGCGATGGCGTCGGGCCGGTCGAAGCCGCTGCTGCGCTGGACGATCTCCGAACGTTCGGCCAGTTCGCGCAGGTCCAGCGGCTCGCCGGTCGCACGGTGCCAGGTGAAGGCGATGCGCTGTTCGTCGAAGCCGACGTCGTCGCCAGCAGTCGCCGGCACCATCGACGCCGCCACCAGCAACGCCAGCAACATCGCGCGCATCGTCCGGTTCATGGCACACCCTCCCCGTCGCCGGCACGCCGCTGCAGGCGCACCGGGTCGCCCTCGCCCAGATGCAGCAGCAGGCCGTCGCCGTCGCGCACCAGACGCGCCTGCAGCCCGCCCGGGAGAAGGAACAGCAGACTGCCGTCGTCCTGGCGGGCACCGTCGTGGCGGACGCTGCCGGCATGCAAGCGCTCGCCATCCAGCACGAAGGCGTGCAGGCCTTCGACGAAGGCCGCCACCGCGGCCGGCGACGGGGCGTCTGCCACGCCCCCGTCGGCGATGGCCCAGACCTCGCCTGCGCGGGCCGGCATGTCCGCCACGGGCGCGGCGGCGCCGTCTCCGGCAGGCTCCGGGCCTCCGCACGCGGCCAGCAGCACGCCGCACGCCATCGCAACCCCGCAATACCCCGATCGCATGCAACCCCCATCCCGATGGCCATTGGCAGGCGATCCTGGCCGCAGCGCGTTCGTGCGTCCTCACGTCCGCTTCAAGGAACCTTCAAGCCGCCGCACGCATACGCCCGGCATCGTTCCATCCGGACTTCCGCACGTGGTTGCGCGGGTATGATCCGGCCATGCTCCCCGGACTGCCCGCCACGCGCGACCCGCGCCTGTACCGCTGGCGCTTCGACGCGGTCGAATTCGACGAAGCCCGCCATGAACTGCGCGTCGCGGGGCTGGCGGTCGAGATCGAACACAAGCCGTTGCAGGTGCTGGCGCTGCTGCTCCGCCATGCCGGCGAGGTGGTGACCAAGGAAGAACTGTTCGACACCGTCTGGGCCGGACGCGTCACCGTGGACCACGTCCTGGCCACCGCCATCGGCAAGCTGCGCAAGGCCCTCGATGCCGGGGGCGAACACCGCATCACCACCGTGCCGCGCATCGGCTACCGCTTCGATGGCGCCGTGGAACGCATCGCCGTCGGCCAGCGGGCCGGCAGCGTGCTGCAGTTCGAGGCCGGCCAGCCGGTGCCGGGCCGCGAACATTTCGTGCTCGAACGTGCGCTCGGCCAGACCCTCGGCAGCGAGGTCTGGCTGGCCCGGCATCCACGCAGCCACGAGCGTCGCGTATTCAAGTTCAGTCTCGACGGCGAACATCTGTCCGCCATCAAGCGCGAAGCCACCATGTCGCGCGTGTTGCGCGACACACTCGGCGAACGCGACGACATCGTCCGCGTGCTCGACTGGAACTTCGAATCCGCACCGTTCTTCCTCGAATGCGAGTACGGCGGCCAATCGCTACCCGAATGGGCCGCGGAGGACGACCGCCTCGCCAGGATGGACCGGGCCGACAGGATCGCGTTCTTTGCCCGGATCGCCGATGCGGTGGCGGCCGCGCACGGCGTGGGCGTGCTTCACAAGGACCTGAAGCCGGCCAACCTGCTGGTTGCGTCGCGCGGCGAGCGCTGGCAGCCCCGGCTGACCGACTTCGGCAACAGCCGCCTGCTGCAGCCCGAACGACTGGAAGCGCTGGGCATCACGCGGCTGGGCATGACCATCGACCCTGCCGGCGACGCGGGTTCCGGCACGCCGCTGTACATGGCGCCCGAACTTGTCACCGGGCGATCGCCGACCGTGCGCAGCGACCTGTACGCGCTCGGCGTGATCCTTTACCAGTGGCTGGTCGGCGACCTGCGCCGGCCGATGGCACCCGGCTGGGAGCGCGACATCGAAGACCCGCTCCTGTGCAGCGACATCGCCGCAGCCACCGACAGCGACCCCGCGCGCCGCCTCGCCGATGCCGCGGAGCTCGCCACGCGCTTGCGCAACCTGCCACAGCGGCATGCTGCGCGCACTCGCGACGAGGCCGAGGCACGCGCCGCCGAGCGCCTCCAACGGACGCTCGAACGCAGCCGTGCGCGACGGCCCTGGATCATCGCCGCGATGGTCGTGCTGTGCCTGGGCGTCACGTGCACCAGCCTGCTGTGGTGGCACAGCGAGCGGCAACGGCACGTCGCCCAGCAGCAGGCCGCGCGCGCCGAAGCGGTGGTACGTTTCCTCGACCATGCACTCGGCACCATCAGCACCGGCAACAGCGGCCACGGCAACGACGCAACCATCCGCGACATGCTGGAGTACGCATCGTCCCGCGACCATAGCCTTCCGCAGGATCCCGAAGTGCGTGGCGACATCCACACCCTGCTGGGGCGCTCCTGGCGCAACCTGGGTGACGCCGCGCGTGGCGTGGTGGAGTACCGCACGGCCGTGCACGGCTACACCCAGGCCTTCGGCGAGCACCACGAACTCACGCTCGCCACTCGCTACGCCCTGGTGCGCACGCTGTCCTATTTGCAGACCGCGCAAGCCTTCGCCGAAGCCGGCGCACTGCTGGACGAAACCGACCGGCTGGCCGGCGCGCGCCTGCAGCACGCCAATCCGCTGGCCATGCAGGCGTCGCTGGAGCGCGGCGTCTACCATTTGCGCAGGATGCAGGTGGAACCGGCATTGCGTGCCTTGCGGCACGCGGACCAGCTGCAGCGCGAGATCGCGCCAGACGATGCCGGGCTTGCCGCCTTCATCCGCATCAACATCGCCGATGCCTTGCGGCAAGCCGGAAAAGCGGGTGAGTCCCTGGCGTGGGTACGCGCCACGGAGGCCGATCCCCTGCTTGCCCGCAGGCGCATCGGCGAAGTGAGCGTGGCCTTGCTGCAATCCGCGACCGCGCAGGCACTGCATGACGTCGGAGAGCCTGCCCGGGCGTTGCCGCTGGCGCTGGAAGCGCTGGAAGCAAGCGCAACCTACCTCGGCCGCGACAACTACCTCACCCTGGTCCAGCGCTCGATGGTCGCCAGCCTGCATGCCGCCATCGGCGAGTGCACGACTGCGTTGCCGATGGCTCGTGGCGCGTACGAACGCATGTCCATGGACTACGGAGAAGACATGCAGGCGACGCTCGTCGCGGCAGGCAGGCTGGGCGAAATCGAACTGCGCTGCGGCGAGCACGAAGGCGGATTGCAGCGCATCCGCGATGCCGAGCACGGACTGCGTGCACGATTCGGCGACAGCCACCTCGTGGCCAGCGCCCTGGGTGCCCTGCTTTCGAACCCGCACAATGTGGAGGTCGACCAGCAGGCTGGCGCGGAGCCGCCGAAGGCAGTGTTCACCTCCGCCACCGCGGAGCGGTGACACCCACCCTTGCCAGGCACGTCAATCGACGACGAACGTCACCCGCATGTTCACGCGCCACTCGGTGACATCACCGTCGGCGGTAGTGACGGCCTTGACCTCGTTGACCCAGGCCCCCTGGATGTTCTTGACGGTTTCCGCGGTCTTCTTCAGGCCGGACTTGACGGCATCCTCGACGCTGGACTTCGACGAGGCGTTGATCTCGATGACCTTGGCGACGGACATGGCGGGCTCCCTTCTGATTGTCGTTGCGGTTGAAACGAAAAGCCTCGCACGACGGCCGTTAACCCCACGCGACGCCTGCTAGCATTCCGGCATGAAAACCGCGCCCAACCTCGTGCTGGTCGGCCCCATGGGCGCCGGCAAATCGTCCATCGGCCGCCGCATCGCCGGACGCTTCGGGCTGGCGTTCATCGACGCCGACCGTGAGATCGAGAAGCGCACGGGTGCGAACGTCACCACGATCTTCGAATGCGAGGGCGAAACCGGCTTCCGGGCACGCGAACGCGACACGCTGGCCGACCTGCTGGGTGGCGAGGCGCAGGTCATCGCCACGGGTGGTGGCGCGGTGCTCGATGCCGGCAACCGCACGCGGATGCGCGAACGCGGCTTCGTCGTGCACTTGCACGTGGGCGTGCCGCGGCAGCTGTCGCGCCTGGCGCGCGACCGGACACGGCCACTGCTGGCCACCCAGGACCGCGAACGCGTGTTGCGCCAGCTGGCCGAGGCGCGCGCGCCGCTGTACGCCGAAGTCGCGGACCTGCGGCTGGACACCGACGCGCTGTCGCCCGGCGACGCCTGCGCGACGCTGGGGCGGCTGCTGGCGCAGCAGTGGTCGCGCGCCAGCGCCGGCACGCCGCGGGCGCAGGCATGAGTGGCGCGATGCGCCAGGTCGAGGTGGGCGGCGCGCAGCCGTACCGCATCGCCATCGGGCCGGGCCTGCTGGACGACGGCGCCACGCTGGCCGCCGTGCTGCGTGGGCGCGACGCCTTCATCGTCAGCGACGGCAACGTCGCGCCGCTCTACGCGGCACGCGTCATCGACGCGCTGCGCAGCGAACGCCCCGACCTGCGCGTCGGGCAATACGTGATGGCGCCGGGCGAGGAGGAAAAGACGCTCGACAACTTCGCCCGGGTCATCGACGCACTCGCCCGCGCCGGCATGCGCCGGGACGCCACGTTGTTTGCGCTGGGCGGCGGCGTGGTGGGCGACCTGTCCGGCTTCGCCGCAGCCTGCTGGATGCGCGGCATCGATTGCGTGCAACTGCCCACCACCCTGTTGGCGATGGTCGATTCCTCGGTCGGCGGCAAGACCGCGGTGGACCTGCCGCAGGGCAAGAACCTGGTGGGCGCGTTCCACCCGCCACGTGCGGTGCTGGCCGACACCTCGACGCTGCGCACGCTGCCGCCGCGCGAGCTGCGCGCCGGGCTGGCGGAAGTGGTGAAGTACGGCGCGATCGGCGATGCGCCCTTCCTCGACTGGATCGATGCGCATGCCGAGGCGCTGCTGGCGATGGACAACGACGCGCTTGCAGAAGCCATCGCGCGCAGCTGCGAACACAAGGCGGCGATCGTCGAACGCGACCCGTTCGAGCATGGCGAGCGCGCCCTGCTCAACCTCGGCCATACCTTCGGCCATGCACTGGAAACCGAGCAGGGCTACGGCGGGCTGAACCACGGCGAGGCAGTTGCGGTGGGCATGGTGCTGGCCGCGCGCCTGTCCGAGCGCCTGGGCCTGTCGCACGCGGACGACACCACGCGGCTGCGCACGCTGCTGTCGCGGCTGGAGCTGCCGGTCGACCTGCCCGCCGGGCTGGACCCGCAGGCAATGTTGGCGCACATGCGCCTGGACAAGAAGGCGCAGGCCGACGGGCTGCGATTCATCGTCTGGGATGGCATCGGCCGCGCGAAGGTGCTGCCTGGCGTGCCCGAGGACGCTGTGCTGGCCGTCCTGCGCGGCTGACCCGCGACCACGGGGCGACCCGTACAATACGCGGCCCATGCGCCTGCTCCTGCAACAACGCCCCGACGGCCGCGAACCCCCGCGCTTCGTCCAGCTCACCCTGCAGCCCGACCTGCTGGGGGGATGGACGCTGCTGCGCGAAACCGGCCAGACCGGTGGCCGCAGCACGCTGCGCCGCGAGCAGTTCCTCGACCACGCCAGCGCGCTGGCGGCGCTGGAGCACACCCGCGACACGCAGCTGCGACGCGGGTTCCAGCTGATGTACGCCGAGGGCGAAGTGGCGCGCCGATGAACTACCCGATCGGCAGTTCATGCATCACTGAGCGCCTGGCCATGGATGGCGCCGCGCCATTCCAGATTTCCCGATCCACGCCTGTGGTGACCGTACCGAAGTGATGCCGACCTGATGACTGCCCTGAAAAACGACAGATTCCTGCGCGCCCTGCGCCGCGAGCCCGTGGACCGCACGCCCGTCTGGCTGATGCGCCAGGCCGGCCGCTACCTGCCGGAGTATCGCGCCACGCGCAAGCAGGCCGGCAGCTTCCTGGCGATGGCCAAGAACCCGGACCTCGCCTGCGAAGTGACGCTGCAGCCGCTGCGCCGCTTCGACCTGGATGCCGCGATCCTGTTCTCCGACATCCTCACCATTCCCGACGCGATGGGCCTGGGGCTGTATTTCGTCGAGGGCGAAGGCCCGAAGTTCGAACGCACCGTGCGCAGCGCGGAAGTCGCCGCGAAGCTGTCGGTGCCGGACATGGAAACCGAACTGCGCTACGTGATGGACGCGGTGCGGGTGATCCGTCGCGAGCTTGACGGCAAGGTGCCGCTGATCGGTTTCTCCGGCAGCCCGTGGACCTTGGCCTGCTACATGGTCGAGGGCGGCGGCAGCAAGGACTTCGCGCGCATCAAGGCGCTGGCGCACAACGACCCGGCCACCTTGCACCGCTTGCTGTCGGTCAATACCGATGCCGTCATCGCCTACCTGTCCGCGCAGCGCGCGGCCGGCGCGCAGGCGCTGCAGGTATTCGATACCTGGGGCGGCGTGCTCAGCCCGGCGATGTACCGCGAGTTCTCGCTGCCCTACCTGCAGCGCATCGCGCATGGACTCGAACGTGGCGACGACGCGGAACGCACGCCGCTGATCCTGTTCGGCAAGGGCAATGCCGCCTACCTCGAAGACCTCGCCGCCAGTGGCGCCGAGGGCGTGGGCGTCGACTGGCTGGTCGAACTGGGCGAGGCCGCGCGCCGCACCGGCGGCCAGGTCGCGCTGCAGGGCAACCTCGATCCGGCGACGCTCTACGGCTCACCGGATGCCATCCGCCGCCAGGTGCGCCATGCGCTCGACAGCTATCGCGACGGCAACAATGGCTCGCGCGACGGCCACGTCTTCAACCTCGGCCACGGCATGTCGCCCGACATGGATCCCGAGCACGTGGGCGTGCTGGTCGACGAGGTGCACGCGTACAGCGCGCGCTGATTGTCCCGGCGGGTCGTGCGCGCCTGGATGCGCTCGCGCCGCAATTCTCGTTGGACGGGACCCAGCGCCGGTGACGACGCCCGTCACCTGGCTTCGTCGGTGCGCCGCTGGATGGAAGCGGGTTCTGCCAATGCCGCCTCGATCGCCTCCGCGAGCATCGCGCCGGTCAACGGCTTGCGCAGGAAGCCATCGAAGCCCGCCTCCCGCGCCAGCGGTTCGGCCTCCGCGTCGGCGCGGGCGGTGACTGCGATGATCGGTCGCGCGAAACCCTGCTCGCGCAGCATGCGCGCGAGTGTCAGTCCGTCGATCCCGGGCAGGTCCAGATCCAGCAAGGCCAGCTCGAAAGCACCGGTCGCCGCTTCGGCCAGCGCGTTCAGGCCATTCGCCGCGCGCACCACGCGATGGCCGCGCGCTTCCAGCAGCCCTGCAACCACTTCGGCCACGGTGGCGTCATCCTCCACCAGCAAAAGCTGCAAACCGTCGGCCGCGACATCCGTCGCGGGGGTCGATGCGGCATCGGCCACCGGCTCGGCCTTCGGAAGCCGAAGGTCCACGACGAAACTCGTGCCCTCGCCCGGCGCGCTGTCCACCTCGATGCGCCCGTCCATCGCCGCCGCCAGTTCCTGGCAGATCGCCAGGCCCAACCCGCTGCCACCATAGCGCGTGGTGGTGCGTGCACCCTCGGCCTGTTCGAAGCGACGGAACAGCCGCTGCTTCTGCTCGTCGTTCAGCCCCGGCCCGGTGTCGCTGACGGTCAGGCGGATGCCCACCGGCGACAGCGCGCCGACGTGCAGTTCCACGCTGCCCTCCTCGGTGAACTTGTTGGCGTTGCCCAGCAGGTTGAGCAGGATCTGGCGCACGCGCATGGCATCGCCCAGCAGCCAGCGCGGCACGTCGTCGTCGATATCGCTGCGGAACGCCAGGCCGCGGCGTTGCGCCGCCGGCTCGCACAGGGCCACCACTTCGTCGACCAGGGCGTGCAGGTCGAACGGCTGCGGATCGAGCTGCAGCTTGTCTGCCTCGATCCGCGCCAGGTCCAGCGCATCGTTGACCAGCCGCATCAGGTGCTCGCCTGCACGGCGGATGGCGTCGACGTAGCCACGCTGGCGCGTGTCCAGCGGGGTCGCCTGCAGCAGTTCGCTCATGCCCAGCACGCCGGTCATCGGCGTACGCACCTCGTGCCCCAGGGTGGCGAGGAACCGGGTCTTGGCCAACGACGCCTGTTCGGCGACCTCGCGCTTGTGCTCTGCCAGCTGCCACTCGTTGCGACGACGCAATCGATTGCGATACGACAGCGCCACCAGCCAGGCCAGCAGCGCCAGGCAGGCGGCGAACACGGCCAACGCCGGGCGCGTGGCCCACCAGGGTCGCTGCATGTGCAGTTGCAGCGACTGCACCGGCGTCCAGTCACTGTCGGCGGTACGCGCCTGCACGTCCAGCCGGTAGTCGCCTGCGCCCAGTTGCGAGAACACGCGTTCGCCGCCGGCGGCTTCCACCCAGCCCTCGTCGTGGCCACCCAGCCGGAAGCGGTAGTGGTGCGCATGCGCATCCGTGAACGACAGCAGCCGCAGCACCACGCGCAGGTCGCGGTCGCCATGCTGCAGGGTCACCGTGCCCTGCCGTGGCAGGTCGATCCGCGCATCGCCACGACGTACATCCACCGACTCGATCGCCAGCGGCGGCAGTCGATCCACCGCCTGCACCTGCTGCGGGTGGAACAGCAGCAGGCCATCGGCGGTCCCCATCGCCAGCATGCCCATCGGCAGCACGTGGATCGGGGTGTCGCTGAACTCCTGGCTGGGCAGGCCGTCGCGCACGCCATACACGCGCAGGCGCCGTTCTTCGGGTTCGTAGCGGATCAGGCCACGCACGGTGGGCAGCCAGAGCGTGCCACTGCCGTCGACGGCCACGCCACTGGGGACCAGCATCGGCATGCCTTCGGCGGCCCCGATCGTTTCCACATGGGCCAGTGTCGCGCCGACCCAGCGCCAGGCCGACAGCTTGCCCATGCTCGCCGTCCACACGGTGCCGTCGTTGGCGATCGAGAAGCCGCGCAGGTAGCCCTCCGGAGATCCCGGCACGGGCGAGAAATGGCGGCTGGCCTCGTCCCAGCGCCACAAGCCCTGGCTGGTCGCCAGCCAGATTCCGCCTTCCGGTCCGCGCGACATCTGGGTGATGACCGTTGCCTGCGGCAAGCCGCCCTCGTCGCCCGCGCGCAGGTTCGCGAGTACGCGCCCATCGCGGTCGCGCCACTGCACGCCGGCGTCATCACTCAGCCACAGCGTGCCGTCGCTGCGCTCGAGGAACTGGAAGGTCGCGTTGGCGGGCGCCGGATCGACCGCCGCATTGCGCGACCAGCGCTTCATCTCGCCGCTGCGGGGGTCGTAGCGCGCGAGGTGTCCGCGGCAGCCCACCCAGACCACGCCGTCGCGGCCCTCGTGCACACCGGTCGCGATCAGGTCGCCGCACACGGCGCGCTGGCGATGGCGAACCTCGCCGTTGCGCGGGTCCAGCCAGTCCAGCACGCCGCCGGAGCCGACCAGCCACAGGCCACCGTCGCGCGCGCTGGCCACGCCGTGCACGTAGGCGTTCGCCAACGAGCCGGGATCGCCATCGCGACGCGCCAGCACGGTGAAGTTGCGCCAGTTGGCCGGCACATGCCACAGCCCGTAGTCGAGGCTGGCGAACCACAGCCCGCCTTCGCGGTCTTCCAGCGCCGACGACCACGCCGGCCGGACCCGCCCGCGGCTGGCGTGGCTGTACAGCGGCACGTCCTGCACGCGCCCGCCGGCTTCGCGCGCCATGCCGCTGCGCGTATCCAGCCAATGCGCGCCCTGCGCGTCCTCCAGCAGCATGCCCAGCGCCGGCGCGCCGGCCAGCGGATCGCGCCACGGCATCGGCGCGAATTCCCCGCCCGGCGCCATGACGAAGCCTTCGCCAGGCATGCTGATCCATGCCTTGCCTGCGCGATCGAACGTCAGCAGGTCCACCGAACGACCGGCCAGGGGCGCCGCGACGCGCTCGAAATCGCGCCCGGTCCACCACGCCATGCCATTGTCGCGGGTCGCCACCCAGAGCCGGCCTTCGCCATCGACGCGCAGCCCGGTGATGCCCAGCGCCGGCACGCTGCGCACGTTGCCGGGTTCGGGAACGAATCGTCGCAGTCGGCCTTCTGCATCGATGCGAACCAACCCGGCATCGCCGGTGCCCACCCAGACCATGCCATCCGGCGTGGACGCCACCATCCACACGGTGTTGCTGCCCATCTCGGGATGCGACTCGAGGTCGAAATGCCGGAAGCTGGCCCGATCGGCCTCCAGCACGGCCAGCCCGGCATTGCGCGTGCCGATCCAGAGCCGGTCCTGCGCATCGACATGCAGGCTCCAGACGAAGTTGTCGCGCAGGCCATCGCCCACGCGCCAGATGCGGAAACCGACGCCGTCATAGCGCGCCAGGCCGTCGCGCGTGCCGATCCACAGGTAGCCCTGGGCATCCTCGGCGATGGCATTGATGCGATTGGACGGCAGGCCGTCGAACACGCTGAACTGGCGCGGCTGCGGCACGGTGGCAGGGTCGTCCCAGCCCCAGGCGGGGCCGACGGCGAGCAGCAGCAACAGCAGTCCGACCCGCAGCATCCAGCGCCCCCTTTCCCCGATCCGTCACCGGATGCTCGCAACGCAGCGTTGCGCGCGCAAGTGCGGGCGTCGCCGGCATGTCCACGCCGCTGCGCCTAGAATCGGGCCCAGGCCACGTCTCCGGTGCCGCGCATGCCCCGACCCCGCACATCGCCGATCCTGCTGATCGCCACCCTGCTGCTGGCGGCGATACCGTTCGCGCAGGCGCAGGTGCGTGCCTGGTCGATCGACCCGGTGCATACCCGCGTCGTGTTCGCCGTGGACCATGCCGGCTTCTCGAAATCCCTGGGCACGTTCTCGGGCGTGGACGGCGTGATCCATTTCGATCCACGGGACCTGGCCAGCGCGCGGCTGGACGTACGCATCCCGGTGGCCTCGCTGGAACTGGGGGACGCAAGGTGGAATGCCGCCACGCTGGCCCGCAACCTGCTGGATGCGGAGCGCCATCCGGAGGCACGTTTCGTCTCCAGCCGGGTCGAAGTCCTGGACGGGCAGCGTGCGGTCGTCCATGGCCAGCTGACGCTGCGCGGCGTGGCCCGCGAGGTCGCGCTGGAGACCACCATCAATGCAGTGAAGCGGCATCCGATGCCGCCGTTCCGGCGCACGGCGGGTTTCTCCGCCACCACCACGCTGCGCCGCAGCGACTTCGGCATCGATGCGTGGCGTTCGATGATCGGCGATGAGGTGGAGCTGCGGATCGAGGCGGAAGCCACGCTTGCGCGCGGCGATGCGGCGTCGGTCGCCGCGGACACGGCATCGACAGGCGACGTGGTTGAAGCAGACACGGCAGCAGCAGACGAAGCTGCCGCCACCCCTGCCGACGAGGACGACGCGGACGACACACCATGAGCCTGAAGAATCCACGCGACCGCTGGGGCGGCGTCAGCAAGTCGCTGCACTGGCTGATCGTGTTGCTGCTGCTCGCAGTGGCGGTGATCGGCCTGGTGATGGGCGAGCTGCCGCGCTCGCCGAAGTACTTCTGGGTCTATACCGCGCACAAGTCGATCGGCATCACGATATTCGCGCTGATGTTGCTGCGACTCGGCTGGCGCCTGTATGCCGGCGCACCGGATCCGGTCCCCGGCACGCCGACATGGCAGGCGCGCACGGCCAGCGTGACCCATTGGGCGCTGTACGCAATCGCCATCGCCATGCCGCTGTCGGGCTGGCTGTACGACTCGGCCAGCGGCCTGCGACCGTTCCGCTGGTTCGGCCTGGTCGAGGTGCCGAAACTGGTCGGTCCCCATGAATGGATCGCGCAGCGCGCGCATGCCGCGCATGAACTCCTGTTCCTGCTGCTGGTCGCACTGGTGGCGCTGCATGCAGGTGCCGCCCTCTACCATCACCTGTTCCGTCGCGACGCCACGCTGCAACGCATGCTGCCGCGCCGCAGGTAAGCCCACTTCCCCATCACGCGCTGCGCCACCCTGCTGCAGCGGACCACCGAACCGGGACCCACATGACCAAGCTGCTTTCCTCACCCGCCCTGACCGCCGCGGCCCTGGTCGCCGCCTTCGCCGCCGCGCCGGCTCGTGCGGCCGACTACGTGCAGGCCCCTGGATCGTCGCTGGTGTTCGCCGCCCAGTACGAGGGCGAGGTGTTCACCGGGCAGTTCGGCGGGTTCTCGACCCGGGTCAGTTTCGATCCCGCGGACCTGGCTGCGTCGAAGCTCGACGTCACCATCGACCTGGCCGGGACGCGCACGGGCAATCCCGACCGCGACAGCACGCTGGCCACCGCGGACTTCTTCAACCTCACCCGCTTCGCGCAGGCCCGCTACACCGCGACCGGCTTCCGCGCCCTCGGCGGCAATGAGTACGCGGCCGACGGCACGCTGGAGCTGCGTGGCGTCAAGAAGCCGGTCACCCTCGCCTTCACCTGGACCCCTGGCGCCCGTCCCGTGCTGTCCGGCAAAGCCACCGTGAAGCGACTCGACTTCGGCGTGGGTGGCGGCGACTGGTCCGACACCTCGTTGATCCCGAACGAGGTGGCGATCAGCACGCGAGTGATGTTGCAACCCGCGCCGTAACCCCGCGGGCGTGGCTGCCCGCTCCCTGATGCCTCCCTGCGAACCGGCAACACGGGTGCTGAGCCGCGCTGTCGTGGCCGCACCTACGGCTGCGTGCTGCGCGCCACGAACCCTGCGTGCTCGATGACCTCATCGATCTCGTGCCGTGCTTTCGCATGGTCGGGCCGGGCGTCCTTCAGCAGCACCAGCACCGTGGCCGGGTGGGTCACCAGGTCCTTCATGTGGTAGCAGACGCCGGAATCCGCGACCTGGGGCAGCACGCCGTCGTGATGGTAGTCGCGTTCGATCGTCGCAAGGTCCAGCGAGGGCCACGTGCCGCGCACCTGCAGCGCAGCGGCAAGGTACCCCTCGCAATGCGGGTGCCGTTCGACGAAGGCCGGTACCAGGGTCGCGCCCAGTTCCATCAGTGCTTCGGCATCGTGGCGCAGCGTTGCCACGTCGGCGCCCGGCGACAGCGCATCACGCAACGCCGTCGCGCGTGCCACGTAACCGTCCACGCCTTCCGACGCATCCACGGTGACCGGAGCTGGCCCAGGTACCGCGGCGGACGCTTCAGCGCTGGCACCTGCGGCTGCGCCTGGTCCGGACGTCCCGGTTGGCTGGCATGCCACCAGAACAGCCAGCGCCATTGTGGACGCGACAAGTTTCAAGTGCGGTTTCATGTATCCGGCTTCCGGTGCAAGCGACAGGGTGCGTGGAACAAGGGTATCGCGCCGCCTACTGCGCTGGCGCAGGCTCGACCCACTCGGCGAAGACCCGGTCGATGTCCGCATCCGACACCCGCGTGCCTGCCTGCACGGCCGATGCCTGGGTGAACAGCGGGGTGATCATCGCCATCCCGTCGACCTCGGTCTTCAGGTGCAGGCCCGGCGGCTGCATGAGGAAGCCATCCCAGCGCGCGCGCACCCTGGCCCAGTAGCCCTGCGTCGCTTCCCAGTACGCGTAGGCCGGCTTGAAGTCGAGTTCGGTGGTGCGGATGTAGTCGTTGAAGCCGGTCTCGCGCGCCAGCGTGCGTTCGGTGCTGCCGTCGGCACGGCGCACGGTCTTGGTGTTGTCCTGCTCGTGCGTCCAGCCCGCCGGGGTGATGGTGTGGCGGTTCTCGACGTTCATCGCGTTGTAGTCGCTACGCTTGGTGTATTCGCGCCGTGGCAGTGGTCGCCAGGTGCGGTCCGACGTCCAGGTCGAAGCGCCGTAGCGGTGGTTCCACCTGCCGGTGCCGCAGTAGCGCGGCGCGTCGCTGACTTCGTAGACGCACTGCGTCCACGCGCCGCGGGTCCTGTCGGCGGGGATGTCGCGCACGCGCCAGGTCTGGTCGGAGGCGAACTCCCAGCGTTGCGGCGCCTCGTAGATCCAGTCCTGCCGCCAGTGCTTGGTGACGTGGCCGGTCGGCTGGTGCACCAGGATGTGCTGCAGCACGATCTTCGTCGGGCTGTCCTCGAGCACGATGACCACTTCGTCGCCACCGCTGCGCTGCGGTGCCGCGCGTTCGTAGCCCGGTGCCAGCAGTACGGTTTCATCGAAGGCGAAATCGACGGTGTATTCGCCCTGCATGGCGAGGATGGCCTTGCGGTCGGCATCGGGATCGGCGACGTCCGTGTAGGCGGGTTGCGCCAGCGCGGGCAGCGCGAGGCTGGCCAGCAGCGGCAGGAGGAACCGGGCTTGCGTGTTCATGCGTGCATCCTTCATGTCATTCGGTGTCGGGCCCGTGGAGCCTGACGAGGGGAGGAAAGGTGTCGTGCCGATGCGCTGCGTCGCGATGCGCGGCACGGGCCGCGCGGGCGCAACAGCAGTCATCGCGAAGGGCGTCGAGATTTGCGTGCTGGCTGCGGGCGATGGCGCGTGCGGCGGCCGCACCCTGTGGCGAGACCGCGGCCAGGGTGGCCGCCAGCAATGGCCCATCGCCACTGCCCCTGGCCTGCAGGCGCAGTACGCTGGCCTGCCAGTCGCCATCGCGGGCGTGGCCGGCCAGGCGCAGCCACATCCGTTCGGCCAGTCCTGCGCGCGACGACGACGCAATCGCTTGCTCAGGCAACCGCTTCGACAGCGACTCCCAGGCCAGGAAATCGCTGTCCGGCAGCAGGAACAGCTGCCAGCAGCAGGCACCCGTCGCATCGCGGAACACGAGGGCTTCGCGCATGCCATCGCTGTCCAGCGTGGCCGAGGACTCCGCCTGCATCGCACGCAGCCATCCGCCGAGTTCGCCGCCGGAACGCGCGCGATACAGGCACAGCACCGTGCCCAGCGCCGCCAGTTGCAGCGGCGACGGCAACCCCGTGGCGCACATCGCACCACCGGCATGCGACGACGGCATCGACAGGCGTGGCATCGGCACTCCCGGCGCTACCAGTCGATCGCGAGGCTGGCGCCGAAGTTGCGCCCGGGCGCGGTGTAGCGATCGACGGTGGCGCTGTTGCTGCCGACCAGCGGGACCGCGCCCGAGGCCCAGTACTTGCGATCGGTGAGGTTGAACACGCCGACGTTGACCCTGGCGCCGGGCGCGAACGTCCAGTGCGCGTACAGATCGATGGCGCCGTATCCCGGCGATTCGAAATACGTCGTGCCTTCGGGCGCTGTAGGCAAGCGGTCGCGACGACCGACGAAGCGGCCGGCCAGTTCCGCGCCCCAGGTGTCGTTGGCGTAGGCGATGCCGAGCGCGGCGGTCAGCGGGTCCACCGACTCCAGCGGCTCGCCCGCGGTGCGGTCCTCGCCGCGCGACCAGGCCGCGGCACCACGCAGCGACCAGCCCTGCCAGGCGCCGGACAACGCGCCCAGGTCGACGCCCGCCTTCAGTTCCGCGCCATAAATGCGCGCCTCGGCCACGTTCTGCGACTGGTACACCATCAGGCCGTCATCGTTGAACCCGATGAAGCGGAACGATTCGATGAAGTCGTCGTAGCGGTTGTGGTACCCGGCCAGGCTGGCATGCACCGCCGGGCCGCTGTAGCGCAGGCCCAGCTCGAAACCGTCGCTGGTCTCGGGCTTCAGGTCCGGGTTGGCGATGGCGGTGTAGCCGAACATCACGTTGGTGAAACCGATGTTGACGTCGGCGTACGGCGGCGAGCGGAAGCCACGCGCGTAGCCGCCGTACAGCGACCAGTCGCCGGCGAAATGCCACACCGCGCCGAGCTTGGGCGACACGCTGGTCTCGGTGATGCCGGCCAGGTCCACGCCGGGGTTGTCCTCGGCGAAAATCGCGTCGAGCCGCGGATCGAGTTTGTAGTAGTCCACGCGTACCGCGGGCACCAGGCGGAACGTGCCACCGGCGAAGCCGATCTCGTCCTGCAGGTAAAGCGCCGCGTTGGTGGTGCGGCTGACCGGGAAGTCACGCACGGGGAAGACGTCCGGCAGCATCACCGGGGTCTGCACGCCAGTCAGCGGGAAGGTACGCAGGCCATCGCGCCGTTGCTCGGTCTCGGTGCGCGACACGTCCAGGCCCCAGGCCAGGTTGTGCGTGGTGCTGCCGTCGCCGAGCGACTTGCGGAAGTTCGCCTGCAGCCCGGTGATGGTCTGTTCGAAATCGAAGCTGCGCTCGCGGATGTCGCGCAGCGTCGGCGCCGGTAGCGTGCGCTCCTCGACGGTGTACTGCGTGGTCTCGCTCTGCTGGCGGTAGACCTGCCAGTCGAGTGCATCGACGAACCCGCCCGCGATGGCGTCGACCTCGTGCCCGAACGACAACCGCGTGCGCCGCTGGTGGTCGCGCGCAGCCACACGCGTGTTGGTGGCACCGGTCAGGGCCTGGAAACCCTGCGAGGTGAGCATGTCGGTATCGGCATCGTCCTCGTTGCCTTCCAGCGTCAACCGGAAGCGCTGCGACTGCGAAGGCGCGAACACCAGTTTCGACAGCACGCTGCGGCCGCTGCGCGATTGCGGATTGGGTTGGGTGCGCGCACTGCCGGTGCCGCCCACCTCGCCCTGGTTTTCCGTTTCGCGCCCTTGTCGATGGCTGACGGCCACCATCCCCGACCAGCGCTCGCCGCCGAACGCGGCCGTGGCGCCGCCGGACAGGCCGTTCCAGTCGGTTTCGACACCCAGCTTGAAACCGAAGTAGGCGCGCTTGTCGTCGTCGAGGTAGTCCTCGGGGTCCCTGGTGATGAAGGAGACGATGCCGCCCAGCGCATCCGAGCCGTACAGCGAACTGGTCGGTCCGCGCACGACTTCCACGCGCTTGAGCGTGTCGAGGTCGACGAAATTGCGGTTGGCATTGGAGAAGCTGCCGATGCTGAAGGCATCCGACACCACGATGCCGTCGGTCTGGATGCGCACGCGGTTGCCGCCAAGGCCGCGGATGCGGATGTCGCCGATGCCGAAGCGGCCGAAGCTTTCGCTGACGGTGATGCCCGGCTCGTAGCGGAACAGGTCCTTGAGGTCGCGGACGAGCAGTTCGTCCATGCGGTCGCGCTCGATGCTGTCGACGGTGTTGGGCACGTCGGCCAGTTCGCGGGCGGTGCGGGTGGCGGTGACGACAACGCGGTCGAGTTGCACGCCATCGGGCGTGGCGACGGTGTCGGGGGCGTTTTCGGCAAGCGCAAGGCCGGGCAGTGCCAGGGCCAGTGCGGCGGCAAGCAGGGTGGGACGCATGTGGGGTCTCGTGATCGGTGGTGCCGGATCCGAGGCGTTGCTGGCGTCCCGGCAGGCGAGGCCTGCCGCTGGCTTGCGGGCCGTGGAGAGAGGCGGAGCGGCCTGCCAAGGGCAGGCGTTGGATTACTTGGTGAGGATCAGTTTGTCGTTGCGGGTATGGCGCAGCCTGTACCACTCGTTGCCGTGTCGGATGCGGACCTCACGCTGGCCCTGCAGCAGGCGCAGGCTGTCGATCTCGACCTCGGCCTGGCGGGCGCTGGTGGCGTGGCCGGTTTCGGTGGACGGCGCGGCGGCATGGCCGCCGCTGGCGGGGGAGGAAACGAACATTGGCATGTCCTCGCTTCGGGAATGCTAATGCTAATAATTCTCATTCTGTTGTCAAGAGGTCTGGCGGCAACCCCGCCCTCGCCGGACGTCGCAGATGCGGGGCAGGCAGCGAACGACACTGGGTCCCGGCTTGTGCCGGGATGACGAACAGCTGATCGGCCTGCCGCCGCCATCGGCCGACGTCGTATCCATGCGCGAGCAGAAGAAATGGGCGCGCCATGCGCCTTCGTCTTCCGTCATTCCGGCGCAAACCGGGGTGAAGACGGGCTGCCCGCGGGCCGCCGACTCGCCCCCGGCCGAACGCTGCGCGCGAGGGTTGGGCGCCGAAGGCCCGGTGGCCTTGGTTGCGCGGAAACGATCCCCTCGCGCGACCGCGACGCCAGCCCACACAACGTTTCAGGCACGTCGAACTACACCTGCGTCGCCGCCTCCACCCGTCGCCAGACGCCATCATCGAAACGCTCGACCAACGCCAGCGCCTCGAGATTCTGCACCAGTTGCGCCACCCGGCTGGCACCGAGGATCACCGTGGAAACATGCGGGTTGCTGAGGCACCAGGCGATGGCCAGCGGCGCCGGCGCCACGCCCAGTTCTGCCGCCAGCGCGGTGAAGCGCCGTGCGGCCGCCAGCCGGGCATCGCGTTTGT
Source organism: Luteimonas aestuarii (assembly GCF_004357985.1). Classification (GTDB taxonomy): domain Bacteria; phylum Pseudomonadota; class Gammaproteobacteria; order Xanthomonadales; family Xanthomonadaceae; genus Luteimonas; species Luteimonas aestuarii. The sequence continues at coordinate 350,239 of NZ_SMTF01000002.1, read as the reverse complement.
CGCCCAGCAGCATCCGCTGCAGCCAGGCATTGCCATCGCGGCCCAGCCGGGCGTCACCCGGCATGCCGGCGTCGTACTTGCCGGTCAGCAAGCCCGAGGCCAGCGGCGACCACACCGTGGTACCGATGCCGGACTCCGAGTACAGCGGCGCGTACTCCAGCTCCACGCGCTCGCGGTGCAACAGGTTGTACTGCGGCTGCTCCATCACCGGCGCATGCAGGTGGTGCTGGTGTGCGATGCGCAAGGCCTCGCGGATCGTGGCCGCCGGCCATTCCGACGTGCCCCAGTACAGCACCTTGCCTTGGCGGATCAGCGCATCCATCGCCCACACCGTTTCCTCGACCGGCGTGTCCGGGTCGGGGCGATGGCAGAAATACAGGTCGAGGTAATCCACGCGCAGTCGCACGAGCGCGGCATGGCAGGCATCGTGCACATGCTTGCGCGACAGGCCGCGCTGCGTCGGCCGCGGGTCGTCCACGGCCCCGAAGAACACCTTGCTGGACACGCAATAGCCGTCGCGCGGCAGGCGCAGGTCGGCGATCACGTCGCCCATCACCCGTTCGGCCTCGCCATTGGCGTAGGTCTCGGCATTGTCGAAGAAGTTGATGCCGTGGTCCCAGGCCGCGGCCACCAGGTTGCGCGCCTCGCCACGACCCACCTGCGCACCGAACGTGAGCCAGGCGCCGAACGACAGTGCGGACAGCGACAGGCCGGACGAGCCGAGACGACGGTATTGCATGGCGGGATCCATCGGGAATTCGGGCCGATGATGGTACGGCAGGCCTCAGCGGCCGACATCCACGCCCCTGGTCGCCTGCCTGCAACGCGTCCTCGCGATCGACGACCCGGCCGGAACGCGCGCTGGCCGGTATGCTGCCGCGATGGATGCACCACGCGACACGCTGTCCCGCGCCCTGCTGGTCGACCCCAGTGTCTTCCGGCGCCTGCTGGAACGCCCCGACGAAGTCATGCTGGAACATGGCGCCGGCGGAGAACGCCTGGTGGCGAAGCTGCGCGCGATCCTGTCGGTGGCGATCCTTGCGCTGCCCCTGATCGCGGGGCTGGGCGGCGCCGGTACCACGCAGACGCTGGTCGGGCTGGCGCTGGCGGTGTTCGTCAACATCGTGGCGCAGGTCTGGCTGGCGCTGGCACGCAGCCATCGCCGCCACGGCTGGCTGCCCTACGCCACCGGCACCTGGGACGTGACCGCGACCAGCCTGGTGCTGGTGCTGCTGGCGATGCGCGAGCCGGTGGCCGGCGTGAACAGCATCGTGGTGTGGTGTTTCTATGCCATCGCCATCCTGATGACCGCACTGCGCAACGACGGCCGCCTGGTGCTGTACGTCGGCGGCCTGGCGATGCTGCAGTACGCCGCGCTGGCGTTCACCGTGCTGGCGCTGGCACCGCAGCCGCTGATCTCGATCGGCTACGGGCAGGCGACGCTGGCCGGACAGCTGGAACGGCTGCTGCTGTTGCTGCTGGTGACGCTGTTGACCTGTGCCGTGGTGTACCGCATGCAGCGGCTGGTGGAGTTGTCGGGGCGCGACGGCCTGACCGGCCTGCCCAACCGCGTGTGGCTGCTGCAACGGCTGCCGCGGATGTTCCAGGCCGCGCGCGCCGGCGGCCACACGCTGACCCTGGCATTGCTGGACCTGGATCGGTTCAAGCGCCTCAACGACGATTTCGGCCACCGCGCCGGCGATCGCGCCCTGCGCCACGTCGCGTCGCACCTGTCCGAGATGCTGGAAGAAAGCGAGCACCTCGCGCGCATCGGCGGCCAGGAATTCGTGCTGGTGCTGCGTTGCCCGATCGGCAGCGCCTGGGAGCGGCTGGACCGCACGCGACGCTTGCTCGCGGACATCCCGTTCCATCCCGAGCGCGGGACCGAGACGGTGGCCATGACCTTCAGCGCGGGACTCGCGGCGTTTCCGCAGGATGGCAGCGACGCCTCGACCCTGCTGGGCGTGGCCGACCGACGCCTGCAGGCCGCGAAGCAGGACGGTCGCAACCGCGTGGTGGCCCTCGACCGCTGACCCCCGCCCGGCATCCCGGATCCCCGCGGACACATCGCGCCGCGGTGTGCAAGGTTGCCCGCCTACGGCGGCTGCACTAGTCTGCGCCCCACGGCAAGGGCCAGGGGCGTGGAATGGAAGGTTTGATGCGGGTCGGTTTCGGCCTGTTCGGCTTGGCGGTACTGATCGGCATCACCTGGCTGTTCTCCACCAACAAGCGCCGCGTGGACTGGCGGCTGGTCGGCATCGGCCTGCTGCTGCAGCTGGTGGTGGCCTCGCTGGTGCTGCTGACCCCGTGGGGGGCGCGTGTGTTCGACACGCTGTCCAGCGGCTTCGTCACCCTGCTCGGCTTCACCACCGAGGGCGCCCGCTTCATCTTCGGGGACTTCAGCGACCCGTCGAAGTTCGGCTTCGTGTTCGCGTTCCAGGTGCTGCCGACCATCATCTTCTTCGCCAGCTTCATGGGCGTGCTGTACCACCTGGGCGTGATGCAGAAGATCGTCCAGGGCATGGCCTGGGTGATCACCAAGCTGATGCGCGTGTCCGGCGCGGAAACGCTGAGCGTGTGCGCCAATGCCTTCATCGGCCAGACCGAGGCGCCACTGGTGGTCCGTCCGTACGTGTCGAAGATGACGCCATCGGAACTGCTGACGCTGATGGTGGGCGGCATGGCCACGATCGCCGGCGGCGTGCTGGGCGCGTTCGTACTGATCCTCGGTGGCGGCGATCCCGCGCAGCAGGCGTTCTATGCCAAGCACCTGATCACGGCCAGCATCATGGCCGCCCCGGCAACCATCGTCATCGCCAAGATCCTCGTGCCCGAGACCCTGGAGCCGCTGACCCGCGGCGCGGTGCGCGTGGAAGTCGAGAAGACCACCGCCAACGTCATCGACGCCGCCGCGGCCGGCGCGGCCGATGGCCTGAAGCTGGCGCTCAACGTCGGTGCGATGTTGCTCGCGTTCATCGCCTTGATCGCGCTGCTCAACGGGCCGCTGGTCTGGCTGGGCGAAGTCACCGGACTGCAGGATGCACTGGGCCGTCCGACCAACCTGTCGGCGCTGCTGGGTTACGTGCTGGCACCGCTGGCCTGGGTGATCGGCGTGCCGTGGCAGGACGCCGGCACCGTCGGCGGATTGATCGGCACCAAGGTGGTGCTGAATGAGTTCGTTGCCTATGTGCAGCTGGGCGAGATCCTGCGCGGCAACGTCGAGGGCGTGACGCTCTCGCCACAGGCCACGCTGATCGCCACCTACGCCCTGTGCGGCTTCGCCAACTTCAGTTCGATCGCGATCCAGATCGGCGGCATCGGCGGCATCGCGCCGGAACGGCGCCAGGACCTTGCCCGCCTTGGCCTGCGTGCCGTGCTGGGCGGCTCCATCGCCACCATGATGACCGCCACCATCGCCGGCGTGCTCACGTACCTCGGCTCGTGAAGCACAGGGTGCGCATTCCATGATGTCGTCTTCTGCCGCACGCGTGGTGGTGGTCGGGTCGTTCAACGTCGACCACGTCTGGCACAGCCCGGCCCTGCCCCGCCCCGGCGAAACGCTCCAGGGCGAATACCGCAGCGGGCCCGGTGGCAAGGGCTTCAACCAGGTTGTCGCCGCGGCGCGCGCCGGTGCGCAGACCGCGTTCGTCTGCGCGCTGGGCGACGATGCCGGCGGCGCGCTGGCGCGGCAGTTGGCCGACACCGATGGCATCGACCTGCAGGACCTGCGCAGCGGATCGCCCACCGGGACCGCCGGCATCTACGTCGACGACGATGGCCGCAACTGCATCGTCATCGGCGCCGGTGCCAACGCCGACTTGTCGGCGGACTTCGTGTCCGCGCGCGCCGGTGCCATCGGCGGTGCGCGGATCGTGCTGGCACAGCTGGAGTCGCCGGTGGAATCGGTGCTCGAGGCCATGCGCCTGGCGCGCGCCGCGGGCGTTCGCACCCTGCTCAATCCGGCCCCGGCCAATGCCGAATGCCCGCGCGAACTGCTGGCCGTCGCCGACGTGGTGACGCCCAACGAAACCGAATTCACCACCCTGCTCTCCCGCCACGCGCACGAAGAGGTGGACGCCGACTCGCTGGTCGCCCTGGACGACGCCCGCCTGCACCGCCTGTGCCGCACCCTGCTGCCACGCGGCACCGTGGTGGTGACGCTGGGCGCGGCCGGCTGTTTCGTTTCGCATCGCGAGGACAAGACGCGCGGTGACGCACGGGACCACTATCGCGTCGCCGCCGAACGCGTCGAGCCGATCGACACCACCGGCGCGGGCGATGCCTTCAATGGCGCCCTGGCCGCCTCGATGGCACGCGACGCCGAAGCCCCGTTCCAGGCGCACGTGCGCTACGCCACGCGCTACGCCGCCCTGTCGACGGAACGCGAGGGTGCTGCGGCCGCGATGCCGGCGCAAGGCGACATGGAACGCAGGTTCGCCGGACGCTGATCCACGCACGCGCTTGCCTGCTTCACCACCGGCTCATGCGCGATGCGCCACGGTGCATGCATCGACCGACCCGGGAGTGCATCCATGCGCCTGTCCGCCAGCCTGTCCGCGCTGCTATTGGTCGTTGGCTGCTCCGCGCCACCGGCCGGGATGCCCGGCGACGACGATGCAGCGCTCGACAGCGCGCCTGTTTCCACGGCGGCGGACGCGGAAGCGGCGGCCCAACCCCGCCCCGCGTTGCCTGCATCCCGCTGCGACTGGCAACGACAGGCGCTGCCGGAACATCGCGCCCAGGTGGACGTCGCGACGGCCACACTCCTTGGGCGGTTTGACCAGGGCAGCACCGATGCCCAGCGCCTTGCCGCCTTGCTCGAACGCACCGCACGCGAGATCGGCGACATCAACGGCGCGTGGCAGGTGCGCTCGCTGCAACTGCACATGGGCGAGGTGTACGTGTATCCGTACTTCGAGGCCCGCATCGACACCGATCCCTGCGGCCACCGCTTCGCCAAGACCACGGGATCGCAGCGCCGCAGCGGCGTGCTCTATCCGATCGAAGGCACACCGGACCGACTGGCCTTCCTCGGCGCGGCGACGGTCAACGAGGCTCCGCCGCGCGCCTACGACCCCGGACGACCGGTCGAGACCCAGTTCCCGGGCGACGCCAACAGCGCCGGCTGGCTGCAGCGCATCGGCCCCGATGAACTGCTGATGGTGTTCGATGCCGGGCCGGGGCGCTTCGAGGCCTATCACCTCCGGCGCTGAACGCGTCCGCCCGGCCAACTCGCCCCGGCTGCACGCGCCTGCGACAATGCCGCCATGCGCATCGGCCCCCACGCCATCGACCCGAAGGTGATCCTCGCCCCGATGGCGGGCGTGACCGACAAGCCGTTCCGGCAGCTGTGCAAGCGGCTGGGCACGGGGTTGGCCGTGTCCGAGATGACCACCAGCGACCCGCGCTTCTGGACCACGCGCAAGTCGCTGCACCGCATGGACCACGTGGGCGAGCCGGACCCGATCAGCGTGCAGATCGCCGGCACCGTGCCCGCGGTGATGGCCGAGGCGGCCAAGTACAACGCCGGCCACGGCGCGCAGATCATCGACATCAACATGGGCTGCCCGGCCAAGAAGGTGTGCAATGCCTGGGCCGGGTCCGCGCTGATGCAGGACGAGGCGCTGGTGGCGCGCATCCTCGACGCCGTCGTGCGGGCAGTCGATGTGCCGGTGACGCTGAAGATCCGCACCGGCTGGGCGCCGGACCGGCGCAACGCCCCCGCCATCGCGCGGATCGCGCAGGACAGCGGCATCGCTGCGTTGGCCGTGCATGGCCGCACGCGCGACCAGCAGTACACCGGCAACGCCGAGTACGACACCATCGCCGCGATCAAGGCCGACCTCCGCATCCCCGTCATCGCCAATGGCGATATCGATTCGCCACGCAAGGCGCTGCACGTGCTCCGCCATACCGGCGCCGACGCCGTGATGATTGGCCGCGCCGCGCAGGGGCGGCCATGGATCTTCCGCGAGATCGCGCACTTCCTCGCCACCGGCGACACGCTGCCCGAGCCCCCGCTGGCCGAGGTGCGCGACATCCTGCTCGGCCACCTGCAGGCCCTGCACGACTTCTACGGCGAACAGGCCGGCGTGCGCATCGCGCGCAAGCACCTGGGGTGGTACGCCAAGGATCGTCCCGACAACGCGGCCTTCCGCAGCGTGGTCAACCGCGCCGACAGCGCAGACGCGCAGCTGCGGCTGACGCGCGACTACTTCGACGCGCTGGTGGCGGGCGTGTCGCCGGAACTGCCCGTCGCTGCCTGAGCCAAGCCATGGCCGCCCACGCCCCTTCCGCGCCCTACGTCCACGGATTCTCCCGCACCGAGCAGGCGCGGCTGGTCAAGCAGGCCCGCCTGGCCGAATCCACCGTGTTCCACGACATCGACTATCCCGGCGCGCGCCGGCTGCTGGAGGTCGGCAGCGGCGTGGGCGCGCAGACCGAAATCCTGCTGCGCCGCTTCCCCGACCTGCACGTGACCTGCGTCGACCTCAGCGACGCGCAACTCCAGGCCGCGCGCGAGAACCTCGGCGCGAAGCCCTGGCTCGATGGTCGCTATGCGCTTCAGCAAGCCAATGCCTCCGAACTGCCGTTCGAGCCGCGCAGCTTCGATGCGGCATTCCTGTGCTGGGTGCTCGAACACGTCCCGTCGCCGGCACGCGTGCTGGCCGAAGTCCGCCGCGTACTGTCGCCGGGATCGCCGGTCTACGTCACCGAGGTCATGAACGCCTCGTTCCTGCTCGACCCTTACTCGCCGAACGTGTGGCGATACTGGATGGCCTTCAACGACTTCCAGATCGACAGCGGTGGCGACCCCTTCGTCGGCGCGAAACTCGGCAACCTGCTGCTTGGCGGCGGCTTCCGCGACGTCGCCACCTCGATCAAGACCTTCCACCTGGACAACCGCGACCCGGCGCGACGCAAGCAGATGATCGCGTTCTGGGAGGAACTGTTGCTGTCGGCGGCCGACCAGCTGCTGGCCGAGGGGAAGGTGGACGACGCCACCGTGGCCGGCGTGCGCAGCGAGATGCAGCAGGTGCAGAACGACCCCGACGCGGTGTTCTTCTTTTCCTTCGTGCAGGCCCGCGCGACGGTCTACTGAGCCGGCGCCACCGGCTGCGTCCAGATGCGGGCCCACATCCCGGCAAGCGCCGACATGACGCCGCCCTCTTCCACCGGCGCCCGGTAGGCCGATTCCAGCTGCCGGGGCGGGATCGATCGCCAGCCGCCATCGCCATCGGCGCGGGCCACGACGAAGTTGAACGCGTACTCCGGCTCCAGTCCCATGCGCAGGTCGCTGAGCACCAGTTCGCCGTCGCGCACTTCCGCGCGCATGAACCCGCGGTTGAACCACTGCAGGCGCTGCACCGCATGGATGCCGGAAACAGCCGCCAGCGCCTCGACGTCGCTGGCGTGGCGCTCGAAGTGCATCGGCCCGCGATCGGCCACCACCGAGCGGTCGCCGATGACATAGCCTTCCGGCGTGATCGCCACCACCCGCCAGAGCAGCGTGTTGAACGGCATCGGCACCGAGAAGCGCGGCGTGTCCTGCAGGCCGAGTGCGGCCAACGAACGTTCCGCCTCGCGCTCGACCATCCCCTTCGCCACGAGGGACCAGCCGAGGTACACCGTACTCAACGCCAGCCCCGCCACCAGCATGGGACGGGCGATGCGCCGCGGACCGGCGAACGCGGCCACCCCCATGCCGATCAGCAGCCAGAGCGTGTACAGCGGGTCGATGATGAACACGCTGGACCACATCGCCGGATGCGGCTGCAGCGGCCACAGCAACTGGGTGCCGTAGACGGTGAAGGCATCGAGCAGCGGATGCGTCACCAGCGCCAGCTGGATCGCCCAGAACCAGCGCATCGGCGCCTCGGCCACGCGCTTGCCGCGGCTGCGGAAGAACGCCCAGATCGCCCAGGCCACCAGCGGCAATACGAAAAGCGAATGGCTGAAGCCGCGGTGCAGTGTCATCAACGCGACCGGGTCATCGGTGAACAGCGCGATGGGCAACGAGTCGAGGTCGGGCAAGGTGCCGAGCGCCGCGCCGGCAAGCAGTGCGGCGCGGCGATGGTGCGCGGGCACCACCACGGCGGCGACAGAAGCGCCCAGAAGAATCTGCGTGATCGAATCCATGCGGCGTATTGTAAGAGCACCCCCACCCCGGCCCTCCCCCGCAGGCGGGGGAGGGAGCGGAAGTGCAGCGACTCAATGCATTGCGCCTTACGCCGCCCGCGGAATCGTATCGGCCTGCACCAGGTACAGCCGCGGCGGGACCTCCGCCAGCACCTCGCCATGGTGCGACAGCAGCCGCAGCGTGCCGTCGCGCGCCTCGACCAGCGCGGTCAGGCTCTCCACCCAGTCGCCATCGTTGGCATAGACCAGACCATCGCGCTGCACCAGGCCGGCGCGATGGATGTGGCCGCAGACGATGCCGTCCAGGCCACGGCGGCGCGCATCGTCCAGTCCCGCCTGTACGAAGCGTTCGATGTAGCGCTCGGCTGCGCTGCTTTTGGATTTCAGGAATTCCGACAGCGACCAGTAACGCAACCCGAAGCGGCGGCGGACCGCGTTCAACCATCCGTTGCCGGTCAGGATGCGGTAGTACAGCCAGTCGCCGAACTCTTCCTGCAGTCCGCCGAAATGCGTGATGCCGTCGTAGTCGTCGCCGTGCACCACCAGCAGCCGCCGGCCATCGGCCGTGGCGTGGATCGCGCGCCGCCGCACCTGCATCGTCGGCAGCACCAGCCCGCAGATGCGGCGCACGGCGCGGTCGTGGTTGCCCGGGATGTAGATGATCTCCGTCCCGGCGCGGCGCAACGCGTGCAGCGCTTCCACCACCGCATTGTGCGCGTGGTGCCAGCTGGCGCGGCGCTTGGCCATCCACCACAGGTCGACGATGTCGCCCACCAGGTAGAGGCGCTCGCAGCGCAGTCCGGCGAGGAAGCGCGCCAGCTCCGCCGCGTGGCAATGGCGCGAACCCAGGTGCACGTCGGAGACGAACACGGTGCGATGCGGCTGTGGCGCGGTCGGCAGTGCCATGCGAACACCCCTCGGGGTCGGCCCGGTTGGCCGGCAGCCTGCGCCGCCAACGCGACAGCGGTGTTGCGATTTGGCGACCACGTCATGACAGCGCGACGGTTTCAGCGCACCAACTGTTCGAAGTGCGTCAGCAGCCGCTGTTGCGCGGTCGGCGCATGGGCTAATGATTCCCGCGCGCGCTTTTCCCAGCCCGTGCCACGCGCGACCAGGTCCTGCCACGCATCGGCCAGCAACGCCGGGGCGCGTTCCAGATGCCACTCGATCAGCGCCAGTGCCTGCAGGATGTCCTTGCGGTACTTCGCATGGCGCGGCCCGCGCTCGGCCGCCACCAGCAATTTGTGCAGGCCGTAGCGCGCAGGATCGGGCAGGTTGACCATGCAGGCATCGGCGCGATCCAGCAGCACGCCCTGCCCCGGCCGCTCCAGCAGGTACTCCATGAACTTCAAAGGCACCAGCGCCACGCCCAGGTCCGGCATCTGCACCTCATCGTTGTTGCGGCGACGCATCGTCAGGAAGTCCACGCGCAGGTCCGGTTCCTTCTCGCTCATGTAATTGCTGGCGAATCCCTTGCTGCCGCCCAGGGCCGGCAGGAAGCCCATCTCCAGCGAGGCCAGCGCATCGTGCAGGCTGGTCTTCAGGTCTGCCGGCAAGGCCACCGCCACGTTGCCACCCGGCCCTGCGTGCGCAAAGTCCAGGTCCAGTGTGCGCGTACCGCTCCCCCATGCCACGCCCAGCTGGTTGCCCAGCGCAAGGAAGGCATGCGTGCCCACCAGCAACCCGCCGGCGCGGAAGAACTGGTAGTCCGCGAAGCGCTTGACGATGCGGAACTGTTTCGCCGGCGTGACCTGGTTGCCCTGCGCCACCGCGGCCGCCGCCTGTCGCGACACCGCATCCAGCGCCGGCGCACCCTGCAGGCGCGCGCGCTCGATCGCATCCACCGCCGGGCCTTCCGGCCCCAGGTAGTACTCGCGCTTGTGGCCGTCGATCTCCTTGAACTGCCAATAGCCGTAGCGTCGGCCCTTGATGGTCTTCCAGCCGACCTTGCCGGTCAGGAACGCAGGCGACCGCGATGCCTCGGCTACCTGCACCTGCTCGTACAGTTCCGCATACGCCGCCTGCGCGGCGGCGGAGAGTTCGCGATACAGGGCCATGGCGGGCTCCCGTGGGGCTTGGCGGGAAGTTATACCACCGTAACAAGTGACGGTGGTATAACTTCCTTCAGGCGTCGATGGCTCCTTGCATTTGCAGACCCTCCGAAACCCACAACCGCCCGACGCAGCACGCAGCCGTTACCATCACCCGACATTCCACATCAAACCACTTCATGCACGGACTGCTGTTTTCTTCCGACTTCCTGCGCGAAGGCATCCGCGATACCCGTGGCTGGCTGGATTCCGAACAGGAATTCCTCGCCTTCCGTGATGCGATCCGCCGCATCTACGCCGATGTCAACGATGCCGGCAGCTGGAACGAGGCGCAGACCGAGGAAGACATCATCGAGCCCGTGCTCGACGCGCTGGGATGGACGGATCGCAGTTCGCAAGCCAACACCAGCGCGCATGGCCGCCACGACGTGCCGGATTACCTGCTGTTCGGGTCTTCAGACGACAAGCGCAAAGCGCGGGCGGAAAGCAGCGACGTGCGTCGCTACCGGCATGGCAAGGCCATCGTCGAGGCAAAGCGCTGGAACCGACCGCTGGACCGAAGCGAGGGAAACGATCCGCTCGATGCCGGCACCCCGTCCAGCCAGATGCTGCGCTACCTGAGTCGCGTCGAAGTCGCTTCCGACAACGCCGTGTAGTGGGGCATCCTGAGCAATGGCCGTGTGTGGCGCCTGTACTGGCAGAAGGCACGTTCGCGCTCCGAGGAGTTCCTGCAGTTCGACCTGGCCGCATTGGCCGGCGTTGCTGGCGTGACTGGTGAATTGTTCGCGCCCGGCGATGCGGATGACGTGGATTTCCTGCGGGCGTTCTTCCTGCTGTTCCGGCGTGCCGCTACCGCACCAGCGAACTGGTGCTGGGCTACATGAGTGCGCTGGCCGCCGGGGACACCACCACCGTGCTGGCCCTGTAACCGGCACGGCCCGGATTAACCGACGTGCAACCCCCGCGGCTGCACTATCCTCCGCCGGGCGCGGGCATGTATCATGCGCGCCCATCTTTTCATCCGAATCAAAGGATATAAGCCCGATGTCCAGCTACCTGTTCACCTCCGAATCGGTGTCCGAAGGCCATCCGGACAAGATCGCCGACCAGATTTCCGACGCGGTGCTGGACGCGATCCTGGCCCAGGACAAGCGCGCGCGCGTCGCCTGCGAAACGATGGTCAAGACCGGTGCGGCGATCGTCGCCGGCGAGGTCACCACCAGCGCGTGGGTCGACATCGAAGGCCTGGCGCGCAAGGTCATCAACGACATCGGCTACGACAATTCGGACGTGGGCTTCGACGGCCACACCTGCGCCATCATCAACATGCTGGGCAAGCAGTCGCCCGACATCAACCAGGGCGTCGACCGCAAGAAGCCGGAGGAACAGGGCGCCGGCGACCAGGGCCTGATGTTCGGCTACGCCTGCAACGAGGCGCCGGAGTTCATGCCCGCGCCGCTGTACTACAGCCATCGCCTGGTGGAACAGCAGGCCAAGGTGCGCAAGAAGGGCAGGCTGAAGTGGCTGCGCCCGGACGCCAAGTCGCAGGTCACCCTGCGCTATGACGGCAACAGCATCCTGGGACTGGATGCCGTGGTGCTGTCCACGCAGCACGATCCGGACATCAAGCAGAAGGACCTGGTCGAGGCCGTGCGCGCCGAGATCCTGGTACCCGTGCTGCCGAAGAAGTGGCTGGACGCGCTGCCGAAGAACAAGGTGCACATCAACCCGACCGGCAAGTTCGTGATCGGCGGCCCGGTGGGCGACTGCGGCCTGACCGGCCGCAAGATCATCGTCGACACCTACGGCGGCATGGCCCGCCACGGCGGCGGCGCGTTCAGCGGCAAGGACCCGTCGAAGGTGGACCGTTCGGCCGCCTACGCCGCGCGCTACGTGGCCAAGAACATCGTGGCGGCGGGCCTGGCCGACAAGTGCGAGGTGCAGGTGTCGTACGCGATCGGCGTGGCCGAGCCGACCTCGATCTCGGTCACCACCTTCGGCACCGGCAAGGTCGGCGACGACGTGATCGAGAAGCTGATCCGCAAGCACTTCGACCTGCGCCCGTACGGCATCACCCGGATGCTGGACCTGGAGCACCCGATCTACCAGGCCACCGCCGCCTACGGCCACTTCGGCCGCAAGCCGAAGGACATCAGCTACGTCGACGGCGCCGGCAAGAAGCACACCGCCACCGCGTTCTCCTGGGAGAAGACGGACAAGGCGGACGAGCTGAAGAAGGCTGCGAAGCTGTAGCAGCGGCCTCGGCCGCGAATCCTGCGCTGAATGCGAAACGGGCCGCCCACGCGGCCCGTTTCATTTGGAGCTGCCGCAACCCACTGGTGTCGGGCGTGGCGACGCGCTTGTCCCGCCGAACGCTTCGGCTGATGTGGGGCGCGAACGTGCGAGCAAGATGCCCTCCTGCCTGTCCTGGAGGGAACTGCCTTGGGGCGCGACGACGCTGCAGTCAACCAGTCGAGGGCTTTGTAACGGGGGGCTCCCCTGTGAAAACTTCCACCCGCCGCCTTCGCGGCGCGTAGCGTTGGCTCTTCGCCCCACCCCGGATCGCATCGCGATGACGAGGTGAATCAGGGTTCCAGAATTCGTGCGGCAGCCATCTGGTTTCTCCCGTAATCAATCCCTCGCATGCACAACGTCTAGCCAAACGCCAGACGTGCGTGCTATCACGGAATCACACGGACGATCCGGGAGCACGCCGCCAGATGTCGAACGGTTACGACGAAATGCACGCCGCGGACGGCAGCGTGCGGCCGCATTACGCGGCCTACGACCGCTGGCTGCAGGAGACTCCCGACCCGCTGGTCGCGCACAAGCGGCGCGAAGCCGAGATTTCGTTCCACCGCGTGGGCATCACCTTCTCCGTGTACGGCGAGGAAGCCGGAAACGAACGCCTGATTCCGTTCGACCTGGTGCCACGCATCGTGCCGGCGAGCGAGTGGCGCATGCTTGAAGCCGGCCTGCGCCAGCGCGTGCACGCGCTGAACCTGTTCCTGGGCGACATCTACGGCGAACAGCGGATCGTCAAGGACGGCCGCATCCCGGCCGAACTGGTCTTCGACAACAGCGAGTACCGCCCCGAGATGCGCGGGTTCGAGGTGCCCGGCGGCGTGTATTCGCACATCTCCGGCATCGACCTGGTGCGCGCGGGGGACGGCGAGTACTACGTGCTGGAAGACAACCTGCGCGTGCCGTCGGGTGTGTCGTACATGCTCGAGAACCGCAGGATGATGGCCAGGCTGCTGCCGGAACTGTTCGCACGGCAGCAGATCGCACCGGTCGAGCGCTATCCCGATGCGCTGCTTGAAATCCTGCGCCAGGCGGCACCTTCCGGCATCGACCATCCCACCGTCGCCGTGCTGACCCCGGGCGCGGCCAACTCGGCCTATTTCGAACACGCCTTCCTCGCGCAGCAGATGGGCGTGGAGCTGGTGGAAGGCGCGGACCTGTTCGTGCGCGACGACATGGTCTACATGCGCACCACGCGCGGCCCGCAGCGGGTACACGTGCTCTACCGCCGCATCAACGACGACTACCTCGACCCGGCGACCTTCCGGCCCGAGTCCATGCTGGGCGTGCCCGGGCTGTTCAAGGCCTACCGCGCAGGCAACGTGACCCTGGCCAATGCACCGGGCACCGGCGTGGGCGACGACAAGTCGGTATATCCGTACGTGCCGGAGATGATCCCCTTCTACCTGAGCGAAGAGCCCATCCTGCACAACGTGCCCACGCGCATGCTGCGCGACCCGGGCGACCTGCAGTACACACTCGAGCACCTGCACGAACTGGTAGTCAAGGAAGTCCACGGCGCCGGTGGCTACGGCATGCTGGTGGGGCCGGCGTCGACCAAGGCCGAGATCGAGGACTTCCGCGCGCGCATCCTCGCCAATCCGTCGAACTACATCGCACAACCCACGCTGTCGCTATCCACCTGCCCCACCTTCGTCGAAAGCGGGCTGGCGCCGCGCCACATCGACCTGCGCCCCTACATCCTCAGTGGGCGGCGCATCCATGTGATCCCCGGCGGACTCACCCGCGTCGCATTGCGCGAAGGCTCGCTGGTGGTCAATTCCTCGCAAGGCGGCGGCACCAAGGACACCTGGGTGCTCGAGTCGGATGGAGGGGGCTAGGGTGTGTCGTTCGCGACCGTACATGGCGCGCCGCGACTGTCCGCGCGTGGCGCAAGGAAGAAGGAGGGAATGTATGTCGATACGTGACCGAGTGATGACGCCGCGCCACGCGCGGACAGTCATGGCCCGCAGGGCGGCGAAGCCGCGCGCCGCGTGCGGTCGCGGACGGCACACCCTCTGATGTTGTGCCGGACCGCGAGTGATCTGTACTGGGCCGCACGCCACATGGAGCGCGCTGAAAACACCGCGCGCCTGGTCGATGTGACCCTGCGCATGGCCATGCTTCCCGAGCGCTACGATCGCGGCAAGGCCGATGCCGCGCCCTGGCGACGCGCACTGGATGCCGTGGGCCTGGCCGATGCCGTGCGCGAGCGCCATGGCCGCATCGATGCCGACACCGTGCAGCGCCACCTGTTGCTGTCCACCGACAACCCGTCGTCGGTGTACAGCTGCCTGCACGCGGCACGCGAATGCGCGCGCGCCCAGCGCGTGGCGATCACCGCCGAAATGTACGAGGACCTCAACACCTCGTGGCTGGAGATGCGCGGGCAGACCTGGGGGAAGCTGCACGCCGACGGCGTGACCAACCTGCTGGAATGGGTGAAGTCGCGCTCGGCTTCGTTCCGTGGCGTCACCATCGGCACGCTGGGTCGCGGCGAGGGCTACCACTTCCTGCAGCTGGGCGCGTTCTTCGAGCGCGCGGAATGGTCGATCCGGCTGCTGGACATCGCCGCCAGCGAAGCCGAGGAATCGCGCGAGCAGGATGCGGTGGACTATTTCCGGTGGAGCGCCCTGCTGCAGTCGCTGTCGGCGTTCGAGACCTACCGCCGCCTGTACCGCGAATCGATCCGCGCCAGCAGCGTGGTGGACCTGATGCTGCTGCAGGACGCCAACCCGCGCTCGCTGCTGACCTGCACGTCCATCGCCCATACCGTGCTGCAGACCCTGGCGGGCGGCGAATCGATGGAAGTCGTGCGCCAGGCCGGCGCGCTGTCGGCGCAGTGCCGCTACGCGCGCATCGAGGACATCCTCGGCCAGGGGCTGGAAGCATGGCTGCAGGACGCGATGTCGCGACTGACCCGGCTGGGCGATGCGATCCATCGGCAGTTCATGGTGTCCACCGACGTTTCTTCGCCCTTCGCGCCCGCCAAACCGTGGGTGCACGACCAGTGACCGCCCCCCTCACACCCGCCTGGTGCACAATGCGCGCGCCATGGAACTTCGAAGGCATCTGCAACTGACATGACTTACTGCATCGGTCTCAACCTGGAAGAAGGCCTGCTGTTCGCGTCCGACTCGCGCACCAATGCCGGCGTGGACGACGTCCGCCGCGCGGGCAAGATGCGCGTGTTCGCCATCGACGGCGACCGCGTCATCGTGACCCTGTCGGCCGGCAACCTGTCGGTGACCCAGAACGCGCTGAACCTGCTGGAGCATCGCGCCAACCACGGCGATGGCGTGGGCCTGTACAAGGCGCAGTCGATGTTCGAGGTGGCCACGCTGGTGGGCGATGCGATGCGCGAGATCCGCAAACGCGACGAACCCTACCTGCGCGACCGCGGCATCGATGCGTCCGCCAGCTTCATCGTCGGCGGACAGGTGAAGGGCGAGCCACCGCGCCTGTTCCTGGTGTATTTGGAAGGCAACTTCATCGAGTCCAATCCGGACACGCCGTGGTTCCAGATCGGCGAGATCAAGTTCGGCAAGCCCATCCTGGACCGCGTGGTCACGCCGCAGTCCTCGCTGGAGGAAGCCACCAAGTGCGCGCTGGTCTCGTTCGATTCGACCATGCGCTCGAACCTGTCGGTTGGACCGCCGATCGACCTGCTGCTGTATCGCCGCGATTCGCTGCAGGTCAGCCAGCGCCTGCGTCTGGAAGACGACGACGCCTACCTCAACCAGGTCCGCGCGCACTGGAACGACAGCCTGCGCAACGCATTGCAGACGCTGCCGTCGCCGGCGTGGCTACCGGCCGGTCCTGCGTAGGTCAGGCACCCCACCCGCCATCGCAGGTCGGCACGACGCCACGACGCTCCTGCTCCGGGAAGGCAGATGCTCGATTCAGCGCGAGGCCGCACCCGCCGCTGCCTCGCCACCGCGCGACGCGGCATCGCGCACGTGCGTTTCCAGCCAGGCATGCGTTTCGTACAGCATGTGCAGGATCGATTCGCGCGCCCGGTAGCCATGCGACTCGTTCGGCAGCATCACCAGGCGCGCGGTGCCGCCCAGTCCTTTCACGGCTGCGTACATCCGCTCGCTCTGGATCGGGAAGGTGCCGGAATTGTTGTCCTGCTCGCCGTGGACCAGCAGGATGGGATCGCGGATCCTGTCGGCATGGTTGAACGGCGACATCGCGCCATAGGTGTCGCCGGCCTGCCAGAAGTTGCGCTCCTCGGCCTGGAAGCCGAACGGGGTGAGCGTGCGGTTGTAGGCGCCGCTGCGCGCGATGCCGGCGCGGAACAGACGTGAATGCGCCAGCAGGTTCGCGGTCATGAACGCGCCGTAGGAATGGCCGCCGATGGCGATGCGTTCGCGGTCGGCGACGCCGCGCCGGACCACCTCATCCACCGCCGCCTGCGCGCTGGCGACCAACTGCCTGACGTAGGTGTCGTTGGGTTCGGCCCCGTCGACGCCGACAATGGGCATGGTCGGGCCGTCCAGCACCACCCAGCCGGCGGCCAGCATCGGCAGCGGGCCCCAGTAGCTGATGTTGTTGAAGCGATAGGGCGAGCCGGTGACCTGACTGGCCGCGTCGGCCGACACGAACTCGCGCGGGTAGGCCCACAGCAAGGTCGGGCGGGGGCCGTCGCGCGCCGGGTCGTAGCCGGGCGGCAGGTACAGCGTGGCGGTGAGGTCCACGCCATCGTCGCGCACGTAGCGGATCTGTTCCTTGTGCACGTCGCGCAGCTGCGGCGTGGGATGTTCGAACGCGGTCAGCGCGACACGCGTGTCGGCATTGCCACCGATGGTATGCACGTAGAAGTTGGCGGGTTCGGTGGGCGACTCGCGGGTGATGAGGATGCGACTTGCCTCGGCGTCCAGCAGCGCCTGCGGTGCTTCGTAGTACGGCGCCTGCGAGTGGAAAAGCCGTTCGGTGGTGCCGCTGGCCAAGTGCTGGCGGTCCAGGAACGGGCGGTCGCCCTCGTCGGACGCGCCATCGCCGATGCGGTAGATCGTCTCGCCATCGGCCGCCACCAGCAGGCGCGCGAAGCCGTTTTCATCGGGCAGGGTGACCGGCGTGCCCGGATCGGCGTAACGGTCCTCGTACGAGCCTTCGCGCAGCAGCACCGGCGCGGTGCCGGCATCGGGCGCCAGCCGCCATTCGCGGATGCCGCGCGTGCGCCACCAGGTTTCGTACAACAGGGCCAGCTCGCCCGAGCCCCAGGTGGCGCCGGCATAGCGCATCGACAGGTCGGCGAGCGCCATCGGGTCGCCGTTGAATGGCGCGGCGTGCATGAACACGCGATCGCGCACCTCGGCGGCGCGCGCCGGGTCGCCCCCGTCCTGCGCCTCGGCCCAGACCAGCGTGGCCGGCGCATCGGCGCGCCACGACACCCGGCGCACGCCCTCGGCCACGGCATCGTTGCCGGTCGGCAGGCCTTCGACCAGCGGCAGCCTCGCCACGGTATGCAGCACGCGGCCATTCAGGCCGATCACGTCAATGGTGCGCGGGAAGCGCGAATACGGCACCAGGTACGAGAACGGCCGCGCGATGCGCTGGCGCAACACGTGGCGGCCATCGGGCGAGATCGATGCGCCGACGTGCAGGTCGGGCGTGCCGATGGGCGTAATACCGCCAAGCAGGTCCACGCGCGCGAGTTGCGTGGTGAGGTAGTGCGCGAACACCGCTTCGTCGTGCGGATTGCGCAACAGGTCCTGGAACGTACGCAGGCTGCGGACCTCGCCGCCTTCGGTCTGCTGGATGTTGGGGCCGGTCGGTACGCCGGCATCGACCGGCGCTTCGCCCGGCACGCGCAGTTGCACCAGCAGCCCCTGGCTGTCGGGCAGCCACTGGAAGCCATCGCCGGCCACGGTGTTCAGGGGCTGCTCGACGAGGCGACGCGCACGCAGCGCGGCCACGTCCACCAGCCACAGCTCCACGCGCCCGGCGCGACTGTCGACATGGCTGAAGGCGATGTGGCGCTGGTCCGGCGACCACGCCATCGATGACAGCGCCAGCGGCTGGGGAAGTCCCGCGATGCGGCGTTCTTCACCGCCATCGATGGCCTGCAGCCAGAGATCGTCGACGAAGCTGAAAGCACTGGCCGCGTACGTGCGCGGATGGATGCGGGTGCCGCCCAGGCGCAGTTCCGGCTGGGCCACGACGTCGATACCCGGCAGCGCCGGCGCGCGCTGGTAGGCCACCAGGTCGCGGCGTGGCGACAAGGACAGCCGCGGCGGCCGGGGCGCATCCACCAGTGCCTGCAGTTCGGCCGGCGGCAGCCGGTACCCGGACGCCTCGACATCACCGGCCGGGGTTTGTGCGGTGGCCAATGCAGGCACCGCCAGCAGCAGGGCAAAGCCCAGCAGCGGGCGCATCAGGCGAGTGAGGCGGGTGGGCATCGTGGGTTCCCCGGCGAAAAATGAACCTTGGAGGATAACCGCGCCCGCCAACCGACCCCCATGACGATGGTCATGCGTGGCCTCCGCTTCACCCCTGCGCTTAGCGCGGGAGGAGGTTGGGCGGGGCGCTTTTCATCGCATCAGCCCCGGCAGCAGCAAGAGCCGCCCCCACCCCATCCCTCCCCCGCCCCCGAACGGCGAGCGGGGGAGGGGGCAGACTGTCCGCCAGCGACTGCGGCGAGCAGGGAGGGAGCGGGCTGCCGCACCAGCGGCCTGCGATATGGCCGGCTTTCATCCCTCCATCCGTACCAAACGATATAATCACCGACCCATCGAGGGGCGCTGCGACCGTGCAAGCCACGGCCAGGCTCGGTGCGGTTCCATGCTTCAACGGCGCCCGTTTTTCCGGACCCACGGGTCCCCGAAGACGGAGCACCCTGATGAACGCACAACTCAAGCCTGCCTCTACCAAGCAATTCTCGACCGAAGGGGACTACAAGGTCGCCGACATCTCGCTGGCCGACTGGGGCCGCAAGGAACTCGACATCGCCGAGCACGAGATGCCGGGCCTGATGTCGATCCGCCAGAAACATGCCGCCACCAAGCCGCTCAAGGGCGTGCGGGTGACCGGCAGCCTGCACATGACCATCCAGACGGCCGTGCTCATCGAGACGTTGAAGGACATCGGCGCCGACGTGCGCTGGGCCTCGTGCAACATCTTCAGCACCCAGGACCACGCCGCCGCCGCGATCGCCGCCACCGGCACGCCGGTGTTCGCATGGAAGGGCGAAACGCTGGAGGAATACTGGGACTGCACGCTCGACGCGCTCACCTTCACCCTGCCCGACGGCACGCTGACCGGCCCGGAGCTGGTGGTCGACGACGGCGGCGACGTGACCCTGCTGATCCACAAGGGCTACGAGCTGGAACAGGGCGACGAGAGCTGGGTGAACAGCGCCTCTGGCAGCCATGAGGAACAGGTGATCAAGAACCTGCTCAAGCGCGTCGCCAGCGAGCGCCCCGGCTACTGGACCCGCGTGGTCAAGGACTGGAAGGGCGTGTCCGAGGAAACCACCACCGGCGTGCACCGCCTCTACCAGCTGGCCGAGGCCGGCAAGCTGCTGGTGCCGGCGATCAACGTCAACGACTCGGTCACCAAGAGCAAGTTCGACAACCTGTACGGCTGCCGCGAATCACTGGCCGACGGCCTGAAGCGCGCGCTGGACGTGATGCTGGCCGGCAAGGTCGCCGTGGTCTGCGGCTACGGCGACGTGGGCAAGGGTTCGGCGGCGTCGCTGCGCGCCTACGGCGCCCGCGTGATCGTCACCGAGATCGACCCGATCTGCGCGCTGCAGGCGGCGATGGAAGGTTATGAGGTGAAGACCGTCGAGGACACCCTCGGCGAGGCCGACATCTACGTCACCACCACCGGCAACAAGGACATCATCCGCGTCGAGCACATGACCGCGATGAAGGACCAGGCCATCGTCTGCAACATCGGCCACTTCGACAACGAGATCCAGGTCGAGGCGCTCAAGGCGCTGGCCGGCGTGCAGCAGGTCAACATCAAGCCGCAGGTCGACAAGTTCATCCTGCCCAACGGCAATGCGATGTTCCTGCTGGCCGAAGGCCGCCTGGTGAACCTCGGCTGCGCCACCGGCCATCCGAGCTTCGTGATGTCGAACTCGTTCTCCAACCAGACGCTGGCGCAGATCGACCTGTGGGCGAACAAGGACGCATACGAACCGAAGGTCTACATCCTGCCGAAGAAGCTGGACGAGGAAGTCGCGCGCCTGCACCTGGAGAAGATCGGCGTGAAGCTGACCAAACTCACCCAGGACCAGGCCGACTACCTCGGCATCCCGGTCGAAGGCCCGTTCAAGCCGGAGCACTACCGCTACTGATCGACGGCCTCATCGTCGTGCATGGAACGGGCGCCGGAAGGCGCCCGTTCTGTTTGCGGCATGCGGCGATCGGATTGGCCCGTTCCTGATCGTCGCGACGCAAGGCACGTGAGTGCGTCACGGCCGCAAGACGATACCCTCACTTCCGACACATGGCAGCTTCGCCCTTCCGGTCCACCCTTGGTCCCGACCAAGGGAGGAGGCACGTGATGAACGGCACCAGGCGTACAGCGGTTCCCGGGGCGAAGGCCGCTCTCATCGCGCTCACAATGGCCATGGCGTCGTATGCGCACGCGCAACAACCTGTGCCTGCCGCCGCACCCGCGCTGCAGGCACCGCCCCCGGGCGGGCCGCCGCAACCCGCGCCCGACCAGGCCACGCCGGTGCAGGCCGAAGAACTGCAGGAAACCTGGAACGACCGCGTGAGCGTCGGTGCGCCGGTCGGCGCGTTCCCCGAGTTCGAAGGCTGGAGCCTGGGCCTGGCGATGCCGCTGGCGCGTTCCGAGCATGCCGTTGCGCTGTTCGACGGCAAGGTGTGGGTGTTGGGCGGTTATCCGCCGGGCCGCCTGCCTTCCGACCTGGTGCAGGTCTACGACCCGGCGACCAGTCGCTGGACGCTGGGCCCGCGCCTGCCGCGACCGATCCACCACATCATGACGGCGGCCGTGGACGGCCGCTTCTACGTGATCGGTGGCGAGATCGACGGCGCCAGCACCGGGCGACCGGAAGTGTTCGTGGCGCAGACCTGGATGCACGACCCCGCGGAAGGCGGATGGGTCGAACGCGCGCCGATGCCGACTCCGCGCAGCGGTGGTGGTTCCGCAGTAGTGGACGGCAAGATCTACGTGGCTGGTGGCCGGCCGCCCGGCGGCTCGGCATTCGAGGTCTACGATCCTACGACCGACCGCTGGGAAACGCTCCCCGACCTGCCGACGCAGCGCAACCACCTGGCGATGTCGGCCGTGGATGGAAAGATCATCGTCGCCGGCGGGCGCTTCCAGCCGGGCGCCATGGGCGAGCGCACGGACGTGGTTGAAATCTTCGACCCCGCCACCCGCCAGTGGACGCGCGGCGCACCGATGCCCGCGCCGCGCGGCGGCATCACCAGCGCCGTGCATGCCGGCTGCATGTTCGTGTTCGGTGGTGAGGGGGACCCCGGCCATGTGCTGGGCCTGACTCCGACAACGTATGCCTACCATCCGCGCGCCGATCGCTGGACACGCCTGCCGGACCTGCCCATCGCCATGCATGGCCTGAAAGGCAGCGCCGTGATCGATGGCCGCATCTTCCTGCCCGGCGGCGCGATCACCATCGGCGGAAACACCGGAACCAATGCGATGCAACTTTATCGGCCGACGATGCGCTGCGACCAGGACGCGTAGACCGGACGACCGTTAACGCCCGATGCGATGCGAGTGGCCCCGACTTCCACACGGGGAGACTGACGGGCCGGATCATGCAGCACGGCCATCAGTCCTGCCAACGCGCCGCAGCAATGCCATCTCACGACGCAACCGGCGATCCGTGACACGCGCCTCGACCCGGTCGTCGGCGGCGCGCGATGTTGCGCATCCCGCCGCACCGGCGCCGACGGCAATTGACGGCTCCCTGGCCGCGTGGGATCGTGCCTTCGCCGCGGGAAAGGCGGCCCTCCAGGCTGGGCAAGCAGGGATCCACGCAAGGGACGTGCGCCGTTCCACCACGCACCGGGCGAACGTGCATGGAGACTCGATCATGGCTCGGCCTGATGGCGCTGGTGGCTGGCGCCGCGCAGGCGCAGGCTGCGGACGACGATCGCTGGGCGTATCGCGCCGCGCCCTACGTGTGGTCCACGTCCTTCGATGGCAGCGTCGCGCACGCGCAGCTCCCGTTGGGCTTCCGTGCCGACAACAACTTCGGTGACGCCTGGAAGGACCTGGACGTCGACAGGATCGGCGGCATGGGCGCGTTCGAGGCCCGCAAGGGGCGGCACGGGCTCCTCGTCGACGGCCTTTACGCCAGACTTTCGACCGCGGTCCAGGCGCCGCAGATGGGGGCGCAACTGCCTGCACGCCTGAAGCTGCGCGCCGCTACCGGGTTGGTCGCGTACCGCTACGGGTGGCTGGAAGACGCATCCGGCCATCTGGACCTGGTGGCCGGTGCGCGCGCGTGGTCGGTGCGCACGCGGATCGCCTACGCCGCGCCGATTCCGCTGCCGCCACCCATGCCACAGCAGTACTCGGGCCAGCAGAAGGCCGACTGGGTGGACCTGCAGGTGGGTGTGAAAGGCAGGCGCGCGTTCGCCAACCGCACGTTCTTGGGCGGCTGGGCACTGGCCGGCCGCGGCGAGTCCGACCTGTCGACCGACGTGATGCTGCTGGCCGGATACGCATTCAACGATCGCACTTCGCTGGTGGCCGGCTACCGCTGGTTGTCCAGCGACTATGCGTCATCGAATGGTTTCAGCTTCGATACCACACTAAACGGCCCGGGGCTTGGCCTGGAACACCAGTTCTGACGTCATCGCATCGCCGCATCGCGGCAGGAGTTCCCTGATGGACATCGCACGCACGCAACCGGCCCTTGCATGGGTACTCGGCGCCAGCCTCGCCTTCGCGTCGCTGGCAGAGGCCGCCGGGGCCGATCCCCGCCTGCTGGCCGCCGCGCAGGCGGAACAGCCTGCGGTCATCGACACGCTGCGCGACCTGGTCACGGTGGAATCGGGCTCCACCGATCACGAAGGGCTGGAAACGCTGGCGACCTACCTGGAAGCGCGGCTGGGCACGCTGGGGGCCACCGTCGATCGCGTGCCATCGGCCTCCGGCGGCGTGGACATCGTGCGCGGCACGTTCGAGGGTGGCGGCGCACTGAAGATCATGCTGATCGCACATACCGACACCGTCTACGACAGCGGGATCCTCGACACCGAACCCTTCCACCAGGATGGCAACCTGCTGTACGGCCCCGGCATCGCCGACGACAAGGGCGGCGTGGCGGTCATCCTGCATGGCCTGTCGGTGGTGAAGGCGCACGGCTGGAGCGATTACGCACGCATCACGGTGGTGTTCAACCCGGACGAGGAAATCGGTTCGCCCGGTTCCGGCGAAACCATCGCCGCGCTGGGCGCGGAGCATGACGTGGTGCTCTCGTTCGAGCCTTCGCCCGCCAAGGCCGTGATCGAGCACGAAGGCGTCTTGCTGAGCGCAGCCGGCACCTCGATGGCGACGCTGACGGTGGAGGGACGCTCCTCGCATGCCGGCGCCGCACCCGAACAGGGCCGCAATGCCCTGGTCGAACTCGCCCACCAGTTGATGCAGACCCACGACATCGATGCCGAAGTGCCCGGCGCGCACCTCAACTGGACCGTTGCGAACGCCGGGACGGTGCGCAACCAGATCCCGGAACGCGCCGAAGCCCGTGGCGACGTGCGTATCAATGCCGCCGGCGCCAACGAGCGCCTGCTGGCCGCGTTGCAGGCGAAAGTGGCGGAAAGCTCCGCCGTGCCCGACACCACCACGACGGTCGCGTTGCAGCCGCTGCGGCCGATGTACGTGGCCGGCGAGCGCGGGCAGGCGCTGGCCAACCTTGCCCGCGACATCTATGCCGAACTCGATGGCCGCACACTGTTGATGCATCCCACCACCAACGGCGGCACCGACGCCGGCTTCGCCGGCCGCTCCGGCGTGCCTGCCGTGCTGGAGGGACTCGGGCTTGCCGGCTGGGGCTACCACGCACGCAACGAGTACATCGAGATCGATTCGATCCCGCCGCGCATCTACCTGGCGGCGCGGATGATGATCGAGCTCGGCAAGCGCGCACATGCCGCAGCGCCTTCACCCTGATCCACTCGCATCAACCGCGACCGCACCGATGCGATGAACATCCCGCCCCCTTCCGTCGCATGCGGTTGATGCGACGCAGCGCGAGCGGCGCGAGCCGGCAATGCGATGGCCGTCGCGACGCCAGCCGCCGCGCTTCCCGGGAGAATTCGACCCGCCTCGCCCGGCGCTTCGTCCACTTCCCGCAACCGGACTTGAACCCGGTTGCTAAACCAGCGTGAATTCAGCCTCCGTTCGCCGATTCCGGACGCCGTCTTGACGTGCGTGGCCGGATCGTGGCGGCGTGCCGATGAAGGCTCGCCAGCCCCCGCTGCCGCCATGCGCCTGCTGCTCATGTCCACCCTTGCCTTTGCCTGCGCATCTGCGATCGCCCTGCTGTCGGCGGCCCCCCGCGCCGCCAATGCATCCACGGGTGTCGCCCGTTGCGCCATGCCCGACGGAACGCATGCCTACTCCGACACCAGCTGCAGCAGCTTGGGTGGCCATCACGCACCGCTTCCGGCCGATGTCCTCAACCGCATCCAGCGCGAGCGCCGCGCGGAAGCGCAGCTACGCGGCGAGGCGCCATTCGAGAGTGGATTCGTTGCACGACAGCCCCGCGACGCGGCACCTGCCCGGCGACCGCTCTCGCAAGGCTGCGCCACCACGCCGCGGCAGCTTGCCCTGGACCTGCATGCCTCGATGGCGCTGGGCGACGCGAACCGCATCGCGGAAAGCTTCGACTGGGCGGGCATGTCCCATGCGCAGGCAATGCAGATGATGGCGCGCATCGAGCGGCTGGGCGGACTGGCCGTGGTGGATGCGGAGTATTTCGGCGCCAGCTTCGGCATGGCCGCCATGGCCGACGAGGCGGGCGGCACGCTGCAGGTCATCCTGCAGGATGCCCACGCGCAGACGGTGGCCGACTTCGACGTGCGTCGCAGCACGGGCTGCTATTTCCTGGGCCACACCTGGTCGGCATGACGGGCCCGGGTAGCGATGGAGAACGCCACGCGTGTCCCGCGGAAGTCGGGGCACAGGCCTCATCGCGGACTCTTCGCGATGGAGTGGGAATCAGCGTTGGGCCGCGAGCCGCGGTCAGGGTCGCCAGTTGGCGTTGCGCTCCCAGAAATCGACGGCTCGCGCATACGCAGCGCGATCCAGCGGTACGCCCGATCCGCCCTCTTCCACGCCAAGCGCGTTGCGCATCATCGTGATCGGCGCCATCGGGGTTTCGTCTGGCGTCATGGTGTACATGCAGCCGACGACGCCCCAGTCGCCGTCGATGGGCGCGCCCTCCTTCGCCAACTGTTCCGCGCTGTAGAGGATCACCACGAGATATTCGGCGACCGGTGGCTCCACGCCTTCGAACCAGCGCACCAGTACGGGCAGCTCGTCCTTCGTGCGCGCCTCGTAGGCGCTGCGCAGCAGGTGCCGGTTGCCGTCGGTGATGGGCACGGTCAGGCAGCGGGTGGACGTCCAGTTGCGGTGCACGTGCAGCTTGCAGAACGGCGCATAGCCATCGAGCTCCTTCAGCGGCGCGCGTGTGTTCAGATGCCGCTCGAACTGCGCGGGCGTGCAGTCCCGGATGGTGTTGGCGCGCGGCTCGCGCGGAAACAGGCGCG
This sequence comes from Luteimonas aestuarii, assembly GCF_004357985.1. GTDB lineage: Bacteria > Pseudomonadota > Gammaproteobacteria > Xanthomonadales > Xanthomonadaceae > Luteimonas > Luteimonas aestuarii. The sequence goes on along the minus strand of NZ_SMTF01000002.1, from coordinate 324,015 downwards.
GGCGCGCGAAGGGCGTGAGGATGATGGACATGGCGGGATGGTAGCCGGGGCCGCACCCTGGCATTGCCTGGACCCCCACGGACAGGCGTCCAGGCATGCCCGCCACCCCGGCGCAAGCCGGGGCCAAACGCCTTCGTGGCGAGGACGCGATGCGGGCCACGGGATTGCCTTCGAACTGGTGCCAAGCGCTGGGGCCCTGCGTCAGCGGGAATGGCAGGTTACGGACACCGATCACCGGTTTTCGCATCCATCGCGATAAAGAGATATGATTCCGGCTCGCCCCCTGCGATGCCACCATGACTGCGATCAGCTTCGAGTTCTACCCGCCCAAGACCGACGAACAGCGCGCGCAGCTGGACCGCACCGCGGCCAGGCTCAAGACGCATGGTCCCGAGTACGTGTCATGTACCTTCGGTGCCGGCGGCTCGACCCTGAGCTACACCGCCGACACCGTGCGTCGTTTGAAGGACGCGCATGGCCTGGACGCGGCGCCGCACCTCTCATGCGTGGGCGGCACGCGCGACGAGATCGGCCAGCTGCTGCGCGAGTATCGCGACATGGGCTGCCGCCGCATCGTCGCGCTGCGCGGCGACCTGCCCTCGGGCATGGGCCACCCCGGCGACCTGCGCTACGCCTCGGACCTGATCGCCTACATCCGCCGCGAACATGGCGACCACTTCCACATCGAAGTCGGCTGCTATCCGGAAACGCACCCGCAGGCGGGCGACGCGCTGTCGGACCTGCGCCACTTCAAGGCGAAGGTCGATGCCGGCGCCAATGCAGCGATCACGCAGTACTTCTACAACGCCGACGCGTACTTCCACTTCGTCGATGCGGTGCGCGCGCTGGGCGTCGAGGTGCCGATCGTCCCCGGCATCATGCCGATCTCGAACTTCTCTCAGCTGCGTCGCTTCTCGGAACAGTGCGGCGCGGAAATCCCGCGCTGGATCGGCAAGAAGATGCAGGCCTACGGCGACGACGCCGACAGCGTGCGCGCGTTCGGCGCCGACGTGGTGGCGTCGCTGTGCCAGCGGCTGCTGGAGGGCGGCGCACCCGCCCTGCACTTCTATACGCTGAACCTGGCCCGGCCCACCCAGGCCGTGTTGTCGCGCCTGGGCTGAACCCGCCTCGACCTGCGTGCCGTACGCGCTTCCGCAAGCCTGCGCACGACGCTAGGCTGCCACGATGTGCCGCGTGCCCTCCCTTGCCTTCGTCTGCCTGCTCTGGCTGGTCGCCGGCACGGCGCAGCCGACGCAGGCCCAGGTGCAGCGCTGCGAAACCGCGGACGGCCGCACCGTCTTCACCGATCGCGCATGCGAGGACGTGGGTGCCGTCAGCCGGCTGCAGCGCGGGACGGATGAGGGCCAGGCCTCGCCGCATCGTCGCGGCTGCAACCGCACGTTGCAGGACCTGACGTTCGAACTGACCATGGCCATCGATGCACGCGATGCCAACCGCCTGGCCGCGGTCTACCACTGGCCCGGCATCGGCCACCGCGATGGCTACGCGATCATGGACCGGCTCGATGCCATCGCCCAGCGCCCCCTGGTGGATGCGCGGCCGCTGTTCCCGGAAGACACGCCCGAGGTCGCGCCGGCCGCGTCACCGGCCGAAGGCATGGAAGGCGGTCCCGCGAACGACGGCGTCGATCCGGCGCGGCCGCCCTCCTCGTCCGAGCTGATGCGCAGGACCACGCCCTGGCGACCTTCCGCGCGATCGCTGGCACGCGGCAACGCATCGCAGACTGCAGACGACGCCGCGACCACGGTGCCGGAACCGGCCACGCCACCGCCACCGCGCCGCCGGGTGCCGTATGCACTGCAGGTGGACCAGACGCTGGCTGGGGGCAACACGCCATCGCGCACGGTGTTCGGCCTGCGCCGTCACCTGGGCTGCTGGTGGGTCAGCTTCTGAGCGAACCCCCGACAGCACGCAACCCGCATCCGTGCTCGCGATCCCCATACGGTCGCCGGGCGATGCGCCTGGCCATGGAAACAAGCTCTCGATGCCCGGCAATCAGGCAAAATGGCCGCCCTCGCACTTCCGGGAACACCCATGCAATACCCGCAATGGATCTGGCACAACGGCACCATCAAGCCCTGGGCCGAGGCCACCACGCACGTCATGGCGCATGCGCTGCATTACGGGTCGTCGGTGTTCGAGGGCATCCGCTGCTACGACACGCCCGATGGCCCGGTGATCTTCCGGCTCAACGACCATAACCAGCGCCTGTACCAGTCGGCCAAGATCCACGAAATCGACATCCCCTACCCGCTCGACCAGATCAACGCAGCCTGCCGCGAGGTGATTTCGGCCAACGGCAACACTACCGATTACCTGCGCCCGGTCGCGTTCCGTGGCCTCGGCGGCTTCGGCCTGTCGGCGGACACGCCGACCGACGTGGCCGTGGCGACGTGGAAAATGGGCCAGTACCTCGGCGCCGAAGCGCTGGAGAACGGCATCGACGCCTGCGTGTCGAGCTGGCAGCGGTTCGCGCCGAACACCATTCCCGCGGGCGCCAAGGCCGGCGGCAACTACCTGTCCGGCACCTTGGTGGCGCGCGAGGCGCGGCGGCTCGGTTTCGGCGAAGGCATCGCGCTGGCCTCGACCGGCCTGCTCAGCGAAGGCGCCGGCGAGAACCTGTTCCTGGTGTTCGACGGCGCGCTGCACACCACGCCGGTCAGCGCCGCGCTGCTCAACGGCATCACCCGCAATTCGATCATCACCCTGGCGCGCGATGCCGGCATCGACGTGATCGAGCGCGACCTGCCGCGCGAGTACCTCTACCTGTGCGACGAGCTCTTCATGTGCGGCACCGCGGCCGAGATCACGCCCATCCGTTCGGTCGACGGCCGCCAGGTCGGCGCCGGCAAGGCCGGGCCGCTGACGCGTCGGCTGCAGGACCTGTTCTTCGGCCTGTTCAACGGCACGACGCAGGACAAGCGCGGCTGGCTGGAGCCGGTGTAGGGCGGGCCCCGGCCCGCCGGGGACGTTCGCGCGGACCTGACCGGTGACGATGGCGGGCCAGGGCCCGCCCTACCTCTTACCGACGGTCCCGCTCCGCCGCATCACCTGTCAACGGCACGAAGCGCACCGGAATGACGCTGCGCTCAACCACGCTGCCGTCCTCGCGCTTCTCGACCACGCGCAGTTCCTGTGCCGCGTGCATCGGTCCGACCGGGATGACCAGCCTTCCACCCGGCTTCAACTGCTCCAGCAGCGGCTCGGGGATGCGCTCCGGCGCGGCCGTGACCACGATGACATCGAATGGCGCATGCTCCGGCCAGCCGGCGTAGCCATCGCCGGCCCTGACCTCGATGTTGTCGTAGCCCAGCGCACGCAGGTCGCGCGCCGCCCGTTCGGCCAGTGGCGCGACGATCTCGATGGTGTACACCTCGCGCGCCAGTTCGGCGAGGACCGCGGCCTGGTAGCCGGAGCCAGTGCCGACCTCCAGCACACGGTCGTCGCTTCCCAACCCGGCCAGTTGCGTCATCAAGGCGACGATGTACGGCTGCGAGATGGTCTGGCCGTGGCCGATCGGCAGCGGGCGGTCGTCGTAGGCTTCGGCAGCCAGGTGCAGTGGCACCAGCCGGTGCCGCTGCACGGTGCGCATCGCCTGCACGACGCGCGGATCGTCGATGCCCCTGGTCGCGAGCTGCTCACGCACCATGGCCTCACGTGCCTCCAGGCCGACCGCTGCGCGTGGTTCGGCAATCTCGGAGGATGGCCCTTCGGCAATGGTCGCCATCGGCATGCAAAGCACGCCCAGCAACGCGGCCCGCCATCGCAGGCGGAAGCCGGGGCGACAAGCTCGCGGCGCATTCATCGTTCGACTGCTCCGTGTGGCGAATGTCGAGCATCCCACGCGGGAGGTCACGGCAGGGTTAACGCACGGCGCCGCTCATCCGTCGAAGTCGTGGTCGCCGTTGGGCCGGAACGTCAGCGTGGCGACGACGCCCTGCGTGTCGCCCGGCACCACGCGCACGCTCCAGCCATAGAGCGCGCACAGGCGGCGTACGATCGACAGGCCGATGCCGCCGCCCTGGGTGTGTTCTGCGTGCGAGCCACGATAGCCGCGCTCGAACAGCTTCGCCGCGTCCTCCGCGCTCAGGCCTGGGCCGGAGTCGATCACTTCCACCGCGTTGTCCAGCAGCCGCACCACCACCGCGCCCTGCTGCGTGTACTTGACCGCGTTGCCGATCAGATTCCCCAGCGCCACGTTGACCGCCGCCTCTGGTGCATCGACCACCACCTGCCCGGTACCGCCCTCCAGCTGCAGCTGCAGCGGCTTGGCACCGATCTGCACGCGATGCGCGTCCAGCAACTGCTCGGCCACCCTGGCCACGTCGGTGTTGCCGTGGCCGCGCTCGTTGCGCGACAGCAGCAGCAAGGCGCTGATCAGGTCGGTGCACTGCTGCTCGGCGCGCTGGATGCGCAACAGGCGCGCGCGGGTCTTGTCGTCCAGTTCCGGGCGCGACAGCAGCAGCTCCACTGCCCCGCGGATCACCGCCAGTGGCGTGCGCAGCTCATGGCTCACGTCGGCGTTGAACTCGCGATCGCGCTGCACCACCTCGGTGAGCCGCGCAGCGTAATCGTCCAGCGCCTTGGCCAGTTCGCCGACCTCGTCGTCGGGGAAATGCGGGGCGAGCGGCGCCGGGGAGGTGCTGTCGCCGGACCGCCCCAGCCGGCTGGCCAGTTCCGACACGGGACTCATGACGCGCGATGCGGACCACCAGCCAAGCAGCAGCGACAGCACAGTGAACAAGAACACCGAGCCATAGATGGCTCGGCGGAACTGTTCCTCGCCCTGTTTCGCTTGGGTCAGGTCGTAGGCGAGAAAGAACCATTCTTCCGGCGTCTTGCGCACTGCGAGCTTGTAGGTGAACGGTTCACCGTTATCGTCTACACCACTCAGGTTGTGGTTGCCGTTGGGCAAGTCGTACCAATCCGGCTCCTCGATCCGCAGGGACTCGAAGCGATCCTGCTTCACCACGCGTGCGAACATCTGCTGGACCGGCAGATCGGGATTGCGACTGGGATCGACGTAATAGCGGCGCGCGTACTCGTCGATGTTGCGATTCATCACGTCTTCGACCAGCGCGTTCTCGACACGGTTGCGCGCCTCCTGCGTGAGGAAGGCGAACAGCGCCGTCAGCCCGAGGCCGAGCAGCACGAAAGACAGGATGATGCGGCTGCGCAGACGGCGCCGGTAACGACGCCCGGCACTACCGCGCGGGGGCACTGTGCCCGGGTCAGTTGCCGCCATCGGGCGCGGCGATCCGGTAGCCGATGCCGTGCCGGGTCTGGATATACGGCGTTGGGAACGGCTTGTCGATCACCGCCCTCAGGCCGTGGATATGCACGCGCAGCGAGTCCGAATCCGGCAGCTCCTCACCCCAGACGCGGGTTTCCAGGTCCTGCCGCGTCACCACCGCGGGCGATGCTTCCATCAACGCCTGCAGGATCTTCAACGCCGTCGGGTTGAGCTGCAGCAGCTTGCCCTCGCGGCGCACTTCCAGCGTGTCGAGGTTGTATTCCAGGTCGCCCACGTCCAGCACGCGGGTCTGCACGCCCTTGCCGCGGCGCGACAGCGCGTTGAGGCGCACTTCCACTTCCTGCAGCGCGAACGGCTTGATCAGGTAGTCGTCGGCGCCCGAATCGAAGCCGGCCAGCTTGTTGTCCAGGCTGTCGCGCGCGGTGAGCATCAGCACCGGGGTCTGCTTGCGCGCGTCGTTGCGCAGCTTGCGGCAGACTTCCAGGCCGTCCATGCCGGGCAGGTTGAGGTCGAGCACGATGGCATCGAACTCGTGCACCACCGCGAGGTGCAGGCCGGTCACGCCGTCGGCGGCGAAATCGACGGTGTGGCCGCGGTCTTCAAGGTAGTCGCCGAGGTTGGCGGCGATGTCCTGGTTGTCTTCGATGACGAGGATGCGCATGGCGGGCTCGAGGCTGGGCAAGGTTCGACCGCACGGAGCGCGTTGCGTTCCGGCGCGGCACTGGATTCTGTCACACGACGCGGCGAGGGCGGCGTGTACACCCGTACCGCCCCGCGATGCGCCCACAAAAAATCGCCTGGAGCGACTTTTGGCGGCGCGCAACGCCGGCCAGGAAGGTGGCCACCAGGGACCGCCAGCCACAAAAAGCCGTCGGGAGCGGTTTTTGACAGCGCGCAGCGCTGGCCCGAAGGGTGGCCGCCATGGACGGCGAGCCACAAAAAGGGCCCTGGCGATGCCGTCGCCGGGCCCGAAGGGTGTTGCCCCGATTTACCGCGATCTGACGATGAAACCTTGAAGAGGGAACCCTGGAGATGGAACAGGAGGACGCACGCCTTTCCGGTAGGGCCAAGGTAGTCCCTAGTCGATTAAAGCGTCGTTAAGCGGCGGGTTAACTTTCGATTAAACCGTGCGTCCTGCCTTGCGGGGGGCGCGTTTCGGGCGTGGCGTGGTGGCCCTGGCCGCCACGTGGTCCACGATCCGGCCGGCGATATCGATCCCGGTCGCGTCCTCGATCCCCTCCAACCCCGGCGAGGCATTCACCTCCAGCACCAGCGGGCCGCGGCGGGCGCGGATCAGGTCGACGCCCGCCACCGCGAGGCCCAGCGCCTCGGCGGCCCGGATCGCGATGGCGCGTTCGTCCGCGGAAGGCGTCTCCGCCGTCGCGGTGCCGCCCCGGTGCAGGTTGGAGCGGAACTCACCCGGGGCTGCGTCGCGGCGGATGGCGGCCACTACCTCGTCGCCGACGACGAAACAACGCAGGTCGGCGCCCTCGGCCTCGGCCACGAACTCCTGCACCAGGAAATTGGCATACAGCCCGCGTAGCGCCTCCACCACGCCGCGCGAGGCCGAAGGCTTCTCGGTCAGGATCACGCCGGCGCCCTGCGCGCCTTCGTTGAGCTTGATCACGTGCGGCGCCGGGCCCAGCAGCGACAGCAGGTCCTGGGTGTCGTCCGGGTTGTCGCCGAACACCGTCAGCGGCAGGCCGATGCCGCGCGCGGCGAGGATCTGGTGGCTGCGCAGCTTGTCGCGGGCACGGGCGATGGCATCCGACGGGTTGGGCGTGTGCGTGCCCATCAGCTCGAACTGGCGCAGCACCGCACAGCCGTAGCGCGTGATCGACGCGCCGATGCGCGGGATCACCGCGCCATAACCGTCTATCGCGCGGCCCTTGTAGTGCATCGCGAAGCCATCCTCGCCGATGCGCATGTAGCAGCGCAGCGGGTCCAGCACCCGCACGCTGTGCCCGGCCTTGCGCGCCGCCTCGACCAGGCGACGCGTGGAGTACAGCTTGCTGTTGCGGGACAGGATGGCGAGCTTCATCGGGGCACCATCGAAAAACGGCGGCACCACCTCGCGGTGATGCCGCCGTCCGAACGTGGAGCGGGTGATGGGAACAGCACCCGTTCGCTAACTCGTTTATTACGAACGTCTTTTCCGATCCAAGCGTCACGGAATGGACTCGATTGTGGACTCAAGTCTTCGGCCTGGTCAACGCAGGCCGTTGCGGGTGATCCAAAGCGAGCCAAGCACATCCACCAACAGCCAGAGCATCGGATTTCATTCCGAAGTCTATCTGTCTACTGGCACACCACGCCACAGGTCGCAACGGACAGGCGAGCTGCGTCCTCAAAGGACCGGCTCATCATCGATCGGCGCGGCCTCGTCTTTCACCCGCTCGATGAACCGCTTCATGGGCTCCGAGGGTTCGCCCTGGCGGCGCAGCAGGTAGGTAGAGAGCATCGGTGGGGTGCCGGCCAGGGGACGAATGGAGATGTCCGGGCGCTGTAGGGTCTGCACTTGCGAGGCGATGGCGAAGCCGATGCCGTAGCCGGCGCCGACCAGGGTCAGCATCACGCCGAGGCTGGTCACTTCATCGACCAGCTTGAGCGGCGTGCCCGCGTCCTGCAGCATCGCTTGAATCTGATGGCGGCAGCCCGATCCCGATTCGGGATGGCACAGAACCAGCGGGAACTTCAAGGCTTCGGCCAGCGGCACCTGCATGTGTGCCAGCAAGGGGTGGCGTGCGGGCACGATCACCGACAGTGGATCGGTCCACACCGGCTCAGCGACGAGGCCAGCATGCACCGCGTTTGACAACGCAAAGCCGATGTCCAGCAGATCGTTGTGCAGCATCTTGAGCTGCTGCGCGAACGGCAGCTCGAAGACGCGAATCTCCAGCTCGGGCTCATCCTCGCGGCTGCGTGCCAGCAAGGTGGCGATGTGGGGCTGCGCCAGGCTGTCGCAGATGGCGATGCGCAGATGGCCCTGGTAGCCCTGTGCCGCCGCCTTGGCGCTCTTGACTGCCTGCTCCACGGTGGCCATCACGCGCCGGCATTCGCCGAGGAACACCTGGCCGGCCCAGGTCAGCCGCGTCAGGCGTGTGCTGCGGTCGAACAACTGCACGCCAAGCTGGCTTTCCAGGTCGCGCATCGCACGCGACACAGGCGACTGCTCGATGCCCAGACGCTCGGCTGCACGGGCCAGATGCAGTTCTTCCGCAACTGCGACGAAGTAACGCAGCAATCTGAAATCCAAGGCCACCTCCCGTTTGTCTTCTTCTGGTTCGGCCTATCGGGCGCCAGCATCTCCATCCGCATCCCGTCAGCACCTCCTTCGATGGCATCGCGTCAAAGCCTCATGCCCGCTTGGTGCGCCGGGCACGGCGCGCAGGCGCTCACGTGTGCTGGAGTCCGCGATCGGTGCAGCCGACGACGTCACGCCGGCGTCAGGGCGAGCGTGCCGATGCAGTTTCATGAGGGTGTCTTTCGGCTCACCCCGGTTGCTGCCCTGGTCGGTCACGAAGCTCAGTTTCAACCCCCGGACTTCTGCGCAGCCGCCAACACCTGGGCGACGCGCTGGTAGGCCCACCAGGCGGTCGCCGCGGATGAAGTCCTCGGGCTGCGGGTGACGCGGCGCGGAGGCCTGCAGCCGCTGCGCGAGCTGCTCGTCGCCCATGCGATCGTCGTTCCAGAACACGCTGCCGTGGGTGGTGACGGACAGGTTCGCCACGTCGGGCTTGATCGGCTTTACTCCATTCAGACACGGATGCTAATGAGAATTATTATTGATTGTCCGTGGTTTTGTGTGATATGGCAACACCGATGGAATAACCCGGCCTTGCCTGGACACTCGCCGCCTCGCCGCCTCGCCGGCGACTGAAGGTCGGATGGCGGCAACTGGAAGCCTCTGTGACCGGCATCGCCACCGGGAAGCACTCATGCGGTTCCCTGCGGCCAGAGGAATGGACTCCACTTTCTGGGGGGAAGTACATGAACTTACGCCATCTTCGCTGTTTCATAGCCGTGGCCGAAGAGTTGCACTTTGGCCGGGCGGCGCGGCGGCTGCATGTGGAGCAGTCGCCCCTGTCGCGCACGATCCGCCAACTGGAGGCCGACCTGGGCGTGGCGCTGCTGGAGCGCACGCAGCGCGGCGTGCGCCTGACCCCGGCCGGGCAGGTGTTTCTGGAGGAGGCCCGGCGCGTGCTGCTGACCCTTGAGCAAGCCCAGACCAAGACGCGGGCGGTGGCGGTGGGACACCGGGGCACCCTGCGCATCGCCCTGGCCGGCGGCGTCGGGCGGACCCGGCTGTCGGCGCTGCTCGCGCTGTGCCGGGAGGAGGCGCCGGAAGTGGGCATCCGGCTGTTCGAGGCGCCGCTGTCGCAGGTGGTGGGCGGCCTGGGCAACGACCTGTACGACGCGGCCTTTGCGATGGCCGGCGAGATGGAGGCCGGGGTGGTCGCCAGGCCGGTGTGGCAAGATCCACTGGTGGTGGCCATACCGGCGCGGCACCCCTTGCTGGCGCACAAGCGGGTACCGCTGGACGAGGTGGTGGGCTACCCGCTGGTGCTGTGTCACCCGCAGGTTTGTCAGGAGTGCAGCCGGCAATGCGAGCGCCTGCTGCGCCTGGTGGAGACACCGCCGGTCGTGGCCGAGTACGTGACGACCCACTCGTTGATGCTAGCCCTGGTGGCGGCCGGCTATGGCGTGGGATTTTCCACCGCGGCGCACGCGGTGGCATGCCGGCAGGCGGACGTGATCGTCCGGCCGCTGGACGAGGACTCGGCGGCGTTGACGACCTACCTGCTACATCCCGAGGGCGCGATGTCGGAGCCACTGCGCCACTTCATCGACCGTGCGCAGCGTGTCGGCCATATGCCGTTGGATACGCAACGGCTCGCATGAGGCTGCTTCAGGCGGGTTGGGGCGATGCCATTTTGGTCAAGGTGCCAGACCTGTTTTGTCATAGCGGGGTTCCATTGACGCGGTGCACGGGCGTGCTGCACTCAGGCTGCTCGCGCTTGCGGTTGGCATCCTGCGATGAGACTTGCATGCCCATCGCATCGCGTCACAGCGAAGACGCGCGGCGCAACAGCGCTTGCCGTATGCGCATCGGCTCTGGCGTGTTGAGCTGATCGCGCTTTACTGGGTCTTTTCCCCTGCAAAGACTTTGGCCTGGTTATCCGGGTCAGGCATGGTGCCCGCGAATGACGCTGGTGACAGCATGTTTCGCGGCTTGCGAATTGTGAGTGATGGCGCCCTGCGCGGCAAGACGCACATCTCGCAACGAAACCGGCGGCATCGTCGATGCCACGGTCTTCGCCGCTTCGCCACTTGCTCGTTTCGCCCGGAGATTCCTGGACAGCCACGCACGTCGCATGTACGGCGGGTGCGTGTGCGTGGACTCGGTGCGATGACGAATGGAGGCGCGCGATATGCCGAAGTCGAGCAGCCTGGCCGATGGCGCCAAGACCTACTACCGCCCGATCGAGGCGGCAATCCGCTGGAGCGGATTGCTGCGCTTCGAGCGGCGCATTCTGGCGACCTTGGGACAGCGGCCTCTACCGGAGGCAACGGAGTTTCCGCGCTGGCCGATGCTGCGGTTGAACACCGAAAGAATCTTCGATGCGCTGGCTCACGGCGAGATGCCGTATGGCAAGGAGGGTTTGGTGCGGGACACGCAGGGCCTGACGATGGACGACCTGTCGCTGACGGTGCGGCACGTCGACCTGAAATCCTGGATGGCGCACTACTACCCCGGCGAGAAACCGGCGTTTCTGTTCGATGAGATCGAGCGTGCACTTCACCCGGCGATCAGCCTGGACACAGTGGGCGCATTGCTGGCCGAGCGGGAAGCGATCAAGGCGCGGCTGGCGGAACACTTGGGCGTGCACGAGACGCTGCGCGCCGAGCACGAGGCGCTGCTGAAGACGCACGCCGACTACACAGCCGACGCGGAGCGTGCGAACACACCTGGGCCGCGCAGCGAATCGACCTACCTGAACATCGTTGGCGGGTTACTGACGCTACTGCTGGGCAAGTCTCCCAGCGGCATGCCGTATTCCAGCTTCCTGACGCAGGAAGCCATCATCAGCGCGATGGTGGCGCACCACGGCAACGCGATGGGCATCACCGAGCGCACCCTGCAGGCCAAGTTCGCACTGGCTCGGCGCAATCTGCAGAGCACGACTTCCTGAGCGATGCCAGACCGTATCTGCGGTCGCGGACGCCGCATTTGCGGTGTCTTTCCTCAGCGCGGCGTTCTTAATGCGAGTCACGCCAATCAGCGCCACTGAGCGTTAAGGAGTGACCCTCATGTCTTCGCAGACCACCGCCACGGCGGCACCGACCGAGCACCGCATCCTGCGCCGCGCCGAGGTCGAAGCCAAGACCGGCTTCAAGCGCGCGCACATCTACAGCCTGATGAAGGAAGGCAAGTTCCCCAAGGCGCTACGTCTGGGCGTGCGCGCGGTGGGCTGGGACTCGGTGGAGATCGAACAGTGGATCGCCGATCGCCTCAAAGAACGCGCCTGACGCTTCTTCTCGGTTCATGCCATTCGACGAGGAGAAGCTCATGCAGGTGGTGTCCATCATTTCGACCAAGGGCGGCGTGGGCAAGACCACGACGGCGGCCAACCTGGGCGGCTTCATCGCCGATGCCGGGCTGCGAGTGCTGCTGCTGGACCTGGACGTGCAGCCCACGCTGTCGAGCTACTTCATGCTGGACGTGCGCGCGCCCGGCGGCATCTACGAGATGCTGGCCTTCAACGAGCGGAGCATCGAGCAACTGGTGTCGCGCACCGCGATCGCGGGCCTGGACCTGGTGCTCTCCAACGACGACCGCGGCGAACTGAACACGCTGCTGCTGCACGCACCGGATGGGCGCCTGCGACTGCGCCATTTGCTTCCCGTCTTCCGCACGCACTATGACTTGCTGTTGATCGACACGCAGGGCGCGCGCAGCGTGCTGCTGGAGATGGCGGTGCTGGCGTCCGACCTGGCGCTGTCGCCGGTGACGCCGGAAATCCTCGCGGCGCGCGAGCTGCGGCGCGGCACGCTGCAACTGATCGAGGACATCGCGCCGTATCGGCACCTGGGCATCGAGCCGCCGCCGCTGCGCCTGCTCATCAACCGTGTGCATCCGGTGTCGTCGAACGCGCGGCTGGTCCAGCAGGCGCTGCGACAGGTGTTCCAGGAACAGGCCGGCGTGCAGGTGCTGGACACCGACGTGCCGGCCATCGAAGCCTATCCGCGCGCTGCGACACGAGGATTGCCGGTGCATCGGGTGGAGTACCGGCGGCCGGCTGGGCGCACGGCGCCCGCGGCGCTGGACACCATGCGCACGCTGGCTGGCGAGCTGTTCCCCGCGTGGCGGGAGCGCTTCGCGCTGGTCACCGGCCGGGCCGATGCGGGAGGGGCCGGCCATGGCGAGCGCGCATGAACTGGCGCGCGGCCGTGAACGGCTGCGCGCGCTGATCGAGTTCGCGCTGGGCGAAGGCTGGCGCGTGGTGCGCACGTCCGGCGGGCACCTGAAGTTCACGAAACAAGGCTACGCGTCGATCTACACCAGCTCGACTGCGAGCGACCACCGTGCCGACCGCAATGCCCGCGCGCAACTTCGCCGCGCCGACCGGCAGGCGCAGGAGAACGGCCGTGGCTGAGCTGACGCCGCAGGACATGGCTGCCAAGCTGCTGGCCACCGGTTTCGAGCGCAGCGGCCCTTCGGCCGCGACCTTGAGCGACCCCATCGCCGACACGCCGATGGCGGTGACGCTGGACCAGTTGCGGCCCTACGACCACGACCCGCGCGTGACGCGCAACCCGGCCTATGCGGAGATCAAGGCGTCCATCCGCGAACGCGGGCTCGACGCGCCCCCCGCGATCACGCGCAGGCCGGGCGAGGCGCACTACATCATTCGCAACGGCGGCAATACGCGGCTGGCGATCCTGCGCGAGTTGTGGAGCGAGACCAAGGAGGAACGCTTCTTCCGCATTGCGTGCCTGTTCCGCCCGTGGCCGGCCCGCGGCGAAATCGTGGCGCTGACCGGACATCTGGCCGAGAACGAGCTGCGCGGCGGGCTGACCTTCATCGAGCGGGCCTTGGGCATCGAGAAGGCGCGCGAGTTCTACGAGCAGGAAAGCGGCCAGGCGCTGTCGCAGAGCGAACTCGCGCGGCGGCTGACTGCCGACGGCTATCCGGTGCCGCAGTCACACATCAGCCGCATGAACGATGCGGTGCGCTATCTGCTGCCGGCGATCCCGACGCTGTTGTACGGCGGATTGGGCCGACATCAGGTGGACCGGCTCGCCGTGCTGCGCAAGGCGTGCGAGCGCATCTGGGAGCGGCGTGCGCTGGGCCGCACCGTGGCCGTGGACTTCGCCACCTTGTTTCAGGACGTGCTGACGCAGTTCGACACACAGCCGGACGACTTCTCGCCACAGCGGGTGCAGGACGAGCTCGTGGGCCAGATGGCCGAGCTGCTGGAGGCGGACTACGACACGCTGGCGCTGGAGATCAACGACAGCGAAAGCCGCCAGCGTGCGCTGACCAGCGAACCGGCGGCGCCGACGCCCCCGGCAGCGCCTGTCGTGCCTGCTGGTCCTCCCCCGCCGGTCTCCGCGCCTCAGCCGCCACCCGCCTCGTCTGTGCCGCGCGACACCACGCCGGTCGCGCCTTCGGCGCCAGCAGCGACACCGCCTGCATCGCCCGAAGCGCCGGAGGACCAGCACGGGCAACGCGACGAGCGCCTGCAAGGGCACATCGTGACACCGGCACCGACCACCGAGCGCCTGCAGTCCATCCAGCGGATGGTCGCGGACCAGCTCGGCGACAAGCTGCCCGACTTCGAGGCCGACGCGCTGCGTGCGATCCCCGTGCAGGCGGGCGGGCTCTATCCCATCTCGGACGTCTGGTACATCGAGCCGGGGCTGGACGCGCCGGATCGCCTGCGCGTGCACATCGCGCAATTCGCGCGCGAGATCGCCGGGGACGCAGCGGTAGCCGATCACATCGAGGCCAGCGACGGCGGCATCGGCTTCGTCTGCGTGGCGCCGGCCGTGGGCCAGGCGAAGGCGCTGCCGGCGTTCGCGCGGGCGGTGCTGACCCTGCTGCATGTGCTGAGTGCGGCTCCGCCCTCCGCGAACGGATTGGACCGCGCGCGGCTGGCCGACGAGCTGGCGGCGCTGCTGCATGGCCACGGCGGCTCGGCCACACGCCTGAGCGATGCTGCGCTGGTGAAGCTGTTCCGTCTGCTGCGCCTGGCGCGCCGGCTGCTGGATCTGGAAGCCGGCGTAGCGAGCCAGGATTCCTGAGCGCAGGAGGCTCCCGCATGTCGGCACCGCACCCACTCAACCAGGCCGTGATCGCCCAGGCCCTGCATGACCTGCGCAACGGCCAGTTGCGCCGCTGCAAGGCCATGGGCTTCGGCGAGGAGGAGTTGGATGCGCTGAAGCACCCCGAACTCGTGAGCATGCTGGTGAATGCCACGGTGTCGTGGTGTTCGGTGTCGGTGAACCGGGAGGTGTTGAAGCGGCTGCTGAGCCAGGTGCACGACGTGGAGCGGGAGATCGCCACGGTGGACCGCATGCTGCGCCTGGGGGCGAGCACGGAGATGGTCAGCAAGTTCTACGGCCTCACGCATCAGGAAGTGGCGCTGCGCCGCGACATCCTCGGGCTACCCAAGCGCAAGGGCCGGCATCCGGTGCTCGATGAGGCGCAGGACGTGACCTTGTGGGAGCGCTGGAAGGCCGGCGTCACCGAGCGCCATATCGCCCTGACCGATGACATGGCGATGCTGGCGCTGACCATGGACCTGGCCGAGGCGCTGAGCCTGCCGATGTCGGTGGTGTGGGCGGCGATACGCAACTGGATCGACCAGGGGCTGGTGTAGCCATGACCACGGGCGGCGCACCACGGCGCGAAGGCCCTGTTGCGCTGTCGGCGTTGTTCGACGAGGCGCTGCGGCACCTTGAGTCGAAGGAACCGGCGCAGGGCACGGCGCCGAACCAGGACGGTTTCCTCTACAGCGGCAACCGCCATGAGAGCGTGCCACGCCGACTGTTCCTCGACCGACGCCTGACGCCGCTGGAGCGCAACGCCTGGCAGGTGTTCCGTCTGCAGCTCAACGACGACGGCGTGACCGCCTTTCCCACCTACGACCAATTGCGCCCCTACCTGGCCTCGATGCCCTGCGCGGCACAAGCCTCGCACGAGACCGTGGCGCGCGCCCTGACGCTGTTGCGGCTGACGCGCTGGCTGAGCCTGGTGCGACGACGGCGCGACCCGAAGACCGGCCGCATTCAAGGCAACCTCTACGTGCTGCACGACGAACCGCTGTCGCCCTTCGAGGCGATGCAGCTCGATGCCGACTACCTCGGCCTGGTCAGTCAGGCGCTGACCCATTCCGCCAAGGCGGTCCAGATCGTGGGCATGCACACGCTCAAGGAGATTGCCGAAGACCCGCTGCTCAGCGGCCGCACGCTGCCGACCCGCTTGCAGGTGCTGGCGCAGCGCATGGCGCGGCATGGCTGGACGACGCCAGGTTATCCACAGGAGGGTGCCGACCACGAATCCGAAGAAGGCCAGGAAGCCCTTCTTCGGAATGCTGCGCGCCCGTCTTCGGAATCCGAAGCAGGGCCGAAACCCGCGCCGGACGGCTCTCTTCGGATTCCGAAGGAGGACCGTACAGTACGTAATGATCGTATAAATAAAGTACGTACAGTACCGCGCGCGAGGGCCTTGCAGAACCTGCGGCTGCCCGAGCGTTTCCTGCGCTTGAAGGACGAGCAGCAGGCCGGCGCGCTGGTGGCGCTGCAGCAGGTGGACGAGGCGCAGAGGCAGGCCGTTCTCGACGAGTGGGCGGCACGCTGCCACAACAGCGCGGTACGCAACCCGGCCGGCTACCTGTTTGGCATCATCCAGAAGGCGATCCGCGGGGAGTTCAAGGCCTGGGCCGGAGAAAGTGCATCGGCACCGCCAGCGCCCCCGCCACCTGCGCCATCGTCACCGCCGGCATCCCGTGCGGCTGACCCCGAGGTGGCACGTGCCTACCTGGCACAGCTCCGAGAAGCCTTGCGTGATCGCTGATGTTGACTATCCCCAGGGGATAGCTGGAACAGACATCTTTCCGCCGCGCTCGATTGTCCGCCGAATGACAGGCGAAACTGTCGCCTGTGAATCAGACTAGGACAGCCACGCACGAGCCCGGCCGACGATGGATATGACGACTTCCCCCGCCACAAACGCACTGCAACCACTACAGCGAGACGTTCAGCGCTTGCTGGGCAGATGCCTGTTGCGCCTTCAACAATACGAGCGCCTCATGAAAGCCATCGTGGCGCACCACGAGATTTCAGGCCCAGCGCATTCGCTGGAGACCATTCGCGCAGCGCGGATCGAAGATGCCGCGACCAAGACCCTGGGCACGTTGGTCGGACAACTGTTTGGTTCGTATGTCGTCACCGATGGAAATGGTAGCGAGGAACGCGACGACGATCTTCCCGGCGACGTGGTTTCCTTTCGCACGCGCGTGCAACTGAGCCTGTCTGCGCAGGACTACGCCAAGACCCAGGCCGACCTCAAAGACCTGGTATCGCTGCGCAACACACTGGTGCACCACTTCATCGACCAGCACGATCTATGGACCGTGGACGGGTGTCGCGCTGCACAGGACGAACTCGGTTCCGCCTACACGCGCGTCGATCAACACTTCGAGCAGCTGCGCGGCTGGGCCGAGCACATGGATCAGGCGCGGCGCCTGGCAGCGGAATTCGTCCAGTCGGACGTGTTCCACGACCTGGTGGTCAATGGCATCGCGCCGGACGGCACGGTGGACTGGTCGGCCGCCGGCATCGTTCGTGCGCTGCGCGAGGCCGCCGCGCAGTTGGCCGTCGAGGGCTGGACACCCATTGCCGCCGCTGGCCGCTGGATCGCGGACCAGCATCCCGAGCAGCTTCCAGCCAAGTACGGCTGCAGCAGTTGGCGGCAGGTGGTGCACGAGTGCCGCCTGTTCGAGCTTCGCTACCGTGAGGTGGAGGGGCAACGGGCCGCCTGGTACAGACCTCGCGAAGCATAGCCCCGCAACGCGGTCTCACCTCCGCGCGAGCCGCGAACACATCCGCCGAGCTATCCCCAGGGGATAGCCGGCACACACAGCCTTCCGTGCGGAACAAACCGGGCGCGCATGGGCTGCGGTTTGTTGACTGACAGCCTTCCGGCCGATGCCGATGCTGGCGACTCGCCAATTCACCGCGAGTCGCTCCCATGGCCAACGAACGCACAGAACCACTGCAACTGAATCTCGGATCGCTGCGCAGCGCGATGTCGCTGACGCTGCACACGCACCACGCTTCGCGCATCTGGCACGGCCGCGCGCCGACCGAGGGGCGCCCAGGCATCATCGGACTCAACGGCTTCATCAGTGCGATGAACAAGATGAAGCGCGGCGCCGAGCAGGACGACCCGTACTCGGATTGGTGGATGTTGCGGATCGAGGACAAGCTCGCCGACACCAAGACCCGTCTGCAGACCCTGCGCGAACAGGTGGACCAGGCGTTGGCCGACGTGCCAGCGGCGCTGTCGCTGGGCGAGAACATGAACGTGCAGCCGGTGAAGCTGCCGCTGTTCGTGAACGCCCAGCTCGGCTTCATGGCGGTGTACCTGCTGGCCGACTACGACGACTTGGCGCGCAAACTCATCCTGGCGCACCACACGGCGCTGATCGACCGCAGCACCTTGGAGCGCTGGCTCAATGATGGCGCGCACGCGCTGCGCAGCCTGTTCTCGCTGGCCCAGCAGTACCGCTACTCGGGCACGACGCGCGACGACTTCGCGGCGAAGAACGCCGCGGCGCGAGCGGCGTTGGAGAAGTTCGGCGAGCTGCCGCAGGACGTGCTGGAAGGCACGCGCCGCTCGCGCTTCGCGCCACCGATCGCGCGGCGGACGACCAAGCCCGGCACGCCGCATGCTGCGCCCGCCATCGAGCCCGATGCGCCGGCTCACACGGATGGCGCAGCCAATCCAGCGACGGGTAATGAGGGTGCTGACGCATGACGGCATCGCCCCCCATCAGCCACTCCACGCGCTTCGTGGCGCTGGAACAGGCGGACTTCCAGCGGCTGGAACACGCAGGCTACCTAAAAGGCCTTTTACAGCCTTTTAAGGGTAAGGGGAGTCTGGAGACCTGGGCCAGCCAGTGCGCAGCGCTGCGCGACGACGTGATTGGCCTGGCGCAGCGGCGCGTGCTGCCCCAGGCGCGCGCCTACCCCTTCAGCCTGCTCGACGTGCAACTGGCCCAGCAGGCCACTGGCGCAGGGACGACCTTCCTGCGCTGGCGCAACCTCGACCGTTCCTCCATGGGCGTGGCGTTGTGGGAGGCCCTGCTGGCCAACCCCGCGACGCCGGCCTCGCTGATCGACGAGCTGTACGCGATGGAACTGCAGCGCATCGTGCTGAACATGCAGATCAGCCTGACCCACAGCATCGCTCGCCAAGCCCTGGAATGCGCCAGCAAGGCCGCCCAGGCCGAAGCGGCTTACCTGCGGCGTGTCCACGGGCATACCGCGGCCGTTCCACCCACCACCAAGGAGTCACCATGAGCACGCACTTCGTCGGCGAGGGCAACATCGGTTCTGCGCCGGACTACCGCGAATTCCCGAACGGCAACGACGAGCCGCGCCGGCTGCTTCGCCTGAACGTCTATTTCGACAACCCGATCCCGAAGAAGGACGGCGAGTACGAAGATCGCGGCGGCTTCTGGGCGCCGGTGGAGCTGTGGCACCGCGACGCCGATCACTGGAAGACGCTGTACCAGAAGGGTATGCGGGTGCTGGTCGAGGGCCGCACCGTGCGCGACGAATGGGAGGACGCCGACGAGAACGAGCGCGTCACGTTCAAGGTCGAGGCCCGGCGCGTGGGCATCCTGCCGTACCGCATTGAGTCGGTGGCGCTCAGCGCCAAGCCGGCCGGCGGACAGTAGTTCGCCCATCGCCGCTCCCCCGAGGGCGGCTGTAGCAACCGTCATACGCCCGCGATGCACCAGCGAGCTATCCCCAGGGGATAGCTCCAAGGTCGTCCACAGAGTTCCAGCCGCCCTCCCGAAACGACGCTCTTGCTGTGCCAGCTCCTGCGGTCTATGCGCACCGCTGCGGCAATGGACCGCCTGCCGATCACAAAGCGGTGTCTGCGCCAATCGGCTTCCTTGCTGCCGGCATCTCCTGACCACGCCAAGCTGACGCCCATCCGATGAACCGCACATTTCCAAGGAGGCTTAATGCGCGTGTTCCTGTGCGAGAAGCCGTCCCAGGGCAAGGACATCGCCCGTGTGCTGGGTGCCAGTCAACGCGGTAATGGCTGCTACAGCGGCGCGGGTGTCGTCGTGACCTGGTGCATCGGTCATCTGGTGGAGGCGGTTCCACCCGAAGGCTACGGCGAGCAGTACAAGCGCTGGTCCATCGAGCAACTACCTATCATTCCCGAGCGCTGGCGCGTCGAGGTCAAGGCTTCGGTCGCAGCGCAATTCAAGGTGGTCAAGCACCTCGTCGCCCAAGCGAGCGAGTTGGTGATCGCCACCGACGCCGATCGCGAAGGCGAAATGATCGCCCGCGAAATCCTCGACCTGTGCAGCTACCGCGGCCCAATCCAGCGGCTGTGGCTGTCGGCGCTCAACGATGCATCGATCCGCAAAGCGCTGGGCGCGTTGAAGCCTTCGGCCGAGACGCTGTC
Organism: Luteimonas aestuarii; assembly: GCF_004357985.1. Taxonomy (GTDB): domain Bacteria; phylum Pseudomonadota; class Gammaproteobacteria; order Xanthomonadales; family Xanthomonadaceae; genus Luteimonas; species Luteimonas aestuarii. The sequence continues at coordinate 304,021 of NZ_SMTF01000002.1, read as the reverse complement.
GTTGTACTACTCGGCCCTGGCCCGCTCGCGTGCCGACTGGCTGATCGGCATGAACCTGAGTCGGCTGTTCACCGTGCTCGGACGCCAAGCCGGCTACTCGGGCGTGCTGTCGGTCGGTCGGGTACAGACCCCCACGCTGCGCCTGGTGGTCGACCGCGACCGCGAGATCGCTAGGTTCGTATCCGTGCCGTACTGGACGGTCGAGGTCTTGCTGGCTCAGTCGGGCCACTCCTTCGGCGCCCATTGGCTGCCGCCCGACAGCACCTCCGATGCGGCGGGACGCTGCCTCCAGCAGCCGGTGGCGCAGCACGCAGCCGATCGTATCCGCGCCGACCGCGAGGCGCGGGTGGTGTCGGTCGAGACCGAGCGCGTGCGGGAAGCCGCACCGCTGCCGTTCGACCTGGGTACCTTGCAGGAAGTGTGTTCGCGCCAGCTCGGCCTCGATGTGCAGGAGACGCTGGACATTGCCCAGGCGCTGTACGAAACGCACAAGGCGACGACCTATCCACGCTCCGACTCGGGCTACCTGCCCGAAAGCATGCTGGCCGAAGTGCCGGCCGTCCTCGGTGCCTTGCTCGCCACCGATCCCGGCCTGCGACCGCTAATCGATAAGCTGGACCGCAGCCAACGTTCACGCGCGTGGAATGACGACAAGGTGACGGCTCACCACGGCATCATCCCGACGCTGGAACCCACCCGGCTTTCAGCCATGTCGGAGAAGGAACAGGCGGTGTACGGCCTGATCCGGTCCCACTACCTGGCGCAGTTCCTGCCGCACCATGAGTTCGATCGGACCACAGCGGTGTTGACCAGCGGTGGCCAGCCACTGCAGGCGACCGGCAAGCAGGTGGTCGTGCCTGGCTGGCGCCTGGCGTTGGTCAATGCTGGTCCGGAGAAGTCGGATGATGAGCCGGCGCAGCGCGGTCAGATCCTGCCGCCGCTGACCAGCGGCATGCCGTGCGGCGTCGAGCAAGTTGAGATGAAGGCGCTGAAGACCTTGCCACCCAAGCCCTACACCCAGGGCGAACTGATCAAGGCCATGAAGGGTGTTGCCAAGTTGGTGACCGACCCGCGACTGAAGCAGAAGCTCAAGGAAACGACGGGTATCGGCACCGAAGCCACGCGCGCCAGCATCATCAACGGCCTGCTGGGCCGTAGCTATCTGCTGAAGAAAGGCCGCGCCATCCGCGCGTCGGATGCGGCCTTCACGCTGATCGATGCGGTGCCGGTGGCGATTGCCGATCCGGGCACCACGGCGATCTGGGAGCAGGCGCTGGACATGATCGAGGCCGGCCAGATGACGCTGGACACCTTTATCGAGAAGCAGTCGGCCTGGATCACGCAGTTGGTCCAGCAGCACCGCGGCACCAGGTTGTCCCTCAAGCTGCCGCCGACGCCGGCCTGCCCGTTGTGCACGTCGCCGATGCGCCAGCGCACCGGCAAGAGCGGCATCTTTTGGTCGTGCAGCCGCTACCCAGACTGCAAGGGCACACTGCCTGTCGAATCTTCGACGGGCAAACGCCCGGCGCCGCGCAAGCGGCGCGCGTCACCCAAGGCGTCCTGAAGCCTGAAAACACGTCTGCCGCGCCTGCCGCTCCCCCGGCGGCGAGGCATGCGCCCCGCGCGTTGCGGGGCCTCCCCAGCACGCGATCCCTTCTGCGACGGTGTGCGCGTCCTGCCTGGCACGTGTGGCCACAGGGCGAGAAGGCAGTTGGTCCGCGAATGGCGCCCCACGCGATTCCCTTGATCCGCGGTTCTTCCGTTCACTCAGAAGAGTCTCCTGGCGCCTCGTCTCGCGAGCCGCCAGGAGACTCTTCGGGGTCGACGGTATTCGGTGCCGGTGCCCGCCGGCGGAACAACGGGCTCCCTTTGTGTGTGGATGCACGCCAGAGGTTTCCGGCCCCAGCCACGAAACGGGCCGGGTGCGATTGCTGACGCAGCGAACGGCTTTGACGACGGCCTGCGCTGACGCAGCCCACAGGTGGTTCTCCTTCCTCTCCAGCCGAAGGCCCGCGTGGCCTTCGGCGCCCTGGTCCTTGCCTTGTCCCGTGACGCGGGCCTGCCCTAAAGCGGGCCGTCCGCGATTCGGTTTTCCCTGCGACGGCAGCCATGCCTCGCGCCCATCCTCACGCCATGCGTTGCTGACAGTCGTCAGCGGCATGCCCTGGCAGTCTCGGTCTTCAAGACTGCAACGTGGTTCGCCGCGTTGACCGATCCAGTCCGCTTCGCATCGCCCACCGCGGACGCTCGCCGGCCTGGCGACGATGCACTTTTCTCAACTACCCGAGGGGAACCCCATCCCCTACGGGATGCGTGCTCCCCGGCCCACCAAGGAGCACGGCATGTCTGAACCTTCCGCATCTTCCTCTGCAACCGCAGTGCGCAGTGGTGCGCTGGCGCTGGCCTGGACCGGCAAGCGTTTGCCGCTACAGGTGCTGCGCAGCGCGGCCGGCCACTACATCGGCACGCAAGACGACGAAGGCCCGGTATCGCGGGAGTCCGTCGAGTATTTCCCGAACCACCTCGCAGCACAGCGCGCCCTGGATACCCATGCCTGGAGACAGCGCGCTCACCCCTGATTCCCACCCTTCAAGGAGTTCTCTCATGAATCTGTCTTTACCCGAAGACGTGCTCGATCAGATGGCGCTGGAACAGGCGCACTTCGACGCTGCACCGCAGGCCTTCTTCGAGGCCTGGAAGCGCGGCGCGCAGATCGCCGGCCACGAGTGGTTCGGCGACGGCACACGCGAAGGTCTGCAGCGTGCCACCACCAAGTGGGACCTGCGGCCCAACATGCTGATGCTCAACGACGCCCTGGGCGTGCTGAGCAGCGGTCAACGCATGTTCCTGTCCGCGATGGTGAGCTTCTACAACTCCCGCGAGGGCGGCGCGATGCTCAAGCGTTGCGGCTTCGAGGGGCTGTCCGACTTCGGCGGCCTCGATCTGGAACGGCGCCAGGTCATCGCTGACCTCACGCTGCACTACAACGGCTGGTGAGCCGCGCCTGGCAACCCACCGTCCATTCATCCCACCCCACGAGGGACATGCGTCCCCGTTCGGGGCCATGTCCCTCCTTCTTTTCGCAGGAGCGGCCATGTCCCGAATCACCATCTTCCACTGACCTGCACCGCCCGCCACCAGGGCGGCCCGACGCCGCGGCCGGCTGACCGGCTGCCACTTCATCCACTCGCTGGGGTTCAATCCCCGGCAGGGGATTGCCTCGGCCATCCTCTGCTGGAGGAATCCCATGTCTCATTCCAAAAACCCCTTCGTCCGAGGCTACGATGGCCTGTCCGTGCAGCGGCTGTTGGCGATTTCCTACGACGACGACTGCCCGCTGAGCTATCTGCCGCTGCACGTCTCGCAGTCGCACCTGCTGGACAGCCAGGTCGAGCGCCATGCCTGCGTCTTCTGCGACGACTTCGCGCTGATCACGGAAGGCCAGAACGTGCCGCCCGAGCTGGACGCGCAGTGTCCCAGCCACGGCATCGCCCGAAACCTCGTCTACGCCGTCATGGCCGAAGAAGCCGGCCAACCGCTGCACGTCGGCGATACCTACTCCGAGGAAGCCGCGCGCGAGGTGGTGCGGCGCCTGCGCTTCGAGACCGGCTTCTACAGCCGTGCCTGGGAAATCAGTTCGGCGCACATCACCGAGGAGGCCGGCCGCTTCCTCGCCGAACTGGCGGACGTCGCCACGCCGAGCGGCTTTCTGTTCGTCGCCTTCCGCATTCCCTACAGCCCGGCGGTCGGCGTGAAGCTGATCGCCACCCCCTGGACGGATGCGAACCTGCAGCATGTCGAGGGCATCACTGCCGAAGAGCTGCGGCAGGAGCACCGGGCCAAGGGCGTGCCGGAGTCCCTCGTGGAGGTGTTGCACCTGGCTGCGCGCGCCGACGTGCGGCTGCTGATCTTCGATGCCGACGCGCCCGTGCTGGACGGACTGACGCTCTACGACGACGAGTAACCCGCAACCCATTCGAGCCCCCACGTCGGGGCTCTTCTTTTTCGCGGAACGCGGTGCCGGCGCATTGCCGATTCCCAACGGACGGCCGCAGCCATGTGCCGCACGCTGGCCGCATGTTCGCTGGCGTTGCCGGCAGCATGCCCAGGCAGTCGAGACCTTCGAGACTGCGGCGCGGTTCGCCGTGCTGGTTGCTTCGTTCTCCGGGCGCACCCGCGTCCATCCACCTCACCCTCAAGGGATCGACCTCCCTTGAGGGCGGGAGTCCCTTGGTTGCCACAAGAAGTCTCCCCATGGATACCCAAGCCATCCGCGCACAGATGCCGACGCTCGTCGTCGGTCATGTGCCTTCCAACGTCCGTTCGTTCAAGTTCAACATCTTCGACGGCCAGCCCAAGGTTTCGACGCTGGGCTTTCACATCGACCCGAAGCCTTTCGAGGGCAAGGTCATCGCCACCACCGACGAGGCCATCATAGTCAAGACGGCACGGGCCAAGTTCGCGGTGCTTGATCGCACCCTCGTGACCGAAGTGCCCGACGAGGGCGCCAAGGTGCAGGTCGAACCCTATGTCAGACGCCGCTTCGACGGTCAGCGGGCGGACACGCCCGAGGAGCAGACCGAGTTCACCGCCGACGGCCAGCCCTACACGGTGAAGCGGTTCGTGCTCGGGTCTGCACCGGCGAAGCTGCCGATTCCCGAGCCGCGCTGCCCGGAGCTGCAGGAGTTGGTCGACCAACTTGAACAGTTGCCCGCTCCCGATGGTTTCCGGCGCATCACCCACCTGTTGGTGGATGCCGGTGCGCGGGACATCACCTGGGTCGATCCGCTGCCTGCCGACATCATCCGCACGCCACCGGCCATCGGCTTCACCGTCGCCACGATGAAGTTCCAGGGTCGCGTCACCGTGCTGTATGAGCGTGGCCTCGACCTCTACGCGGTGGAGCTGCACCGCGCCGGCGAGCTGGTCGAACGGGTTGATGAAGTGTTCTTCGACACCCTCGGGGAAACGCTGGAACGGTTGATCGATGACGGGAGCTGGCGCCGCATCCGCGTGCAGTGCCTGTCGGGTCGCAAGGCTGTCCGGCACTGACCTCTCAGCAGCTTCCCGCCCTCGCGGCGGGAAGCTTCTTTTCCTGCCCCCTGGAGATCACACCCATGACTGTTCGATTCAAAGGCACGGAGCTGCGGCCCGTGCTCGCCGAAGCGGTGGCGAATCAATGCCGCGTCATCCTGGTCAAGGATCAGGGCGTGTACTTCCTGGCCGAGCGCGGCGAGCGCCGACCCGATGGTCGCCAGAAGACCATCGCCTATGCCGCCGGCTGCAACCCGGATGTCGATGGCTTCGACGACTGGTGGGAACTGGCGCGTGCCGAATTCGGCGGCGATGACTTTGGCGAGTTCTTCGATCCGCAGGAGGGCGTGTTTGCGCGCATCCTGCGCAGCGAGGACGACCTCGACGTGTCCGCTACCACGACACACCTGTCGCTGCAGGCGGTTCCTCCCACGCCCAGCGGTAACTGACCGCCCATCCCTGGCCCCCGCTCCGGGAGCCTCTTTCTTCCCGGCAATGTGGACAGCCGCGAGTGCCGATTGCCGCTCGCCTGCGCGCCATCCCGGCGCCACGCTTCCGGCCATGTTCCGCTGACGTCCGTCAGCGACATGCCCAGGCAGCCACGATCTTCAAGGCTGCGACGCGGTTCCGACCGCGTTGATCACCCCAGTTCGCACCGGCATCCATGCGCGAACGGCCATCGGTTCTCGATGGCGATGCCACCAAGCTGTTCCATCAACCCACGCGGGGGTTCCACACCTTCCCCGCCTTGGGTCGGGTGTGTCTCCGCCTCATTGTTCCCAGGAGATTCACCATGACCACTTCCAACGAAAAATCCTACTTCGATCTGCACATCACCGGCCTCGGGTACCTCAATCGCATCCGCGAAGTGAAGCCCAAGAAAGGCGATGCGTTCCTGGCCTGCGACATCGCAGCCCTGAACGGTCCCAGCGATGACGTCTCGTATGTGCGTTTCGACACGCGCGTATCGGGATCGGAAGCGCAGCACCTGGTGCGCCGCTGCATTCAGGCGGTCGACGCCGAGAAGAAGGTGATGATCGGCTTCCGCCTGGGCGACCTGTGGACCGACACCTTCACCTACTCCAAGGGCAAGCGTGCCGGCGAGCAGGGGGTCAGCCTCAAGGCCCGCCTGCTGTTCGTCAGTTGGATCAAGGTCGACGGCAAGCTCGTCTACAAGGCCGAACCCAAGCCGACCGAGACCGACGAGCGCGAGCCGGAAGTCCCTGTGACGTCCGACGCGCCCGCCGCGCAGCAAGCCTCGGCACCGGAGCCTTCCGAGCCCGTCGCCGATGCTGCCGACGACGCAGCCGATGCCCCCGCATTGGCCGTTGCCGAGTCGTTCTGATCCGCAAGGCCCCATCCCCGGGGCCTTGTCTTCTCTTCGTCAGCAGGAGACCTTCATGATCACCATCCCCGGCCAACTGGCCATCAAGACCATCCACGGCAGGAACGGCGACTTCAACGTCGGCCGCCTGGCGACCTCGATCGGCGAGTTCGTCGTGAAGAACGCCGAACTCGATCAGTACCGCGAGGGCAAGTACGACGGTGATTTCGTCATCGTTGAGATTCGCCCCTCCACGTACAACGCCAACGGCCGCATGGTCATCGAGATCCGCGCCCATCTGGGCGGGATGACGCTGTCCAACATCGACGCCCTGAGCCGCGACGAAGCCCGCCGGCTGAGTCCGCAGGAAGTCGATCCGATCGACGAGGAAGCGCAGGCGCCCGTGCCGGCAACGCCCCCGGCCAAGCCGAAGGCGAAGCCGCGCAGTCCGCGCGATCCCCTGGTCGATACCACGCCGTTCGGCAGCGAACCGGCTACCGTGTCCGCTGCGGCCTCGGCCGAGGCAGACGACGCGGCGCTGTTCGGTGCCTTGTGGCCCCTGGGCGAGACCGTGAAGCTCGATGCGACCGTGGATCGTCGTGTGCTGCGTCAGCAGCGCGACCGTCTCGACAAGCTGGGCTACGAGTTCGCTCCGTTGTCCCAGGACTGGCACCTCAAAGCTGCCTGATCCATCCGCCGCCTTGCGCGGCATTCCGCCACCCGCCGGGGTTCTCCCCCGACGGGGAGGGCTCCGGCCATTTCTTCAAGGAGACCTTCATGGGCTGGACCTTCGTTCGTCAGACGCGCGATCAGTTGATCCGCGAGCTGATCGCTCCGCAGGCGTCCGAACGCGCTTGCTGCGAAGTCATCGACCACACGCTGGACGGCGACGTTCTGTGGACCGTGGTTCGCGTCACCGCCAGGCAGGCGGGCGTCATGGGCCTCGCGGCCGGTGAGTCCGTCTGCTACATCGGCTGCCATCTGCTGGAAAGTTCGGGCGGCGATTGGGGCTACAAGTCCCTCGATGAGTCCGTGCATCCGTACTACTACTCGTGCCCGCTGCGCTATCTCGACATGGCGCCGGTGCAAAGCTCCGAGTGGCGCGAGCGGGTTCACCGCTTCCACGCGGGGCGCGCTGTCTAGCGGCACGCATCTTCCTTCACCCAACCGGGGCGAGCACGGCCCCGCGGGCTGTGGTTGCTCCTTCTTTTCCAAGAGGACATCACCATGCCTGCACCTTCTTCCGCGAAACCGCTGTACCGCATCGACGAATGCCCCGACCTCATGGCCGACGGTTGCGTCGGTGACGAGCAGGGCAATCTCGTCTTTCTCTCGATCTGGGCGCGCGACACCGCCGTTCAGGAGTTCCTCGCCCGCCTGACCCTCAGCCGGGATGAACAGGGGTTGGACCAGTTCCACGTCATCACCGAGCAGGGCACATCCATCCCGGTCTTCGTCGGCAACGCCGAGAACCTGGAAAAGCGCATCACCCGCGCCTATCGGCGAACGCTGTTCGGTTCGCTGACGAATGTGTGGCTGTTCGATCGTCGCTGCGTGAAGCCAGACAAGGCCAACGCCAGCGCGCTGGCGCTGCTGCCCAGGGATTCCGCTCACCGGCTCGACCGGCTGTGGACCCTGGTGCAGGACACCTGCCCGCTGCCACTGCTCGACCACTGGCGCGACACCGTGCTGGAGCTGTTGCAGACACGGCGGATGCTGACCGGTCTTCCCTTGGCCCTCGGGCCGCTGGAAGGCCATCGGCTGGCCCTCGATGTCCCGGCGCTGACGAAGGCGTTGGGCGAGCTGATCCGCAACGGCACCCTCGGCGCCACGCAGTACGAACTGGCCGCGAACGCACCGCTTCGGCGTGTGGCGTGAGCCATCCCCACGGGCATGCGCGCCGCGCGTGCCCGCCTTCCCTCATCCATCACCAGGAGAAATCCATGACACTCATGTTTCCGCGCCTGGCGCGCAATTTCATCCGTAACGGCTACTTCCCCACCGACGAACCGACGCTGGAGCGGGCCTTGTCCGCACTGGCGCCGTCTCCCGGCGCCATGTCCATCCTCGATCCCTGCGCCGGCGAAGGCGTGGCGATCGCCGAAGCCGCTCACGCCCTCGGGCGCGAGCAGGTCCAGGCCTTCGCCGTCGAGTACGACGCCGAGCGCGCCCGCCACGCACGGCAACTGGTCGATCGCTGCATCCAAGGTGACCTGATGGACACGCTGATCTCGCGCCAGTCCTTCGGGCTGCTGTGGCTGAACCCGCCGTATGGCGACCTGAGCAAGGACGTGAACGGCAACATCGGCTATCAGGGCCAGGGCCGTGCGCGGCTGGAGAAGCTCTTCTATCAGCGCGCGCTGCCGCTGCTGCAGTACGGCGGCGTGCTGATCTTCATCGTGCCGTCCTACGTGCTCGATGCCGAGCTGGTCGGATGGCTGACGCGCCACTTCGCCGACCTGCGCATCTACCGTGCGGTGGAAACGCAGTTCAAGCAGGTGGTGATCTTCGGTCGCAGGATTCGTCAGCGCGACCAGGCATCGGAATCGGCCAAGGCCGTGCGCGGTCTGCTGCTGCAGATCGGACAGGGTGACGCCGAAGCCGAGGAGCTGCCGCTCGAATGGCCGTTCCTGCCGTACACCGTCCCTGCCAGCCCGGCCGAGCCGGAGCACTTCTATCGCGTGACGATGGAGCCCGAGCAGTTCGCCGATGAAGTCGGCCGGCTGCAAGGACTCTGGCCGGCGCTCGATACGCACCTGGGCGCCGCGCAGCAATCGCTGCGTCCGCCCGCGCGGGCCTTGTCGCACTGGCATCTCGCCCTGGCCTTGGCCGCAGGCGCGATCTCCGGCGTGGTGACGTCCAAGAGCGGGCGCGTGCTCGTCGTCAAAGGTGATACCCACAAGGAGAAGACCCTCCAGACGGAGTACACCGAGCGCGACGACGGCTCCGTGGCCGAGACGCGAATCCTCACCGACAAGTTCGTGCCGGTCATTCGTGCATGGGATTTGACGCTGGGCTCGCCCACGTGGGGCGAAGTGCTGACCATCCGCTGATCGCTGTTCCCTGACGGTTCGCCGTCGCTTTCATCCACCCACCGGGGTCACGCTGCCCCGATGAGGTGCCGTGGCCCCTTCTTGCAGAAGGAGATACCACCATGGCACTCGCAGTCCTCAACCTCGCGTCGCACGCACGCTTTTCGCCCGGGCAGGTGGTCATGACCGCCAGCGTCGACGAGCTGGTCCGACAGGGCCGGCTCAACCCCACGCCGTACCTGCGCCGCCATCTTCATGGCGACTGGGGCGACCTGGACGACAGCGATCGGCGGCAGAACGACGCCGCGCTGAAGTCCGGCGAGGATCGTCTGTTCTCGTCCTACCAGGTCACGCGCGACCTGAAGCTCTGGATCATCACCGAATGGGATCGCAGCGTTACCACACTGCTGTTGCCCAGCGAATACTGATCCGCATCCAGCGGCACCTACACGTTTCTTTGCCGCGTCTTTCTTCCCACCCAGGGGCATGTCACCGCCCCATGGGGGAAGTCCATGCCCCATCTTCTTTGGAGCATCACCATGTCCCTCGATCTCGAAACCGTTCCCGAAACCGCTGTGCAGCGCGACCTGCTCGAAGCGGCCGCTTCACCCCTCACGCTCAGCCTGCAGGACTTCGTGTCCGAGTTCGGCGACGAGTTGCTCGACTCGCTCAACCGCGCCAATCCTCCGGTCTACACCGGCCAAGTGCGGGTGCATCGGCAACTGATCCTCGCCGCACTGAAGCGCAAGCTGTTCCCGGCGCAAGCCGATGTGGTCCACGCCGTCACCGAGCTGTTGGTCGACCGCGGCGAACGTGCCGCGATCGTCAATGGCGAGATGGGCTGCGGCAAGACGACGGTGGGTATTGCCACCGCCGCCGTGCTCAACGCCGAAGGCTACCGCCGTACCCTGGTGCTCTCGCCACCCCACCTGGTCTACAAGTGGCGGCGGGAAATCCAGGAGACGGTGGCCGGCGCCAAGGTCTGGGTGCTCAACGGCCCGGACACGCTGGTCAAGCTGCTGAAGCTGCGCGAGCAGTTGGGTGTACCGGCGCAGGGTCAGGAGTTCTTCGTCCTGGGCCGCGTGCGGATGCGGATGGGGTTCCACTGGAAACCTGTCTTCGTTCGACGGCGCACGCCTCACGGCGACGTGGGGGCCTGCCCGGATTGCGGGCATGTCATCACCGACCTCGACGGCGAGCCGATCAACCCGGTCGAGCTGGAAGCCGAGGAGTTCCGCCGCAAGTGCAGCCACTGCCGTGCACCGCTGTGGTCGTTGATCCGTCCCAGAGGCCTGTCCGCCAGCGACCAGTCCTCGACCGTGCTCAAGGCACTGAAGCGCATTCCTACCATAGGCGAAGTCACCGCGCAGAAGCTGATGCAGAAGTTCGGTGACGCCTTCCTCGCGTCGATGCTCGGGGACAACATCCACGAGTTCATCAACCTGATGGATGGCAACGGCGAGCTGGTCTTCTCGGACCGGCAAGCCCATCGCATGGAACGCGCGATGGCCAACATGGAGTTCGGCTTCGGCGAGGGCGGCTACCAGCCGTCCGAGTTCATCAAGAGGCAGCTTCCCCAAGGCACGTTCGACCTGCTCATCGCCGACGAGGCGCACGAGTACAAGAACGGCGGCTCCGCACAGGGCCAGGCCATGGGGGTGTTGGCGGCCAAGGCGCGCAAGACGCTGCTGCTCACCGGCACACTGATGGGTGGCTACGGCGACGACCTGTTCCACCTGCTGTTCCGCGCCCTGCCTGGGCGGATGATCGAAGACGGCTACCGGCCGACCAAGCAAGGTTCCATGACGTCGGCCGCGATGGCGTTCATGCGTGATCACGGTGTCTTGAAGGACATCTATTCCGAGAGCACGGGCACGGCGCACAAGACGGCCAAGGGCACCAAGGTATCTGTGCGCACGGTCAAGGCGCCGGGCTTCGGCCCGAAGGGCGTGCTGCGTTGCGTGCTGCCGTTCACGGTCTTTCTCAAGTTGAAGGACATCGGTGGCAACGTGCTTCCGTCCTACGACGAGGAGTTCCGCGAAGTCGCGATGGACACGGCGCAGGCCGCGGCCTACCGCGATCTGGCGGGTCGGCTGACCCAGGAGCTGAAGCAGGCCCTGGCGAAGCGCGACACGACGCTGCTCGGTGTGGTCCTCAACGTGCTGCTGGCCTGGCCGGACTGCTGCTTCCGGTCGGAAACCGTGGTGCATCCGCGCACGCGCAACACCTTGGCGTTCGTTCCGGCTCAGTTCAACGAGCTGGAGGTGATGCCCAAGGAACGCGAGCTGATCGAGATCTGCAAGCAGGAGAAGGCGGAAGGACGCAAGACCCTGGTCTATTCGGTCTACACCGGCACGCGCGACACCACGTCGCGTTTGAAGGTGCTGCTGGAGCAAGAAGGCTTCAAGGTGGCGGTGCTGCGCGCGAGCGTGGATGCCTCCCGCCGCGAGGACTGGATCGCCGAGCAGTTGGACCGTGGCATCGACGTGCTCATCACCAATCCCGAACTGGTGAAAACCGGCCTGGATCTGTTGGAGTTCCCGACCATCGTGTTCCTTCAGTCCGGCTACAACGTGTATTCGTTGCAGCAGGCCGCGCGGCGCTCATGGCGCATCGGCCAGAAGCAGCCGGTGCGCGTGTTCTACCTCGGCTACGCCAACTCCTCGCAGATGACCTGCCTGGGGCTGATGGCCAAGAAGATCATGGTGTCGCAATCCACCTCCGGCGACGTGCCCGAATCAGGGCTCGATGTCCTGAACCAGGATGGCGACTCGGTGGAGGTGGCGTTGGCGCGGCAGTTGGTGCATTGAGATTGTTTCCCTCTTGATCGGCCCCTTCGGGGGCCGAATTCTTGTCTTCGGTCGTTGCCGCAGTCGCTATTTCAGGGGAGCGTTTCAGAAAACAAAAAAGCGCGGCCGTAGTAGTGCCGGTCAATGCCAGCATCGGCCATCACCAGCTTCTCCCAGCGTTCCTTGATAAGGCTGGTCGGCGCATCGGCGGGCACCATGCGATTTGGGATCAGATCCGACGGACTCGCTACGCAACTTCGTAGATTTCGTTTGATCTATAACATGCAGTAAGATATATAACTCATTACCCACCCCTTGGCGATAAAGGAGTCCGTGCTTGAGCTTTCTCGCGCTGTTCATCAGCCTGCCCACCAAGGCATCGACCGGCCGCATGCGCGTCTGGCGCTCCGTCAAGGCGCTGGGCTGCGCGACGCTGCGCGATGGGGTCTATCTGCTGCCCGACTCGGCCGATAGCGCTACGGCGCTGGACGAAGTGGCGGCGCAGTCGGTCGAGGCCGGGGGCAGCGGCGAGGTCTATCGACTGTCGGGGTGTGACGAAGCTCAGGAAGCCGCGCTGCGCGCCCTGTTCGACCGGGGCGAGGAGTACGCGGGCATCGTCGAGGAGATCAAAGGGCTCGGACGGAGCCTGGCATCCCTGGACGGCGCAGCCGCCGCGCGTAAGCTCCAGCCGCTCGTGCGCCGCTTCGAGCAGGTGGCGCGCATCGACTTCTTCCCCGGCGAGGCGCAGCGGCAGACCTTGAGCCTGCTCGACGACCTGCGCGACGCGCTCACCCGCCGGCTTTCTCCCGACGAGCCGACCCCTCGGCAGGCTGACATTCCGCGACTGGAGCGGGCCGACTATCGGGGCCGTGTCTGGGCCACGCGGGCCCGTCCGTGGGTCGACCGGCTCGCCTCGGCCTGGCTGATCCGCCGGTTTATCGACCCGAAGGCCCGCATCGTCTGGCTGACGAGTCCCGCCGACTGCAAAGCCGATTGGCTCGGCTTCGATTTCGACGGTGCGACGTTCAGCCACGTCGGTACCAAGGTCACCTTCGAGACGCTGCTGGCGAGTTTTGGCCTGGAGGACGACCGGGCGCTGACGCGCCTGGGCGAAGTGGTGCATTGCCTGGACGTGGGCGGACTGCCGGTACCGGAAGCGCCGGGCATCGAACAGCTGCTCGCGGGCCTGAGGGCATCCGAATCCGACGACGACGCGCTGCTTGTTCGCGCGTGCGAAGTTTTTGATTGGCTGTTGAAGAGTTACGAGGAAAAAATAACGTGAACACCCTGACCCGTCCTCAGACGGATGCCACGACTGAAGCCGTCCCTCCAGCGATGAGCTACCTGCAGCTCTTCGTTCGCTTCCTCAAGTTCGGCTTGCTCGCATGGGGCGGGCCTGTGGCTCAGATCGGCATGTTGCGCCGCGAGCTCGTGGACGAGGAACGCTGGATCTCCGTCAAACGCTTCAACAAGCTGCTTGCGGTGATGCAGGTGCTGCCCGGACCCGAAGCCCACGAATTATGCGTTCATTTGGGCATCCGAGCGAAAGGGCGGCTGGGTGGCATGCTGGCGGGACTCGGGTTCATGCTTCCCGGATTCTTGCTGATGTTCGCGCTGTCCTGGTTGTACTTCCAGATTGACATCGTGGGTACCGCGCTGGGCGCTGCGTTCCTTGGCGTACAGGCGGCCGTGATCGCCCTGATCGTGCGCGCCGTGCACCGCATCGGCGAGCACATCCTGCTCGATCGCTGGTTGTGGGCCATTGCCATCGTTTGCGCGCTGGCAGCCATAGTTCGTGTCGACTTTTGGATCACCCTGCCCGTGGGTGGGCTTGTGTACGCCCTGCTCGTGCTCAAGCATCGGGCCTCAGCACTGCTAGTGACGCTGGCAGCGGTGGCGCTGGCCACGGCCATGGCATTTTGGGCTGAGCCAACAGCAAAGCTGGTGGAAACGGTCGTTCGGGGCCAAGCCTCGGTGTTGCTCATCTTCGCCTCAGGCCTCAAGGCCGGCTTGCTCACCTTCGGCGGCGCCTACACAGCGATTCCGTTCGTTCGCAACGACGCCGTCGGGCGCGGGTGGATGACGGATGGGCAGTTCCTGGACGGCCTGGCGCTGTCCGGTGTGCTGCCGGCACCGCTCATCATCTTCGCCACGTTCGTCGGCTATGTGGCGGGGGGGCCGATCGGGGCGGTGGCCATGACGGTGGGTGTGTTTCTTCCGGCCTTTGCGTTCTCGCTGATTTTCTACGACCGGCTGGAGGCGGTCGTGGAGAACAAACGGCTACACGCCTTTCTGGACGGCGTCGCGGCTGGGGTAGTCGGCCTGATCGGCGCAACCACAATCGACTTGGCGCGGGTCACTGCCGAACGCGTGCCATCGCTGACGGCGGGCATGTCGATCTTCGCCGCGGCCCTGGCATTCCTTTATGTCTGGAAGAACAAGCTCAACGTCGTCGTCGTGATCCTCGCGGCGGGACTGGCGGGGTGGCTGGTGTTTCCGGGCCAAGGCTGAACCTGATCGAGTCAGCCTTCGTCGCGCCGTTTCCGATCCACCTTGCTGAGGAAGCCAAGATGCCTTACGAACTGAAGTCCCTTTCATGCGATCCGGCCAAACTCACCGGCCTGTCTGAGAAACTCATCGTCAGCCATTGGGAGAACAACTACGGCGGCGCTGTCAAGCGTCTCAACGCCATCGAGCAAGAGCTGGCGCAATTGAACTGGGGAGCGGCGCCGGTGTTCGAGATCAACGGCCTCAAGCGCGAGGAGATGATCGCCAGCGGTTCCATGATCCTGCACGAGGTGTACTTCGATTCCCTCGGTGGCGCGGGAGGCGACCCTGGCGGGACGCTGAAGGCGGCCATCGTGCGCGATTTCGGCTCCATGGACGCCTGGCGCGCCCAATTCACGGCCATGGGCAAGGCCCAGGGCGGCGGCTCCGGCTGGACCCTGTTGGTGTGGAGTCCGCGCCGGGGGCGTCTCGTGAACGCCTGGGCCGCCGACCACGCCCACAACCTGCCCGGCGCCACGCCGCTGATCGCCCTCGACATGTACGAGCACAGCTACCACATGGACTTCGGCGCCAAGGCCGGGGCTTACGTGGACGCCTTCATGCAAAACCTGTCCTGGACCACCGCCGAAGCGGCTTTCACCCGATTGGGAGCCTGAACATGGACCGCACCATCAAACCCGAAACCCCGAAATCCGAACTCGCCAGTACGTTCAATCCTGCTGCGGGAGGGAGGCGCCCGGAACGATGTGTTGATCGTTTATCCCCACCAGGAGGTAATATGACCCGTAAAACCCGAATCCTTTTCGCCGCAGCAACAGCAGTCTGCATGCAAATGGCCGTTGCGGCCGGACCGACGGTCGACACGGCAACGATCGAGTCCGTGACGGGACTCAAGGGCAACTACAACAAGACCGAGAACGTCTTCAAGGTCAGCAAGCCGCGCGATGACGTGAAGATCAGCGTGGATCGCTGGACGATGCCCCCTTCATGGGCCTGACATCGTGGGCTGCATTCACGCCGATGGGCGGCAGCCCGATGATGATGGGCGACACGGTGCTGTTCGAGGACGAGGTCAATCCGGCCATGAGCGCCGCTCTTGAAGCCGGCCTGGAAGTGACGGCGCTGCACAACCACTTCTTCTTCGACCAGCCCAAGGTTTACTTCATGCACATCGGCGGGATGGGCGATGCGCGGCAACTGGCCACAGGGGTCAAGGCTGTGTATGACCGGGTCGCGCAGGTGCGAGCAAGCCAACCCAAACCCGCAAAGGCCTTTGGCGGCAGCATTCCCACGCCCAGCAGCATCACCGCGGCGCGCATCGAGGAAATCCTCGGCGCCAAGCCGCAAGTGAAGGACGGCATGGTCAAGGTGAGCTTCGGGCGCGAGGCGAAGATGTACGGCACACCCGTCGGCAATGAGATGGGCGTCAACACCTGGGCTGCGTTTGCAGGGACCGACGAGCGGGCCGTGGTGGACGGTGACTTCGCGATGCGTGAGGAGGAACTCCAGACCGTACTCAAGGTGTTGCGGCGAGAAGGAATCAACATCGTGGCGATCCACAACCACATGACGCACGAGGAGCCGCGCTACGTCTTTCTGCACTACTGGGGCAAAGGCAAAGCGGCGGAGCTGGCGCAGTCGTTGAAAAGGACTTTGGACGCACAGAAGGCCGTGAAATGACGCGGGCCGGCCCCTGGCGCTCTTTGCCCTGCCTCGTGGCTTGCCTGATTGCGGCGAGGGCTGGCAGTTCGAACGCTCAGAAACAAGAGTAGGAGACCGTCATGCAATGGATTACCCGTGAACGCCCGAAAATCGACCGCATCGCCTGTCCCTGGCTGATTGCCCGCTTCATCGACGAAAGCCCGGAGTTTCTCTACGTGCCGTCGGGCGACGTCATGAGGATCGCCGCCGAGACTGGGGCTACCCCCTATGACGTCTCCGGGGTGGAACTGGGTCACCACGGCGATCAATGCAGCTTCGATGCTTTCATCGCCAAATACCAGCTGACGGACCCGTCCTTGCAGAAGCTGGCCATCATCGTGCGCGCCGCCGACTGCGCCCAGCCGCAACTGGCGAAGGAAGCGGCCGGCCTGCTGGCCATCTCGAAAGGGCTGTCGCTCAACTTCGCCGACGACCACGAGATGCTGAAGGCAGGCATAGTGATGTACGACGCGCTCTACGCCTGGTGTGCGGATACGCCGCTGAAGAAGGTCGCGCGGCTGCTCGGCTCGAAGTGATGCTGCTACCCGCCGGGGCCGCGCCCGAGGCGCGCCTGCTGCTCGTCGGCCGGGCGCTGCGGGCCTTCACCGACGGTTATGTCGCCATCCTGCTGCCGGTCTATCTGCTGGCCTTGGGGCTGGGCACATGGGAAGTCGGGCTGATCAGTACCGCCACACTGCTCGGCTCGGCGCTGGCGACCCTGGCGGTAGGCCAGTGGGGACATCACTTCCCGCAGCGCCGGCTGCTGCTCGCCGCCGCCGGACTGATGTGCCTGACCGGTCTGCTGCTGGCCGGCCTGGGTGGCGTTGGCGACTTCTGGCCGCTGCTGCTCGTCGCCTTCGTCGGCACGATGAATCCCAGCTCCGGCGACGTCAGCGTCTTCCTGCCGCTGGAGCACGCCCGCTTGGCCGAGTCGGCGCAGGGCGAGGCGCGTACCTTCCTCTTCGCGCGCTACACCTTCGTCGGCGCCTTGTGCGCCGCGGCCGGTTCCCTGGCGACGGCCATTCCGCAAACCCTGACGAATGCGGGCCTGGTGCAGCTCGACGCGCTGCGCCTCATGTTCGTCGCCTACGGGCTGACCGGCGTCGCGATCTTCCTTCTTTACCGCACGCTGCCGAACCATCCGGTCCACGCACAGGCGGCGCCGCCCGCACCACTGGGGCCTTCGCGCGGCATCGTGATCAAACTGGCCGCGCTGTTCTCGGTCGACGCCTTCGCCGGAGGACTGATCGTCAACACCTTGCTCGCGCTCTGGCTGTTCGAGCGCTTCGACCTCTCGCTCGCCGCCGCCGGCCAGTTCTTCTTCTGGGCGGGGCTGCTCTCGGCAGGCTCCCAGCTCGCAGCGCCCTGGGTGGCGCGCCGCATCGGCCTCGTCAACACGATGGTGTTCACCCACATCCCGTCGAGCGTCTGCCTGATCCTCGCCGCCCTCGCCGAGAGTCTGCCGGTGGCGCTCGCGTTGCTGTTCCTGCGCAGCGCCCTGTCGCAGATGGACGTGCCGACGCGCTCGGCCTTCGTCATGGCGGTAGTCACGCCGGCTGAGCGCGCCGCGGCGGCAAGCTTCACCGCCGTGCCCAGGAGCCTCGCGGCCGCGGTGAGCCCGGCCATCGGTGGCGCGCTGTTCGCCGCCGGCTGGCTGGCCGCACCGCTGGTGGCCTGTGGCGCGCTGAAGATTGCCTATGACCTCGCGCTCTGGCGCGCCTTCCGACGGCACGGGGAGGCGACGCCGTGAGGCCGGTCCCCGCGCCCGATCCTGATGGGAAAGTCAGAAACACTTCAGTAGACCGGTCGCGAAGCGGGCCATAGATTGACGGCATCCGTCTGGAACGGTGCCGTCATGCGCATCCTGATCATCGAAGACCAGCTGCCGTGTCGGAGCACCGAGTCACCGGAGCAACTTCGCCGGTTCATCGAGCGGATCGAACCGGTGCGGCCGCACTTGCCGGACCGGGCGGCGTCTTCAACGGCGAACCCGAGCGCCATCGCCACCGGCGAAATGACGGGCCCGAACCCGTCCTGACTTCCCTCGGAAACGGGGCGCCGCGCGTTTCGGATTTCCGGCATCCCGCGCAGCACGGTTCTGCAATGGTGAAGGCATCTCATCGCCATGGGGTGCCACATGCTGCCGTCTCTGCCTCGTTTTCTCTGCATCTTCGCCGTGCTCAGCGGCCTGCTGTCCGGCTGCACGACGACACCGGCCACCCCTGACCACATAGAAGCACCGCCCGACGAGCCAGCTTCGGAGCAGCGACTGGTGCCCGTGGCCCGCTACGGCCGCTACACCCTGGTCGAGCTGGTGCCGGAGCCCGCGCAGCGTGATCTCTTGCAGCAGGCGGTGGTGGTCTCGATTCCGCCCATGCTCGATGCCAGCGTGGGCGATGCCATGCGCCATGTGCTCCTGCGCTCGGGCTACCGGCTCTGCGATGCGGCCGAGGCCGCCACGCTTTACGCGCTGCCGCTGCCTGCCGCACATCTGCACGTGGGTCCGCTGATGCTGCGCGATGCCTTGCTGACCCTTGCCGGCCCCACCTGGGAGCTGTCGGTCGATGACTTGACCCGCCAGGTCTGCTTCAGCCGGCACGGTGCTCCCACCTTCCTTTCCGCCAACCCGCCCGGCACCGCCACGCCCGTGCCGGACGCCCACCGGCCCGAGGAACTGCAGCCATGACCTTTCCCCAAGCGCCATCCGAGCGCAGTTCCCGCACGCGTTGGCTCAAGATCGCCGCGACCGTCTGGCTGCTGCTCACAAGCACCCTGGCCGTCGTCAACAGTGTCGGCCTGTCGCGTCTCACCGAACAGGCCGAGGCCAGTGCGCAGGACGCCCATGTCCAGGCGCTGGGCCTGCGGCTGGCCGAACTCGAACAGCAGGCCGAGGTGGACAGGCGCCGGCCTACGCCGCTCAGCCAGGCCGAATTCGCCACCGCGCAACAGGCGCTGGACGAGCGCATCGCGCGTGTCGAGGCGGCACAGTCTGCGGACAGCCTCGCCATCGACCTGCAGACCTTGCAGGCTCGTGTGCACGGGATCGAAACCCGTCTGGAAGAAGCCCGCAAAACTACCGCCGTCGCCGCCCGTCGAGCACCCGAGGTGACAAAGCCGGCGCTGCCGGCTCCACCGTTCCAGGTGGTCGGCGTGGAACTGCGCGGCGGCGAGCGCTTCCTGTCGGTCGCACCCATGGCCGCCACCTCGCTCGGCAGTGTCCGGCTGCTGCGCGAGGGTGACGCGGAGAGCGGCTGGCACCTGCAATCCATCGAGGCTCGCGCCGCCGTGTTCCGCGTGGACGGCCAGGTGCAGCGCCTTGCCGTGCCGTAGGAGGGCGGGCCATGACCCTGCGGCCGATGCTTGCTGCCGTTCTTCTGTCCGTCTCCCTGGGGGCCTCCGCGCAATCTCCGGTGACGAATGCGCGCGTGGTGCCCAGCCAGGTACAGCCCAACACCGATGCGGCGCTCGACGAGCGTCAAGCGCGGGACTGGGGCCTGCAACCCGAGGAGTGGGCACGCTTCCGACAATTGATGCAGGGGCCGCTCGGCGTGCATTCCCCCCAGCTCGACCCGCTCACGGCCCTGGGCATCGAGGCCCGCAGCGATGGGGAACGCAGGCGCTACGCGGAGCTGCAGGTGCGGATGGAGGCCCGGCGCGTCGAGAAGCTGCTCGCCTACCAGCGCGCCTATGACGCGGCCTGGCAGCGCCTCGCGCCCGGCCAGCCGCGCGTGAACCTGCCCGGCGCAAAGACGCCGGCCGCCGGCAACACCGGTTCCGGCCGGCTCGCCGTCTTCATCAAGGCCGACTGCGCTTCCTGCGCGCAGCGCGTGCAGCAGTTGCAGGCCGCGGGCACCGCCTTCGATCTCTACATGGTCGGCAGCCGCCAGGACGACGCGCGCATCCGCCAGTGGGCCACCCAGGCAGGCATCGACCCGGCCCGGGTGCGCGCCCGCACCGTCACGCTCAACCACGACGCCGGGCGCTGGCTGTCGCTCGGCCTGCCCGGTGAACTGCCGGCCGTGGTGCGCGAGGTGAACGGGCAATGGCAGCGCCAGTAGCCACCCAACGCCGCCGCGCCCTGTGGGGCGCCTGCGCCGCGCTGCTCGCCACCGGCGCCTCGGCCTTTGCCACGCCGCCGCGCGAAGTCCCGCCGCCGGCCTATCAACTGGCGGCCCAGCGTGCGGACGTGCCGGCGGCGGTGCTGTACGCCGTGGCCCTGCAGGAGAGCGGCACCCGGCTGCGCGGGCGCCTGATGCCCTGGCCGTGGACGCTCAACGTCGCCGGTAAGCCGTACCGCTATGCCACCCGCGCCGAGGCCTGCGCGGGACTGCGCCAGGCACTCAAGCGCACGTCCGCCACCCGCATCGACGCTGGGCTCGGCCAGGTCAATCTCGGCTACCACGCGCAGCGCTATGCGCAGCCCTGCGAGCTGCTGGACCCGTACCGCAACCTCGCCATCGCCGCCGAGATCCTGCGCGAGCAGCACACGCCGGGCGAGGACTGGCTGCTCGCCATCGGCCGCTACCACCGCCCGGCCGGGGGCGCCCCCGCAGCGCGCTACCGGCGCAGCGTGCACCGGCACCTGACCCGCGTGCTCGGCCCTGGCGCTCCCGTTACAACCCTCCAGGCCACCACGCCATGAACCACATCGTCCTCATCGCCGCCATCGGGCTGCTGTCCACGACCACCGTCTTCGCCCAGACCGCCTCCGTGCCACTGATCGTGGTCGAGGACCGCGGCGGCGCGTCCGCACTGCCGTACTACCAGCCCTTGAATCCGCAGCCGGACGACACCGCGCGGCCAACTCCGCTGCCACGCCCGCGCGTGGGCAACTCGGCCGAGGCCGAAGCCGCGATGCTGCCAGTGCGCTCGGCGAACCTGTCACCGGGTGACGTGCCGCGCCGCGTGATCCGCGCGCCGGGCCTGACGCCGCTGTTCCTGGTCGGCGACGACGCACGCTCGCGCGCCTGGCTGCGGCAGCGCCACGCCACGCTGCGAGAGCTGGGCGCCGTGGGCCTGGTGGTCAACGTGGAGTCGACGGCGGCGCTGGTCGAGCTGCGCCGCCTGGTGCCCGGCCTGACTCTCGCGCCGGCCTCGGGCGACGACCTGGCCCAGCGCCTGGGCCTGCGCCACTACCCGGTGCTCATCACCGCCACCGGCATCGAGCAGTGAGACGATGGCGCAGCCGCATGCGGTGGAAGTTCTGCTCCGTCCCGCGGTGGAGCTTTACACCGTGGCGGTCTGCGCCGGCGCCGCGCTTCTGTGCCTGGTGGCACCGTGGTCGCTCGCGCTGAATCCGCTGCTGGGCCTGGGAACGGCGCTGGCCTTCCTGACCTTCGGCGCCATCCGCCTGCATGACGCCTGGGCGATTCTGCGCTACCGGCGCAACATCCGCCGCCTGCCGCGCTACGTGATGATCAGCCGTAACGTGCCGGTGAGCCAGCAACGGCTGTTCATCGGCCGGGGTTTCAAGTGGGAGCAGCGGCACACGCACCGGCTGATGCAGACCTACCGGCCGGAGTTCCGCCGCTTCGTGGAGCCGACCGCGATCTATCGCGCGGCGCGGCGGATGGAGGAGTGGCTGGAGTTCGCGCCGTTTCCACTATCGAAGCTCGCGCGGGTCCTGGCCTGGGACAGCCCCTTCAACCCGGCCCGGCCTCTGCCGCCGGTGGGCGGACAGCCACGGCTGCACGGCATCGAACCCCACGAGACCGACGTGACGCTACCGCTGGGCGAGCGCGTGGGGCACACGCTGGTGCTCGGCACCACGCGCGTGGGCAAGACGCGGCTGGCCGAGCTGTTCATCACTCAGGACATCCGCCGCCGCAATGCGGCCGGCGAGTACGAGGTGGTGATCGTTTTCGACCCCAAGGGCGATGCCGACCTCTTGAAACGCATGTACGTGGAGGCCAAGCGCGCGGGGCGCGAAGGCGAGTTCTACGTCTTCCACCTGGGCTGGCCGGACATCAGCGCGCGCTACAACGCGGTGGGCCGGTTCGGGCGGATCTCCGAGGTGGCCACGCGCATCGCCGGACAGCTCTCGGGCGAAGGCAACAGCGCCGCGTTCCGCGAATTCGCCTGGCGCTTCGTCAACATCATCGCCCGCGCCCTGGTCGAGCTGGGGCAGCGGCCGGACTACCTGCTGATCCAGCGCCACGTCATCAACATCGACGCGCTGTTCATCGAGTATGCCCAGCACTACTTCGCCAAAAACGAGCCGAAGGCCTGGGAGGTCATCGTCCAGCTCGAAGCGAAGCTGAACGACAAGAACATCCCGCGCAACATGATCGGGCGCGAGAAGCGCGTGGTGGCCCTCGAACAGTACCTGTCCCAAGTGCGCATCTATGACCCGGTGCTCGATGGCCTGCGCAGCGCGGTGCGCTACGACCGGACGTACTTCGACAAGATCGTCGCTTCGCTGCTGCCGCTGCTGGAGAAGCTCACCACCGGCAAGATCGCGCAACTGCTCGCACCGAACTATTCCGACCTGTCCGACCCGCGGCCGATCTTCGACTGGATGCAGGTCATCCGCAAACGTGCGGTGGTCTACGTGGGGCTGGATGCGCTGTCCGACGCCGAAGTCGCGGCGGCGGTGGGCAACTCGATGTTCAGCGATCTGGTCTCGGTCGCCGGCCACATCTACAAATTCGGCATCGACGACGGGCTACCCGGCGCAGCGATGAGCGCCAAGATTCCGATCAACGTCCACGCCGACGAATTCAATGAACTCATGGGCGACGAGTTCATTCCGATGGTCAACAAGGGCGGCGGTGCCGGCGTGCAGGTGACGGCCTACACGCAGACCTTGAGCGACATCGAGGCCCGCATCGGCAACAGGGCCAAGGCCGGCCAGGTGGTCGGCAACTTCAACAATCTGTTCATGCTGCGCGTGCGCGAGACCGCCACCGCCGAGCTGTTGACGCGACAACTGCCCAAGGTCGAGGTGTATGCCACGGCGTTGATGAGCGGCGCCACCGACAGTTCCGACCCGCGCGGCAATACCGCTTTCACGTCCAACACCCAGGACCGCATCAGCAGCAACAGCGTGCCGCTGATCGAGCCGGCGCATGTGGTTGCGCTGCCCAAGGGGCAGTGCTTCGCGCTGATCGAGGGCGGCAACCTATGGAAAGTCCGCATGCCGCTGCCGGCGCCCGACCCCGACGAGGCCATGCCGAAGGATCTGCAGGAGCTGGCCGGCTACATGCGCCAGCACTACGTCGAGGCCGGCGACTGGTGGGACAATCAGGGCCTGCCCGGCCTGCCCGGCCTGCAGGACAGCGGGTTGCCCGCCGACCTGCTGGACGACTTCAAGCAGATGGCGGCCGTCGGTGAAGAGGCCGAAGCATGAGCGATCCGGCCGTCGCGGCCCAGCGCCAGCAGCAGCGACAGCAAGGCCTGATCGCCGGCCTGGTCACGCTGCCGTTCCGCTTCTTCGGCGTGCTGTGCGGCGCGCTGCTGCTGTGCATCCTGATCGAATGCGTCGGCATGCACTTCTTCTGGCCCGAGCAGGGCTGGCGCCACGCCCAGGGCATGCTGCACTACGAGCTGGGTCAGCTCTCCACGCACTTCACGCGCAGCGCGCTGGTGCAGGAGCCGGGGCGCACCGCACACCGGCTGGTCGAGCAAGGCTACGACTGGCTGTTCGTGAAAAGCGGTCTGCTGGACTGGATACGCGATGCCTCGGCGCAGGCCAGCGCCGGCAGCCACCGCCCGACCAAGGATTTTCGCTACTACATCGGCTTGGTCTACGTGAACGTGGAGAGCTACCTGATCGCGGCGGCCTACACGACGCTGGTCTTCCTCGTGCGGCTGCTGGTGCTGTGCCTGACCCTGCCGCTGTTCCTGATGGTCGCCTTCGTCGGGCTGGTGGACGGCTTGGTACGCCGGGACATCCGCCGCTTCGGCGCGGGACGCGAATCGGGGTTCATCTATCACCGCGCCAGGGCCAGCCTGATCCCGCTGGCCGTGCTGCCGTGGGTGACTTACCTGGCACTGCCGGTCAGCGTGAACCCGCTGCTGATCCTGCTGCCCAGCGCCGCATTGCTCGGCGTGGCGGTGTGCATTGCGGCGGCGACGTTCAAGAAGTATCTGTAGCTGCAGCCCTGCGCCAGGTCAGATGAACGATGCCGTAGTTTCGGTTCTCTGTTTCGTCAAGCACGTCAGCATCGGCGTGAACGAATACGTTTCAAGCAATCTTCTTCTGCCTGTCTCGCAGAGACGCGGCCCAGTCCTTCAAAGCCTGGATGTCCTGAAAGAGATCAGTAGGTGGTGGCGGCGCGGCATTCCTACCGCTGGATGGATCGTGTGCGTCAACAATGTCGCAGCACTTCTTGAATCCAGCGGCGAAAGCATCGCAGTCAGCCTCGGTGAGCGCACTGACCTTCTTCAGGTCCTTGGCGTTGATGTAGTCCCTGTGGCGCTGAATAACGCGGACGAAAGCGATGTCTTCCAGGCCGCGCTCCCATGTGGCGCGCAGCGAGTTGTAGAGCTTTGCCACCTCGACCGCGTACTCGTCTTCCTGGTTGTTGTCATGCAGCAGCTTTACCGCACGTGCCGCCTTCTCCAGCTTGTCGATGCGATCTTCGACGCTCTGGGCCTTCCAGGGCAGGCCGTCGGCCACCATACCGGCTCCCGCGGCGCCACGACTGAGCGTCGTGAGCCGCACTGCCCGCCCGGTCTTCGTCGCGTGGTCATTCAGATCGTTCACGAACACCAGATCATGCGTGAAGACAATGACCTGACGGTTCTCCGCTTCTTCCACGAGACGCTTGGCCACCTGCCCACGCCAGCGATGGTCCAACGAGGACACCGGGTCATCGAAGACCAGAGCAGAGCGGTGCATCGCGGTGGCAAGCTCGGTCATGAAGGCGGCCAGCGCCACGCAGGTCTTTTCCCCTTCGCTCAGGATTTCGTGGACCTTGGCATCCGGCTTGGCGAAGAGGCGCACCTGATACTGCGGTGAGCCGTACTTGCCGCCGGAGCGCACGATTTCGACGCGAACCTTCGAGGCCGCAAGCCTGACAATCTCCTCCTGAAATCTGTCGCGCAGCCGGGGAGTAATCACGGTGTCGGCAATGTCGTTGCCCATCTTGGTGATGGTGTTCGTCGCCGTTTCGCCCGCACACTCGGTCAGAAACCGGATGCTCTTCAGCCGCTGGATCTCGTCAGTGACGACCTGCAGCATGCCAGCGAGCAGCGCCCGGTCGCTCAGCTCGGCGAAATCGGCTTCCAGCTTCTTGCGTTCATCCGCGTCAGCGGACTTGCGCAGCTCGGCGGCGTAGCTGCGGATCATGGTCTGAAGCTGGCCGAGATCAGGCAGCGGCGACAGCGGAACGGGCGGAAGCTGTACCTCGCCGTTTCCGCCCAAGGCTTTGAGCAGAACGTGGCGCCGCAGCCGGGCTGCGGCGATGAAGCGGCGCGTCTGCTGCTGCAGCTCCTGATTCTGGAGGCCCAGCTCGTCGAGACTGGCCTTCACCGCCCGCGTGCCGATTGCCCCGGTAGCTATGGTCTGACGTGCGATCTGAGCCGCCTTCTCTGCCTCGCGTGCCAGCTGTTCCGTGTCCTTCTGGATGAAATCCTCGAAGCGTGCCATCCGTGCACGTGCTTCAGCTTCCAATGGCTGCTGGCAAAGCATGCAATGCGCGTCTTCGGCCGACGGCGGGAACGGTTCTCCGGGGTATGCGATCTCCGTCGAGTAGCGTCGGGCGGAATCCCATAGCGCCCGCCACGTCTCGCCGCCGACGCCGGCAAGGGGTTCGCCCGTGAAGGCCTTCTCCGCGGCAAGACGTGCAGCGTCCCGTTTCGACCGTGCGTCCTTGGCGAGGGCAGCGGCTGCCAGCAGCTCCTCATCGGTGGTTCTGGCTGCAACGCTGTTCATCACGGTAATCAGCCGCATGACGTTGTCGGCTTTAACGGTCTGCTCCGCTGCCGCCTTGGCCGGATTCTTCGACAGGTCTTCCCGCAGACGCTCAAGACGGGCGCTTTCGTCTGCCGAGAGCACCGCCAGGGCTTCAATCTTCTTTGCGTCAGTATTGGCGTTCAGCGCCGCAAGCGCCTTCCCCACGGCCGTGGTGGCCTTCCAGGTTGGCGCCGCAAAGATCGGATTGCGGGCCTTCTCAAGCTGCTTCTGCTCAGCTGCGAGGGCATCCTTCACCGACTGGCAAGCTGCAGCAAGCTCATCCGGTACGTCCAGTCCAAAGGGTCGGAATGCAACTTCGTTCTTCTCGCGGATATGCACTGAGGCGCAGTCGCTATCGAACACGCTCACCGCTGACAGCGTTGCATGCGGATTTGTGCCGTTCTGCCACTGCTCGACCGGCTGCGGCGTACCGCCGACCCCGTACGCGATGTTCGCGCCGACGCGCTTCGGGGGCTGATCGGCATACACATTGGGTTCGATCTTTCCGGCATGCCTTGCACGACATGCGCGCTTCAGGATGCGTGCGTAGCCGGACTTGCCCGCACCGTTGTCGCCGTAGATGATCGTGATTCCATTCGGCTCGAAGCCGAGTGCCTGGCCGGCGGCAAGGTTGTTCACGCCGGTCACGTCGGCAATCGACAGAAGCGATACCGCGGCGGTCTGACCGGGGTTGGCCGGAAGGTGGGCCTTCTCCAGCGGTACCGCTTTCAGCGCGCCTACGGGTGCACCTTTGCCCTGTTTGCAAAGGTCCACGAGTTCGCCGATATCGGCGTCCGTCAGACGGCCGTTTGCGATGATGCGGCGCAGGGCGTCACGCTGCCAGAGTGGACGATCCTTTGACCAGTCCAGAATCGTTTCCAGGACGGTCTTTTGCGGTGCGGCGGGTTTCTGCATTTCTTGTTCCTCTTCCCTGCCGATTCATCATGCCCGTGAAGCGGCGATTTTCCGCCGCCTAGGTGCCTCGCTGGAATCGCTTTTGCTCACTGAAGTCGATCAAGGGCAGCTCAACTACGTCTTGACCTCAAAGCGCAGGTAATCCGCGAGCCGTTTCGACTCGCTGACTTCGTCATGAGGCACCAGCAGGTACTTCCAGGGCTTGCTGCCGACGCTCGAAGCGTGATCGGAGGCGTTCACGCACCACCGCGCAGCGGCAGCGGCCTTAGCCTGCACCTCTTGAGTGTTGATGTCGGCGCGCGCCTTGGTCTCCACCATGAAGATGGTCGGGTCTGTCTCGGCCACGAAGTCGGGGATGTATTCCGGCTGCTCGGTGCCGAGCTTGTAGTAGATCTGGAACTGCCCCTTCGCGGGCTTGAGCCACTTCGTCGCGTCGCGCTCCAGGATGATGGCGAAGCGCCGCTCGGTGTCCGAATCGAACTTCTGCAGCGGATACAGACAACGCGCGAAGCCACCGAACAGCATCTGCTTGATGCGACTGGTCTCGGTCACTGTTGGCGCGCAACGAAAACTGACCATCTGGTCAGTTTTCAGCGAGCGGCAACACTCGGTGAAGATGATGGCCTTTCTGGCCGCGCCCAACCGATCCAGTTCGGCGAAGGCGCGAACCAGCGCGGTGAGCAGCGCCTTACCCTTGGCGTTGTCACGGATGTTGGTTGCCAGCGTTTTGAAGTGGCGAAGTTCCTCGATCTCCTGTGCGATGGCATCACGCTCGGAGCGGTTCGTTGCCTCTGTGCCCGGCTCTTGGTCCTCCCATTCGTCGGCGGTCTCGTCGAGCGACTCGTAGTCCTCGTCCAGTTCTTCGGCGAGATCGGGAACCACGGGAGCTTGATTCAGCACGCCCTGGAGACGCTTGGCCATTGTCTCCAACGCACCCGCAATTGCGTGCGTGCTGGAGGCAAGCAGCTTCCACAGCACGAGTGAAATCAGTTGGCGCTGCCCGTCGGGCAGGGCCTTGAGGTTTGGGCGGCGCAGATAGTCGGCGACGAGCCTGGAAAGTTCCTGCTCTTCGCCCGATGGCGTGAACTCCTCGACGATGGCCCTGCGTGCTGTGTACGAAACGTAGGGCTGAACCTGTTTGCGCAGGGTGCGCTTGCAGATGGGGGCCAGCCGGTCACGCAGGCTGCTGAAGGATTGCTCCCTGCCAGTGAACTGCGAGCGGAAGCTATCAAGGTCTCCGAACACGCGGTCATCGATGAAGCTGACCAGCCCATAGAGTTCGAGCAATGAGTTCTGCAACGGCGTCGCGGTCAGGAGCACCTTGGAGTGAACGCGCGACAGCGCCTCCTTGAGGGTCTTGGCGATGACGTTGCTGGTTTTGTAGACGTTGCGCAGGCGATGCGCTTCGTCGAGCACGACCAAGTCCCAGTCAATGCCCTTGACGTCGTCGGCCTTGGCCTTTGCGAACTGGTAGGAACAGATGATCGGGCCGGACGCGAACAGGAACGGATTCTGCCGCTCCTGCTTGCGGATCGCGTTGTAGTTTTTGGCTTCGAGGATCAGCCCTTGCAGGCCGAATTTGTCCTGCAGCTCCTGGTGCCACTGCTTACGCAGGTTCGCCGGAACAATGATGAGCATCTTCCGTCGCCGTTCGGCCCAGCGTTGGGAGATGACCAAACCGGCTTCGATGGTCTTGCCCAAACCAACCTCGTCGGCGAGGATCACGCCGCGTGAGAGCGGGTTGCGGCAAGCGAAGAGCGCGGCCTCGACTTGATGAGGATTCAGATCGACTTGCGAATCGACCAAGGTTGAGGCCAGCGACTCCACAGAGTCGCCCGCCGCGCGTCGGGTCAGCAGCCAGGCGAAGTACTGGCTCTGGTGCGGCGTCAGAAGCTGCTGTGTTGTCAACGGCGATCCCCCCCTTGTTCTTTTCCGAATGCGATTCGGTCGTTGACTTGGCGCACGCTCACTCGGCCTCCGGCTTCTTCTTGCTGATGCTTTCGGCGATCCAGCGATCCAGTTCTGAGCGGCGAAAGCGCCAGGTACCTCCAAGCTTGAACGCCGGAATCTCTCCTTTCTGGGCAAGGCGATAGACCGTCCGCTTCCCGGCTTTGAGGTAGGCCGCGACCTCCTCCAGCGTGAGGATTTCGCTCTCGACTTCAGTCATCCGGAAACCATCCGATTTGGCCTTTCGTAGCCTTGGATTGCCAAGTTTAGCCAATTCTACCAGGCCGCGGTAGGCGCTGGCCAACTCCGCGATCCGCGAAGCCTTGCGCAGTTGATGGCCAGTTCGACCTGGGAATCCGGTCATGCCGTAGTTCCCATTCCCTGCGGCGCAAAGCGAGAGCGCGGCACAGCATCTGGCCATCCGCATCAACGGGGAATGGCACGATGGGACAGACTAACCGCCGCGCATCCGCATGGCCTTCGCTGGCCGTGCTGCTGACCGTGTCGCTCTCGGCCCCGCAGCCCGCCATTGCCGACGACACCCCGGAGCGTGAGCAGCTCGCTGCGCTCGCGCGCCAGCTCGACCTGCTCGACCGACTGGCCGAGCACGCCACCACCACAGCGCCGCAGGCGCGCGCCCGCTACCACTTCGACTACGCCCGGCTGCGCGCCGACCTGAAGCGCGTGCGCACCGGTTTGCAGGACTTCCTCGTGCCCCAGCGCGCCCAGCCGCGCGATCCCGTTCCGCTGGCCGGCGACTACCTGCGCCGCGACGAACAGGAGGAGCCCTCGCCATGACCGCCGACCAGATCGCCGCCTTCCAGGCCAACGGTGGCTTTGCGCCCTCGGCGGTGTCCGTCGTGGTGCTCGGCTTCGTGTTCGCCGTGCTGCTGCTGTGGGGCGTGTGGGCCATGCGCACGGCCTACGTGGGCTGGGCCGAGAACCGCATCAACCAACGTCAGTTCCTGGGCGTCTGCATCCGCTTCGTCGCGATGTACCTGGTGCTGACCTTCTTCATCCTCTCCTGACCACCACGAAGGGCCATCGATCATGCACACGCCTCCGACTACTTTTCGCGTTCCCTCGCGCATCGCCGCGCTGCTGGCACCGCTGGTGCTCCTGGGGCTGCCGCCATCCGCGTTCGCGCAGGGCCTGCCGACCATGGAAGACCCTTCCCGTGGCCAGGGCAGCGGCCTCATGCAGACGCTGCAGAACTACGGCTACGACATCGTGATGCTGATCGCGCTGCTCGTGGTCGCCTCGATGTTCGTCGGCGTCTGCTACCACGCCTACACCCGCTACTCCGAGATTCACACGGGCCGTGCCACCTGGGGCCAGTTCGGGCTGACCGTCGCTGTGGGTGCGATCCTGTTGGTCGTCGGCATCTGGCTGCTGACCAAAGCCACCGGCGTGCTGTAAGGGCTGCACGCGATGGCCACCCCCGCGGAGACAGCGCGCGACGCGCTGGTGACGTTCCTGCCGCACCGGCTGAATCGCCAGCCGGTGGTCGTGCGCGGACTGACCGCCGATGAGCTGTGGATCTGCGCCGGCCTGTCGGCGGCCGCCGGGCTGGTGCTCGGCGTGCCCCTGGCCTGGCTGACGCGAAGCATTGCCATGGTGCCTACGCTGATCGTCGCGGGCATCGCGCTCGGCGTCTTCGTCGGCGGAGGCTTCCTGCGCAGCCAGAAGCGCGGCCGCCCTGACACTTGGCTGTACCGGCAGCTTCAGTGGCGGTTGACCTTGCGCTATCCGGTGCTCGCCGCTCACCTGGACGGGCGCCGTCTGGTCACCCGCACCGGCTGGTGGAGCACGCGGCGCACGGCCGATCGAGGTGCGGCATGAGCCGTTTCAGGAATGAGGTCGCGCACCTGCAGGCACACGTGAAGACGCTGCGCCTGGGCGGCGTGGCGCTGTTCGTGGTGGCGCTGCTGCTCGGCTTCGGCTGGTGGAGCGCGCCGCGCGATCTGACGATCCACGTGCCCCCCGACCTGCGCTCGGGCAGCGTGCGCAAGTGGTGGGACGTGCCGCCCGAGAGCGTGTATGCGTTCAGCTTCTACATCTGGCAGCAGGTGCAGCGCTGGCCCACCAACGGCGAGATCGACTACCCGCGCAACCTGCACGCGCTGTCGGCTTACCTCACGCCGAGCTGCCGGGCCTTTCTGGCACAGGACTACGAGTACCGTCGCTCGAGCGGCGAGCTGCGGCAGCGCGTGCGCGGCATCTACGAGATTCCCGGCCGCGGCTATGGCGACAGCCCCAGCACGCGCGTCAAGGCTGTCTCCGACCGCGATTGGATCGTCACGCTGGACGTGAGCGCCGACGAGTACCACGGCTCCGAGCAGGTCAAACGTGCTCTGGTGCGCTACGCCCTCAAGGTTGTGCGCATGGACGTCGATCCCGAGCGCAACCCCTTCGGCCTGGCGCTGGACTGCCATGCCAGCGCACCTCAGCGCATCGAGACGTCGCCGACGCCCGGCACCGCAGCCGGTCACTCGCAGGGAGACTCCCCATGAAACGCCATGCCTTGTCGGCCTTGGCCGGCGTCTTGCTGTGGCTTGCGCTCGCGCCGGCCCAGGCTGTGGAAATCCTGCGCTGGGAACGTCTGCCGCTGGCGGTGCCGCTGGTGGTCGGTCAGGAGCGGGTGATCTTCATCGACCGCAACGTGCGTGTCGGCGTACCGGACAGTGCGTCCGCACACCTGCGGGTGCAGAGCGCGGGCGGCGCGATCTACCTGCGGGCGGGCGAACCGTTGCCGCCGACGCGGCTGCAGTTGCAGGACGTGGAGTCCGGCGAGCTGATCCTACTCGACATCGCCGCCGAACCAGCGCAGGACGGACAGCCCCCGCTGGAGCCGGTGCGGATCGTGGACGCGGAGCGGTCGCCCGCCACGCGCTACGGCGGCGAGACGGCCAGCGCCACGGAAGCCGCCGCACCGGATCGGCCAGTGCGCAAGCGCGAAACACCCATCCCGGTCGTGCTGACGCGTTACGCCGCGCAGAACCTGTACGCGCCGTTGCGTACCGTCGAGCCGGTCGCCGGGATCGGCCGCGTGAACCTGCGCCGCGACCTCCCGCTGGACACCCTGCTGCCGACGCTGCCGGTGCAGGCGCGGGCCTTGGCCGCCTGGCGGCTCGAAGACCAGTGGGTGACGGCGGTGCGGCTCACCAACACGGCGGTGCACTGGCTGGACCTCGATCCGCGTGCGCTGCAGGGCGATTTCGTGGCGGCCACCTTCCAGCACCCGAACCTGGGCCCGGCCGGCCAGGCGGCCGACACCACCGTGGTCTACCTGGTCACGCGCGGCCGCGGTCTGGCCGAGGCGCTGCTTCCCAGGCTGAGCCCCATCGACGCCAGCGTGAACCTGCCGCCGTCCGGTGCCGCCGGCACGGCAGGAGGAGCGTCCGATGAAGAGTAACCCGCTGCTCAAGTGGCTGCTGATCCCCGTGATCCTGCTGCTGGTGTTCGTCGGCATCAAGCTGTTCTCCGGCCCCGCCGGCCAGCGGCCCGCGCTGTCGGGCACGGCCAACCCGCTCACGCCCGAGGAGATGAAGGCCCTGGGCATCGAGGGCGACACGCCGCGCGACACGGTGGCCACGCTGGTCGCGCAGGTGAAACAGTTGCGCACCGAGCTGCAGACCGCGCTGGGCGACAACCGGCAGCAGAAGGCCGAGAACGAGCGCCTGCGCACCCGCGAGAGCGCGATCGACCAGCGCATCCAGACCGCGCTCGAAAGCGAACGCAGCCGCTTGCAGCAGGAACGCGAGCAGGTGGCGAGCGAGAAGCAGCAGACGCAGGGGTTGCTGCAGGATCTGCAGCAGCGGCTCGATGGCCTCTCCGGCAAAGGCGGCCAGGTCGACCTGCCCGTCGGGCTGGGCCTGGAAGAAGGCGACGGCAAGCGCTTCGGCAGCAATGACGGCAGCGGCGCAGGCAACGGCACACATTGGGTCGAACCGGGCGATGCCAAGACCGATGCCCGCAACAGCAGCAAGGAACCGAGCTTTCCGCTGAGCTTCGGCCCGGCGCAGAAAACCCTGTCGGCCGCCGTGGAGTCCGTCGCCGATGCCGGCGGGCGTGCGGTGGTCGGCGCCGTGGGCGCGACCACGACGCCGTTCTACACGGTGCCGCGCAATGCAACGCTGATGGGTTCGGTGGCGATGACGGCGCTGATCGGCCGCGTGCCCATCGACGGCACGGTCAATGACCCGTACCCCTTCAAGGTGCTGATCGGCCCGGACAACCTGACGGCAAACGGCATCGACATCCCCGACGTGGCCGGCGCCGTGGTCAGCGGCACGGCCTCGGGCGACTGGACGCTTTCGTGCGTGCGCGGGCAAATCCGTTCGGTCACTTTCGTGTTCCACGACGGCACCATCCGCACCGTGCCCGAGGACGGCAACCGGGACCAGCGCGGCGGGCAAGCCAGCGCCAACAGCACGACGAGTGCCACGCAAGGCGGCCTCGGCTGGATCAGCGATCCCTACGGCATTCCCTGCGTCAGCGGCGAGCGGCGCAGCAACGCGCAGCAGTACCTCGGCAGCCAGGCGCTGATCACCGCGGCCGGCGCGGGCGCGGCCTCGCTCATCAAATCCGACAGCGGCAGCGTGGCCGTGGTCGCCAACGGCAACGGCTCGCTCGGTACGGTCGGCATCGGCGGCAACGAAGCGATGGGCCGCATCCTGGCCGGTGGCGTGCGCGATATGGCCGATTGGGTCAACAAGTTGTATGGCCAGGCCTTCGCGGCCGTCTACGTGCAGCCCGGCGCCAGGGTCGCCGTGCATCTGGAGCAGCCGCTCCACATCGACCACGACGCCCAGGGGCGTCGGGTGAACCACCGCATCGGAGAAGCCCATGCTTCGGACCTGGATTGACGCGACTGCCGTGCTGCTGGCGGCCGTCTTGCTCGGCGGCTGTGCGACCAGCAAGGAGAAGCTGCTGCCCCACGGCCACAACACCATGCTCGACATCTGGCAGCAGGAGACCGGCGGCGGCGAAGGCGGCGGCCCCATCGCACGGCAACTGCTCGACGCACGCCAGGGCCTGCGTCGGCCGTTGACCGAAGCCGACGTGCAGGCCGCGCCCGCCGTGCAGGAGCGCTACACGCGCACCGCGGGCAACGAAATCTACCGGCAGTTTCATCGCCTGCCGAATCCCGACCTGGTGATGTACGTGTACCCGCATCTGGCCGGCACCGACCCGGTGCCGGTGCCTGGCTACAGCACGGCGTTCCCGTTGTACCAGCGCGTGCAGTACGCAATGCCCGGCGAGCGGGTGGAGGACTATTGATGGCCTGGTCGCTGCCATGGCCGCGGAAGGCGGCCCCGTCGCCCGCCGCAGGGTCTCGTGCAGCCGACGCCTGGGAACGGCATTTGTCGACGCTGGCCGCACAGGGCATACCCGAGCCCGGCGGCGCGCTCGCCGGCCAGCGCCGGCCCGCGACCCAGGCCGACCACGACGCGCTCTACACCGTCGCGCCGTCGTTCGCGGACATGCTGCCGTGGGTCGAGTACCTGCCGGGCTCGAAGGCCATGCTGCTCGAAGACGGGCAGTCGGTGGCCGCGTTCTTCGAGCTGCTGCCGGTGGGCACTGAAGGCCGTGAGCTGGCTTGGCTGTGGCAGGCCCGCGATGCGCTGGAGAACGCCCTGCAGGACTCCTTCGACGAACTCGATGAGAACCCCTGGGTGGTGCAGCTCTATGCCCAGGACGAAGCCGATTGGAACCACTACCTGAGTAACTTGGCGGGCTACGTGCAGCCGCGTGCGCAGGGCAGCGCGTTCAGCGACTTCTACCTGCGCTTCTTCACCCATCACCTGCGGGCCATCGCCAAGCCGGGTGGCCTGTTCGAGGACACTACGGTGACGCGTCTGCCGTGGCGCGGCCAAGTCCGGCGCGTGCGCATGGTGGTCTATCGCCGCACGTCCGCGGCCGCGGCCACGCGGCGCGGCCAGTCGCCCGAGCAGGCGCTGACCACGATCTGCGACCGCCTCGCTGGCGGGCTGGCGAATGCCGGCGTGAAAGCCCGGCGTCTCGGCGCGGCGGACATCCACGCCTGGCTGCTGCGCTGGTTCAACCCGCATCCGACCCTGCTCGGCCCGAGCGCCGAAGACCGCGAGCGCTTCTATGCGCTGACCCGCTACCCCGACGAGCCCGAGGAGGGCGAAGTCGAACTCGCCAGCGGCACCGACTTCGCGCAGCGGCTGTTCTTCGGCCCGCCGCGCTCGGATGTCGAGCAGGGCCTGTGGTTCTTCGATGGGCTCCCGCATCGCGTCATCGTGATGGATCGCCTTCGCATGTCGCCGGCGACCGGACACCTGACGGGCGAGACGCGCAAGGGCGGCGACTCCATGAACGCGCTGTTCGACCAGATGCCGGAAGACACGGTGATGTGCCTGACCGTGGTGGCGACACCGCAGGACGTGCTGGAAAGCCATCTCAATCACCTGGCCAAGAAGGCCGTCGGCGAAACCCTGGCCTCCGAACAGACGCGTGCGGACGTGCAGCAGGCGCGCGGCCTGATCGGCAGCTCCCACAAGCTTTACCGTGGCGCACTGGCGTTCTACCTGCGTGGTCGAGATCAGGCCCAGCTCGACGCGCGCGGACTGCAGCTCGTCAACGTGATGCTCAACGCGGGCCTGCAGCCGGTGCGCGAGGAAGACGAGGTGGCGCCGCTGAACAGCTACTTGCGCTGGCTGCCCTGCGTCTACGACCCGGCCGCCGATAAGCGCGGGTGGTACACGCAGCTCATGTTCGCGCAGCACGCTGCGAACCTGGCGCCGGTCTGGGGCCGCAGCCAGGGCACAGGCCACCCCGGCATCACCTTCTTCAATCGCGGCGGCGGCACGATCAGCTTCGACCCACTGAACCGGCTCGACCGGCAGATGAATGCGCATCTGTTCTTGTTCGGTCCCACGGGTTCCGGCAAATCCGCGACCCTCAACAACCTGCTCAACCAGGTCACCGCCATCTACCGGCCGCGGCTGTTCATCGTCGAAGCGGGCAACTCGTTCGGGCTGTTTGGCGACTTCGCCGCGCGCCTTGGGCTCAGCGTCAACCGCGTGAAGCTCGCACCAGGCTCGGGCGTCAGCCTGGCCCCGTTTGCCGATGCCTGGCGCCTGGTCGACACGCCGGGCCAGGTGCAGACCCTCGACGCCGACGCGCTCGACGAGGACCGCGCCGAAACTGCTGCGGCGATGGACGGCGACGAGCAGCGCGACGTGCTCGGCGAGTTGGAGATCACGGCGCGGCTGATGATCACGGGCGGTGAAGAGCGCGAGGAAGCGCGCATGACGCGCGCCGACCGCAGCCTGATCCGCCAGTGCATCCTCGACGCGGCGCGGCGCTGCGTGGCCGAGCAACGCACGGTGCTCACGCGCGACGTGCGCGACGCGCTGCGCGAGCGCAGCCGCGATGCCACGCTGCCGGAGACCCGGCGGGCGCGGCTGCAGGAGATGGCGGACGCGATGGATATGTTCTGCCAGGGCGTGGACGGTGAGATGTTCGACCGTCCGGGAACACCGTGGCCCGAGGCGGACATCACGATCGTGGATCTCGCCACCTTCGCCCGCGAGGGCTACAACGCGCAGCTCTCCATTGCCTACATCTCGCTGATCAACACGGTGAACAACATCGCCGAGCGGGACCAGTACCTGGGCCGACCCATCGTCAATGTGACGGACGAAGGCCACATCATCACCAAGAACCCGCTGCTCTCGCCGTACATCGTCAAGATCACCAAGATGTGGCGCAAGCTCGGTGCCTGGTTCTGGCTGGCCACGCAAAACCTCGACGACTTGCCCAAGGCGGCCGAGCCCATGCTCAACATGATCGAGTGGTGGATCTGCCTGTCGATGCCGCCGGACGAGGTGGAGAAGGTCGCGCGTTTCCGCGAACTCAACGCTTCGCAGAAGGCGCTGATGCTGTCGGCGCGCAAGCAGGCCGGCGCCTTCTCGGAGGGCGTCATCCTCTCCAAGAGCATGGAAGTGCTGTTCCGCGCCGTGCCGCCCAGCCTCTACTTGGCGATGGCGATGACCGAGCCCGAGGAGAAGGCCGAACGCTTCCAGTTGATGCAGCAGCACGGCATCGGCGAGCTGGATGCCGCCTTCCGCGTGGCCGAGAAGATCGATCGTGCGCGGGGCATCGAGCCGCTGGCGCTGGATGCATTGGCCTGAATGAGGAACACCATGCGCCTGCCTTTGTTCACTCGACGCCATACCCTGATCGCGCTGCTGGTCGCGGCGGTGGGTGCCGCCGGGTGGTTGCTCCTGCGCACGCCCGATGAGGCCCCGGAGTTCATGCATCCGATCACGACCGTGCCCGAGCCACCGAAGCCGGCCGGGCCGCCGTGGCTGTACGGCCGCAGCGATGCCCGCTTCACGGTGGTCGGTTACGCCGACCTGGAGTGCCCGTACTGCCGGGCGTACTTCCCGACGCTGCAGCGCTGGATCGACGCCCACCGCGAGGTGAACTGGCAGTGGCATCACCTGCCGCTGTCCATGCACGAGCCTGCCGCGACCGCCGGGGCACGCCTGGCCGAGTGCGCGGGCGAGGTGGGCGGGCATGCCGCGTTCTGGCAGGCGGTGGCCTGGCTCTACGCGCACACCCGCGGCGACGGCCAGGGCCTGCCGGAGGGCCTGCGCTATCCCGACCTCACGCCAACGCTGCAGCAGTGCCTCGACAGCGAGCGGCCCGACGCCGTGATCCGCGCCCAGGCCGCGGAGGCGGCACGACAGAGCATTGCCGCCACGCCGGCCCTGCTACTGCGCGATCGCGACACTGGCAAGACCCTCCTGCTGCACGGCCCCTTGGACGGCGACGCCTTGCTCTCGGCGCTTGACCTGCTGGCTGCCGGCGACACGGCGAGCGCCGAGTCCTCACATCTCCCAGACATGCCCGCCAGCGTTGCTGGCGACATGCCCAGGTAGCCATCGATCTTCAAGGCTACGGCGCGGCTTGTCCGCGTTGATCGAAACCCGTTCGCATCGCATCCCTTGACGCGAACGGCCACTGCATCCGCGGTGGTGGATGCCCGCTCGTCACCTGTTTCATCCCCATCGTCCCCAGGAGGGTTTGCCCTCCAGGGGCAGGCGCCCTCCGATCTCATCCATTGGAGGTTCGCCATGTCTCTTGTCATCGCCGACTCCCGCCCGGAGTCGCTCGCCCTGATCGCCGCCCAGCACGAAGACTGGATCATCCGGCAGGCCATCACCCTGCTGGAGAACCGCGTGTTCAAGGCCGGTCCGGCGCTGGGCAGTCCCGCCGCCGTGCGCGACTACCTGCGCCTGAAACTGGTCGCGGAGCCGAACGAAATCTTCGCCGTCGTGTTTCTCGACAGCCAGCACCAGGTGCTCGCGTTTGAGCCGCTGTTCAAGGGCACGGTCGACCAGACTTCGGTGTATCCAAGGGTGGTTGTCCAGCGTGCGCTGACGCTCAACGCTTCGGCGCTGATCCTGGCGCATCAGCACCCCTCGGGGAACACCGAGCCCTCGGCCGCTGATCGTGCGATCACCGAGCGGCTGAAGAGCGCCCTGGCCACCGTCGATGTCCGGGTGCTGGATCACTTCATCGTCGGCAAGGGCAGTCCGTACTCGTTCGCCGAAGCCGGCTTGTTGTAGTCCGCAGGCGCCCCTTCCGGGGGCGCCTGTGCCTCTTGCCCATCTCCACAAGAACTGCTCTGGAAGGCTCCGGTTGCCACGTTCGCGATGCGCTCTGATGGTCACAATTTTCGGATGCTTGGAAAGCTTGTGGGATAGGCGGCTGAACCGGCCTATCCCTGTTGAGAAGCACGCCCATACGTGGAAGAAAATAGCAAATTTTCTAACGAGACTCCGCCTAAGACCGACGGGTGATAGGAGTGTGCTCGCTGGGCCAGACCGCCAGATCGTTAGTGCGACGCGGTTGAAGCGGGTATGCGGCCGCACGGCGTTGCCGGCGGGACTGCGCGACCGGCCAGCGACCAGCAAGCTGTTCGCATGGCTGGCCCAGACCCTCAACGGCGATATGTTTCCGCCTTCTTTGGTGAAAACGACACCGGCCGCTCACCACTTGACGCGGGTTGCGGAGTTCCTGGCGGCTGTCGATCCTGAAAGCGGGCAGCTCAGCTTCTTCCCCTACCAGTTCGAGGTGATTCCGATCGAGCTCATCAGCTCGATCTACGAGCAGTTCGCGCACGCTGAGCCGTGGACAGATGGAAAGCGCACAGAAGCGTTGCAAAACGGCGTGCACTACACGCGACTGTCCGTCGTCGTCTCGCTGATCCTCGATGAGGTCATGGATGGCCTATCTGGACGGGAGCGGTGCTGGATTTGACGTGCTGCTCCGGTGTCTTCCAGGCCGAAGCGTTGTGGCGCTTCGTTCATCTTCGCTCGCAAGGTCAGCCGTCCACGAGGGAGGTGATTCGCTCGACGCTCTACGGGCGAGTCTATGGCGTGGACATCAGCGAAGCCGCGATTTGCGTCGCTGCGTTCAGGCGTCCGCGCGCCCCTGCTTTAGTTGCGTGCCCTCGTGAACTGCTCGCTCCCGCACGCATTGAGGCGGCGTTCCGCCAAGCTGCGCTGCCACCGTCCGCTAAAGAGATCGGGTCGCACGGCGCAAGCGGTCGTGTATGGCCGCCCATGCCGGTTCGTCCGGCGGCAGCGCAATCAGCAAGACCTCGCAACTGGTGGCATCGGCCTCGTGCAAAGCCGCGTAAAGCGCGCGCGCATAGTCTTCGGACTGCGAGGGCATCGGCCAGAACTTCGCCACCGGCCAATTTGCGGGGCGCTGCGCAAGCAGCCCGGTACGCCGGCCTGGAAACGGCGCCTCGGCCAGCCCGGCCGGGATCCGGTAGCACGGCGTGCGCGGCGCGTAATGCGAGGCCAGGGCGCCTGGCACGCGAGGCGCTGCCGCAGCAACGGTGCCCGCAAGAAACAGGTGGCGCGCGAGCATATCGGTGGTGATGGCGCCGGGACGCAGAATGCGCGGATGTTCACGACTGAGATCGACGATGGTCGACTCGATGCCGACCAGGCAGGGGCCGCCATCGACCACCGCCGCGATCTTTCCGGCCAGGTGTCGCCGCACATGCGCCGCCGTGGTCGGACTGATTTGACCAAAAGGATTCGCGGATGGCGCGGCCAGGCCCCGACCGAACTGTCGCAAGACGGCCTGCGGTACCGGATGTGCCGGCACGCGTAGCGCGACGGTCGTTTGGCCGCCGGTCACCAGCGGCGAAACCGTTCGCGCGGCAGGCAGCACCAGGGTGAGCGGACCTGGCCAAAAGGCCGAAGCCAGCCGCCAGACCACCTCCGGTACCTCGGTGACCCAGTCCGACAGTTGCTCGGTGGCGGCGAGATGCACGATCAGCGGGTGATCGGCCGGGCGGCCTTTGGCGCGAAAGATCGCGCGCAAGGCATCGGGGTTGGTCGCATCGGCGGCCAACCCATAAACGGTCTCGAAAGGCAGCGCCACGAGTTCCCCCGCCCGCAGCAGGTTCACGGCGGTGGACAGATCGTCCGGGTGGGAAGTAAGTTGCAACATGATCAGGACTCCCGCATTTACCGCGCCATTTGGCCGTCGCCCTGCGGAACGAAGACCGCGCCGCGGGCGGCTTCCAGGACGGCGCGAACCTCCGGATGCTGGATGCGCCGTTCCGTGCTGATCAGCCAGAATGCCTCGCGCACCTCCTCCAGCCGCCCCACCTCGCTGACGCCGTAGCGCGCGCAGATCTCGTCCGAGAGGATCGCGGGCGCGGGGAAATAGCCTTCACCCGCCTGTGCAAAGACCTTCATCAGGGCGCTGTCATCGAACTCCCCGATGACCCGTGGGTACAGGCGTGACTCGCCCAGCCAGAGGTCGATCTCGCCCCGTACCGCCGCGTTCTGACCGGGCAGCAGCAGTGGCGCCCCGTTCAGACAGGCTGGAAAAGCCGCGCCGCGCCGCGCCAGCTCGGGCGCGGCAAAAAAGGCGACGGCACTTTCACCCAGCTTGCGGCTGTGGCCGCGGACCGCCAACCCTGCCGGCATCGGGCGATCGGCCAGCACCATCTCCAGCCGGTGCAGTGCCAATTCCCCGAGCAACCAGTCGATCGTGCCCTCGTGGCACACCAGCCGTATCGGCTTCTCCACCCTCTTCAGCGAAGCCAGCAACCGGTGTGTCAGCGACTTGGGGATCGCATCGGAAATACCGACGCGAAACGTAGCCATCGTCTGCTCCGGGATTGCGTTCGCCCGCAGCGAGGAGACCATCTCGTGACCCAGCGCGAAGATCTCGTCGGCGTAGGACAGCGCAACGCGCCCCGCCTCGGTGAGTTCGAGTCCGCGTCCGGCAGGCTTGAACAAGGCCGTTCCGAGGTCGTCCTCGAGCAGCTTGATTTGGGCGCTGACGGTTTGCGGCGTCAGATGCAACTGATTGGACGCCGCCGCCACACTCCCGGCGTGGGCCACCGCCCAGAAGTAGCGCAGGTGTTTGAGATTCATTATCTGCTATTCGCAACTTTTTACGAAGTGTCTGTGAATTATATTCGACTTTATATGAATCATCCAGACCGTCAAAATTCACCAGGTTACCTTCCGGGTAACAACAGGACGGGTCCTGCACGGCCTTTCGCGCCTCAGGCGCTCGTGGTGAGAAGCGTCCAGTGCCCGCCACCTACGCAGGGGATGAAGACATGCCGACCGAGTCCAGAAGCGCCTTCTTGCTCGTGCGCAGCGATGGGGATCTGGAGCGCGCCAGCGAAGATCTGGCCGCTTACCTGTCGATTCTGCGCCGCCGGTTGCCCGCCAGCGACGTTGAAACCGTGCAAGGCATCTGGATCGACGAAGAAGGCGTGGCGAACTTGCCGTGCGCGCTGGTTCTGCCGGATGCGGCCGGCGCGCGGCGAACCGTCCGTATCCTGGAGACAACAGGGATCAACGGGATCTGGATGCTGTGCTGGCTCGAGACGGCGGCAAGCGCCGTCTCCCGCGTCGACCTGGTGGCGGCGCTGTTGGACTGCTTCGGCCATGAAGACGCGACCACGCTCGCCGCACGCTTCATCCCGGTCTTCGCAGGCAATGCGCCCGACTCCAGCGTGAGCGCGGAGCTGCAGGTGCTCGAAGCACGCTACCCGGAACTCGTGCTGCCGCCGATCTACCAGGACGCCGGCGGCAGCCTGGTCCTGCCATCGGCGCAGCCGCACGATGAAGGAACGCCATCTTGAGCACCCTCGACCCCGTCCTGCTGTTCTTCCTGCTCGGCTTGGCCGCTGGCCTGCTGCGCTCGGAGCTGCGACTGCCCGCGGCCGTCTATGAACTGGTGAGCATGCTGCTGCTGCTCGCCATCGGCCTCAAGGGCGGCATCGAACTCGCCAGGCAACCCTTCGGTGACCTCGCGCTGCAAGCCCTCGCGGTCATGGCGATGGGCGTACTGTTGCCGCTGGTCGCCTTTCCGGTGCTGCGGTTCATGGGGCGTTTCCCCCGTGCGGACGCGGCATCCGTTGCCGCCCACTATGGCTCGGTGAGCGTCGGCACCTATGCCGTCGCCACCACCTATTTCGCCAGCCGGCAGATCGAGTTCGAGTCGCACATGCCGTTCCTGCTCGCCGTGCTGGAGATCCCGGCCATCCTGGTGGGGATCCTGCTGGCCCGCGGGTTCTCCCGTGACATGCGGATCGGCACGGTCGCGCATGAGGTGTTTCTGGGCAAGGGCATCGTGCTGCTCGTCGGCGGGCTGCTGATCGGCTGGGCCGCCGGCCCGGAGGGACTGACTTCCGTCAAGCCGCTGTTCTTCGATCTGTTCAAGGGAATCCTTGCCCTGTTCCTCCTGGAAATGGGGCTGATCACGGCCGCCCAGTTCGGCAGCCTGCGGCGGCACGGCCTGTTCCTCGTGCTGTTCGGCATCGGCATGCCGCTGTTCTCCTCCGTGGTGGGCATCGCGCTGGGTTACGGACTCGGGCTGTCGCTGGGGGGCACGGCCATGCTGGCCATCCTGGCAGCGAGTGCGTCCTACATCGCCGTGCCCGCCGCCATGCGCATTTCGGTGCCGGAGGCCAACCCGACGCTGTCGCTGGCCGCTTCCTTGGGCGTCACTTTCCCGTTCAACGTCCTGGTCGGCATTCCGCTCTATCACGCCATGGCGACGCAAGCATTCGCCCTGACCGGAGGCTAGGTTCATGAACAGTTCGATGCGCAAACTGCTGACCATCATCACCGAGGCCGCCCTGGAGAGCGTCTTGATCAAGGACCTCGAACGCCTGGGAGTCCGGGGCTACACCATTACCGACGCCCGCGGCAAGGGCAGCCGGGGCGTGCGCAGCTCCGCGTGGGATGCGAGCAGCAACATCCGCATCGAGGTCGTATGCGATGCGGCGACCGCCGAGGCCATCGCCGCACATCTGCAGGCCCGCTACTACGAGAACTACGCCATGATCCTGTTCGTGTCCGACGTCGCGGTGCTGCGGCCGGAGAAGTTCTGATGGCAAAAAGAAACTTGGCGCAGGCCGCATCGTGGCTGGGAAATATTCGGGCGCGCACCTGGCTGATCCTGGGCGGGCTCGCCTTCGCCATCGTCGGCCTGCTCGTCTGGGCCGGCATCGCGCTGTTGTCCTGGCTGTGGGCGCAGGCGCCGGTGGCGACGGAGACCGGCAAGCGTTTGGCCGACGAGGCGGCGGCAACGGTTGAACAGGCAGCGCCCGGTCTCAAAGAGCAGGCGGAGCGCTGGCTGCCGGGCATTCAGGAGCAGGCGGACCGGTGGCTGCCGGGCCTCGGCGAAGCGCCGCCCGCGCGCGATGTCAGCGGCACCGACCTCGGCCCGGTCCCGCGCTTCCCAGGCCTGGTGCGCAGTCATTACGCGCGCGATGGCGAGACGACCGAAGTGCGTTACGCCGGCCGCGCGGGTTTCGACGCGGCGCTGGCGCACTATGTCCGGGGCTTCGCCGACGCCGGGTTCGTCCAGGAGGTGATTTCCGCCATGCCAGAGGAGGAAAGGCACCGGTTTCGACATAGTCAGGAGTCCATCGAGTTCGCGCTGATGCGCCGCCCGGGCGGTTTGATCGAAGTTCGTTTGCAACATTCCTCACGGCAATGATGCCAGGGAGCCGAGCATGAAGCGCATCGTCCTGTTTCTCGCCACCAACCTGGCCATTTTGCTGGTGCTCTCGGTCAGCATGCGCCTGCTGGGGGTGGAGCCATGGCTGAACGAACAGGGACTGAACTTGACGGCGCTGCTGATCTTCG
Organism: Luteimonas aestuarii; assembly: GCF_004357985.1. Classification (GTDB taxonomy): domain Bacteria; phylum Pseudomonadota; class Gammaproteobacteria; order Xanthomonadales; family Xanthomonadaceae; genus Luteimonas; species Luteimonas aestuarii. The sequence continues at coordinate 259,688 of NZ_SMTF01000002.1, read as the reverse complement.
CCGCGGTGATGGGCTTCGGCGGATCGCTCATCTCGCTGGCCGTCTCCAAGTGGATGGCCAAGAAGATGATGGGCGTGCGGGTGATCAAGGCGCCATCGAATACGACCGAAGCCTGGCTGGTAGATACGGTTCGCAAGTACGCGCGGCAGGCGGGCATAGGCATGCCCGAGGTAGGCATTTACGACGCGCCCGACGTCAACGCCTTCGCCACCGGGATGAGCAGGAACAAGGCGCTGATCGCCGTCTCCACCGGCCTCTTGCAGCAGATGACGCGCGAGGAGGCAGAAGCCGTGCTGGGCCATGAAGTCGCGCACGCCGCCAATGGCGACATGGTGACGCTGGCGCTGATCCAGGGCGTGGTGAACACCTTCGTGCTGTTCCTCTCGCGGGTGATCGGCCACACGGTGGACCGGATAATCTTCAAGAGCGAGAACGGGCACGGCCCGGCATTCTGGGTGACGGTCATCATCGCCGACTTGGTGCTGGGCATCCTGGCCTCCCTCATCGTCATGTGGTTCTCGCGCCAACGGGAGTTCCGCGCCGACGCGGGCGGCGCGTCACTGGCCGGGCGCGGCGCCATGATTGCAGCGTTGGAGCGGCTCAGTGCGCTGCAGCCTGCGTCCCTGCCCGACAAGATGACGGCCTTCGGCATCGCCGGCGGAGGTGCGTCGGGTCTCAAGCGCCTGTTCATGACCCACCCGCCGCTGACCAAACGCATCGCGGCGCTCAAGGCAGCGCAATGAATGCGCACGCGGCTTGCAGCCCGCCTGTTGCTGGGCGCGGTGGTGGTCTGAGTCCTACTGCCGTTCGATCTGATTTCCCGACTATAGCTGGCCATTGGAAAGGAACCCGCGCCATGTTGAAAATACTCGTTCCGGTCGACGGCTCAAGCAACTCGCTCCATGCGGTGCGGCACGTCGTCAATGAATTCAGGAAGAACGCGGCGTTGGAAATTCATCTATTGAATGTTCAGACGCCATTTTCCCAATACGTTTCACGATTCGTGAGCAGAAGAGATCGCCACGATTTCCATCGCGATCAGGCCGAGTTGGCGCTGCTGCCAAGCAGACAGATGCTAGACAGGTTCGGGGTGCCCTATGAAGCGCACATGGAACTTGGGGAAAAGGCATACGTCATTACCGACGCGGCGCGCCGCCTCCACTGCGACCATATCGTGGTGGGTGCCGCACGCAAGAGCTCGCTGATCCGGATGGTCGAGAACTCGACGATCAACAAGGTGATTGAGCTGACGACCGTCCCGGTCAAGGTTGTGGCAGGAGACCCGGTGTCCCCGCTGGAACGCTACGGCATTCCAGCCGGCGTCGGCACGGGCTTGGCATCGTTGTTCTTTGCAGCCGCCGAATGATTGCCATGAGTCGACTCCCTGGCAACCAAGAAGAACGCGTGCACAAGCTGAGCATGAAAGCAACGGCGCAACAAGCCATCACGAGCAACGCGTCTGCTATGAATGGTGGTTCCAGCGGCGCTGCGGGCATGCCGGATCGGCAGCCGTGGCACGCACTGGGCGTGGACGAGACGGTCGCGCGTATGGAGACGCGTCCGGATGGCCTCACCAACGCGGAAGCCGTGCAGCGTCTGAAGACCTACGGGTCCAATGTGATCCCCCGGGGCAAAGGGGACACCGCCCTCGACCTGATCTGGCGGCAGGTCAACAACCCCTTGATCTGGGTGCTGATCGTGTCGGCGCTGGTGGCGATGGCTGTCGACCCCACCGGCGGGGTCAAGAACGGGCTGGTGATCCTGGCGGTGGTGGTGCTCAACACGATCATCGGCTTCGTGCAGGAGTTCAAGGCCGGCAAGGCGATCGAGGCGCTCAGCCGCATGGTGCCGGAGAATGTTTCCGCCTTGCGCGAGGGCCGCAAACTCACCCTCCCGGCAGCGGATCTCGTCCCCGGCGACATGGTCCTGCTCGCCAGCGGAGACAAGGTGCCCGCGGACATGCGCCTGATCCAGTTGCGCAACCTGCAGATCGAGGAGGCGGCGCTCACCGGCGAGTCGGTGCCGACGGAGAAACGGCTCGCCCCGGTGGCATCCGAGGCGGGCATCGGCGACCGAACCTGCATGGTCTTTGGCGGCACGCTGGTCACCTACGGGACGGGGACCGCGGTGGTGGTCGAGACCGGCGCCAGGACCGAGCTCGGCCGCATCTCCACCATGCTGAGGGAAACGACCGATCTGCAGACTCCGCTCACCAAGGCGCTGGCCAAAATCGGCTGGTACATCACCATCGCGATCGTTGTCATCGCGATCGGAATCCTCTTGCTCGGGACCTGGCGAACCATGGCCGAGACCGGGGTCGAGTGGCTTCCGGCCCTGCGCGAGACGGTCATCTTCGCCATCGCGCTGGCGGTGGGCGCCATCCCCGAGGGGCTGCCGGCGATCGTGACCATCGCGCTGGCGATCGGCGTGCAGCGCATGGCGACGCGCCGTGCCGTGGTGCGCAAGCTCCCCGCCGTCGAGACCCTCGGCTCGACCACCGTCATCTGCTCTGACAAGACCGGGACCCTTACCCGCAACGAGATGACCGTGCAGGAGCTCTGGACGCCCGCCTCCGGCGCCTTTGCCGTGTCGGGCGTCGGCTACGCGCCCAAGGGGCAACTGCAGCGCGAGGGAACGCTCGTCAAGACGGCGCCTGCGGACCTGACTGATCTGCTGCTCGCCGGGGTGCTGTGCAACGACGCCTCGCTCGCGAACGAGGAGGGGCAGTGGAAGATCCATGGCGATCCGACGGAGGGCGCGCTCGTTGTCGCCGCGGAAAAGGTCGCGCTGGACGTGGAGAAAGCGCGGGCGCAACACAAGCGCCTGGATACGATTCCGTTCGAGTCCGAGAACCAGTTCATGGCCACACTCCACGCGCAGGACGGCGGACGCATCCTGCTCAAGGGTGCGCCGGAGGCCGTGCTAAAGCGTTGCGCCACGACGCCGGGCGGCCGTGTGCTCGATATGGAGGCGGTGCTACGCGAGGTCGAAAAGCTGGCCGCCAAGGGGATGCGGGTGCTGGCGTTCGCCGCCCAGCCCGCGCGCGGGCAGACTGGCATCGAGATGCACGACACGCAAAGCGGGTTCACCTTCCTCGGGCTCCAGGGCATGATCGACCCGCCGCGTCCCGAGGCAATCGCGGCGATCGCGCTCTGCCATCAGGCCGGGATTACCGTGAAGATGATCACCGGCGACCACCAGGGCACGGCGCAGGCGATCGCGGACCAGCTCAACATCCTCCCTAAGAATCCCGCAGCACCCAAGGCGATCGCCGGGGCCCAGCTCGCGCAGATGTCCGAAGTGCAGCTGCGTGATGCGGCGGGCGCGTGCAACGTCTTTGCGCGCGTCGCGCCGGAGCACAAGCTCGGCCTGGTGCGTGCCCTGCAGAGCCGCAACGAAGTGGTCGCGATGACCGGCGACGGCGTCAACGATGCGCCCGCGCTCAAGCAGGCGAATATCGGCGTGGCGATGGGGATCACCGGGACCAGCGTCTCCAAGGAGGCGGCGGGGATCGTGCTCGCCGACGACAACTTCGCTTCCATCGCCGCGGCGGTCGAGGAAGGGCGGCGCGTCTACGACAACCTCATCAAGTCGCTCGCCTTCGTGCTGCCGACCAACCTCGGGCTGGCGCTGATCCTGATGTGGGCGGTAGCCTTTTTCCCGTTCGCCGATGTCACGCACGTCATCGACGGCGTCGCCCATACGATGCGCGAGCTGCTGATGCCGATGACGCCGGCGCAGTTGCTATGGATCAATCTGGTAGCGGCGGTGGCGCTGGCGCTGCCGCTCGCGTTCGAGGCGAAAGAGCCCAACGTCATGAGGCGCCCACCGCGCAACCCGGCCGCGCCAGTGCTGAGCGGGTTCGTCGTCATGCGCACCTTCGTGGTGGCGATCCTGATGACCGCCGGGGCGCTCGGGCTCTTCCTCTACGAGTTCCGAGCCGCGGGAGACAGCGGACCCGCAGCGCTCGCCAAGGCGCAAACGATGGCCGTCACCACGGTGATCATGTTCCAGATCTTCTACCTGCTCAACTGCCGCTCGCTGCGTGACTCGATGCTGAAGATCGGGGTGTTCAGCAACAAGACCGTGTTCGTCGGGATCGCGGCGATCCTCGTGCTGCAGGCGCTGTTCGTCTACGCCCCGTTCATGCACGAGATCTTCGCGTCCGCGCCCCTCTCCGCTGGCGACGTGCTTTTGAGCATCGTTGTCGGCGCCCTCATCCTGCCGGTGATCGGTCTCGAGAAGTGGTGGCGAAATCGTGGCTGAAATCAAGCACGGGGCGCGCCGGGGGGCGGCGTGCCATTCCACTGCACCTTCTTCGGCATCCGGGAAAAACAACCCACTGATCGAACTGCTGATCGCTATCGTCATTCCCTCTCTGATCCTGATGAAGCTGAGCGGCCCGGAAGACCTGGGCGCCGTCAACGCGCTGCTGCTGGCGCTGGCTTTCCCGCTGGCCTGGGGCGCGCGGGATTTGCTTACCCGGCGCAAGCTCAACCTGTTCGCCGTGCTCGGTCTGGTCAGCATCCTGCTTACCGGCGGGATCGGCCTGCTGCAACTGGACACGCGGTGGCTGGCCATCAAGGAAGCCGCCATTCCCGGCCTGATCGGTCTGGCCGTGGCCATTTCCGCCCATAGCCGCTACCCGCTGGTGCGGGTGCTGCTGTTCACGCCGGCGCTGATGGATGTCGAGCGGATTCAGCGCGGCCTGGACGAACGCGGCAAGCGTGCCGCCTTCAAGACGCGCCTGCGGGCCGCCACCTGGATGCTGGCCGGCTCGTTCTTTTTTTCCTCCGTCATGAACTACTTTCTCGCCACCTGGATCGTCACCAGTCCATCCGGCTCCCCCGCCTTCAACGAAGAGCTGGGGCGGCTCACCCTGTTTAGCTATCCCATGATCGCGCTGCCCTCCATGTTGATCATGATGGCCGCGCTCTATTTCCTGGCGCGCTCCCTCCGCGAGTTGGCCGGACTGAAACTCACCGAAGCACTGAAAGGACACGCATGAACAGCAAACCTGAACGCGATGTGGAAAAAACCTACCCCCTGCCGGAGTTCATTGCGAAATTGCGGCGCCTGGCCGATGCGCTCGAACAGGGCGAACGCTTTGAAATCCAGATCGCGGGCGAAAGAATCTCGGTGCCGGTGCGGGCGGTCTGCAACATCGAACACGAACGGGAAGGCGAGTCGGAAGAAATCGAATTCCAGATCAGATGGAAGAACCCGCAATGAACCCCGAACAGCAGAAAGCCATCCTCGCCATCGCCCTCCACGCCGCCTTCGCCGACGGCGCCAAGCACGACCGCGAGCGCGAGGAAATCCGCCGCATCGCCGAGTCGCTGGGCGGCGAGGCGGGCGCGCCTGATCTCGCCCGCCTCTATCAGGACGTGCTGCTCAAGCGCATCAGCCTGGATGCCGCCGTTACCGCGTTGCAAGACCCCGGCGAGCACCCTGAAGGGCATGAACGCCAGCTGGCCTATGAAATGGCGGTGTGCGTGTGCGACGCCGACGGTCGCCAGAGCGAGGCCGAGCAGCGCTTCCTGAACGAGCTGAAAGCCCTGTTGAAGCTCGATGCGGGGCAGACCGCCGCCTTCGAGCGCGAGGCCGACGCCATTGTCGAGCTCAGCGAGGCCGCGGCCCCCGTAGCCGCGGCAGGCGCCGCCGCTGTAGCCGCCGCGCCCGGGCCGGTGGTGGCGGCGCAGCCGAACGTGTCCGAGGCGGAACTCGACAAGTCCATCCTCAACTACGCCTTGATGAACGGTGCGCTGGAACTACTGCCGCAGTCCTGGGCATCGATGGCCATCATCCCGCTGCAGATCAAGATGGTCTACGGCATCGGCAGCGCCCACGGCGTCCAGCTCGACCAGGGCCACATCAAGGAATTCATCGCCGCCGCCGGGGTCGGCCTCACCTCGCAATATCTGGAGCAGTTCGGCCGCAAGCTGCTGGGCGGCCTGCTCGGCAAGGCAGCGGGCAGGACCTTCGGCAAGGTGGGAAGCGCGGCCACCGGCATGGCGTTCTCCTTCGCCACCACCTACGCCCTGGGGCAGCTCGCCAAACGCTATTACGCCGGCGGCCGGGTGATGAATACGGTGATGCTTAAGGATACGTTCCAGAACCTGCTCGGCCCCGCCAAGCAGATGCAAACGCAATACCTGCCCCAGATCCAGCAACAGGCTGCAACGCTCGATATGGGGCGGGTCATGGCCATGGTGCGCGGGCGGTGATCGGCGATGCGGGTTTTCCCCACAGTGCGCGCATCTTTTGGTCAGACTTCTTGAGGCTTTGATTTCATGACGCTTACGGTTGTTGTTTTTCTGGTGCTGGGCCTGGTGCTGCTGGTGGCTGGCGCCGAGTTGCTGGTGCGCGGCGCCGCGCGCCTCGCGGCCCGTTTCGGGATTTCGCCGCTGGTGATCGGACTCACCGTGGTCGCCTTCGGCACCAGTTCGCCGGAGCTGGCGGTCAGCGTTCAGTCCGGTCTTTCGGGACAGGCAGACATCGCCGTCGGCAACATCGTTGGCAGCAACATCTTCAACGTGCTGGTGGTGCTCGGGCTTTCTGCGCTCATCGCGCCGCTGGTGGTTCAGCAGCAGCTCGTCCGCTTCGACGTGCCGCTGGTGATCGGTGTGTCGGTGCTGTTTTGGGTCATGGCGCTCGATGGCCGCATCGGCCTGTTCGATGGTCTGCTGCTCACGGCCGGCATCGTGGCTTATACGGTCTTCGCTATCCGCCAGAGTCGCCAGGAAAGCCCGGAAATACAGGCCGAATATGCGCGGGAGTTCGACGGCGGCGCGAGCGCATGGATCGACCGGTTGCCGGTCCAGATCGTCTTCATCGCCGCGGGCCTGGCGCTGCTCGTGCTCGGCGCCACCTGGCTGGTCGACAGCGCGGTGGCGATCGCGCACGCCTTCGGGGTGAGCGAGATCGTCATCGGCCTGACCATCGTCGCCGTCGGCACCAGCCTGCCCGAGCTGGCCACTTCCCTGGTGGCCGCGCTGCGCGGCGAGCGCGACATCGCCGTGGGCAACGTGATCGGCAGCAGCCTGTTCAATCTCCTGGCAATCGCCGGCATCGCCGCCTTGGTCACGCCCGGCGGGCTCGACGTGGCCGCCGCGCTGGTCCGCTTCGATCTGCCGGTGATGATCGCGGTGGCGCTCGCGTGCCTGCCCATCTTCGCCACCGGCCACCGGATCGCGCGCTGGGAGGGGGCGCTGTTCCTCGGCTATTACGCCGTCTATGTGTCGTACCTGATTCTTGCGGCCACGCAGCACATGGCACTGCCGGCGTACAGCGCCACCATGCTGGGCTTCGTGCTGCCGCTCACAGTCATCACGCTGATTGTGCTGCTGGCGCGCCATCGGACGCTGCCGACCGCTGCGGCGCCATGACCCGCGTTGTCTACGCCGGAACACGCATCGCCCTGCTCACCCAGCACGGCAAGGAGCGCGTGATTGCCTCGGTGCTCGACACAGCGCTCGGCTGCCAGGTGGAACGGGTCGGCGGCTACGACACCGATCTCCTCGGCACCTTCACCCGCGAGATCCCGCGCGCCGGCAAGCAGCTCGAGGCGGCGCGCAAGAAGGCGCGCCTCGGCATGGAGATGTCCGGACTTTCGCTCGGGCTCGCCAGCGAGGGCTCGTTCGGGCCGGACCCGATGGTGGGGATGTTCCCCTGGAACGTGGAGTTCCTCATCTTCATCGACGACGAGCAGGGGCTCGAGATCGTCGGTGTCGCGCAGGGCAAGGCGATCCACGCGCATCTTCTGACCGGCGACTGGACGGCGGCCGAGGCCTTCGCCCGGCAGGCGGCGTTTCCCGCGCACCATCTGGTCGTGCGCCCCGAGGGCGAGAACGACCCGCGCCTGCGCAAGGGGATCGCCGCCTGGGAGGAGCTTAAAGCCGCGTTCGCCTGGGCGCAGGCGCAATCGGCGAGCGGCCAGGTGTTCCTGGAGACCGACCTGCGGGCCCACGCCAACCCCACGCGCATGGAGATGATCCGGCTTGCGGCCGAGGACCTGGTCGCCAAGCTCGGCTCGCCCTGTCCGGCCTGCGGCGCGCCGGGGTTCTGGCTCGTCGAGCGCATTGCGGGCCTGCTCTGTGGCGACTGCGGCGCCCCGACCCGCGAGACCCGCGCCGAGGTGTACGGCTGCCTGAAGTGCGCGCATCGCGAAACGCGCGAGCGCCCCGAGCCGCAGTACGCCGATCCGGGGCGCTGCGATTACTGCAATCCATGAGATCCCATCAATGGCCACAGCACGCCTGACCCTCACCCGTCCCGACGACTGGCACCTGCACCTGCGCGACGGTGATGCACTGGCCGCGGTCCTGCCCGACACCGCGCGGCGGTTTGCGCGCGCCATGGTCATGCCCAATCTCGATCCACCCGTGCGCACGGTGGACGAGGCCCGCGCCTACCGCGCGCGCATCCTGGCAGCGCTGCCGGCGGGCATGGCCTTCGAGCCGTTGATGACGCTCTATCTCACCGACCACACCACGCCCGAAGAGATCCTGCGGGCCAGGGCGAGCGGTTTCGTGCACGCGGTGGGTGAAGCCTTTCTCGTTGGCGCAACAACCAACTCTTCATTTGGCGTCACCGATTTCGCGCGCTGCGACGCGGTGTTCGCGGCCATGGAGGAGACCGGTCTGCCGCTGCTGCTGCATGGCGAGGTGACCGATCCCGAGATCGACGTGTTCGACCGCGAGGCGGTGTTCATCGAGCGACATCTGCAGCGCATCATCGAGCGTTTTCCGCGCCTCAAGGTGGTACTGGAACACATCACCACGCGCGAGGTGGTCACGTTCGTCGAGCGGGCCGGCCCCAACGTGGCCGCCACCATCACTGCGCACCATTTATTGCTGAATCGCAACGCGATGTTCGCCGGCGGCATCCGCCCGCATGCCTACTGCCTGCCGGTATTGAAGCGCGAGCCGCACCGCCAGGTGCTGATTGCCGCCGCCACCAGCGGCAACCCGAAATTCTTCCTCGGCACCGACAGCGCCCCGCACCTGCGCCGCGCCAAGGAGTCGGCCTGCGGTTGCGCCGGCATCTACACCGCGCACGCCGCCATCGAACTGTATGCAGAGGCCTTCGAGCAGGCCGGCGCGCTCGACCGGCTGGAGGCGTTCGCCAGTTTCCACGGCCCCGATTTCTATGGGCTGCCGCGCAATACGGGGCGCATCACACTGGAGCGCCAGGACTGGACCGTGCCCGAGGAGCTGCGTTTCGGAAAGGAAACAGGCGTGCCGCTGCGCGCCGGGGAAACGATTGCGTGGCGGTTGGCAGAGTGAACTCGTAAGGCATTCGTTTGCAAGATTCCACACCCAATGTCCCCGGTCACGGCGCTTTGGGCACGGCTCATATCAGGAGATAAATCATGCCCGACAACCGCAGAAGCAAAACCGTCACCCAAGGCGTGCAGCGCTCGCCCAACCGCGCCCTGTTGCGCGCCACGGGGTTCGACGATGGGGATTTCGACAAACCCATCGTCGGCGTGGCGAACGCGCACAGCACCGTCACGCCGTGCAACATGGGCATCGGCGCGCTCGCCGCGCGCGCCGATGCCGCGTTGAAAAAAGCCGGTGCCATGCCGCAGATGTTCGGCACCATCACCATCTCGGATGGCATTTCGATGGGCACCGAGGGCATGAAATATTCACTGGTGTCGCGCGAGGTGATCGCGGATTCCATCGAAACCGTGTGCAACGGCCAGAGCATGGACGGGGTGCTCGCCCTCGGCGGCTGCGACAAGAATATGCCGGGGGCGATGATCGCCATCGCGCGCCTCAACATCCCGGCGATCTTTGTTTATGGCGGCACCATCAAGCCGGGCCACTATAAGGGCTGCAATCTCACCATTGTGAGCGCCTTCGAAGCGGTCGGTGAGTACACCGCGCATAAAATTGACCAGAACGAGTTACTGGAGATCGAGCGCCGCGCCTGCCCGGGCGCGGGCTCCTGCGGCGGCATGTATACCGCCAACACCATGGCCTCGCTCTTCGAGGCCATGGGCATGAGCCTGCCGTATTCCTCGACCATGGCCGCGGAGGACGCGGAAAAGGCCGACAGCGCGGCGAAATCGGCCGAGGTGCTGGTGCAGGCGATCCGTAAACAAATCCTGCCGCGCGACCTCCTCACCCGCCGGGCGTTCGAGAACGCCATCGCCGTGTTGATGGCGCTGGGCGGCTCCACCAACGCCGTGCTGCACCTGCCCGCCATCGCGCACGCCGCGGGAGTGAAGCTGACACTCGATGATTTCGATGCATTCAGCAGGCGCGTGCCGGTGCTGTGCGATCTGAAACCGTCCGGACGCTACGTCGCCACCGATCTACACCAAGCGGGCGGCATCCCGCAAGTGATGAAGATGCTGCTCGCCCACGGCCTGTTGCACGGAGACGCGCTGACCGTGACCGGCCAGACTCTGGCCGAGGCGCTCGAGAGCGTGCCCGAAGAGCCGCGCCATGATCAGGATGTCATCCGGCCCTGGGGCCGGCCCATGTATCCGCACGGCCATCTCGCCATCCTCAAAGGCAATCTTGCCATCGAGGGGGCGGTGGCCAAGACCAGCGGGGTGAAGGTTCCGAGGATCACAGGCCCCGCACGTGTGTTCGACTCGGAAGAGGCGTGCATGGAAGCGATCCTGGCGCAGAAAATCAAGGCGGGCGACGTGGTGGTGATCCGTTACGAAGGCCCGAGGGGTGGCCCCGGCATGCGCGAGATGCTCTCGCCCACCTCCGCCCTGGTCGGCGCGGGCCTGGGTGACAGCGTGGGTTTGATCACCGACGGCCGTTTCTCCGGCGGCACCTACGGCATGGTGGTCGGTCACGTTGCACCCGAGGCCTTTGTGGGCGGCACGATCACGCTGGTCGAGGAGGGCGACTCGATTACCCTGGACGCGGAACAACGCTTGCTGCAACTCAACGTGCCCGAGGACGAAATCGCGCGCCGAAGCAAAGCTTGGCAACCGCCTGCGCCCCGCTACACGCGGGGCGTATTGGCGAAGTACGCCAAGCAGGTATCGTCGGCGAGCAAGGGGGCGGTGACCGATTGAAGCCATGACAGATCTGACTCGAGCGATGGGAGCCGCCCTGGCACAGGCTGCCGATGGGAATTGACGGCGAAGTCAAGGTTGGGCCGGACTGGGCGGACGCGCTGGCCTTCGACCGCGCCCATCTCTGGCATCCCTATGGCTCGATGACCGATCCGCTGCCGGCGTGGCCGGTGATCGGTGCCGAGGGGGTGCGCTTGAAGCTCGCCGACGGGCGCGAACTGGTCGACGGCATGGCCTCGTGGTGGGCGGCGATCCACGGCTATAACCACCCCCGGCTCAACCGCGCGGTGGAGGATCAACTACGGGGCATGGCGCACGTGATGTTCGGCGGTTTGACCCACGCGCCGGCGATCGAACTGGCGCGGCGGCTGGTGGCGATCACTCCAGCCACATTGGAGAAGGTCTTTCTGTGCGATTCCGGGTCCGTATCGGTGGAGGTGGCCGTCAAGATGGCGATCCAGTACTGGCAGGCCCGGGGCCGCCCGGACAAGCGCCGGTTGCTCGCTCTGCGTGGTGGCTATCACGGTGACACCTTCGCCGCCATGTCGGTGTGCGACCCGGTAACCGGCATGCACCACCTCTTCAGAGGGACACTGCCCGAGCAGCTCTTCGCGCCGCGCCCCGGCTGCCGGTTCGACGACGCCTGGAATCCGTCCGACATCGCCGGGTTCGCGCGCCTGATCGAGACGCACCGCGACGAACTCGCGGCGGTGATTCTGGAGCCCGTCGTGCAGGGCGCGGGCGGCATGTGGTTCTACCACCCCGAGTACCTGCGCCAGGTGCGCGCCCTGTGCGACGCGCACGGCGTGCTGCTGATCGCCGACGAGATCGCCACCGGCTTCGGGCGCAGCGGGAGGCTGTTCGCCTGCGAGCACGCCGGCATCGCCCCGGACATCCTGTGCCTGGGCAAGGCGCTCACCGGCGGCTACCTGACGCTCGCCGCCACGCTCACCACCGCCGAGGTCGCGGAGACCATCTCCCGCGGCGGCGCCGGCTGTTTCATGCACGGGCCGACCTTCATGGCCAATCCGCTCGCCTGCGCCGTGGCCGTGGCGAGTGTCGACCTGCTGCTGGATCAGGACTGGCAGGCGCGGGTGCGGGACATCGAGCGCCAGTTGCGCGCGGAACTGGCCCCCTGTGCCGCGCTGGCGACGGTGCGGGAGGTGCGGGTGCTGGGCGCGATCGGCGTCATCGAGATGCATGCGCCGGTGGACCTGCGCGCGCTGACGCCGCGATTCGTGGAGGCCGGGATCTGGCTGCGTCCTTTCGGCCGCCTGGTCTACATGATGCCGGCCTACGTGATCGAGCCGCAGGACCTTTCGCTATTGACGGGCGCGGTTCGGCGCGTCCTGTCGGAGATCGATGGACGTGGGGCAATGCGATGAGCGGAAGCGGCGACTCGATGGAGCGGCAATTCCTGCGGTTGTTGCGTCACGTCCTCGCGCATGGGGCGCTAAAAAAAGCGACCGCACCGGCACCGGGACGTTGAGCCTGTTCGGCCATCAGATGCGCTTCGACCTGTCGGCACGGCTCCCGCTGCTGACCACCAAGAATATCCACCTCCGTACGGGGAGAACCACGCAATCGGCTTCATGGTGGGCTATGTTCTCTCCGGCTCGCCTCCGGACTCCGCGGATGGCGTCAACGCTTACTTGAGACGAGTTTCGCGCTCGGTAGATCGCCTCGCCCCGAGCGACATCAGTGAAGGGACTTGGCAGAGCCTACATGCGCGCTCCAAGCCGTCGATGCCGATTCGCTTGCATCATGCGTTTCTTGGGTTCGCGGGCACCTCAGCGTCGCGCGCCTGACCTCCGCCTCCTACAGGAGGCAAACGCAATGCTCACAACGGCATAGGCATGAAACCGGCAGGGCCCGACTGCGGTTTCTTTGTCGCGCCACATCGGCACTTGAAGTCGACTGCGACCTTGATCGATTTCAAGGACACCCGATATGCCGGCCCCCTTCTTCAGGGCTTCGCCCCAGCTGCTGATCATCAGCATTGCCCCCGGACTGTGGGCAGTTCTGTTCATGTTCAGCCAGGCTGCGGTGGCGGCGGACGTGCTCGTCGTCACCGACAGCCGTCATCCGGTGCAGGCCCTGGCCGGCGTGCGTGTCATCGAGCTGGACCAGCCGGCGCACATCGAGGCCGAACTCACGGCGCACCTGCCCGCTGACCCAGCCCAGGCGGAGGCCCTGGTACGGCAGCGGCTGCTCGATGGCGGCGCCGACCTGCAGCGCCGAATCGGCCAGGCCTACCAGGGCGTCGCCGATGCCTGGGGACTGGGCATCGTCAAGATCCCTGCTGTGGTGGTCGATCGGCGCTACGTGGTCTACGGCGAGCCCGACGTGGCCCGCGCCGTCGCGCGCATCGACGCCTACCGGAGCGCACGCCCATGAGCCGCCTGATGACTTCCCGGCGCCTGCGCGCCATCGTCGCCTCGCTGATGCTGGGCGCGGCCACCTCGGCGTTCGCCCTGAACACCGCCACCATCGTCTCTTCGGCGTTGTCGCCCGACTGCCTGGAGTACCGTGTCGTCGGCATCTGCTACTGGCTGTACTGCACGCCGTTCGGCTGCTCGGTGCGCACCTCGGTGAAGGTACGCCACTACGTGCCCGATGCCGTCGTGTCGAGCTACAGCAACACGGGTGAGAACCCCTGGCTGGAAGTGCGGGCGATGAGCATGCCGAATCCGACCGCCAAGGCCGGCGGCGACGGCACCACCAACCACGACAACGAGAACAACCTGGCGAAGTTCAAGAACGCTGACGTGATCGGCCACCCCGCCGGCCTGGTGTTCAGCCAGTTCGCCGCCACCTCCGGCTACTCCTGCGAGGGTGCGGGCACGGCCTTCATGCCCTACCTGCTGAGCACGCTCGATACCATCGCCTGGCGCTACAACATCCCCGAAGCGTTCTACCCCGAAGCTCTGATTCCCGGACGGCGCGAGATCGGCACGCGCGCCGGCCTGAACCTGTGGGGCAACGTCTATCCGCGTGGCGGTTTCCTGCACCAGACCGACGACTACAAGAGCGGTGCCGTGGTCGCGCAGCGTGCGGGTGACATCGTGACGCGCCGCGGCCAGATCCACGTGTACCAGCCGCTGCTGGCCAACGCCCGCGACGGCTACTGGCCGGCCGGCGCGCTGATGGAGACCGACGCCTCGACGGGCAAGTGGCAGGAGCTGACGCCCACGCTCTCGAACAGTTGCGTGGTCTTCCCGCACAGCCGCACCCGCGTGCAGGCCCAGCAAGGCGACTACGCCTGGGCCTTGTGGCGGCCGTACTCCTGCTGCCGGCGCCGTGGCCAGGTCTTCCTCGGCAGCGTCGATTTCATGTGAGGAACCCACGATGAACGCCTCCCTCCCTGACTTCCTGCGCCGCGCGAAGTCGCACCTGCGGGCCACGCTGCTCGTGGCGGCCATCACGCTGGCCGTCGGCGCCGCCTGGGCGCAGACCCGCATCGACCCCAATGGCGTGAATGTCAGCGGCAGCGTGATCGGCGACGACGTGCTCTACAGCATCGGCGGTGGCCGCGCCGTGTCCATGGGCGGTGCGGGGAACATGCAGAGCATCGGTGTCGGCATCGGCTGGAACAGCAACCTCATCTGCGGCGACATGAGCATCACCACGACGCTGCAGAACCAGTTGAACGGCCTCACCAATGGCTTCCAGACGATCATGTCGAACGTGATCCAGAACGCTACTGCCGCGGTGGCGTCGCTGCCGGCGCTGATCATCCAGCGCGCAGATCCCGGGCTCTACAACCTGCTCACCAACGGCATCTTGCAGGCGCGGCTGGACTTCGACCGCTCCAAGATGACCTGCCGTGCGATCGCCGAGCGGATGGCCGACATGGCTGGCGGTCAAGCCGGCTGGAACCAGCTCGCCGAGGGCCTGGCGCTGCGCGATGCGGTCGCCAGCACCGATGCCGTGTCCGCCATCGAGCAGGCCGAGACCAACCGGGGCAACAACGGCGTGCCCTGGGTTGGCGGCAGCAATGCCGGCGGCAACGGCCAAAGCTCGATCAAGGTGGTGGGCGACGTGACGCGTGCGGGCTACAACCTGCTCAACGGCCGCAGCGTCGGCGATGCGTCGCCGATTGCGTCCAGCGCCTGCGGCAACCGCCTGACCTGCCAGACTTGGCCATCGCCGCAGGCGGCCTCGGCCTGGGCGATCCGCGTGCTGGGCGAGCGTGAGCAGCGCACCTGCGAGAGCTGCACCAAGACGCAGACCACCCCAGGCGTCGGGCTCACGCCGATGATCCAGGAAGAGTACGAAACCAAGCTGCAGTCGCTGCAAGAGCTGGTGACAGGGGCGCGGCCGACGACGCCGGCCCATCTCGAAGCCGCCGGCAGCAGCTCGCTGCCGATCACCCGTGGCGTGATCGAAGCGCTACGCGACGAGCCCGATCAGGACGTGCTGGGCCGGCGTCTCGCATCCGAGGCCGCACTGTCGAGCGTGCTGGAAAAAGCCTTGCTGCTGCAGCGCACGCTGCTGACGGGCAAGAAGGAGCCCAACGTCGCAGCCAACGAGCTGGCCGTGCAGGCGGTCGATCAGGAGAACGCCGCGCTGGAGCAAGAGATCAACAACCTCAAGACCGAGCTGGAGCTGCGGCGCACGTTGGCCGGCAACTCGGCGATGGCGATCATCCAGCGCCACAGCACCCGCGCCGCCGGCTCGCGCGGTGTCTTCGAGGGCGACACCACACGCGACCGGCTGCGGGAGATCGAGAAGCCGCGGAGCGGTACGCCATGAGCCGGCTGGCCTGGCTGCGGCTGCCGTGGCTGTTCAACCGCCGCGTTGGCGTGGCGCTGCTGTGGACCTTGCTGGTGGTCGCCGCCGCGGTGGCGGTGAACATCGCGGGCATCCACGTGGTCGGCGGCGTCGATGGCTGGGAGAACTGGTTGAGGGCGCATGCGGGCCACTTCTTCCTGTGGCGGCTTCTGCTCTACGCAGCAACAGCCTACGGCTGGTGGTGGATGCGCGGGCGCCTGCGGCAACGTGAACCGTCGGCCGAGGCGCATCAGCGCCTGCGGCGCACGGAGATCGCGGCCGTGACAGCCCTCGTGCTGCTGGAAGGCAGTCAGTTGCTGCGGCACGGCTGAGACCGGGAGACGGGCATGACGCTCTACACGACGGACTATCTGGAGTACTACCTCACGCTGGTGGGCTGGATCGTCAACAACGGCATCTGGAACCTGCTGGTGGCCAGCGGCGTGTTCGCGCTGCCGTTCGTTGTCATCGTCATCCACGAATGGCTCCGGGCGCGCAGCGAGGGCGCGGACGAAGGCAACAAGGGCGTGCTGTCCTCGCTGCGCATCGAGAACCGTGTGTGGGTGGCCATCGTGGTGATCCTGTTCGCCGGCATCCCGTTCGTTCCGGTCGACCTCAGTATCATCCGCTTCGACACGACCCGCTCCGCACAATGCCAGGTCAATGTCCCGCAGCCCCAGGACACGGGCTGGTCCAACGCCTACACCACGCTCAACAACCAGAGCGCGCTCGTGCCGGTGTGGTGGTTCGCCATGCACGCGCTGTCGAAAGCCGTGACGGGCGCGGCGGTTGCAGCGATTCCCTGCGGCACGGACCTGCGGCAAATACGGATGGATGTGGATGCCACGCGCACCGACGACCCGGTGCTGGCCCAGGAGGTCGCAGACTTCACACACGACTGCTACGGGCCTTCGCGCGCCAAGCTGTTCATGAATCGGCCGACGCTCACCGAGGAGCAGATGAACGACGTGACATGGATCGGGTCGAGCTACTTCCTCAGCACGCCGGGCTTCTACGACACCTACCGCTCCAAGACGCCGCGCATCGTCTGGCCCTATGACGCCACGCGCGATGCGGGGCTGGCTCAGGTGGACAGTGGCGGCGGCTATCCGTCCTGCCGGCAGTGGTGGGCCGATGGCAGCCAGGGACTGCGCAGCCGGCTGCTGGCACAGGTCGACCCGGACCTGCTGACCCGCATCGGCCGCTGGGCGGGCTTCCTGTCGCAGAGCGAGGTCAATGATTCGGTGATCCGCGCCGTGGTCTCACCGCGACAGCAGAAGATGAACCAGGGCGCCGTCTACACCGACTACGGCGGGCAGATCGACAAGACCTTGCCGAACATCGTCACGCGCGGCGCGAGCGACCTGGGGCTGACCGTGGGCTCGCTGGGCTTCTTCCCGGCGATGGACGTGGTGCGTCAGGCGCTGCCGATGGTGCTGACGATGCTCAAGATGGCGCTCGTCATCTGCATCCCGTTGGTGCTCTTGGTGGGCACCTACGACCTCAAGACGACGGTGACGGTGAGCTGCGTGAAGTTCGCGCTGTTCTTCGTGGACTTCTGGTTCCAGCTCGCGCGCTGGATCGACAGCACGATCCTCGACGCGCTCTACGGCTGGGGCTTCGGCGCGAACCGGCCGCACAGCAACTTCGATCCTTTGATCGGTCTGAACAATGCGTTCGGGGACATGCTGCTGAACTTCGTCATGGCGATGATGTTCATCGTGCTGCCGACGTTCTGGGTGATGGCACTGGCCTGGGCTGGTGTACGGGCAGGCAATATCCTTGGTGCGCTTACCGTCGCTACCGGCGACGCAAAGGCGGCTGGAGGTAGTGGTTCTCGCCTTGCGATGACAGCTGCATCGAAAGGCGGCGCGAAGTAAAACGCATCCTTTCGTACCGATGGGGCAGCTACGACTCGTCAGAGTCGCCCATGTCGTGGCGCCACTCGTTCTTGTCGTACAGACCATGGCCGGAGTGTCCTTCACGCCACTCTGGCTGGTTCTCATCATCCGCATCGGCGTTCCGCGCAAGCCATGCGGCGGCCACCGCAAAGACCAGCAGCAAGGCCAGCCAGGATGCAGCGTAGAGCAGGACACCGAACACGGCGAGCTTGACGATCCAGAGCACCGCCTTGGCCGCATCTGCAGGCACTCCACGCGCCACCAGCCAGCCGGCGGCACGTTGCTCACGACGCAGGTAGCCACGCCAGGCGCGGCCAGCCCCCCGGCCCAGCCGGTGGCTCCAGCGCCCGTTGTGCGTGTTGGTGGTCATGCTCATGTGCCTCGGTTTCAGTGGTGCCTCACCTCATGGGGGGAGGCGTTGTCGTTCGCCCTCCAGCATAGACCGCGATCCAGAAGGCGAGGTTGCGATCGGCGAGTCGGATTGGCCTGGGCTGCCGATCATGATTAGATTATGCTCCAAAAGTAAAACATGATGCTACTTTCTGTGCAAATGTCTGTGGCAGCGCTAGGGCGTGATTGGATTTCGTGTTATTTTTATAACATGGATGGAAATTCCAAGCACCAAGTAATCAAGCGTCTGCAGGCGGAGCTTCCCCGCGGAGCACCGTTCGATCTGGCCACCCTGAGCCAGTTCGGGGTGTCGCCCCAGCTCGCTGCCCACTACGCCGACGGGGGCTGGCTCGTGCGCCTGGCCCAGGGTGTCTATGCATTCCCGAACGATGACTTTGGGGTCTACGGTGCGCTGAAGTTCCTGCGGCAGCGCGTGCCCGGCCTGCATGTCGGCGGCAAGAGCGCCCTGGCCCTGCAGGGCGTGCGGCACAACCTGAGCAGCCGCGACACGCTGGTGCTGTGGGGCGACAACCGCTACGCGCTGCCGGTCTGGTTCACCTCGCGCTTCCCGGCCCGCTACGTCCATGCCCGCCTGTTCGACTGGCCGGACACGGCGCTGGCCAGCAAGACCCTGTCCACGCCGCCTGGCCTGCCCGAGGATCTGCGGGTGGCAGCCCCCGAGCGTGCCGTTCTGGAGCTGCTGTACGAAGCCGGTGTCAAGCAGAGCCTCGAAGAAGCGCGCAACGTCTTCGACGGACTGCGCTCGCCCCGCAAGGACATGCTCGGACAACTGCTGTCCTGCTGTACCAGCGTCAAGGCCGTGCGCCTGTTCCTCACCTGGGCGCGGGAAACAAGCCTCGTGGACGTCGATGCCTTGCTGGAACAGTACCCGGTTCGCACCGGCAGCGCCACGCGCTGGATGAGCCGACTCGACGACGGCAGCCTGTTGAGTCTGAAGTCCCATGGATAAGACCTACGCGGACACCGTTCGCCTGCTGCTGGCTGTCGCGCCCGATGTTTTCGCGAATGGCATCTTCGCTATGAAGGGCGGCACGGCCATCAATCTCTTCGTGCAGGACATGCCACGCCTGTCGGTGGACATCGACGTGGTGTACCT
Source organism: Luteimonas aestuarii (assembly GCF_004357985.1). Taxonomy (GTDB): domain Bacteria; phylum Pseudomonadota; class Gammaproteobacteria; order Xanthomonadales; family Xanthomonadaceae; genus Luteimonas; species Luteimonas aestuarii. The sequence continues at coordinate 240,460 of NZ_SMTF01000002.1, read as the reverse complement.
CCCGTGGCAGACGCCGCGCGACGAAGCGCTGCAAGCCATCAACCAGGAACTGGCCGCCATCGCCGCGCGCGTTGCACCACTGGGTGTGCAGACACGCCTGGTTCGCGCCAAGGACCTGGGGGACACCAAGCTGATCGTCGAGAACGACGTCGGCCAGGTGAAGATCGAGGTCAATGTCGTGTTCCGTGGCAGTGTGCTGCCCGTCGAGCGGCGACCACTGAGCGCCAAGACCCGCGATCTGTTCGGCGTCGAGTTCGAGCTGCCGATCCTGGCGCCGGACGAGCTGTACGCCAGCAAGCTGGTGGCTGCGCTGGATCGACAGCATCCGCGCGATCTGTTCGACGTGTGGCAGCTCTACGAATCGGGCGGCATCAGCGATGGCATGGTCGAGTGCTTCGTGGTCTACCTGGCCGGGCACAACCGGCCGCCCCACGAAGTGCTGTTCGGCAACGACAAGGACATCGCCGGCGAGTACGAACGGGCCTTTGTCGGTATGGCCGAAGTGGACTGCCCCTTGGACACGCTGCTGGACGCTCGCGCGCAGTTGCGAAGCGAGTTGCAGCAACGGCTGACGAAGGCGCACAGGCGGTTCCTGAGCGGCCTGGTACGCGCAGAACCGGACTGGTCGCTGGTGCAATGCCAGCACGCCGCGCAACTGCCGGCACTGCGCTGGAAGCTCAACAACCTGGAGACCTTTCGCAAAAAGCGCCCCAAGGACTTCGCCGCGCAAGCCGCTGCGCTCGATGCCGGCCTGGGCCAGATCTGACGCGGCGGCAGAAGTATTCCCGGCTTGCCGGGGTTGCCCCATGCCGCATTGATTGCGGCACGCGACACGCGCTGCCCCTATACCCAAAGGCTTCCAAAAAGGCCGCAAGGGCTGGGAAGGGGCAAGGGAATGGGGCCAAGGGGAAAGGCCCTACCCGAAAAGGCCAAAAGGCACCCCTGAGCAGCCTCTCATCCGAGGTTCGCCATGCTCTCGCTGTTTCGCAAACGGATGCTGCCGGCCTCCGGCGCACCATCCACTCCCTCCACCGAGACACCCAAAGGGCTGACGCGGCCCGAGTCGGCCGCATCGCTGCTGGCAACACCGCGCCGGCAGAAGCTGCTGGAACACATCTGGCAGCGCACCTCGCTGTCGCGCGGGCAATTCGCCACGCTGTACCTGGCGCCGCTGGAACGCTACGCCGAACTGGTCCAGCAGTTCCCTGCGTCCGAAAGCCACCACCACGCCTATCCGGGCGGCATGCTGGACCACGGCCTGGAGATCGTCGCCTACGCGCTGAAATTGCGGCAGTCTTACCTGCTGCCTGCGGGCGTCACGCCAGAGGCACAGGCGGCGCAGGCCGAAGCCTGGACCGCAGGCACGGCCTACGCGGCCCTGCTGCACGACATCGGCAAGATAGCGGTCGATCTGCACGTCGAGCATGCCGACGGCAGCGCCTGGCATCCCTGGCACGGCCCGGTGCGAAAGCCCTACCGCTTTCGTTACCGAAAGGAGCGTGAGTACCGCCTGCACAGCGCCGCCACCGGGCTGCTCTACGCGCGCCTTCTCGATCGGGACATCTTCGACTGGCTCAGCGGCTATCCCGACCTCTGGGCCGCGCTGCTGTACGTGCTGGCCGGCCAGTACGAGCACGCCGGCACGCTCGGCGAGCTGGTCGTGCAGGCCGACCAGGCATCGGTCGCCCAGGAACTCGGCGGCGATCCCAGCAAGGCGCTGGCGGCACCCAAGCATGCGCTGCAACGCAAATTGCTCGACGGCTTGCGCTACCTGCTCAAGGAAGAGTTCAAGTTGAACCAGGGCGGCCCGGCGGACGGTTGGCTGACCCAAGAGGCTTTGTGGCTGGTGAGCAAGACCGTCTCCGACAAGCTGCGCGCACATCTGCTGTCGCAGGGCATCGACGGCATCCCGGCGAGCAATACGGCCGTGTTCAACGTGCTGCAGGATCACGGCATCGTGCAACCGACGCCGGATGGCAAGGCGATCTGGAAGGCTACCGTCACCAGCGACGCCGGCTGGTCGCACGCCTTCACCTTCCTGAAACTCTCGCCGGCGATGATCTGGGATGCCGCCGATCGGCCGGCGCCGTTCGCAGGCCGTGTGCAGGTCGAAGAGGAACAAGCGGAGCCGCAGGCGCCGGCGGTGGCCGATGTGCCGCGCGCGGAAGGCATCGATGCTGCACCCGCGAGCACGGCGCCGATCGCATCCGCAGCCACAGACCCGGGCGTGGCCGCGCTGCTCGACCTGCTGGGCGACACCACTGCACCTACAGCACCGGAGATCCCGAGTTGCCCTGTTGCCGAGCCCGAGCCGGCCCCTTTGACCGTGCCACCGCCGCAGATGAACCTCGTGCCTTCCCAGGATCGCGCGGAGCCCTCCGGGGCGCACTTCATGGCCTGGCTGCGTCAGAGCATCCAGACGCGCAAGCTGATCATCAACGACGCCAAGGCTCTGGTGCATACCGTCGCCGGCACGGCCTACCTCGTCAGCCCCGGCGTGTTTCAGCGCTATGCACAGGAGTACCTTCAAGTCGCCGCGCTGGCCAAGCAGGAGAAGCTGGAGGGGTGGCAGTGGGTGCAGAAGCGGTTCGAGAAGCTGGGGCAGCACCGCAAGCAGCCCAGCGGGCTGAACATCTGGACCTGCGAAGTCACGGGGCCGCGCAAGTCGCGCCGGCTGCACGGCTATCTGCTCGCCAGCCCGGATGCGCTGTTCCAGGAGACGCCGCCAGACAACCCATACCTGCGGCTCCTCAACGAGGCCGCAAAGCGCGAAGATTCAGCCTTTGGCGGCAAGGACAACGACGATCAGGGGTAAGGCCGGCTTCAATCTGCGGATGGGGCCGACTCCGCCAGCTTGGCTTCGGTCAGAGTCATCAAGTGAGCAGAACTGCATTTCAGCGCGCGGGCGATCTTGAGGATGAGGGGAAGCGTGGGGACGTGCTCTCCGCGTTCGATCTTGCCCATGTGCGACCGTTCGATGCCAGCCAAGTGGGCCAGCGTTTCCTGAGCGATACCCTGGTTGGTTCTTTCTTCCCGCACGGCAGCCCCAAACGCGATGGCTGGTTCCGCTTCGTAGGTAGTAGTGCCGACGGGGCGGCCTCTTTGGATCGAACGCTTTTGCATTGCCAAAAGCGTCGAACAAGGTCACGATTTAAACCACGTTAAACTTAACTCATTCAATGGCTCCGAGATCAGTTGCCACGACATTCACCGCCTGGGGGGAGCTGGACGTGGAATCGAGCGACATCACCGCCGAAATTCGCATGGCCGTCCTCGGCGAATGGGTGCCTCCCCAGCTCGCCGACGTGCTAGCCCTGCAGCGCGCCGAAGAGCCGGAGACCCATGCCGTCCTGGCTGGATGGACAGATCCCGGTCGGGGCGCGGAGCTGCCGGGCGACGGCTTCGACTTCGCCTTGTCTGCGGTTGCCCGGCAGTGGCCTGGCTGGGTATGCGAACCGCTGTGGCATGACACGCTGGCGGTCGCCGTGGCCAAGCGCTCCCACTTGCTGGCCTACCGTGAAGTGCCGTGCCAGGAAGTGCTCAAGCAGCCGTTGATCCGTGCGCAGTCAACGGCCGGCGAGCCGTGGCGCGCTGTGGCGCAGCGTGTCCTCGGGGATGCGCTGCAGGATCGGGAGCAGCTGGTCAGCTCCTTCGACATCGCGATGACGCTCGTGTCAGCCGGGTACGGCCTCGTCGTCGCGCCGTCTGCGAGGCTTGCTGGCTACCTGAACCGCGGCATCGCCGCGCGGCCGCTGGCTGGCGCACCGACCGTCGTGATGGCTTACCTCCTGCATCCCCTGGCGCGCCTGACCGAACCCATGGCGAGGTTCATCCAACGTGCTCGCAGCGTGTCCGGGGACCTCGAAGTACCTACTGAGCAACGTCGTGCTCTGCGGATACCACTGTTACTGAACAGGCCATCCGGCCACGTGAGCACGTGGCCCGACGATCATAGTCATCGCCTGTAGCCGGCGGCACGCGGCCAGAAGCCGACGTTCGAAACTGCCCTCTGGCCCGAGTTTTGGGGCTTTGGAACCGCTGTCGGGTATAGAGCGGGCGAAACTACCCGCGAAAGCGGTGTTGCAAGCCGCATGCATACCATGCGTTCCGGGCGCGAAGAGCACTGGGCGTAAGTGCGCAGCGCGCAAACTACAAAACGGCGCTCACCTGCGCGGCTCCGCCGTGCGAGTTGATCGGTTGACGCCATTTAATCTGCGCACCGACGCCATGCCAGCTGAGCACCGGCATCAAGACCTTGCGCGGCGACGCCACCAGGCTGCGCACCGGCGCCAAGTCGCTGCGCAATGGCACCAGCTTCCTGCGCAGTGGTGCCACGCTGTTGCGCATCCCCGCCAAGCTACTGCCCACCCTCCGACTTGAGCTTGCGCATCGACTCGCCCTTGAGGGCGATCTTCAGGCTCGAATGCACGAGCCGATCGAGCAGCGCATCGGCCAGCGCGGGATCATTGATGAAGGCGTGCCACTCCTTGACCGGCATCTGCCCGAGCACGATCGTCGAGTGCGTGCCGACCCGATCATCGAGCAGCTCCAGCAGGTCGGCGCGACCGCGATTGGTCAGTGCGGTCAGGCCAAAGTCGTCCAGGATCAGGAGCTGGACCTTGGCCACCTGGTTGCGCAGCTTCGTGATGGAGCCGTCTTCGTGCGCGATGGCCATCTCTTCGAGCAAGCGCCCGAGCCTGCGGTAAGCCACGGTGATGCCCTTGCGCGCCGCCTGCACTGCCAGCGCGCAGGCCAGCCAAGTCTTGCCCGTGCCGGTCGGGCCGGTCATCAGCAGGTTCATCTGCTTGTAGATCCACGCACATGTGAGCAGATCGGCGAAGGTCGCCTTGTCGATGCCGCGGCCGGTTCGGTAGTCAATGTCCTCGGGCACGGCCTGCACCTTGAGTCGCGCGTTGCGCAGGATGCTCTTGTAGCGCCGCGTGTCGCGGTAACTGATCTCGGCATCCACGAGCATCTGCAGGCGTTGCTCGAAGGACGCGCCGAGAAAGGCGGACTGAGACATCTGCTGATCCAGCGCCTCGGCCATGCCGACGAGACGCAGTTCGCGGAGCTGTTGGGCGGTGTTCATGATGGTCATTCGGGGTTCCTCAGGATTCGTAGGTCTTGGCGCCACGCACGTTGTCGTGGCCCGGCAATGGCTCATCGTCACTGGCGCCGCGCAATGGCGTGCTCTCGATCCGGCGCTGGAGCATCGAGCGCACGGACGACACCGACGTGGTGGAGATGCGTAGCGCGCGATGGCAGGCAGCATTCAGGCGCTCTGGGCCGTATTCCTTGGCCATGCCGCGCAGGCCGCGCATCGCCTGCATCGACAACGCCGGCCGCCGATGCGTGTCGATGTGCTTCTTCACGAAGGCACTGATCCAGGGGCCTGAGCGGTCCGCCCATGCGATCAGCTCGGCACCTTGATCCTGCGCGTACGCCCGATGGGACGCAGGCTGGTGCTCCGGCAAGGTGGTGCAACCACCCTTGTGCGCATTCCGCAGGTGGGTCGCAATCGGGAAGTGATCGTCCTTTGCGTACACCTCGACCTGTCGGGCGGTCGCGCGGATGCGTACCTTGGCCCCGATGTAGGTGTACGGCACCGAGTAGTAATGCTCGTCCCACAGGACGTGGTAGTCCTGTGCCACCGTGACGTTGAGCTTCCAGTCTGCGTACTCGAAGGGCAGTTCCGGCAATGCCTTCAGTGCCGGACGATCCAGCTCCTCGAAGAGCTGGTTGCGGCTTTTGCCGCCGTGCCCGCGCATGGGCTTGTCGTTCATGCGCACCAGCAGCTCCGCGATGGCGGCGTTCAGTTCTTCAATCGACGTGAAGACCCGGTTACGCAGCCGCGCCAGTATCCATCGCTGGGCGAAACGCACGCCGACCTCGACGGCGGCCTTGTCCTTGGGCTTGCGCGCTCGCGTCGGCATCACGATGCAGTCGTAGTGCTGCGCGAGTTTGCTGTAGGTGTAGTTGATGATGTGGCCCTCGGCCACCGTCACCCGTTCCACCGCCGACTTCAAGTTGTCGGGGACCAGCAGCCTGGGCACGCCACGGTAAAACTCCAGGGCGCGCACGTTGGCCTCGCACCAGTCCGGCAGCCGCTGCGTCGCGCTTGCATACGCGAAAGTCTTGCGGCTCGCACCCATAACGGCCACAAACAGCTCGACCGGTTGCTTCTCCCCGGTCTTCGGATTCAGAACGCTCGGGCGTTTGCCCGAGTAGTCCAGAAACAGTCGGTAGCCCGGCGCATGCGGCTGGCGCATGACGATGCCCAGGGAGCACTCGTAGCGGTCGTAGCGCCGCCGGAATTCGGTTTCCGACATCGCGTCACTGCCGGCCGCGTCCGCATATTCCTCGTGCATCAGCAGCAAGGTCACGCCCGGCCGACGCAGTTCGGCATGGACATGGGCGAAGTCGGGCTCGGCAAAGGCCTTGCGCGCGAGCTGACGGCCGTTGTTCAGCCGCTCCTCCAAGGCCCGGTCCGTCAGAACCGCGACCCCATTCCAGTCCAGACCCTCCTCAGCCAGGCGCATCCGGTAGCGGCCCGCCGTGTTGGGCGAGACTCCCGCTGCTCGACCGACTTCCCGGTTGGAGAAGTCGGTGGTGAGCAGATAGCGACACACATCCTTCAGATTCATCCCGCGTTCTCATCGATTGACACCTCCAGAAAGAGGCGTGAGGGAGGACCTCACTCCGGCGGCGGGGAAAGGCCCATCGCACGGCCCGGAACGGGCCGCTGTCCTTGACACCGCCGGAAGCAGAAACGAGAATGCAGGCTCAAGGTTCAGTTGAAGCTGCTCGAGACCCACGCCCGGCAAGGCGTGGGTTTTCTCGTTGTGCTGCCCGAAACGTACCGCTACCGCCATCAGCAGAAGACCGGGCTGAGCGAGCCACCTCCCATGCAGTCCAGATTCCGTGACACGGGGGATCGGTCATCACCACCTGCGCCATCTGGATATCGATCAGGCCACAGGCTGCTGGGCACGACGCCGAGCTTGTCGGCAATGGCCGATTCGATCCGCCGGGATCGCCGGTAACCCTGACTCACGCTCGTGACCGACGTGCCGGCGACCCCCAGCTCGCGAGCGACCTCGGCCAGCGAGCTGCCGGCGACGCGGAGCCGCATCTTGATCCGCTCGTGTTGTTCCAGGGCTGGGCGCATGCGTGATATCGTCAGGGGAAGTCCTGAGACTCACAGTAGGCAGTTATGAGTAAGTTGTCAAACGAAGACGACAACCTCGTCATGGGTCGCCGGTTGATGGCCATCCGGGTCGCCAGCGGACTCACGCAAGCTGATTTTGCGGACAAGCTGGGGCTATCCCTGCGCGCCTATGCCAATTACGAGCGCGGCGAGCGGGAAATGCCCACGGCGCTGTTCAAATCGCTGTGCGAGACGTTCCGGATCGATCCGCTGTGGCAGCTCACGGGTCCCGGTGAAGATCCGGTCCTGGTGGGTCGTCGCGTGCTCGACATGGATCTGATGGAGAGCGTGATTCGGCTCATCGAGGAATGGCTCACCAAGCACCGTCGCACGCTCAAGCCCGACAAGAAGGCGCGGTTGATCCGGCTGAGCTACGAGCATTGCATCACCAAAGGCGAGGTTGACGCTACGCATCTGCGTGAAATGCTGTCCGTCGCGGCCTGACCCGATGAGTGATCGTCATGGTCCGGGGCGCAACGCTCTGCAGGAAGATCCGCCCGAAGGCAACGCCGGAACTCGCAGCAAGGTTGTCTCGCTGCGCCCTGACCAGCAGTCGCCGCCACCGGAGCGACTCGACCCGCGGCTGGAAGAGATGCGCCGCATCCTCGCGGAATCCCAACCGCTGGACAGCCTCTATTCTGACGACGAAGTGATCGCCGACGAGGGCAAGTTCCGCAAACGCTTCGGTCCGGGATTCCGCTGGAATCGCCGGGATCGGATCGGCCTGATCGCGCTGAAGAATCGATACGACCTGACCGACCCGGAAATCCAGTTGTTCCAGCACACCGGCAATCTGCATCGGTCGGTATTCGGAGTGCGCCTTACGGCGAGCCCTTGGATCGCCCTGTGGGGCGGCGCGCAGATCGCGGTGTTCGGGTTCCTGTTCCTGGCCCTACTGCTCGCCGCTTGGCCAATTCTCGTCAGGGCACCGGCCAAGGCGATCAAGCCGGTGCTGGCGCTGCTTGGCCTATTCACGTTCTGCTGCGGGCTGTACTGGATGTACGTGAAGCCTTGGTTTCTCAGGCTTCGCAAGGAACGGGAGCGCAGTGACGATGATCGATGACGTCAGCACATCGACATTCTGTCGCTGTGTTTGAAAGCGGCACGCCGATCAGGTTCGATTGAGCGGAGTTCCGACTGCCGGTACTGATTCCCCAAGTCCGGTTCGTCGTGCCTAGGGCGCCCCCAACCCAACAAGGCGACGAACCTGATGCGACTTCTGTCGCCTCTGCTCCAGAACCGCTGCGGGACGTGGAGTCAGTCAGTGGCGGTGTCGAGGATTTTGGGCCCGACTTCGCCGTCCCCAGTGCCAGCCGCCTGCGGCCAGTAGGCGCTGTCGGGAACGCCCCGATCGCCGAACAGCACCCGACCAAGGCGCAGGATGGTGGCGCCCGCCTCAATGGCGGTCTCGAAATCGCCGCTCATGCCCATCGAGAGTTCCTGCAGTGAGGCTGCCTCCGGTAGCGCCTCGCGCGCCTCATCGCGCAAGACGCGGAGCCGGTCAAAACACGGGCGCACCCGTGCAGGGTCGGCGCTGAAGATGGCGAGCGTCATTAGCCCGCGCACCTTCAGACATTGGCAGGCCCGCAGTTCCCTCAGGAACGGCAGCAGCGATTCCGGTGGCAAGCCATACTGCTGTGGCTGGCCTGCGGTGTTGACTTGCACCAGCACGTCGAGAGACCGGCCTTCGGCGAACAAAGCGCGGTCCAGCGCGGTGGCCACGCGCAGACTGTCGAGGGCGTGGAAGCTCGCGATGCGCGTGGCGATCCGACGCACCTTGTTGGTCTGAAGATGGCCGATCAGATGCCAACGGGCTGCGTCGCTCCCCATCTCATCGCGTTTGCCGAGCAGTTCTTGCACACGGTTCTCGCCAAAATCGCGCAGACCCAACGCGAGTGCATGGCGCAGGCGTGTTGTCGGCACGGTTTTGCTCACGGGCAGAAGCTTCACCGAGGTCGGATCCCTGTGGGCGCGGGCGCAGGTCGCGGCAATGCGCGCCTGCACCGCCGCCAGGCGCTCTGCCAGAGGCTGCGGAGCTAAGGCCGTCGAGGTCACGTCAGACGGCGCGGCAACTCTCGTCGGTGCACGAGTCCACGCCGGGCCCTGACTCCGTCGCAAGGCGCATCACCTCGCGACCCACCGTGAGGTCGTCCAGCCGGCCAAAGTGTTTCAGTCGCAGGCGCCCCGCGCGGTCGATCAGGATCAGCGACGGCGTGCCTTCCAGCGCGTAGGTGAGCATGGTGGCCGGGATTGGGGCGCCCGCAACGGCCACATCCACGCCCACCGGATGGCTGACGCGGTATTCGTGCAGAAAGGCCTTCAACGCGACTGGCGTCATAGCCTCGTGATGCTCGAACACCGTATGCAGACCGACCACCGCGACGCCATCCTGGGCAAACAGGCGATGGATGCGCTCCGCCTGCGGCACACCATGAGAGACACAACCGGGACACAGCATCTGGAAGGCATGTAGCACCACGACCTGGCCGCGCAGGGCGGCCAGGTCCAGGGGGCGGTCGGCGTTGAACCACTGGCTGACTTGCCAGGCGGGCGCTGTCGGAAAGTCACTCACCGTCACGCTCAGTCGCGCAGGCTACTGAACACGTAGCCGTGATCCTTCTGCGCGGTATGGCAGGCATGGCAGGCGGTGGCGGCGTTGGCGCCGACGACGCGCTTGGTCTTGTCGCCGCCTCCGAAACCCTCGTAGCCCCAGCCGCCGGTTGCCGCGTATTTCTTCGCGTCCTTGTGCATCACGCCAGCAACCTTACGCGCGCCTTCGGTGATGGCGTTATCCGCCTGCGGGGCGTCGAGCAGATCGAAGACGATGACCGCTCCATCCGGGAACTTGCCGGACTTGTAACCCTCCAGCGCCTTCGGGTTGGCGTAGAGGTGATGGATGCCGCCAAACGACTCGAACAGGGGATGGCCCTTCTCGATCACCATGCTCTTGACGTGGTGCCAGCTGCGGTAACCATCGGGGTACGGGACTGCAGGATCGGCTGCGAGCACGGGTGTAGCACAGGCGGCCAACAGTGCGGCGATCAATGTGCATTTCATCGTTGGGATCCTCCGAATGAGAAAGCGGCGGGGCGCGCCCCGCCGCGAAAAGTCGGCTTACTTCAGATCGGCAAGCGCCGCGCCGAAGTTGATATGGAAGGGCTGCCCGCCGATCACCAGCGCGGGCACGGACTTGACGCCCGCCGCTTCTGCCTCAGCGAGACGGGCTTTCTGTTCGCCCAGATGCACGATCTCCACATTGAACTGGGCAGGATCGAGTGACTTGGCGAACTGCTGCTCGGCGGACACGCATACCGGGCAACCGGCATGAAAGAAGACGGCTTTCTGGGACATGGACTTCTCCTGGGATGTTGGCGGTGGAACATCGTTAATGTATCGAGGCGATACATTATGGACTCTACTGCCGCCAAACCGTCATTGTCAATAATGCATCGAAGCGATACATTGCGGGCATGGATGACACACCGGTTCTGCTCGAGCGCCTCGGCGCCCTGATCCAGCAATCACTGCGCGATGACGCCGCGCGACACGGCCTGCTGCCCATCCATCTGCAGATCCTGGCCTACCTGGATCGCGCCAATCGCTACAGCAATCTGCCGATCGCGGTGGCGCAATACTTCGGCATCACGCGCGGCACCGTGTCGCAGTCCCTGCAGTTATTGGAGCGGCAGGGCCTGATCGTGAAGACGCCCGATCCCCAGCACGGGCGGCGTATTCACCTGGAGCCGACTGCGGCGGGCGCCAAAGTTCTGCGTGACGGTTGGGCGCAACGCCTGGAGCAGGCCCTGAGCGCGATGCCTTCGGAAGCGCCGCCGTTGGCCGACGCCTTGCGCGGCCTGTTGACCGCGCTGCAACGGCAGAACGGCCAGCGCGCATTCGGTGTGTGCCAACGCTGCGCGCACTTCCTGACGGAAAAGCGAGGCGCTCGCTGCGGACTGACCCGTGAGCCGCTGGCGCGGGAACAGACCACGCGCATCTGCCGGGAGTGGACCCGTCCGGCCGATGTAGCGGGCGTTGCGGTGTCCACATGAGCGCCCCGCCGCTGACGCAACTCGAAGTCCCTCCCGAAGAAGCACTCGCCATCCGGGCGAAGGTGCGACGCGCCGATCCTCTGACGCTTGGGGCCAACTACCGCCTGGCGAGATCTGAGCATGCGGCAGGGCTCACCGAGCTTCTGGTCGATCCTCGGGTATCGGATCCCATCTACGATCTGCCGCGCCCGACCACGCTTCGCAACATATCTGACTGGATTGCGGCAGCGCAGCGCAAGCACGCGGATGGCGAAGGCTTGCTCGTCGTGATGCTCGACGCCGCCGGTGGCGTGTGCGGTTACTCCTGCTTCACCGTCTGGCCGGAGCACTCCGCAGCAGAGATTGCCGGAGGCTACCGCGCGGACCGCCAAAGCCAAGGTGAAGGCAAGCTCGGCGCAGCACGCAGCTTTGACTGGATATTTGACGCCTTCGGCGTCAGGCTGATCGTGGTGACTGCCGCACTGGACAATCTGCGTTCTGCTCGTGTCATCGAGACCGCAGGATTCCAGTACATGGGAACCAGGCTCTGCACGCGGGCCGATGGTACCTCGCGTGAATCCCGGTATTGGGAGATGCATCGGCCTGGAGAGTGACGCGGCAATCCGGCTTCAGTGCGCCCACGGGTCTGTGCTGCTCAACGAGCGCGCCATCTTCCCCTAGATGTGATTTGTATCTGCAGAGCCCGAGCGCAGACTGCCGCGGCCTGCTCGATCGCGCACACGGAATGATCGAGGTCGACGACCGGTTTGAACGAGCAAAAGCCGGCGCATGCTCACACTTGGGAGTGGCGATCCAACGCGGGCCATCGGCTCCACGCCGAGGGCGCAGGCTTTCCAGTCGATTCGCTACCCGATCCTGCCCATTGTGGATCGACGCCAGTCTGACGCGCCCGATTGCCCGGCTGTGTTGGCGAGGCGCGCGCGTCGGTGCCGATTCATTGCGGATCAATGGTCTGCTGCAGGGAAGCAATCAGCGGACAGCGTACCCGGCCCTTGACCGATGCGCAGCGATCGACCAGTGCGGCCAGCGCAGATTCGATGCGTTGCAGGTCCGTCAGCTTGTTGCGGACGTCGGCGAGCCGGCGCTCCCCCAGCGTTCGCGCCTCCCGGCAATGCGCACCGTCCTCGAGTTTCAGCAGATCGCCGACTTCATCGAGGGAAAAGCCGAGATCCTGCGCATGGCGGATGAAGCGCAGCCGCCGGGCGTGGTGCGCCGTGTAGCGCCGGATGCCGCCCAGCGGGCGCTCCGGCTCGTCCACCAGCCCCCGGCGCTGGTAGTAGCGGATCGTTTCCAGATGCACGCCGGTGTGCTGCGCCAGGCTGCCGATGGTGTAGGTCTCGGGCATCTTGACTCCGTAGTCAGCTACGGTCGTAGCGTAACAGCATCCGTTCACAGGAGGCTGTATGCAGGACCGTTCCAACCTCTCGCTCGCCGCCAGCGTCGCCGCTGGTCTCGGCGCTTCGGTGTGCTGCGTGTTGCCGCTGGTGCTGGTCATGGCCGGCCTCGGCGGTTCGTGGCTGGCGACGCTGAAGGTTCTCGAACCCTTCCGCCCGATCTTCGTGGCGGTGGCGGTCCTCGCCCTGTTCTTCGCCTACCGCGGCATTTTCCGAACCGCCGAGGTCTGCGAACCTGACCGGGCCTGCGCCGATCCGCGCGTACAGCGGCGACGCAAGTGGATCTTCTTGGGTGTGGCGACGCTGGTCGCCGGCCTGCTCACATTCCCCTACTACGCAGTTCTGTTCTTCTGAAGGAGACTGATCATGGTCAAGAGTCTATTCATTGCTCTGGGGCTGGCCGCCGTACTGGCTTGCTGCCAATGCAGCGCGGTTCATGCGGCGACTCGCACCGTCACGCTGGACGTCTCGGGCATGACCTGCGTCACCTGTCCGATCACGGTCAAGAAATCCTTGTCGCGCGTGGTCGGCGTCGAGTCGGTGGATGTCAGCTTCAAGGACAAGCAAGCCACAGTCGTCTTCGACGATGCCAAGACCACGGTCGAGGACATGACCCGGGCGACGGCGAACGCCGGCTTTCCGTCCACGGTGCGGCAGTAGGAGCGCGACATGGAGCAGTTGATTCAGTGGATTACTCGCATCGGCGACAAAACGGGTTCAGTGGGTGCGCTCATCTCGGCGATGGGATGCGCCATGTGTTTCCCCGCCATTGCCAGCCTCGGTGCGGCCGTGGGCCTTGGGTTCCTGAGTCAATGGGAGGGGGTGTTCATCAACACCCTGCTGCCGGTGTTTGCCTCGCTGGCGCTGGTCATCAACGCCCTGGGCTGGTTCAACCACCGTCAGTGGCACCGCAGCCTGCTGGGGATGCTGGGGCCGACCGTCCTGCTGCTGTCGCTGTACCCCTGGTTCAAGTACGGCTGGAGCAGCTACGCCACCTATACCGGACTCGGCCTGATGATCGCCGTGTCCGTCTGGGACCTCGTATCGCCGGCCAGCCGGCGCTGCGACCCGGAGCACTGCGAACTCCCGGCCAAACAATCCTGACCCCGCTCATCGGAACTCAACCATGACTCAACTCAAGATCTCCGGCATGACCTGCGACTCCTGTGCGACACATGTCAGGCAGGCGCTGGAAAAAGTGCCGGGCGTTCAGTCCGCGCGCGTGTCCTACACCCTGGGCTCGGCCGAGGTGGCATTGGCAGACGGCACGACCGCGAACGCACTGATCGCGGCTGTGGACGCGCTCGGCTATCAGGCCCGCGTGGACGAGGGCCGTACGCCACCGCCCTCCGGCGGCTTGCTGGGCAACATGCAGTCCTGGCTCGGCGGCGACGGTAAGCGCCCAGGCAGTGATGAATCCCTGCATCTCGCCGTGATCGGCAGCGGCGGCGCCGCGATGGCGGGCGCGCTGAAGGCCACCGAGCGCGGGGCGCGTGTCACGCTGATCGAGCGCGGAACCATTGGCGGCACTTGCGTCAACATCGGCTGCGTGCCGTCCAAGATCATGATCCGCGCGGCGCATGTCGCGCACCTGCGCCGCGAAAGCCCGTTCGACGGGGGTATCGCCGCGGCGGCGCCTGCCATCCTGCGCGACAAGCTGCTGGCGCAGCAGCAGGGGCGTGTCGAGGAGCTGCGCCACGCCAAGTACGAGAGCATTCTCGACGGCCATTCCGCCATCACCGTGCTGCGCGGTGAGGCGCGCTTCAAGGATGACCGCGCGCTTATCGTGAAGCTGAGGAACGGCGACGAGCAAGTCGTGCACTTCGACCGCTGCCTGATCGCTACAGGCGCCAACCCTGCGATCCCGCCGATCCCGGGCCTGAAAGACACGCCGTACTGGACCTCCACCGAGGCGCTGGCCAGCGACGCCATTCCCGAGCGGCTGGCCGTGATCGGATCGAGCGTGGTCGCCGTGGAGCTGGCGCAGGCGTTCGCGCGGCTGGGCAGCCGGGTCACGATCCTGGCGCGCAGCTCACTGTTCTTCCGCGAGGACCCCGAGGTCGGCAAGACGGTGACGGCCGCGTTTCGCGCCGAAGGCATCGAAGTGCTGGAACAGACTCAGGCAAGCCGGATCGCGCATGTCGACGGCGAGTTCGTGCTCACCACGAATCACGGCGAGCGGCGCGCGGATCGCCTGCTCATGGCCACCGGCCGCACCCCCAACACCCGCAGCCTGAATCTCGGCACCGCCGGCGTGACAACCAACCAGCAAGGCGCCATCGTCGTGGACGCGACCATGCGCACGAACGCGTCCGACATCTACGCCGCCGGTGACTGCACCGACCTACCGCAGTTCGTATACGTGGCGGCGGCGGCCGGCACGCGTGCCGGCATCAATATGACCGGCGGCGAGGCCGCGCTGGATCTGTCGGCGATGCCGGCGGTGGTGTTCACCGATCCGCAGGTCGGGACCGTCGGCCACAGCGAAGCGGAAGCGCACCGCGCCGGCATCGAGACGGATAGCCGCGTGCTGACACTCGACAACGTGCCGCGCGCGCTCGCCAACTTCGACACGCGCGGCTTCATCAAGCTGGTGGCGGAAGCCGGATCGGGTCGGCTGATCGGCGTGCAGGCGATCGCACCGGAAGCGGGTGAGCTGATCCAGACGGCGGCACTGGCCATTCGACATCGCATGACTGTGCAGGACCTGGCCGATCAGCTGTTCCCGTACCTGACGATGGTCGAGGGGCTGAAGCTTGCAGCACAGACCTTCACCAAGGATGTGAAGCAGCTGTCCTGCTGCGCGGGCTGACGGAGAATCGGAATGCACCCATCACTTCTCGGTGCCTCGCGTGACATCCGCGGCACGTTCTGCCGTCACGTGCACTTCTTCGCCTCGGCATCCACCGCGGAAGTCTGGACGGGTACGCACAAGCACGTGACCATCGTCAGCGTCGAAGAAGCGTTCCGCCTGGGCCAAGAACTCTCACGGAGGAGCCTGTCGCGATGAGCAGCCAGTCCGCTCTCGTACTGGCACACGCTCCTGGCCGCATGCTGACTCTCTGCCCACCGCCGACCGCGCAACGGCCCGGCACTCGCTGATCAGCTTCTGCGGCGAGGTTGCGCAGCTTCTCTGGCGATCACTGCGCAACTACCCGGCGGTACGCACAAACTAGCCCTGTTCTTCGAGCAGGCTTTTCAGATTCCGCAATATGGTGGCGGACATATCAATGGGCGGGATTCCATGCAGACGCGCCAAACCTTCCGCAGCGATCCAGACATCGCTCGGTGTGGTCGGACGAGCATCGGTCTTTGTAAACGGCCCATCTGTCTCCGTCAGAACGCGATCCAACGGCAGCGTCTTGGTTATCGCGGCGCGCTTTTCATTGGCGAGCATTTCCGCGTTCACCGAAAAGTAGCAGCCGAGATCAACCGCCCTCCTGGCCTCCGCTGCGGTGCCGGTGAACCAATGAAGCACCACGCGACCGCGCGAAGGCGGCATGTATTTCTCGATCATATCGAGCACGGCCTTGGTCGCTCGGACGCTATGCATCGTGACGATCTTGTTCCCCGCCGCTGCGCAGAGCGACAACACGCGAGCGAAAATCTCCTTCTGCGTCTCGAAAGACTTATAGAACCGCGGGCCGGCGTCCAACCCGACCTCTCCCACATAGCGGGTTCTAGGCAAGAACTCCTCCCAAAGTTCGATCTCGTGGGCGCGGTCAGCGACCAGTTGAGGATGCAGTCCGAGGGCCGCCCGGACATGACGGGTGGCGGACGCCAGTTCGTGGTTCCGCGGCCAAGCCTTGGGCGTGGTGGTCACGGTAAGGGTGAAGACGCCATCGCGCTCGCAACGCTCCACCGCGGCCGCGTGGTCGGGGTAGAGATCGAGGTGGCAATGAAAATCGACGAGACCCGATCGCATGAGGCCTCTCACGACGGTGCGGCGCGAACGCCAGTCAGCAAGCGCCCGACCTCTTCTAATCCACGGCGATAGACATCGGCCAAGTCATCGTGGCGGGAGGGGTCGTCATAGAGTGGCCCCGGCTTGTGGATGAGGGCCTTGGCGAGTTCCGGGCGCTTCGATAGCCGCGCGATTGCGATCTGGAAGGATCGGACCTGCTGACCTTCGGCCTGCCTGGTGTCCAACGTGGCAGCATTCAGGTCGGGTACGCCGTAAACCGTCGAATCCTTGCCTCGCAGAGAGGCTCGCCGGATGAGACATGGCAGGCAGTATCCGCAGTGACCCTGCGGCTTCTTGGTCCAGCGCCCCTTCGTCGGCGACGAACATGATAGCGACAGCGGGGCGAGTTGCTTCAATAGGGCCGGATTGGCGCATTGGGCCACCATCTCCCCTTTGGTCTTGTCCCAATAGGGATTCTCGACCTTCCCTCCGACGCCGAGCGCCTGGAGCAAATCGTTCCACCGGGTCATGTAGAAAGGATGCGTCGTCCGGGTGCTTAACGCGCCGAGCCGAAGCCGATCGAGCGGCACATTTAGCGCGATCAGCCCGTTCTCTGGAACCTTGAGCACGAAGTCGCGGCCGAGCGCGGTGCCGGCGGCGACGCCCAGGGAGAAGAACAGGAACGAGCGGCCGCGCGTGGTGTCCTCCGATCCGACATCCTCGACGAGCCCGCTATCGAAGCTCATCCACACCCGCAGCCGATCGAAGGCGGATGATTTGTAAGCGGCTTTCAAACCTTCGAAGCACTGCTCCTGCGACTTGCTCACCAACCCTTCGCCCGCGTGGCTGACCAGGAGCGGCATCTCGCCATCATTCAAGCTGTCGATCGCGCCGATCAGACTGTCCAAGCCACCGGAGAACAGACTCACGCCATCGAACGGGGCGGGAATAAGTGTGGGTGCCGCGGCGGGAACCAGCTTCGCATAGCCCTTGGCCCGTTTGCGGAAGCCCACATCCCATCTGTCGCCGGTCAGGAAGTTCAGGGCGCGGACCAGGATGGGCGCGGCGGCCGTCCATCGCACCGGATCGCTCACAGGGATGACCAGACGAATCTCGCGCGTCCAGGCGTCCTGCGATTCCGTGGAGCGGGAGATGCGGGTGTCTGCCGCGTGGACATGGGCCGCGACGACGAGCATGTCCGCGCCGATCTCGCTCGGGGTAAGGTGCAGCGCCTTGAGGTCGGCCAAGGCGCGGCCGATTCCATGATCGAGACGCTTGCTCGTCACCAACTGCAAGGTCGATGCAACCTCGTCGCGCGCCTTCGGGACGCGGGTCTTATCGTCCGGCCCGAAACGGCCGATGATGACATGGCGCCTCATTTTGCGGCCTCCCCGTCGCCCATCGTCTGCAACACGTCGAATGCAGATTGGTAGACGTCGGTCACGAAGCCCATCACCGCATCAGGGGTCAGCGACTGGATGTTGACACCCGCGGCGTTGATCGCATCGCTGACGCCGCGCTGGATGAAATCACGCAGTTGCGCCTGAACCCTCTCGGCCGCGCGCGGATCGGTGGGCAAGATAACGACCTTGGTGCCGATGTCGTTGCAGATGCGCGCCTCGATCGCGTGCGTCGCATACAGTTCGAAGACGGTCTGGATCTGGCCGGGTGTGAGCGCGTCGATGTCGGTAATGCCCGCACCGGCGAGATCGGCGATCGTCTCGACGAAGGCGTCTCGCGCGATTCCCTCGTCGATCGACCCGCCTTCGGGGCAGATGTAGTCGGCGAGCCCCGCGAACACTTCCTCGATCGGCCGCCCCGCGAGGCTTTCGAGGTTGAGCGTTCGCAGCGCTTCGCGAACGCCATTGGCGCTGGCGTCGTTGAGGAATCGGACGAGCCCGGCACCCACGCCGCGCGATGAGCCCATGCGCTGCGAGGCTTGGCGTGAGCCACCCGCCGACTTGGACACATATTGCGAGACAGCACGGCCGAGACTTCTGCGGTCGCTGCCGCCCGAACTCACGAAGCGAGTGAAATTGTTTCGGGCGGACGTGAACCGATCCGATGCCCCTACCGGCGCGATTGGCCGAGGCGCTGGCGCGGGAGGAACGGCTGAGGGCGATCCATCGGGTGACGGGGATTGTGTCCCGTTGCCATCGCCCCCGGCCGCGCCGGCCCCGCCGTCGCCGTCACCCTGCAACCAACTCGGAATGAGCGGGGTGGCTCCACCCGCACCCCCATAGGCGTTCGATGTGCCCATCAGCGCCCACCCTTCCGCGTGCGAAGCGCGGCGCTCGCCGTAGGCTTCAAGAAGGACGAACCGGAGGTGGACCATTTTTGGAGTAGCTTCTCGAAGCGCGCCACGGCGTCGGAATCCTTGATAACGCCCTCCCAACCCGACGCGGGCCACGGCCCGCACCGATCCACCGGCAAGGCTTCCAGCAGATCGAGAAGATTAGCTTGAAGCGTTGGATGCGCGCGAACCAGCACCGCGAGCCCATCGACCCCCGGCGGCACGGTATCGAAGGTGTCTCCGCCCATGACGCGCCCGCGCAGCTCCTCGAAGATCTGCGCGGCCTCGGCCGGAACGAGCTGTTTGAGTTCACCTTCGAACGCCTGGACGGCAAGTTTCGGGCCGAGCAACTTTTCGACCACCGCGGCGAGACGCCCGAGGACGGAGGCCGCGCCAAAATAGTCTTTCCGATCCTTGGTCACGAACAGATAGGGGCGCAGATCGACTTCGGCCAAGGCCGGTGACAGCCGCGCCCAAGACCGTATCGCGTCGGCCGCCTTCCATTCGGTGAGGATGGCGCTGTCCTGGGAGTCCGGCACGGCGGTCGCCTTGGCGTCATCGGTGGAACTGATCTTCGGCCCGGCCCGCTTCGCTTTGGGGGCTGGCTTCTCCTCCGATGCGGCGGCTTCAAGCGCCGCCAAATCTACGCAGCGGCCTTCCGGATCGCGGGCGGCGGCGCTGGCGATCTGGTCGAACAATCTGGAGAGGAACCGTTCGGCCAGCATAAGCTTCGCCAAGACGGGCAGCTTCACCTCGTCCCCAAAGCCGCGCGCGAGTGCGGTCTGATGGCGCAGGAGCAGGGTGTTCAGGAAGCGCTTGATCTGCCGGGGATTGCCCTGAGTGCCGCTGGCTAGGATCGGACCGATCTGATCGCTCAAGGTTAGCGCGTTCTGGACCTTGCCGGCTTTGTCGCCCAAGGCGGTTTTGACCGTCTGCGCGTCGAGCCCCGCCGTTTGCCAAGGGCGTTTGAGCAATTCACGCGCGACGATGATGAGCGCCGAGTAATCGACATCGTCCTCGCCCAGCTCGGCACCGATGAGCAACAGGGTGACATAGATACGAGTTTCGGTCTCGCCCAAAGCCGGAATCCGGAACGGAATTTGGATCAGCTTTTCGAGATAGTTGCGTGCATAGTCGCGGGGGCCGGTCGTGTCCGGCAGTTCGGGGAAATGCTTGCGCACCGAATATTCGATCATCGCCTCGTCGGCCGCGACGATGAACGCGGTGCGGGCGGTGAATACGAACAGGCGGACGGCTTCGAGGGTTTCAATCGCCGTGTCGGGCAGGCAGCGGTCGAGATCGTCGATGAGAACGATCAGTTGCTTGACGCCCGCCTGCTTGAGCAGGTCGTCAAAGGCTTTTCGGAACGCCTCGATCTCTTCCGGCACATTCTTCGACTCACCTGGTTTCAGCAGACCCTGCACACCGTCGATGGCCTTGTCGTAATTCTCCTGCGTGGCGAGTTTCGCGGGATCGGAGAAGATGCCCTTCAAGGTGCCGACCACCGCGCCGACCTGATCGGCTGTGGGGATGCCGGTGAACGCAGTGAAAGCCAGACCGCCCCCGTGTCGCGCGATCTTGAGCCAGTCGATCCGCCGGAAGATGTCTTTCACGGCCATGCCGGCCTGGGTGAGCAACGGGCGTTTTTCGATAAGCCCGGTGACGATGCCCTCAATCAGCGCGATCTTGGCGTCTTCGAATCCTTGAAAACGCCATCCGTTGAATTTGACGCAGAGCACGTCCTCATCCGAACCGAGGCCGTTCTCGATCATCTCCAAGATGCTGGATTTTCCGGCGCCCCAGTCGCCGTGAACGCCGATCGTCACGGCGCGCTCGGGCTTTTCGCACAGCAGCTCGATGATGGTCTTGGCGATCGCCTCGTTGTTGAGGAGGTCGACCTTTGTCTCATTGTCCGTGAGAATCATCCCGCCCTCTCTTCCTCACAGTGACTCGCAGCAAGTAATGACGCTAAAGTCCCATACGCAACGCTATTAGGACAGTTCATTCATTGTGACTAGATTGTTGCCCCATAGGGCGAACCAGCGGTTGGGCTTGCGTATTCCTTCCGGCCGCTTCGGGTCGAGTCCCGCCGTTGGCTCGATCACGCTGTCTGAATTACTAACCAAGATCAATCAGACTGGGTGGTCATGAGCGATCAGAGTCTGCATTCTCGACGCGCAGTTCGATAGGCATCTTACCGGGATGCATGCCAAGCCCGAGAGGCCGGCGTTCGCCGCGCGCCGCTCAGGCCAACCTCGCCTGCTGCGGGGACCACTCGTTTTCCTTTACGGTCGTGCTCACCGCCATCACGAGCTTGTCGAGATTGCCGGCCGTCACGCCCTCCAGTGCCGAACACCCCCGCAGCATCGAGCGCGGTTGCAGCAGTGCATGGTAGATCTGCCAAGGGTCCGCACCCCTGGTCAGCTTCAGGACGGACTGGATCAGCTCGTGCTTGAGTGGGTCGAGGTGCCAGTCCGGCACGCGCTGGCCGCGGTTGCCTACGTTCAACGCCAGCAAGTTGCCCGCCTTGATCTCGTAGCTGATCCACCTGCGGGATTTGCCCGCCATCTTGGCAAACGCAGCGACGGGAAGGTTGTGCGGCGCTTCGAAGACATCGAACAGCTCCATCCTCTCGCGCTGAATGTCCGAAGGCACCAGCGGCGCGGCTGATCGAGGGGGCGGAACCGCCGGCAGCCGATGTGTGGCGGCAGAAACCAACGGCATGGCGTCACCCGGCTTCGTCACGAGCAGGATTGGCGAAGCGGCAACCGGCGTGGAGGGTGCGCTTGCGGTTTGCTCATTCGGGAACGCGGGCACGCCTTCCAGATGCACGGTGAGCGGCATGCTGGCCGCCTCGACCTGGTTCTGCTCGAAGAGGTCGAGCCGATCGGCCCAGTCCTGCATCATGCGGCGACGCTGCTCCACGTACTCGGCATGGTTGTAGGTCGCGCTGACCTTGTTGGGATCGACGTGCGAGAGCTGTGCATCCACCCAGACCTTCGGGTAGCCGATCTCGTTGAGCGCAGTGGACATCGTGCCACGGATACCGTGTCCGGTCAGGCGTTCCTGATAGCCCATGCGTTTGAGCGCACCATTGAGCGTGTTCTCGCTGATGCGCTTCTTCAAGTCGCTGTCGTGCCGGAACAGGTAGCGCTGGGCCGGCTTGAACTCATCCAGCAGGTGCCGGACGATCTCCATGGCCTGAATCGACAGTGGCACGATGTATGGCGGGATGTCCTTCGGCTGCTGCCGCTTTTTGCGCATGTCCACCTGGAGTTGCTTCACGACCTCGGGCGGGATGATCCACAGCCCACGGTCCAGATCGAATTGATCCGGCGTCGCCTGCCGCAGCTCACCGGTTCGCACGCCCGTCAGCAGCAATAGCCGCAGCCCGAGCTGGGTCTGCCGCCGGCCGCGATAGCTCCGCAGCCGCTGCAACAGCTTGGGCAGCTCGGCCATGCGCAGGAACGGGTTGTGGTTGACGGGTGGCAGTGGCAGCGCCACCACATCGAGATCGGAGGCAGGGTTCTGCTCCAGGCCCGGCACGATCACCAGCGCGTAGCGGAACAGTTGGTTGAACCACGTCCTGACTTTCTCGGCGACGGAGAGCGCCCTGCGCTTCTCGATTTTGGCGATCACCTCCAAGAGGTCGGGACGCTTAATCTCATAGATCGACCGCTTGCCCAAGGTCGGCAGCACATCCTTGTCGAAGATGCGCGGAAGGATCGAGAGAGTCGTCTGCCGGCCTTCCTTGAGGCTGAGCCCGCGATGCTTGAGCCACTTGCGATACACCGCCTCGAAAGTGTTTTCGTCGGCGAGCCGGACAGCGGTGCGCTTCTGCTTGCGGTGAACGCGAGGATTGATGCCTTTGGCCAGCAGGGCGCGGCCGTCATCGCGTAGGCTGCGGGCCTCTCGAAGCGTCACCTCCGGGTAGGTGCCGAGCGACATCCGCTTCTGCTTGCCCGCCCAGTAGTAGCGGAAGTGCCAAGTCCTGCCCCCTGCCGCCGTGACGGCCAGGGAGAGGCCATCCAAGTCAGGGAGGGTGTATGCCTTGCCAGTTGCCTTGGCCTGTCGAACGGCCAGGTCTGAGAGTGCCATGCTCTTGCTCCTGAACATGAGTCAGGAACCAGATGCTGGTCACGTCGACCTCGCCCCTCCATCAACAATCCGGAATCAGCCGCGCCCGCAAAAATGGACTTGTTTGTGGACTTAAAAGTCCCGGCTGTAGGCGGATCGCAGTGGACCACAGCAGAACATCAAAGAGAGGAAAAGTCTTTGCGTGGCAACGACTTACAGACTCTCTTGGACTTCTGCGGAAGTCCGCAGATTGATGCGGTGGAGCGGGTGATGGGAATCGAACCCACGCTAGCAGCTTGGGAAGCTGCAGTTCTACCATTGAACTACACCCGCGTGACCGGCGCAGTCTATGCCCGCGTGGCGCAGCTTGGCAACGCGATCAGAAGCCGCCGCCGATCGTCGCGAACACGGTGGCGTGGTTGCCGCCCTTCTGGCCCGCGGTGACGCTGCTGCCGAGGTTGGCATCCATGCCGAACAGCTGCGTGCGCACGCCGAAGGTGAACGAGCCGTAGCGGTCGTCGCGCTGCAGGCCCGGCACCGCGTATTCCAGCGCGCCCGGCACCGACTGCGCCTGCGCGAAGGCTTCTTCGGCCACGTCCTCGAACTCGCGGTCGACGGTGAAGCGCGCGTAGGGCTGCAGGTGGCCGTTGATGATGTAGCTGGCCTGCCAGCCCACGCTGCCGATCAGCGAATCGAAGGACTGGTCCGGGTACGCCAGTGACGTCGACAGGTTGGGCTCGCTTTCAGCGAAACCGTCGATGTCGATGCGCTGCGACACCACGCCCAGCACCGGGCCGTGGCGCAGGGCGCCTTCGCCGAAATTCCAGCCCGCATGCAGCGCGGCGGTCAGGTTGGAGCCATCGGTGGAGGCATGGTGCGAGCGCAGGGCCGGGCCCAGGGCGACGTTGCGGCGCACGTCGAGGTCCAGGCGGGTGTAGCTGGCCTGCGCGTTGACCCACGCGCCGCTGTCGCCGAACCAGCCGGCCATCAGGCCCAGCGTGGCTTCGGACTGCTTCCAGCTGCCGCGGCGGAAACCCCAATCGTTGTCCTGACGGCCGTAGCCGACGAAACCGCCGAAGATGGCGTTGCCGCTGGCCCAGTCGAGGCCGGCGGTCAGCGCCGGACCCACGCCGTCGTACTCGTCGCCATGGCCGAAGCGCTGGAAATCGCCACGCAGGTCGGCCCACCAGCGGCGGCCTGCCTGCTCCGGCTTGACCGACACCGCGGCGCCCACGCGCTCGGCGCGCGCGCGCCCGGTCATGGCCGCCGAATGCGGCAACACCGCGATCTGGCGCGGGCCTTCGATCATCGATACCGCGAAGTCACCGATGATCTCGTGCGCGGCCGAGCTGGGATGCACGCCATCGGCGAACAGGTAGCTGCGGTCGGCGCCAGGCACCGCATAGGTGCCGGGGTTGCAGGTGATCGACTGTGCGGTGATCTGCGGCTGGCAAGCGGTGCCGGTGACGTTGGCGAAGCCGTACAGCGCCGGGCTGGCCACCACTTCGCGCAGGAAGGTGAAGGTATCCAGCGGGATCACGCGCAGGTTGTTGCCGGCCAGCCCGCCGTACAGCGCGTTGTTGTAGGCCTGCGAAAGCGCCGTGCCCTGCGCGGCCGCCGCGGCACCCTGCGCGCGGAAACTGGGCGTGATGCCGATGTCGGGGATGTTGGGCACCATCACGTAGCGCGCGCCGGCGCCCTGCAAGGTGGCGACGATGCCGACCTGCGCGGCCACCGCCGCACCGATGATCTGCTGCGCCTGCGCGGGGTTGGCCGACACCGCGAACAGGTCGTTGGCGCCGCCCCACAGGGTGTACAGCGCGCCGGGATCGGCACGCCCGCTGTTCGCCGCGAGGTAGCGGGTCGTCTGGGTGACCATCGAGGGCGTCGGCCCCAGCGCGCCCACCGTGTCCACGCCCACGCGGGCGCCACCCACGGCGTAGTTGTCGCCGGACTGGCCGTTGCCGTTGGCCGAGGCATTGGTGCCGTAGTAGTCCGCCAGCCACTCGGCCCAGGTCAGGCCCGGGTTGGTGGTGAAACGACCCAGGATCGCCGCCTGCGGGCCGGCCTGCTGCACCAGGATCGGACGGAAGAAACCGGCATCGGTCAGGCTGTCACCGATGAACACGGTGCGGGTGAAGGTGTCCTGCTGCGCCATGGCGGGCGCGGCGGCCAGTGCAAGGGCTGCGGCCAGCAGGGCCCTGGCGGGAAGGCAACGTCGTGTGGATCGGGACATGCAACGGCTCCGGCAAACGGGGAAGGCGGCCGCCAATACGGCGCCGCATGGTGTGCAGTGTCCCCGATGCCCCGACGGCGCTCACGCCGCAGTGCGGCAAGCAGGGATGCGGCCCGGCGCCGCACCGGCGACAATCCCACCATGGACATCATCCTCAACGGCGACCCGACGACGGTCGCGGACGACGCCACCATCGCCACCCTGCTCGCCGCGCAGGGCCTCGCCGAACGCCGCGTGGCGGTGGAGATCAACGGCGAGATCGTGCCGCGCGGGCGCCATGCCGAACATGCCTTGCAGGCCGGCGATCGCGTCGAGATCGTGCACGCGCTCGGCGGCGGGTAACCGGGCCGACGTAACGACAACGTTGTGCAGGGATCGATGGACGGGACCGTGATCGTCGGCCTGATCGAACTGCCGACAAGTCCTCGCTCGCCGGCAACGAATCCCTCGGCACGCGCGCAATTCGCAGGGCATCGCTGAATCTTCCCGCCTGCACGGCACACCCCGGCCGCGCGATTGCGCGATAATCGCGTGATGACCACCCCACGCACCCCCGATGACGCGCTCGTCATCGCAGGCAAGGCCTACGCTTCGCGCCTGCTCACAGGCACCGGCAAGTTCAGGGACCTCGATGAAACCCGCCGCGCGACCGAAGCGGCCGCCGCGGAGATCGTCACCGTCGCCATCCGGCGCACGAACATCGGGCAGGACCCGAATGAGCCCAACCTGCTCGACGTGCTGCCGCCGGATCGCTACACGCTGTTGCCCAACACCGCCGGCTGCTATACCGCCGAGGACGCGGTGCGCACCTGCCGGCTGGCACGCGAACTGCTGGACGGCCACAACCTCACAAAGCTGGAAGTGCTGGGCGACCGGAAGACGCTGTTCCCGGACGTGGTGCAGACCCTCAAGGCCGCCGAGCAGCTGGTGGCCGACGGGTTCGAGGTGATGGTGTACACCAGCGACGACCCGATCCTGGCGCGTCGGCTGGAGGAGATCGGCTGCGTCGCGGTGATGCCGCTGGCCGCGCCGATCGGCTCGGGCCTCGGCATCCAGAACCGCTACAACCTGCTGGAGATCATCGAGAACGCGAAGGTTCCGATCATCGTCGATGCCGGCGTGGGCACCGCATCCGATGCGGCCATCGCGATGGAGCTTGGCTGCGACGGGGTACTGATGAACACCGCCATCGCCGGCGCCAGGGATCCGGTGCGCATGGCGCGTGCGATGAAGCTTGCGGTGCAGGCGGGTCGCGATGCCTTCCTCGCCGGCCGCATCCCGCGCAAGCGCTATGCCTCGGCCTCGTCGCCGGTCGACGGGTTGATCGAATGATGGAAGGCCAGTGCCGCAGGGCGGGTCTCGACCCGCCATTGCAATGCCAGGGCACGGCGGGTCGAGACCCGCCCTACGGGTCCATCGCATGACCGACCCCTTCTCCAGCGATGGCGCCAAGGTTCCGCCCAAGCCCTTCACCGTCACCGAAGGCCGCCGCGAGATCCGCAGTTTCGTGCTGCGCCAGGGCCGCTTCACCGACGCGCAGCAGCGCGCGTTCGATGAACAATGGCCGCGCTACGGCCTGGATTACACGGGCACCGTGCGCGATTTCGATGCCGCCTTCGGCCGCAACGCGCCGCGCGTGCTGGAGATCGGCTTCGGCAACGGCGAGGCGCTGCGCTGCGCCGCCGCGCGCGATCCGGCACGCGACCACATCGGCATCGAGGTGCATGCGCCGGGTGTCGGCCGCCTGCTCAACGCGCTGGCGGCCGATGACCTCCGCAATGTCCGCGTGTACCACCACGATGCGGTCGAGGTGCTGGAACGCGAAGTCGCCGATGCCTCGCTCGACGAAGTGCGCATCTACTTCCCCGACCCGTGGCACAAGAAGCGCCACAACAAGCGGCGGCTGGTGCAGCCCGCGTTCGCCGACCTGCTGGTGCGCAAGCTGCGCGACGACGGCCGCTTGCACCTCGCCACCGATTGGCAGGACTATGCCGAACACATGTGGGACGTGCTGGACGCCACCAAGGGATTGCGCAACCGCGCCGGCGCGCGCGGCCATGTGCCGCGCCCCGAGTGGCGCCCGCAGACGCATTTCGAGACCCGCGGCCAGCGCCTGGGGCACGGTGTCTGGGACCTGCTGTACGACCGCACGGACGACTGAGGCCCACCGCCGACGACCATGGACGCCACCACGCTCGCACTGACAACTGACATGAAGATCGTCCTGGGCCTGGTGGTCCTGACGATGGTGCTGTTCGTGTTCCAGCGCGTGCGCGCGGACCTTGTGGCGCTGGTGGTGCTGGTGATGCTGGGCCTGACCGGGCTGGTGCAACCGGAGGACGTGTTCAACGGTTTCTCGTCGAACGCGGTGATCAGCGTGATCGCCACCATGATCCTGGGCATGGGCCTGGACCGCACCGGGGCGCTGAACCGGCTGGCCGCGTGGCTGCTGCGGCGCGCGCACGGCATGGAACACCGTCTACTGCTGCTGACGTCCGGCATCGCCGGCCTCAATTCGTCGGTGATGCAGAACCCGTCGGTGATGGCGCTGTACATGCCGGTGGCATCGCGGCTGGCCTCGCGCACCGGCATCAGCCTGTCGCGGATGCTGCTGCCGATCGGCGTGGCCATCGTGATGGGCGGCACGCTGACGATGGTCGGCAACTCGCCGCTGATCCTGCTCAACGACCTGCTGGTGGCGGCCAACGCCAACCTGCCCTCCGGCGCGGCGACGCTGGAACCGCTGAACATGTTCGCACCGCTGCCGATCGGCCTGGTGCTGCTGCTGGGCGGGCTGGCCTACTTCCATTTCCATGGCAACAGGCAGTTGCGCGGCGAAGGCGACAGCAACGTCACCCCGGCGCGCACCGAGAGCTACTTCACCCGCACCTACGGCATCGAAGGCGACGTGTTCGAGCTGACGGTCACCGCCGACAGCCCGTTGGTCGGCATGACCTATGGTGAAGCGGAAGCCATCCACCACGCGCCGTTGATCCTGGCCCTGCAGACCGGCAACGAATCGCGGCTGGCGCCGCCGGCCGACGCGCGCATCTGGGTGGGCAGCGTGCTCGGCGTGATGGGCCAACGGCAGCAGGTCGCGGACTTCGCGCAGAACCAGTTCCTGCGCATGAGCACGCGCCTGCGCAACTTCGCCGACCTGTTCAACCCCAGCCGCGCCGGCATCGCCGAAGCGGTGATCCCGCCCACCTCCAAGTTCATCGGCAAGACCGCGGGCGAACTGCAGATGCGCTCGCAGTACGGCATCAGCCTGCTGGCCGTGAACCGCGACAAGACCGTGCTCCGCGACGAGGTCCGCGACACCACCCTGCGCGCCGGCGACATGCTGGTGGTGCACAGCATCTGGCAGGACCTGGGGCGGCTGTCGTCCGACAAGGACATCGTGGTGGTCACCGACTACCCGAAGGGCGAGCAGCGCCCGCAGAAGTTCAAGATCGCCATGGCGATCTTCGCGGTGACCATGCTGATCGCCCTGTCCGGGCGCGTGCCCACCTCGGTCGCGCTGATGACCGGCGTGGCCGGGATGCTGGTGTTCGGCGTGCTGAAGATGGACGAGGCCTACGGCGCGATCAGCTGGAAGACCGTGTTCCTGATGGCTTGCCTGATCCCGCTGGGCTGGGCGATGGACAGCAGCGGCGCGGCGGCGTGGGTGGCCGGGCACACCGTCGAACAGTTGCCGACCGGGCTGCCGATCTGGCTGCTCGAGTTCGCGGTCGCGCTGCTCACCGCGGCGTTCTCGATGGTGATCAGCCACGTCGGCGCGACGATCGTGGTGGTGCCGCTTGCGATCAACCTGGCGCTGGCGGCGGACGGCAATCCGACGGCCTTCGCCTTCATCGTGGCACTGTCGGCGTCCAACAATTTCGTCACCCAGTCCAACCCGGTGATGTCGATGATCGCCGGCCCCGGCGGCTACCGCCCGCGCGAGCTGTGGAAGATCGGCGTGCCGCTGTCGTTCATCTACACCGCGATCGTGGTGCTGATGGTCAACCTGCTGTTCTGAGCCTTGCGTTCCGAATGCCGCGCGACACGGCGCGGATGCGCGCCTACAGCACCACCTCGCCGTCGCGCACCTCGACCGGCACCGCGCGCAGGGATTCGCCCCGGCACGGCCCTGCCACGCATTCGCCACCGCCCAGTTCGAAGCTGGCGCCGTGCGCCGCGCAGACCAGCAGCCCGTCCTTGCTGCGCAGGAACTGGCCCGGCGACCAGTCCAGCCGTCGTCCGGCATGCGGACACACGTTCAGCCACGCCTGCACGGTGTCGCCGCGGCGCAGCAGGATCACCGATTCAGGCTGGCCGTCGACCACGGCTTCGGCCTCGACCGGCGCGCCTTCCGGCAGCGCTGTGAGTGCCATCCGTCGTGCCGTTGGCGCGCCACGGTTTAACGATGTCATTACAACTCCATACGGGCCGCACCCGATACTCGTCGCCCACGCAGTCCCGCATTCTGTCACGCCCCATGACCCAAGCCTTCTTCCACGGATTCCGCGCCCGCTTCGCCGCTTCGCCGCTGGGCAATGCGTTCGCGCCGCGCAAGCCGCGCAATCCGCTCCTCCGTGTTGCGTTCGGGCTGCTGGGCGTGGCGCTGCTGCTGGTGCTGCTGGTCGTGGGCCTGGTGGTGGGCACGCTGATGATCGGCTTTGCGCTGCTGCGTCGCCTGCTGGGCCGCAGTGCCCGCCCCGGTGCGATCAAGCGCGACGACGCGTTCGACGCCGAATACCGCGTGGTGCGCAAGGGCGACCAGCCCCTGCTGCGCTGAGCCCGAGATGCCGGACGTGATCCAAGCACCCCCGGTGCCGCGCGTGCCCGTGCGCGGCGGCGGCGCTTTTCCGGTTCGCCGCATCTACTGCGTGGGACGCAACTTCGCCGACCATGCGCGCGAAATGGGCGCCGCCGCGCCTGCCTCGAAGGACGAGCGCGGTACGCCGGTGTTCTTCATGAAGCCCGCCGATGCCATCGTCACCGATGGCGAGGTTGCGTACCCGCCCGGCACCGCCGACCTGCACCACGAGGTCGAGCTGGTGGTGGCCCTGGGCCGCGATGCGCCCGAGGGCGTGCTGGCGCCTGCCGATGCCGACGCGCTTGTCTTCGGCTATGGCGTGGGGCTGGACCTGACCCGCCGTGACCTGCAGGCCACCGCCAAGGCGAAAGGCCTGCCGTGGGACGTGGCCAAGGGCTTCGACCAGTCCGCACCCCTCAGCGAACTGGTGCCGGCCGCTCGGATCGGCGCGCTGGCTCCGCGCATGCTGTCGCTGGACATCAACGGCCAGCGCCGCCAGCAGTCCACGCTGGACCAGCTGATCTGGGATGTGCCGGAGATCCTGCACGAACTGTCGAAGCTGTATGCATTGCGCGCGGGCGACCTGGTGTTCATGGGCACGCCGGCGGGCGTGGCCGCGCTGCAGCCGGGCGATACCTGCACGGCATGTCTCGACGACGTGATCGAACTGCACTTTCGCATCCGGTAGGCTAGCGCCCGTCTTCCACCACACCCCGGGGCACGCGATGGGCATGATCAACGAGTTCAAGGAATTCGCGATGCGCGGCAACGTCATCGACCTCGCCGTGGGCGTGGTCATCGGCGCCGCGTTCGGCAGGATCGTCACCTCGCTGGTCGACAACATCATCATGCCGCCGATCGGCCTGCTGATGGGTGGCGTGGATTTCGCCGACATCGTCTGGACGCTGCGCGAAGCGACCGTGGATGCCGCCGGCGAGGAAATCCCCGCCGTGGTCATCGGCATCGGCGAGTTCGTGAACACGCTGGTGCAGTTCGTCATCGTCGCCTTCGCGATCTTCCTGCTGGTCAAGGCGATCAACCGCATGCATCGCAAGCCGGAAGCGGCTCCGGAAGCACCGGCCGCACCGCCGGAAGACATCGTGCTGCTGCGTGAGATCCGCGATTCACTGAAGCGCTGATCGCTCCGCATGCAGGCGACCGAAGCCGCAGGGTTGTTATCCTGCGGCTTCTTCGTTGATGGAGTCGCGCATGCGCCTCGCCCTGCTGCTGTCCGCCTGCCTGCTGGCCCTGCCCGCATCCGCCTCCGAAACCCGCATCCCCGCCGAAGCGTTGGCCGCCGCCGGTGAACTTCGCGAACGCGCCCTGGCCGATACCACCGGCCATGCGCTGGTCGAGTCGCTGACCACCGAAATCGGACCGCGACTGGCCGGCAGCGAAGCGGATGCGCGCGCGGTCGAGTGGGCCAAGGCAAGGTTCGCCGAACTCGGCTACGACAGGGTCTGGACCGAACCAGTGACGTTCCCGAAGTGGGAGCGTCGCAGCGAATCGGCACGGGTGCTCGGCGCGCATGCGCAACCGCTGGTGATCACCGCGCTGGGCGGCAGTCCCGGCGGCACGGTCGAGGCGGAGATCGTGCGCTTCTCCGATTACGCCGCGCTGGAGGCAGCGCCCGCCGGTTCGCTGGTCGGCAAGATCGCGTTCGTCGACTACCGCATGGCGCGAACGCGCGATGGCAGCGGCTACGACGCGGCCGGCCCGGTGCGCAGCCGTGGCCCGTCGGTGGCGAGCAGCAAGGGTGCCATCGGCTACCTGATGCGCTCGGTGGGCACCAGTCCGCATCGCGTCGCCAACACCGGCATGACCCGGTTCGCGGAGGGCGTGGCGCCCATTCCGGCCGCGGCGATGTCGCTGCCCGATGCCGACCAGTTGGGCCGCCTGCTGCAACGCGGGCCGGTGCAGGTCCGGCTGGCACTGGATGTCGGGTTCAACGGCGAATACACCTCTCAGAACGTGATCGGCGAGATCACCGGCAGCGAACTACCGGACGAATACGTCGTGCTCGCCAACCACCTCGATTCCTGGGACCTGGGGACCGGTGCGATCGACGATGCGTCTGGTGTCGGCATCACCTTGGCCGCCGGCCACCTGATCGGCCAGATGCCGCAGCGTCCGAAGCGCAGCATCCGCGTGATCGCGTTCGCCAACGAGGAACAAGGCCTGATCGGCGCGCGGCAGTACGTCGAGCGGCACGCCGCCGACATCGGCAAGCATGTCATCGCCGCGGAAAGCGACTTCGGCGCGGGCCGGATCTACGGCTTCAGCTCGAACGCACCGGAGTACGCGCAGGCCGCCGTGCGCCAGGTCGCCGAGGCGCTCGCGCCGCTGGGCATCGAGCACTTGCCCGGGCAGGGCGGCCCGGGCCCGGACCTGATCCCGCTGGCGCAGGCAGGCGGGACCTGGGCGTGGCTGGGGCAGGACGGCACCCACTATTTCGACCTCCACCACAACGCCGACGACACACTGGACAAGGTGGACCCGGACGACATCGCGCAGAACGTCGCGGCCTATGCGGTATTCGCGTACCTCACCGCGCAGGCCGAAGGTGGTTTCGGGAGCGCGGCGAAAGACCACGCGTCGGACTGACGCGGATGCACGGCGGCCTCGATCGCCCTGATCCGGCGCGCGACGCTGCGGACGTCCACGGGTCTCCCCGCGTTCGCGGGGATGACGCGCCTCCCGACACGAAGCAGAGGGCCGTAGGGCGGGCCCAGGCCCGCCGCAGCGGTATCGATGTTGTGTGGCGGCGGGCCTGGGCCCGCCCTATTCCATTCGTCGCGACTGCCACTGCGACAGGAAAACCGCCGTCGCGGAAGCCACGTTGAGGCTCTCCACCGCGCCGCTCCCGGGGATCGACACGCGCAGGTCGCAAGCGGATGCGAGCGCATCGTCCATGCCGTCGCGTTCCGCCCCCATCACGTAGACCAGCCGCCGTGGCAACGGCGTTGAGAACACGTCCTCGCCGTCGCGCACGACGGTGGCGGCCAGCGAGAAACCCGCGACACGCAGGCGTGCGACGGCATCGTCATCGTCCGGCAACCGCACCATCGGCACCGCTTCCGCACCGCCCTCGGCGACACGTGCGGCGGCACCGGACAGCGCCAGCGCGGAGCTCGCCGACAGCAGCAGCCCCGAGACGCCGAAGTGCGCCGCGCTGCGCAGGATCGCGCCAAGGTTGTGCGGATTGCCCACGCCATCGAGCCACAGTGCGCAGCACGGTCCTTCCGGCAGCGCTTCGAGCCATGCGTCCAGCGATAGCGGCGGCACGCGGAGCACATCGGCCACGATGCCCTCGTGATGCGTGCTGGAGGCCAGCCTGCGCAATTCATCCTCGTCGGCCACCACGCGGTAGCCGATGCGGTTGGCCACGCACCACTTCAACAGCGGCTGCACCTGCGGGATCCGCGCCTCGGACAGGTAAAGCTTGCGGATCGCATCCGGGCGCTTCGCGAACACCGCGCGCACCGCGTTCAATCCGTACAGCCGCAACTCCTTCGCATCGCCCGACGCCACTGGCGGACGCGCGTCGACCGGTGCGCTCGTCGCACCGCCACGACGGCCCCAGGGACTGTCGCGCCCGGGGCCGGGAGGCGGCCTACGGCCTGGGTGCATCCGACGCGTCCTCTTCCAGCTTGCGCTGGCGCCAGAATTCGGCGTTCCTGATGCCCAGCGCGTCGGGATCGAAGGTGGGATCCAGGCCCGCTTTCCGCTGCCGCTCGTAATCGCGCAGCGCAACGAAGGCCGGGCGCTGCAGGATCAGGATGGCGATGATGTTCAGCCACGCCATCATGCCCACGCCGATGTCGCCCAGCGTCCATGCCATCTCGGCGCTGCGCACGGCACCGAAGGTCACCGCCGCCAGCAGCGCGATGCGCAGCACGAAGGTCATCCACGGACGATGCACCTTGCGGTTGATGTAGGCCACGTTGGTCTCGGCCATGTAGTAATAGGCCATGATGGTGGTGAAGGCGAAGAACAGCAGCGCCAGCGCCACGAAGCCCGCGCCCCAGCCCGGCAGCACCGATTCCACCGCGTTCTGCGCGAAGCCCGGCCCCACCGGCACGCCCGGCAAGGCCTCGGCGATCATGGTGCCGTCCGGACCCAGCACGTTGTACATGCCGGTCGACAGGATCATGAAGGCGGTCGCGCTGCAGACCAGCAGGGTGTCCACGTACACCGAGAACGCCTGTACGTAGCCCTGCTTGGCCGGGTGCGAGACCTCGGCGGCGGCGGCGGCATGCGGCCCGGTGCCCTGCCCGGCCTCGTTGGAATAGATGCCACGCTTGACGCCCCATTCGATCGCCAGGCCCAGCACGGCACCGAACGCCGCCTCCAGCCCGAACGCGCTGTTGATGATCAGCATGAACATCGCCGGCAGCTGCCCGGCGTTGAGGAACATGATCACCAGCGCGATCAGCACGTAGGCCAGCGCCATGAACGGCACCACCACCTGCGCGAAGGCGGCGATGCGCTTGACGCCGCCGAAGATGATGAACCCCAGCGCCACCACGATCACCGCCGCGGTCGCGGTCGGCGGGATGTTCCAGGCGTTCTGCATGCCGGCGGCAATGCCGTTCGCCTGCACGCCGGGCAGCAGGAAGCCGGTGGCGACGATGGTCACGATGGCGAACATCCATGCGTACCAGCGTTGCCCCATCGCCTTCTCGATGAAGTACGCCGGGCCGCCGCGGTACTGGCCGTCGTCGTCCTTCTCCTTGTAGATCTGGCCCAACGTGGATTCGACGTAAGCCGTCGACGCGCCCAGGAAGGCCACCACCCACATCCAGAACACAGCGCCCGGCCCGCCGAAGTAGATCGCGGTGGCCACGCCGGCGATGTTGCCGATGCCCACGCGTCCCGACAGCGACATCGCCAGCGCTTGGAACGGCGACACGCCGGCCTCGGACTTCTGGCCCGACAGCATCAGCCGCACCATCTCGCCCACGCCGCGCACCTGCAGGAAGCGCGTGCGGATCGAGAAGTACAGGCCTGCGCCGAGGCACAGCCAGATCAGCGGCGGACTCCAGATCCAGCCATTGAGGGTGTTGACGATCTGTTCCAAGGACGCTCCCCTTCGCTCGGGTGGGACATCGGACGCCGGCGCTGCCGGCACGTGGCCCCGATTCTGACCCATCGCGCCGGAATCGCGAAACGCGGCGCGTTCCCCACTGCCGGTAGCGACCGGCGATGCCCGCAGCCGATCGTGTCGGGCGGCTCGTCCGCGTCGCGTCTTGCGCGTCGAGTGCCCCTATGGCGCACTGCGGGCGTGCGCAAAGCGGTCAGGCATGGCCGCTCACCGGCTCCACTTCCTCTTCCAGCTGCTCCAGCTTCTTCGCCAGCGCTTCCGGCGAACGCGTGTAGGGTGCCAGCAGCGCGTAGAACGCGGGCACCACGAACAGCGTCAGCAGGGTGGAGAACGCCACGCCCGAAATGATCACCACACCGATGGTTGCGCGGCTGGCCGAGCCCGGCCCACCGGCCACCACCAGCGGCACCGCGCCCATGATGGTCGCCGCGGCGGTCATCAGGATCGGGCGCAGGCGCACCGACGACGCCTCGGCGATGGCATCGCGCACGTTGCGGCCGTCATCGCGCAGCTGGTTGGCGAACTCGACGATCAGGATGCCGTTCTTCGCCGCCAGCCCCACCAGCATCACGATGCCGATCTGGCTGAACAGGTTGAGCGTGCCGCCGGTGATCCATAGCCCAAGCAGCGCCCCCAGCACCGCCAGCGGCACGGTCAGCATGATCACCAGCGGATGGATGAAGCTTTCGAACTGCGCGGCCAGCACGAGATACACGATCAGCAGCGCCAGCAGGAAGGTCACCAGGATCGCACCGCCGGCCTCCTGGTACTCGCGCGACTCGCCCTTCCAGTCGATCTGCGCGTACTCGGGCAATTCTTCGTCCACCACCTGCTGCGTCCACGCCAGGGCTTCGCCCATCGTGTAGCCGGGCGCGAGGCCCGCACTGATGGTGATCGCGCGCAGCCGGTTGAAGCGGTTGAAGCTGCCGGGCTCGGCGATCTCGCTCAGCGTCACCAGGTTGGCCATGGGGATCAGTTCGCCATTGCCGCCGCGCACGTAGGTGCTGGCGAGGTCGTCCGGCGTCATCCGGTTCTCGCGTCCCGCCTGCAGCATCACCTCGTACTCCTCGCCGTTGTCGACGTAGGTAGTGACGCGGCGCGAGCCCATCATCGTTTCCAGCGTGCGTCCGATCTCGGTGACCGGCACGCCCAGGTCGGCCGCGCGCACCCGATCGATGTTGACGCGCATCTGCGGCCGCGTTTCCTTGTAGTCCGAATCGGGGTCGATGATGTTCGGGTTCGATTCCATGCGCTGCAGCACGCGGTCGCGCCATCCGGCGATCTCGGCGTAATCCGGTCCACCCAGCACCAGCTGGTAGCGCTGGCCACGGCTGCCGACCAGGCCGCCGGGCACGTTGGCACGCGCCTGCACGCCAGGTAGTTTGGCGAACTCGCGCCGCAAACCGGCAACCACCTCGTCCGTGCTCTCGCTGCGATTGCCCCAATCCTGCAGGAACACGATGACATGGCCGGTATGCATTTCCTCGCTGCCGCCCCAACCGCGCGGGACGCGCGAGTTGGCGCGCTGGATCGGACGGTCGTCGCCGATCTGCCCCAGCACGATCTGCTCGACCTGCTGCATCTGGCCGACCGTGTAGTCGAAACCCGCGCCTTCCGGGCCATCGACGGCCACGAAGAAGCGGCCGCGGTCCTCGGCCGGCGCCAGTTCGCTGGGCACGCGCCAGAACAGCAGCGACGCCACCAGCACGCACAGCGCCATCGCCGCCAGCACCAGCAGCAGCAGGTTGCGCGGCCGCAGCTCCACCATCCGCGAGACGCGACGGCCATAGCCGGAGCTGACCCGGCCCAACTGGCGCATCATCCATGCATTGAGGCCGCGCTCCTTGCCGTGCGGGCGCACCAGCTTGGAACACATCATCGGCGTCAGCGT
Source organism: Luteimonas aestuarii (assembly GCF_004357985.1). Taxonomy (GTDB): domain Bacteria; phylum Pseudomonadota; class Gammaproteobacteria; order Xanthomonadales; family Xanthomonadaceae; genus Luteimonas; species Luteimonas aestuarii. The sequence continues at coordinate 203,504 of NZ_SMTF01000002.1, read as the reverse complement.
CAGCGCGACGAAGGCCGACAGCGCCACCGCGCCCGCCAACGCCACCGACAGCTCGCGGAACAGGCGCCCGGAATTGCCTTCCATGAAGCCCACCGGCAGGAACACCGACACCAGCACCGCCGTCGTCGCCAGCACCGCGAACGCCACCTGCGCGGTGCCGCGCCGGGCGGCGACCAGCGGCGGCTCGCCGAGGTCGACGCGTCGCTGCGCGTTCTCCAGCACGATGATCGCGTCATCGACGACCAGGCCGATGCACAGCACCAGCGCCAGCAGGGTGAGCAGGTTGATCGAGAACCCGAACGCGTAGAGCGCGATGAACGCCGCCACCAGGCAGACCGGCACGGTCACCGCCGGGATCAGCGCCGCGCGCAGGCTGCCGAGGAACAGCCAGATCACCAGGAACACCAGCACCATCGCCTCGCCGAGCGTCCAGAACACGCGCTTGATCGAGGCGTCGATGAACACCGTGCTGTCGAAGGCGACGAAGATCTCGGTGCCCTGCGGAAGCGTCTGCTGGATGGTCTCGGCCTCGGCGCGCGCTGCGTTGGCCACGTCCAGCGCATTCGCCGTCGAGGTGCGCACGATGCCCAGGCCCACGTTGGGCTGGCCATTGCTGCGCAGGTAGGCGCGGCGCTCCTCGGGGCCCAGTTCGACCTGCGCCACGTCGCCGATGCGCACGATGTAGCCATCGTCGCCGCGCATCAGCGGGATCTGCGCGAACTGTTCGGGGCGCTGGTAGCCGCGTTCCACGCGCAGGGTGAAGTCGCGGGTTTCGGACTCGATCCGGCCCGCCGGCAATTCCAGGTTCTCGCGGCGCAGCGCGTTCTCGACATCGGCCGCGGTGATGCCGCGCGCCGCCATGGCGTCGCGATCCAGCCAGATGCGCATCGCGTAGCGCTGGCCGCCGCCCAGCTGCACGCGCGCCACGCCATCGATCGAGGACAGGCGGTCGACGATGTAGCGGTCGGCGTAATCCGTCAGCTCCATCGTGTCCATCGTGGTCGAACGCATGTTCAGCCAGATGATCACGTCGGCATCGGCTTCGACCTTCGCGATCTGCGGCGGGTCGGCTTCGTCCGGCAGCCGGTTCATGACGCGGCTGACGCGGTCGCGCACGTCGTTTGCCGCGGCCTCGATGTCGCGGCTGAGGTTGAACTCGATGGTGACGTCGGCGCGGCCGTTGCGACTGGACGACTGGATGGTGCGGATGCCTTCGATGCCGGCCAGCCCGTCCTCGAGGATCTGGGTGACGCGGGTCTCCACCACGGCCGCCGAAGCGCCGGGATAGGTGACCTCGACCGATACGATGGGCGGGTCGATGTTGGGCAGTTCGCGCAGGGTCAGGCGCATGAACGACATCGCCCCCAGCACCACGAGCAGCAGGCTGACCACCACCGCGAACACGGGGCGCTTGATGGAGATGTCGGACAGGACCATGGCTCAGCCTCCGGTCGCGGCGGGCGCATCCGCATCCGCGGGGGCCTGCGGCGCGGCGGCAGGGCCTTCGGTGATCGCCATGCCCGGACGCAACTTGCCGGTGCCGTCGACGACGATGCGATCGCCATCCGACAGGCCCGTCACCACCTCGACGCGGCCGGCACGGCGCTCGCCCACCTGCACGGTGGCGCGCTCGACCGTGTCGTCCTCGCGCACGCGCCACACGAAGGTCTCGCGCCCCACCTGCACCACGGCGATCTCCGGCACCACCAACGCCTCGCGCTGCGGCCGCTGCAGCGTCACCTGCACCAGCATGCCGGGACGCAGGCGGCGGTCGGGATTGGGGAAGTCGCCGCGCACCACCACCGCGCGCGTGGTGGCATCGATGCGCGCATCGATGGTGGACACGGTGCCGGTGAAGGTCTCGCCCGGCCACGCCGCGCTGGTGCCCGACAGCGATTGGCCGACGGCCAGCTGCGCCAGCTGCACTTCCGGCACCGGGAAATCGACATAGACGCGCGAGATGTCGTCCAGCGTTGCGAGGGCGGTGCCCGGCGTCACCAGCGACCCCGGGCTGACCTGGCGGAGACCGAGCATGCCGGCGAACGGCGCGCGGATGCTGCGGTCGCTGAGGTTGGCCCGCATCTGCGCCACCTGCGCCACCGCGGCATCGCGCGTGGCCTGCTGCGTGTCCAGCTGCGAGCGCGCGATCAACTGCTGCTGCACCAGCTCGCTGCCGCGCCGGAGCTGTTGTTCCGCCTCGCGCGCCGAGGCCTCTGCCGCCTGCAGCGCGGCACGCTGCTGGTTGCCCGACAGCGTGACCAGCTCCGCCCCCGCCGCAACCTCCTGGCCGCTCTCGAAGTGCACGCGCTCGACGGTTTCACTGACCTTCGCGGTCAGCGTCACCGACTCGCGCGCCTGCACCGTGCCCAGCGCGGCGATGGTGTCGCCCCACGGCTGGATGCCGACGACCTGCGTGGTCACCACGGCGGCCGGGGCGGACTGCGGTCCCGTGGCGGCGCGGCCACCGTCGCCGCAGCCAGCCAGCAGCGTGCAGGCCAGCAGGACGCCGAGAATCGGCAGGGACGATCGACAACGACGACTTGGGGGCATGGGGGGCGGGAATCATGGGGGTAATCCGCCCGATTCTACTGGGGCGGCGTGTCCACCACGTGTGCCTTCGGATGGGGCGAGGAGCGCTGTTTCCCTGTCAACCACTGGCGTCCCCGTGCGTTCAGGGGCAGGCTGTCGGCTCCCCCACTGCGGAGCCCGCCATGGCCCTCCACGACAACATCCTCGATACCATCGGCCACACTCCGGTGGTCCGGCTGCACCGCATCGCGCCCGCCCACGTCGAGCTCTACGCCAAGGTCGAAGCGTTCAACCCCGGCGGCTCGGTCAAGGACCGCCTGGCGCTGGCGATCATCCTCGATGCCGAAGCCAGGGGCCTGCTGAAGCCGGGCGACACCGTGGTCGAGGCCACCTCCGGCAATACCGGCGTGGCGCTGGCGATGGTGTGTGCGGCGCGCGGCTACAAATTCGTCGCGACGATGGTGGAAACCTTCTCGATCGAGCGCCGCAAGCTGATGCGCGCCTATGGCGCGAAGGTGATCCTCACGCCTGCCGCCGAGCGCGGCAGCGGCATGGTGCGCCGCGCCGAGGCGCTGGCGAAGCAGCATGGCTGGTTCCTCGCGCGGCAGTTCGAGAACGAAGCCAACCCGGCCTACCACCGCCAGACCACCGCGGCGGAGATCCTGCGCGACTTCGCCGGTCGCCGGCTCGATCATTTCGTCACCGGCTGGGGCACCGGCGGCACGCTCACCGGCGTGGGCGAAGTCCTGCGCGTGGCCCGGCCTGAAGTGCGCGTCACCTCCTGCGAACCGACCGGCGCGGCGCTGCTGCAGGGAAAGGACTGGTCGCCGCACAAGATCCAGGGCTGGACGCCCGATTTCGTGCCGCAGGTGCTCAACCGCGAGGTCGCTGCCGAAGTGCTGTCGATCGACGATGCCGACGCCATCGCCACGGCGCGGCGGATGGCCGCGGAGGAAGGCATCTTCTGCGGCATCTCCGCGGGCGCCACCATCGCCGCCGCACAGCGGGTTGCGCAAGGCGCGCGGGATGGCGACGTGATCCTGGCGATGCTGCCCGATACCGGCGAGCGCTACTTCTCCACGCCGCTGTTCGAGGGCGTGAACGAAGGCTCGGACGACGACTGGCTGGCCTCGCTGGGATGAACGCGCCGGACGCGACGCCGCCCGCGCTCGATTCGTTTCCAGACGGCGGCGTTGCGCTGGTGGTCGGGGCCAGCGGCGGCATCGGCCGCGCCTTGGTGGATGCGCTGTCGGCGGGCGGCAGGTTTGCCTGCGTGCTTGGCACGCGGCGCGACGGCCCGCTGCCGTTGGACCTGCTGCGCGAGGACAGCATTGCGGCCGCCGTCGAGGCTGCGGCAGCACGAGGCGAGATCCGTCTCGCCATCGATGCCACTGGCTTCCTGCACGACGCCCGCTTTTCGCCGGAAAGATCCCTGCGCGAGCTGCAGCCGGATCATCTTGCGCAGGCCTTTGCGATCAATGCCATCGGCCCCGCCCTGCTGATGAAACACCTGTTGCCGCACTTGCCGCGCGACGGGAAATCAGTGTTCGCCTCCCTGTCCGCGCGCGTCGGCTCGATCGGCGACAACCGCCTCGGCGGCTGGCATGCCTACCGCGCCTCCAAGGCCGCGCTGAACCAGCTGATGCGCACCGCTGCCATCGAACTGTCCCGGCGCGCGCCGCAGGCCTTATGCGTGGCGCTGCATCCCGGCACGGTCGACACCGCGCTGTCCGCGCCCTTCGCCAAACGCGGGCTCGACGTGCATCCCCCCAGGATCGCGGCCATGCACCTGTTGCGCGTGGTCGATGCATTGGATGCTTCGGCCACCGGCGGGTTCTTCGACTGGCGTGGCCAGCCGGTGCCGTGGTGAGCACGCGGATCGCATGAGAGGGCTCGCACGCGCCGGACGACGGCGCGTCCGCAAGCGCAAACAGTCTCTACGCCCAGCGTGCACGTGTAGTGCCACAATGGCCGGCATGACACCTCGCCCGCCCCGCTCGCCATGACGCCACGCAGCGCCCAATCCGTGCTCGGCCCGGACCGACTGCAATCGGTGGCCTACGGCGCCGGCCTGGCGGTCGTGGTCGGCTGGGTGCTGTACATCGGCAAGCAGGTGTTCGTACCGATCGTGTTCGGCGTGCTGGTGGTGTACGTGATCATCGGCCTGGCGCGCGTCGCCACCGCCCTCCCGGTGGTCGGCCCGCGCCTGCCCGCGTGGTCGCGCTACGCGCTGTCGATCATCGGCATCACCATCGCGCTGTTCGCCGGGGTGCGACTGGTGGTCAACAACGTCGGCCGCGTGGTGCAGCTGGCGCCCACTTACCAGGACGCGCTGCTGGCGCGCATCCAGAGTGGCGCGGAGTTCTTCGGCATGGAAACCGCACCCACCTGGACCACCCTGCGCGAGCAGGTACTCGAGCGCGTGCAGCTGGAAGACGTGATCGGCACCACCGTGGTCTCGGTGACCGCATTGGCGGCAACGCTGCTTCTGGTGCTGCTGTACGTGGTGTTCCTGCTGCTGGAAAAGCGCGTGTTCCCGGACAAGCTGCAACGGCTGTCGGACGACCCGCGTGACGTGTCGCGCGTGCGCCACGTGCTGGAAGGCATCAACACCCGCATCGGCCAGTACCTGGGCGTGAAAACCCTGGTCAACGTGCTGCTTGCGGTGGTGAGCTGGCTGATCATGGCACCGTTCAATGTCGAGTTCGCAGGCTTCTGGGCGGTGGTGATCGGCGTACTGAACTACGTGCCCTACATCGGCTCGTTCGTCGGCGTGCTGCTGCCAGTGGCATGGTCGATCGTGCAGTTCGGCGACCTCGGCACGGTGCTGACCCTGCTGGTCCTGCTGTCCGCCGCGCAGTTCGCCATCGGCAGCTTCCTCGACCCGTACCTGATGGGCGATTCGATGAACCTCAGCCCGTTCGTGATCCTCGCCAGCCTCGCCATCTGGAGCGGGCTCTGGGGCATCCCGGGCGCGTTCCTGGCGGTCCCGATCACCGCCGTGCTGGTGATCGTGCTGTCGCAGTTCCACGGCACCCGGCCGATCGCGGTGCTGATGTCGCGCAACGGCCAGCTCGACGGACCGCGCGAGGATGAGCGGGCGTCCTCGGCGTGACCCGGGCCTGCGGGCGCGGGGGTTTGGCGTGCAAAGCACCAGCCGGATCCGGGGCCAACGGGCCAGAAGGCCAGCGCGAGCCGCTGCGCGCGTCGCCGTTGCCTTCGAGAGTACGAACCCGCATGCGTCTTGCCCAGGTGGGATGCCTAGGTGGACGAGCAGGGCCGAACCACCGCTTCCGCCACCGCACCGGAATACTGGCGACCGTCGATGACCAGGGTCAACCGCGTACGCAAGCGCGTCGGGTTGTTGCAGGTGGCCCTGAACAACATCGTGTTGTTCACGCCATGGCGGTCAAGCGCGAAGATCACGAATGGATTGCCCGCACGCAGGGCAGGCAGGCAGTTGCGCTCCTGCTGCGCGATGCGGCCGTTGTTGCGAAGCACGTTCGAAAGCACCCTGCAGGCACTCACGCGGGACGGCGCGATGCCGAACAGCGTACCGCCCGCATGCGCGGTGTACAGGTTATTCGGCACCGGGCCTGACCAGTAATTGCGGGTAACGAAGCACTGGCCCGGCGCGATGCAGGTCGGTGCCGTCGTACCCGCATGGGCTGTGCCGGGTGCGGACAGTAGCAGGCCGGCGGAGATCGCCAGCAGCAGTGATGCGGCGACGGACGACTTGTTCGGCATGGTTGCGCGCCCTCTCCGGGACAGGATCGATGTGGAGCGTTCCACAGCAAACGTGAGGGCGGCGTTCACGGGATGGAAACGCGATGCGGGACCGAGAGCGGAGACGCATCTCGTCCCGATGCCATCATCCCTGCCACTTGCCCTGCGCGGCGAGGCCGTTGTCCCGCGCGCGGGCATGCACGGTCTGCTGCGCCCTGGCGAAGTTGCCCACCAGGTCCTGCGACCACAGCTTGAGCGCAGCCGACTGCATGGCGCGGCCATACGAGAACGACAGCGGCCACGGGTTCGGCCCCAGCCGGTTCATGGCATCGAGGTGCGCGGTGGCCGCCTCGTCGCTCTGGCCGCCGGACAGGAACACGATGCCCGGCAGGATCGCCGGCACCGACGACTTCAGGCACATCAGCGTCGCTTCGGCCACTTCATCCACGTCGGCGGCTTCGCCGCTGGACTTGCCCGGCAGCACCATCGACGCCTTGAGGATGGTGCCTTCCAGCGCGACGTTGCTGTTGTAGAGCGCGTCGAACAGCGCGCGCAGCACCACTTCGTGCACTTCATAGCTGGTTTCGATGTCGTGCTCGCCGTCCATCAGCACTTCGGGCTCCACCATCGGCACCAGGCCCTGTTCCTGGCACAGCGCCGCATAGCGCGCCAGCGCGTGGCTGTTGGCTTCGATGCAGGTGCCGGACGGCGTGTCGTCGCCGATGTGGATCACCGCGCGCCACTTGGCGAAGCGCGCACCGAGCTTGTAGTACTCCTCCAGCCGCGCGCGCAGGCCGTCGAGGCCTTCGGTCACCACTTCGCCCGGGAACCCGGCCAGCGGCTGCGTGCCCTTGTCGACCTTGATGCCGGGGAGGATGCCGTTCTCGGCCATGACCCGGGTGAACGGCACGCCGGCCCTGGTCGATTGGCGAAGCGTCTCGTCGTAGAGGATCGCGCCGCTGATGTGGTCGCCCAGGTTCGGCGTGGTCAGCAGCAGTTCGCGATAGGCGCGGCGGTTCTCTTCGTTGTTGGCGATGCCCACGCCTTCGAAGCGCTTGCCGATGGTGGCCGTGGACTCATCGATGGCGATGATGCCCTTGCCGGGCGCGACCATGGCACGTGCGGTTTCGGCAAGCTGTTCGATGCTCATGCGGGCGTCCGGACGATCGGAGGAAAGGAGCGGGAGTATAGCGCCCGCCCCATTACCTCTCCGCGTCGCCGCGGCGTGCCGCTACAGCTCGCCCAGGCCCTCGGCGCGGCCGTCCTCGCCCACCTGCAGCAGGCGCAGCGTGTTGGTCGCGCCCTTGGTCTCCATGTGCTCGCCGCTGGTGAACACCACGCGGTCGCCGGGCTGCAGCAGGCCGGCCTCGACCAGCTTGTGGATGCTGCCGCGCGCCGCTTCCCGCGGGGTCTGGCCGCGGCTGTCGTAATCCATCGCGAACACGTCGCGCATCATCGCCATGCGATGGCGCGCGCCCTCGGAGCGGGTGAATGCGTAGATCGGCGTGCCGGTGCGGAAGCGCGACAGGTAGCGCGCGGTGCCGCCGGACTCGGTCATCGCCACGATCGCGCGCACGCCGATGTGGTCGCTGAGGAACATCGTGGCCATGGCGATGGCCTGGTCTGCGCGCTCCAGGTTGCGCTGCGCCTGCGCGAAGTCGGTCTGCGGCTGGAACTGGCGTTCGGCACCGGCGCAGATGCGCGCCATCGCCTCGACCGCACGCACCGGGAAACTGCCGGCCGCGGTTTCGGCCGAGAGCATCACCGCATCGGTGCCGTCGATCACCGCATTGGCCACGTCCAGCACTTCCGCGCGCGTGGGCATGGGGCTGTCGACCATCGACTGCAGCATCTGCGTGGCGGTGATGACCACCTTGTCGCGCGCCAGCGACTCGCGGATGATCTTCTTCTGCAGGCCCGGCAATTCCGCGTCGCCGATCTCCACGCCCAGGTCGCCGCGCGCCACCATCACCACGTCGCTGGCGTCGATCACCTCGGCAAGGTTCTCGATGGCTTCGGCACGCTCCACCTTCGACACCAGCGCGGCATCGCTGCCGTGCGAGCGCGCGATGCTGCGCGCCTCTTCCATGTCGGCGGCGTTGCGGCAGAACGACACCGCGATGAAATCGACGCCGATGCCCGCGGCGATGCCGATCAATTCGCGATCGCGGTCGGTCAGCGCGCCCAGCGAGAGGCCGCCGCCCAGCTTGTTCAGGCCCTTGCGGTCGGACAGCACGCTGTCGTTGAGCACAGTGTTGACGATGCGCTGTCCTTCGATGCGCTCGACCTTCAGCTGCACCATGCCGTCGTCGAGCATCAACACGTCGCCCGGCGACAGGTCGCCCGGCAGGCCGAGGTAGCTCACGCCCACTTCGTGCCGGGTGCCGGGCGGCGCGTCTTCCTCGGCCAGCAGGTCGAAGCGATCGCCCGCCTTCAGCATCACCTTGCCCTCGGCGAAGCGCTCGACGCGGATCTTCGGCCCCGGCAGGTCGGCGAGGATGCCGACTTCGACGCCGACGCGCTTCGCCGCATCACGCACGGCCTCGGCACGCAGCGCCTGGCCCGACGGATCACCGTGCGAGAAGTTCAGGCGCACGACGTTCACGCCCGCGCGCAGGATGGCCTCCAGCACGCCGGGCGAGTCTGTGGCCGGGCCGAGCGTGGCGAGGATGCGGGTACGGGGGCGTTGTTCGGACATGGCGAGGCCTGCGTGGGAGGGGGCGCACGCTGCAAGCAGGTGCGCCGGCTATCCTAGCCCACGATCACTGCGGTTTTACGCTTGTCCACGGGACAACTTCCAGCGACGCAATGCGCGTCGCCGTTGCGCCCTCAACCGCGCGCGTCGAGCGCCGCCACCGCGGGCAGGGTCTTGCCTTCGAGGAATTCGAGGAAGGCGCCGCCGCCGGTGGAGATGTAGGACACGTCCTCGGCGATGCCGTACTTGTCCACCGCCGCCAGGGTGTCGCCGCCACCGGCGATGGAGAACGCGTTGGACGCCGCGATCGCGCGCGCCAGCGTCTCGGTGCCCTTGCCGAAGGCATCGAACTCGAACACGCCGACCGGGCCGTTCCACACCACGGTGCCGGCGGTCGCGATCAGCGTCGCGTAACGCGCCGCGGTGTCCGGTCCGATGTCGAGGATCAGGTCGTCGTCGGCCACCGCGTCCACCGCCTTGACCGTGGCTTCGGCATCGGCGGCGAAGGCCTTGGCCACCACCACGTCGGTCGGCACCGGGATGTCGGCACCGCGTGCCTTGGCCTCCGCGGTGATCTTCCTCGCGGTGTCGAGCAGGTCGGCTTCATGCAGCGACTTGCCGACGCCATGGCCTTCGGCCGCGATGAAGGTGTTGGCGATGCCGCCGCCGACGATCAGCTGGTCCACCTTGCCCACCAGGTTCGACAGCAGCTCCAGCTTGGTCGAGACCTTGCTGCCGGCCACGATCGCCAGCAACGGTCGCGCCGGATTGGCCAACGCCTTGTCCAGCGCGTCGAGTTCGGCCATCAGCAGCGGTCCGCCCGCGGCCACCGGCGCGAAGCGGATCACGCCATGCGTGGAGGCCTGCGCGCGGTGCGCGGTGCCGAAGGCATCCATCACGAACACGTCGCACAGCGCGGCGTATTGCTTCGCGAGCGCTTCGTCATCCTTGCCCTCGCCGACGTTCATGCGGCAATTCTCCAGCAGCACGATGCTGCCGGGCGCGACGTCCACGCCATCCACCCAGTCGCGCACCAGCGGCACGTCGGTGCCGAGCAGTTCGCCCAGCCGCTTCGCCACCAGCGCCAGCGAGTTCTCCTCGCTCCACTCGCCTTCCTTGGGCCGTCCCAGGTGCGAGGTGACCATCACCGCCGCGCCCTGCGCGAGCGCAAGCTTGAGCGTGGGGATCGACGCAGTGATGCGCTGCTCCGACGTAATGCGCCCGTCCTCGATGGGGACGTTGAGGTCTTGTCGGATCAGCACGCGCTTGCCGGCAAGGTCGAGGTCGGTCATTCGCAGGATGGGCATGGCAGCGCGTCCAAGGGGAAGAAGACCGCCATTGTCCCGCCTGCGCCCGGGTGCGGCAAACGCGCGTCAGGATGCCGGCTTGCCGCGCAGCAGACTGATGGCGAACGTGCCCACCAACAGCGCGCCGCCCACCAGCAGGGCCCACAGCAGCCAGGCCTTCCAGTCGCGGGGTTCTTCGACCGGCACCAGCGCGCGCTCGCCTGCAGCCTGCTGGCGTTCGCCGAGTGTCGCCACCGCCGGCTGCCAGTCGACGCCGTGCTGGCGCCGGATCGCCTCCAGCAGTTGCGGCATCGGCGCATTCGCACGTGCGGCACGCGCGCTGCCGGCAACCAGCGTGTAGGGCGGCGTGCCCTGCGCCACGAACACCACGGTTTCCGGCTGCCAGCCCAGGCGCAACTGCGGCACCTGCGCCGACGGCACCGAACCCGACAGCCGCCAGTGGCGGTCGCGCACCGCCGACGACAGCACCTGCGGCGCGGAGCGGTCCGCACCACGTTCGCCGATGCGGAACGACACCCATGGCCCGGTGCGACGCACCCACGGCGTGGTCGCCTCGTCACGGCTGTACAGCGTCCACTCGCCGGCGCTGTTGCCGGGCAATTGCAGGTCGACGCGTTCGATCGGGAAGCGCCCGTCCAGCGTGTACTCGTAATGCGTGGTGCCGCGATCATCGATGGCCGCGCCGTCGAGTGCCTGCCACTGCCAGGCGACGTCCGCCACCGCAGGCGCAAGCTCGGCCTGCACCGAGGACAGCTGCAGCGTGCCGCTGCCATCGGACGGCAGCAGCCGCAGGTAGCGCGCACTGCCCTGCAGCGGGATGCGCCGCTGCTGCAGGCGCTCGCCGTCGCGCACCAGGTCCACCAGCGGCGCGCGCGGCTGCAGCATGCGCCAGTCGCGCAGGTCGTTGCTGCCTTCGACGCGATAGGCCACGTCCAGCGGCGTCTGGCCCGGCGCCCATTCCAGCCACAGCGCGACGATGCCGTCCACCGCACTGGCATCGACCAGCCAGGCTTCGGTAGGACGTGCCTGCGCCGCACGCGCGCCGGACAGGCGTGTCTCGACGCGACGCACCGTGCCGTCGGCATCGCGCTCGACCTGCAGCGCGATGTCGTTGCCGGCATCGCGCGGGCCGGAGGGCAGCGGGAACCAGCGCATCGGCACGCGCTCGCCGATGCTGGCCGCGGGCGACATGGCCGGCAGCACCGCGGCCGGCACGGTCGCGCCGCCGGCATCGACCACGTCGAGATCACGCAGGCTGCGGGACTGCAGCGCGCCGTACACCGATGCGTCCAGCACCACGCGATAGGCACCGCTGTCGCCGGCCTGTGGCGCCAGTGCCCATTGCCAGGCGTAATCGGCCGCGACCGCTGCGATCGCACCGCCCGCCGCCAGTGCCGACAGCCCCACCAGGCCCAGCCGTTGCCACCTCGTCATGCCGCGTCCTCCTCGGGTTGCGCGTCCGCACGCGGCGGTGCCGGCGCGAAATACCCCACCAGCGTACACAGCAGGCCGTAGGCGATGAACGAGCCGATGCCCAGCAGGTTGCCCAGGTGCTGGCGATCGACCAGCACGAGTTTCGCCAGCACCACGCCCATCAGCACCGCGCCCGCCAGCCACAGCATGCGCTGGCCGCGGCGCGAACCGACGATCCAGCCGACCACGCCCAGCAGGCTCCACACCACGGTCAGGCTGGTCTGCGCCAGGCTGGACGAGACCAGTCCATCATCCCATGCGATGCCGCCCCAATGATGCACCGCGCGCAGCGTGACCACGGTGACGAACACGAACCCGGCGAGCGACAGCAGCGGCACGCGCAGTCGCACCAGCGCGGCGGGGGCGGCTTCGCGCCACAACCACTGCGCGGCCAGCGCCAGCACCGCCAGCTGCGCCAGCTCCATTGGATTGAGCAGCGGCAGCCACGGCAGCGGCGCACTGCCGCCAGGCGCGAACTGGGTCGTGCCCCACCACGCCGCGATGACGGCGAACAGCACCGACTGCAACGCCATGCGATATGCATCGAACCCCGCACCCCGCGGCGCGGACAGCCACGACCAGCGCCAGATCGACGCGGCGACCAGCGCGAGCCACGGCAGCACCGCCAGCATCAAGCGCCAGCCGAGCGCCAGTTCGAAATGCATCGCCAGCCACAGGCAGAACAGCGATGCCACCACCGGCCACACCAGCCACCACGCGAACTGCGCCCAGTCCGCGCTGCGGTCGTCGCCAGCGCGCAGGCACACCAGGCTGCGCACGCCCAGCACCGCGAACACCAGCCACGCCCACACGCCATGGCCCGCGAACGGATGCGCGTGCGCGGCGCTTTGCGCGAACGCGAGCGGAATCGCTGCCAGCAAGCCGGCCAGCGTGGTCAGCGCCAGCGCCCGTGCCGGACGCAAGCGATGCAATTCCGCGGCCAGCCAGCCGCTGAGCGCGACGAAGGCGAGCGTGGCATCGGCACGCGCATCGATCGCCACGAACGCCTCGATCTCCTGCAGGGCGTTGCCGCACCACCAGGCCAGGCCCCAGAGGTAGTACATCAGCGCAGGCTCGCGACGACCCGCATCGCGATAGCTCCACGCACTGGCAAACCCGGCCAGCGCGATCAGCAGCCCACCCATGAACACCGCATTGGCGACGGCGAACCCGGCGCCCGGGCTGCCATCGAACGCGATGGCAAACGCCACCGCTGCGGCCAGTTGCAAGCCCAGTCCCGTCCACTGCGGCAAGGCGCGTTGCTGGCGCAGGCCCAGCCAGACCAGCGTGGCACCTTCCAGCGCGAACACCGCGGCGGTGGCGCTGGCCGACAGCGCCAGCGGCACCGACAGCGTGGCGAAGCCTACGGCCAGCAGCGCATACGCCTGCAGCAAGACCGGGGAGCCCTCGCGCCGCCTCAGCCACCACGCCAAGGCGGCATACAGCGCCGCCAAGCCCAGCGCGCAGAAGGCCAATGGCAGGCGCTCGCCTTCCAGCAGCGCGGCCTGCAGCGAGAAAGCGATCAACGGCGTGCCGAACACGATGCAGCCGTCGATCAGGTCGCGGCGACTGGCGGGGCGGCGACGCGCGTGCAGGATCGGGATCAGCAGGTAGAAGGCGAAGAACAGCAGCAGGAACGGCTGCGTGCTCGACAGCTTGTCCGGCGTGTACGACAGCACCCCCCACAGCAGGCCGATGCCCCAGGTGAAGGCGAAGCCCAGCAGGTTCAGCACCCGCCACGACTTGAACCAGGCGATGCCGAAGATCGCCGCGTTGAGCACCGCGTAGTACGAAAACAGCGCGACGTGGTTGCCGCTGCCGGTGGACAGCCAGATCGGCGCGAGGAAGCCCGCCAGTACGCCGAGCACCGCCAGCGTGCGCGAATCCTGCAGCACCGCCAGCACGCCCAGTCCGGCGATCAGCAGCACGCTGAGCGCAAACGCAGCCACGGCCGGAAGCAGGCCGAAGATCTTGAACGCGGCGAACACGACCAGCAGCAGGATGCCGATCGCGCCGCCCTGCAGTGCCAGTGCGAACGCAGGACGCTGCGCGCGCTGGCGCCAGCCGAACACCAGCCCGGCCAGGGCCGCGGCGGCCACGCCGGCCAGGCGCAGCTCGGGCGGCAGGGTCAGCCAGCCCTGGTCGCTGGCGTACTTGAGCAGCGAGGCCACGCCGGCCAACAGCACCAGCATGCCCACCTTGACCGGCACGTTGCCGGTGGTGAACCAGCGCTTGACCACCCGCGCAGCGATCTCGACCACGCCGGGCGGCTGCGGTTCGGATGGCGGCGGCGCGGTCGCTGCAACGCGCCCGGGCGCGGGCGCCGCGGCCTGCATCGTGCGAGGCGGCGTGGCGGGCGCGGGCGGCGGGCGCTGCACCGATGACGGCGCGGGGGACGTTTCAGGTGCCGGCGCGGATGGTGGCGCGGGCGTCGGCGCGACCTCGGCCGCTGGCGGTCGCATCGGCGCACGCGGCGTCGACGCCAGCGCGGCCAACGCCGCACGCAAGGCCTCTTGCGACTCCTCCAGCAGGCGCACGCGCTGCTTCAGTCCACTCACCGACACCAGTGCCACGATCAGCAGCACCGGGATCGCCAGTACGGCCAACACCAGCAAGACCAGGATCCCTTCCACGCGCCCCCTCCTCCAGCCGCATCGATGCGGCGACCGCCACCATAGCCGCGCCCCGCCGGAAAACAAGAAGCCCCGCGGCTGCGGGGCTTCGGGTATCGCGACGGGCTACCGGCAGGTCACTTGCCCGCGACCACCCGCACCATCTCCAGGCACTTGTTGGAATAGCCCCACTCGTTGTCGTACCAGCTGACCAGCTTGACGAAGGTGGGGTCCAGCGCGATGCCGGCATCGGCGTCGAACACCGAGGTGCAGGTCTCGCCGATGAAGTCGGTGGCCACCACCTTGTCCTCGGTGTAGCCCAGGATGCCCTTCAGCGCGCCTTCGCTCTGCGCCTTCATCTCGGCCTTGATCTCGTCGTAGCTGGCGGCCTTGTCCAGCTCGACCGTCAGGTCGACCACCGAGACGTTGCTGGTCGGCACGCGGAACGCCATGCCGGTGAGCTTCTTGTTGAGCGCCGGGATGACCACGCCCACGGCCTTGGCCGCGCCGGTGCTGGACGGAATGATGTTCTCGAGGATGCCGCGGCCACCGCGCCAGTCCTTGCTGCTGGGGCCATCGACGGTCTTCTGCGTGGCGGTGGCGGCATGCACGGTGGTCATCAGGCCGCGCTTGATGCCCCACTTGTCGTTGAGCACCTTGGCGATCGGCGCCAGGCAGTTGGTGGTGCACGAAGCGTTCGAAACGATGGCCTCGCCCTTGTAGGTCTTGTCGTTGACGCCGTAGACGAACATCGGCGTGTCGTCCTTCGACGGCGCGCTCAGGATCACCTTCTTCGCACCGGCGTCGAGGTGCTTCTGCGCGGTCTCCTTGGTCAGGAACAGGCCGGTGGATTCGATCACCACGTCGGCGCCCACTTCGCCCCACTTCAGGTTGGCCGGGTCGCGCTCCTGGGTCAGGCGGATCTTCCTGCCGTTGACCACCAGGGTGTTGCCCTCGACCGCCAGCGTGCCCTTGAAGCGGCCGTGCACCGAGTCGTATTGCAGCATGTAGGCCAGGTAGTCCGGGTCGAGCAGGTCGTTGATCGCGACGATCTCGATGTCGCCGTCGAAGTTCTGCAAGGCCGCACGCAGCACGTTGCGCCCGATGCGGCCGAAGCCGTTGATGCCTACCTTGATCGCCATGTCGCACTGCTCCCGGAGCGTGGTGGGGAAGACGGCCATTTTAGCAGCCGTGGCAGTGGGCCGCCGCCACGATTGCGGCCGTCGCGCGCAATGATCCGGATCAAGGTGCGGCAGCCCGCAAAGGCGCAGATTCACGCCATTCCACTCCAGGGACCCCGCGATGAAGACCTGCCTGCCTCCCCTCCTCCTGCTCACGGCCGCCATGGCCGTGGCAGCCCCCGCGACAGCCCAGTCCAGGGGCGACTGGACGCTCGGCCTGGGCGTGCACAACGTCGATCCGAAGTCGGACAGCGGCCGCCTCGACGCCACCGCGCTGGGCCTCGGCCCGCTGCCTCCGACCGAAATCGGCAGCAGCGTCCGCCCGACGATCACCGTCGAGTACTTCCTGCGCGACAACGTCGGCATCGAGGTGCTGGCCGCGCTGCCGTTCCAGCACGACATCGACATCCGCGGCGTCGGCAAGGTCGGCAGCGCCAGGCACCTGCCCCCCACCGTGTCGCTGCAGTACCACTTCGCGAACGCCAGCAAGGCCACGCCTTTCGTCGGCGCCGGCGTCAACTACACCACCTTCTTCAGCGAAGGCACGACCGGCGCACTGACCGGCACGCGCCTGAAGCTCGACGACTCCTGGGGCCTGGCCGCGCACGTCGGCGTGGACTTCGCCATCGGCCAGCGCAGCGCGCTGCGGCTCGATGCGCGCTGGATCGACATCGGCAGCGACGTCTCGGTCGACGGCGTGAAGATCGGCAAGGCCGAGATCGACCCACTGGTCTACGGCGTGGCCTGGGTGACGAAGTTCTGAGCCACGCCGCGGACGCGGCGGTCATCGACATGCCGGTAACATACCGGCATGTCTCGCCTGACCACCTTGCTCTGCATCGTCCTGCTGCTCGCGGCGCCCTGGCCGGCGTCGGCCTGGGGGCCGCTGGGGCATCGCCTCGTCGCCCGGCT
Source organism: Luteimonas aestuarii (assembly GCF_004357985.1). Classification (GTDB taxonomy): domain Bacteria; phylum Pseudomonadota; class Gammaproteobacteria; order Xanthomonadales; family Xanthomonadaceae; genus Luteimonas; species Luteimonas aestuarii. The sequence goes on along the minus strand of NZ_SMTF01000002.1, from coordinate 187,069 downwards.
GGCCGAGTACCAGCTCACGCCCGAAGCGCGCGCCGAAGCGCTGCGCCTGCTGGCGACGGAACGGCACGCCTCGCTGGCCGACGTGGCCACCTGGGCCGACGAGCTGCGCGAGCGTGATCCCGACCTGGGTCGCCGTTCTTCCACCTGGCACTATGTCAACATCGGCGAACACGACTGCGCCTACGAGGCCGCGCGCGACTGCCGCGACGGCAACTGCGTCGTCGAGGCGATCAACGCGCAGGCGGCGATCCTGGCCGACCCCGCGCGCAGCGACGCCGAACGCCTGCAGGCGCTGAAGTTCGTGGTCCACTTCGTCGGCGACGTGCACCAGCCGCTGCACGCCGGGTTCGCCCGTGATCGCGGCGGCAATACCTTCCAGGTCCAGCACGCCGGACGCGGCACCAACCTGCATGCGCTGTGGGATACGCCGGTGCTGCGCTCGCGCGGCCTGGACGAAACGGTCCACTACTGGTGGCTGCGGATCACCCGGCCGTCCGTGCCGGCGGTCGAATTTTCGGCGGTGGCGCCGGCGCAGTGGGCGGGCGAGGCCTGCCGCATCGTGCTGCAACCGGGCTTCTATCCGGACAACCGCAATGTCGGCGACGATTACCTGCGCGCCAACCTGGCGACGGCGGAGCGGCAGGTGCAGTTGGGTGGCATCCGGCTGGCGGAGCTGTTGAACGCGAAGCTGGCCCGGAAGTAGGTTGCACGCGAAATCTGTCGCCGCGGTCGGCGCACACGCATGGTTGCCGTTCCATAGCCATCGCTGCCTGGCTCGCTCCAGTGAGCGCATAGCACCAAACCCGGACATCGGCACGACGCCTGTCGGGCCCCACACCGAGTCGCGACCCGATATCCGCTTGGTCGGCGTGGCGCCCGACCGGCGTACCCAATTTTCACCGCGAACTGGCCGGCAAGCGGGGAGGCGCGCAAGCGGCTTTTCCGGGAGGGCACCGGAACTCTCCAGCGCAGGCGCGGTGCCGTCGCAACCAGGCGGATATCGGGCCGCGACTTGCGGCGGCACCGGGCCTGCGCCAGCGACCACTTTCCCAGGCCCAGCAGGAGACCCACGAGAACCAACGTCCATGGGTCCCCGCCTACGCGGGGATGACGGTTATGCAGCGGAGATGACTGAACTACTCCGGCTTCGGCACGAACAGCAGGTCGTGGTAGTCGTAGCTGAAGTCGGCCAGCGGCGAGACCGCCTTCATCGTGATCCGCTCGACCTTGCCATCGGCATCCAGCGCGAAGGTCGCGTACGCGGGCTCGATCGAGCGGTCGTCCCAGTCGACGCGGAAGGTGTCGTACTGCCAGTGCGTGAGGGTGCCGGCCATGCCCGGCGTCTGCAGGAAATCCATGCGCAACGCGCGATCGCGCATCGCCAGCGTGATCGGGCCATACCACGCGTCGGCATAGCGACCGGCGTAGCCGGCCAGCGGCAGCGAGGGGCGCGATGCCGCGCGTGCCTGCGTGCCGGTCGCGTCCAGCAGCGCCAGGCCACCATGGAGCCGCTGCCGGTTCCACTCGCCGAACGCGCCTACCCAGTCGCGCGATTCGAAACCCAGGTAATGGTCGAGCAGTTCGTAGCCCAGGCCGCGCAGTACGTCGACGTCTTCGGCGTTGATCTGCAGCGAGATGGCGAGGTTGCGCTCCGGTACCAGCAGCGCGAACGCCAGGACGCCGAACACCGCGCCGCCGTGCTGCACCACCTTCACGCCGCGGTAGTCCTGCACGTTCCAGCCCAGCGCATAGCCGGAAAACTGCGGGGTGATGTCGGCGATCGGCGCCGGGAACGGCCGGATCGGCACGTTGACCTGCGGCGTCCACATCTCGCGCGCCTGCGTCTCGCTCCAGAGCCGGCGGTCGCCGTCGCCGGGCAATGCGCCGCGCGCCACCTGCACCTGTAGCCAGCGCGCGAAATCATTGGCGCTCCACGACAGCCCGCCGGCGGGTGCGCCGACCTGCCCGAGGCCTTCGCGCTCGGGCAGCATCACCTGCGCGCCCAGGCCGCGCAGTTTCGGATGCAGGCGCGCGTGCGGCTGCGCGCGGTTGGCGGTGGCGAAGCGATCTTCCTCGTGACTGGCTGCGGTCGCCATGCCCAGCGGCTGGAAGATGCGCTCGCGCACGAACGCTTCCCAGGCCTTCCCGCTGGCTGCCGCCACCACTTCGCCGGCAACGATGTACAGGATGTTGTCGTACGCGTAACCGCTGCGGAAACTCGTCGCGGGCTGGATGTGGCGCAGCGCGCGCACGATGTCGGCGCGGCTGCGCGTGGTGCGCGGGATGAACAGCAGGTCCCCTGCCCCCAGCCCCAGGCCGCTGCGATGCACCAGCAGGTCGCGCACGGTCATCTCGCGCGTGACCCACGGGTCGAACATGCGGAAGTCCGGCAGGTGGTCGATGACCCTGTCGTCCCAGCCAAGCTTGCCGTCGTCGACCAGGATCGCCAGCGCCGCCGCGGTCACCGCCTTGCCGGTCGAGCCAGTCGGGAAGATCGTATCGGCATCGACCGCTTCGCTCGCGCCCAGCGCACGCACGCCGTAGCCCTTCGCATGCACGATCCGTCCGTCCTCGACGATGGCGATCGCCATGCCCGGCACGTCGCGCCCCTGCATGGCGGCGCGCACGCGATCGTCGAAGCCTTCCGGCGGCGTGGCGGACGCTACCCATGCAGTCGACAGCAGCACGACGGCTGCGATCACGCGCGGCAATACAGGCAGCTTCATGTCGCTATTCCTTCGATACGAGATGAGGATGCGCACCGCTGCGGACCTGCCACAGGCGCCAAGCGCCCACGGTCAGCAGCGGCAGCACGTACACGAACAGGATCAGCCACGCCAGCGCACGGTAGCCGTTGGCGATCAGGGCGACCAGGCCGAAGCGCTGGGCGATGAAGATCGAACCGACCAGCACCACGCCTGCGATGCCGAGCCGCATCGTGCCGGACAGCGCCGTGCCGCGCCGTGCACGCCATGCCGTGGCGACGCGCTCATTGACGGCATGTACCGCACCCACGCCGCTCTCCAGCAGTGCGGCGAAGATCATCGCCTGGAACGCGACGTGGAACAGCGGGCGCTGCATCTGCTGCAGCAGGTAATCGGCCGGCAGCGGCTGCGAGGCCACCTGCGGCATCCACGCCAGCATGCAGGCGAAGAACGCGATCGCCGGCAGGATCGCCAGCGGGCCGGCCAGCAGGCCCGCCACCACCGCATCGCGACGGTGACGCAGGTGGCGCAGCATCGGCAGCACCACCACCGCACCGACCACGTTGTAGCAGGCATAGGTCAGCCCGCCCTGCACCCAGCCCGTGCGCGGCTGCGGCGTGGCGACCGCGTCCACGATGCGGTCGCCGAAGGCCTGCACCGCGAACACGATGAACAGGAAGTACACCGCGTACAGCAGCAATGAAGCCCAGCCGAACAGCCGCTCCACCGAACGATTGCCGAGCGCCACCACCGTCGCAATGGCGACCATCAGCGCCAGCGTGCCGGCCAGGGGCGGCAGCCCGGTCATCGCCGACACCAGCGCACCGGCGGCGGCGCCGAACACGGCCAGGATCAGTACCATCAGCGCGATGTATGCCAGCTCGAACAACACCGCGCCCCGCCCCAGCAACACCAGGAAGAACGCGCGATAGTCGCGGCTGGTCGTCGCGTGCGCCAGCGCGAAGGTCAACGCGCAGACCACGCTCCACACCACCATCGTCAGCAGCAGCCCCAGCAACCCGCCCTGCGCACCCACAGGCAGGAAGAATTCGGCCAGCTCTCGCCCCGTGGCATAGCCACCGCCGATCACGAAGCCCTTGAACGCCAGCCCCGGCAGCAGGAAGCGCTGGAACCACGTGGGGCCGGGACGTGCGCTCATCGCCCTGCCCGCTGCCTGCGCTCAGGCCAGGCAGGCATCGACCAGCCGCGACAGCGCATCGCCGCCGCGGATGGGATCGGCCACCGGCAGGCCGAGGCGGGATCCGGTGTCCTCGATCACGCGCTGCGCAGCGTCGGCGTCCAGTTCGCCCGTGTTGAGGCTGATGCCGGCGCAGCGGATCGCGGGATTGGTGCGCGCACCGAGGCGCAGCGTGAGTTCGATGGTGTCTTCCAGCGACGGCATCGCGAAGCCGGGATAGCCGAGCACGTGCGTACGCCCGGGCTGGTGGCAGACGACCACCACGTCGGGCTGGCTGCCGTGCAGCAAGGCCATCGACACGCCCGCGTAGGCGGGATGGAACAGCGAACCCTGGCCTTCGATCACGTCCCAGTGCGCGGGGTCGGCGTCGGGCGACAGCGTCTCCGCGGCACCGGCGGCGAAATCCACCACCACCGCATCCAGCGGCATGCCCTCGCCCGCGATCAGGATGCCGGTCTGCCCGCTGGCGCGGAAATCCGCGTCGATACCGCGCGCACGCAGCTCGCGCGCCAGCGTCAGCGCGGTGTACTTCTTGCCCAGCGCGCAATCGGTGCCGACCGTGAGCAGGCGCTTGCCGCTCCGCTTGCGGCCACTGGCCACGGCGATGGCGGCGGGCGGATCGCGCACGTCGATCAGGCGTCGCCCCAGCACCAGCGCCGCGTTGCGCAGCGGCTCGATGCCCGACAACCGGGCGTGCATGCCACCGATGAGATCCAGCCCGGCCTCGAGCGCCTGCACCAGCTGCGGCACCCAACTCGCCGGGATGCGGCCACCGGGATTGGCGACACCGATCACCATTGCCTTCGCGCCGGACATCCGCGCCTGCGCCGGCGTCATCGCCGGCAGGCCCGCGCTGACCTTGGCGCCCTCGCACGCGAATTCGCCCACGCAGCGCTCGCGCGCCCAGTCGCGCAGGCCGAACGCTGTCTTCGCGTAGCCGGGCTCGACCACGTCGCCGAGGAACAGCAGGTAGGGTTGCGGAAGCGGGTCGGCTTCGCGCAGTACGTGGGCAGCGGTCTGCATGCGGTGACGCTCGGGTCCTTGCGCGGGCGGGCGCCGTCCGCCTGTGCGGACGGCGTTCGTATCAGGCGGGCCGATCAGAAGCGGACATCGAACTCCAGGCCGAAGGTGCGCGGCTGGATCGGCACTGCGCCGATGTGCGACGGCGCCCCGGTCAGGGCGCCGGCCACCAGCGCCATCGACGACCAGGCCTTCTCGCCGGTGACGTTGTTGACGAAGGCACGCACGCCCCAGTTGCCCTTGCCGACGCCGGCGTACAGGTCCATCGAGCGGTAGCTGTCGAGTTCCAGCGGCAGGGTGATCTCTTCCTGCAGGATCGTGGACGGATCGCCCGGCGCAGTGACGCGCTGGCGCTCGGTGGTGTCGTTCACGCGATCACCCACCCAACGTACCGCGGCACCGACTTGGCCATTGAGCCCGGTCGCAGTCGAGAAGGCGTATTCCGCCGTACCCGACCACGACAGCTTCGGCGTGTACGGCATGCGGTCGCCGGCGAGGCCGGTGTTGAGCACCACGTCGAACGCGCCCTGCGGAATCACCGTGGCGGCAAAATCGTTCTTGATGCTGGCATCGGTGTAGGCCGCGTTGAAGCCCAGCGTGAGCCCTTCGGTGGCGCGGAACAGGGTGGTCAGCTCGACGCCCTGGCTGGTCGCTTCACCGCCGTTGACCAGTCCACCGACGCCGTTGAACGACGACGCGACCTGGATGTCGTCCCAGTCGATGCGGAAGGCCGACACGTCCACGGTCACGCGACGGTCGGCGAACTGCGACTTCACGCCGATCTCGTAGCTGTCGAGCATCGACGAGTCGACGCTCGGCGGCATGCCCGGCAACGCCACGTTGGGGCCGCCCGGCTGGTAGCCGGTGGCGACGCGTGCGTAGATCATCGCGTCTTCGGACAGCTTGAACTGCGGGCTGACGCTCCAGGTGGTGACGGTCTCGCTGGATTCGCCGGGCGTCTCGCCGATCGGCGCCAGGATGCCCTCCGGTACGTTCTGGCTGAACCACTGGTCGTTGCGCGCCTGGCGCACGCCCGCATCGAGCTTGAAGCGCTCGCCGAACCGCCATGAGGCGTTGGCGAACAGCGCGAATTCCTCGTAGGTGCTGGGCAGGTTGATGACCGCCAGCGTGCCGAACATGCTGTCGAACGGCGCCGGCAACGGCGTTCCGTCGCGCTGGCCCAGCCAGGCGACCTGGCTCTGCATGGCGTCTTCCTTGGTGTAGAACGCGCCGACCATCCACTCGAACGCGCCGCCGCTGTCCGATTGCAGGCGGAACTCCTGCGTCACCTTTTCCATGTCGTAGCTGTAGCGCACGAACGAGCTGCCCGGCTCGGGCAGGCCCAGCAGCAGGTTCGCCACCTCGCCGAATTGCACAGTCGAGTCGATCTGGTCGACGGTGCTGGTGTCGGACCAGCCGGTCGCGGAGACGAAGTTGCCCCAGCCAAGGTTCCAGTCGAGGCTGAGCGAGAACAGCGTCAGGTCCTTCTCGAACGGACGCGGCTGCCAGGCCAGGTCGACCTGGTCGCCGAACAGCGGCACCTGCGTGTCCGGGTCCAGCGCAACGCCCGCACGGTCGTCGCTGCGGATGCTCTGGTGCAGCATCGACACGGTGGCGTCGAAGGCATCGCCGGTCCACGACAGCGCCGCACGCGCGCCGATCTGTTCGCCGCTGTTGATGTCCTCACGCCCGTCCACGGCGTTGTCGGTGTAACCGGGCAGGCCGTTGCGCGCGAAGCTCAGGCTCAGCCCCAGCCGATCCTGCTGCAGCGGCAGGGTGGCGCCGAAGCGCGCGTTCCAGTCCTGCTCGCCACCGGCTACGCTGCGCAGGCCAAGGCCGACGCGCGCCTCCGCCTCGTAGGCCTCGGCCGGACGCGTCACGTATTTCATCAGGCCGCCGATCGCGCCCGCGCCGTACAACGTCCCCTGCGGACCGCGCAGCACTTCGATGCGGCTGATGTCGTAAGGCAACAGGTCGAGCATCAGCGTGCTCGCGCCCTGGTAGATGCCGCTGGAGCCGACCGGCACTTCGTCGATGTAGGTGGAGACCGTCGCGCCCGACGACAGCGCCGCGACGCCCCGCAGCGACACCCGGGTCAGGCCGGGGCTGCCGTTGCTCTGCACCTGAAGCCCCGGGATGAACGCGGCGTAGTCGGACAGCGACACCGCACCGAGGTTTTCCAGCTGGCGTTCGCCGATCACGCTGATCGACGCCCCCACCTCGCGCACGTTCTCCACGCGCTTGTTGGCGGTCACCACCACCGTGTCCAGGTTCTCGGCATCGCGGTTGGCGGACGCCTCGCCGGTGGCGGTGTCCTGTGCCAGTAGCGGCGGTGCGGCCAAGCAGGCGAGGACGCCGAGGATCGCAAGGCTGAGCGGCGTGCGTTGCCGGGCTGGCGTGGATGGATGGGCGTGCATGGCTGGTCTCCCCCGGGCGGTGTAGCGGCAGTGGTGTGTCGTCCCGGCAGGCGTATTGCGCGGGCAGGAACGTCCTGATCAGGCATCATCGTCCTAATCAGAGAATTGTCAACTCATTCGGAAATTCACGATCCTGAGTGCGTCAGTCGATGGCGGCGTCGGCACCCTGCCCCGTCCAGCCCGGCCCGCGGACGACTCGACCCGGGGTGGCGCCGGTGTGCTCGCCGTCGCGCAGGACCTGCACGCCGTTGACGAAGACGTCGTGGACGCCGCTGGCGTACTGCTGCGGACGGTCGAAGGTGGCGTGGTCGGTGATGGTGGCCGGGTCGAAGACCACGATGTCGGCATGGCAGCCCGGCTGCAGGCAGCCGCGGTCGCGCAGCTTCCAGTAGCGCGCCGGCAGGCCGGTCAGGCGGCGGATGCCCTCTTCCAGTGGCATCAGCCCGCGATCGCGTACGTAGTGGCCCAGGAAGCGCGCGAAATTGCCGTAGCCGCGCGGGTGCGCGCTCGACCTCAGGAACACGCCCTCGGCCGCCGAGGACGCGGCATCCGAGCCCAGCGTCACCCACGGCTGCTTCAGCCCGAGCTCGACGTTCTCCTCGCTCATCAGGAAGTACGCCGCGCCCACGCGCGAGTCGTCCTCGAGGACCAGGTCGATCAGCGTGTCCTCGGCGCTGGCGCCGCGTTCGCGCGCCACGTCGGCCAGGGTGCGTCCGGCCAGCGGCTTCAGTGCTTCGTTGCGGAAGTCGATCAGCAGCAGGCGGTCGTCGGAACCGGCCAACAGGCGCAGGTTCTCCCAATCGACCGCCGGGTCGCGCATCTCGGCCAGCACCCGGGCGCGGATCGCGGGATCGCGCAGGCGCGCAACCATTGCGTCGTGCCCGCCGGCCTGCACCCACGGCGGCAGGCTGGCGGTCAGCCCGGTCGCACCCGCGGGATAGGCGTACATGTCGGCACTGACCTGCAGCCCTTCCGCGCGCGCGGCTTCGATCCTGGCGATGGCCTGCGCCATCTTCGGCCAGTTCTGCTGGCCGGCGGCCTTGAGGTGGTACACGCCGGCGCGCTGCCCGGTGGCGCGGGCGATGGCGATGGTTTCGTCCAGCGCTTCGAGGAAGCGGTCGGCTTCGCTGCGGATGTGCGAGACATAGCCACCGCCGCTTTCCGCGGCGGCACTGGCCAGCGCGATCAGTTCGTCGGTGCTGGCGAAGGTGGCCGGCGGATAGATCAGCGAACTGCCGACGCCCAGCGCGCCTTCGCGCATCGCCTCGCGCACGAGGTCCTGCATGCCGGCGAGCTGTTCCGCCGTCGGGGTCACGTCGTCCTCGCCCAGCGCATGGATGCGCACGGTCGTGGCGCCGATGAAGGAGGCGACGTTGGGCGTGACGCCGCGCTGCTCCAGGAATTCCAGGTAACCGCCCAGCGTGGTCCACGGGATGTCGTAGCGGATGTCGCCCTGCTGCCTGAGTGCGTCGGCCTTCATCGCGGCATTGACCGGACCCATCGACCAGCCCTCGCCGAAGATCTCCAGGGTGACGCCCTGCTTGGTATCGCTGAGCCCGCGGCCGTCCTCGATCAGCGATTCGGTCGCCCAGCTCAGCGTATTGATGAAGCCGGGCGACACCGCGCGGCCCCGGGCGTCGAGCACGCGCCCGGCGGTTGCTTCGCTGCCGGCGGGCAGCAGTGCCGCGATCCGGTCGCCGCGTACGGCCACGTCCACCCGTTGCGGCGGCGCGCCGCTGCCGTCGTACACCGCGCCGTTGCGGATCAGCAGGTCGTAGTGGCTGTCGTCTTCCGCCGCGATTGGCGTGGCGGTGCACGCGGAGAGCGCGGCGATCAGGGCGGCCGTCAGCAGGCCAGTGGTCGGTCGGTGCATGTGCGTGCTCCCATTGAAGGCAAACAGGTTGCGGCGTGCCCAGGGTCTGGCGGCGCTCATCCGCCGACCACCTCGTACAGGCCGATGCCGACGAAGTTGCCCAGCACGTAGCCAAGCACGCCGGTCGCCACCGCCGGTACCGCCAGCCGGCGCCAGCCGAACAGCACCGCGAACGCGATGGCGATCGGCGGACCGCCGATGCAGGCCGTGGACGCGATGACGATTTCGCCATGGTTGAGCCGGCACAGCCGCGCCCCGGCAAGGATGAACACCACGTGCACCGCGAAGATCACCAGCACGTAGGCGAACAGCGCAGGCGCCGCGCCGGCCATCGCGCCAAGGTCCGCGCCCGCGCCGAGCATCGCGAAGAACAGGTACATGAACAGCATCGCCGCCAGTTCCGGCCCGGCGATCGCCTGCAGCCAGCGCCGGCCCAGCGTGGCGATGGCCACCATCAGCAATGTGATGTAGAGGATGGCGTAAGGGGCCTGCCCCAGCCGTGCCGCGATCGCCATGCCGCCGGCGCAAGCCAGCGCCGCCAGCCCGAGTGCCAGCGACAGGTCGATGATCGTCGGCGCGCGCTGCGCTTCGGGCGCGTCGCTGGCACCGCCTTCGAGCAGCTCCGCACGCCACGCGAAGCGACTGCGGAACACCGACCACGTCGCCGCCGCACCCACCAGCAGCAGGTAGCCCAAGCCGACCACGTTGTCGATGGCCACGCCGGTCGCCAGCGCCGACGGATCGCGGAAACCGACGGCTTCGGCGACGGCCGCGTAGTTGAGCGAACCGCCGATGTAGGTGGCGCTGAATACGCCGGCGTACTCGGCCTCGAACGGTCCCAGGTCGAGCAGGCGCGCACCGAGCCAGGCACCGGCCACCACGCCGGCCGCGCCGAACAGGAACGCGACCAGGGTGCGCCCACCTTCGATGACGATGCCCACCAGGTCCGCGCGCAGCAGGAACAGCGCGATCGCCAGCGGCACCAGCCAGGTCCAGATGACGCCGTACACCGGCGCCGACGACGGGATCACGTTGAAGTGCGCCAGCGCGATCGCCAGCGCGATCACCACCATCACCCCGGACACGCGGCGGCCGACCGCCGTCTTCTCCAGTCCCGCACCCACCGCCGCCAGCAGGAAGAACACCGCCAGCAGCGCGAAGGCGTTGTCGGCCGGGACCAGCGAGGTGGCGACGGGCGGCGTCATGTCGTGGCCGCTGCGCCCCAGACGTTCTCGGGACAGGTGACATGGCCATCGCGATAGACCACGCCGGGCGTGCAGTCCTGTTTCAGGAAGGTCGGGCCGTCGAGGTCGACCACGTCGCACAGCTGGCCCAGCACGAACGCCGGTGCCGCGGCGAGGCTGGTGCCGCACATGTTGCCGACCATGACCTGTTTGCCCAGTTCGCGCGCGCGCCGCGCCATCAGCAGGCCTTCGGTGAGGCCGCCGCACTTATCGAGCTTGATGTTGATCACGTCGAAGCGGTGGTGCCGCGCCTCGAGTTCGGCGAGGTCGAGGATGCTTTCGTCGGCGGCGAACGGCATCGCGCGCGCGATGCCATCGAGTTCACGCTCGCGACCGCGCACGCACGGTTGCTCCAGCAGCGCCACGCCGGTGTCGCGCAAGGCAGGCAGCAGTTGCGGCAGCGTATTGCCGTCGTAGCCCTGGTTGGCGTCCACGCCGATCCACTGCCCCGGGCAGCGCGCGCGCACCGCGTGCAGCCGCGCACTGTCGAGTGCCGCGTCGCCAGTGAGTTTCAGCTTCAGCGCGCGCGCCTGCATCGGGCCCTGCACGTAGGCGTCGGCGCGTGCGGCCATCGTTCCGGGATCGTCCGCGCCGACGGTGAAGGTGGTCAGCAGCGGGTGCACGCCGTCCAGCCCGGCGAGCTGCCACACGGGCAGGCCGCTACGCTTCGATTCGAGTTCCCATAGCGCGGCGTCCAGCGCATTGCGTGCGCCGCCGGCGGGCAGCAGGGTACGCAGCGTGTCGCGGTCCAGCCCGGCCTCGATGCGTTCGCGCAATGCTTCCAGCGTCGCGATCATGGTGTCGGGATGATCGTCGTTGTAGTACACGCCGGCCGCTTCGCCGCGACCGGTCAGCGCGCCGTCGCGCAGGGTGACCACGGTCGCCGGCATCGCCTCGAACACGTGGCCGGCGATGCGGAACGGCGCCGACATCGGCAGGGGTTCGTTGTGCAGCTCGAGCTGGACCGGCACGGCAGGCACGCGTGCTCCTTTCATGACAGGTAAGTGGAGGAAGGCCGGTCGCGCACGCGACCGGCCGTGCAGCGATCAGTAGTACGCGCCGTAGCCGAACAGGTGGTAGGCGAAGCCCAGCCACAGCAGGAACAGGCAGGCCAGTGCGATCAGCACGCTCCACAGCTTGGCCCACACGCGACGGCGGCTGCGCAGCACCTGCCATGCATTCCACAGCGACGCCAGCGCACCCAGCGGCAGCACCACGGTGGCGAACAGGCGCACCAGGTTGACCAGCCCATCGCTGGAGGCGCCCAGCCGCGGCAAGTCCGCCATCATCCAGACCACCAGGCCGAACGCGGCGATGACCGCCAGCGACACCAGCAGCGCGACGATGCGGATCAGGCGATGCGCGCGTGCATCCGCGCCCTGCAGCGCGTAGGGCACGCGATAGTAGCGGCGCACCAGCGCCGACACCGGCCATGCAAACACGGTCAGCAGCAGTACCAGCAGGCTGGCGACGAGCAGCGGCAGCGCCACCACGTGCAAGCCGGTGATGCGGTCGAAGACCATGATCGCGGCATAGGGCTCGGCGCTGAAGCGGACCACGCGCCCGTCCACGACTTCGGCGGCAAGGCGGTCGTTGCCTGTGGTGTCCTGCCACACATAGGGCGCGATCAGCCGCCACTTCTTCGGCGCGCCCGACGCGCCCTGCAGCATCGACACGGTGATCGTGCCATCGTCGTTGGGCACCACCTTCACCTGGCCCAGCAAGCCGACCAGCGACAGCAGGCTGCTGTCCGGGCGGCGGCTGCTGGCGTAGCTGCCGGCGATCTGCGCGGCCTGCTCGCGTGCGGTCGCCTCGTCCATGCCGGTGTCTTCCGGACCGGGGCCCGGCAGGTAGCGATCGACCAGTCCGCGCGTGAGCGCTGCACGCAGGCGATGGGTGGCGCCGTCGTTGCCGGTGCTGTTGATCGACACGAACACGCCGAAGCCATCGTCCGGGAACAATTGCAGGTCGCTGTGGAACCAGCGCGTGTCGCCGCCATGCGCGATCGCGCGGCGACCGTTCACTGTAGTCTCGTAGAAGCCGAGCATCATCCGGTTCAGCGGCCCCACCGAGGCCTGCCCGGTGCCGTGCATCTGCTCGGCCGTGGCTTCAGACAGGATGCGCGCGTCGCCGTACGCGCCGCGCTGCAGGTGCGCGATCATGAAGCGCGCCATGTCCGCACCGGTGGACGCCAGGCTGCCAGCGGGCGCCAGGCTGATGAACTCGTAGGGCTTCACCTCGCCGTCCGACGCACGCGCATAGCCCTTCGACATGCGCTGCAGCAGTGCGTCGGGCAAGGGCTGGCGGAAGCTGGACGAACGCATGCCCAGCGGGGCGAAGATGTGCTGGTCGAGGTAGTCGTCGAAGCTTTGCCCCGAGACGCGCTCGACCACGTAGCCGGCCAGTGCGGTGGCGTAGTTGGAATACGCCGGCGTGCTGCCCGGTGCATGGATGCCGCGCGGCACCCAGCGCTTGAGCGCCTCGCCCAGCGGCACCACGTCGTCGATGTCGTGGCCGATCAGGCCGCGGATCTGCTCCTCGAAACCGGCGGTGTGGGTCATCACCTGGCGCATCGTGACCGGCGTGCCGTCGACCGGCGGCACTTCGAAGTCGAGGTAGGTGTTGATGTCGGCGTCGAGATCCACCTTGCCCTGCTCGACCAGCTGCATCACCGCGGTCCAGGTGAACAGCTTCGACACCGAGCCGGGCCGGAACAGCGTGTTATCGGGATCGACCGGTGCGCGGGTTTCGAGGTCGGCATGGCCGTAGCCCTTCTGCAGCAGCACCTCGCCATCCTTGACCAGCACCACCACGGCGCCGGCGAGGTCGCCGCTGGCCAGCGCGTTGGGCATGAAGCCATCCAGCCAGGCCTCGGCGTCGGCGCGCGACAGCACCGGCACGCCGTCGACCACGGGGGCCTCGGGCGCGGCGGTGGCATCGGCGACGGCGGTTTCCTCCGGCAGCGGCGGCACCAGCTGCCGCGCCGCGCCTTGTGGCGTCACCGACAGCAGGGCGAGGGCAGCCGCGGCGGCGGCGGACAGGACGACGGACAGGCGCATCACGGCTCTCCCAGGGTGTGCGTTACGGCGCCATGCCCCCGGCAATCCGGTGCAGCGCCCGCCCTGCCAAACCGGCGAAGGGCCTATTCGGGCCATAATGATCCTGATCAGAAAATTGTCAACCCGGGCTGGTCAGTGCCGTGGTTCCTCGGCAAGATGCAGGCACCCCACGTCCCGGCCCGACAGGAGTCACCGGCGCATGACAGCGCAACACCCCACCATCGGCAGCCTGCTGCGGGCCCTGCGCGCGCGCAACGGCTGGACGCTGAAGGAAATGAGCGAGCGCACCGGCATCCCGCTGTCCACGCTGTCGAAGGTGGAGAACGACCGGCTCAGCCTGACCTACGACAAGCTGCTGCAGATCAGCCAGCGGCTCAATCTCCGCATGTCGGAGCTGTTCGCCGAACCCGACGCCAGCAGCGAGCCGCAAGTCACCGCGCGCCGCAGCATCGCCCGCATCGAGGACGGCGTGCGCGTCAATACGCCCAACTACGACTACTACTACCTGTGCACCGAGCTGCGCCGCAAGCGCATGATCCCGGTGCTGACCCGCGTGCGCGCCACCACCCTGGCGCAGTTCGGCGAGCTGGTGCGGCACAGTGGCGAGGAGTACATCCACGTCATCGAAGGCGCGGTGGAGGTGCATACCGAGTTCTACGACCCGATCGTGCTCCGGGCCGGCGAAGGCGTGTACATCGACTCCAACATGGGCCACGCCTACCTCGCCGCGCCGGGATGCGAGGAAGCCTTGCTGCTGGGCGTGTGTTCCAGTGCCGACGAACAGCTGATGGAATCGCTGCTGACCCTGCACGGCGACACCGGCAAGCCCGCCGCCCGGAAGTAGACGTCGCCGCGCCGCGGCCCAGCGGCCTGCCGGCCATGCTCACGCCGGCACCACGGCGCCAGTCTCAGCCTATGCGCCAGGCCACTGGATGATGTCGGCATGCGCACTCCCCTGCTTCCCGAAGCGTTTCCCGTCGGCACGCTGTTCGCGCTGGTCGACGGCGTGCCCGTCACCGAATCGCCCGACGGCGAGGTGCTGGGCTGGGACTGCGATGCACCGCGACCGATGGCGCGCCATGCGCACCCGGCCTGGACAGCGCTGTCGGAGCTGACGTTCCGCAGCCTCGTCTCGGGGGATGCCGGGCCGCGCTGATCGCCGTCGGACCTCGTGCGGGCCGCGCCCGCGCCGCCGTCGGCTCGCCTCGACCCGCGATGACGATGCCGACGCCAAACCGCGACCTGATCCAGCTGCGACCCGAAGGCCTGTACTGCCCGCGCGGCGATTTCCACATCGATCCCTGGCGCCCGGTCCCGCGCGCGGTCATCACGCATGGCCACGGCGACCACGCGCGCACCGGCATGGCCGAGTACCACTGCACGCACGGCAGCCTGCCGATCCTGCAGTGGCGGCTGGGCCGGCAGCAGTACCACGCGCATGCGCACGGCGAGTCGTTCACGCTCGGCGATGCGAAGGTATCGCTGCACCCCGCCGGCCACGTGCTCGGCTCGGCGCAGGTCCGCGTGGAGGTGGCGGGCGAGGTCTGGGTCGCCTCGGGCGACTACAAGCGCCAGCCCGACCCCACCTGCGCGCCGTTCGAAGTGGTTCCCTGCGACACCTTCATCACCGAGGCGACCTTCGGGCTGCCGGTGTATCGCTGGCCGGACACGCGCGAGGTGGCGCGCGAGATCGTCGAGTGGCGCGATGCCTGCGCGGCGGAAGGCGTGGCCGCGGTGCTGTTCTGCTACGCGCTGGGCAAGGCGCAGCGCGTGCTGGCGGAACTGGCGGCGCACACCGACGCGCCGGCACTGCTGCACGGCGCCATCGCCGCGGGCGTGGACGTCTATCGGCAGGCGGGCATCCCGATGCTGGCCACCGAACCGGTGTCCGAACAGGCCAAGGGCGCCGACTTCGCCGGCAAGCTGGTGCTGGCGCCACCCTCCGCCGCCGGCAGCGCATGGATGCGTCGCTTCCGCCGCGCGCAGACCGGCTTCGCCTCGGGCTGGATGCGGATCCGCGGCAATCGCCGCCGCCGCAACTACGACCGCGGCTTCGTGGTGTCCGACCATGCCGACTGGCCGGACCTGATGCGCACCGTGCGCGAGACCGGCGCGTCGCGCGTGATCGCCACGCACGGCAACACCGATGCCATCGTGCGCGCGCTGCGCGAGGACGGCATCGATGCCGGCGCGTTCCGCACCGATTTCGGTGGCGAAGACTGATGCGTCGTTTCGCCGCGCTCTATCGCGAACTCGACCGCAGCACCGCCACGCTCGACAAGCGCGCGGCGCTGGTGCGCTACTTCCGCGCCGCGCCGCCGCGCGATGCCGCCTGGGCGCTGCACCTGCTGGCCGGCGGCAAGGTGGCCGGCGCGAGGAAGAAGATCGCCACCACGCGCGAGCTGCGCGAATGGATCGCGCAGGCCTCCGCCCTGCCCGACTGGCTGGTGGACGACAGCTACGACCAGGTCGGCGACCTGGCCGAGACGCTGGCGCTGCTGCTCGACGACCCTGTTACGCCCGGCGAGGACATCGCGCTGGCCGACTGGATCGAGGCGCGGTTGCTGCCGGTCGCCAACCAGGAGGTCGAGGTACGTCGCGAGGTGGTGCTGCAGGCATGGCGCGGCCTCGCCTTCGACGAGCGCCTGGTGTTCAACAAGCTGCTGACCGGCGCGCTGCGCGTGGGCGTGTCGCAGCGGCTGGTGCAGCAGGCGCTGGCGGAGATGAGCGGCATCGACATCGCGCGCATCGCGCAACGCATGCTGGGCGCGTGGACGCCAACGCCGGAATTCCTCGAGCAACTGCTGTCGCCGCAGGAACTGCCGACCGACCGGCAGCAGCCCTATCCGTTCTTCCTCGCGACGCCGTTGGAGGCGGTGTTGCGCGCGGGCGTTGTCGACGGCACATCATCCGCGGACGACACCAGCGACGACGACACCGCACCTGCGCTCGCCAACGATCCCGATGCCGTCGCGCGCGCACTCGGCCCGATCGACGACTGGCTGCTGGAGTGGAAGTGGGACGGCATCCGCCTGCAGCTGATCCGCCGCGATGGCGAAGTCGCACTGTGGTCGCGCGGCGAGGAACGGCTGGACGGCCGCTTCCCCGAGATCGAAGCCGGCGCCTCGCGTCTCGCGCGCGACTGCGTGCTGGACGGCGAACTGCTGGCATGGCGCGAGGGCGACGCCGGGCCGATGCCGTTCACCGCGCTGCAGACACGCATCCAACGCCGCAAGCCCGGCCCGAAGACGCTGGCCGACACGCCGGTACGGATGCAGGCCTACGACCTGCTGGAGCTGGACGGCGAAGACTGGCGCGAACGCCCGCAACACGAACGCCGTGCCGCACTCGACGCAGTGCTGGCCGCGTCGCCGGACTGCGGCATCACGCTGTCGCCGCTTGTCGACGCACGCGACTGGACGCACGCGGCGGCCCTGCGCGGCGACGCCCGCGAACGCGGCGTGGAAGGCCTGATGCTCAAGCGTGCCAGTGCGCCCTACCAGTCCGGCCGCAAGCGCGGCGACTGGTGGAAGTGGAAGATCGATCCGCTGACCATCGATGCCGTGCTGCTGTACGCGCAGTCGGGCCACGGTCGGCGCAGCACGCTGTACACCGACTACACCTTCGGGCTGTGGGACGGCGACACGCTGGTGCCGGTGGCGAAGGCCTACAGCGGCCTGGACGACAAGGAGATCCTGCAGCTCGACCGCTGGATCCGCGCCCATACGCTGGAACGCTTCGGCCCGGTGCGTTCGGTGCAGCCGCACCATGTCTTCGAGCTCGGCTTCGAAGCCGTCAATCGCTCCAGCCGGCACAAGTCCGGCATCGCCGTGCGTTTCCCGCGCATCCTGCGCTGGCGCCATGACAAGCCGATGGCCGAAGCCGACCGGCTGGAGACGCTGAAGGCACTGGCGCGATGACGGCGCGTACGCGGTTCGACGCGCCGCTGGCCGCCTGGTTCGATCGCCAGGGCTGGTCGCCGGCGCCGTTCCAGCGCGAGGCCTGGCGCCGCTACCGCAAGGGCGAGTCCGGCCTGCTGGTCACGCCCACCGGCAGCGGCAAGACGCTCGCCGCGCTGGGCGGCCCGCTGCTGGAAGCGCTGGCCGAAGGCGACAAGGCCGCGACGCGCACCCGGCGCAAGGCGGCGACGACGGCACGCACGCGATTGCTGTGGATCACGCCATTGCGGGCACTGGCCAACGACAGCGTGCGCGCCCTGCGCGAGCCCATCGCCGCACTGGGCCTCGACTGGACGGTGGCGATGCGCACCGGCGATGCGAGTTCGCGCGACAAGCGGCTGGCCCGACAGGGCCGCGCCGACGCGCTGGTGATCACGCCCGAATCGCTGGCCCTGCTGCTCAGCTATCCCGACACGCGGGCGCAGCTCTCCGGCCTTCGCGTGGTGGTGGTGGACGAATGGCACGAACTGCTGGGCAACAAGCGCGGCGTGCTGCTGCAGCTGTGCCTGGCACGCCTGCGCGGCTGGTCGCCGGACGCGCGCATCTGGGGCTTGTCGGCCACGCTCGGCAACCTCGAGCAGGCCCGCGACGTGCTGCTGCCGCATGTCGGGGACGCACCGATCCTGCATGCCGCGAAACCGCGCTCGCTGACGGTACAGACGCTGCTGCCCGAAGGCGGCGAGCGCTTCCCCTGGGCCGGCCATGTCGGCCTGTCGCAGGTGCAGCGCGTCACTGCACAACTCGATGCCGCGCGTACCACCCTGCTGTTCGCGAACACACGCTCGCAGGCCGAGCTGTGGCATCGCGCGCTGTCGTCGGTGTGGCTGGACGATCCGGCCAAGTTGGCGCTGCACCACGGCTCGCTCGACCCGAAACTGCGCGCCGCCGTCGAACAGGGCTTGCGCGACGGGAGTGTGCGCTGCGTGGTCGCCACCTCCAGCCTGGACCTGGGCGTGGATTTCCCCGCCGTCGACCAGGTGATCCAGCTGGGCAGCCCGAAGGGCATGGCGCGATTGCTGCAGCGTGCGGGCCGTGCCCGCCATCGTCCGGGCGAGGCCGGCCACGTGGTGTGCGTGCCGACGCATGCCCTCGAACTCGCGGAGTACGCCGCCGTGCGCGAGGCGCTGGCCGATGGCGAGATCGAAGCGCGACCGCCGCCCACGCTGTCGCTGGACGTGCTGGCGCAGCACTGCGTCACCCTGGCGCTGGGCGGCGGCTTCGATGCCGATGCGCTGCGCGACGAGGTCCGCGGCACGCACGCTTTCGCCGCGCTCACCGATGCACAGTGGAACGCGGTGCTCGCCTTCGTCGTGCAGGGCGGCGAGGCGTTGCAGCACTACCCCGAGTTCCTGCGCGTGGTGCGCGACGAAGATGGCCTGTACCGCGTGCACGACCGTCGCATCGCACTGCGCCACCGGCTGTCGATCGGCACCATCACCAGCGACGGCGCGCTGCAGGTCAAGCTGATGCGTGGCGGCACCCTGGGCAGCGTGGAGGAAAGCTTCCTTGCGCGGCTGCGTCCGCGAGACCGCTTCCAGTTCGCAGGCCGCACGCTGGAACTGGTGCGGCTGCAGGACATGACCGCGTACGTGCGCATCGCCGGCAAGCCAAACGGCATCGTGCCGCGCTGGCAGGGCGGACGCATGCCGATGTCGACCGCACTCGGCGCCCGTGTCGCCAAGGTCCTGTCCGGGCCACGCCAAGGCCCGGAACTGCACGCGCTCGGGCCACTGCTGGCGCTGCAGGAGCGCCTGTCGGCGTTGCCCTCGCCCGGCACGCTGCTGGCCGAGTTCGCGAAGACCCGCGAAGGCTGGCACCTGTTCGTCTATCCGTTCGCCGGGCGCCTGGTGCACGAAGGCCTCGGCGCCTTGCTGGCGCTGCGCTGGAGCCGGTTGGCACCGAATACCTTTGCCTTCGCCGTGAACGACTATGGCGTCGCCATCACCGCACGCAGCGACACCAGCATGGATGTCGACACCCTGCGCGCGCTGCTGTCACCCGATGGCCTGCTGGACGACCTGCAGGCCGGCGCCAACGTCGGCGAGCTGGAGCGTCGGCAGTTCCGCGACATCGCGCGCGTCGCCGGCCTGCTGCCGCCCTCGCTGCCTGGACGCGCCGTGCGCAGCATGCGCCAGCTGCAGGCCTCCAGCGGTCTGCTGTACGACGTGCTGCAGCAGCACGACCCGGGCCACCTGTTGCTGCAGCAGGCATCGCGCGAAGTGTTCGAGGCGCAGCTCGACGTGCGCGCGCTGGCCGATGTGCTGGCACGCTGCCATGCACAACGCATCGTGCTGCAACGGCCGAAGAGCCTGACCCCGCTGTCGTTCCCGCTGTGGGCCGAGTTCATGCGTGGCGCGCACAGCAGCGAGGACTGGCGCACGCGCGTGCAGCGCGCGGCCGAGCGACTGGAGCGTCGCCATGGTTGAGTCGCTGCGCATCGACATCGCCGGCGAGCCGATGGAACTGCTGGCCGACCGCGCGCTGTACTGGCCGCGCGAGCAGCGCCTGCTGATCGCCGACCTGCACCTGGGCAAGGGCGACACCTTCCGCGCGGCCGGCATCCCGGTGCCCACCGGCGGCACCACGCATGACCTGCGCCGGATCGATGCGCTGCTGCGCGCGACCGGCGCGCACGCGCTGTGGATCCTCGGCGATTTCCTGCACGCACGGCGCCACGCCGCGGTGGACGCAGCCTGGCGCGCGCTGCGCGACGCGCACGGCAAGGTCGCGTTCGGCGTCGTCCCCGGCAACCACGACCGCGCACTCGATGCCGGCATCGCCGGCGTGGACGTCATCGCCGAAGACACCCTCGAACCACCGTTCGTGTTCCGCCACGCGCCACCCGACGCCGCGGACGCGAACGCGCATGTCATCTGCGGCCACGTGCATCCGGTGCTGCGCCTGCCGGGTGCCGGCCGGCATCCGGTGTTCTGGCTGCAACCCCGCATGACCGTGCTGCCCGCGTTCTCCGCCTTCACCGGCGGCCATGCGGTGCGGCGCGCACCGGGCACCGGCCTCGTCGCCTGCAACGGATCGCTGCTGCTGCGACTGCCCTAGCACGGGCGGAAGTGGTGGGCCCACCATCAGCAGCAACAACACCATAAGCAATTGATTCTATTACCTTTATTGTGGTACCGCAAGACCAGTGACTCATAGGTTGACTCACTTATGACGCGGTGGCTCTAACGCCTGATTCGTCAGCTTTTCTCGCGATCATGGTTTATGAAGAGATGAATCAGATAGAGCCATATCCCCTACCTTTCGAACTTGACGAGACTGTTCCTGTCAAATCTTCACGAAATGATTGGATCTGAGGGTCAATTTGACCTGCCCCCACTGAGCCGTACCACGTGAAGCTGTAAAGTCCGTCAACCCGAGAGGACGGACATGCGCAAGAGTCGCTTCACCACCGAACAGATCATCGGATTCATCAAGCAGGCCGAGGCCGGCATGGCGGTCTCCGAACTGGGGCGCCAGCACGGTTTCAGTCCCGCCAGCTTCTACGCCTGGCGGGCCAAGTACGGCGGGATGGAGGCCGAGGACGCCAAGCGCCTGAAGGAGCTGGAAGCCGAGAACAACCGGCTCAAGCGGTTGCTGGCCGACGCGCACCTGGACATCGAGGCGCTGAAGATCGGCTTCGGGGTAAAACGCTAGCCCCGCAACGCAAGCGCGAGGCAGTCCGCCGCATGCTCGACCAGACCGTGTTGAGCGAGCGCCGGGCCTGCCGCCTTGCGGGGCTATCCCGCGATGCCTTCCGCCACCCGCCCGAGCCAACGCCTGCCATGCAGGCGCTGTCGGCGCGGATCATGGAACTGGCGCAGATTCGGCGCAGGTTCGGCTATCGCCGCCTGCACGGCCTGCTGCGCCCGGAGTTCCCCGACGTGAACCACAAGAAGGTCTACCGGCTCTACAGCGAGGCCAGCCTCGCCGTGCGCCGACGCAGGAAGACCAAGCGGCCGCCGCTTGAGCGGCAACCGCTGGCGATCGCCACGGCCCCAACGGGGTCTGGAGCATTGACTTCGTCAGCGATGCCCTGGCCAACGCCCGGCGCCTCAAGTGCCTGACCGTGGCCGACGACTTCACCCACCGAGTGCGTCGACATCACGGTCGACCACGGCATTGGCGGCGCCTACGTGGTCCGCGTGCTGGACCAGGCCGCCTGCTTCCGCGGTTACCCACGGGCCGTGCGCACCGACAACGGCCCCGAGTTCACCAGCAGGGCCTTCATCGCTTGGACGCAACGACATGGCATCGAGCACCTGTTGATCGAGCCGGGCAAGCCCATGCAGAACGGCTACATCGAGAGCTTCAACGGCAAGTTCCGCGACGAGTGCCTCAACGAGCACTGGTTCACCTCGCTGGTCCAGGCCCGCCAGGTCATCGCCGACTGGCGTCGCGATTACAACCAGGTCCGCCCACACAGCAGCTGCGGCCGGATCCCGCCTGCCCAGTTCGCTGCCAACCACCGAGCACAACAAGCCAACGGCACAGTAATCTTCAACCCCGGGCTTTATCAGTAATCATTGGTACGGCCGGTGGGGGCAGGCCAGAGGGACTCATCCTCAAGCACCAGGCCAAGCAGTCGCAGTTGCGCATTTAGCCGGCTCGCGCCAACGAGAAGAAGACAGCCGAAGGCTGAGCGACGCGATCACAACCCCAACAACGCACAAGGCCCGCGATGCGGGCCTTGTGCGTGTTGCTTTGCTGGTGGCGACCCTGACCCCATTGATCGGCGTCAGACGATCAATGACTCTGACCCCATCGATCCCAGCCCACGCTGCCGGTGCTGC
This sequence comes from Luteimonas aestuarii, assembly GCF_004357985.1. Classification (GTDB taxonomy): domain Bacteria; phylum Pseudomonadota; class Gammaproteobacteria; order Xanthomonadales; family Xanthomonadaceae; genus Luteimonas; species Luteimonas aestuarii. Next base: position 164,804 of record NZ_SMTF01000002.1, on the reverse strand, counting down.
GCCGGCTCGCCATCGCGCTTGGCGTCAGCGGCGATGCGCTGCTGTTCGATCACAACGAACGCGGCCCCGGCGACGATCTGCGCCTGCACTTCGAGGCCGTCTCACGCATGTCGCCCGAAGACCAGCAGGTCGTGCGCTCGCTGCTCGAAGGCATGATCCTCAAGCACGATGCGCGAAGGTTCGAGCGCAGCCCAGATCGCTGAGCGACAGCATCACAACCCAACAACGACAAGGCCCGCAGTGCGGGCCTTGTGCTTCATGGGCGCAGGTTAATTGTCCCTGACACCTTCTCTCAGCGGCCTTGTCGTAAGTGTCTCTGACACCGTTGTTCGCTTCGCTTACCCGCTACGCTGGCTACATCTCTAACCTTCGGCCAGACAACGTGATGTCGTTGGCATCCAAGAGCTGCTGTGCACGAACGAGGTTGTCGTTGCGTATGCGACATAGGAACTTTCCGCTCTCGGCAGACACATGACCCACTGAAGGGAGCGCATCGGCCAGCGTGCCGTCACCCACACGCCGTGCCAAATGACGTTCGCCAAGCAACATCAGAGGATAAACATCCCTCAAGTAGCCATCACAAGCTCGATAGAAGTGTCTCTCACCACCTTGCTGGATGCCTATCTGGGCGTTATCTCGCCAATGTGAAAGCCGTCCAGACTCTCGGCTCCCCCATGCACCCAAGGCACGGTAGGAGGGCTCCACGGATATTCCCCAGTAGTAACCGAGCGGAGAGAACCATGCGGGAAACAGGAACCCATAGGCTGCACAACTGCGGAACAATCGATCCCCCTCGAGTAGCAAATTCAGTGCGGCTTGCTCGTTTAACGTCGCATTGATGGAGAAGAATGCGGATGTGGGGGTGCGAAGCGAACGTGCGAAGTAGATGGAAGGACGCCACGTATCATCAATGGTGGTGCGACCTTTAGGAAAGAATTCGACAGTCTCGATTGCTCGATGAACATTGTGGTCTGAAACGGACTCTCGCAGGGTTCTCATCGAGTAGCGCGCCGACAGGATCTGCTTGTCTCCTCCCACCAGCAGCACTTTGGACTTCGAGTCGAACCTACCAAACAAGTTCTCTACCAAGTCAAGCGTTTGCGCCAGAGAGCATTCCGATGCAATACCGTCGAAGTAGAGGCAAGTAGCGGAGCTAAGCTGCGGGTTCGCACCGCCTAGAAGATAGGAATACGGCGCCCATGGCTCAGCAATTGAGAGCGCCGAAAGATCAGTGCTAAGAGGCGGAGGTACTAGCATGAGGTTCGCGCAATTCGGCTGCCCGTGCACATCACTTTTGTCGCCTCAACCGCTTTGAAATCGCCCATTCGGTCTCCTAGTGCGCCTGCGTACTTCGCCTGCAAATCTGCAGCCTTCTGTCCTGGGGAAAGGACCTCAGTGATATCGATTTTTCCGTCCGGCCTGAGACCTGCCACATCCGGCTTAAGACGGCTATTAACTGCGCCATCAGTAAGAGTTCTGAGCGATCTATGCAGAGAGATCTTCTCGTATCCGCCTGTTCTGAGCATTGCAGCCGCTTCTCGCAACTGCCTAAATGCATGCCCGCTAGCCATTCCCGCACGTGTAGTCCTTTGTGCGCTGCCGATAAGAACAGTACCCGTGCGCGCAACCTTGGCGAAAGGAATTACGGCTGCTGCTTCCCAACCAGCACCAAACCTGCTTCCCGCACCCGCATTCGACCAACCCTTGTCGGCAATCTGGCTGATGCCTTCAGCACCGAAGACCTGCCATGTTGCGTTTAGCGCTGCCCACCCTGCACAACTGTATGGACCACAACCCTCAGCGCCGGAATCGATCATTTCGCCAACGCTTTGGCGTCCATCCGGATCCGTAAACCGATACGGGTTGTTGTTGGCGTACCTGTATCGATGGAACTGTGCAATGGGACTGCTGTATGCCGTCACCGGATCAACGGATAGGAACACCCCAAGCATCGGATCGTAATAGCGTTGCTGCATATACGTGAGCCCAGAAGCAGCATCCTGCACGTGCCCCGTAAATCCCGGCCCATCCGTCAGCGGCCGGTTGATCAATTGCCCATACGGCTCGTAAACGCTGCGCTCGATGACGGTGCCTGCACTGTTGGTTACCGCGACCGGCGTCCCCAGCAGATCGGTGTGGATGTATTCCACCACCGTTTGTGCATGTAGCCCGAACGCAGCGCCAAGCCACAGCATGGTCATCCCAATCCATTTTGCAATTCCGGATTCCATGGCCTCTCTCCCCTAGAGCGTGTACGGGTTGGACCAGGCCGAGCAGCCGGACGAGTTGCAGGCGCGCACCCAGTACTGCCGAGTACCGATGCCTGTCCCGGTGACGAAGGTGTTGGGGCCGGAGGACAACGGAGACCTTGCGCCTGTCCCCACCTTCATCTCGACGTCGTAGTAGCTCGCGCCCGCCGACGCATTCCAGTCCACGCGCCAGTAGGTCACCGCAGGCTGGGACTGCTCATCCCGCTCCTTCCATCCCGTCAGTCCGGTAGGCACCGCCGGGACGTAGGACACCACGGTGGTCGCCGTAACCGAGTACGGCCCGCAGCCGGCAACGTTGCATGCAACTGCGCGATAGCCATACGTGGTGGGCACGCGCCCCGTCACCCCAATGGACGTCGCTGCACCGTTGTGGATCGTACTCCAGCCGCCCCCGCTCACCTGCTCCTGCAACTGGTAGCTGGCTGCCCCGCTGACGCTGCTCCAGCTAATGGTGTAGCTGCCCGTACCGTTGCCGGACGGCGTAGACACGACAGGTGCGCTGGTGGGCGCATACACTACCTGCACCGTGCCCGTCGCCGAGTTCGGCCCGCAGCCGGCCGCATTGCAGCCCTTGACCTGGAGCGAATAACTGCCGCCGGCCTGGCCGCTGTAGCTCTGGCCCGTGCCCGCACCGCTATACACGGCGGACCACGCCCCGCCGTTGAAATTGCGTTCCAGGATGTAGCTGTCCGCGCCGCCCACCGAGGACCAACTGACCGCATAAGATCCATTGGCACCCACGGCCGGCACACTGATGCTTGGCGTTCCCATCGGCGCATAGATTGCCTGCACCGTACCCACGGCCGAGTCCGGACCACAGCCGTCGGCATTGCAGGCCGTCACCCGAAACGCATAGCTGCCTGCCGGCTGTGAGGTGTAACTCAGCGTTGTGCCTGGACCGTTGTAGACGTTGGCCCATGAGCTCCCGTTCACGCTTCGATCCACGCTGTAGTTCGTGGCGCCGCTGACGCCCGTCCAGCCGATGGTGAAGTTGCCCTGCGCGCCCACGGGGGAAACGCTCAGCGCAGGCGCAGTAGATGGCGCATGCACCGACTGCACGGGAACCGTGGCCGAGTAGGGACCGCAGCCGGCCGGGTTGCAGGCCTGCACGCGATAACCATAGGCGCCCGTCGTCTGGCCACTGTAGGACTGGCTCAACGCACTGCCTGTATACGCTGCGCCCCAAGCGCCGCCATTGACTGCGACCTGCAGCCTGTACTCAGTCGCGCCCCCGATGCTGGTCCACGTCACGGTGTAGTTGCCGCCGGCCGCCGTCCCTGGTGCACTCAGCACCGGCGCGATTCCTGGCGGGTACTGCACGGACACCGACGCAGTCGTGCTCCACGCACTGCAGCCAGCATTGAGGCATGCCCGCACGCGGTAGCCGTGGTTGCCGGCCGGCTTGCCAGTCACGGCCAGGCTCAAGGCTGCGCCGCTGTAGGCAGGCGCCCAGGCGCCGCCCGACACCGCTTCCTCCAACTGATACCCCGTGGCCCCGGAGGACGCCGTCCAGCTGACGGTATAGCTGCCAGTCGCATTGAAGGAGGGTGCGCTCAAGGAGGGCGTGGCTGGTGCTGTGGAATTCACGACACGCGCCACCAAGCTTCCGCCCAGATACACGTAATTGGTGATCTTCGCGCTGCGCAGGTCGTTCTCGTAAAGCAACTGGCCCGCTTGGCTGTACAGACTGTGCTTGTCCGCGGTCGTCCGGTCCAGTACACGTCGGCCTAGGCCATCGTAGGCGTAGGTGCCCTTGCCGGTAGCGCTGCGAAGCCGGTTGCCGAAATCGAAGCTGTAGGTCTGGCCGTTCTTGTTGGCCAGGTTGCCCTGCGCGTCGTAGCCCAGGCCGACAATGGTGGCGCCACCTGAGTTCCTGATATTGGTCAGGCGGTTGTTCGTATAGAGGTACTGTGCATAGTCCTTGGCCCCCGCACGGGTCCAGGACGTCAGGTTGTCCAGCACGTCGTAGGTGAATTGGTGCACCTGTCCGCCGCCGCTGGCGGCGAAGGCGGGCGAGCTGGCCATCAGCAGGCGGTCCAGTCCGTCATAGGTCATGGTGCGATTCTGGTTGCCGTCCCACCCATCCAGAATCGACTGCACGTTGCCGTTGGCATCATAGGCATACTCGTTGTCGAGCACACCGGCACTGTCGATGACCCGGCTGGGCAGCTGACGCGCATTCTGCGCCATCGAGTGCACGATCCCGTTGCCGTAGGTGAACTGCTTGATGGCGCCATTGGGGTAGTACTGCACGCCGGTGGCGTAGGAACCGGCCTGGGTTGCCTGACCCAGCGCGTTGGGCGAGTAGCCCACGATCAGGCCCGGCGTGGCCATCGCGGACAACGCGCCGTTGCCGTCATAGGTATAGCCCACCGTCAGATCGACACTGCCCCACTGTTGCCGCTCACTGGCAAGTTGCCCACGTCGCTTGTAACCGTAGGTGGTGGTGACGTCGATACCACTCCCGTTTGCCGTCACCAGCGTGGCTTGCTTGCCATCCTTGGTATAGGTGTAAGCAGTATTGCCCAATCCATCGGGAAACGTCAGCGACGCCACGCGGTTGCGGGCATCGTAAGTGCGTGACACCTTGCGTGCGAGCACCGCGGCGTTGAAGCCGTCGGCGCATCCGAACGTAGAAGACAAGCCCGCCGCCGACCAGGCCAGATTACCGGCACCGTCGTACCCCATCAGGGTAGCTCCGATCTCGGGCTCCAAGCTGCGACACAATTGATGGTGATTGTCGTAATCGTAAGCGCGCGTTACGAGCAGACTACCCGAATTGTTCCGACGTGTGAGCGACAGCGGCTTGCCGAAGTCGTCGCGCACGATGTCGGTAATCGCGCCTTCTGGATGTACGATCTGCGAAGGCCAATCCGTCGAGGGCTGCCCGTAGGCCTTGAAGCGCGTGGTGGTCGACGCCGTGCGCGGATTGGTGGTGGTGGTGCGGAACTGGCTCTCATAGGCCATCAGCGTCGTCAGCACACCAAGTTCGCTGTCCTGAGAGACTGAAGTGATCCGCCCGAGGGCATCATATTCAGTCCATGTTCCACTGGTCAGTGCGTCGGATTGGCCGGGATACGAGGCGAAAGTCGTACGGCCGTCGTGGTCATAGCTGAAGCGCGTAAAGCGCTGGGTGCCCGCGACATTGGCGGTGTCGTATTCCCGAACAAGCAGTGGCTGCCACAGGGCATCGTAATAGCTAATCTTGCGGGCATTGCCGGTGCTGATCGTCTGCCGCCAATGTCCTGCGGGAACCCCGTACTCGGCCGAGGCAGCCTTATCGAACAGCAGTGTGGTCGGGTTCCATGTAACGATAAGCTCCGTAAGCGGATCGTCGCAAGCACCGAATGTCGTCTCCGATGGATGTGCGAGCCTGTTCAGTCGTCCCATGGCGTCGTAGCCATAGCAGGTGGTGTTGCCCGTCTCACTGGTCACCGAGGTAATCCAGCCGTTGTTGTCGACGGTGGCGGATTGAGATGAACCGCCGGGCGCCTCGGGCGTTGCCGGATACTGGATCATGCGGGGGATTCCGCGGAACCAGTCGCTCACCGCGATCACATTGTCGTTGCCATCCTTGACCGTAGCCAGCGTGCCGTCGGCGTTGTAGGTGAAGGTTTGCTGGAGCTTGCCGAAGGATGATTTTGTCAACGGCAATGCCGATGTCGGGCTATAAGTGGCTGCTTCTGCCACCACTCCATTGACCGAGTGCTGCTTGACCTGCCCCAGCACCCACGCTGACAGATTGTCATCATATGTTGTCGAGATCGTACGGCTATAGGACGTAACTCCTGGCGTGATCAACTCGCTGCGCTCGGTAGTTTGCGTAGTACGAGCGAGCACATCGAACGCAGTCACCGTATTGAAAAACGACGCCCCTTGTTGCTGGACCTGCGAGGAGATAAGTGGGCGGTTGTAGTCCCCGCGCCCGCGTATGTACTCATATGCTAACGGTTCACCCATCCAGTCCGGGAAAGGCATGGTGCCCATCTGCGAGGTCTGTACATAGGTATTCTCCTGCCGCGTCAGGACGCTCGAGCCTTCACGCACCTCCCTGCTGAGTAGTTGCCCCTCGTTTGCCAGCGCATCCGTTCCGAAAACTTCAACAACGGTACTTCCGTCGGGCCGAGTGGTGGTCACGGTACGCGTTCCATTGATCGGGTAGCCCTCGGGCACCTTGGTTTGGAAGGTGTCTTGGTGCTGGAATTGCCAGGATTGGTTCGCAGGCAATCCAGGGCCGGACAACGTCTTGCGCCTTACGGCCAGCACGTCGTATCGCGTCGGTACCAGGGGTTGCCGCTCGAGCCACCTTATCGGGAGCCCATCGGGGGCATTGACCGCACCGCAGAAGCCTGTGGACCCGTTCAGATTGGAGCGATGCAGGCGATTGTAGCCGAGGCGATACACTCCGTGCGCGCCCGACGGATGCGTCATTGTCAGCTCGGCTTCGGTACCAGCCAGCGACCGCATCAGCTGGCATTCCATCGGATAGTCGAATGGATCCGTCGTCAGCGCAACAAAGCGACGAAGACCGACCACAGCGCCGGTAGAAAAATTCCAACTACTTCCATCCGGGAGCATAACTGAGGTCAATAGACCGTCGGTATATCCGTAGTGTACGGTACGAGATCCGGCCGTAGCCGACGCTATTTTTCCGTCACTGTAGGTCAGACTGATAGTTCGGCCATCACTGGCGGTTATGGACGTGACGCTGTTTCCCGACCACGTGTATGTGACAAAGTTACCAAAGCGGTCTTCCACACGGGTTGGATACAGTCGATAGACGCTGCGCGAAAGCTCAGCGTCCTGTCGATGAGGGAGGGCACCGCAACAATCTGGCACGTGGCCCGAGCCTCGCAGCGGCCGGTCCTCATAAGTGACCATCCAGTCCAACCAATACCTGGTGCCATCCGGCGCAAGCGCCAAGAATCCTTCCCCAGCCTGCCCGCTCTGCAAGTTCGGCAGGCATCCAAAGTGCCATTGACTCTTGGTAGTGAGTGCCGTCCACGCGCCGGCGGACGGCATCGGCAAGGGCCCACTCGAGGACCGAAACAGAAGTTGCTCCTCGCCTCCGCCGGGCGTGTTGAGCTGCAGGCCGTTCCAGAAGCTGTAGTTGTTGAAATGAACGATACCAATCGTAATGCTATTCGGTCGATACTGGTTGTAAGTGGTTGGGGACGAACAGCGCGCGTTCGGATTGGATGTGTTGACAACCCACCCATCAACCTCCGAGTACGTTCCGGTGAGATACGGAAGGTCCAGCTCCCATTCTCCAAAGGCGTAGCCTCTCCAGATACTCAGATCTGTGTTGGTACTGGGAGATTTGTTGCCATCAACCACAAGGCGACGCATCACCGAAACAGGGAGGGAACTGTTGCCTGGCAAGGAGAGGTCGGTCTGAGAGAACGAAATACCCCCCGTGTAGGAGCTAATCTCCTCGCCAAACAAATCAGGGCCCAACGCCTTGATGTTAACAGCGTGCTTCTGCGGACCGATAACCTGCTCACCGTAGCTTATAGGTTCGGTGGCCTCTGCGGTTCCTACGGGAATCGACAATGCAATAGCGACACATACTGAAGCAGCATAACTCCACTTTCCCATCCCACCCCCCAGATGAAATCCGGGACTCGCCCGAAGTTGTGTTCCACCATCGCCCGCACGTTAACCCACCCAACACTTGGGCACATCCATTTGAATTGACACTAACCACCAGCAACATTCGAAAGCTACACGCCAACTCTAACCATTCAACGCTCATACGTTGGGCCCGCGGGAGCAGTGCAGCTGCTAGACGAACCTGAGTAGGTACATGCTAGCCCCTCAACCGAACGCCACGGAACACAATTCTGCGGTCTGCTGCCGAGCAGCTTATTAAACTACGTCCTCAGACTACAAACCTGCGGTCCGCATGTCTGTAGGACTATTCTGACAAGAGTGTGACTTGTCTCCCAAGCCAGGTAGCGACCAAACCGCAGGAGAGCTGGCCCCACTCGTTTGAACAGCACAGCCGTGTCCGATAAGTGGATCGCCTGCGGGTTCAAGCTTCCTTCGGCCAAAGCAGCGGTTGGTTGAAGTAGACCTGATCGGGGATAAGCCGATCAAGTGCGCTGTGCGGTCGGCGACGGTTGTAAAAGTCGAAATAGCGGGCGAGTACTGTTTTGGCGTTGCTGACGCTGTCGTAGGCGTGCAGGTAGACGTCCTCGTACTTGACCGATTTTCACAGCCGTTCGATGAACACGTTGTCGCGCCAGCAGTCCTTGCCGTCCATGCTGATGGCGATGCCGTGCTCCTTCAGCAGGCCGGTGAAGGCCTGGCTGGTGAACTGGCTGCCCTGGTCGGTGTTGAAGATCGCAGGCGTGCCGTACCGGGCGATGGCGTCCTCGACCGCCTCGATGCAGAAGTCCGTGTCCATCGTGATCGAAACCCGCCGGGCCAGCACCCGGCGGCTGTACCAGTCGATCACCGCCGCCAGGTAGACGAAGCCGCGGGCCATCAGGAGGTAGGTGATGTCCATGACCCAGACCTGGTTGGGCCGGTCGATCTTCAGGCCCGCAACAGGTACGGGGAGACCTTGTGCCCGGGATGCTTCCGGCTGGTGTTGGGCTTGCGATACAGCGCCTCGATGCCCATGCGTCGCATCAGCGTGGCCACATGCTTGCGGCCCACGGCAATGCCTTCGGCGTTCAGCAGGTCGCGCAGCATCCGGCTGCCGGCGAACGGCAGCTCCATGTGCAGCTCGTCGATCCGGCGCATCAGCGCCAGATCCTGCGCCGACACCGGACGCGGCAGGCAGTACACGCCGCCCCGGCTGATAGCCACCACCCCGGCCTGCTTGCTCAAGGGGAGTGGATGGTCGCGGTCGATCATCGCCTAGCGCTCAGCAAACCCGCCTTGGTGAGCCCGCCTTCAAAAAATCGTTCTCCAGTGTCAGCCCCCCGATCGTGCCTTCAGGTCCACCGGGGGCGGGCCTGCATCGGCCGTGCCGCCGAACACGCCGGCAGTGTTCTCCAGCAGTTGACTGCGCCACTGGGTGATCTGGTTGGGGTGGACGTCGAACTGCTGCGCCAGTTCAGCCAGCGTCTTGTCGCCCTTGACGGCGGCCAGAGCCACCTTGGCCTTGAAGGCCGGCGAGTGGTTGCGGCGGGGGCGTCTTGCCATCGGTCTGCTCCTCGTAGGGCAGTCATCATCGCCTCTGTGAGCAGGAAATCCACCTACCGCGCTGTTCAAATTCTCGGGGCCAGCTTTAGACTGCTTGTTGGTGGGCCCACCAGGACTCGAACCTGGAACCAAAGGATTCACGTTGCCGGGGATTTCGCCCCGCGTGGACTATCTCATCACCCTCAGCTGCCGCTGGTGGGGTGCGGGACGCTCTAGCCTGTCATCAAGGGCACTTCAGCCCCCAGGTAGTCTCTGCACCTTCCGGCGGTGTACCGCCGGCTTGGCTCAGGATTGCCGCCGGCCTGGCCGCTGCGGTTTCCCTGAATTCATCCCGTTCTCGTCCGCGCATTACGGCGCGGCGACACCATTTCGATGAGTCCTCTGCTCTAACCATTGAGCTATAGGCCCGCGCCGGCATTATGCCCCACGCCGTCGGGATCGGAAGGCCTGGCTTGGCAGGTCGCCACCGGACCCTGCCGCCCATAAGACCGAAGGCCCGCAAGCGCGGGCCTTCTGACGATCCAGTGTCGGTGCCTTGGCTTACTCGATATCGAGGAAGCTGCGCAGCTGTTCCGAACGGCTGGGGTGGCGCAGCTTGCGCAGGGCCTTGGCTTCGATCTGGCGGATGCGCTCGCGGGTCACGTCGAACTGCTTGCCCACTTCCTCGAGGGTGTGGTCGGTGTTCATGTCGATGCCGAAGCGCATGCGCAGGACCTTGGCCTCGCGCGGGGTCAACCCGGCCAGCACGTCGCGCACGGTTTCCATCAGGTTGGTGTTGGTGGTGGCCTCGACCGGGGACTCGACGTTGGTGTCCTCGATGAAATCGCCCAGGTGCGAGTCCTCGTCGTCGCCGATCGGGGTCTCCATGGAGATCGGTTCCTTCGCGATCTTCATCACCTTGCGGATCTTGTCCTCGGGCATGTCCATTTCCTTGGCCAGCTCCTCCGGCGTGGCCTCGCGGCCGTACTGCTGGAGCATCTGGCGGGAAATGCGGTTGAGCTTGTTGATCGTCTCGATCATGTGCACCGGGATGCGGATGGTGCGCGCCTGGTCGGCGATCGAACGGGTGATCGCCTGGCGGATCCACCAGGTGGCATAGGTCGAGAACTTGTAGCCGCGGCGGTATTCGAACTTGTCCACCGCCTTCATCAGGCCGATGTTGCCTTCCTGGATGAGGTCGAGGAACTGCAGGCCGCGGTTGGTGTACTTCTTGGCGATCGAGATCACCAGGCGCAGGTTGGCCTCGACCATTTCCTTCTTCGCGCGACGGGCCTTGGTCTCGCCGTAGGCCATGGCGCGATTGATCTCGCGCAGGTCGGCCAGGGTCACGCCCATCGCCTTCTCGATCGCGATGGTGGCTTCCTGCTCGGCGACGATCTGGTCCTTGACGTCGCGCAGGCCGCTGGACCACTTCTGCTTGCGCTTGACCAGCTCGTCGACCCACGCGGTATTGGTCTGGTTGCCGTCCCACGCGCGGATGAAGTCCTTGCGCGGCATCTTCGCGACCTTGGTGGACAGGTCGAGGATGCGGCGCTCGTGGTCCTTGATCTCGCCCACCACGTCGCGCAGCTTCCTGACCAGCACGTCGGTCAGCGGCAGCGGCAGCTTGAACGTGACGAATTGCGCGGCCATTTCCTCGCGCAACTTCAGCACGGGCTTGGCGCTGGGGCCGTTCTTGGCGGAGGACTTCTGGAACTTGGCGTAGTTGGCCGCCAGTTCCTCCATGCGACGCGCGACTTCCGCCGGGTCCGGACCGGTGGGGCCGGCTTCCTCGGCGTCGTCGGAATCGTCGTCGTCGGAATCGTCGTCGGAATCGTCGCTGTCGGAGGTATCGTCGGAATCGCTCGACGGGGCCGCGGCGGCGGGCGCCGGCTCCTCGTCCAGGCCATCGTTGAAACCGACCACCACTTCGGCCAGGCGCTTCTTGCCGGCCTTGTGCAGTTCGTATTCCTCGAGCAGCAGCTCGATCGTCCAGGGGAAGCTGGCCAGCGACGCGGCCATCTGGTTCAGGCCTTCCTCGATCCGCTTGGCGATGGCGATCTCGCCCTCGCGCGTCAGCAGTTCCACCGTGCCCATCTCGCGCATGTACATGCGTACCGGGTCGGTGGTGCGGCCACCCTCTGTGTCGAGCGAGGTCAGCGCCGCGGCGGCTTCCTCGGCGGCGGTGTCGTCGACCTCGCGGTTGCCGCTGGAGTCGCCGGTGAGCAGCAGCGTTTCGGCATCGGGCGCGACTTCGTGCACGTCGATGCCCATGCCGTTGATCATGCCGATGATGTCCTCGATCTGCTCCGGATCGACGAGGTCGTCGGGCAGGTGGTCGTTGACTTCGGCGTAGGTCAGGTAGCCCTGCTCCAGCCCCTTGGAGATCAGGAGCTTGATGTCGGACTGCTGGGCAGGACGTTCGTTCGCCATATGGCGCGCACCGGGGAGAAAAGTGAACCCGTAATTATACCAGCCCGCCGGGCCGGGTCGTGCCCGGGCGGGGAGGTGGCCGGGCCATCGTTGGCAGGGCTGACGACGATATGGGCCCGGGGCGATGGTTTTCCACCCCCGATCGCCCCGGACCCGCGGCGCCGCTTCTGCGCCCCAACCTGCGCCGCCCGAGGCCTCAGGCCCGCAGCAGGAAGGTGACCGGGCCGTCGTTGACCAGGGCCACGGCCATGTGGGCCCCGAACCGGCCTGTTTCGACCTGGCCGCCGTGGCGGGCGCGGCATTCAGCCAGCAGTCGGCCAAACACCGCCTCGGCGGCGTCGGGGGCGGCCGCGGTGCTGAAACCCGGGCGCATGCCCTTGCGGGTGTCCGCGGCGAGGGTGAACTGGCTGACCAGCAGCAGGCCACCCCCGGTGTCGGCCAGCGACCGGTTCATCCGTCCTTCGTCATCGGAAAACACGCGGTATCCCAGCAGCCGTTCGACCATCCGCGCCACCTGCGCTTCGCCATCGCCGGGTTCGATGCCCACCAGCGCCAGCAGGCCATGGCCGATGCGGCCGACGCATTCGCCGTCGACATCGACCCGGGCTTCGGTCACGCGCTGGATGAGGGAAAGCATGGGGATGCGGGATGCGGGATGCGGGATGCGGGATGCGGGATGCGGGATGCGGGATGCGGCAGAGCGTATCCCTTTTGCTTGTTGTCCCGATGCAAGCCGGGATGGCTGCGCCGGGACATGCGGGCATCCGGCCATGACCGGACCAACAGACCCGAAGCGGATATCGCCACCTAGGCGCCAAGCCCGACTGCCCGCGCCGCTACACTGGCGGCCGATGAAACATGAACTCCCCGCCGCCCTGCTCTACGCCGCCGCCGCAGCCTTCGGTCGCCTACCGTGGGCGCTGCAGCGGCGGCTGGGCGATGCGCTTGCGTGGCTGTGGTGGCGCTTGGGCGCGCGCGAAAGCACGGTGGCGCTGCGCAACCTGGAGATCGCCTATCCGGAACTGCTGCCCTCGCAGCGCGACGCATTGCGCCGCGACGTGCTGCGCGCGACCGGGCGGCAGGCGCTGCTGACGCTACGGCTGTGGACCCGGCCGCACGCCGAGAACCTCGCCCTGATTCGCGAGACCCATGGCGAAGCCCTGTTCGATGCCGCCCTGGCCAGCGGCAGGGGCGTGATCGTGGCGGCCCCGCATTTCGGCAACTGGGAGCTGCTGAACCAGTGGCTGGCGGCGAAGACGCCGCTGGCGATCCTGTACCGGCCGCCGGAATCGGCCATCGGCGAAGCCTTCCTGCGCCGCGTTCGCGCCGATGCCGATGCCGCGCGCGTCACCCAGGTGCGCGCCGAAGGCCCCGGCATCCGCGCCCTGTTCAAGCGCCTGCGCGATGGCGGGGTGGTCGGCATCCTGCCCGACCAGCAGCCCAAGGTGGGCGATGGCGAGTTCGTGCCGTTCTTCGGCACGCAGGCGCTGACGATGACGCTCGTCGGCCGGCTGGCCGAGCGCAGCGGCGCGACCGTGCTGTTCGCCTGGTGCGAGCGCGTCGGACCCGGGCTCGGCTTCGCGCTGCACGTCGCGCCCGCCTCGCCGGGCATTGCCGATGCGGACCCGCACGTGGCGGTGGCGGCGCTCAATGCCGACGTCGAACGCATCGCGCGACGCGACCCGGCGCAGTACCAGTGGACCTACAAGCGCTTCAAGGCACGGCCGCCGGGCAGCGGCGAAACCAATCCCTATCGCGACCTGGAACGCATCGAGTGATCGAGTTCGAAACGATGGAAACACCCGGTACGACCGATGCCGCTCGCGAAGACAGCGGGTGGCAGCCGCTGCCGCCGCGCGCGCGCACGATGTTCACGCTGTCGGCGCTGGTGTCGTCGCTGGTGTTCCTGGTCGGCGCACTGGTGGCGATCGGCCTGCTGCTGCCGGATGGCGCACCGAAGATCGGCGCTGCAGTGGCGACATTGATCGCGATCCCCGGGTTGTTCGTCTGGCTGGCGCGCAAGCGCTATCGCTACACGCTGTGGCGGCTGGACGCAGACGGCTTCGCGCTGCGCCGCGGCCGCTTCTGGAGCGTGGAAACGCGCGTGCCAGGCACCCGCGTGCAGCATCTGGACCTGGTGCGCGGCCCGCTGCAGCGCCGCTTCGACCTGTCCACCCTGGTCATCCACACCGCCGGCACGCGGCACAACGCGGTGTCGGTGGCGGGCATGGACACGGCCGAGGCCGAGCGCCTGCGCAACGTGCTGGCCGAGGGGACGGCCGACGATGACGACGCCTGAGCCCGGCGATCCCGCACCGCGACCACCCGGCACCCCCGCGCCGCCGGAACCGGCGGCCGTGGTGCAGGCCGAAGCACGCCTGCCCACCGACGACGAACGCCGCCTGCATCCATGGTCGTGGCTGTTCGTGCTGCTGGCATCGGTGCGACAGCTCATCGTGCCGCTGGGCGCGCTGGTGGTGTTCGGTGGCCGCAGCGAGGACAGCTGGCAGTTGATCGGTGCCGGGGTGGTCGTGGCGATGCTGGCATTGGCCTCGATCTGGCGCTACTTCACCTATCGTTACCGCATCGACGGCGACAGCCTGCTCGTGCGCAGCGGTGTGTTCGAGCGCAGCCTGCGCCAGGTGCCGTTCTCGCGCATCCACAACGTCGCCCTGCACCAGACGCTGCTGCACCGCGTGTTCGGCGTGGCCGAGGTGAAGCTGGAATCGGCCGGCGGCACCAGGCCCGAGGCGCAGATGCGGGTGCTGAAGCTGGCCGACGCGCTGGCGCTGGAACGGGTGATCCGCCATCGCGGGCACGCCGCGACCGACGCCGCGCCGGAGGTTTCGCCTTCGACCGCCGGGGATGGCGAAACGCTGCTGTCGCTGGGCATGGGCGAGATCGTGCGACTGGGGTTGATCTCGAACCGTGGCATGGTGGTGGTGGCCGCTGCGTTCGCCCTGGCCTGGCAGGTGTTCCCGGAGCGGCGCATGCTAGGCCTGTTCCGCGACTTCTGGCGCGATGCCTTCGGCTATGTCGGCCAGTTCAATGGCGGCTGGCTGGCAACCGCAGCCTCGGTAGCGCTGTTCGTACTGCTGGTGCTGGCGCTGATCCGCGCGTTCTCGGTGGTGCTGGCGATCGTGCGCTACCACGGGTTCCGGTTGAGCCAGCATGGCCGTCGCCTGACCGTCGAACGCGGCCTGCTGACCCGTGTGCGCGCCAGCGTGCCACGCCGGCGCATCCAGGCATGGACGTTGCGCGAAAGCGTGCTGCACCGCGCCTTCGGTCGTCGTTCGCTGGACATCGATACCGCCACCTCGCAGGTCGATCCCAACCAGGAAAAACCAC
Organism: Luteimonas aestuarii; assembly: GCF_004357985.1. Lineage (GTDB taxonomy): Bacteria > Pseudomonadota > Gammaproteobacteria > Xanthomonadales > Xanthomonadaceae > Luteimonas > Luteimonas aestuarii. Next base: position 149,619 of record NZ_SMTF01000002.1, on the reverse strand, counting down.
TGCAGGAACTGGCGCCGGTCGCCACGCCCGCTGCCTGCGATGCACTGGTGAACCACGTGCTGCGCGACGCCGCGTGGCCGCCCGCAGGCTGGTCGCCGCTGCACCGGCGTGCATGGATGCGATTGCTGCTGGGCGACATCGTGTTCGGTGTTGCGGCGATTGCGGTCGCCACCTGGCATTTCGGCAGCTGGGGACTGCTGGCGTTGCTGTGGCTGCCGTGGGCGTGGCTGGTCGCGCGCGGCCACGCCGCGCGCGCCGGCTATGCCATCGACGGCCGACTGGTCGCGGTGCGCGAAGGCTGGTGGTCGCGACGCTGGCGCTTCGCCGAGCTCGACAAGGTGCAGGCGCTGGAACTGCGCCGCTCGCCGCTGGACCGGCACTTCGGCATGGCATCGGTGTGGGTGGATACCGCCGGCGCCGGGGCGATGTCCGGCGCGCTGCGCATCCGCCACCTGCCGCTGGACGAGGCACGCCGATTGCATGCACGCATCGCCGGCGAGGTCGCGCGGCGTCCGTTGCGCTGGTAGCGCGCTACGCGCCTTCGCTTCGCGCGTCTGCCGCCAAGTCGATGAACAGCGCTTCGTAGCGCTGGTTCATGCGTTCGCGCCCGTAGCGCGCGAGGGCCGTGCGACGGGCTTGCTTGCCCAGGCGCGCGGCGAAGGCGTCGTCACGCAATACGCGCTCCAGCGCGTCGGCCAATGCAACGGGATCCGATTCCGGTACCAGCAGGCCGTCCACGCCGTCCTCGATCACCTCGCGCACCCCAGGCACGGCGCTGCCGATCGCCGCGCACCCGGCGGCCATGCCTTCCAACAACGCCAGCGGCATGCCCTCGTAATGCGTGCTGAGCACGGCGATGCGATGCGACACCAGAACCTCCGGCACGTTGCGGATCACCCCGGCGAAATCGACCTGTCCGGCGAGGCCCAGCGATAGCGCCAGTTTTTCCAGCGGCCGTCGATGCAGCGCCTTGCCGCCACCGGCCAGCACCACCGGTGGCCGCAGGCCACGTTCGCGCAGCAAGGCCACCGCGCGCAGCAGGGTGGCGTGGTCCTTCTGCTTCGAGAATCGCGACACCATCACGATCCCCGGCGTGCGCGCCGGCAGCGGATGGGCCTCGGCGTCGGCGAACGGTTCCAGCCGGATGCCGTTGGGGATGGCGATGGTGCGTCCCGGTGGCATGCCCATCGCCAGCAGCGCCTCGCGCACGCCTTCCGAGCAGCCGACGATCCGGTGCGTGCGGCGCGCCAGCCAGCGCGCCTGCGCCAGCCGCCAGCGCGTGTAGCGCTCGCGCGTGTTGTGCTCGACGTGCACGATGCGCGGCACGTGCGCCAGCAGCGCGGCGTAACGCCCCCACAGGTGTTCGCTGAAGCCGTGTGCCACCAGCACGTCGGGCTGGAACTCGCGGCAGACGCGCACCAGCGCCAGGATGCTGGCCCAATGCGTCCAGCCCGGCACGACGCGCAGCGGTACGCCGTTGCGACGCAACTCCTCGATCCGCGCCGGATCGCCCCGGCGCTTGCGGCGCAGCACCAGCAGCGGCTCGATCGCGGCACCGCTGCGCGCGGCTTCCACCAGTTGCAGTGCCACCTGGGTGGCACCGCCGGAGAAACCGCCGGTGACGAAATGCAGCACCCGTGGCGGGCGGCCGGCAGCGATCACGCCCATCCCCTTGCCCGCAGCGCCTGCGACGCACGCCGCGCGCGCAGCCACCAGCCGCGCCTGCGCGCATCGCCAAGCAGCGACGCCACGCCATCGGGGAACATCCGTTGCAGCGCAGCGCGGCAATCGCGTTCCAGCGCGTCGTCGGGGTGCGGCGCCTTGCGCGCCAGCGTGGCGAACGTCCGCAGGCAGAAGTAGTCCAGCGCGCTGCGCGCACGCGCCGACAGTTCGCCCGGCAGGCCCAGCAACCCCGCATGCAACGCCTGCACGGCCAGCAACATGTCGCCGGCCTTGCGCGGCGTCATCTCGGCCAGGATGCTGCCGCCACGCTGGCGATAGCCCACCCAAGGCTGCCTGGTGTAGTACCAGGTGCGGATGTTCGCGACCAGTTGCGGCACGACCGCCATGTCTTCGAAGTAGTGGCCGTCGGGGAAGCGCACCTCGCGCCAGGCCGCTGCCGTCGCGATCTTCGACCACGCATGCAGCTGTCGCTCTTCCAGCAGGCCCGCGACCAGCGCGCTGCGATCGCCGGACAGCACGTCGTGACGGCCCGAGAAGGACGCACGCCGCCACCCGCCACGCAAGGGATCGTAGGGCCGGCCCGACTCGCGCAGCACCCGGAAGTCGCACAACACCAGGTCCGGTGCATGGCGCTGCACCAGCGTGCGCAGCGCATCGATTGCACCGGGCAGCATCAAATCGTCGGCATCAAGGAACCAGACGTACCGCCCCGTCGCCTCGGCCAGCAGTGCGTTGCGCGCCGACGCGACGCCTGCGTTGCGCGGCAGGGAGACGACGCGGACGGCGTGCGGATGGCGTTCACGCCATTCCGCCGCGACGCGTGCCGAGCCGTCGGGCGAGGCATCGTCGAGCAGGATCACTTCGACTCCGCCGCCCGCCTGCGCCAGCACCGACTGCAGGCACGCATCGAGGTAGGCCTCCACGTCGTACACGGGCACCAGCACGCTCAACCATGGTGGATTCGCGGTCATGCGGCGGGCATCGGTCCTGGTGGCGGGCATGGGGCAGCACCCTGCGGCGCGGCGAGTCTACACAGCGCGCGGACTTTCGCATATCGAACGGCAACACCCCGCAAACGCGCGACGCGCCGCCTGGCGTCAGACCCAGCGCCGCCGTTGCAGGCTGCGATGCAGGCGGGCGCCGCGCAGGTACCAGCGACGCGCGCGGCAACCGGACAACACGCTGGCGCATCCCGCCGGGAACAGTTCGCGGAAGGTGGAGCGGCAGGCGTGGTCCAGCGCGCTGGGTCCGTCCCCGGCCGGCAGCTTCCGTGCGATCCACGCGAAAGTACGCAGCGCGAAGTAATCCATCGCGAACGCCGCTTCCTGGTCGAGGGCGTCCAGGTGGTCGAGCCCCTGGCGCAGGTCCTTCAAGGTCTCCAGCACATGGCCGATCTTGGCATCACTGGGTGATGCCAGCGCGCTCTCACCGTGCTGGCGATAGCCGACCCACGGCTCGTCGACGTGGATATAGGTCTGCGTGGCCGACACCAGCCCGGGCATCACCGCCATGTCCTGCATCAGGCTGCGTCCTTCGGGGAAGTGGACGCGGCGCCACACCTTGCGCCGCGCGATCTTGGTCCAGGCATGCATCCGCCGCATCCGCATCAGGCCGGCGACCAGCTGCGAACGATCGCATTCGACGCGGCCGGAGACGCCATCGAAACTCGAACAATGGCGTTCCCGCCGCAGCCACTGCCGCCACGCGGGACCGTTGCGCAGCACGCGGAAATCGCACATCACCAGGTCGGGCGAGTGCGTGGCCACCACTTCGCGCAGTCGCGCGACCGCCCCGGGCAGCAGCACGTCGTCCGAGTCGAGGTGCCACAGGTAGTCGCCGCGCGCCTCGGCCACCAGCGCATTGCGCGCCGCCGACAGGCCGCCATTGGTCGCATGGCGAATGGTGCGCACGGTTTGTGGATGCGTCAGCGCCAGTTCGACGGCGATGTCGCCCGACCGGTCCGGCGAACCGTCGTCCAGCAGCAGGACTTCGACATCGCGGTCGCACTGCGCCAGCACCGACTCGACGCAAGCGTGCAGGTAGCGTTCCACCCGGTAGACCGGGATCAGGATGCTCAACCACGGGCGGGATGTGCGCTGGACGGGGCTGTCGGGCACGCGGGCGGGTCCGGCGGGTCAGGTCACCCGCGCATCGTCCACGCCCCGGCGGAAGATTGTGTAAAAGAAGCCGTCACACGCCTGTTCGCCCGGCAATCGCTGGCGGCCCGGGCCGGCCGGGCGACCGTAGGCTTCGCCGAGCGGCAACGCCTCTGCGTCCGGCGTGCGCGCAAGGAACGCGCTGGCCTGAGCGGCGTTTTCCGCGTCCAGGATCGAACAGGTCACGTAGGCCAGCGTACCGCCGGGCCTGAGCAGCGGCCACAGCGCATCCAGCAGCGATGCCTGCACCAACACCAGAGCGTCAAGGTCGCGCTCGCGCCGGTGCAGCAGCACGTCGGGCTGGCGGCGGATGATGCCGGTGGCCGAACACGGCGCATCGAGCAGGATCGCGTCGAAAGGTTCGCCGTCCCACCAGCCGTCGGCATCCACGGCATCGGCGGCATGCAGGGTGGCCTGCGCGCCCACGTGCAGCCGCGCGAAGTTGTCGCCGACCTTGCGCAAGCGTGCCGGGTCGACATCCAGCGCCACCAGCCGCAGCGTGGGGTCGCGCTCCAGCAGGTGCGCGGCCTTGCCGCCGGGTGCAGCGCAGGCGTCCAGCACACGCGCGCCCGCTGGTAGCGCAAGCGTATCGGCCACCTGTTGCGCCGAGCCATCCTGCACCGAGACGTCGCCCTCGCCGAAACCGGGCAACTGTGCCACGGGCAGGCTGCCTTCGATCAGCAGCGCATCTTCGAATCCTCCGGGCGCGGTTGCTGCGATCCCCGCGTCCAGCAGGCGCTGGCGATAGCCGTCACGCGTGCCGCGCAGGCGATTGACCCGCAGCCACGTCGGCGCCTGGTTGGCGCTGCCGGCCACGATGGCGTCCACCGCGTCCGGCCAATCCGACCTCAAGCGACCGCGCAGCCAGGACGGCCACAGGTCGCGCCAGTCGCCCTCCGGCAGGCCGTCGCGCTGGGCGCGTCGCAACAACGCGTTCACCAGCTTCGCCTGGTGCGCACGCCCCATCGCACGCGCGGCGTCGACCGTGGCGGCGAGCGCCGCATGCGCCGGCAACCCCAGCGGATCGAGTTGCGCAAAGCCGGCCAGCAGCAGGGCGCGCAGCGGCGCATCGCGCTTCGGCAACGGGCTGGGAATCCACGCTGCCAGCGCGGCATCGGCGCGGTGGCGGATGCGCAGCGCCGCGAAGCAGATCGCTTCCACCAGCGCACGATCGCGTGGATCGGGGAGCGCCGGCAGCGCGACGCCGAGCCCGGCCTTGAGCGAACGGCCGTGGTGGAGCACGCCGTCGAGCACGTTCGCGGCCACCACCCGTGCCGCGACGCCTGTCGCCTGCGACGTGCCTGCCACCCTAGCCCTCGCCCGTGATGGGGGAAGTCGGCATCACGTCGCGACGCGCGTTGAGGTAGTCGCCGGCCGTGATGACCTTGCCGCCCGCGCGCTGCACCCGCAGCAGGCGCAGGACACCGTCACCGGAGGCGATATCGATGCCGGCGCGCGACGCGGCCAGTACCGTGCCGGGCATGGCGGAGTGCGCGACCGGGGACGCCTCGGCGGCGTGGATGCGCAGGCGCTCGTCGGCCACTTCGGCTTCGGCCACCGGCCATGGATCGAACGCGCGCACCTTGTCCGCCAGCACGCGCGCCGGCTGCGACCAGTCCAGCCGCGCCTCGGCCTTGTCCAGTTTGTGCGCGTAGGTCACGCCTTCGTCGGGCTGCGCCCGTGGCGCCGGCAGCCGGCCTTCGCGCAACAGCGCCAGGCCCTCGGCCAGCACCTCGGCGCCCAGCATCGACAGTCGGTCGTGCAGGCGTCCGCCGGTATCCTCGGCCGCGATCGGCGTGGCCTGCGACAGCAACACCGGACCGGTATCCAGGCCCTTTTCCATCTGCATCAGGCACACCCCGGTCTCGGTGTCGCCGGCTTCGATCGCGCGCTGGATCGGGGCCGCGCCACGCCAGCGCGGCAGCAGCGAGGCGTGCACGTTCCAGCACCCGTGCACGGGGATGTCCAAGACCGACTGCGGCAACAGCAGGCCATAGGCCACGACCACCATCAGGTCGGGTTGCAACGCACGCAGCGCCGCACGCGCGTCGACCGAGCGCAGCGTCTCCGGCTGCAACACCGGGATGCCCAACGCTTCGGCCGCGCGCTTGACTGGCGCGGCCTGCAGGCCGCGACCGCGCCCGGCGGGACGGTCGGGCTGGGTGTAGACACCGACGATTTCACCACCGGCATGGGCCGCGTGCAGCGAAGGCACCGCGAACTCGGGAGTACCGGCAAAAACGATGCGCACGGCGACGGCCTCAGCCCTGCTTGCGAAGTTTTTCGAGCTTCTTGATCGCGCGGTCGCGCTTGAGCGGCGACAGGTAGTCGATGAACAGCTTGCCGTCGAGGTGGTCGATCTCGTGTTGGATGCAGGTGGCCAGCAGGCCGTCCACGCGCAGCTCGAACGGCTTGCCGTGGCGGTCCAGCGCCGCGACCACGATGCCGTCCGGGCGGGTGACGTCGGCATAGATGCCCGGGATCGACAGGCAACCTTCCTGGTGCACGCGCAGCTCGGCGGAGGCCTCGCGGATCTCGGGGTTGATGAACACCAGTGGCTGCTCGCGTCCTTCAGTGACGTCGATCACCATGAAGCGCTGGTGGGTATCGACCTGGGTCGCGGCCAGGCCGATGCCAGGCGCTTCGTACATGGTCTGGAACATGTCGTCCAGCAGGCGCTGGAAGGCCGGGTCGACCGCCTGCGCGGGGTCGACGGCGCCAGCGACGTTGCGCAGGCGCGGATGCGGGTATTCAAGGATCGGCAGCAGGGACATGCGGGAAAGGGTGGCAGCGGTCACAACCGCGGGAGGAACGCCGATTGTAGCCCGCGCAGGCTTGCATCGGCCCGTGATTTGTAGGCTATAGTGCCCCGGCTACAAGGGGAAAACTCCAAGGGGACCAGTTAGATGGCCAGCATGCTTCAGCACCTTTCTCAGGGGCTTCGCACGGGCGTTGCCGTCGCATTGCTGACGGTGGCGACCTTCGCCGCTGCGCAGGGCGTACGTGGCGACCATCCCGATACCTACGTGGTGGTCCGCGGCGACACGCTGTGGGGCATCGCAGGCAAGTTCCTGCAACGTCCGTGGCTGTGGCCGGAGATCTGGCAGGCCAACCCGCAGATCCAGAACCCGCACCTGATCTATCCGGGCGACGTGATCAGCCTGTCGTACCTCAACCGCGTCGGCGTGGAGCCGGGGCCGCGCGAGGAAGCGCCGATCAATGCCATCCCGCTGTCAGACATCGAGCCGTTCCTCAAGAACCGCAGCGTAGTGGATGGCTTCGATCATCTTCCGCACGTCGTGGCACTGGAGGATTCGCGCCTGCGCGCCAGCCCGGAGCGCCGCATCTATGTCGCCAACCTGGATCACGCCAGCGCAGGCGAACGTTATGCCGTCATCCGTCCCAGCGCCGAGTTCTACGGCACGCCACGCGCCCGCGGCCTCGACTACCGCGGCGCGCGCATCCACGGCGACACCAACCTCTGGCGCGACCTGGTCCCGCGAGGCCGCGACGACGCTTTCCTCGGCTACGAAGTGGTGCAGATGGGCGTGGGTACCGTGGTCCATGGCCCCACCGAAATCAGCGACATGAGCGTGATCGAGCTTGATCTCGAAGGCCTGGACGTGCGCGCGGGGGATCGCGTGGTACCGGTCAATCCGCAGCCCTACGACCTGCAGTTCTTCCCGCACCCGCCGTCCGGCGACGCGCTGTCCCGGGATGCGCAGGTGATCGCGGTGGCCGATGCGCTCACCAGCGGCGGTCCACGCGACGTGATCGCGATCTCCGCCGGTAGCGCCGACGGCGTCGACAACGGCACGGTGTTCTCGATCTGGCGCAGCGGCCCCTACACCATCGACCGCGTGTACCACCCGGACACGTCACGCATCAACGATGCGTCGAATCCGGGAGCACGCCGCTACCGCATGCCGGACGAATATGCATCGCACGCCATGGTGTTCCGCACCTTCGACCACGTCAGCTACGCGCTGGTCATGGAAAGCACCAAGCCGACGCGCGTCGGGTATGCGTTGAAGCACCCCGACGCGCAGTACTGACGGGGGGTTTTCCTACACGCAGACGAGACGGCGCCCGAGGGCGCCGTTTCCGTCTGGAAGACATGCTGCGGGCATGCTGCCCGCCAACCTTGCCGATACCGGCCTCCACGATCCCGCCCTCGACGACGCGCTACTGCGCCTGGTCGCCGCGGGCGGCCCCTCGCTGCCTCGACGGCGCCTGCTGGAGGCCTATGCCTCGCCCGACGCCGCGCTGGCGGCCGGCCCCGCTGCCTGGCGCGCGGCCGGGCTGGACACGGCGCAGATGCGGGCGTTGCAGGACCCATGCCCGGTCGACGCACGCACCCGCGACTGGCTGGCACACCCCAACCACCGCCTGCTCGGCTGGCATGACCCGGACTATCCCGCGCTGCTGCGCCGCATCCCCAGCCCGCCGCTGGCGCTGTTCGTTGCCGGCGACGCGCACCTGCTGTGGTACCCGTCGATCGCGGTGGTGGGCAGCCGCATCCCCACCGCCGGCGGCCGCGACAATGCCCGCGACTTCTCCGCCGCCTTCGCCGAGGCCGGGTTCGCCGTCTGCAGCGGCCTGGCCGCAGGCGTGGACGCCGCCGCGCACCAGGCCGCGCTGGGCGCCGACGGCATCACCCTTGCCGTCCTGGGCAGTGGCATCGACGTGCCCTATCCGCGCAGCAACAACGACCTGCACCGGCGCATCGCCGCACGCGGCGTGGTGGTCAGCGAACACCCGCCCGGCACCCAGGCGCGTCGTGAACACTTCCCCAGCCGCAACCGCATCATCGCCGGACTGTCGCTGGGGACGCTGGTGATCGAGGCCGCCGAACGCTCCGGCGCGCTGATCACTGCGCGCATGGCCACCGACGCCGGCCGCGAAGTCTTCGCCCTGCCGGGCTCCATCCACAACCCCATGGCCCGCGGCTGCCACCGGCTGATCCGCGACGGCGTGGCACTGGTGGAATCCGCCGACGAGGTGGTCGCCGCCCTCGCGCCCCTGGCCGCAACCCTGGGCGACGCCTTGCGCGGGCGCCTGGCCGCCCCCATCCCCTCGTCCGGGAACGGCATTTCCGTGGCCGCCCACGCCGACGCACCGGCCGATCCGGACTACAAGCGCTTGTGGTCGGCCCTCGGGCACGACCCAAGCCCTATGGACCGTCTGGTCGACCGCACCGGATTGACGGCCGCGGAACTGTCGGCCATGCTGCTGGTCATGGAGCTGGAGGGCCGGGTCGCTTGCGAACACGGCCGCTATTCCCGACTGTCCTGACACACCGCGCCCCCGGGCGCAGGCCGAGGGGAAATGAAAGAGAGCATCCTGGACGTCCTGCTCTACCTGTTCGAACACTATTTCACCGAAGACGCGGACATCCTCCGCGACCGCGATTCGCTCCAGAACGGCCTGCTCCAGGCCGGCTTCAGCCCCGCCGAGATCAGCAAGGCCTTCGACTGGCTCGATGGTCTGGCCGAGCAACGCCCGCAGGCGGCCACGCGCCGTGCCGATGGCCCCACCCGGGTCTATTTCGGGCCGGAGCTGGACAAGCTGGACGTCGAATGCCGGGGGTTCCTGCTGTTCCTCGAGCAGCACGGCGTGCTGGACGCCGACCAGCGCGAGCTGGTGCTGGACCGGGCCATGGCCCTGGACCAGGACGACCTGGACCTGGACGACCTGAAATGGGTGGTGCTGATGGTGCTGTTCAACCAGCCCGGCAGCGAAGCGGCCTACGCCTGGATGGAAACCCAGATGTTCGCCGACGAGCCCGAGCCGGTGCACTGACCCCGGCCCCGCGCCTCCCGGCGAACCGTGGCCGGGGTCGCAGTTCGGCCATCCTGCGGCGAACGGCTTGCTTGACAGGCCTGCCGTGGCCGTGATTCCACTATAAATAGCGTGAAGCTGAACGCCCGGGCCGTTTCCCGGGCGTCGCTGTCTCACGAACCCCTGCAAGCACACCCCTGCAAGGCGCGGCCACCTGCCGCCGCCGGAACCCTGTCCCCGATGGCCAAGCACCTCCTCATCGTCGAATCGCCAGCCAAGGCGAAGACGATCAACAAATACCTCGGCAAGGACTTCCAGGTCCTGGCGTCCTATGGCCACGTGCGCGACCTGGTGCCGAAGGAAGGCGCGGTGGACCCGGACGACGGCTTCCGCATGCGCTACGACCTGATCGAGAAGAACGAGAAGCACGTCGAGGCCATCGCCAAGGCCGCCAAGTCGGCGGAAGGCATCTACCTGGCGACCGACCCGGACCGCGAAGGCGAGGCGATCAGCTGGCACATCGCCGAGATCCTGCGTGAGCGCGGCCTGCTGGAGGACCGCGAGCTGCACCGGGTGGTGTTCACCGAGATCACCCCTCGCGCCATCAAGGACGCGATGACCCGGCCGCGGCATATCGCCGGACCACTGGTCGACGCGCAACAGGCGCGGCGCGCACTGGACTACCTGGTCGGCTTCAACCTGTCGCCGGTGCTGTGGCGCAAGATCCAGGCCGGCCTGTCCGCCGGGCGCGTGCAATCGCCGGCGCTGCGCATGATCGTGGAGCGCGAGGAAGAGATCGAGGCGTTCCGCAAGCAGGAATACTGGACCATCGATGCCGAGTGCGCGCATCCCTCGCAGGCGTTCACCGCGCGGCTGGTCAAGCTGGACGGCCAGAAGTTCCTGGTGGACAGCCAGAAGGAACAGTTCACCATCACCGATGGCGACACGGCCGAGGCCGCGCGTGCGCGCATCGCCGCTGCCGCGCAGGGCGCGCTGCACGTCACCGACGTGGCCAGCAAGGAGCGCAAGCGCCGGCCGTCGCCGCCGTTCACCACCTCCACCCTGCAGCAGGAAGCCGCGCGCAAGCTGGGCTTCACCACGCGCAAGACCATGCAGGTCGCGCAGAAGCTGTACGAAGGCATCAACATCGGCGACGAGGGCACCGTCGGCCTGATCACCTACATGCGTACCGACTCGGTCAGCCTGTCGCAGGACGCGCTGGGCGAGATCCGCGACGTGATCGCACGCGACTTCGGCACCAGTTCCGTACCGGACAAGCCCAACGTCTACCAGACCAAGTCGAAGAACGCGCAGGAAGCGCACGAAGCGGTGCGACCGACGTCCGCGCTGCGCACGCCGTCGCAGCTCGCGGGCTTCCTGAGCGACGACGAGCGCAAGCTCTACGAACTGGTATGGAAGCGTTCCGTCGCCTCGCAGATGATCCCGGCCACGCTCAACACGGTCACCGTCGACCTGGCCGCCGGCAGCGACCACGGCTTCCGCGCCTCGGGCACCACGGTCGTGGTCGCCGGCTTCCTGGCCGTGTACGAGGAAGGCAAGGACAGCAAGGGCAAGGAAGACGAGGACGAGGGCCGGAAGCTGCCGGCGATGAAGTTGGGCGACCGCGTGCCGCTGGACCGCATCCACGCCGACCAGCATTTCACCCAGCCGCCGCCGCGCTTCACCGAAGCCTCGCTGGTGAAGGCGCTGGAGGAATACGGCATCGGCCGCCCGTCCACGTATGCGTCGATCATCGCCACGCTGCAGTTCCGCAAGTACGTCGAGATGGAAGGGCGCAGCTTCCGTCCGAGCGACGTGGGGCGCGCGGTGTCGAAGTTCCTCAGCAACCATTTCCCGCGCTACGTCGACTACGACTTCACCGCCAACCTCGAGGACGAGCTGGATGCGGTGAGCCGCGGCGAGGAGGAATGGGTGCCGCTGATGGAGAAGTTCTGGGGCCCCTTCAAGGAGCTGGTGGACGACAAGAAGGAATCGCTGGACAAGACCGACGCCGGCAGCGTGCGCGTGCTGGGCGAGGACCCGAAGTCCGGCCGCCAGGTCAGTGCGCGGATCGGCAAGTACGGCCCGCTGGTGCAGATCGGCACGGTCGAGGACGAGGACAAGCCGAAGTTCGCCTCGCTGCGGCCGGGCCAGAGCATCTACAGCATCACCTTGGACGAGGCGCTGGAACTCTTCCTGCTGCCGCGCGTGCTCGGCGAGCACAACGGCGAGCAGGTCAGCGTCGGCATCGGCCGCTTCGGTCCGTTCGCCAAGCGCGGCGGCACCTACGCCTCGCTGACGAAGGAAGACGACCCGTACAAGATCGATCTGGCACGCGCGGTCTTCCTGATCGAAGAGAAGGAAGAGATCGCGCGCAACCGGATCATCAAGGAATTCGACGGCAGCGACATCCAGGTCCTCAACGGCCGCTTCGGTCCGTACATCAGCGATGGCAGGCTCAACGGCAAGATCCCCAAGGATCGCGAGCCGGCGACGCTGACGTTCGATGAAGTGGTGAAGCTGCTGGAAGAAACCGGCAAGCCAGCGCGCAAGGGCTTTGGCGCGAAGAAGGCCGCGGCGAAGAAGGCGCCCGCGAAAAAGGCCCCTGGGACGGCGCCGGCGAAGAAGGCGGCAGTCAAGAAAACGGCAACGAAAAAGCCTGCGGCAAGGAAGGCGCCGGCGAAGAAGCCGCCCGCGAAGAAGGCGTCGAAGAATGTCGCGCGCCCTTATTCCGCCGACCTGGAACAGGCCAGGCCGCTGGTCACCGCGGCGAAGTTCGAGCCCGGCAAGAAGCGCGTGGTGAAGAAGTCCGACGACGCGCCGTTCTGACGCCATGGCAGCCGATGACCCGGTCGAGGCCGCCGTTTCCGCGCTGCGGAACGGCGGCATCATCGCCTACCCCACCGAAGGCGTGTGGGGCCTGGGCTGCGATCCGTTCGACGAAGCCGCCACGCTGCGCCTGCTTGCGCTGAAGCAACGCGAGGTGGACAAGGGCCTGATCCTCATCGCCGCGTCGCCGGGGCAGCTCGATGGCCTGGTCGACTGGGATGCGCTGCCGGCCTCGCGGCGCACGGCCGTGCTGGCCACGTGGCCCGGCCCGCAGACCTGGGTGGTGCCGGCGACCGAGCACGTGCCGGCGTGGATCAGCGGTGGACGCGACAGCGTGGCGGTGCGGGTGACGGCGCATGCCGACGTGGTCGCCCTGTGCAATGCCTACGGCGGCGCACTGGTGTCGACCAGCGCCAATGTCTCCACGCAACCGGCACCGCGCGTCCGCGCGGAACTCGACCCGCGGATCATCGAGGGTGTCGATGCCGTGCTGGACGGCGAGACCTCCGGCCTGGCGCAGGCCACCTCGATCCGCGACGCGCGCGACGACCAGACGATACGCACCTGACCGCGACCCGCTCGGTCGTCCCGCGCGTGTGTTCGCACACGCTACATTGAGCGCACCAATCCCGTCTGTTGCGCTTGCTCCTGTCGCTGCATCGCAACCAGCTCCCGCGACTGCTCCAGTTGCGCCAGCCGATCGACTGTGGCCTGGCTGTCCGGCACCGGCTGGGTCACGTCAACCCGTGTGGTTCCCGTGAACGAACCACCTACACACAACTGGTCCCCCGCCATGCACACACGCCCGATGTCTTCGGCCCGGCGGATGCCGTTTTCGCGCGCGCCCTGCACCGCGGACAACACATGGTCGTCGCCCACCTGCGCCGGCACAGCCGCGCGCACGCGCTCGAACATCTCGCGGTCGCCCGCCGACAGCCGTTGCAGCGCCTGCATCTGTTCGGCAGACCGCGTGGCGGCCGGCGCATCGGAAACGTAATGCGGCGACTGCAGCCGCGCCCATTCCCGCGAAGACTGCATGATCGGCAGGTTGGACAGGGTGGCGGCATCGATCGGAATGCGTTGATCCGGCTCGGTGGAGCCGTAACGCGCTCGCTGCTCCAGCACGAAACCGCCATCCGGGCTTTTGGCCAGGTACGTTCGTCCGAAGTCGATGTTCTCGATCTTCCCCACCACCGCCAGCGACGCGGCCAGTTGTTCGCGGTACGGGCCGCCCTGAATACCCTGCTGAGACTCGAACAACGCAACCCGATCCAGCGCCGCCCGGTACTGGGCGTTGCCGGCATGGCGGGCATCCCGGATGTCATCGGTGACTTCGGGCGCCAACGCTGCGACCAGGAAGCCCGGGGCCTCGTCCCGCCCGTTGTCGGCCAGTACCCGCGGGCTGGCCGCGATCTGGCGGTGGGGGTCATCCGAGTGGAACTGCGTGCGACGCTGCTGCACCTCCAGGCGCAGGGCGCGGGTGTCATCCAGCTCGGCCAGCCGCACGGGGTCGCGGACCTGCAATGTGGACACGCCATGCCTCCCGGCCGACACATCGCGCCAACTGCCGTCGCGCGCATCGCGTTGCGTCCACACGCCTTGCGCACGATGCACCACGTCCGGATCGGTGTTCGAGCCACCGGGAATCGCCCCCAGGCGCGCAAGCCCCAACGCCGCCCCGTAGCGCAGCCCGTCCGAGCCCTCCAGGTAGCGCCCGACATGCGCAAGGGTGTCCCGGCCCCGCACCACCCCACGCAGATCGTTGTTGAGCAGGTCGCCCCAGATCCGCTCCGCCGCCGCCTCGCCATCGCGACTGCGCGCCGCCTCCAGCAGGATGCGTGGGGTCCAGGCATTGGGGTCGATGCGATGCGCATCGAAAGCAATATCGTGCGACTCCTGCACGTCGCGCACGGGCAGGTTCAGGGCCAGATCGGGGCGGCGATAGCGTTCCAACTGTTCCTTTCGCCGCGTCAGATCCTCGCGAATCAGGTCGGCACCGAACGCATCCCACTCGCGCTCGCTGATGCGCGGGCGATCCGGGAATTCCGATCCATGCCGGGTCTGCTGCACCCGCGCATAGTCGGCGGCATAACGGTTGGCCACCTGCCCCGGCACGTTGTCGTCCCGCACCACGCCCAGTGCCAGCAGCGCGTACCCGTCGTTGCCGGGCTGATGCGCCAGGTAGTTCCAGTACAGCTCTCGATTGCCGTCCTTTGCATACCGTCCAAGAATGCGCAGGTCCCGTTCCGTCAATCCATTCACGGTGCCAGTCCCCCGTCAGTCCAAGCGCGTACGCGCCAGAATATCCTTCAGCGCGCCTTCGATTCGATTCCATTCCGGCAACAACACACGCACGTAGCTGATCCTTACGCTCAGGCGTTCCTCCGGGAGGATCATAAAATGTGCGCATCGCGCCACCCGTCGATCCTGCGGATTCTCGTTGTCGAGTAGCTCACGTCCGCGAACGATCAGCCCATCGCTTATCTCGTCGGTATCGCACTTGATGAAGGTCACCACCTCGCCCATTTCATCGTGCGCGATGTACCAGTCCTTGCGCCATCCCGGTCTTATCTTGACTGGACGACCGTTTTCCGCTTCCCACGCCCGGGCATAGTCCGCGTCCAACACAGGATCGAGGTCGTAGCGGATGAGCCCCATCGCCTCGGGCTGAGGAATGCGCAGGTCCAGGCGATTTTCCGGATCCCGGTAGTCGAGCGTATCCTTCGGCATGGCAGCATTGGAGTAGCCCCGGCGCATGGATTCACGGATATCCAGCCGGTCCACGTAATAGATGGCATAGCTCACCGCCGCCATCCGTTCCAGGAACGAGCTTTCTCGCGTCCGGCCCGGCGGCATCGGCGTCAGGTCCGGCCATTGCAGGCGCAGGCTCACGTCGCCCTGGAACGTCGGCCCCATCTGGTCGTAGAAATAGTGGGCTGGAATGCGGTAGGTATGCCGCCCGATGCGGGCCTCCACCGGCGCATCGTCGAATCGCAAGCCTCCGCTCGTGACCACCTGCGTGGTTCCATCGTCGCGCATGCCGTCCTCCTTGTGGGCCCCTGTGGATGGGGCGCAGGCCACCAGGCCCAAACCCAGCAGACACAGCCAGAACCTGTGACATGCCATTGCCATGGCGTCTTCCTTCCTCTTCCGCTTCCCCGAGCTTATCAAGTGGCAAGGCTTCGGATTGGATTGGACCGCAGCGGGTTTTCCATTGGGCTGCCCGGCGCTGAGCCGGCACTTGAACTTGCTTGGCGACACCGCACGGCACGCCGCCAAGCGCACGTCGCGCCGACGCGGCACGCACCCACCATGGCGTCGAGCAGACAATCGCCACGACAAGTTTCGGGTGCAACGAAATCCGCGCGTGGCGCCCGTTGTGGCACCGCACAAAATATGTTCTATTCGGATGAAGCGATATCGGCAGGCGATGGTCGCCCTCGCCTGCCGGTGCGTGTCCCTCCACCACCACACGGTCCTCGAACGATGCGGCACGGCCCGGATCGCGGCCTCCATGACCCCGCGAGCGAACACGACAGTTGCGGATTCGGCCTGATCGCGCAGGTCGAGGGCGACGGTTCGCGCGCGATCGTCGATGCCGCGCTCGAAGCGCTGTCGCGCATGGCGCATCGCGGCGGCGTGGCCGCGGACGGGCTGTCGGGCGATGGCTGTGGCGTGCTGGTGCACGGTGCCGCTGACTTCATCCGCACGATGGCACGGGATGCCGGCGCTCCGCTGCACGCCGGGCTGTTCGCCGCCGGCAACGTGTTCCTGCCGCACGATGCGACATCCGCGACGCGCTGTCGCGAGATGCTGCGCGACGAACTCACCCGCGTCGGCGTGCGCGTCGCCGGCTGGCGCGAGGTGCCGACCGATGATGCCGCCTGCGGCAAGCTGGCACGGGCGTCGATGCCGCGGATCGAACAGGTGTTCGTGGAAGGCGACGGCAATGATGCGCACGCGTTCGACCGTGCGCTGTTCCTCGCACGCCGTCGCAGCGAACAACAGCTGCGCGACATCCCCGACTTCTACGTGGTCACGCTGTCGGCGCAGCTGCTCGGCTACAAGGGCATGGTGCTGCCCAGCCATTTGCGGCAGCTCTATCCGGACCTGTCGCATCCGGCGCTTTCGGCGCGTTGCGTGGTGTTCCACCAACGCTTCTCCACCAATACCCTGCCGCGCTGGCCGCTGGCGCATCCGTTCCGGCGGCTGGCGCACAACGGCGAGATCAACAGCATCGAAGGCAACCGCCGCTGGGCGCAGGCCCGCCATGGCACCTGGGCGTCGCCGCTGCTGGACATCACCGAATTCGACGCGCCGGTGACGATGCACGGTTCCGATTCGCAGTCGCTGGACAACATGCTCGAGTGGCTGCTGCTGGGCGGCATGGACATCCCCAAGGCGATGCGCATCCTGATCCCGCCGGCCACGCAGTCGCTGGAGTACAAGGACACCGACCTCGCCGCGTTCTACGAGTACTACGCCATCAACTCCGAGCCGTGGGATGGTCCCGCGGGCGTGGTGATGTGCGACGGCCGGCACGCGGCGTGCACGCTCGACCGCAACGGCCTGCGCCCGGCGCGCTGGACGCTCTCGAACGACGGCGTCTTCGTCATCGCCTCGGAAACCGGCGTGCTCGACCTGCCATCCGAACAGGTGAAGGCGAAGGGCAAGCTCGGGCCGGGCGAGATGATCGCCGTCGACTTCGCGCGCGGGGTGTTGCTCGACAACGAAGCGATCGACGACCTCAACCGCACGCGCGCGCCGTACAAGCAGTGGCTGAAGCAGGGACTGAGCTGGCTGCACACCGAACTGATCGATCCCGCGCTGGCCGCCGAGCCGTTCCCGCCCGACGTGCTGCTGGCGTTCCAGAAGCGCTTCCAGCTCAGTCGCGAGGAGCAGGAGGCGGTGCTGCGGCCGCTGGCCGAGACCGAGCAGGAAGGCATCGGCTCGATGGGCGACGACGTGCCGATGGCGGTGCTGAGCCAGCGCATCCGTCCGCTGTACGACTGCTTCCGCCAGGCCTTCGCGCAGGTCACCAACCCGCCGATCGACCCCCTGCGCGAGGAGTGCGTGATGACGCTCTCCACCCAGATCGGCAAGGAAGGCAACCTGTTCCATGACGGCCCCGGGAACGTCGACCACGTCATGCTCAATTCGCCGGTGTTGTCGCAACGCAAGCTGCGGCAGCTGCTGGCGAGCGATCGCTTCCAGGCGTCGAATCGCTTGATCGACCTGTACTTCGATGCCGGCGAATCGTTGGCGAATGCCATCGACCGCATCTGCGACGAGGCCGAACACGCGGCACGCGACGGCGTGGAACTCCTGCTGCTGTCCGATCGCTACCCGCGCCCGGGTGCTTCCGCGATCCATGCCTTGCTCGCGACCGGCGCGATCAACCAGCGCCTGATCGACAGGCGCCTGCGCTGCGACGTGAACCTGCTGGTCGAAACCGGCACCGCGCGCGACCCGCACCATTTCGCCTGCCTGATCGGTTATGGCGCGACCGCGGTGTACCCGTACCTCGCCTACCAGACGCTGCACGCGCTGGGTCGCCGCAACCTGCTGGGCGGCAAGACTAGCAACGAGCCGTTGCAGATCGGGCGCAGCTACCGGCGCGGGGTCAAGAAGGGCCTGCTGAAGATCCTGTCGAAGATGGGCATCGGCAGCATCGCCAGTTACCGCGGCGCGCAGCTGTTCGAGATCGTCGGCCTGGACGACGACGTGGTGGCGAAGTGCTTCGACGGCACGCCGTCGCGCATCGGCGGCTTCGGCTTCGAACGCTTGGAGGCCGACGCGCGCCAGCTCGCCGACCACGCCGAGGACGAGAACGCGCTGCCCGAACCCGGCGGCCTGCTGCGCTACGTGCACGGTGGCGAGTACCACCAGTACAACCCTGACGTGGTGCAATCGTTGCAACGCGCGGTGCTGAGCGGCGAGCGCGCGGACTGGAAAATCTATGCCGACCATGTGAACCAGCGCCCGGCCGCCGCATTGCGAGACCTGCTGCAACACAAACCACTCGGAGCGGCGATTCCCGTGGACGAGGTCGAGCCGGTGTCGTCGATCGTCAGGCGCTTCGACAGCGCGGCGATGAGCCTCGGCGCGCTGTCGCCGGAGGCGCACGAAGCGCTCGCCATCGCCATGAACCGGCTCGGCGGCCGCAGCAATTCCGGTGAAGGCGGCGAAGACCCCGCACGCTACGGCACCGACCGGCGCAGCAAGATCAAGCAGATCGCGTCGGGACGTTTCGGGGTGACGCCGGAATACCTGATCAATGCCGAGGTGCTGCAGATCAAGGTGGCGCAGGGCGCCAAGCCCGGCGAGGGCGGCCAGCTGCCGGGCAGCAAGGTCAATGCACTGATCGCGCGCCTGCGCTACGCCAAGCCCGGCATCGGCCTGATCTCGCCGCCACCGCACCACGACATCTATTCCATCGAAGACCTGGCGCAACTGATCTACGACCTGCGCCAGGTCAATCCGCAGGCGCTGATCTCGGTGAAGCTGGTGTCGCACGCGGGCGTGGGCACGATTGCCGCGGGCGTGGTGAAAGCCGGCGCGGACCTCATCACCATCTCCGGCCACGATGGCGGCACCGGCGCCAGCCCGCTCGGCTCGATCCGCTACGCCGGCGTGCCGTGGGAACTGGGCCTGTCGGAAGCGCGGCAGGCGCTGCAGTTCAACGAAATGCGCGACAAGGTGCTGCTGCAGACCGACGGTGGCCTGAAGACCGGACTGGATGTGGTGAAGGCGGCGCTGCTGGGCGCCGACACGTTCGGCTTCGGCACCGCGCCGATGATCGTGCTGGGCTGCAAGTACCTGCGCATCTGCCACCTCAACAATTGCGCGACCGGCGTGGCCACGCAGGACGACCGCCTGCGCGCGAACCATTTCAAGGGACTTCCCGAACGCGTCGAGACGTTCTTCCGCAACATCGCCGAGGACGTGCGCGAACTGCTGGCATCGCTGGGTGCGCGTTCGCTTGACGAGATCATCGGCCGCACCGACCTGCTGCAGCAAACCATCGACAACCCGCGCGATGCGGTGCGCATCGACCTGTCGAAGCTGCTGCAGCGCGACCCGTCGCAACCTGCGGCGTACTGCGGCACGCCCGCGCTGCAGCCTCCGCGCGACGGCCTTGCCGCACAACTCGATACAGCCTTGTCGCAGGCCATCGAACGCGGTGAAGGCGGCGCGTTCACCGGCACCATCCGCAATACCGATCGCAGCATCGGTACGCGACTGTCGGGGCTGGTCGCGCGCCACCACGGCAATACCGGCATGGCGGATCGCCCGGTCACGCTGCGCTTGTCCGGTAGTGCGGGGCAGAGCTTCGGCGCGTTCAACGCGGGCGGCCTGCACCTGCAGCTGGAGGGCGAGGCCAACGACTACGTCGGCAAGGGCATGGCCGGCGGCTGCATCGTGATCAGGCCGCCGGCCGCGAGCACGTTCGCATCGCAGGACGCACCGATCCTCGGCAACACCTGCCTGTACGGCGCCACCGGCGGCGAGTTGCATGCGGCTGGCCGCGCGGGCGAGCGTTTCGCGGTGCGCAACTCCGGCGCCACCGCGGTGATCGAAGGCGCGGGCGACCACTGCTGCGAATACATGACCGGCGGCGTGGTCGCGGTGCTGGGCCGCACCGGCCTGAACTTCGGCGCGGGTTTCACCGGCGGCATGGCCTACGTGCTCGACCTGGACCGCGATTTCGTCGACCGCTACAACCACGAGCTGATCGACATCGTGCGCATCTCGCCGGAAAGCTTCGACAACTACCGCCAGCACCTGAGCGACCTGCTGGCCACGCACGCGCGCCTGACCGGCAGCGCCTGGAGCGCGCGCATCCTCGACGACATCCGCGATTTCCTGGGCAAGTTCTGGCTGGTCAAGCCGAAGGCCGCGAGCCTCGAGGCCTTGGCCAACGAATTGCGGCGGGCGGCGTGATGGATGACTGCATCGCACGCGCGGCCATAGCCCCCTCCCCCGCCCGCGGGGGAGGGTTGGGGTGGGGGCAGGCCGATGCGACCATGCTTGCCGGAAACACCCCCATCCCGACCTTCCCCCGCATGCGGGGGAAGGAGAGGAGCATCCACTGATGGGCAAGAAGAACGCCTTCCAGTTCCTCGACGCGCCGCGCGAAATGCCGGTGAAAGTGCCGCTGGTCGAGCGCACCGCGGGCGACTGGAACGAACTCTATGGCCGCTTCGGCCAGCCCGAGGCGGCGCACCAGGCCGGGCGTTGCCTCGATTGCGGCAACCCGTACTGCGAAGCCAAGTGCCCGGTGCACAACTACATCCCCAACTGGCTGAAGCTGGTGGAGGAAGGCCGCATCCTGGAAGCGGCCGAACTGTGCCACCAGACCAACCCGCTGCCGGAGATGTGCGGCCGCGTGTGCCCGCAGGACCGCCTGTGCGAGGGCGCCTGCACGCTGGAGGACGGGTTCGGCGCGGTCACCATCGGCGCGGTCGAGAAGTACATCGTCGATACCGCGTTCGCGCAGGGCTGGCGGCCGGACCTGTCGAAGGTCCGCGCCACCGGCAAGCGCGTCGCGGTCGTCGGTGCAGGCCCCGCCGGGCTGGCCTGCGCGGACCGGCTGGCGCGCAGCGGCATTGCCGCCACCGTGTTCGACCGCTACGAGCGGATCGGCGGGCTGATGCAGTTCGGCATTCCCAGCTTCAAGCTCGACAAGGCGGTGATCGCAACGCGGCACGCGGTGCTGGCCGGAATGGGCGTGGAGTTCCGGCTCGGCGTGGAAGTGGGACGCGATGTATCGCTGGACGCACTGCTGCACGATTTCGATGCAGTGTTCCTGGGGCTGGGCGCGTATCGCTATACCGATGGCGGGCTGCCCGGGCAGGACCTGCATGGCGTGCTGCCGGCGCTGCCGTTCCTGGTGCAGAACGGCCGCATCGTCACCGGCGAGGACCCGTGGGGCCGGCCGATCGCCGGGTGGGAAGACAAGCTGGCGCTGCCTTCGCTGCGGGGCAAGCGCGTGGTGGTGCTGGGCGGCGGCGATACGGGCATGGACTGCGTGCGTTCCGCCGTGCGGCTGGGCGCGGCCAGCGTCACCTGCGCCTATCGCCGCGACGAGGCCAACATGCCCGGTTCCGCGCGCGAAGTGGCCAATGCCCGCGAGGAAGGCGTGCGCTTCCTGTTCAACCGCCAGCCGCTGGCCATCGAAAGCCGCGACGGCAGCCGCGCCAGCGGCGTGCGCGTGGTGCAGACGCGGTTGGGCGCGCCGGATGCGAACGGCCGTCGCCGTGCGGAACCGGTGGCCGGCAGCGAATCGGTGATCGACGCGGACGTGGTGATCATCGCCTTCGGCTTCTCGCCGCGGGTGCCGGACTGGCTGGCTTCGGCAGGCGTCGACGCGCAGGAGAATGGCCGCCTGGTGGTCGGTGGGCAGGGCCGCTTGCCGTACCAGACCACGCACGAGCGGCTGTTCGCTGGCGGCGACTGCGTGCGCGGCGCGGACCTGGTGGTCACCGCCGTGCAGGAAGGCCGCGATGCCGCCGCCAGCATCGCGCGCCTGCTGCGCGGTGCCCGTGCCATCGAGGCCCGGCTGCAGCCGGCCTGAGGCCGCATTCAGGCGTACCGTTCGTGAACGCCGGCGCGATGCCGGACTTTCCCTGCCGCACCATCGCGCCGAAGATGGCGGCATGCGCACCCTCCCGACCCTCGCCACCGCCCTTGCAGGCCTGCTGCTGGCAGCCGGTCATGCGCAGGCGCGGCAGGCGGGCGAGGTCACGGTGTATCGCTGCGTCGATGGCAAGGGCCACGTGACGCTTGGCGACGTGCCCTGCCCGGCCGGCTCGTCCGGGGAAGCGCGCACCATGCAGCGCCCGCAGGATGCGCCGGAACGGCCGCGCCCCGTCGTGCAGCCTGCTGCGTCGGCAGCGCCGCCAGCGCCAGCGCCGCAACTGGTGATGCTGCGCCCGCCGCAGCCGATGTACGAGTGCATCGCACCCGACGGATCGCGTTACACCAGCGACACCGCCGACGGCCGCCCGCGCTGGGTGCCGCTGTGGACGCTGGGTTATCGCGGCCATGGCCGTCCCGCGCCCGGCCCCTCCGGTACTGCCACCAACGCACTGGCGCAATACCACGCCAACCGCCCGCTGGGCGGCTACGTCGGCGCGCCAACCCCCACGGCGCCGCCGCCAACGGCGGGACCGCCGCGACCCGGTCCGCGACCGCCGGCGTATCCGGTCGGCACGCCCGGCACCTGGGTGCAGGACACCTGCCATGCCTTGCCACCCGCGGAGGTGTGCGCGCGGCTGCGCGACCGTCGCGACGAGATTCGCCGCCGCTTCTTCAACGCGCAGGAAACCGAACGCAGCACGCTGCGCGTCGAGGAACGCGGCATCAACGCACGCCTGGATTCGGACTGTCGATGACACCCACACGCATGCTTGCCTGCACCCTCGCCGCCACCCTCGCCCTCGCGGTGACCGGCGGCCTTGCCCTGCTGCATGCGCAGGCGCCGGTGATCTACCGCTGCACCGATGCCAGCGGTGCGGTGAGCATCCAGAACGACACGCCCTGCCCGGCCGGCAGCCGGCAGGAAATCCGCCGCGTCGAGGCGCTGCCGTCGATGCCGCCTCCGCCGCCCGCCGCGGCGCCGGTCCAGACCATACTCGCGCCGCCCCCGCTGGCGGACTTCGTACAGGTCGCCGGTCCCTCGGACGAATCCATCGCCGGTCCGGAACGCCCGCAGCTGCCCGCTGCCGCGCGCATCGCCGACAATGCGCGCCTGCCACCGCCGCCGATCTACCAGTGCGAAACCTGGGACAACGACAGCTACGTCAGCGAGGACCCGGCACCGAAGCCGCGCTGCGTCCGCCTGGATACCCGCGGTGTCGGCGAGGCCTGCGAGATGAAGTACGACCGCTGCGCACGCGTGGGGGACCGGGCGGCCTGCGACGGCTGGAAGCGCCGCCAGCGCGAGATCGAGTCCAGCTGGCGCCACGCCCGCGGCAACGAACGCCAGCCACTGCAGGAAGAGTTCGCGCGGGTGACGCGCATCCTCACCGACTCGAGCTGCGCGCTGCCGCCCTGATCGATCGCGCGAGCATGGTCGAGGCAGGACGAGCGCCGGGCGCGCGGGCCCTCAGTCGTCGAAGGTGATGTGCACCGAGGCCGCACTGCGTCTGGCCGGTCCGTGGTAGACCGCCTCGACGTTGTTGCCGTCCGGGTCCAGCACGAAGGCGGCGTAGTAGCCCGGATGGTAGGGGCGCTCGCCGGGCGGGCCGTTGTCGCGGCCGCCTGCGGCCAGTGCCGCGGCATGGAAGGCCTGCACCCGCTCGCGATTGTCGGCCTGGAAGGCGAAGTGCTGGCGCCCCGTCAACGTGCCCTGTGCGGCCTGGCTGTCGGCACTGGAGACGAACAGCTCATCGGCCCAGAACCAGTCCTCGCCGCGGCCTCCCACGGGCACGCCCAAGGCGTCGAGTACCGCCGAATAGAACGCATGACTGGCTTCGAGGTCAGCGACCACCAGGTGCAGGTGGTCGATCAGGCGGCCGCGGTGGAGTTCCTGGGTTTCCATCGACATGATCCGGATCGGGAACGGGGATGATCCCAGATCCGGGGCGCCGGACGGTGAATGGACATGCCAGCCCGCCAGCGCGCCGGCCCGCCTGCTGCATCCAATCGTCCCTGCCGCGCGTATGCACGCCGTGTACACACCACGCCCACATCCGTTTCGCCTACGATGAATGCCCGCCCCGCAGACAGGACCGCATCGCCCTTCGAGGCGAGCCGCATCGTGGCCAGCATCGTGCAACCCCTGCGCGAGTCCCGCGACTGGTCCAGCGAAATGGAGGCGGTGTCGCGGCGTCGCGACCGCGACAGCTTCATGCGGATCTACGATCACTTCATGCCGCGCGCGTGCCTGTACCTGCGCGGGCTGGGCACCACGCCGGCGGTGGCGGAAGAACTGGCGCAGGAAGCCTTGCTGAAACTTTGGCTGCGCGCCGACCTGTACGACCCTGCGCGCAGCAGCCTGTCCACCTGGTTGTTCCGCATCGCCCGTAACCTGTACATCGACCGGGTGCGGCGCGAGCCGGGCTGGATGCAAGCGCAGGATGCGCTGGCGGTCGCCGCGGCCGAGGACGGCATGGCGATCCCGTCGTCGGCCGAGTCCTACGTGGACCAGGCCCAGCTCAAGCGCCGCATCGATGCGCTGTCGACGGTGCAGGCCAGGTTGATCCGCATGTCGTACTTCGAGTCCAAGAGCCACCAGGAGATCGCCGCCGAGCTCGACATGCCGCTGGGTACGGTGAAGTCGCACCTGCGCCGTGCGTTCCTCAAGCTGCAGGACGAGATCGAGGGCCGGCCATGAGTCCCCGGCATCATCTCGACCCCTCCACCCTGGTGAGTTTCGCCGCGGGTGCGCTGCCGCCCGAGGTAAACGTGGTGGTGGCCACCCATCTCGACGGCTGCGCCACCTGCCGCAAACGGATCGCGGACGCCGAACGCATCGGCGGAGCGCTGGTCGAGCACCAGCAACCGGCGGCGGCGCGACTGCCGAATGCAGCGCAACTCCGCGAGCGCATGCTGGCGCGACTCGATAGTGCCACCGATGTTCCGGCGCGGGCGGCACCGCCAGTCGTGGACGTGGACCGCCACGACCCCGACCGGTTGCCCGCACCGCTGCATCCCTACTTCGGCACGTCGTATCGCGCGCTGCGCTGGCGCTGGATGTCGCCGGGTGTCCACTGCATCCGCTCACCGCAAAGCGCCAACCTGCTGTTGCTCAAGATCGCACCTGGCAAGAGCATGCCGCTGCACAGCCACGGCGCATCCGAGGTCACCCAGATCCTGCAGGGCGCCTACGACGATGCGTTGGGCCATTTCGCCCCGGGCGACGTGGCCGACCTCGACAGCGACATCGAGCACCAGCCCGTGACTACGCCGGGCACGGCCTGCATCTGCGTGTCTGCACTGGACGCACCGCTGGAGTTCCGCGGCTGGATCGCACGCAAGCTGCAGCCGCTGTTCAAGCTCTGAAGCGCGGCGTGCGTCGCACAGCCATTCGCGCATCGCCGTGCACGAGCGCTTGCGGGCAGACACCTGCCCCATGTCGCAGCCACGCTCGCGGCGCGCACCCGGCTTCCGTTTCACGCGTTGCGCACGAAACTGAGCAGACCGGGCGTTATCGCGCGCGACTGCATCCGCATGACGACTACGTGCGTATGCATGTGCAGCCGTACGACCAGGGATTGCACTTGGAGCCTCGCGACCAGGCAGCACACGATGACGCCGCCAACCGCCCTGGACGGGCGTCTGCGCTGCGGCGCTGGTTCGATACCTCCGATGCAGGCGATGCATCGCGAGGCCATGCCGCCAGCGTTGCAGACGATCGCATCGACTGGGTGCGCGCGCTGCCGTTCCTGGGCATGCACCTCGCCTGCCTCGGCGTGCTCTGGGTGGGCGTGTCGTGGTTTGCCATGGGTGTCGCGGTCGCGCTGTATGCGGTGCGGATGTTCGCGATCACCGGTTTCTACCACCGCTACTTCTCGCATCGCACCTTCCGCACCTCTCGCGCGCTGCAGTTCGTGTTCGCCCTGATCGGCGCGGCCAGCGTGCAGCGCGGGCCGCTGTGGTGGGCAGCGCAACATCGCAACCACCATCGCCATGCCGACCTGCCGCAGGACCCGCACTCGCCGCGGCACGGCTTCTGGCGCAGCCACGCGGGCTGGTTCCTGACCCGCGCCGGGTTCCACACCGACTGGAGCCGCATCCCGGACCTTGCCAGGTACCCGGAGTTGCGCTGGCTGGATCGATTCGACACGGTGGTGCCAGTCGCACTGGCGGTGGCGCTTTACTTGCTGGGCGTGGCGCTGGAACGCTGGGCGCCCGCGCTCGGCACCACCGGCCCGCAGCTGCTGGTGTGGGGCTTCTTCGTGTCGACCGTGGTGCTGTTCCACGCCACGGTCACGATCAACTCGCTGGCGCATCGCTTCGGCACGCGCCGCTTCGAGACCCGCGACGACAGCCGCAACAATGGCTGGCTGGCGCTGATCACCTTCGGCGAGGGCTGGCACAACAACCACCACTTCTTCCCGGGCTCGGCGCGGCAGGGCTTCCGCTGGTGGGAACTCGACCTGACCTGGTACGGGCTGCGCGCGATGGCGGCGCTCGGCCTGGTGCACGACCTCAAACCGGTCCCGGCCTGGGTGCATGCGCACGCGCGCGAGCGAGCGCGCAGGTGAGGCGGCGCATCGCCGTGGTGGGGTCGGGCATCGCCGGGCTGGCGAGCGCGTGGTGGCTGTCGCAGCGCCACGAGGTCACGCTGTTCGAGCGCAGCTACCGTCTCGGTGGCCACACCCACACGCACGATATCGATCTCGGGGGCCGGCAGTACGCGGTCGACACCGGCTTCATCGTCTTCAATCGCACGCACTACCCGCTGCTGTCCGCGCTGTTCGACGAACTGGGCGTGGACAGCCAGCCGACCACGATGAGCTTCTCGGTGCACGACGAGGCCAGCGGGCTGGAATACAACGCCACTTCGCTCGACGCCCTGTTCTGCCAGCGCCGCAACCTGGTCTCGCCCGCGTTCTGGCGGATGCTGCTGGACCTGCGCCGCTTCTATCGCGAAGCGCCCGCGCTGCTGGCAAGCGACGATCCCGGCCCGACGCTTGGCGAGTACCTCGCACAGGACGGATACGGACCGCTGTTCATCGAGGCCCACCTGGTGCCCATGGCCTGCGCGTTGTGGTCCTCGCCGGTGGCGAACGTGCTGGATTTCCCGGCGCGCTACCTCGTGCAGTTCATGGCCAACCACCAGATGCTGCAGCTGCGGGGCCGCGCGCCCTGGCGCGTGGTGCGCGGTGGCTCTTCGCGCTACATCGACGCACTGCAGGCACGCTGGAAGGTACGGGTCCGCACCGGGCATCCGGTCCACGCGGTCCGTCGCCAGGCAGGGGGCGTGGTGCTCGACAGCCCCGCGGGACACGAGCACTTCGACGACGTGGTGCTGGCCTGCCACAGCGACGATGCGCTGGCGCTGCTGCACGACGCCGACGCGTGCGAACGCGATGTCCTCGGCGCGATCCGCTACCAGTCCAACGAAGTCGTGCTGCACACCGACGTGCGGCTGCTGCCGCGCCGGCGCAAGGCCTGGGCGGCGTGGAATGCGCACGTCCCGGCATCGCCCACCTCCGCGTGCACCGTCAGCTACTGCATGAACCTGCTGCAGGGCATCGACTGCGCGGAGCCGTTGGTGGTCACGCTCAACCGGACCGATGCCATCCGCCCCGCCAGCATCCTGCGCACGATGCATTACGCGCATCCCGTGCACGACCACGCCGCCGCGCGCGCGCAGGCACGGCGCCACGAGATCCAGGGCAAGCGCCATACCTGGTTCGCGGGCGCGTATTGGGGCTGGGGCTTCCACGAAGATGGCATCCGCAGCGCTCGCCAGATGGTGGACGCATTCGAGGCGACGCGCGCGCATCCGGCACCGGCGGGCACGCCGGCTGGAGTGGCGGCATGACCGCCAGCGCCATCTATACCGGCCGCGTACGCCACCAGCGGCACCTGCCGCGCGCGCATGCGTTCGAGTATGGCGTTGCCCAGCTGCTGCTGGACCTGGACGAGGTGGACGATGTGTTCCGCGATCGCTGGCTGTGGTCGACGGACCGCCGCAACCTCGCCGAATTCCGGCGCAGCGACTACCTCGGCGATGCGCACCAGCCGCTTCCCGATGCAGTGCGTGACTGCGTGGAACGCGCCACCGGCCATCGCCCGGGCGGGCCGGTGCGCTTGTTGACGCACCTGCGCTACGGCGGCCACGTCTTCAATCCGGTCAGCTTCTATTACTGCCATGACGCCAGCGGCCGACTGCACAGCATCGTCGCCGAAATCACCAACACACCGTGGCAGGAACGCCACCAGTACGTGCTGCCGCTCGCCGATGCGCGCATGCAGGGCCGCGCCTGGCACTGGGATTTCGACAAGCGTTTCCACGTCTCGCCCTTCCTGCCAATGGATTGCCGCTACGACTGGCGCTTCACCGCGCCCGGGGACGACCTGAGGGTGCACATGCAGGTCTGGCGCGAGGATGTCCTGCAATTCGATGCGGGCATCGCCATGGAGCGCAGGCCGCTGGACAGTCGCGGCCTGGCCATGGTGCTGGCGCGCTACCCGCTGATGACGCTGCAGGTGGTGGCCGGCATCCACTGGCAGGCGTTGCGGCTGTGGCTCAAGCGCACCCCGGTCTTCGACCATCCCGACCACGACGACACCCGCAGGACCGCTGCATGAACCGCATTGCCGATGCCCTGCCCACGGCGGCACCCACCGCGCTGGACAAGCTGTTGCGCCGACGCCTGGTCGATACGCTTTCCGGACTGCGCGGCGGCGCCGTCGTGCTGTCCGACGCCTGCGGCACCACGGTCGTCGGCGACGCGCATGCCCCGCAGCGCGTCGATGTGGTCGTGGACGACATGCGCTTCTACCGGCTGGCCGCGGCCAGTGGCAGCGTCGGCGCGGGCGAGGCCTACATCGAAGGCTATTGGCGCTGCAGCGACCTGGTCGCGCTGGTGCAGCTGCTGGTGCGCAACCGCGACCTGCTCGACGCGATGGAAGGCGGGATCTCGCGTGCCGGCGGCATGGCACTGCGTCTGTGGCATGCGGCGCGGCGCAACACGCGCACCGGCAGCCGCCGCAACATCGCGGCCCACTACGACCTGGGCAATGCGTTCTTCGCCTTGTTCCTGTCCCGTGACCTGATGTACTCCTCGGCGCTGTTCGAACAGGCCGACGACACGCTGGAGACGGCCTCGACCCGCAAGCTGGACCGCATCTGCGCATGGCTCGACCTGCAGCCCGGCGACCGCGTGGTCGAGATCGGCACCGGCTGGGGCGGCTTTGCACTGCACGCGGCGCGGCGCCATGGCTGCCATGTCACCACCACCACCATCTCGCGCGAGCAGCACGCACTGGCCCGGCAGCGCGTGGCCGAAGCCGGGCTGCAGGACCGCGTGACCCTGTTGCTGCAGGACTACCGCGACCTCGACGGCCAGTACGACAAGCTGGTGTCGATCGAAATGATCGAAGCCGTGGGTGCGCGGTACCTGCCAACCTACCTCGGCAAGATCGGCAGCCTGCTCAAGCCGGACGGCCTCGCCCTGCTGCAGGCCATCACCATCGAGGACCACCGCTACCGGCAGGCGCTGGACAGCGTGGACTACATCAAGCGCTTCGTGTTCCCCGGCAGCTTCATCCCGTCGATCGAGGCCATCGTCCAGGCCAAGACACGGGCCAGCGACCTGCAGCTGTTGGCGCAGCAGGATTTCGGGGCGTCCTATGCGCTGACCCTGCAGGCCTGGCGGCATCGCTTCCTGGCGCAGCTGCCCGCGGTGCGCGCGCAAGGCTTCGATGATCGCTTCATCCGGCTGTGGGAGTTCTACCTCGCCTATTGCGAAGGCGGATTCCGCGAGCGCTCGATCGGCGTGTCGCACCTGCTGATGGCGCGGCCGGGCTATCGTGCCCCGCCAGGCATCACGCGTCCGACGGATGCGGTGGAGGCAGGCGCATGAGTACGACATGGCTGACCCTGGGCGCGGTGCTCGCGCTGTCGATGGTGGTAATGACGTTCGGCTGGGCCTGGCAGAAGCGCCACCGCAACATCGGCATCGTCGATGTGTTGTGGTCGGCCTGCGTGGCGGCCGCGGCGCTGGTGGCGGCAGCCCTCGGCGACGGCGCCACCACGCCGCGAGTGCTGCTGGCGGTGCTCGGCGCCACCTGGGGCCTGCGCCTGGCCGCGCACCTGTGGCTGCGCGTGCGCAGCGAGCCCGAGGATGGCCGCTACCAGTACCTGCGCGCACACTGGAACAGCCACCAGGGCAAGATCTTCGGGTTTTTCCAGTTCCAGGCGGGGCTGGTCGTGCTGTTCGCGCTGCCGTTCGTCGCCGTGGCCGCCAATCCGCGCGACGACGGGCTCGGCTGGTGGATCGCGGCCATCGTGGTCTGGCTGGGCAGCGTGGGCGGCGAAGCCATCGCCGACCGCCAGCTGGCCCGCTTCCGCGCACGCCCGGAAAACCGCGGCAAGACCTGCCGGAACGGCCTGTGGCGCTACTCGCGCCATCCCAACTATTTCTTTGAATGGTTGCATTGGTTCGCCTACGTGCTGCTGGCGATCGGGTCGCCGCTGTGGTGGCTGGCGCTGGCCGGCCCGGTGGTGATGTTCGTGTTCCTGCGCTGGGTGAGCGGCATCCCCTTCACCGAGCAGCAGGCACTGCGCACCCGTGGCGAGGACTATCGCCAGTACCAGCGCACCACGCCGATGCTGTTCCCGTGGTTCCCCTCCGTAGACGACGCGCCCGGCGCGAAGGAGCGCACATCGTGAGCACCCATACCGGACACCTGCACGCTGCCCCGCTCGACTATGCCTCCGGCCTGGCGGGCTTGGCCGAACGCGGCCTGTTGCCCGACGCGCTGCTGCGCCTCGGCATGCGCAGGCTGTGCGCGCAGCGCCTGCGCGAGGAGCAGGGCGGCGGCCTCGAGGCCCAGTCGGCGCGCTATGCGGCCTTGATCGACGAACTGCGCCGCAGCCCGGTCGCGCTGCACGTGGATGCCGCCAACCGTCAGCACTACGAAGTGCCGCCGGCGTTCTTCCGCCTCTGCCTGGGCCGGCGCCTGAAGTACAGCAGCGCGTACTACCCCACCGGCAACGAATCGCTGGATGCCGCCGAAGAGGCGATGCTGGCGCTGTACGGCGAGCGCGCGCAGCTGGCAGACGGCCAGGACATCCTCGAGCTGGGCTGCGGCTGGGGTTCGCTGACGCTGTGGATGGCCGAGCGTTATCCCAACGCGAGGATCACCGCCGTGTCCAACTCACGTGGCCAGCGCGAGCACATCCAGGCCGAAGCCGAGGCGCGCGGCCTGCGCAACATCACCATCATCACCGGTGACGTCAACCACGTCGAACTACCGCGCGACGCGTTCGACCGCTGCATCTCGATCGAGATGTTCGAGCACATGCGCAACTACGGCACGCTGATGTCGCGCATCGCCGCGAGCCTGCGCCCCGGCGGCAAGCTGTTCGTGCACATCTTCGTGCACCGCACGCTGATGTATCCATACGAAACCGAGGGCGAGGACAACTGGATGGGCCGGCACTTCTTTACCGGCGGCCTGATGCCCGCCGCGGATACCCTGCTGCATTTCCAGGACGAGCTGCTGCTGTCGCGGCGCTGGCTGCTCGACGGCACCCATTACCGCAACACCGCCAACGACTGGCTGCGGAACCAGGACCAGAACCGCGAAGCCTGCATGGCCGTCCTGCGCGAGGCCTACGGCGCGCAGGCCGCATCGCTGTGGTTCCAGCGCTGGCGCATGTTCTGGATGGCGTGCGCGGAACTGTTCGGCTACCGCGACGGCCAGGAATGGGGCGTCGCCCACTACCTGTTCGACCGCCGCCCCCAACCGGAGACCCTGCCATGACCGCACACCGTTGGATCATCACCGGCCTGGCCGTTGCGCTGCTGGTTGCCTGCGCATCGCGTCCGCCGACCATCCCGCCCGTCGCCGGAGTGGACATCCCGCGTTTCATGGGCGACTGGTACGTGATCGCGCACATCCCCACCCGACCCGAGCGCACCGCCCACGACGCGGTGGAAACCTACGCGCTGCGCGACGACGGCCGCATCCAGACCACCTTCCGCTTCCGCAAGGAGAGCTTCGATGCGCCGGTGGAGACCATGCACCCGATCGGCACCGTGCGCGAGGGCACCAATGGCGCGGTCTGGGGAATGCAGTTCTTCTGGCCGATCCAGGCCGAGTACGTGATCGTCGACCTGGATGCCGATTACCAGCGCACCATCGTCGGCCGCAGCAAGCGCGACTACGTCTGGTTCATGGCGCGCACGCCCACGGTCAGCGACGCACAGTACGACGCCGCGATCCGCCGCATCGGCGAACTCGGCTACGACGTGTCGCAGGTGCGGCGCGTGCCGCAGTCCGGGAATCCGCTACCGGCGGGCGATTGAACGCGGACGCAGGCGACGCCTGCCCCCGGTTCACAGCCAGCGTCGCACGCGACGCGCGTAGTCGGCGTACTCGCGGGGGAATCGCGCGTGCAACCGACCCTCTTCCCACGGCACGATGGAGCGCTGCAGGACCAGGACCGGGACGGCCAGGGTCGCCAGTGCCCAAGGCACGTCCAGCATGAGCGCGAGCCCGATGTAGCTGGCGAGCATCCCGACATAGATCGGGTTGCGCGACCAGCGGAACGGTCCGTGCAGGATCAGCCGCGCAGGCGCATCGCCGGGCAGCAGCGTGGTACGCGCACGCGCGAACAGCACGAAGCACCACAGCACCAGGACCAGTCCGGCATTGGCAAGCCCGGTTCCGATGGCCTGCATCGCTTCGCGAGCCACGCCCTGCGGCAACGGCAGGCCCAATGCCTGCTGCAAGCCTGCCCCGGCGGCGAACGCGAGCAGGCAGTGCAATGGCGAGGTCGAACGCACCAGCAAGGGCGCGCGCAGCGCGGCGCGATCAGAAGCCATAGCGCAGGAAACCACCATCCACGGCGATGCACTCGCCGGTGATGTAGGCCGCGGCGGGCAGGCACAGGAACGCGACCGCGGCCGCCACTTCCTCGGGTTCGCCCACGCGTCCCATCGGCGTGCGCAACAGCACGTCGTCGAGGTAGTCGGGATCGGACAGCTTGCCGGAGGTTCGCCGCGTGCGGATGTACCACGGCGCCACCGCATTCACGCGCACGCCATCCTCGGCCCACTCCACGGCCAGGTTGCGCGTCATCTGGTGCATCGCGGCCTTGCTCATGCCATAGGGTGCGCCGCTGCGGACGTGGGTTTCGCCGGACACACTGCCGACGTTGACGATGCTCGACGCGGCATGCTGGGTGAGCAGCGGGTGCGCGTAGCGCGAGAGTTCGAACGCACTGAACAGGTTGACCTCGAAGATCTCGCGCCACTCGTCCTCGGCGTAGTCGGTCGCGGCGCGGGTGAGGTTGCCGCCGGCGTTGTTGACCAGGATGTTGAGCCCGTCACCCTGGTCCTCCACCCAGTCGAGGATCTCGCGGCGCTGCTCCTCGTCGGCGACGTCGCCGGCCATGGCGCGGATGTCGCCCGACGGAAACTCTTCCGCCAGTTCATCGCGCGCCGATTCCAGCGCATCGGCATTGCGCGCGACCACCAGCACGGTAGCGCCGAAACCGAGCAGCTCACGCGCCACGGCCAGGCCAATCCCGGCGCTGCCGCCGGTCACCAGTGCAAGTTGGCCATCGAGCCGCCAGCGATGCGGATCCATCTTCGCGTCTCCCGAACCCCGTCCTGCGTAGCATAGCGCCGTCCCCCCGCATGGAGACCGCGATGCGCGCCTTCACCCGCCTGATCGTTCCCGCTGCACTGGCCTGCTGCGCCGCATGCTCGCCGCCGGTGGATCCACCCGACGAACGCCCGCCCGA
The DNA here is from genome assembly GCF_004357985.1 of Luteimonas aestuarii. Taxonomy (GTDB): domain Bacteria; phylum Pseudomonadota; class Gammaproteobacteria; order Xanthomonadales; family Xanthomonadaceae; genus Luteimonas; species Luteimonas aestuarii. The sequence continues at coordinate 115,731 of NZ_SMTF01000002.1, read as the reverse complement.
GCCGCAGGTGGGCGCCGTGCACGACGCGATCCTGGCGCCGATCGACGCCGCAAGGGCCGTCGGCAACACCCTGCAGGAGGCCGCGGACCGGCGAAGCGATGAAGCGGAAGCGGCTGCGCCCTAGGGTGCGCGGGAGGTCCGCGATGCGTTGTCGAAGACGATGAAGACCACCAGGTCCTCGTCGCCAGACTGGCGCAGTGCGTGGCTGTCGCCACTGCGGGTGAGGATGGCATCCCCCGGCCCGACGTCGCGCATTTCGCCGTTGAGGGTCAGTACGCCCCGGCCCGACAGGACGTAGTAGATCTCGTCCTTGTCGTTGACGTGCGCGCCGATGGTCGCGCCCGGGTGCAGCGCGCGCTTGCGGAACACCACGTCGAACCCGGTGGCGTCGGCGAAGAAGGGATACGCCGTTGTCATGTCTTCGCCCCCGTGCGGGCCCGGCTGCGGAAGGGCGATATCGCGTTCGTTGACCACTACGGACGGCGACACGTCCGCCAGCGACGGCGTCGGGATCTGCGCGCACTCCTCCTCCTGCACGGGCCGCACGGGTGCGGCGGCATCCACGCCACGCCATGCCGCCGCGAACAGGCAGGCGACGGCCTGCGCGCCTGCGGCACTGAAATGCGTGTCGTCGGCCTGCCGTTGTGCCGGCACATGCATGAAGTAGGGCTTCGACGCGGCATCGCCCATCGCCCGCAGCCACGCCATGCTGGCGGCGTTGAGGTCGACCAGGAGGATGCCTTCGCGCACGGCCAGGTCGCGCATCGCCCGTGGATACGGCCCGTGCGTGTCGAGCAGCTGCGTGCCGTCGAACTTGCGCCGCGCGACCGGCGTCACCAGCACCGGCGTGGCGCCGCGCTCGCGTGCGAGTGCCACGTAGCGCATCAGCCATCGCGGGTAGTCCACGGCGGGGTCGTTGTAGCGCGCCGGGTCCTCGACCTTGGCATCGTTGTGGCCGAACTGCACCAGCAGCACGTCGCCGCCACGCAGGTCGGCGGCAATCCCCTCCAGCCAGCCCTGCTCGATGAAACTGCGCGCGCTGCGACCACTCTGCGCATGGTTGCGCACCTCCCAGCCATCGGCCAGGTACGGCTGCAGCCGCATGCCCCAGCCTTCGCGCGGCGCACGTTCCGACGGGTAGGCGCTGGCGGTGGAGTCGCCGGCGATGAAGATGCGCTGTTGCGCCTGCAGCGGAAGTGCAGCCGCCAGCAGCGACATCGAAAGCAGGATTCGAAAGCGCCTGTGCATCATCGGCACCCGGAGCCAGCGGGGAGAAGGTGCCCCCGCCCTGGACCGCATGCGATGCAGGGCGGGGGCGGCACGGAGGGAGGGATTCCGTGCGGGGAGAGGCGCTTACTTGCCCAGTACTTCCGACACGTAGGCACGGATGGCGTCGTCCTGCGCGTGGTCGAAGAACGCCTTCTGGAAGCGCTCGCCGCCCACGGCCTGCTTGACCAGCGACGGGTCGATCGCGCGCAGTCCGTCGACGAACGGCTTCGACGCGGCCTGCTTCAGCTGCGACAGGATGCCGGCATTGGCCATCTGCGATTCCTTGCGCTCGGCCGGGTAGCCCTGGCCGCGTTCACCGGTGAACGCCTTCTCGAAGATGTAGCGGACGTTGATTTCCGCACCCCAGCCGAAGCCCTTCGCGAACGGCAGGGACAGCGCGTTGCCGTCGTTGACCTGTGCGAACAGGAAGGCATCGGTGGGATCGATGCAATAGCCGCAGTACACGCCCGGCCATGCATTGAGCGACATCATCGTGCCCTGCCCGGTGCCGCAACCGGCAACGACGAAATCCACCGCCTTCGAATTGAGCAGCAGGCTGGCGATGATGCCCAGGTGCACGTAGGTCAGGCGATGGTCGTTCTCGCCGTCCATGCCGACGTTGAACACGTCGTGGCCCTGCTCGGCGGCGACGGCTTCGAGCTGTTGCAGGATCACCGGGTTCTTCGGTGCCTGGCTGAATTCCTGCATCAATGCGATTTTCATGGGGCCTCTCTTTGATCGTGTGGTTCGTGTGTGCCGCGGGCACGTGCCGTGCCCGCGAACGATGCCTGCCAGCGTGTCGTCAGCGCGCCAGCCAGCCGCCGTCGACCGGGATGATCGCGCCGTTGACGTAATCCGATGCGCTGCTGGCCAGGAACACCGCAGTGCCGCCCAGGTCTTCCGGCTTGCCCCAGCGGTTGGCCGGGATCCGGTCGAGGATCGCCTTGTTGCGGTCTTCGTCCGCGCGCAGCTGCGCGGTGTTGTCGGTCGCCATGTAGCCCGGTGCGATGGCGTTGATGTTGACGCCCTTGCCCGCCCACTCGTTCGCCAGCAACCGGGTGATGCCGGCGATGCCGCTCTTCGATGCGGTGTACGAGGGCACGCGGATGCCGCCCTGGAACGACAGCATCGACGCGATGTTGATCACCTTGCCGCGGCCCTGCGCAATGAAATGGCGGCCCGCCGCCTGCGACATGAAGAACGCGGACTTGATGTTGACGTTCATCACGTCGTCCCAGTCCTGCTCGCTGAAGTCGACGGCGTCCGCACGCCGGATCAGGCCGGCGTTGTTGACCAGGATGTCGAGGCCGCCCAGGCCATCGAGGGTTTCCTGCACCACCCGGGCGATCGGCTCGATGCTGATCAGGTTGGCCTGGATATGGAGGAAACTACGACCGAGTGCCTCCACCCGGGCGGCCGTCTCGTCGGCCGCGGCGATACCGGCGCCGGCGATGTCCGCACCCGCGGCGGCCAGCGCCAGCGCAATGCCCTGGCCGAGGCCGGTATTGGCGCCGGTGACCAGCGCGATCTTGCCTTCGAGACTGAACGGGTTGGACGCCATGTGGATCTCCGTCGCGGAATGGTGGCTGCGTCCGCGGGGTCGCGGATGGATTCGGCATGCCGCGCCGGCACCGGGCCGGCAGCAAGCCAGTCGGCAACATTCTAGGGCTTTTGGTAACCGGTGTCATACTGCGCTGCGGCAAGCAGCGTCCTGCCGCAATGGCGATTCATTCCGGAGGCTGGCAGGAGTCGCGGATGACCAGGTGGGGCCGCACGCTGGCCATCGGCCGCGGCCCGTCCTGCGACTGCAGCAGCATGGCGGCGGCCATGCGGCCAGTGTCGCGGGTGTCGCGGCGCACCGAGGTCAGCGGCGGCCACAGCCGCGACGCCAGCGGACTGTCGTCGTAACCCACCACCGACAGCTGCTGCGGGATCTGGATGCCGCTGCGCAATGCGGCACGGTAGACGCCGGCCGCCATTTCGTCGTTACCGCAGAAGATGGCCGTCGGTCGCTTCTTCGCCGCCAGCAACTTCTCCGCCGCGGCCACGCCGGATTCGAAGGTATAGCCTGCCTCGACCACGCGCGATTCCGGCAAGACGATCCCGCGCCGCTCGAGCGCACCCAGGAAACCCTGCGTGCGTTCGATCGCCGAGCGATAGTCGGCCGGGCCGGTGATCAGGGCGATGTCGCGATGGCCCAGCGTCTGCAGGTAGTCGGCCACTTCCGCGGCGCCATCGTGGTCGTGGGTGACCACCATGCGTTCGGGCTTGTCCATCGCCACTGCGGCGATGCGCACGTAGCGGCAGCCGATCTCGTCGAGCATGTCGGCCAGCGCCTGGTCCTCGGACACGCGCGGCACCAGCATCACCCCGTGCAGCTTCTGCTGCTGCACGAAGCGACGCACGCCGTCGATGTAGTTCGGGCTGCGGCTGTCGCAGGGATGCACCACCAGTTCGAATCCCGAGTCGCGCAGCGTGTCCAGCGCGCCGTACTGCATGTTGACGATGAACTGCGCGGTGGGGTTGTCGTAGACCATGCCGATCAGGAACGACTTCCGGAACGCCAGGCCGCGCGCCATCGGGTCGGGCGTGTAGCCCACCTCGCGCATCAGCGCCTCGACCTTCTCGCGCGTATCCTCGCGCACCAGCGGCGAGCGGTTGATGATCCGCGACACGGTCTTCTTCGACACGCCCGCCAGCCGCGCGATGTCGTTGATCGTGGCGGCCTTGCCGCCCTTGCCGGCGCCCACCTTGACGGCGGCGGGGGCGTCCTTGTTCCTGCTGGGCGGCATGCGGGGTCTGCGTCTTGGGCTACCGGTTACCTTACCCAATCGCCGCACGGCTGGCGATGGATGCGGCGGCCATCAGGCGCGCAGCAACGCCGGCAGCCACAGCGACAGTGGCGGGAAGAACGCCACCACCAGCAGCACGCCCAGCGCGGCCAGCCAGAACGGCCAGATCGAGCGCAGGCTCTCGGCGATCGAGATCTTGCCGATGGCGGTGCCGACGAACAGCACCGACCCCACCGGCGGCGTCACCAGGCCCAGGCCGCCGGTCAGCACCAGCACCATGCCGAAGTGCACCGGGTCGATGCCATAGGCACGCGCCACCGGCAGGAAGATCGGCGTGCAGATCAGGATCATCGGCGCCAGGTCCATGAAGGTGCCCAGCAGCAACAGCACCACGATGATCAGCAGCAGCACCATGTACTTGTCGTCGGCCACCGACTGCAGCGCATCCACCGCCGCCGACGGCACCTGCAGGTAGGCCAGCAGCCAGCCGAACACCGCCGCGCACGCGATCACGAACAGGATCACGCCGGTGGTCCGCGCGGCATGCACGATGGTCTCGAGGAAGATGCGCCAGCGCAGCTGCCGGTACAGCACGATGGTCACCAGCAGCGCGTACGCCACCGCCACCGCCGCACTCTCCACCGCGGTGAACACGCCGGCGCGGATGCCGATGAAGATCAGCGCGACCAGTCCCAGTCCCGGCAAGGCCGAAACCATGCGCAACGCCAAGGTGCGGAAGCCCGGGAAGACTTCCACGCCATAGCCGCGCCGTCGCGCGACGATGTAGCCGGTCGCCATCAGCACCGCGGTCATCAACAGCGCCGGCAGCAACCCACCGGCGAACAGGTCGGCGATGGAGATGCCGCCGCCGGCCGCGGCCGAGAACAGGATGAGGTTGTGCGAGGGCGGCACCAGCAACGCCACCAGCGCCGCGGTGATGCTGACGTTGACCGCGAAATCGCGGTCGTACCCGCGCTTGACCATCTGCGGGATCATCGTGCCGCCCACCGCGGACACGTCGGCGATCGCCGAGCCGGACACGCCGCCGAAGAACAGCGACGACAGCACGCTGACCTGGCCCAGCCCGCCGCGGATGCGGCCGACCATCGCCGAGGCGAGCGCGATCAGGCGTTCGGAAATGCCGCCGCGCATCATGATTTCGCCGGCGAAGATGAACAGCGGGATCGCGATCAGCGATGCGATGCCGATGCCCGCCCCCACCTGCTGCGCCAGCACCACGGTCGGCAGGCCGAGGTACAGCAGCGTCACCAGCGAGGAGGCCGCCAGCGCGAAGGCCACCGGCACGCCGATGACCAGCAGCACGATGAAGACGAAGAACAGCAGTGCGATTTCCATGGTCAGACGCCCTCACCGGCTTCGACGGGCGCCAGCAGCGCCGGCACGCGGGCCAGCGCGAACACCGCCATCAGCGCACCCCCCAGCCCCAGCGGCAGGTAGTTGATGCTTTGCGGCAATGGCGCGCCGGCCGCGCGCACGCCGAAGCCATCGACCAGTAGCACGGCGCTCCATCCCGCCAGCGTGGCGCCGATGGCCACGATCACCAGCACCGACACGGCCTCGGCCAGGCGTCGTGCGCCGGGGCGCATCGCCTCGGCCATCAGGTTGAAACTGAAGTGCCGCCGCGTGTGCACGCCCGCCGCCGCGCCCAGGCTCATCGCCGTGCTCAGCAGCAGCAGGGTCACCGGTTCGGTCCAGCTGGGCGAGGCATTCAGTACGTAGCGCGCCACCACCTGCCAACCCTGCACCACGACCAGTCCGCCCAGTGCCGCGGCGGCAACGGCGATCGCGGCATCGGCGATGCGATCGAGCAGGGTACGCGGTGCGGGGGGTTCGGCTGCGTGTTCCATTCCGGTCCTCATGCCAGTGCGCGGATGCGGCGATACAGCGCATCGATGTCGGGATTGCGCAGGTATTCCTGCAGCATCGGTCGCGCGGCCTCTCGGAAGGCGTCCATGTCGACGTCGTTCGACCGCACGCCCGCGGCCAGCACCGCATCGCGTGCCGCGCTTTCCGATTCGTCCCAGGCCTTGCGCATCACGTCCACGGATGCGCGCGCGGTGGTGCGGACGAGCTCGCGATCCGCCGGCGACAGCGCGTCCCAGGTGCGCTGCGACAGCAGCAGCACGTCCGGCGCGTAGGAATGGTCGCTGCGCGACCAGTAATGCGCCGCTTCGAAATGCCGGCTGGAGTGGAAGCTGCGGATGTTGTTCTCCGCGCCGTCGATCATCTTCGTCTCCATGCCCGAATACACCTCGCCCAGCGACAGCGGCGTGGCGTTGGCGCCGAACAGCCGCAGCATGCGGATGAAGATGTCCGACACCGGCACGCGGATCTTCATGCCCTGCAGGTCGGCCGGCGTGTGGATCGGGCGTCGCGCGTTGTAGAAGCAACGTGCGCCGGAATCGTAGATCGCAAGCCCGACCAGCCCACGCGTGGAAAACCCGTCCAGCACCGCCTGGCCCACGCCCTCGTCCATCGCCCGGCGCATGTGCGCGACCGAATCGAACACGTACGGCAGGCACAGCGCCTGGGTGAGCGGAAAGGCGTTGTTCAGCGCGCCACTGTAGACGCGCGCAAAGTCGATGGCGCCGAAGCGCGCCATGTCGATGGCCTCGGCTTCGCGACCGAGCTGCCCGGAATGGTAGAGGCGGATGCGCAGGCGGCCGTCGGTCTCGCGCTCCAGCGTCTCGCCGATCCAGCGCACCGCCTGTACCGTCGGATAGTCGCGGACGTGCACATCGGTGGCAGTCAGCACCTCGCCGCGCCGCGCCAGCGCCTGCAGCGGGGATGCACCGGCAAGGCAGCCGGCAACGCCACCGGCGATGAACTGCCTGCGCTTCATGTCGCGATGCCTCCGGAGGCCGACGCGGCCACTGCACGGCCGACGATTTCCCCATGGTCGCCGAAGCGGATGCGCGCCTGTTGTCCCGGCAGGATGTCGTGGATGCCGGTGGCGTTGCCGGTGGCGATGAGGTCGCCGGCCTTCAGCGGTCGCCCCCGCCGCGCCGAGCGCGACAGCGCGAATGCATACGCGGCCAGCAGGCCGCCGGGCAGCATCGCAGCACCTCCGCGTCCCACGCAGGCATCGTCGATCCAGGTCTCGGCCAGCAGTTCCGCTTCCGGCAGGTCGCGCCACCCCGGGATCTCCGCCCCGACCACCAGCCCGTTGTTGTTGCCGAAATCGGATACCACCACCCGCGGACCGAGCTGGTTGATCGTCGCCAGCGGGCTGCTGGCGATCTCCAGCCCGATGGACAGGGTGGCCGGGACATCGATCGTGTCCCCCGGTGTCCATTCAAGGCGCGACGGGTCGGCATCGGCCTCCAGGCGCAGTACGTACTCGGCCTCGACGGCCCCGAATCCACCAGCGAAGACCGGCAGCGCGACCTCGCCTTCGGCCACCACCACCTGACCGGCGAAGATCGGGCCCAGCAGGCGATCGTCACCCGCCGCATCGCGACGCTCGGCGGCGATGTAACCCACCTTCCAGCCCGCCACGCGGTCCGGCCAGCGCGAAATCGCCAAATCCTGCACGGCATAGGCCGCCACCAGGTCCGGCGGGATCTCCCCCGGGAAGGCAGGAAGCGCACGCCCGCCACGCCGTGCCGCGGTGAACGCCGCCGCAATCGCATGCCCGCCGGTGGCGGTGACCGATGTATTCATGTTGTCCGTATCGATGGTCAATCCCGATCTCCCGGGCCATGTTGCGGTGCAGATGGCCTGACTGTGTCTGTCCGTATAAGGTAAACCGGTGTCATCTTCAATGTGCACTGCGGCAAAAATGCCCTTCCGGGTCCACGCCGCAGCCCGGATCCCAGGAGTTTCGCCATGCCATCCACGCGCACCATCCCCACCCCCCGACCCCTCGCCTGGCTGGCCGCGCTGGCCGCCTGCCTGCTGCTCGCCACGCTGCCGGCCACTGCCGGCCAGTCGGCCGACGCATCCCAAGCCCTCGCCTTCCCCGGCGCACAGGGTTGGGCTGCACACACCCCTGGCGGACGCGGTGGGCAGATCCTGCGCGTGACCACGCTGGCGGCCGACGGCCCAGGCTCGTTCCGCGCGGCGCTGGAGGCCAAGGGGCCGCGGATCGTGGTGTTCGAGGTGGGCGGCGTGATCGACCTCGGCATGCAGGAACTGCGCATCACCGAGCCCTACCTCACCATCGCCGGCCAGACCGCGCCGCATCCCGGCGTGACCCTCATCAAGGGCGGGCTGATCATCGCCACCCACGACGTGGTGGTGCGCCACATCCGCATCCGTCCGGGCGATGGCGGCATGCCGAAATGGTCGGGCGACATCGACGCCATCTCCACCGTGCGCGGGGCGCGCAACGTCATCGTCGACCACTGCTCGCTGACCTGGGCCACCGACGAGAACCTGTCCGCCTCCAGCACGCGTTTCCATGGCGAGAACGAGGCCGAGTGGATGGAGAATGCGTCGCACAGCATCACCTACAGCAACAACATCATCGCCGAGGGGCTGGCGCATTCCACCCACCCCAAGGGCGAGCACTCCAAGGGCTCGCTGATCCACGACCACGTCAACCGCATCCTGCTGGTCGGCAACCTGTACGCACACAATTACGAGCGCAGCCCGCTGTTCAAGGGCGGCGCGCGCGGGCAGGTGATCAACAACCTGATCTACAACCCCGGCCAGCGCGCGATCCACTACAACCTGATCGCCGAGGAATGGATCGGCCACGAGTATTCGCGTGGCGAGATGGTGGTGCGCGGCAACGTGATGCGCGCAGGCATGTCGACCGAACCGCTGGCGCTGTTCATGGTGGGCGGCTCGGGCGACGTCGACCTCTACCTGGACGACAATCTCGCGGTCGACCGCATCGGCAATGCCGAAATCCCAGAGGTGGGCCGCTACACCACCGCGCCAGTCGCGCTGGATCGCCACGCGCGCACGCCGGCGTTGCCGTTCGGCGTGCACCTGCTGCCGTCGGCGCAGGTGCAGGACGCGGTGATCGAGCGCGTCGGCGCCACGCCGTGGAACCGCGACCTGGTCGACCGGCGCATCGTCGCCGACGTGATCGAAGGCCGCGGCTGGATCATCGACAGCCAGGACGAGGTGGGCGGCTATCCGCAATACGAAGCCAGCCGGAAGCCGTTCGTCGAGGCCGAATGGGACCTCGACACCATGGAGCCCATCGGCGGCCATTCCCGCGGCGAGCCCTTGCGCTGAGCCTGCGCCGATGACCACGCGCCGGCGGTTCCTGCAACACGCGTCGTTGGCGCTGGGCGCGGCTACGATGCCGGTCGCGGCGTCGGCCACGCCCACAGCTGCTCAGGCATCGCCGCTGGCACGCGTGCGCGGCGGGCGCATCGCCGGCACGCGCGCGGATGGCATCCACGCCTTCCGCGGCATTCCCTATGGCGCCGATACGGCGCCGCGACGCTTCCTGCCGGCATTGCGCGAGCCCACGTGGCGCGGCGTCCGTGACGCGATCGCCTACGGCATGTCCGCGCCGCAGGCCGGCAGCGAAGGTCCGGGCAGCGAGGACTGCCTGTTCCTCAACATCTGGACACCGGCGCTGCACGATGGCCGCAAGCGTCCGGTACTGGTCTACATCCACGGCGGCGGCTACAACACCGGTTCCGGCAGCGACCCGCTCTACGACGGCACCCGGCTGTGCCAGCGCGGCGACGTGGTGGTGGTCACGGTCAACCATCGCCTCAACGCATTCGGCTACCTGTCGCTGGGCGGTATCGCCGGACCTGACTACGCGGCGTCCGGTAACGTCGGACAGCTCGACCTGGTGCAGGCGCTGCAGTGGGTGCGCGAACATGCCGCCGAGTTCGGCGGCGACGCCGACAATGTCACCGTGTTCGGGCAATCCGGCGGTGGCGCCAAGATCGCCACGCTGATGGCCATGCCGGCGGCGCGCGGATTGTTCCACCGGGCGTGGACCATGAGCGGCCAGCAGGTCACGGCCGCGGGCCCGCGCGCCGCCGATGGCCGGGCGCGCCTCTACCTCGATGCACTGGGCATCGCACCCGGCGACATCGCGCGCCTGCACCGCCTGCCGATCGACGTCATGCTCGACGCCCTGTCGACGCGGGACCCGTCACGGGTGGAGGACACCGCGCTGTACTTCGGTCCGGTCATGGACGGCCACCTCTTGCCGCGCCATCCGTTCTGGCCGGACGCGCCGCCGCAGTCGGCCGGCATCCCCATGGTCATCGGCAATACCCGCGACGAGACGCGCGCGTTCCTCGGCAACGACCCGGCGAACTTCGCGCTGACCTGGCGCACGCTGCCGGCGGCACTGCGCCTGCATCAGTACGTGGACATCGATCCCGACCTGGTGGTTGCCGGCTACCGCGACCTGTATCCCGACGCCACGCCGAGCGAGATGTTCTTCGCCGCCACCACCGCCGGGCGTTCCTGGCGGGGCGCGGTGGAAGAGTTGGAAGCCCGGGCCCGCGACGGGCGCGGCAACACCTGGGCCTACCAGCTCGACTGGTACCCGCGCGACGTGGCGGACGGCGACAAGATGCGCGCCTTCCACACCCTCGACATCCCGCTGGTGTTCGACAACATCGCGCAGCCCGGTTCGCGCACCGGCGGTTCGATGCAGGCGCAGCAGGTGGCCGATGCAATGGCCGACGCCCTGCTCGCCTTCGCGCGCCATGGCGATCCGCGATGCGATGCGACCCCGGCATGGGCGCCGTACACGCTGCCGCGTCGCGAGACGCTGGTGTTCGCCGATACGCCGCGCATGGAAGACGATCCCCGCGGCGGCGAACGACGCCTGTACCAGCGCGTGCCATTCGTCCAGCGCGGAACAATCTGAGATCCGCCAGGCCAACGGCCTCGGCGCTGCTGCAGGTCGCGCGTGGGCAAAACGTGCCCCTTCCGAGCGGGAAAGACGCCGACGACGGACGCGCAGGTCCGATGCCACCGCAAGTCGCGGCCCGATATCCGCTTGGTTGCGATGGCATCGGACCTGCGCCGGACAGGCCATCGCGAATTCGACAAAGAGCGAAACGGCGCTCTCATTCCCGCTCCGTCCCGTCGTCCCGATACGGGGAGCCGCCTGCCGGGGCGCGCCGGCCGAGCGGTTATCGGCCCGTGATTCGGCGCGGCCCGGCGGGCACTCTCGACGCACCCAACCTTCGGAGAGGAAAAGAAGGGCCCTCGCGGGCCCTTGGAGGACGTCATCGATGCGTGCGGCTCTCCGCGGCCGCTCGCGCAAAAGTTCCATCGCGGACTGCACGGTCAGTCGAAAGGTCCTGCGCCGCGCCGCACGCTGGACGGCACCTTCGACGCCGGGAACACCCGGCCGTGCAGCCATGGCGTCCAGTCGACGGTGCCGTCGAGCACGTTGCCGTTCGCGGCGTTGAACGCGGCGACCACGTCGACCACGTTGCGCGCGCCAAGCCCGTTGAACAGCGTGCCGGTGGCGCGGATGCGCTGGCCGTTGAAGCGCTCGATCAGCAGGTCCGGCGTGATCGCCGGATGCACCTGGAAGTGGTTCTCCTCGGCGTAGATCTGCGACTCGATGCCTACGCCCCAGCTGTAGCCATAGCGCCCGGCGCCAGTGGCGTCGACCACGTAGGCGTTGTTGTAGAGATGCACCCGGCCGTACCGCACGCGCGGCACGCGCTGGCCGAGGTTCTCGAACAGGTTGTTGTGCAGGGTCAGCCGCAGCTTGCCACGGTCCGCGGTGGCGCCATCGGACGATCCGACCAGCATCGCCTTGTCATGGTTGCTGAAATGGTTCCAGGAGATGGTGACCAGGTCGGATTCGTTGGTCACGTCCAGCAGGCCGTCGTGCACCTGGTAGAGGCGGCCGAAGTACGTGGGCAGCGTGTCGTCCGAGGTCGCCACGTCGGCAAAGCGGTTGTGGTCGATCCAGACATGGGTGGAATTGCGGATCGAGATGGTGTCGTACAGCGAGTTCCAGTTGCCCAGCGCGCCGTCGTTCGGCGCCCATTGCGGGAAGCAGTCGAACGTGTCCTCGAAGTTGAGGTTGCGGATGATGATGTTCATCGGCACGTTGCCGCTGGTGGTGCCGGGTCGGATGTCGAACCAGGCGCCGCGCACGGTGGCATTGCCGCCGACGCCGACGATGGTGGTATTGGCCGGGATGCGGATGCGGACGCGCGACTGCTGTGCCGATGCCGACGCGGCGCGGGCGCGCTCCAGCGGTCCGCTGGGATTCACCCGTCCCCAGGTCTGCGGGTCGTAGGCCGCGAGGAACCCTTCCAGCGAGTAGAGCGTCCCCGTCTCGGGATCGGGCCGGTGGTAGTCCTCGCAGGCCAGCGGCTGGTTGTTCGTATCGACGTTGGCATCAAGACTGCCCTCGATCTCCACGATCTTCGGAGTCGCATCCGGATAGGCCAGCGCGGCAACCAGCTCGTTGCGGTTGCGCACGCGATGCACGCGCTGCGGTGCGGCCGCGGAACCGCCCGTGGTCCCGAAGGGCAATGCCTCGGTCGGCAGCGAGGCCCAGCCGTCGCCGGCGGGCAGGACCTGGCGGCCCAGGTCGGCGGTCGGCTTGGCCGCCATGCAGGGCGCGGAGATTGCCGCCATTGCGAAGGCGACGGACAGCAGGCGCTTGCGATGCGTCATCGATCTCTCCCGAAACGGGACATTCCCTGTCAGGATTGCGCGGCGATGCCGCGCGGGAAGGCGACACGGCGTGCGCCGTGCCGCCGGTGGCGCGTCAGAACCGGTAGCGCAGGCCCAGCAGGTACTGGCGGCCGACCACGCTGGATTCAAGCGGCAGTTGCAGCGAGGGATTGGCCACGTATGACTCGAGCTGTTCGTTGGTCAGGTTGCTGCCCTCGAGGCTGACTTCGAACTGCTCGTTGATCTTCCAGCGGACCGAGGCATCCACGAATGTCGTGCCGCTCTGGCCGTGCACGCCTTGCGCCGCACTGTTGAAGCCGGCCTCGGTACCCGGCACCTGGATCAGGTAATCGGAACGGCTGGTGGCGGACACGCGGCCCGAGAAGCGCTGGCCTTCGTAGAACAGCGTCGCATTCCAGGACGTATTCGACAGCCCGGTCAGGTCTTCCTTCTGCGCGAGCGAGCCATCGGACAGCAGGTACTGCACCTGCGAGTCAACCCAGGTGTAGTTCAACTGCACGCCGAAATCGCGCCAGAACCCGGGCAGGAAGGTCAAGGGCTGGGTGTAGTTGAACTCGAAACCCTTGAGTGGGCCACCCGGGGTATTCAGCGGCACGGTGAACACGAATTCGTCGGTCGGGCTTGCGCCGTCCGGAAGCAGGCTGACCGGCAGGCCGGTATCGGCGAACACCCGCGTCTCGCGCGTGTTCTGGATCAGCGTGTCGATGTCCTTGTAGAACAGGCCCAGGCCCAGCATCGCTCCCTCATCGAAGTACCACTCGAAGCCCAGGTCGGCGGTCTTGGCGCGGATCGGATCGAGCAACGGATTGCCGCCGGTGATGGTGCGGGCACTGCCACTCACGTTCACGGTCAGACCCGGCGTCAAGCTGCCCAGTCCTGGACGTGCCATCACCTTCGCCGCGCCGAAACGGATCAGGAAGTCGGGGGCGACTTCCGCGACGAGGTTCATGGACGGCAACGTGTCGCTGTACTCACGACTGAAGGTGATCGGCCCGGTGGTACCGACGCCGAACGAGGTCTGCTTGGTCTTGACGTGGCGTACGCCGAAGTTGCCTGAGAACGGGATGGAGCCCAGGTCCACGTCGAACTCGCCCATGACGTAGCCACTGCGGTTCTTCTCCTCGACCCAGCGCTGGCTCTGCGGGAAGTTGTCCAGGGCGAAGCTGCCGGTCGCAGCGGCGCCGTTGGCGCTGTTGACGCCAGTGAAACTGCCCCCACCGAAGACATCGAACAGGTTGGCGATGCCGTTGAAGTTGGGGATCACCCACGTGCCGGGCGAGCCGGCCAGGTTGCGCAAGCGCGCGAGCTCGGTCTGGTCGGCCGGCATCGCCGTACCACCACCCGAGAACGTGGGCACGATGGTTTCCGCGCCGCGGCGACGGAACTCGAGCGAATCAAACCCGTATTGCTTCGCCTGCACCCCACCCTTGAGCGTGAACGACGGGCCGAGGATCCATGCGAAATCCAGCTGCCCGGTCTTGTAGTCGTTGGTGACGTAGTTCTCGCGCAGGCGGATGACCGACAGGTTCCAGCCGGCCGGATCGGTCGGGTCGAAGCCATAGTCGAACACCGGCTTGTAGGGATCGCCGCGGTAGTCGTAGCTGTATCCGTCGACGTCCAGCTTGTCCATCATGATCGTCGCCTGCACCGGATTGCTGTGCTTCGACTCCGACATGCCAACCCTGCCGGACAAGGTGAAGTTGTCCGTGAACCGGTGCTTGCCTTCGAAGCCGAACTGGTGGAACTCGGTGTCCCACTCGTCGTAGCGGTGTTCGGCGCGGATGTCGATGTCGTTGAACACGCCGTACACCAGCGCGCCGTTCTCGACCACGCCATCCATCACCAGCACCTGCGGCTTGCCCAGCGCACCGGTCTTGCTGAGGCCGTTGGCCTCGATGTACTTCTCGCGACGCGTGGCATCGATCTTCGAGTACAGCGCGTCGATGACGAACTCGGTACGGTCGGTCGGCTTGAATTGCAGCGAACCGGTCACGCCAAGGCGTTCCTGGTTGTGTTCCATCAGCGTGTAGCGCGGAAACCGCGGCGCATACACGTTCGATGCCAGCGCCGGCTGGAATGGCGATGCCGGGTTGAAGCCACCGTTGGTGGTGCCGCCGGACCAGCGCACGGTGCCGGTGCCTTCCTCGAGCGTCTCGCGCTCGGAATACGCCAGCGAAAACAGCGCGCCCACCTTGCCATCGGCCCAGCTGTTGGCGACCAGGCCCGCGAAGCGCGGCGTGGTGCTGCCGGCGGCATCACTATGGCTGGCCTGCAGGCTGGCCGCCGCGGTGAAGCCGTCGTAGTCGAACGGGCGCGCGGTGCGCAGGTCCACGGTCGCCCCCAGCGAGCCTTCGTCGACATCGGCCGACGGCGTCTTGCGCACGATCAACTGCGAGAACAGGTCGGCCGCAAACACGTTGAAATCGAAACTGCGGCCACGATTGGTGCCGCCCTGGCCATCGCTGCTGCCGACCGAACTCAGCGCCTCGAGCCCGTTCAACCGTACCCGCGTGAAGTCCGGCCCAAGGCCGCGTACCGAAATGTTGCGCCCCTCGCCCGCGTCGCGCGTGATGACCACGCCCGGGACGCGCTGCAACGATTCGGCGAGGTTGAGATCGGGGAACTTGCCGATGTCCTCCGCCACCACCGCATCCACCACGCCCTTCTCGGCACGCTTGATGTCCAGCGCCTGCTCGAGGCTTGCGCGATAACCCGTCACGGTGACCGTGCCCAGCGTCCCCGCATCGGAGGTGCTGGCGGACTGCGACTCGGCCGCTTCATCGACTTCCTGCGCCAACGCCGGGAACGCCTGCGCCTGGAGCGCGAAGGCGATCGACAGCGCGAGCAAGGTAACCGGTGTCTTTTTTGCGGAACTGACGAACTGCATGACATCCCCTCCTCATGGAGCCAGATCGCATCTGGGTGCGATTCTTGACTGGAATTGTGTGCTTGCTATGGTGTCGCCGCGGCCAAAATGACACCGCTGGTCAAAACCCTACCAAATGCTCGGGCACAAGGCATGCTGCGGCGCAAAACAGCCCGCTGCGCGCTTGCCCGATGATGACACCCAATGCTCCGGACGCCGCCCATGACCCCTCGCATCACCTGTTTCGGCGAATTGCTGCTGCGCCTGGCCGCCCCTGGCCGCGAGCTGCTGCTGCAATCCCCGCGCCTGGACGTGCACATCGGCGGCGCGGAGGCCAATGTCGCGGTGTCGCTGGCGCGTTTCGGCCATGGCGTGCGCATGCTGGGCACGGTCGCCGACAACGCCCTGGGCGCGGCCGCCGCGGCCGAGCTCCGTCGCCACGGCGTCGACACGCGACACCTGCGGACCGCGCCGGGGCGCATGGGCCTGTACTTCCTGGCCACCGGCGCCGGGCTGCGGCCGAGCGAGGTGCTGTACGACCGCGCCGGCTCCGCCTTCGCCGAGGCCTCCGCCGAGGCCTACGACTGGCCGGGGCTGCTGGCAGGCGCGGCCTGGCTGCATGTGTCCGGGGTGACGCCTGCGCTGGGCGCGGCGACCGCGCGTGCCGCCACCCAGGCTGTGCAGGTCGCACAGGCGGCCGGCATGCAGGTGTCGTTCGACGGCAACTTCCGTCCGAAATTGTGGGCTGCCTGGGATGGCGACCCGTCGAACATCCTCAAGCCGATCCTCGGCGGCGCGTCCATCGCGTTCGCCGACCATCGCGACATCGATGTCGTGCTTGGCCCGCGCAGCGACGACGCTGGCGAGGCTACGCACGCCGAACGATTCGCGGCTGCCGCTGCACGCGCATTCGACGCGTTCCCGCGGCTGCAGCGCATCGCCTGTACCGTGCGCACGCAGGACACCGTGGACCACCACGCGCTGGGCGCATTGATGGCCACCCGCCGCGGCGGACTGCACCGCGTGGAGGATCGCGCCCTGCCGGGCATCGTAGACCGCATCGGTGGCGGCGACGCCTTCGCCGCCGGCGTGCTGCACGGCCTTGCCAGCGGCTGGGACGACGACGCCAGCCTGCGCTTCGGCCACGCCGCGGCTTGCCTCAAGCACGCCGTGCCGGGCGATTTCAATCTCGTTGGCAGCGACGACGTGATGGCCCTGGTCGACGGCGGGCGGCTGGACGTCAAGCGCTAGGGCAACCGCCGACGTTCGAGCCTGCCGAATGCAGTGGCTGCGTGGAAGCGCATGTGTCGCGCAGCGACACCCTATCCTCGGGATGCACTGCGCGATGATGAACCTGCCCGCCACCGCCCTCGCGACGATCGCGGCAACCGTGACGTGAGCCAGGCTGATGACCGGACGGCGGCACCAGACGGTGAAGGCCGGGCAACAAAAAAGCCCGGGAATCCCGGGCTTTCCTTCGGCAGCGCGTCGCGTGCAGCGCGGATCAGAAGCCGCAGAAGCAATACGCCAGCGCCTTGACCTGCGCGCCCGGCGCCGGTGCCAGTACGCGCTCCAGCATCTGCAGGTCCTGCGTGGCGTTCGGCATCGCACGCGCCAGCAGCACCTGCGCCAGCGCCGAGTCGCCGCCCAGCAGCGACATGCCCAGCCGGCTTTGTGCGAAGCCGCCGAACCAGCGCGAGAACGGCGTGGACGGGCTGGATTCGATGTAGCGCACTCGCCAGCTGCCGGCATCGCCCAGGTCGGCACGCGCCGCGGCATCGGCCACGGCGGCGCGGATGCCACCGAACTCATCCACCAGCCCGCGCTCCTTCGCCTGCGCGCCAGTCCAAACGCGACCGCGTGCGACTTCGTCGATCTGCTCAACGGTGCGCTCGCGGCCCTGCGCCACCTTGCCGGTGAAGTCGCGGTAGCCCTTGTCGATCACCGACTGCACGATCTGTCCCAGCTCGGGCGTCAGCGGGCGCGACACGTCGAACACGCCAGCCATGGGCGTGGTGCCGACGCCATCGGTGCGCACGCCGATCTTCTCCAGCGCGCGCGGGAACGTCGGCACCAGGCCGAAGATGCCGATCGACCCGGTGATCGTGGATTCATCGGCATAGATGCGGTCGGCATCCATGCTGATCCAGTAGCCGCCGGACGCGGCGACGTTGGCGAACGACACCACCACCGGCTTGCCGGCGTCCTTCAGGCCCAGCACCTCGCGGCGGATCTGTTCGGACGCGAACACCTCGCCACCCGGCGAATCCACGCGCAGCACCACCGCCTGGACGTTGTCGTCGTCACGCGCCTCGCGCAGCAGCGCGGCGGTCGATTCGCCGCCCACCGCGCCGGCCGGCTGCGTGCCGCCCATGATCGCGCCCTGCGCCACCACCACCGCCACCTGCGGGCGCGGGTCGGCCGCGGCCGGCATCGCGCTGCCCACGCGCCTGAGGTAGTCGGCATAGGCCACCTGGCGGAAGCCGCCGTCGGCGTCCTCGTCCACGGTGCCGCGCTCGGCCATCAGGTCCTGCACCTGCTCGAAGGTCATCAGGCCGTCGACGAGCTTCTGCTGCATCGCGTACTGCGCCAGGTCGCCATTGGCCGCGACGATACCGTTTGCGGCGTCGTTGATGCTGGCGTTCAAGGCAGCCGGTTCCAGGCTGCGGCGCGCGGCGATGTCGGCGACGAAGCGCTGCCACACGTCGTTCATCCAGAACAGGTCGGCTTCCTTGGCCTCGGGCGAGGCGGCGTCTAGGATGTAAGGTTCTGCCGCGGACTTGTACTCACCCACCTTGAACAGGTGGATGTCCACGCCCAGCTTGTCCTGCAGGCCTTCGCGGTAGTACTGGCGATGGTTGGCCAGGCCTTCCAGCAGCACGCCGCCTTCCGGGTCGATGTAGACCTCGTCGGCCTGCGCCGCCAGCAGGTACTGCGCCTGCGTGAAGTACTCGCCGAACGCGACGACCTGCTTGCCCTCGGCACGCAGTTCGGCGATGGCGTCGGCTACTTCGCGGATCGAGGCATAGCCGGAGAACGCCATGCGGTCCACGCGCAGCAGCACGCGGTCGATGTTGTCGTCGTCCTTCGCCGCCGCCAGCACCGCCAGCAGGTCGCGCAACTGGACCTGCGACGGTTCGCGGCCCATCGCGGTCTCCAGCGAACGGGTGAAACTGTCGGTGCTGAACTGTTCCACCAGTTGCGCCTGCGGCGCGATCACCAGGGCCGTGCCCTGCTTGACCGCGACCGGTGCGCTGCGGCTGCCGAACACCACCACCAGCAACAACAGCAGCAACAGGAAGAACAGCAGGTTCAGCACCAGGCGACGGACGAAATTCATGCCGTCCCAGATGCCGATCATCGTGCGGGCGATCGGGCCGCGTCGTTGCGGGGTCGTGCTCATGTACGGAAAACTCCTCGATTCATGTCGACAGCCTAACCGGCGCCGCGTTGGTTTTTCATGCGCCGTTGGTCACCCGGACCGGCGGCGCATCCACCGGCGGTCCCACCAGCGCCTCGCGCCGGCTGCTGCGCAGGAAGCGCCGGGCCATCAGCACCGCCGCCACCGTCAGCCCGGCGATCAGCCCCAGCCACATGCCCTTCGGACCCCAGCCCAGCCACAGGCCCAGCCCGGCCCCCAGCGGCATGCCGATGCCCCAGTAGGCGAAGGCGGCGATGAACATCGGCACCCGGGTGTCCTTCAGCCCGCGCAGGGCGCCGGCGGACAGCACCTGGATGCCGTCGGGGAACTGGAACGCCGCGGCGAACAGCAGCAGCGTCGCCGCCAGCGACGCCACCGCCACGTCGCGGGTGTAGACGCCCACCACGTGGTCGTGGCCGAGCAGCAGCAGGGTGGCCGACAGAGCCTGCGTCGCCAGCACGATCGCCAGGCCGGCGAACGCGGCGCGACGCACGCCCTCGGACCCGCGCCCCGTGCCCACCGCATGGCCGACGCGCACGGTGGTGGCCTCGGCCACGCCGAACGGGATCATGAAGCACAGGCTGGCGACGTTGATCGCGATCTGGTGCGCGGCCGCCGGCACTTCGCCCAGCCGTCCGATCAGCAGCGCGGTGACGATGAACAGCCCGCCCTCCATCGCCACGGTCACGCCGATCGGCAGGCCGGTGCGCAGCAGCCTGTGGATCGGTGGCCACTGCGGCCGGTCGAAGCGCGCGAACAGTTCGAGGTGCGCGAACCGCTTCGCGCGCCAGAGGTACAGCGCGAACCCGATCGCCTGCAGCCACATCATGATCGCCGAGGCCAGGCCAAGCCCCGCCGCGCCCATCTCAGGCACGCCGAACATCCCGAACGCCAGCACCGTGCCCAGCGGCGCCAGCACCAGCAGGCCGCCGAAGCCGAACACCATGGTCGGCAACGTCCAGTGCATGCCGTCGCTGAGATAGCGCATGCAGAAGTACAGCGTCAGCGCCGGAACGCCCCAGCGGATGCCGTGCAGGAACCCGGTGGCCGAGGCGTGGATTTCCGGCGCGATGCCCATCGGCGCAAGCGCATGCACCGCCAGCGTCAGGAAGCCGAACAGCAGCGCGCCCAACGCCACCGACAGCCACAGCGCCTGCCGGAACAGCGGACCGATCTCGCGATGCCGCCCCGCACCCGCCAGTTGCGACACCGACGGCGGCAGTGCCATCAGCGTGCCCATCGGGATCATCATCGGCAACCAGAAGATCGCCGTACCCACCGCCACCGCGGCCAATGTATTGGTGCCATGGCGGCCTGCGATGACGCTGTCGACGAAGCCGATCAACCCGGTCGCCAGGTGACCGGCGACCAGGGGCGCGGCAAGGACGGCAGAGGCGCGCACTTCGCTGCCGAAGCGCACGGGGGCCGGAGGCGGGGACATGGGGCAGGGGCACGACTGCAGCCGCGCACCTGGAGGCGGGCGCTGGCGCCGGGTCGTGGAAGCCCGTTATTTTAGCGGTTCCGCAGCGAGGATGCCCATGCACACCACCGGCGACGCCCCCACGTCCGCGCATGAAACGTCGACGGGCCGGTCCACGACCGGTACGCGTGGCGATTGCCCCAACTGCGGCACGCCATTGCTGGGCGATCATTGCTACGCCTGCGGCCAGCCGACCAAGGGCCTGGTGCGGCATTTCTCCAGCATCGTCGGCGACTTCTTCGACAGCGTGTTCGACTACGACGCACGCACGCCGCGGACGCTCTGGCCGCTGCTGTTCAAGCCCGGCACGCTGACGCTGGAATATTTCGCGGGCCATCGCGTGCGCTACGTCAGCCCGGTGCGGCTGTTCTTCTTCCTGGCCATCGTCACCTTCTTCGTCGGCCGGCTGGTGATCAGCTTCGGCGACGGCCAGGGCGTCGCCAACTTCGGCGGCAACAGCGCCATCGAGGTCGCGCGCAGCGCCGAGGAGGTGGAGAAGGCGCGCGACGAAGCCCTGGCCGGGATCGACGCATCGCTTGCAGAGGTGGACGCCAAGCTGGCGCAGGTGGCGGATGGCGACACCTCGGCGCTGGTGGACCAGCGGATCGCGCGCAATACGCTGCGCGCGACCCGCAACGCCATCGACCGGCAGGCCGAGGAACGCCTGGCGGCCTTCCGCCAGTCGGACGAAACCGGCGGCCCACCCCCGATCCCGCGCCCCAACCGGCTCACGTTCGGCCCCGAGGACTGGGACCCGGTGACCAATCCACTGGTCATCGGCTGGCTGCCGCAGTTCGCCAACGACTGGATCAACCGGCAGGTCGGTCGCGCCGAGAAGAACGTGCAGCGCCTGCAGGACGACCCGGACCTGTTCAAGGATGCGCTGCTCGGCGCGGTGCCACCGACCTTGTTCGTGCTGCTGCCGCTGTTCGCGCTGATGCTGAAGCTGGCGTACGTGTTCAAGCGCCGGCTGTACATGGAGCACCTGATCGTCGCGCTCCACAGCCACGCGTTCCTGTGCCTGGCGATCCTGCTGATGTTCGTGTCGATGGCGCTGCGGCAGTGGCTGGCCCCGAACGCCGGCATCGGCCGCACCGTCTTCGGCATCATCGAAGTGGCGCTGTGGATCTGGATGCCGCTGTACCTGCTGCTGATGCAGAAGCGCGTGTACGGCCAGGGCTGGCCGATGACCTTGCTCAAGTATTCGGTGATCGGGTTCTGCTATTTCCTGCTGCTGGCGTTCGGTTCGGTATTCACCGTGCTGGCCAGCCTGGTGTGGATGTAGGCCAAGGGAGGCCCGGATGATCGTGTACGAGGTCAACATCGACGTGGATGCCGACATCGCCCCGGCCTACCGCGACTGGCTGCAGGCTCACGTGGCGGACATGCTGTCGCTGCCGGGATTCACCGGCGCCGAGGTGTTCGAAGTGGTGGTCTCGCCGCCCGATCCGGCGCGGCAGTCGCTGTGCGTGCACTACCGCCTGCGCGACCAGGCCGCGCTGGACGACTACCTGCGCGACCACGCCGCGCGGATGCGCGCCGACGGCGTGTCTCGCTTCGGCACCCGCTTCCGCGCCAGCCGGCGGGTGCTGCGCGCGGGCTAGCCGACCAGGTCGCGTCAGGGGTCGACGCGTCGGCGCAGCCAGGCATCACGCGACGACGGCGGTTGCGACAGCAGGTCGTTGCGCAAGGCGTCGCGCTCCTCCGGCGAGGTGCGTTGCGCCAGCACGGACAGGTCGTCGCGGCCCTGCGGCGACAGCTGCCGCAGCGCCAGCAGCAGGGCGGCATGCCCGTCATCCGGTACCTGTGCGAACAATGCGTGCAGCCGTGGCCAGTCCTCGCCCAGCGTCGGCCCCAACAGCCAGCCGCGGCGCAGGCTGGTATCCAGCGCATCGAAACGCTCGCGCAGCGACTGTTGTTCGGCCGGCGCCATGGCATCGAAGCGTGCGCGCGCCTCGCGCATGCGCATGCGCTCGTCGTGCGGCAAGGCCTGCCAGGCGTCCCAGCCCTCGCGACGGCTGCGTCGCTCGGCCTCGGGCAGCGCGTCCCAGTCGGCAATGCGCTGCAACAGCGCACGACGCGCATCCTCGTCCAGCGCGGATACGCGCTGCTGGCGTTCGACCAGGCGCGCGCGCTCGGCCTCGGGCAGGCGCTCCATCACCTCCTGCAACGCAGTTGGCATCGCCGCGGCGGCCGTGCAGGCACACAACAGCGCGACCGCCGGAAGACGCACCTCAATCCACCGCACGCAGGGCATCCGGCTGCACGTCCAACGCCGCCACCAGCCATGCGTCGAAGGCGGGATCGAGCGGCGCGGGATCTCCCTGGCCGGCATCGAGCAACTGCTCCAGGTCGCGGTGGGTCAGCAGTTCGAGGCTCTGGTCGTAGGGCGTGGGCGTGGTGGCGACGGGCGGCAAGGCTTGTGTGCGGATGCGCGGGCCATCCTCGTCGGATGACGCGAACGGGTCGGGCGCAAGCCAGGTCGCAGCCAACGCCAGCGCGGTCAACAGGGCCACCACCACGGTCGCAGGCCAGACCCAGCCGCGGCGGGCACCGGGCACAGGCGCTTGGCGTCCCGGTGCCGGACGCAACGCGCCAGGGCCCGACGACAGCGCGCGGATCCGTTCGGCCGGAACGTCACGGATCGCCTGCCCGGCCGCGTTGCCCATCGCCCGCCAGAGTTCGGCATCCAGGCGATCATCATCGGTCCGCGGCAATGCGCGCTGCAGCGCAAGCCGGTAGGTAGGGCGGGCGATGCCGAGCACGGCCGCGGCATCGGCCTCGGACAACCCGGCCACCAGCCGCAGCAGCAGCGCCGCACGGGGCCCTCCGCCCAGGCCCGCCAGCACCGCCAGGGGGCCGTCGCGCAGGCGTGGGGTGACGGCTGTGCGCAGGGCCGGCGCGGCCAGCAGCATCGTCCAGAACCGGCGCGGCCATTCCGCGAAAGGCGCCCGGCCTGCCACCGCCGCGAACCCTCGCAACGTGGCCCCCAATGCCGCGTCGCCCTGCGCCGGATCGCCACTCTGCAGTTCCGCGAACACCACGCCTCGGCGTTCAACACCGCGGAGAAAGGCAGTCAGGGCGCCATTCGAGGGAGTGGGGACGGTCAAAGCGGTATCCGGTCGCGGGGGCTGTCGGATCATAAGGCGCTCTGCGTGCCCCATCGCCCCCTTGACGGAAGGGGCTCCACTTGATCCATCCGGGTCTCGCGGGCAAGCGGTTGTGCACAGTGGTCACCGGACCGTCACATCGCAGATCGCCGCGCGGGGCACACCCTGCATGACAGCCATGTTTCACAGCCAAGTAATTGATTCGAAAGACATTGGCAGGACTGGTGCTTTTTTCGCCAAATTGCGGTTTTTACGGGACGTCATCGCTTGGAATGCGCGTGGAGCATCGTCATGCACAGGCTTATCCACAGCAGGTGTGGATAACGAAAAACTCCTTGTGTGACGGCGGTTTGCGCGCGAATCGTTCACGCGATGACAACAACCGTGCGCAAGTCGGGGCAGCGCCGCTGCAGCCCGCATCCCCGCGTTGCCGGGGCCTGGATCGCTAGACTGCGCGCGTGCCTGATCCCGCCCACCCCCTGCAGGTCGCCCTGCCGCTGCCGCTGCCGCGGCTGTTCGACTATCGCGCGACGGCGCCAACCGGGCCACAGGACATCGGCCGCCGCGTGCGCGTGCCATTCGGGCCGCGGGAACTGGTGGGCGTGGTGGCCTCGACCGATGCGCCGCAAGACGATTCGCCGGAGCTGCGCGAGATCCTCGACTGGCTCGACGACGGCCCGCTGCTGTCCGGCGAGCTGCTGGCCTCGCTGCGCTGGCTGGCGCGCTACACCCACGCGCCGCTGGGCGAGGTGCTGGCCACCGCATTGCCGGCGGCGCTGCGCCGCGGCGAACCCGTGCCCGATACCCATGCCTGGGCCTGGCGCCTGACCGAAGCCGGCGCGACCGGCTTGGCCGGCCTGCGCAACGGCAGCAAGCCACGCCGCCTGGCGAGCGTCCTGCAGGCGGGCGAACGCGACGAGGACGGACTGGACGATGCGCTGGACGACTGGCGCGCGGCCGCGCGTGCGTTGCTCAAGCGCGGCTACGCCGAACGCATCGCGGTGCCGGCCTCGCAACTCGTTCCGGCGCCACTCGCGGGGCCGGTGCCGAACCAAGAACAGCAGGCCGCGATCATCGCGCTGCGCGAGGCCGTGGGGTTCGCTCCCATGCTGCTCGATGGCGTGACCGGCAGCGGCAAGACCGAGGTCTACCTGCACGCCATCGCCGACTGCCTGGCGCGCGGCAAGCAGGCGCTGGTGCTGGTGCCCGAGATCGGCCTGACGCCGCAGCTTCTGCAGCGCTTCCGCACGCGGCTGGGCGTGCCGATCCACGTCAGCCACTCCGGGCTCAACGATGGCGAGCGCGCACGCACCTGGGCCGCTGCTTGGCGCGGCGAGGCGCGGGTGATCGTGGGCACGCGCTCGGCGGTGTTCACGCCGCTGCCGGATGGCGGCCTGGTCGTGGTCGACGAGGAACACGACGGCAGCTACAAGCAGCAGGACGGGATCCGCTACCACGCGCGCGATTTCGCACTGGTGCGCGGCAAGGCACTCGGCATCCCGGTGCTGCTGGGCAGCGCCACGCCCTCGCTGGAAACCCTGCACAACGCCGCCAGCGCGCGCTATGGCTACCTGCGGCTGTCGCAACGCGCCGGCGATGCGCGCCCGCCCGCGGTGCGCGTGGTGGACGTGCGCAAGCGGCCGCTCGACGCCGGCCTGTCGGCGCAGATGCGCGACGCGATCCGCAGCGCGCTGGATGCGGGCGGACAGGTGCTGGTGTTCAAGAACCGCCGCGGCTACGCGCCGGTGCTGCTGTGCCACGACTGCGGCTGGAGCGCGCAATGCCCACGCTGCGATTCGCCCATGACCGTGCACGCGCACGGCCGCCGCCTGCAGTGCCACCACTGCGGGCACCGCAAGCCCTCGCCGCCGGCCTGCCCGGATTGCGCCAGCCTCGCACTGCAGCCGCAGGGCAACGGCACCGAGCGCATCGAGGCGATGCTGGCGGAACAATTCACCGACGTGCCGGTGCTGCGCATCGATCGCGGCAGCACGCAGCGCAAGGATGCGCTTGAAACGTTGCTGGGCGAACTGGGCGCCAGCCCCGGCATCCTGGTCGGCACGCAGATGCTGGCCAAGGGCCACGACCTGCCCAACCTCACCCTGGTCTGCGTGGTCGGCATCGACGAAGGCCTGTTCTCCGCCGATTTCCGATCGCACGAAAAGCTCGCGCAACTGCTGATCCAGGTCGCCGGCCGCGCCGGTCGCGCGCAGCGCGCGGGCGAAGTGCTGCTGCAGACGCACCATCCCGAGCATCCGCTGCTGGCGACCCTGATCGAAGGCGGCTACCACGCCTTCGCCGAAGCCGAACTGCCACTGCGCGAAGCCGCCGGGTTCCCGCCGTTCGCGCACCTCGCGCTGTTGCGCGCCGAGGCCAAGCACGCCGATCCGCCGATGGCGTTTTTGCAGGCCGCGCGCCGCGCCGTGCACGATGCGTCCGACCGCGTGGACATCAACGGCCCGATGCCGGCACCCATGCCGCGCCGCGCCGGCATGCACCGCGCCCAACTCGCGCTGTCCGCCGCCACCCGCCGCGACCTGCACCACGCCCTCGACCATGCCGTGCCGGCGCTGCACGCCCTGCCCGAGTCACGCAAGGTGCGCTGGTCGCTGGATGTGGATCCGCTGGATCTGTACTGAATAGCCTTACCCGGCTTTCTTCGCGACTTTCCTGGCTGGTTTCGGCTTCGCCGGGGGCTTCGGTGGCTTGGGCCGGATGTAGATGGTCTTGCCGTCCTTCTTCTGCTCGAACAGGTCGATCGCCGCAACGAGACCGCTGAGCTTGGCATAGCCGTGGTTGCGGGCATCGAACGAAGCCTGGTTTCCGATCTGCGACCCCACCGCGGAAAGATTGGCCCAGCCATCGTCGCCCTCTGCCGCGGCTGACACCGCGCTGCGCAGCATCTGCACCAGGCGCGCGTCCTGGCGCAATTGCGCACCGCTCTTGCGTACCGGTGGTGCATCCTGGCTGCCGGCGGCGGCATCCGGATGGGCGTCCGTGTCCGCCGCGGCATCGCGCCCCAAGGCCTCGACATAGGTAAATCGCGAACACGCATTGACGAAAGGCATCGGCGTCTTCTTCTCGCCGAAGCCATAGACCTTCACCCCTTCGGTCAACAGGCGCATCACCAGCGGGGTGAAGTCGGCATCGCTGGAGACGATGGCGAAGCCGTCGAGGTTGCCTGCATACAGCAGGTCCATCGCGTCGATCACCATCGCCATGTCCGAGGCGTTCTTGCCGCTGGAATACGCGAACTGCTGGATCGGGCGGATCGCGTATTCGTGCAGTACCGCTTCCCAGGACTTGATGTGCGGGCTCTTCCAGTTGCCGTAGGCGCGGCGCACGTTGGCCACGCCATGCCGCGCGACCTCGTTGAGGATGGCATCGATCTTCGCCGCCGGTGCGTTGTCCGCGTCGATCAGCAGCGCGATCCGCTTCTCGATCTCGATCATGCCTGCCTCCAGTCCCGGTGATGCGCGCAGGGTAGCGCGTTCCGCCGACCGCGCTCACTGCACGCCCCCGGTGGATGCGCGACAATGACCGTCCCCACCCACACGCGACCCGCACATGGCCACCCAGCTCGAACAGCTCCGCAGCCTGTCCGCCGTCGTCGCCGACACCGGCGACATCGATGCCATCGCCCGCTTCCGGCCGATGGATGCCACCACCAACCCCTCGCTGCTGCTCAAGGCGGCCTCGCTGCCGGCCTATGCCAGCCATATCGACGCCTCGCTGGCGAACGCGAGCGGCCTTGGCGACGCGCGCGTGGCCGATGCCTGCGACCGGCTGGCGGTGGCGATCGGTGGCGAGATCCTCAAGCTGATCCCGGGCCGCGTCTCCACCGAAGTGGATGCGCGCCTGAGCTTCGACACGCAGGCCACGATCGACAAGGCGCATCGTCTCGTCGCGCTGTACGACGATGCCGGCATCGGCACCGACCGCCTGCTGATCAAGATCGCCTCCACCTGGGAAGGCATCCGCGCCGCCGAACAGCTCGAGCGCGAAGGCATCCACTGCAACCTGACGCTACTGTTCTCGTTCGCGCAGGCGGTGGCCTGCGCCGAGGCCGGCGTGTACCTGATCTCGCCCTTCGTCGGCCGCATCCTCGACTGGCACCTTGCCAACGGCGCCGACAAACCCGCCACGCCGCAGGACGATCCGGGCGTGCAGTCGGTGCAACGCATCTGGAGCTACTACAAGCACCACCACTACGACACCGTGGTGATGGGCGCGAGCTTCCGCAACCCGGCGCAGGTGCTGGCACTGGCCGGCTGCGACCGGTTGACCATCTCGCCCGACCTGCTGGAGGCGCTGGAGGCGTCCGATGCCCCGGTGGAACGCATGCTGGTCGACAACGGCGGACGCACCGCGCCGCCGGCGCCGATCACCGAAGCACGGTTCCGCTGGGACCACAACGAGGACGCCATGGCCACCGACAAGCTGGCCGACGGCATCCGCAAGTTCGCGGCCGACCAACGCAAGCTGGAAGCGCTGGTCGCGGCGCGCATCGGCTAGCGCCGAGGCGGCACCCGCCATGAGCGACGGCAGACCCTGACGTGGACGATACCCGCCCACACGTCGTGATCGTCGGCGGTGGTTTCGCCGGCCTGTGGGCGGTGCGCGCGCTCAAGTCCGCACCGGTTCGGATCACCCTGGTCGACCGCGGCAACCACCACCTGTTCCAGCCGCTGCTGTACCAGGTCGCCACTGCCGGACTGTCCGCGCCCGACATCGCCGCACCGCTGCGGCAGATCCTGCGCCGGCAGAAGAACGTGGTGGTGCGGATGGCGACCGTGTCCACCATCGATGCCGACGCCAAGACGCTTGAACTGGACTGCGACGGCGGCAACGAGACGCTTGCCTTCGATTACCTGCTGCTCGCCACCGGCGCCACCCACGCCTATTTCGGCAACGAGCGCTGGGCCGCGCATGCCCCCGGCCTGAAAACGCTGGACGATGCGCTCGACCTCCGCCGCAAGCTGCTGCTGGCCTTCGAGCGCGCCGAATCGGAAACCGATCCCGATGCGCGCGACGCCTGGCTCAGCTTCGGCATCATCGGCGGTGGCCCGACCGGCGTGGAGCTCGCCGGCACGCTTGCGGAAATCGCGCGACACACGCTGCAGGGCGAGTTTCGCAACATCGATCCATCCCGTGCTCGCGTGCGGTTGATCGAGGCGGGGCCGCGGGTGCTGGCGTCGTTCCCCGAGGACCTGTCGGAGAAGGCACGCAAGCAGCTGGAACGCCTGGGCGTGGAAGTCAGCACCGGCACGCCGGTCAAGGACATCACCGCCGACGGCTACCGGCT
The DNA here is from genome assembly GCF_004357985.1 of Luteimonas aestuarii. Classification (GTDB taxonomy): domain Bacteria; phylum Pseudomonadota; class Gammaproteobacteria; order Xanthomonadales; family Xanthomonadaceae; genus Luteimonas; species Luteimonas aestuarii. The sequence goes on along the minus strand of NZ_SMTF01000002.1, from coordinate 86,863 downwards.
GGGCGAGACCTTCGTGCCGGCGAAGACCATCGTGTGGGCCGCAGGTGTCTCGGCCTCGCCGCTGGGCGAATGCCTGGGCGTGCCGCTGGACAAGGCTGGCCGCGTGCCAGTCGAACCCGACCTGACGGTGCCCGGCCATCCCGACATCTTCGTCGCCGGCGACCTTGCCACGCTCAAGCAGGCCAATGGCAAACCCGTCCCCGGCGTGGCCCCCGCGGCCAAGCAGATGGGCAAGCACGTGGCGAAGGCGATCCGAGCGCGGCTCAAGGGCGTCGGCATCGCGCCGTTCCGCTATCGCGACTTCGGCAACCTCGCCACCATCGGCCGCATGGCCGCGGTGGTGGACCTGGGCGCGTGGAAGTTCTCGGGCATCGTGGCCTGGTGGTTCTGGCTGCTGGCCCACCTGTTCTTCCTGATCGGCTTCCGCAACCGCAGCGTGGTGCTGCTGAACTGGTCGGTCGCGTACTGGACCCACCAGCGCGCCGCGCGGATCATCCTGGGCGGCGACGACACGCGCTGTTGACGCGGCGGTCGGCATGTCGACGCCTATCGCTCGTCATCCCGGCGAAGGCGCACCACTGTCCGGAAGCAAGGAACGCCGTGACACGGAACCGACACCTCGATCCACGCCATCCCGGCTTCGCTGGCCCTTACCCCAACCCCCGCTCCGCGCCCCGGCCCGTGCCAGCGGCACGGGCGCTGCAGCGCACGCGCGCCAATGGCGCGCAAACCGTGCGCTGTCGCCCCGGAGGGAGAGGGGCTTCTTGTTCCTTCTCCCTCCGGGGTGAAGGGGGGGCTGCTTGCGAGCCATTGGCTCGCGCCCCAACGCCCTGCGCGCTGCGCAGGGCCGGGGCGCAGAGCGAGGTGCCCGAAGGGCGGATGAGCGCCGGCGAAGCCGCAATGGTTGCCGTCGCCATGCAACCGGCGTGCCGGAAATCGAATCCCGGATTGGCTGGCTTCGCGATTCGTCCTTGATCCATAGGCGCATCCCGCACCCTCACAAGAATTTCCCCGGACAGTCGTGCGCCTTCGCAGGAAGGACCAGGAGTGAGCATCTCTGCTGCCAGAGGCGGTACACCCCGGGCACCTGCCTTCGGCTAGGATGTCGCGTCCGCCCGGTGGGCGCACTCCGGAGCGCCCGACCGCATGACCGACATCGCGATGCACAACTGGTGGATCGCACTGGCCGTCACCACGGCCGCAGGTCTTGCCACGGGTTTCGGCAGCTTGCTGGTGCTGTTCGCCAAGGCGCCCAATGCCCGCCTGCTGGCCTTCGGACTCGCCTTCGCGGGCGGCGCGATGGTGTACGTGTCGCTGGGCGAAATCCTCAACAAGTCGATCCTGTCGTTCTCCGAGGCGTACGGCGGCCAGGCCGGATTCACCTGGGGCACGCTGTCGTTCCTGGCCGGCGTGCTGCTGATCGTGACCATCGACCGGCTGGTGCCCAATCCGCACGAACGGCTGGAAGTGGACGACCCCTACTTCCGCCAGCACAACCGCGACTACGTGAAGCGCGTCGGCCTGCTGACCGCCGTGGCGATCACCGCGCACAATTTCCCCGAAGGTTTGGCGACGTTCTTCGCCACGCTTGACGACCCGACCGTCGGCATGCCGCTGGCCTTCGCCATCGCCATCCACAACATCCCCGAAGGCATCGCCATCGCGGTGCCGGTGTACTACGCCACCAACAACAAGCTGTACGCGTTCGTCGCCTGCCTGCTGTCGGGACTGGCCGAACCGGTCGGCGCATTGATCGGTTACGCGGTGCTGCGGCCGTTCCTGTCCGACGCGGTCTTCGGCGCAGTGTTCGGCGTGATCGCGGGCGTGATGGTGTTCCTGGCGCTGGACGAACTGCTGCCCGCCGCCAAGCGCTACGCCAAGGGCCACGAAACCGTGTATGGCCTCGTTTCCGGCATGGGCGTGCTGGCGATCAGCCTGGTGCTGTTCAAGTGGTGACCGCGCGTTGGCCGTCGTGAAGCTGTTCCTTGTCCGCCACGGCGAAACCCGGTTCAACGCAGAGCATCGCTACCTCGGCGCGCTGGATCCAGCGCTGAACTCGAGGGGTCTGGAGCAGGCAAAGGCGCTGCACTCGACGTTGCCCGCCCATCTCGATGCGATCGTCTGTTCACCACTCCTGCGCGCACGCCAGACCGCGACGATCCTTGGCGAAGAGTGAAGTCTTGTTCCCGTGGTCATCGACGCGTTCCGGGAACGGAACGTCGGCGTCTTCGAAGGACTTGCACAGGAAGAGGCCCAAGCCCGCTTTCCTGACCTCTGGGCTCAGGACATCACCCGGCAGTGGCACTCGGCTCCGCCGGAAGGGGAAACGATTGATGAAGTATTCAATCGAGTCACGAAAGGGCTTGGCGATGTGTACGCGGCGAACGAGGGCAAAGTCGTCGCACTTGTCGCGCATGGCTTTGTCGCGAAAGTGGCCCGTGCAATCTGTCGGGCCGACGTTCAGGACTTCTTCGAATGGCAGCTTGCCAATGGAACTGCCTGCGAGCTCACCCTGACGGCCGACAGCGCATCCAAGCCGATGTCGCTTCGCGACACGGGTTGACGCCAGTCATCAACCGCCCCTCGTCGGGAAATCCCTTGCATCCGACGACGCGACCGACGGCCATGCTGGGCGTGGAACACTTCCGCAAAACGAGACGGCCCGCTTTCGCGGGCCGTCCGGTTGCATCATGGCCGTGCGTGGATCAGGCCGCGAACAGCGCCTTCATCTTCTTCAGCGCGTTCGCTTCCACCTGGCGGATGCGCTCGGCGGACACGCCGTACTCGTCGGCCAGTTCCTGCAGCGTGACCTTGCTGTCGTCGTCCAGCCAGCGGCGCGCAATGATGTCGCGCGAACGTGCATCCAGCTTCGCCAACCCTGCACGCAGCAGTTCCAGCTGGTCGGTTTCGCTGTCGTTGCGTTCGTAGGCCTGCGCCGGATCCTCGTCGCGGGCCATCAGGTAGGCGGCCGGCGACGGCGGGGCATGGTCGTCGTCCTCGTCGGACGGCGCGTCGAAGCCGATGTCGCGTCCCGACAGGCGCGACTCCATTTCCAGCACCTCGCGCTCGGACACGTTGAGGTCGGCGGCGACGGCGCGCACTTCCTCGGCATTCAACCAGCCCAGGCGCGTCTTGCTCTTGCGCAGGTTGAAGAACAGCTTGCGCTGCGCCTTGGTGGTGGCCACCTTCACGATGCGCCAGTTCTTGAGGATGAACTCGTGCATCTCGGCGCGGATCCAGTGCACCGCGAAGCTGACCAGGCGCACGCCCACGTCGGGGTCGAAGCGCTTGACCGCCTTCATCAGGCCGATGTTGCCTTCCTGGATCAGGTCGCCCAGCGGCAGGCCGTAGCCGTTGTAACCACGGGCCACGTGGACCACGAAGCGCAGGTGCGAGTGCACCAGTTCGCGCGCGGCATCGAGGTCCTCGTCATCGCGGAAGCGACGCGCGAGCGCCTGCTCGTCCTCGACGGACAGCACCGGGATCTGGTGGACCGCACCGATGTACGCCTCGAGCGAACCGAGGGCACTCGGGACGGGGAGGTTGTTGGCAACCAGGGGGTAGGCAACGGCATTCGTGGTCATGGCGGTGATCTTAGCAGTGTGCGTATCCGACTGCTAACCGTGCCAGAAGTTCCCCAGCGTTCTGCTGATGGAACCAACGGCCACGGTTTCGCCGGCAGGTGCCAAGAGGGTAAGGGTTGCACGACCGTCAGCATTCCTGCACGCGAGGCTCGGCCAATCGTCGATAAAATGGCAGAAAATACTTTCAAAATCAACGACTTCAGACGATACATCAGGCATGGCCCTGCGCGCGGACCTCGGACCCTACAACATATGGCCAGGTCACACACTGACCCTGCGTCCGCAGACGGCACGCCAGGGCGCTGGCCATCCTGGCCCCTAAGGCAAACGGGCGCTGAAGACCCAAGCAGGGCCGAGCCCGACGGTGGCCGCGATGGCCCCGGCGCATGGGCCGGGGCCATCGTCAACTTTACTCCTGGCCTGCCTTGGCGGAGTGCCGCGACTGCCCCTGTGGCGGCAGGTCACCGGCATCCAGCGAAAGCGGCATTGCCATGCGCGGAGACGCATCCCAGTTCAGCGAGAACTGCAAGCCGAAGGTGGTCACCCCGCCGATCGAGCCACCGGCCTCATGACGCACCAGGCCGGATACGGTTACGCCATTGCGCAGGCGCAGATCCGCACCCAGGCCGACATGCCAGTTGGCCGTCGAGAAGGTGGTCAGGCCAAGACGGTAGTCGTTCGCCACGGGCGCGTTGACGTAATTGATCAGGGCGTCGCTGTTGCGGCCGATGTTGTTCCAGTACTCGAGCGTCCAGTACGGACGCAGGCTGGCGCTGCCGACCGCGAGATCGTGACTGCCCTCGACACCCAGCGCGGCCATCGAGTGCTCGACGTCCTGTTCGGCGTAGCGCAGGTCGTATATGCCGATGCCGTGCTCGCGGTACTCGTCCAGGGTGGCGCGGCCTGCGCTCAACCGGCCGTAGGTGGCCAGGCGCATCTGCTCCATGGCCTGCTCGTAGCCGAAGGTCACTGCACCGGATACCTGAGTGCCGTCACGCCTGCCATGGGCGATGCCGCCGGCAACATCGCTCCAGCGATCGACGCGGAAGCCGATGTCGCCATAGCCAAGCTGGCCGTCGACGAACAGGTGCTCGCCTGCCTTCCACAGCCCATACAGTGCGATCGACTGGTAGTTGCCCTTCACCCGGGAGCCGCTGCTGTCCAGATCCAGGTCGCTCCAGCCGAAGCCAGTGGCCACGCCCAGCAACGACCGCTCGCCCAACCAGCGATCCACGCCGAAGCTCAGGCCATCGCTCTGGAAGTCGAACCCTTCACCGCCATTGCGCGGATCGCGGCTGCCGCTGCTGATCGTGCCGCCGGTCCAGAGCGACCAGGGCGACTGGCGCCGGGCAACCTGCGACTCGCCGACAAGGGTCGGGGACCACGACAGGCCACCGCCACTGTTCGCCATGCTCACGGACAGGCCGTTCGCGGAGTCGCCACCACTCCTGCGCTGGCGCAGGCGATTATGGATGTTCGCTTGCTGGGCTAGCGCAAAACGCACCGTTGCATCCACCTGCGCCTGCAGGCCCGCCACCACGCTCGCATCCTTGGTCGGATCCGGCCGGTCGCTCACGGTGAGCGTGGCGGTGGCGCTGGCTTCGGCGTAATTGCCCGAAGCGGCCTGGGTCACGGTAATCGTCGCCACGCCGGCCCCGACCAGAGTGACGATACGCCCGTCGACGGTGGCAACCGATGCCTCATCGATGGTGAAAGAGAAGGCACCGTTGCTGGCACTGGCCGGCAGCGGCAATTCGAACGCGGGCTCGCCCATCGTCTTGACGATGTCCTCGAAGCCGGACAGAAGCGGCACGGCCACGTCCACCGTGAGCTGCGCTGCGATTTGTGCCGTCGCGAAGCTGCCGTCCGCCGCCTGGGTGGCGGTAATGGTCGTCGTACCTGCGCCGACGATGGTCACCACGTCGCCACTGATCGTCGCCACGGACGGATCGCTGCTGGTGTAGGTGAAGGCGCCGGCGCTATTGCTCGTCGGCGGGGTCAACGCGAAGGCCGCATCACCGTACGTGCGCGTGAGGTCGGCGAAGCCCGACAGCGTCGGCACCGCCGTGTCCACGGCGAGCTGCGCAGTGGCCTGTGCCGATGCGTAGTTGCCGTCTGCCGCCTGGGTGGCGGTGATGGTCGTCGTGCCCGCGCCAACGATGGTCACCACGTCACCGATGATCGTCGCCACGGACGGATCGCTGCTGCTGTAGGTGAAGGCGCCGGCGCTATCGCTTGTCGGCGGGGTCAGCGCGAACGCCGCATCACCGTACGTGCGGGTGAGATTGGCAAAGCCGGACAGGGTTGGCGCAGCGACGCCCACGGCGAGCTGCGCGGTGGCCTGTGCCGACGCGTAGTTGCCATCTGCCGCCTGGGTGGCGGTAATGGTCGTCGTACCCGCACCGGTGATGGTCACCACGTCGCCGCTGATCGTCGCCACCGCGGGATCGCTGCTGGTGTAGGTAAATGCGCCCGCACTCTCGCTCATTGGTGGCGTCAACGCGAAAGCCGCATCGCCGTACGTGCGGGTGAGATTGGCGAAGCCGGACAGGGTTGGCGTAGCGACACCCACGGCGAGCTGCGCGGTGGTCTGTGCCGACGCGTAGTTGCCATCCGCCGCCTGGATGGCGGTGATGGTCGTCGTGCCGGCGCCGGTGATGGTCACCACGTCGCCACTGATCGTCGCCACGGACGGATCGCTGCTGGTGTAGGTGAAGGCGCCGGCGCTGTTGCTCGTGGGCGCGGTCAGCGCGAAAGCCACATCGCCGTAGGTCCGCGTGAGATTGGCGAAGCCGGACAACGCGGGCACCGCGGTCTCCACCGAGAGGATGGCGGTGATCTGTGTCGACGCATAGGAACCATCGGCCGCTTGCGTGGCGGTGATCGTCGCATTGCCCGCACCGGTGATGGTGACCACGTTGCCGCTGACCGTCGCCACGGACGGATCGCTGCTGGTGTACGTGAAGGCGCCGGCGCTGTCGCTCGTCGGCGCGACCAGGATGAAGTCTGCATCGCCAAACGTACGCGTCAGGTTGGGGAAGCCCGACAGCGTGGGCACGGCCGTATCAACGGCAAGCTGTGCGGTGACCTGCGCCGTGGCGTAGTTGCCGCTGGCCGCCTGGGTGGCGGTGATCGTTGCCGTACCTGCGCCGGTGATGGTCACCACGTCGCCCGCAATCGTGGCCACTGCGGGATTGCTGCTCGCGTAGGTGAAGGCGCCGGTGCTGTCGCTGGTCGGCGCGGTCAGGGTGAACGCCGCATCTCCATACGTGCGTGACAGGTTCGGGAACCCTGATATGGTCGGCACGGCAGTATCGACCACCAGTTGTGCGGTGGTCTGCGCCGAGGCGTAGTTGCCGTCCGCGGCCTGAGTCGCGGTAATGGTCGCGGTGCCCGCGCCAACGATCGTTACCACGTCTCCGCTGACCGTCGCCACCGACGGATTGCTGCTGATGTAGGTGAACGCACCGGTGCTGTCGCTGGTCGGCGGGGTCAATGCGAAATCCGCATCGCCAAACGTGCGCGACAGGTCGGCGAAGCCGGACAGCACGGGGGTAGCCACGTCGACCGTGAGCTGCGCGCTGATCTGCGCAGCCGCGTAGTTTCCGTGCGCAGCCTGCGTGGCAGTGATGATCGCGATGCCCGCGCCGGTGATGGTCACCACATCGCCGCTGATCGTCGCCACTGCGGCATTGCTGCTCGTGTAGGTGAACGTTCCGGCACTATTGCTCGTCGGCGTTGACAGAGTGAATGCAGCATCCCCAAAGGTCCGCGACAGGTCGGGGAAGGCGGAGAGCGTAGGCGCGGCGGCGGCCACCGAGAGATTGGCCACGATCTGCGCCGAACTGTAGTTGCCATCGGCCGCCTGGGTGGCGGTGATCGTCGCATTGCCCGCGCCGACGATGGTCACGCTGTCGCCGCTGACCGTCGCCACCGAAGGGTCACTGCTGCTGTACGCGAACGCACCGGCGCTGTTGCTGGTGGGCTGCACCAGGGTGAAGGCCGCATCACCAAACGTGCGCGACAGGTCCGGGAAACCGGACAGCACCGGCGTGGCGGTGGATACCGTCAGGCTGGCGGTGATCGAGCCGGCGGTGAACCCGCCGTCGGCGGCCTGGTTCGCGGTGATGACGGACGTACCGACGCCCACGAGGGTCACGACATCGCCGCTGATCGTCGCCACGGCGGGATCGCTGCTGGTGTAGGTGAAGGCACCGGCGCTGTCGCTTGTCGGCGGGGTCAACGCGAAGGCCGCATCGCCGTACGTGCGCGTAAGATCGCCGAATGCGCTCAATGTGGGCGGCCCGAGCGGCGTGACCGGCGCGGAAGGCGCGGATACCGCCCCGTTGCCATTGGCGTTGGTCGCGTACACGGTGAAGGTGTAGGCGACGCCATTGCTCAGGCCCGTCATCACGATCGGGCTGCCCGTGCCGGTCAGGATGGCGCCCCCGGGCGAGGCAGTGACGGTATAGCCCGTGATCGCACTGCCGCCGTTGGCGGGTGGCGTGAAATGGATCGTCGCCTCGCCATTCCCGGCGGTGACGCTGCTGATCACCGGCGCCGCCGGCACGGTGGAGGCGGTGGTGAAGTTCACCGCCGCAACGGTCGACCACAGCGTGGGTGCGCGCTCGGCGATGAGGTACGCCGTATATCCGGTGTTGGCCACAAGCCCCGCGATGGGAAACGACGCGGCGTTGCCCGCCGTCATCGGGCCATTGCCGGAACGCAGCGCGGCGGCTCCGGACGAATTCTGACCCGCACGCACGCGACCTGCATCCGGTGCGGCCTGGCCTTGGGGCTGCACGACCCAGTATCCAGTCGCCGCAACGTTGCTGGTGCCCGCAAGGATGGCATTGGTGGCATCGACACCCGAAATACCCACCCCGCTCAGTACGGCCGGCGGCACGATATCGATGTCGGGCGTGATCTGGTAGGTGGCAGTCCCTGGCAGTGAGCCCGCACCGTACGTGGTTGTCATGATCACGTAAGTGCGTCCTGCGACGAGGTTGACTTGCAGCTCGGGCAGCAGGGTGCCATTGGCGTCGTCATTGCAGGCGCGGAGATTGGTGGTGGGGCTTGCCGGATTGAAGCTGCCTTCGTAGACGGCCAGAAACGGATCGTTTCCGAGTCCCGTCGACGCCGTGACGCGCATGGTGTATGTCCGGCTCGTCGATACCGTGATGACGCGCGAGCCGTACACATGCGTCCCCACGATCAGGTTGCAGCCGGCAATTCCGCCCAGTGGCGAGCTGGCAACGTTGAACGTCTGCGACGCGGTGATCGTGTCGGTGAAGGTCGTCGCCCATGCGGCGGCGGGCGCCCCCAGGCACAGCAACACGACCATCACGATGCGCGCACCCAGTGCGCGCAGATGCAAACCCTTCATCCAGTTTCCCCTTGAATTCCCAAGTCACCGGACGCGCACCCCATGCACACGTTGTCCGGCCATGCAGATCCCGCCAAGCGGCGGCGATGTCTCCATGCAAGAAGCGTGCCATCGCACTCGCACACCAGAATCGTCGTCGCGGAAACGGGCACCGCCAGAAAAGTGACATGCCTCGTCAGCTTTTGACCCAACGCGGATCCCGCGTCACTGGGGCAGGCACGCCGTGCCTTGCGTCACAACCGATGGAGTTGCATTCAGTGCAGAGCGCCGGGCGAAACCTGCGACACGTCCGCGCCGCCCCACGTCTGGTGATCCAGCCTCGCGCGCGCAGGCAGGGACCAGTCGATGGTCTTCCGCCCATGCCGCGACAAATAGTCGTTCGCGGCCGAAAAGTGGCCGCAGCCCAGGAACCCACGATGCGCCGACAGCGGTGAAGGGTGCGTAGTGCGCAGCACCTTGTGCCGGCGGGGATCAACGATGGCGCCCTTCTTCTGCGCATAGCTGCCCCAGAGCAGGAACACCAGGCCCTCGCGCTCGCGGTTCAGCACGTCGACCACGTGGTCGGTGAAGCCTTCCCAACCCTGCCCCTGATGCGCGCCGGCCCGGCCGTCCTCGACGGTCAGCACCGCATTGAGCAGCAGCACGCCCTGTTTGGCCCACGGCATCAGGTAACCATGATCGGCGGGCGGGATGCCCAGGTCGCGCTGCAGTTCCTTGTACATGTTCTGCAGCGAGGGCGGTACCGGCACGCCTGGCAGCACCGAGAAGCACAGGCCATGCGCCTGGCCGGGGCCGTGGTACGGGTCCTGGCCGAGGATCACCACCTTCACGTCGTCGAACGGCGTGGCGTCGAACGCGGCGAACACCTGCGACATCGGCGGATGGATGCGCACGCCCTTGCCACGGCGTTCGCGCAGGAACGCCGCCAGCGCCTGCATGTCATCGCGCTGGAACCATTCGCCCACGCGCGCCTTCCACGACGGCTCCAGCTTCAGCCGGTCCTCGCTCATGGTTCGAACGAGGGCTGGTCGGGCAGCATCGACACGCGCAGCTGGAACAGCGACTTGGTCACCAGCAGGCGTTCCTCGATCGGCTTGAGCACCAGGTCGTTGGCGCCGTCGCGCAGCAGCGCGGCCTGGTTGTCGCGATTGTCGTCGCCGGTCATCACCAGCACCGGCAGGCGGCGCTTGCCGTAGCCGAAATCGTTGCGGATCGCATTGAGCAGGTCGCGGCCGTCCAGCTCGCCTTTCAGGTACAGGTCGGTCAGCACCAGGTCGCAGCCGGGCGCGGCGTCGCTGTCGCGATAGGCGTCCAGGTAGGCCATCGCGTCCTCGGCACTGACCACGTGGGTCACGCGCATCTGCTGCGATTCCAGCACGCGGCGGATCGCCATCGCCACGGTGCGGCTGTCCTCGATGTACAGCACGTGCGCGTCGGGGATCAGCGCCGGCTGCACGTAGCCGCGGATGAACGCCGCCAGCGCGTTGTGGCCGAGGGCCTTGTCGAAATAGTCGGTGACGTCCTCAGTGAAGTGCCGGCCTTCGAGGTGCGACTGCACGTCGCCGGAAATCACGATCACCGGCACGTAGCGCTGCGCGGCGGACTCGCGCACTGCGCGCGCCATTTGCAAACCATCGCCGTCGGGCAGGACCAGCGCGGTGGTGACCAGGTCGAAGGCGGTCGATTCCAGCAGCGTCCTGCCCTCTGCAAGGCCACCCGCGCCCGCCACGTCCACGCCGGGCAGCTCCTTTTCCAGCACCGCCTTGACCAGCGTGCGCACCAGCTTGGAACCGTCGACCACCAGCACGCGCGGCGTTTCGGTGGTCAGGTGGCGCATGTCCTCTCGCATCACCGGCTCACGTGTCCGTGGGTCGCGTCTGGCGCAGGAAATGGCCGGTCACCACGCCGGCACCCAACCAGCCGATCGCCATGGCGCCGCCCAGCACCGACAGCACCTGCAGCGGCGTGAAGCCGGACAGGACGAAACCGCTGCCATAGCTCGCCACCAGGTCGGCCAGCGGCAGGCGCAGGGCCATGCCGGCGAGCGCGAGCAGGCCCAGGGCCAGCGCGCCTGCGGCCAGCCCGTACCACGCGCCGAGATAAAGGAAGGGGCGACGGATGAAGCCGTCTGTCGCGCCGAGCAACTGCAGCACGCCGATCTCCTCGCGCCGCGCCTGGATATCCAGCCGCACGGTGTTGCCGACCACCAGCAGCGCACCGAAACCCAGCAGCAGGCCCAGCACCCAGACCACGCGGCCACCGAAGCGCAGCCAGGTATCCAGCCGGTGGCGCCACTGCGCATCGTGCTGCACCAGCTCGGCTTCGGGCAATGCGCGCAAGCCTTCGGCGACCGGCATCTCGTCGCCGGACGGGGACACTACCAACACATGCGGCAGCGGGTTGTCCTCGCCGGCGATGTCGATGATCGCGTCCAGGCCACCGCGTTCGCGCAGCACATCCAGGCCCTGCGCCGGGGTGAGGTGGCGCACCTCGGCGATGTCGCCCCGCGCGCGCAGTTCGCCGGCCAGCGCCTGCGCACGCTCGGCGGCGACGTCCTGCGCCAGGAACACGCTGATCTCGCGCGACTGTTCGACGCTGCCACCCAGCCGTTCGACGTTCTGCAGCACCAGCCACAGGCCCAGCGGCAGCGCCAGCGCCAGCGCCATCACGCCGATGGTCAGCAATGCCGCGCCCGGCTTGCGGAACACGCGGCCGAGGCCGGACACGATGCTGTAGGCGTGGTGGTCGACCCACGTGCCCAGGCCGGAATGCCGTGTGCGTGGTTCATTCATCCGCCAGGTCCTCCGGCGAGATGTCGTCGACCAGCGTGCCGTGGTCGAGCACCAGCACGCGCTTGCGCATGCGCTTGACCAGGGCCAGGTCGTGGCTGGCGATCATCACGCTCGTGCCGCGCTCGGGCAGCGAGGCGAACAGCGCCATGATCTCCGCCGACAGCGTGGGATCGAGGTTGCCGGTGGGTTCGTCGGCCACCAGCAGGCGTGGTTCGCCGACCAACGCGCGCGCGATGCCGACGCGCTGCTGTTCGCCCGCGGACAGTTGCGTCGGCAGCGCGCGTTCGCGTTCGCCCAGGCCCAACCGCTCCAGCACGCTGCGCACGCGCTTGCCGATCTCGCCGCGCTTCATGCCGCGCAGGATCAGGGGCAGCGCGATGTTGTCGAACACGCTGCGGTCGGTCAGCAGGCGATGGTCCTGGTACACCACGCCCACCTCGCGCCGGTGCATGGCGATGCGCCGGCCGCGCACCTTCAGCAGGTTGCGTTCGCCGAACAGCACCGCGCCGCGCGTGGGACGCTCGGCGAGGTGGATCAGTTTGAGCAGGGTGCTCTTGCCGGCGCCCGAGTGCCCGGTGATGAACAGCATCTCGCCGGGCTCGACCGCGAACTGCACGTCGCTCAGCGCGACATGCCCGCCCGGGTACTGCTTGCTGACGTTGTCGAATCGCAGGACGGTCATGCGGGCGCCGGGTTGCGGGAACAGGAATTCGGGATTCGATGCCGCGAAAGGCTAACTGATTCGTCGATCAGCGTCGTGACTTCGCTTCATCCGACGCCACCACACCACGCCAACCCGCCGTGCTGCGCGCGCCGGAAACGCGTCGTCATCCCGGCGCCGCGCGCCGTTTGATCCGCGGCGAGTCGAGACACGAAAAACCGCAGGGGCCCGGCTTGCGCCGGACCACGGGCAAGCGCGGGACGCCTGATCCCGAATCCTGGATCCCGGCGCTCAGTGCTGGTTGCGCGGCGCGCGGGTGACCAGGCGCTTGAGGCCTTGGCCAATGCGCGACAGCAGCGACGACGACTCCACCGGTGCGGGTGCAGCCTTGGGCTTCGGCCCGGCAGGCGCGGCGGCCTTGGCTGCCGAAGACCCTTGTCCGGACCCCGACGTCCCTTCGGCGCCTTCCAGCTTGCGCCCACCACGACGACGGCGACGCTTGCGCGGTGGCCGCGACGGGTCCGCGGCCAGCGTGGGGTCGCTGGACACCGGAGCCGCGACGGGCGCGGCGGCCTGCTCCACGGGCTTCGGCACGGCAGCCCCTGGCTTGCGCGGCGGGCGCGGGCCACGTTCGCGGCGCGCTTCACCTTCGCCGCTGCGACGCGGGCCACGGCCGGCACCGCCCTTGGGCTTGATGCCACGACGGGCATCGTCGGCCGCGCGCTGCTCGCGCGCCTCGCGGAAAATCTCGCCGATGCTTTCGTCCTCGTCGTCGCCCTCGCCGGCCGCGACCGGCGCGCGTTCGGGGCGCGGCAGCGGCACCAGCAGTTCTTGCGTCACCGGCTCGGACGGGATCTTCTGTTCGATGTAGGCCTCGATATCCGGTAGGCCCATTGCGTAGCGCTCGCAGGCGAAGCTGATCGCGTCGCCCTCGGCGCCCAGGCGCGCCGTGCGGCCGATGCGGTGCACGTAGTCCTCGGCATCGAATGGCAGGTCGTAGTTGTAGACGTGCGACACGCCATCGATATGCAGTCCGCGCGCGGCGACGTCGGTGGCCACCAGGATCTCGAGCTGGCCGGCCTGGAACTTCTTCAGCAGCGATTCGCGCTTCTTCTGCGGCACGTCGCCCGACAGCACGCCGACGCGATAGCCCGCGCGCTCCAGCGCACGCGCGACGCGCTCCACGAACGCCTTGGTGTTGACGAACACCATCGTCCGCGCGCCCTCGCTGCGCGACAGCAGGCCGATCAGCAGCGGCAGCTTTTCCTCGTCCGCGGGGTAATACAGCTTCTGGCGCACGCGCGCGGCAGTGATCGTCTCGGTCTCGACGACGATCTTCTCCGGCTCGTTCATGTGCTCGTAGGCCAATTCCAGCACGCGATGGCTGAGCGTGGCGCTGAACAGCAGCGTCTGCCGCTCGGTGCGCACCGGCATCCGGCGCAGCAGGAAGCGCAGGTCCTTGATGAAACCGAGGTCGAACATGCGGTCGGCCTCATCCAGCACGCACACCTCGCAGGCGTGCAGCGAGACCACCTTGTGCTGCTTGACGTAATCGATCAGGCGGCCGGGCGTGGCGATGATCACGTCGGCGCCGGCCTGCAGCAGTGCGCGCTGCTTGTCGTAGTCGACGCCGCCATAGACCAGCGCGAACTTCAGGCCCAGGTCGGAGCCGAATTTCATCGCGTCCTTGTGGATCTGGATCGCCAGTTCGCGCGTGGGCGCCAGGATCAGCGCGCGCGGGTCTTCCGGCTTGCGCTCGGCCAGCGCCGGCCGCGACAGCAGGCGGTTGATCACGGTGACCAGGAAGGCGAGCGTCTTGCCGGTGCCGGTCTGCGCCTGCCCGGCGACGTCGCCCCCGGGCATGGTGATCGGCAGGGTGAGCGCCTGGATCGGCGTGCAGCGGGTGAAGCCTGCGCCCTCCAGGCCCGCCTGCAAGGCCGGATGCAACGCGAAGGACGAGAAGGTGATGTCGGTAAGTGGTTTGTCGCTCATGCGTGGAATGGTCCGTGCGGCGCGGTGCGCTTGCGTGGAAGGCGCCCGCATCGCAGACTGCCAAGGGCGGTAACGGCGTGTCCGTATCCCGCGTGGTCGCGGCCCGGCTTGCCCCCTTGAAGCCGTCGCGAATCGCCCCAGTTTACCATTCCAATGCGGCGCGACCGGTCCGGTCCGTCCGCCACAGCCCCCAGGAGCCCTTCGTGAGCGACCACGTCATCCACGCCACCGACACCGACTTCGACGCCACCGTGCTGCAGTCCGAGCAGCCCGTGCTGGTCGATTTCTGGGCGCCGTGGTGCGGCCCCTGCAAGGCCATCGGCCCGCTGGTCGACGACCTGGCCGACAGCTACGCCGGCAAGGCCAAGGTGGTGAAGGTGGACGTGCAGCAGTACCCGGCGCTGGGCGTGAAGTACAACGTGCGCAGCATCCCGATGCTGCTGGTGTTCAAGGATGGCCAGGTGCACGGCTCGCAGCTGGGGGCGCCGCCGAACATCCAGTCGCTGCTCACCCAGATGATCGAAAAGGCGCTCTGAGCGCCCCGGCGGCACACCCTGCCGCCACCTGCGACATGAACCGGCGCACCCGCGCCGGCTTGCGCGCCGGGCCGGCGCGATGCTAGTTTGTCGTGCATCCGGCGCGGGCATCCCGCCGCCGCACCCCTTCTGAAAGACTCCCCAGACCTTCCCTTCCCGCCCGTCCAGGGCGCTCGCAGCGAGCGAGGATCCCGCACTTGTCAGACAACACCAACGACGCCGGCGAAACCGCCGTCAAGCGCGTGCGCAAGGCGCGCGTGAGCAAGGCCACCAAGGCCACCACCGACGCCCCGGCGCCCGAAAAGAGCGAAAAGACCGAGTCCGCGCCCGCCGCGAAGCCGGCTGCGCCTGCCCCGGCGCCTGCGGAGTCCGCGCCACCGCCCGCCCCCGCGCAGCCCGCACCTCGCCAGGACGCCCCGCAGGGCGGCGGCAACGAGCCCCCGGCCTCGCAGGCGCAGGACGGCGGCCAGCCGCGCCAACAGCAGTACGACAACAACAACCGCCAGGGCAACAACCGCCGCGACCGCTTCAAGAACCGCCGCGATCGCCAGCGCGACCGGCACCGCGACGGCGGCCTGCCGCAGGACGATGGCAACCAGGACCAGGCCAACCGCCTGCCGCCGCCGAACATCCCGGAAGGCTTCCCGCAGTATTCGCTGGGCGACCTCAAGCGGATGCCGGCGCACAAGCTGATGGAGATCGCCGAGCAGCTGAACATCCATGAAGGCGTCGCCCGCGCGCGCAAGCAGGACGTGATCTTCGCCGTGCTCAAGGTGCTCACCCGCACCAGCGAAGGCGTGGCCGCCGACGGCGTGCTGGAGATCCTGCCCGACGGCTTCGGCTTCCTGCGCGGCGCCGAGGCCAGCTACCTGGCCGGCCCGGACGACACCTACATCTCGCCCAGCCAGATCCGCCGCTTCAACCTGCGCACCGGCGACCATATCGCCGGCCGCATCCGCTGGCCGAAGGATGGCGAGCGCTATTTCGCGTTGAACGTCGTCGACACCATCAACGGCGAGCCGATCGAAGCCAGCAAGGGCAAGGTGCTGTTCGAGAACCTGACCCCGCTGTTCCCGCGCAAGCGCTTCAAGCTCGAGCGCGGCGACGGTTCCAGCGAGGACATTGCCGGCCGCATCCTCGACCTGATGGCCCCGCAGGGAAAGGGCCAGCGCGCGCTGATCGTCTCGCCGCCCAAGGCGGGCAAGACGATGATGATGCAACAGATCGCCACCGCCATCACCACCAACCATCCGGAAGTGTTCCTGATCGTGCTTCTGGTGGACGAGCGGCCGGAGGAAGTGACCGAGATGCAGCGCACCGTGCGCGGCGAAGTGGTCAGCTCCACCTTCGACGAACCGGCCGCGCGCCACGTGCAGGTCGCCGAGATGGTGATCGAGCGCGCCAAGCGCCTGGTCGAGCACAAGAAGGACGTGGTGATCCTGCTCGACTCGATCACCCGCCTCGCCCGCGCCTACAACAACGTGGTGCCCAGTTCCGGCAAGGTGCTGACCGGCGGCGTCGACGCCAACGCCCTGCATCGCCCGAAGCGCTTCTTCGGCGCCGCGCGCAACGTCGAGGAAGGCGGTTCGCTGACCATCATCGCCACCGCCCTGGTCGACACCGGCAGCGCGATGGACAAGGTGATCTACGAAGAGTTCAAGGGTACCGGCAATTCGGAAATCCACCTCGACCGCCGCATCACCGAGAAGCGCGTGTACCCGGCGATCAACGTCAACCAATCCGGCACCCGCCGCGAGGACTTCCTGATCGAGCCGGAGCTGCTGCAGAAGATCTGGATCCTGCGCAAGCTGCTGCACCCGATGGACGAGATCGCGGCGATGGAATTCCTGCTGGACAAGATGAAGACCACCAAGTCCAACGACGAGTTCTTCAGTTCGATGAAGCGCTGACGGGACCTCCCGCGGCAACGAAAAAGCCCCGCGATGCGGGGCTTTTTTCATTGTTCCGTTCTACATCACGGCAACCGCAACTCCACTAACGCTTAGCTTAGATGCCAGCGCAAGTACCGTATTGGTATCCGATTGATTGCGCTGAAAAAGAGCCCGCCTCCAGCAGGTCATCGCACACCGCGGGACCAAGGCGGCGTGGCCCTGCATGCGTTGTTGCAGGTCTATCCGCCATTCAATGCTGCCGGCTGCCGTGCGAAGGGTAGAATCCTTTCATGCACTGCCGTATCAGCTCTCCTGAAGAGGAGTTAGCAACTTCAACCCCTGGCCAACGAGGTGCAGCCCATCCGGGTCGGCGAGGTCAGGGCTACCATGCGCACCAAGATCATCTACCAGCCATGGCGCGATTGCACGAGGCCCGGGGATATAAGCGTGCCATTGGCCATATTCGGGCCGCCCCTCGCCATCAAGGGTGAAATCGACTGTAACGCGACCCGACCAGCTTTCCTCACCGACGAGATCGCCCGAGGTTGGCGGTGCGTAGGTCCACTCCCGCACTCCACTGACTGCTGATCGGGCGAGCATATTGCGCATGCTTTCCATTTGCCGAGGCGTGCCGCGCGTGCGCAGGTTCACTTGTTCCGCCACAGCATCCAGCACGCTCCCATCCCTGCCGACGCGAACCGTAACGTAAACGGTTCCTTGGGCACCGACTCGTGCAGCCTGCATCGGATAGGAAATCCGAGTCTGCTTGGCAACCGCGAGAATGCTAGAGCGCTCTACAGCGCCTCGCTCATCGGGGGAAAGAGCGTCCTTGCCGAAGTAACCGCTTCGCATACTGATGCGGTAATCGCCGTTTTCAAGCATGTTCGCAACCAATCGCAAACTCATGCGAGCCTTGACCTTGCGGGGCTCGCCATCGACAAGCACAGGTTCAAAGCGCCAGCCGGGAACCGCCCCCTCTACCATCCTAGTTACCACTGCTGGCAATTTCTCGGGCTGATCCAATTCCAACCCACTAGCACTACCATCAGGCTCGATCAGCACATGGCCCGTGACCACCATGCTGTGCTCGATCAGCTTGCGCGCCGCCGCAGGGCTTTGCGCGAAAGATGTTCCCGCTGCAAAGACCAGCAGCAATGCCACCCATGCAAGTTTTCGCATTTCACGCTCCCGGTGAGGCCAGGCCGGATCATAACCCTCGTGCCGAGTCCCCGCGTCAATGGCGCGGTTCACGCAGGAACCGCGCCATCGACACGCCTTGCGGCATCGGCACGTATTCGGCTGCGACGTCGATGAAGCCGCGCATCACGGCGATCTCGCGCGGGGTGCGGTTGAGGGCATCGCGCAGGTCGGGGTCGGCGCCGGCACGCAGCAGGCGCTGCGTGGTGCGCAGCAGGCCGTGCAGGCCGGCGAGGTGCAGCGGGCCGAAGCCGCGCGGGTCGCGGGCGTCCAGGCTGACGCCTTCGTCGAGCAGCTGGTCGAGCGCGGCCAGCACGATGTCCTCGTCGCAGGCAGTGCCGGGCTCGGCGCGCGCACCCAGCAGCAGCAGCAGCGGGGTGACGCCACCGGCGGCGACGGCATCCACTTCCGCGCCGGCCAGCAGCAACGTGTCCAGCAGGGCGAGCAGGCGCGCGCGTTCGCGCGCGGTGAAACCGTACAGCGCCGCGCAGTGCAACGGCGTGAGCCCCTGCGAATCGGTGGCGTGCACGTTGGCGCCGGCGGTGAGCAGTCGCGCGCACAGGTCGGGCAGGCCGAGCGCGGCGGCGAGCATCAGCACGGTCACGTCGTTGGGCAGGCGCTGTTCGAGCGTGGCACCTGCCTTGAGCAGGCGATCGACGAGGTCGCCATGGCGCATGCTGACCGCAGCGGACAGTGGCGTGGCACCGGTATGCGCCACGTGCTGCGGATCGGCGCCGCGCGCCAGCAGCAGCTCGACCACCGCGCGATGGCCGCCACCGCAGGCACGCAGCAACGCGGTACAGCCCTGGCTGTCGACCGCATCGACCGCGAACCCGAGATCCAGCAGGCGACGCACGGCATCGGCATCGCCTGCTATCGCCGCGGCCGGCACGTCGTCGTCCTGCAGTGCACGGCCGGGCAACGCCCAGCCCCGCCAGTCCAGCCAGTCGGCCAGATCGCGACGACCGCTGGCGAGGGCCACGCCCAGCGGCGTCTGGCCATCGGCGGCGCGCACTTCGGGCGAGGCGCCATGGCGGACGAGGGTCTTCAACGCTTCCTCGCGGCCCAGCGCCGCGGCGAGGTGCAGCGCGGTCATGCCGCGGGCGTCGCGCGCGTCCAGCGCCACGCCCGATGAGACCAGCTGTTCAAGCAGGCGCTGCCAGCCGAGGTGGAGCGCCAGCGACAGCGGCGGATCGCCGTCGGGCGAGGCAGCGCTGCTCTCCACGCCATGCGCCAGCAGGTCCAGCGCGAACTGTTCCAGCGCGCGGCCGGTGCGATCGCCGCCGAGGCAGGCCGCGAGGAAACGCGCAAGCCCACCCTCGCCGGCGAGCGATGCGCCATGTTCGATCAGTGCGCGCAACGCCGGGACCGCGTCGGGGCCGCTGGCAAGCAGTGCAAAACCCGGTGCTTCACCGGCGTCGTCCGCCGCATCCGCGTCGGCGCCCTGCGCCAGCAGCCAGCGCACGCGCTCGGCATCGTCGGACGCGTCGGGTTCGCGCAGCAGCTGCCCGAGCTGCTGCGGCGTGACCAGTGCCGCCACGCGTTCGAGGCCGTCGTAGCGCGCATCGCGCAGGCCTTCGCGCAGCAATTCCAGCGGCGCACGGTCTTCGAGCGCGGCATCGCCGGCGTCCGGCTGCACGCTGGCGGGCAGTGCGTAGTCGGGGTCGAGCGCCGAGACCAGCGCCCAGCGACCCGCCGCCGCGGCGTAGTCCACTGCGCGCTTGCCGTCGGTGTCGACGAGCGCCGCATCCACGCCCAGTTCGCGGATGCGCTGCACCAGCGCCAGCGACGGCACGTCGGCCTGCACGGCGTGGATCAGTGCGCTGCGCCCGCTGCCATCGCGATGCGACACATCGGCGCCCGCTTCGACCAGCGCGTCGAACGCGGAGACACGCCCGCCGCGTGCCGCGGACAGCAGCGGCGTCATGCCGTTCGCATCGCGCGAACGCACGTCGGCCCCGGCATCGAGCAGCGCGGCGACGATCCCGGCGTGCCCACTGGCCGCGGCGACATGCAGCGCACTGCGGCGGTCGCCGTCGCGCGTGTCCACCTTGGCCTTGTGCTTGAGCAGCAACTGCACGCCGGCGGCGTCATCGTCATCGCCACCGGCCGCGCCCAGCAATGCCGGCACCGCGCCCTCCACCTCGGCCCTGGCGCCGCGCTCCAGCAGGAAGCGCGCAAGGCGCCAGTTGCCGACGCTGCAGGCAACGCCCAGCGGCGTGAATCCTTCGGCATTGGCGACGTCGAGTTCGGCCGAGGCATCGCGCAACAGCGCGGCGACGCCCGGGTCGGAGCTGCGCGCGGCATGGTGCAGCGGCGTGTTGCCTTCGCCATCGGTGGCGCGCGGATCGGCGCCATTGGCCAGCAGCGTGGTCACCGCGTCCGGGCGGCCATGCCAGCTGTCGCGGGTCGCGGCGATCAGCGGCGTCATGCCGGCGTGCGGCGCATTCAGGTCGACGCCGGCCCCGATCAGGGCACGCAGCAGGCGCAGGTCCGGCAGCACCGCGGCGAGCACCGCGAGGCTGCGCTGGTCGCGATCCACGGGGGGCGGCGGCGCCAGTGCGTTGGCACCCGCCTCCAGCAGGTCGAGCGCGCGATCGACACGGCCGCTGCGGGCGGCGGCGTAGAGCGCGGCGTCGAGATCATCGGCCGGCAGGTCTTCGGCAGGCGCGCTGGCCTCGCCGGGCATTTCCACCACCGGGATCGCGATCGGCAGGGCCTCCGGCGCGCGCAGGCGTTGCAACACCCCGTGCAAGAGCACGGATGCCACGGCCAGCCCGACGGCAAGCGCCCAGCGGATCGAGCCTTCGACCAGGCCCGGCCAGGCCAGCAACAGCACGAAGGCCAGGATGACCGACACGCAGGTGCCCGCAACGAACCCACACCAGCTGGACACATCGTGGTCGCCCAAGGCCTGCCAGTGCGGGCGCAGGCCGCCACCGGTCGCTTCGAGCGCATGCCACAGCGGCCAGGTGCGCCACAGCCCGATCACGGACAGGCCCACGGCCGCGCTCAATGCCAGCGCCGCGCCCAGCCCGCCGCTGTCGCGCAGCGCGCCCAGCGGCCAGGCGACCAGCAGGGCGCACAGCACGAAGGCCGCGGTCCACAGCGCCAACAATGCGCCGCCATCGCGCAGCAGCGCCGAACGGGTCGCCGGCCACGCCCTGCGCCAACCGCGCACGGCCAGCGCCAGCACAGGCTGGGCCAGCAGGCCCGCCAGCGCCGCCAGCACGACGTGCCCGCCCGCCAGCAGGCACAGCCCCACGCCCAGGACGAGCGCGGCGACCACGGGCAGCCGCGACGGGGTGGGCTCAGGCATCGGTGCCCCAGTCTTCCGACATCGGGTCGATCGCCGCCGACGGCGGGAATTGCAGATGGAAGCCCCGCGAGGCGAGGTTGCCTGCCACTGCTTCGGGATTCTCCCGGGCCAGGGTACGGCCGGGGACCAGCGCCACGTCCAGCACGAACTGCAGCGGGCCCAGTTGCGTGCGCAGCGGTTCAGGCAATCGCTCGAACCCGTCGCGCTCGGCGAGGTACACATAGGTGTCCGCCTTGCGCCGGCTCTTGTAAACGTAGGCGTGCATGTCCGTCCGTTGGCTCCGAAGCGGGAATTGTGCGGGAAAACCGCGGGTTGCGGAACAGATGCGACGCGGGTCGCGGTTCATGCGCCCACCGCGCCTTCGCCGCTATGGCAGCGCATTCGTGGGATAAGCTGCGGACGCCCGCCGGGAATCGTGCATGGACCTCCAGGATTCTGTCGCCGCCCAGATCGTCCCCCAGTCCGACTGGAACGACGCCGCCTACCGCGCCCGGTTCGAGGAGCTGTACGCGCAGCTGCGCACCATCGCCCGGCGCGAGCTCCGAGGCGTGGCGCGCGGCACCCTGGACACCACGGTGCTGGTGCACGAGGCCTACCTGAAACTCGACGGGGCCAACCTCGACGTCAGCCAGCGCGGCCCGTTCCTCGCGCTGGCGGCCAAGGTGATCCGCTGCGTGCTGATCGACCACGTCCGCGCCCGCGGTGCGCACAAGCGCGGGGGCGACGCGGCCCGGGTCACGCTGTCCACCGACCTGCCGATCGAGGGCGCGCAATCCGGACTGGACGTGCTCGACGTCGAACGCGGCCTGCGTGCGCTCGAATCCGTCGATCCGCGGCTGGCGACGGTGATCGAGTTCCGGTTCTACGCCGGGATGGAGTTCGAGGAGATCGCGCGGCAGCTGGGCGTCACCTCCCGCACCGTCCACCGCGATTGGCGCAAGGCACGCGCCTTCCTGCTGTCGCACCTGGGCGAGGCCGCGTGACACCCGACCCGGCGCGATGGCAGCGGCTGTCGCAGCTGTTCGACCGTGCGATCGACCTCGACCCCGGCGCGCGCGACGCGCTGCTCGATGCCGAATGCGCCGACGACCCGGCGCTGCGCGCGGAACTGCAGCGCATGCTCGATGCCGATGCCGCCGACAGCGCGTTCGATGCAGGCGCGCGCGAGATCATCACGCTGCACGACGAGGACGACGCGGGCGAAAGCGATGACGCGCCATCGTCCCGCCTGGGGCCCTGGCGCATCGATCGCGAGCTCGGTCGCGGCGGCATGGGCACCGTGCATGCCGCGCACCGCGACGACGACACCGCGCAGCGCGCCGCGATCAAGCGCCTGCGCCGGCGCTGGGACGGCAGCGCGCAGGCACAGCGCTTCCTGCAGGAACGCCGCATCCTCGCCGCGCTGTCGCACCCCAACATCCCGCGACTGCTGGACAACGGCGTAGACGACGACGGCCGCCCGTGGTTCGCGCTGGAGTTCATCGATGGCAGCCCGCTGACCGCGTGGGCGGACGCGCAACGGCTGCCGCTGCGCGAGCGCGTGGCGCTGTTTGCGCAGGTGTGCGAAGCGGTGCAGCACGCGCACGAGCATTTCGTGGTGCATCGCGACCTCAAGCCGGCCAACATCCTGGTCGACCGCAGTGGTCGCGCGAAGGTGCTCGATTTCGGCGTGGCCAAGCGCATGGACGAGCAGGCCGGCTCCACGCGCACCGGCATGTTCGCCGGCTTCACGCCCGAGTACGCGGCGCCGGAACAGATCAGCGGCGGCGCCATCAGCGCCGCCACCGACGTGCACGCGCTGGGCGTGGTGCTGTACCAGTTGCTCGCCGGGCGCCTGCCGTTCGTCTTTCCCGCCGAGGACCTGCGTGCCGCGGCCGAAGCTATCTCCACCCAGCAACCACCGCGGCTCGAGCAGGCCATCACCACCGGCAGCGATGAAGAAGTCGCCATGCGATTGCGCGAACGTCGCACCGATACGCGCGCGTTTCGCCGTTTCGTACGCGGCGACCTGGGCCGCATCCTGCAGACGGCGCTGGCGAAGGAGCCCGCGCGCCGGTACGGCAGCGTGCGCGCGTTCGCGGACGACCTGCAGCGTTTCCTCGATGGCCGCCCGGTGTCGGTAAGCGGCGACACGCTGGGCTATCGAACGCGCAAGTTCGTGCAGCGCAACCGCTGGGGCGTGGCGATGGGGGCGATCGCTGCGTTGGCGATGGTCGCCGGGGTGACCGGCATCCTGCTGCAGACGCAACAGGCGCGCACGGAAGCGGCGCGCGCCAACCTCGAGGCCGAACGCGCGGAGTCCGAAGCCGCGCGGGCCAGGTCCGAAGCCGAAACACTGGCCGCCGCGAACAGCTTCATGAGCAGCGTGTTTTCAGGCGCAAGCCCTGCCAACAGCGGGCAGGCCAACGTCACCCTGGCGCAGGCGCTGGACACCACCGTGCGCCAGCTGCAGGAAAGCGGGTCGACGTCTCCCAGCCTGAAGGTGCGCTTCCTGCTGGCAGCGGCCAGCAGCTACGAAGGGCTGGGACAACCGGAGAAGGCCGAACAGGCCGTGCGCAGCGCGCTCGCCATCCAGGAAGCCGAACTGCCCGAATCGAAGGAAGACCGCGCCCGCGTGCTGGCCAACCTGGCCTGGGCACGCATCGCCTACGAGCCGGCGCAGAGCCTGGCCTGGGCCGAGGAAGCCGTCGCCCTGCACAAGGCGGCGACGCCGCTCAGCCACAGCGGCCTGCGCGAGGCGTACTCGGTGCTGGCCACGGCCCAGTACCAGAACGACGACTACGAGGCCGCACTGGCCACCACCCGTGAAGCCCGCCAGTTCATGCTCGACAGCGGCGAGCTTGAAACCGCCATCGACGTGATCTCGTCGTTGCAGGACGAAGCCATCGTCCTCGGCGCCTTGGGGCGCCACGAGGAAGCCTTTGCGATCCACGAGCGCGTGATCGACCTGCGCGGTCGCGACGTAGGCGCGGATTCGCAGGTCGTGGCGATGGAGCGCATGTTCTACGGATTCACCTTGCTGCGTTCGGACGCGTTCGAACGTGCCCTCGCCCAGTTCGACCTTGCGCTGCCCGTGCTGCAGCGCGACCTGTCGAACGACGACCCCAGCCTGCACCAGCTGCACCTCGGCCGCGGCCGCGCGCTGGTCGGTCTCGGCCGCCATGCCGAGGCTTTGCCGGGGCTGGAGGCGGCCCATGCGTTCGGCCGCGACCATGGCTTCGACGATCGCCAGGGCAGTGTTGCCCACTTCTATGCGCAAGCGCTGGCCGGCCTGGGACGTTGCAACGAAGCCGACGCGCTGCTGGCGGAGATGAGACGTCGCGCGATCGACGTGCGGCGCGATGGCCGCCTGCCGCTCATGGACACCGCCTGCGTGGAATGACTGCGACAGGGTCTGGGCAGGCGCCGTCGACGGCGAGGTGCAGCAATCCTGGCGTCGGTCGCGACATCGCGAACGCGCGCTGGCGATGTCAGTCCTGTCCCGCGGATTCCGATCTCCTGCTGTAGCCGGAACGTTCCGGCCTGCCCGAGGCGGGAACCATGCACATGATCCAACCCCATTCGACATCCAGATGGGCCGGCTACGGACGCACCGTCGCGATGCTGTCACTGCTGGTGGCAAGCGTCCATGCGCCTGCGATGGCCGGGACCACCTGCCAGCCCAGCGAGGGAGCCGCGACCGGCAGTGCCCCGGGGCTCGGGGCCTTCGCCTGCGGCAGCTCCACGGCGACTGCATTCGCAAGCCAGGCCTTCGGCTTCCTCAATACGGCCTCCGCCGACAACGCCAGTGCATTTGGCATCAGGAACACCGCCAGTGGCGTCGAAAGCAGCGCGTTCGGCCATGGCAACACGGCCAGCGGCGCCCGCAGCAGCGCCTTCGGCTTCGAGTCGCGGGCACTCAACACCGGCAGCACTGCGATCGGTTACCAGGCCATCGCCGACCGCGACTACAGCGTGGCCGTGGGCAGCGGCGGCAACGAGCATCAGATCATCCACCTCGCGGACGGCACCGAGGCCACCGACGCGGTGAACCTGCGCCAGATGCGCGCGGCGGACGACGAACTCGGCGCCGGCATCGCCGCATGGCTCGGCGGCGGCGCGGCCTATGCCGGTGGCGTATTCACCGCGCCGGTGTACGTGATCCAGTCCAGCAACTACAACAACGTGGGCGCGGCCTTCGGTGCGGTCGATGCCGCGCTGACCGACATCAACCAGCGCATCGTCGATGCCGGCGGCATCCAAGGCGAGCGCGGCGACAGCGCCTACGAGGTCGCGGTACGCAATGGCTTCGCCGGCACCGAAGCCGACTGGCTGGGCTCACTGCAGGGGCCCGTCGGGCCGGGCGGGCCGCAGGGGCCGGAAGGACCCGCCGGTGGCGGTCCGCGCAGCGTGGTCTACGACAACGATGGTCGCGACGTGCTGACACTGGCTGGCGAGAACGGCACCACAATCGCCAACGTCGCCGATGGCGTCGCCGCGACCGATGCGGTGAATGTGCGCCAGATGCAGGCGGGTGATGCCGCCACGCTGGCCTCGGCCAGTACCTACACCGACACCGTGGCGGTGCAGACGCTGCAGTCGGCCAACGAGTACACCGACAGCCGCTTCGCCGCGTGGGATGCGCAGCTCGATTCCATCCAGCGCGGCATCGACGACCGCTTCCACCAACAGGACCGGCGCATCGACCGGCAGGGCGCGATGGGCAGCGCAATGCTGAACATGGCGATCAATGCCGCGGGCTCGCAAAGTGCGCGCGGTCGCATTGCCGTCGGCGCCGGGTTCCAAGGCAGCGAACAGGCGTTGTCGATCGGATACGGCCGCAAGCTCGGTACGCGCGGTTCGTTCTCGCTGGGCGGTGCGTTCAGCGGCAGCGAGAAGTCCGCCGGCATCGGCTTCGGCATGGACCTCTGATCTGCGGCCCGGCGACACCGGGCCGTCCTTCCCGCATCCTGCAAGGAGCCACCCCCGTGGACAAGGCATTCCCCGCGACCCCGCTGTTTCCCCTGCTGGCCGCCATCGCAACGGCCATCGCCGCACCCGCATTCGCGCAGACCACCGACACGCCCCCGCGGATCACCCTGGAACGTCCGCTCGAGCATGTTCGTGACCTACGCCTGTGCGTGCGACCGTTCGAACATCGCGGCAGCGTGGTGCTGCGGCCCGGCTACAGCGGCAGCACCGGTTCGTTTCTCTCACCCGAAAGCGCCATCCTGCGCATCGACCGCGTGCGCACTACGTTACGCGCGCCCGGCCTGCGCGCCTCGGCGCTGGGCACCACGGTCGACGGTCGATTCACCTGGATACCGATGACGATTGCCGACGGCAGCGGCCGCTTCCCACCGGTCGGCGGACCCGCCGCGGCGTATGCCGACCGCGGCACCCTGGTGAAGATCGAGATCAACCGCAACACTTCAAGCACCGGCACCGTCACCGGCGACTACGTACTCAACGGTTGCCTGGTCGATCGCATCCCGGTGCGCATGGAACAGCCGCATATCGATCCACCGCGACTGCCGCCGAACATCCCGCTGCCGGGCGAAACCGTGCGCCAGCCGCGCTAGCCGCATCTCCCGTGCCGACCACGGTGCATCGCCTGCACCGTGGCCGGCATCCGATCGATCCAATGAGGCCGTCGCCATGAAAACCACCCGACTCACCGTTCCCTTCGCCCACTTCCGGGCCTTCCTGCCCGCCGATGGCGTGCGCATCGAAGTGTGGCGCGGCCGCAAGCGTTGGCCAAAGAACAAGACCGCGTTCATGCAGTACGAAACCGCCGAGATTTCATTCGGCCGTGCGATCCGCGCGCAGGAAGACCATCGCGACCGCGAGCGGTCGCTGTCCCCCGGGATCCTCTGCCATCCGGGGTCCATCGAAGTGCGTGGCGGCTGGGCGGCGCACAAGCACGTCCCGGTCCACAACGACTTCTTCGACGGCGAATTCAACGCCCACCTGTTGCTGTCGATGGATCGCGGGCGCCTGCAGTGCGAGATGCGTGACCTCCGGATGACATGGAACGCCTCGTTCGTGGCGAAGCTGGTGGACTTCACCGGCCTGGTCCGCGCGCACGTGATCCGCCTGGTGCAGGCCGACGTGCAGGACCGGATCAATGCCGAAATCACGCGCCAGATCGACGCGGCGATGAAGGATCTCACCAGGCGCGTGCCGCAAGCGCAGGTGGCGAAGGACCGGACATCGATCGCACTGCACGCCGACGCGATGGAAATCATCCTCCATTACCAGCAACCGATCATCCAGGCGGCCAATGCCACGCGGCTGCGCGGGGCGGAGGTGCAGAGCAACGTGAAGAATCCCCGTGTTGCCACCAAGGCAGGGAAGCAGGTCGTCAAGCCTGTCTCGAAAGCAGCCATATCGAAGGGCGTGGCAAACGCGAAAGCAAAAGCGATGAGTGCCACCACCATCAAACGCACCATCAAGTCCGTCCGCTGAAGCAGCGGATCCGTTGCAGGAGAGCGGCGCCTGCAGGAAGCGAGTGGGAAGACACACGCGATTCCGCGCACCACGTGAGGCTGCGCCTTGGCGTCGCCGATCCGGTCCATATGACATCCACGCAGGCCCCGCCCCGGCACCCGTCAAACCGGGAGAGACGATGTCAGCTTTGGACCGGCTATTCCGATCTCCTGCTGTAGCCGGGACGTCCGGCTCTCATCGCCCGCAGAGGATCACCACATGTCAATCTTTTCCCAGTCCAGACCTGCAATAGACCTTGCCGCAAACTGCCTCGCCATTACCTTGGCCGCGGCCTCCATGCCCATCATCGCGGGTGAAACCTGCCAGCACCCTGGCCCAGCGAGCATTGCCCCCGGCAGCAATGCATTCGCATGCGGTTTCGCCAATCAGGTCAACGGTGCCAACAGCACCGCGTTCGGGCGCGGCAACGAGGTGAGTGCCGCCAGCAGCACGGCGTTCGGTCACAACAACTTCATCGCCCAGACCGCGAGTACTGCGACGGCCATAGGCATCACGAACTTCGTCACCCAGTCCCGAAGTGCAGCAGTGGGCTACATCAACGATGTCACCGGGATCAACAGTAACGCATTCGGCGGTGCGCTGTACCGGATGAGCGACGGCCAGCTGATCAATGGGAACTATGTGCTCGCCAACCAAAGCAACGCATTCGGGCTGGGCAACAGCACGACGGGAATGCGCGCAAATGGATTTGGCATCCTGAATGTAGCGTCAGGCAGGGGCAGTAACGCCTTTGGCGGTGCGTACGATGAAGGCGACGAAGCCGGACTCGTGCGCAACACCGCGAGCGGCACTTACAGCAATGCCTTCGGGACAGGCAATCAGGCTGAGGGCGCATCTTCTACTGCCGTCGGATTCCGCAACCGAACGTCGGGCGGTCGAGGCAATACGGCGGTGGGCGAAGGCAACATCGCTTCCGGCCTGGAAAGCACCGCAATGGGCAGCGGGAACGAGGCCAGTTCCATCAGGGGGGTGGCAATCGGCTCCCGAAACGTGGTCGACGGCAACAGCGCGCTGGCTGTTGGGTACGGAAACGCCGTCAGCGGGACATTCGCCAATGCAGTTGGCGCCGGGAACATCGCAAGTGGCGAGTATAGCAATGCCTTCGGCAATGCCGGCCGTGCCACCGGCGTCGGAAGCCTGGTCGTTGCGAGCTGGTACGACCTCGACGGGAACGGGCAGCAGTCCTTTGACCTCGATCTCGACGGAGACGGAATAGTGGAATCCAGCAGTGAATTCGGGATTGCCATCGGGACCAGCGCAGTCGCCATTGGTGCAGGCGTTCGGGCAGTTGGCGACTACAGCGCAGCTTTCGGCGTGAATGCTGTCGCAAGCGTCGACTACAGTGTCGCGATCGGCTACAACGCGGTAGCCGATCGCGAATACAGCATCTCGGTAGGCTCCCCCGCTCGGATGAACCAGATTGCCAACCTCGCCGACGGCACCGAGGCCACCGACGCGGTGAACCTGCGCCAGATGCGCGCGGCGGACGACGAACTCGGCGCCGGCATCGCCGCATGGCTCGGCGGCGGCGCGGCCTATGCCGGTGGCGTGTTTACGGCACCCGTGTACGTGATTCAGTCGAACAACTACAACAATGTGGGTACCGCCTTCGGTGCGGTGGATGCGGCGCTGACCGACATCAACCAGCGCATCGTCGATGCCGGCGGCGTCCAGGGCGAGCGCGGCCTCAGTGCCTACGAGGTCGCGGTACGGAACGGCTTCGCCGGCACCGAAGCCGACTGGCTGGGCTCGCTGCAGGGGCCCGCCGGGCCGGGCGGGCCGCAGGGGCCCGAAGGACCCGCCGGTGGCGGTCCGCGCAGCGTGGTCTACGACAACGATGGCCGCGACGTGCTGACGCTGGCTGGCGAGAACGGCACCACGATCGGCAACGTCGCCGACGGCGTGGCGGCGACCGACGCTGCGAACGTCCGGCAGGTGCAGGCGGGTGATGCCGCCACGCTGGCCTCGGCCAACACCTACACCGACACCGTGGCGGTGCAGACGCTGCAGTCGGCCAACGACTACACCGACAGCCGCTTCGCTGCGTGGGATGCGCAGCTCGATTCCATCCAGCGCGGCATCGACGACCGCTTCCACCAGCAGGACCGGCGCATCGACCGGCAGGGCGCGATGTCGGGTGCGTTCGCCGGCATGGCGATGAACACCGCCGGCCTGTCCGGCCAGAACCGCATCGGCGTGGGCGTGGGCGTGCAGGGCGGCGAACAGGCCCTCGCCGTCGGCTACCAGCGCGCCATCGGCAATCGCGCCAGCGTGTCCCTGGGCGGCGCGTTCAGCGGCAACGAGAAGAGCATGATGGGCGGCGCCGGCTTCAGCTGGTGATGCCGGGTCGCTGACGCCAGCGCCTCCTGCGGCCGGGGACGCCGCGCACAGGGATGTGCGACGGGAGCGGGCAACCGCTCCCGCTTTTCGTCCGTGCCGACCACGAGGGCCAGCGGACCACCAGGCCATGACCTGCGGCCCAGCCCCGTCGCGGACGGGGCTGGTACCCTGCCCCGGTCCTTTTCCACGCACGGCCACCATGATCCGATCCCTTTCGTTCCTGCTGCTTCTCGCCCCCGGCTTGCTGTCCGCCCAGCCTTCGCAACCGCTGACGATGGAGCGGATCATGGCCGACCCGGACTGGATCGGCGCCCCGGTGGAACAGGCATGGTGGTCGTGGGATGGCAATACCGCGTACTACACGCTCAAGCGCGATGACAGCACCATCCGCGACACCTACGCGCTGCCGCTGCAGGGCGAGGCCACGCCCCGGCGCCTGGACGGTGCCGCGCGTGCCGACCTCGACGCCGCGCAGCCGCTGTTCGACGCGCAGGCCACGCGCATGGCCTTCATCCGCAATGGCGACGTGTACGTGCGCGACCTGCGCAACGGCACGCTCACCCAGCTGACCCGCGGCAGCGACAGCAAGGCCGCGCTGCAGTGGGGCAGCGATGGCGCGCTGGTCTGGCGCTCGGGCCACGACTGGTACCGCTGGACGGCACAGGGCGGCGTGGCGCAGGCCGCGTCGGTGAAGGCCGAGGACGACCCGGCCAAGGCGCCCCCGGCCGATGCATTGCGCGATTACCAGTTCGAACTGTTCGAGACCCTGCGCCGCGAGCGCGACCGCCGCGATGCCGCGCGCCAGCAGGACCTGCAATGGCGCCACGGCGATCCTTCGCGCGCGCCGTCGCCGGTCTACGTGGGCAAGGATGTGGACATCGCCGCAAGCGCGCTGTCGCCGGACGGCCGCTGGCTGCTGGTGGCGACCGAGCGGAAATCGGAAGACCGCGGCCAGGCCGGCAAGATGCCGATGTACATCACCGCATCGGGCTACGAGGAATTCGAGGACGTGCGCACCCGGGTGGGCCGCAACCTGCCGCGCGCGCAGGCGTTCTGGGTGGTGGACATGCGCGGCGACGGCAAGCCGCGCGAGATCAGGCTCGATGCCCTGCCCGGCATCAGCGACGATCCGCTGGCCAGCCTGCGCCGCGCCGCCGGCAAGGACGCGCTGAAGGGCGTGCGCGCGGTGCGGCTGGAGGATGCGATGCGCTGGAGTAGCGACGGCCACGCCGCCGCGCTGATGCTGCATTCGCTGGACAACAAGGACCGCTGGCTGGTGACGCTGGACCCGTCGCAGGCCGCGCTGCGCGTGCGCCACCGCCTGACCGACCCGGCGTGGATCAACTGGAACTTCAACGAGTTCGACTGGATGCCCGACAACCGCACGCTGTGGTTCCTGTCGGAGCAGTCGGGCCACGCCCACCTGTACCTGGCCGGCGAACGCGGCAGCCCGCGCGCACTGACCTCCGGGCGCTGGGAAGTGTCGCAGCCGATGCTGTCGCCGGATGGGGCGCGGTTCCTGTTCACCTGCAACCGCGCCTGGGCGGGCGATTACGAAGTCTGCGAAGTGCCGGCGGCGGGCGGTGACGTGCGCGAGATCACGGACCTCGACGGCGTCGACGGCTTCGCGCTGTCGCCGGATGGGCGCCAGCTACTGCTGAGGCATTCGTCCAGCTACGTGCCGCCGCAGCTGGCAGTGATCGGAAGCGACGGCAGCGGCATGCGCACGCTCACTGATACCCGCACCGCCGAATACCGTGCCCACGAATGGCTGCAACCCGAATACGTGCAGGTGCCGTCGAAGCATGGTGCCGGCACCGTGCCGGGCAAGTACTACGGCCCGTCCACGCTCGAACCCGGCAGGCAGTATCCGATCGTGCTGTTCGTGCACGGCGCCGGCTACCTGCAGAACGTGCACGAGCGCTGGCCGCAGTACTTCCGCGAGCAGATGTTCCACAACCTGCTGGTGCAGCAGGGCTACATCGTGCTCGACCTCGACTTCCGCGCGTCCGCCGGCCTGGGCCGCGACTGGCGCACCGCCATCTACCGGCAGATGGGCCATCCGGAGCTGGAGGATTACCTCGACGGCATCGACTGGCTGGTCGAGCAGCGCCAGGGCGACCGCGAGCGCGTGGGCATCTACGGCGGCAGCTACGGCGGCTTCATGACCTTCATGGCGCTGTTCCGCGAGCCCGGCAAGTTCAAGGCCGGCGCCGCGCTGCGCCCGGTGACCGACTGGACGCAGTACAACCACGCCTACACGTCGAACATCCTCAACACGCCCGACATCGACCCCGAGGCCTACCGCAAGTCGTCGCCGATCGAATACGCCGACGGCCTGCAGGACCACCTGCTGATCGCCCACGGCATGATCGACGACAACGTGTTCTACAAGGACTCGGTGATGCTGGCGCAGCGGCTGATCGAACTGCGCAAGCACAACTGGGAATTGGCCAGCTACCCGATGGAGCGCCACGCCTACCAGCACCCGGAAGCGTGGTACGACCAGTACCGTCGCATCCACGAGCTGTTCGAGCGGACGTTGAAGCCCTGACACCACCGGGGCAGCTTGATCGCGATCAAGGCGCCCCGCGTCGCCGGGCCTACAATGTCCGCATGACCGATTTCGACACCGTCCGCGACTACCTCACCGGCCTGCAGGACCGGATCTGCACTGCCATCGAAAGCGCCGATGGCAGCGCGCGCTTCACCGAGGATGCCTGGCAGCGCGATCCGTCCGATGCGTCCACGCACCTGCGCGGCGGTGGCCGCACGCGCGTGTTGCGCGATGGCGGGGTATTCGAGCAGGCGGGCATCGGCTTCTCCGATGTGTCCGGCAGCGCCCTGCCCCCCTCCGCAACGGCGGCCCGTCCGGAACTGGCGGGCGCGTCCTGGCGCGCGGTCGGCGTGTCTCTGGTGTTCCACCCGCGCAATCCCTACCTGCCCACCACGCATGCCAACGTGCGCCACTTCCGCGCCGAGCGCGATGGCGAGACGGTGGCGTGGTGGTTCGGCGGCGGCTTCGACCTGACCCCGTTCTATCCCTTCGACGAAGACGTGCGGCACTGGCATCGCACCGCACGCGACCTGTGCGAACCATTCGGCGGGCAGGCGCGCTACGACGCGCACAAGCGCTGGTGCGACGACTACTTCTTCCTCAAGCACCGCAATGAAACCCGCGGTGTCGGCGGTCTGTTCTTCGACGACCTGCACGACGACTTCGCTACCGACTTCGCCTACCTGCGCGCCGTGGGCGACGGCTTCCTCGACGCGTACCTGCCGATCGTCGAGCGTCGCAAGGCCACGCCGCACGGCGAGCGCGAGCGGCAGTTCCAGCTCTACCGTCGCGGCCGCTACGTCGAGTTCAACCTGGTCTACGACCGCGGCACGCTGTTCGGCCTGCAAAGCGGCGGCCGCGCCGAATCGATCCTGATGAGCCTGCCGCCGCTGGTGCGCTGGGAATACGGCTTCACGCCGGAAGCCGGCAGCGACGAAGCGCGGCTGATGGAGTACCTGCGGCCGCGGGACTGGTTGGACGAGGCGGGTGGCCAGCGCGCATGACACGCCCGAAGGTCCACCGCATCGTCACCGGCGCGTTCGGCCTGCTGTTCGTCGCGCTGGCCATCGCGATCCTCGCGGTGTCGGAACGCACGGCCGGGCCTTTGGTTGCAGCGGCGGGGGTTGGCTTCCTCGGGATCGATGCGGTGCTAAGTGCGTTCCGCGGAAAGCCATCGGTGCTCTCCCGCATCGGGCCACTCCCCTGACCCTCGCCATTCCGGGTCCAGGCGTTGATGCGACCACTCGCGACGCGCAAGCCGCGGCGGCCCAGATGCTCGGCACGCCCTCCCGGCAAGCGGTCCGGCAACGAGGCGCCGCTATCCACTCCGCTTCACCACCGTGATGTGCCCGTTGTTCTCGAGCACGGCGAGGCGGATGTCCTCGATCTCAAGGCAGCCTTCCTGTCGCATCGCCTTCTCGAAGTCTTCCTTGCTGATCAGTTCGCGGCGCAGCACCTCGCGATAGACGGCGCCGTCGCGGGCCAGCAGCACCGGCGCGCCTTCGATCAAGCGCTCCATGCGCGGGAGCCGCGCCGTGGTGAGTCCGACGGTCCAGTTCAGCGCAATCAGGGTCGCCGCCAGCAGCATGCCGCCGCCGACCGAGGTGTCCTCGCCCAGCAGCGCGTTCTGCACGGCGTTGCCCAGCAGCACGACCAGCAGGATGTCGAACGGCGTGAACTGGCCCATCGAGCGCTTGCCCGACAGCCGGATCATGCCCAGCAACACGAAATACACCACGCAGGCCCGCAGCACGAAGACCCACCACGGCATCGCCAGCTCGAACATGCCTTCGAACGGATCGGACACGGCACGCGCTCCTCGTTTGGACTGCGCACACGTTACGCCCCGCGGCAGGGGCCGCAGGCGTACAGGCGAAAAAAAGCCCCGCAGGCAGGGGGGGCCGGCGGGGCTCGGGGAACGAGGGCTCGGGGAGAAGCCTCGTTCCGGGGATCACTCCAGGGGATGGGAGAGATCGGCGACAGACCTTGCATCTGTCGCGAGTCATATGACCATCCGGGGCATTGATAGTTCGTGAAGATCCCGCTGGGTTTCCGTAAGAATTCAGGCAACGTTTACCCGCTCAGCGCCGTGCTGAAAACCCGCGCCTGCCTGGCTGAATATGCCGAAGGTCACATGCGTTCAGCAACCCGCGATGTAACTCATTGATCGCGCGTCCGGACAATCGATTTCACCGGCCGGCGCGCCCATTCCGACCTCCGCCGGAGACCGCGCCGCCTCAATGCGCCTGGTCCCAATCCGTCCCTGTCCCTGAATCGACCACCAGTGGAACGCGCAGTTCCGCGGCTGCCGCCATTCGCGCAGGCACTTCGGCCAGCAGGGTGTCGACGAATCCGTCCTCGACCTCGAACACCAGTTCGTCGTGGACCTGCAGGATCATCAACGCACGACCGCCCTGCCCGGCCAGCCACTGGTCGATGTCGACCATCGCCCGCTTGATGATGTCGGCGGCGGTGCCCTGCATGGGCGCGTTGATCGCGGCGCGCTCGGCGCCGGCGCGCTGGCCCTGGGTGCCGCGCTGGATGTATTCGAGGTACAGCCGGCGGCCGAACACGGTTTCAACAAAGCCCTGGTCGCGCGCCTGCTGGCGGGTGCGCTCCATGTAGTCGCGCACGCCGGGGTAACGCGAGAAGTAGGTGGCGATGTAGTCCTGCGCCTCGCCGCGGCCGATGCCGAGGTTGCGCGCCAGCCCGAACGCACTCATGCCGTACATCAGGCCGAAGTTGATCGCCTTGGCGGCGCGGCGCTCGTTCGCGGTCACCTCGTCCAGCTCGCGGCCGAAGACTTCGGCGGCGGTGGCGCGGTGCACGTCGGCGCCGGAAGCGAAGGCATCCAGCAGACCCGAATCCTCCGAAAGGTGCGCCATGATCCGCAGTTCGATCTGCGAATAGTCGCAGGCCACCAGCTTGCGCCCTTGCGGTGCGACGAAGGCCTTGCGGATGCGGCGGCCGTCCTCGGTGCGGATCGGGATGTTCTGCAGGTTGGGATCGCTCGACGCCAGGCGGCCGGTCGCGGCACCGGCCTGGTGGTAGCTGGTGTGCACGCGCCCGGTGTCCGGATTGATCATCTCCGGCAGCTTCTCGGTGTAGGTGCTGCGCAACTTGGCCAGGCCGCGGTACTCCAGGATCACGCGCGGCAGTTCGTGCTGGTCGGCGATGGCGTCCAGCGCCTCTTCGTTGGTGCTGGGCTGGCCCTTGGGCGTCTTCACCTGCGCCGGCAGCTTCAGCTCGTCGAACAGCAGCGCCTGCAGCTGCTTGGGCGAATCGAGGTTGAAGGTGCGCCCGGCCAGTTCGGTCGCCTTCTGCTGTGCGGCCAGCATGCGACGCGACAGGTCGGCGGTCTGGCGGCGCAGTTCTTCGGCATCGATCTTCACGCCATTGGCCTCGATGCGCTCGAGCACCGGTACCAGCGGCATCTCGATCCCGCGGTATACGCGTTCGAGCGCCGGCACGGCCGCCAGCTTCGGCGCCTGCGCGCGGTGCAGCCGCAGGGTGATGTCGGCATCCTCGGCGGCATAACGGGTGGCGTCGTCGATGGCCACCTGGGAGAACAGGATCTGTTTCGCACCCTTGCCGGCGACATCGGCGTACTTGATCGTCTCGTAACCCAGCAGGCGCTGCGACAGCGAATCCATGTCGTGGCGCTGGCTGGAATTGAGCACGAAGCTTTCGAGCATGGTGTCGTCGGCATAGCCGCGCACCTTGATGCCGTGGCGCCGCAGCACGTGCAGGTCGTACTTGCCGTGCTGGCCGACCTTGCGCTTTCCGGCATCCTCGAGGGTCGGCTTGAGCGCCGCCAGCACGGCATCGCGCGACAGTTGTGCGGGTGCGCCGGGATAATCGTGCGCCAGCGGGATGTAGGCGGCTTGGCCGGGCTCGACCGCGACACTGATGCCGACGAGGTTGGCGCGCATCGGATCGAGCGCGTCGGTCTCGGTATCGAAGGCGAATGCATCGGCGGCCTGCAGCATCGCCAGCCATGCGTCCAAGCGCCCTTGGGTGAGGATCGCTTCGTATTCGCCCGGCGCGGACAACTCGGCGGCGGGACGCGCCTCGTCGCCACCGGCAGGTGCCGTGTAGCGGGCGTTGCCACGTGCCTTGCCCGGCGCCTTCTCCGGCGCATCGGCGCTAGCGCCACCGTCGAGTTCCTTCAGCGCCTGGTTGAAGCCATAGCGCGCGTACAGCCTGCGCAATGCCTCCACGTCGCGTTCGCGCAGCGCCAGCCCTTGCGCGGCCACGTCCAGCGCCACGTCGGTCTTGATGGTGGCCAGTTGCCGGCTCAACGGCAGCTGCGGCAACGCCTCGCGCAGGCTCTCGCCGATCTTGCCCTTGATGGCGTCGGCATTGGCGATCACGCCGTCGAGCGTGTCGTACTCGGCCAGCCACTTCGCCGCGGTCTTCGGCCCGCACTTGGGCACGCCGGGGATGTTGTCCACGCTGTCGCCCATCAGCGCCAGCATGTCGACGATCTGGCCGGGGCGCACGCCGAACTTGTCGATCACCGCCTGGTCGCTGTCCATGCGGCTGCCGGTCATGGTGTTCACCAGCTCGACGCGCGGACGCACCAGCTGCGCGAAATCCTTGTCGCCGGTGGAGATGGTCACGTCGATGCCGTCGGCAGCGCCCTGCAGCGCCAGCGTGCCGATCACGTCGTCGGCCTCGACGCCGGCCACGCGCAGGATCGGCAGGCCCAATGCCTCGACCAGCTGCATCATCGGCTCGACCTGTGCGCGCAACTCGTCCGGCATCGGGGGGCGGTTGGCCTTGTACTGCGGATACAGTTCATCGCGGAAGGTCGGGCCACTGGCGTCGACCACGAAGGCGAGGTAGTCGGGCTGCTCCTTGATGGTCGCGCGCAGCATGTTGACCACGCCGAACAACGCGCCGGTCGGCTCGCCCTCCGCATTGGTCAGCGGCGGCAGCGCGTGGAACGCGCGGAACAGGTACGAGGAACCATCGATCAGGACGAGTCTTGGCATGCCCCGATTCTACGCTGCAGGACGCGGCCGGCAGGCGTCCACGCGGGCGCACACGCCCGCGCCATCTCACCCCGCCGCCACGGCCCGCGGCGCATAATGCAGGTCCATGCCTGCCGGGGAGCCCCCATGCGCCACCTGCACCTCCTGCTGCTGCCCTCGCTGCTCGCCCTTGCGGCCTGCGCCACCGGTCCCGACACCGCCCTGCCCTTCGAGATTCCCGAAGGCGCGGTGGAGAACGTCCGCACCGAAGCCAACGGCGACGTGATCACCGAATACCGCGTGGCCGGACAGGTCCAGGTGGTCCACGTGCAGCCGTCACGCGGCCCGGGCTACCACCTGTACGTCCGCGACGGTCGCGTCGTCTCCAGCCGCGAAGGCGACAACCCGCCACAGACCTACTTCAAGCTGTTCGGCTGGTAACGCTTGCGCGCGACTGCACCGCTGAACGTCGCGCTGGTCGGCTATGGCTATGTCGGCAAGGTCTTCCACGCACCGCTGATCGCCCACACCCACGGCCTGCACCTGCATACGGTGGTGTCGGGCGATGCCACCAAGGTCCACGCGGATATCCCCGAGGTGCGCGTGGCGGCCGATCCACGGTCCGCGTTCGATGACGATGCCATCGACCTGGTCGTCATCGCCGCGCCCAATGCCGTGCATGCGCGCCTGGCACTCGCCGCGCTGCAGGCCGGCCGCCACGTCGTGGTCGACAAGCCGTTCACCACCACGCTGGCGGAAGCACGACAGGTCGTGGATGCCGCCACACGCAATGGCCGCATCGCCAGCGTGTTCCACAACCGGCGCTGGGACGGCGACTTCCTGACCCTGCGCAAGCTGGTCGAAGACGGCACGCTGGGCGAGGTGGTGGAACTGCATTCGCATTTCGACCGTTTCCGTCCGCAGGTGCCCGATCGCTGGCGCGAACGTGCCGGTGCAGGCGCCGGCCTGTGGTTCGACCTGGGCCCGCACCTGGTCGACCAGTCACTGCAGCTGTTCGGCACGCCGGAGGCCGTGCAGGCGGATATCGCGATGCAGCGCGATGGCGCCGTGGTCGATGACTGGTTCCATGTCGTGCTGCGCTATCCGCGGCTGCGCGTGGTGCTGCACGCGGGTGCGCTGGTCGCCGCGCCCGGACCGCGCTTCGTCGCGCACGGCACCCGCGGAAGCTTCGTCAAGCACGGCCTGGACACGCAGGAAGCGATGCTCAGGCAGGGCATCGTGCCGGGCGCTCCCGGCTGGGGCGTCGACCCCGCGCCGGGCACGCTGACGCACGTCGATGACGGTGTCGCGCACGCCAGCCGGGTCGAGACCATCGCCGGCGACTACCGCGCGTTCTATGCCCGGATGCGCGATGCGCTACTGGGACACGCACCGCCGCCGGTCACGGCCACGGAAGCACTGGCCGTGATGCGGATCCTCGAGCTTGGCGCCACCAGTGCGCGCGAAGGGCGCGCAATGCCACTGGACTGATCAGCGCACCACCAGCACCGGCAGCGTGCTGCGCCCCAGCACCGCCTGCGCCTGGCTACCGAGCAGCAGCTTGCGCAAACCCGTGCGGCCGTGGGACGCCATCACGATCAGGTCGGCGCCGCGTTCGGCAGCCACCTCGAGGATGGCGTCGGCGGGTGCGCGCTCCGGCACGAAGACAGCGTCCAGCATGACGCCGGCCGACGAAGCGCGCGCCCGCACATTGCCCAGCAGGACATCGGCTTCCGCGCGCATCGCCTTGCGATGCCGGTCCTGCAATTCCGCCGAGGTCGCCATCGCGACGGGATCGCCGGGCATCGCCACCGGCCACGGTTCGGATGCGGTGACCAGGATGACCTTCGCAGCCAGCGCCTGGGCCAGGGCAAGGCCTGCGTCCACGCCCTTGCCGGCGAGTTCGGAACCATCGGTCGCAATCAGGATGTGCTTGTACACGGCGCACCTCCACGCAGTGGGAACGACGCCCATCTCAACGGATGCGGGGCGCCTGCGCATTGATCCTGCGCAACCCCTGCGTCGCATCGCGGCGGTCAGTCGCGCTTGACCGCATGGCCGCCGAAGGCGTTGCGCATCGCCGACAACAGTTTGTCGGCGAAGGCATTGTCGTCCCGTGAACGCAGGCGCTCGATCAGCGATTGCGTGATCACCGGTGCGGCCACGTCGAGCGCAATCGCCTCGGCCACCGTCCAGCGCCCCTCGCCGGAATCAGGCACATACGGCGCGATGCCGTCGAGCTGCGGATTGCCGGCGAGCGCGCCCGCGGTGAGATCGAGCAGCCACGAGCGCACCACGCTGCCGTGGCGCCAGAGTTCGGCCAGTTGCGGCAGGTCGGCGATGAGGTCCTGGCGGCGCTCGAGGATCGCGAACCCCTCGGCGTAGGCCTGCATCATTCCGTACTCGATGCCGTTGTGGATCATCTTCGCGTAATGGCCGGCACCGCTGGGGCCGACGCGTGCCCAGCCCCTGTCCGCTGCAGGCGCCAACGTGGCGAACACTGGCGACAGCCGGCGCGCCGCGTCCTCGTGGCCACCGATCATCAGGCTGTAGCCTTCGGCCAGTCCCCACACACCGCCGCTGGTGCCCACGTCGAGATAGGCGATGCCCGCGTCGTCCAGCGCGGCCGCACGTCGCTGGCTGTCCTGGTAGAACGAATTGCCGCCATCGACCAGTACGTCGCCCGGCGACAGCAGCGGCTGCAGCGACGCGATCGTGGCGTCGACGATTGCGCCGGCCGGCACCATCATCCACAGCACGCGCGGCGCGTCGACACGTTCGGCCAGCGCTTCCAGCGAGGCGACCGTCGCCAGCCCCTCGCCCTCCGCGCCGGTGCGTGCCGCGGGCACGGGATCGAAACCCACCACGTCGTGGCCGCCACGCGACAGCCGCAGCGCCATGTTCGCGCCCATGCGCCCCAGACCGATCATGCCCAGTTGCATCGTGCTGTCCTCGTGGCGATGCCCCGCAGGGCGTGGGCCGCATGATGCATCACGACCACGGGCGATGCCCGGCACGCAGTGTTTCAGGCGAGGTTGCGCAGCAGCACCGCCAGCTCGGACTGGCGCTCGACGCCGGTCTTGGCGAACACGCTCTTCAGGTACTGCCGCGCGGTGCCTTCGGTGATCCCGAGGCGTGCCGCGGCCACCGACAGCGCCTCGCCGGCCTGCAGCGCCAGTGCGAGCTGGGCCTCGCGCCGGGTGAGGCGGAACATCTCCAGCAGTACGCCGATCGCCGGTGCGCGCTTCTGGTCCGGATCGCGCAGCACCAGCATTGCGGCATCGGCGAATGCCGGGACTCCGTGCAGGCCCATCGTGGAAACGGCCGGTGCCACCGTGGCCAGCAATGGACGTCGGGGCGGATCGCGCCGCAGCGCGATCGGGATGCCACCGCCGGTCGCGGAGTCATCCGCGTGCTGCGCGAACGCCGATGACATGCCTGCACGCAACGCCACCGTGCTGCGCACCAACGCGAACAGCCTGTGTTCGTCCTCGGAACGCGCTGCACGGAGCGCGCCGCGATCGAGCTGTAGCGCACCGCCATCGAGCAGCATCGCGCGCGCGGCGGGATTCACGTAGCGAACGCGCCCGTCGACACCGACGATGGCAACGCCATCCTGGATCGCATCGAGCGCGGCATGGGCCCGGTGCATCACCGCCTGCTGCGCAAGGAAGGTCATGCGCAACTGGAAGGCATTGTGCAGATGCTGCAGCAGCGGTTGCATGGCAGCGACTTCATCATCGCCATAGTCGTGATTGCGCGTGGCATCGCGACAGATGGCGATCGCCGCACGGCCCGCCCCGGTCCGCCACGTGAACGCGAGCGCATGGCCGCCATGCAGCGGCCGCAACAGATCTTCGTACAGATCGGTCCGCATCAGCTCCCGGATCGGGGAGAAATCCGACATGCGGCGCGCGGCCCGCACCGGCATGCTGGCCAGCGCGGGATCGTACATGGTGGTGGCGGACAGCCGCTGCGCGAGCGGCAACATGCCATCGTCCACCCGGCTGATGTGCATCGCCAGCGTGGGCCCGGTGGTGTCAGACAGCACGGCATGCTCGGCCCCCACGCAATCGCGGACCGCGTCGAGCCAGGCGCTCTCGGCGCGGTCGTCGAGCATCGTTTCGTAAATACGGCCAATGGCCTGCGTGACCGCACCGGCATCGAGCATCTCGACACTCCTGTCTGGGAGTAGCGGACTCCATCCGCAGTCTCCTACAACGTCCACGGCAGTGCCAGCAGGCCACCGGCCGCCGTGCCCGTCGCCACCGTTGCGCATCCGTGCAAGCAAGGCCTGTGAACCCCCCGCCCTACATCGCAAGGAGCACCTGATGCGCGCATCCCCCGATGCCATTCGTTCCACGGCCAGTCAAGCCGCCACGCAGCGCATGGCTGCCCTCGTCTTTACCCTGATCAACGCCAGCCTGCTGGCCGTGTGCAGCACGCCGGTCGCTGCGGAGACGCCACCGAAGGCGAAATCGGTGCCCGCCACCGACACCTACCCCGGCTTCGAGGTGGTGGACCCTTACCGGAACCTCGAACAGCTGGACGACCCGGACACGCAGGCGTGGATGAAGGCCCAGGCCGACCATGCACGGCGCGTGCTGGACGGGATGCCCGGGCGGGCGCGCATCCGCGCCGCGCTGGACGATGCGGACGCGATGCTCGCCTTCAGCAGCAGCGATATCCGGCCCGCGACCGCGACTAGGATGTTCTATCGGCGGCGCGAGGCAGGCGAACCCACGCAGAAGCTGTACGTCCGTGACGGCCTGCGCGGTACGCCGCGCCTGGTGTTCGATCCCTCCCGGCTCGACACGCCAGGGCAGACCCATGCGATCAGCTGGTATGTCCCCTCGCCCAGCGGCAGGCGGGTGGCGGTGGCGGCCGGCGCCAATGGCTCGGAAATGTCGGATTTCTACGTGCTGGACGTCGACAACGGCGAACAGTTGGACGGCCCCCTGCCCCGTAGTTGGCTGGGCTGGATCACCTGGCTGGACGAGGACCGCATGCTGCTGGGCCGGTTCAACCCGGCCGCGCCGGACGCGCCGCCGACCGAGGCCTGGAAGGACTCGCAGGTCTTCCTGCATCGCGTGGGCAATCCCATCGAACAGGACCTGCACGTGTTCGGCACGCGCAGCCGTCACCCTCCCGAAGGCCTGCCCCCGGAGCATGTGGTCGCGGTGATGCGTCGCGCCGGCGAGCCTTTCGCCGTGGCCATGGCGTCGGGCACCGAAAACCACTACTCGGCCTGGGTACTGCCAGCGTCGCAGCTGGGCGATCCGGACGCGGGATGGCGGCGCATCTTCGGGACCGGCGACCTCAACCAGTGGGGCGGACAACCGCTCGACGGCAAGCTGCACGCCATTTCCACCCGCTCGCCCAACGGAGAGATCGTCGAATACGACCTGGCGACAGGCGCGCGTCAAGTGCTGCGGCCAGCCGGCGACAGGCCCATCGAAAGCCTGGCGGTGTCCACCGATGGCCTGTACTTCCGCGAGCGCGATGGCGTGTACATCGACCTCAAGCGCATCGGCTTCGACGGCAGGGGCGAGACCACGATCCGGTTCCCGCGCAGCGGCAATCCCTACATTTCGCCCATGGACCCGGTGCTGGCCGGCAGGTTCGTGCTGCTCGAGTCCTGGACCGCGCCGTCGCAGGACTTCCTGGTGCAGGCCGATGGCAGCGTGGTCCCGACCCACCTGAAGCCGACGGCGCAAGGCTTGGATCTGTCGCCCCTGCAAAGCCGTGACCTTGTGGCAACCAGCCACGACGGCACGCAGGTACCTTTGTCACTGGTGCATTTCGGCAATCTCAAGCCACCCGGTGAGCAGCGTGTGCTGCTGTACGGCTATGGCGCATACGGGATCTCCGAGGATCCCCTGTTCAACCCGCTGCGGTTCGCGGCGATCGCCCAAGGCATCGCCCATGCCACCTGCCACGTGCGCGGCGGTGGCGAGCATGGCGATGCGTGGCGCAAGGCGGGCCATCTGGCACGGAAGCCCAACACCTGGAAGGATTTCATCGCCTGCGCCGAGGCCCTGGTGGCGCAGGGCATCACCGTCCCCGCGCAGCTCGTGGGCATGGGGGTGAGCGCCGGCGGCATCCTGATCGGCAACGCCGTGCACGAACGTCCCGACCTGTTCGCCGGGGCGGTCAACGACGTCGGCGTAACCGACGTGCTTCGCATGCTGTCGGCCAGCCAGAATGGCCCGAACCACTATGCCGAGTTCGGTGATATCCGCACACCCGAGGGCGCGGCCGCCGCACGCGGCATGTCCGTCTACCAGCGCATCGAGGA
This sequence comes from Luteimonas aestuarii, assembly GCF_004357985.1. GTDB lineage: Bacteria > Pseudomonadota > Gammaproteobacteria > Xanthomonadales > Xanthomonadaceae > Luteimonas > Luteimonas aestuarii. The sequence continues at coordinate 42,844 of NZ_SMTF01000002.1, read as the reverse complement.
CGGCCGTGCATACCCCCCTGGCTGGTCATCCACGGCGTGAACGATCCCCGCGTGGACGTCTGGGAGTCGAACAAGTTCGTCGCCCGCATGCAGGCGGCATCGGCGAAGCCGGTGATCTACCGCCTCGACTACGCCAGCGGCCACGGCATCGGCTCGACCGCCGATGCGAACAAGGACTGGGCGGCGGACATCGCGGCATTCGTGCTGGAGGTGACGCGCGTCGACACCGGCAACGGAACCGCGGGAGCCGCGCCATGATCCGCATGTGCCTGATGCTCGTCCTTGCTGTGGCCGGGATGATGGGGTCGAAAGGCTTGGCCGCCCCGCCCGGAGACGCCGATGCCGCGCCACGCGTGGTGGTCCGCACCCAGGCCGAACTTCCGTCAAGCAGCTTCCCGCTTGACCGGAAGCCTTCGGAACTGCTCAGCGACGAAGAGGCGTTCCATGAGCTCGCCCGGCGCGTGAGTGCCGACATCGAGCAGACCCTGGCGACGCACGACATCCAGGACGCAGCCGCGCAAGGCACCCTCTACGCCACCCTGCGCGACCTCGCCCTGCTGCGTGGCGACGCCAGCGCAGCACGCGACTACAACGCGCGCCTGCGCGCGCTGCAGACCAAGCCGTCCGAGCAGTGGATCACCGGCCTTCGCCATGCCGCCTACGCCGATGCCATCGAGCGCGGCAGCGACGCGTCCCTGCGCGACGAGGCGATCCGCAAGCACATGGCCGAAGCACTCGAACCCATGCCATGGGGCGTCGTGCGCAACGACATCCGCGAGATGCGCAATGGCATAGACGTGCTTAACGCCAACATCATCGCCGGTATCGTCGCCAGTCGGATCGACCCAGTGCAGCAGGCATCGGGCGCGCTCAGCCGTGAACTCTTCGCGCAACTCGCCAACTTCAAGGTCGCGCTGGACTTCATGGTGCCCCATGCCGCCGCGCAGCTCGCTGCACTGGACGCATACATCGCCGCCAACCATGTGCGCAAACCCAACATCTGGCTGGACCGCGACATCTCGCTGTACGGGCGCGAAGACCTGTCGCCGGTGATCGTTGGCATCTGGGATTCCGGGGTCGACACCAGCCTGTTCCCCGGACAGCTACATGTCGATGCCGCGGCGCGGGCCGAAGGTCGTCTGGACGAAATGCACGGCATCGCCTTCGACATCCACAGCAACCGCGAATCCGGCCTGCTGCTGCCATTGTCGCCTGAACAGCGGGAGAGCGAGGACATGCTTTACCAGCACCTGAAAGGCTCGCTGGACAGCCAGTACCAGATCGACAGTCCCGAAGCCGATGCCTTCCGTGCGCATGTCGCCGGCCTTTCGCCAGACGACATCGGACCGTTCATGGAAGGCACGATGCTGTACTTCAACTACGTGCATGGCACGCACGTTGCCGGTGTCGCGCTTCAGGGCAATCCCGCCGCGCGCCTACTGGTGGCACGCGACACCTTCCCCAGCGAATTCCCGCCGCCGCCATTCACCCGCGAGCGGGTCGAAGCCAATGCGCGCATGTATCGTGAAATCGTGGACTACCTGAAATCGCAAGGCGTACGCGTGGTTAACCTCAGCTGGATCTGGTCGCCACTCGATATCGAACGCAGCCTGGAAGCGCATGGCCTCGGCGGCACGCCGGAGCAGCGCAGGGCCGAAGCCATCGCCCTGTTTGTCATTGTCTCGGAGGCGTTGACCGAAGCGATCCGCAGCGCGCCGGACATCCTGTTCGTGCCCGCTGCCGGCAACAGCGACGAGGACGTCGATTTCATCCAGGCCATCCCCGCCGGGATCGACCTGCCCAACGTGCTGACCGCCGGCGCCGTGGACCAGGCTGGCGACGAGACCGGCTTCACCAGCCACGGCCGGCTGGTTCGCGTGCACGCGAACGGCTACGAGGTGGACGGCCCGGTACCGGGCGGACGACGGATGCACTGGCATGGCACGTCGCTCGCCGCACCCCAGGTCACAAACCTCGCCGCGAAACTCTTCGCGCTCGTTCCAACGTTGAGCGTCGCCGAGGTGGTGCAACTGATCCTCGACGGCGCCGAACGCAGCGACGACGGGCGGCGCAACCTGATCAATCCCCGCCGCTCGCTTGAACTGCTTGCGCAACGACGTGAGTGACGCCCAGGAACGCGCATGGACGCTGCCGCGATGAAGGACCTCCCCCACCTGCTGCCCTCACCCGCGATCCCGATCACCGGGTTCGACGTGATCGTCCGCGGCTGGATCGTGGAATCCGCGCCCAGCGCCGGGCGCGCACCCTTGCCACTGCTGAAGGGCAAGCTGGTAGTGGACGTGGCCGCACAGATCCGCGCCGTCGACGACATGGACCAGCCCGCGCGGCACCTGATCGCGGCCATGCTGTTGCCCTCCGGCGTGGAAGACATCGTGTGGATGATGCGGTTCTGCGACGAACACGGCATCTTCGTGATGAGCCGCAACACCATCGGCGACCCGGATCCGGGCCCGATCGTCCGCATCCACGCCGATGCGCTCGGCCGGCAACGTCCCATGCTGCGGGTCGTCGGCGATGATTGAGTGACCTGGAGGAGCGCTACGGGGTTTGACCGTGCCGAACCGAAGGGCGCGGTCCGCACCCCCATGTTCAGCGTATCGCGCGCGCTACGCCGGCTGCAGGTTCGCGTAGGCCATCACCAGCCACTTGCTGCCGGCTTCGTCGAAGTTCACCTGCACCCGCGCATGCGCGCCGCCGCCTTCCAGGTCGGTGACCACGCCGGCGCCGAACTTGGCGTGCACTACGTTCTGGCCGAGCTTCAGCCCCGGTGACTGGTCCAGCGACGCGTGGCCCCAGTCGCGGCGCGGCTGCGGCGCGAACGCGGGACGCGAGACCTGCACCCGCGGCCGCACTTCGTGCAGCAGGTCGGCCGGGATCTCGCGCAGGAAGCGCGAGGGCACGCCGTACATGTCCTGCCCGTGCAGGCGGCGCGACTCGGCGTAGCACAGCACCAGCTTCTGCCGCGCGCGGGTGATGCCCACGTAGGCCAGGCGTCGCTCTTCCTCCAGCCGCCCACTTTCCTCGATGGAGCGCGCGTTGGGGAACAGCCCCTCCTCCATGCCGGCCAGGAACACCAGCGGAAACTCCAGGCCCTTGGCGCTGTGCAGGGTCATCAGCTGCACGCCGTCCTCGCCCACCTGTGCCTGGCCCTCGCCGGCTTCCAACGCGGCGTAGGCGAGGAAGGCCACCAGTTCGGACAGCTGCGCGGCATCGTCATCGTCGCCCTTGACGAAGCGCGAGGCCACCGACACCAGCTCGTCGAGGTTGTCGACGCGCGAGTCGGCCGCGCCCTTGGATTCGTTGGTGTAATGCACGCGCAGGCCCGAGCGCAGCAGCACGTGGTCGATCTTGTCCTTGAGCGGCAGCTCCGCCACTTCCGACGCAATGCCGTCGAGCAGCGCATGGAAACCGGCCAGCGCATTGCGCGCCCGTGCCTGCAGCGCACCGCCCTGCTGCACGCGCAGCGAGGCCTCCCACAGCGACACGCCGGCAGTGCGCGCCATGCGCCGCACCTCGTCCAGCGTGCGGTCGCCGATGCCGCGCGTCGGCGTGTTGACGGCGCGCTCGAACGCCGCGTCGTCGGCGCGGTTGGCCACCAGCCGCAGGTAGGCCAGGGTGTCCTTCACTTCCGCACGCTCGAAGAAGCGCATGCCGCCGTACACGCGGTACGGCACCTGCTCGGCCAGCAGGTGTTCCTCGAACGCGCGCGACTGCGCGTTGCTGCGGTAGAGGATGGCGCAGTCGCCATGGCTGCCGCCATCGCGCACCCACTGCGCGATGCGCTCGATCACGAAGCGCGCTTCGTCGATCTCGTTGTACGCGGCGTACAGGTCGACCGGCTCACCCTCGCCGCTGTCGGTCCACAGCTGCTTGCCGAGGCGGTCCGGGTTGTGCGCGATGACCGCGTTGGCCGCGCCCAGGATGTTGGCGGAGGACCGGTAGTTCTGTTCCAGCCGGATGGTCTGCGCGCCGGGGAAGTCGCGCAGGAACTTCTGCACGTTCTCCACCTTGGCGCCGCGCCAGCCATAGATGGCCTGGTCGTCGTCGCCGACCACGAACACCTTGCCACTGTCACCGGCCAGCACGCGCACGAAGGCGTACTGGATGCTGTTGGTATCCTGGAACTCGTCCACCAGCAGGTGGCCGAAGCGCTGGCGGTAGTGCGCCAGCAGCGCCGGCGTGTCGCGCAGCAGCTCGTGCGCGCGCAGCAGGATTTCGGCGAAGTCCACCAGCCCGGCACGGTCGCAGCGCTCCTGGTACAGCACGTAGCTCTTGAGCATCACCTCCGACCACTCGTCGCCGCTGGCCTGGATGTGCTGCGGGCGACGCCCTTCGTCCTTCTGCGCGTTGATCCACCACATGACCTGCTTGGGCGGGAACCTCGCCTCGTCGAACTCCAGTTGTTGCACCACCCGCTTGACCAGGCGCAGCTGGTCGTCGCTGTCGAGGATCTGGAAACCTTCCGGCAGCCTCGCGTCCTGCCAGTGCAGGCGCAGCAGGCGATGCGCCAGGCCGTGGAAGGTGCCGATCCACAGGCCGCGCGAACCGTGGCGCAGCTGCGCATCGACGCGATGGCGCATCTCGGCCGCGGCCTTGTTGGTGAAGGTGACCGCGAAGATGCCGTGCACCGGCACCCCGACCACCTCGTTCAGCCAGGCGATGCGATGGGTGAGCACGCGGGTCTTGCCGCTGCCGGCACCGGCGAGGACGAGATAGTGGCCATCGGGCGCGGACACGGCCTCGCGCTGGGCTGCATTCAGCCCGTCGAGCAGGTGGGAAACATCCATGCGCCCATTCTACCCGCGGGCGTCGCAGGGGCTGCACCCGGGCGCAGCGGCGGGGGCGACGGGATCAGGGTTTCACATCGATGAAACTGTTGATCGACAGGCGCCCGGCCTGCAGGTCGGCCGGCGGGACGCGGCGGCTGTCGATGTTGCCCGAATGCAGGGCATTGCGGCGGTAGACGATCATGCGGTTGAACACGCCATCGATGCTGGCGATGCGTTCGAACAGCTCGGTGTCGCCGTCGATGTAGCCAGTTGCCGGCGCGTGCTCGCCCTTAGCTTCGTGCTCAAGTGCGGCGTAGTAGCCGTCGCGGCGGGCTTCGTCCACGGTCTCGTAGCCGGTGCCGCGGTGGCGATAGAACGCGGTGCCGCCCCATGCGGCGCGGAACAGGTAGTGGACGGTCGCCAGGCCCAGCGCGGTGGTGGAGTCGATGTGCGGGATGCGCTGCAGGAAGGCCAAGCGCTCCGGCGCCTGCGTGACCAGCGAGTAGTGGCACATCGGGAAGGCCAGCCGCGCGTCGCGCGGCAGCCCGAACACCTCGTCCAGCAGCGGGCGCAGCACGCCCTCGACGAACACTTCATACGACAGCGGCGCGCGCGCACGCACCCCCGGGAACATCGCGCCCTGCGGCGTGAACCGCAGGCGACCCGCCTTGCGCAGCAGGCGCTCCGGCTCGCGCACCAGCTGGTCGATGACCACCACGGGCGCACCTTCTTCGCCGACGGACAGGCGCTGCACGCACAACTGCGGATGCGGTTCCAGCAGCACCTGCGCTCAGCCCACCGTCGAGCGGTTGCGCAGGTCCCACACGCCCGGGTCGGCCTTGCAGTAGCGGTCGATGAATGCCTGCTGCGACGGCATGGCGGCCACCGTGCGCGTGAGTGGACGGCGGATCACCTCGAACAGCTGGCGCAGGTCCTGGTCCTTGATCGCCCGCGTCACCGGATGGTGCTGCGACGGCACCACGCCCTGGCCGAGCATGCAGTGGGTCCAGGAATCGAGGCGGAACAGTTCGTCATCGCCCTGCCAGGCGTGCGCACGCTCGCGGAACTGCGCGATGCGCTCGGCCAGACTGTGCGGCAGCGACATCTCGCGGCATTCGCGCCACAGCGGTTCGCTGCGCTGGTTGAGGTGGTAGTGGAGGATGATGAAGTCGCGCACGTGCTCCATCTCCGCACGACTGACGTCGTTGTAGCGCTCCACCATCGCCGGCTGGATGCCATCGGCAGGGAACAGGTGCAGCAGCCGCGCGACCGAGCTCAACGCAAGGTGGATGCTGGTCGATTCCAGCGGCTCGATGAAGCCGCTGGCGAGTCCCAGCGACACCACGTTCTTGTTCCAGGCCTTGAGCCGGCGGCCGGTACGGAACGGCACCAGCCAGGGGTCGCGGATGGCCGGCGCGCCGGCGTCGCGCGCCAGCTTGGCGGCGGCCTCGTCGTCGGACATGAATCGGTTGGTGAAGATCAGCCCGCAGCCGACGCGGTGCTGGAGCGGGATGTGCCAGCGCCAGCCGGCCTGGTGCGCGATCGCGCGCGTGTACGGCACCGGCGGGCCGACGGACTCGGTCTGCAGCGCCACCGCGCGGTCGCACGGCAGCCACTGGTTCCAGTCTTCGTAACCGGTCTTGAGCGTCTGCTCGATCAGCAGGCCGCGGAAGCCGGTGCAATCGATGAACAGGTCGCCCTCCACTTCGCGCCCGTCTTCCATCACCAGTGCGGTGACGAACCCGGTCTCCGGATGCTGCCGCACCTCGCGGATCTTGCCCTCCACGCGCCGCAGGCCGAAGCCTTCCGACTTGCGGCGCATGAACGCGGCATACAGCGCGGCATCGAAGTGGTAGGCGTAGCTGACCTCGGGGTTCTCCGGCACCAGCGACTGCCCGGTCCAGCGCGTCGACCACTGCGCGCCACCGCCGGTCTGCGCTTCGGTCAATGCAAACTTGTCCTCGCGCGACGCCAGCGTCTCCAGGCAGAAGTCGCCCAGCTCCGAGTGCATCCCGCGACGCAGGCTCTCCAGCCAGAAATGATGGAACTCGCACGACCACGTGCCCAACCCCGTCAGGCCGAAGGGATGGATGTAGCGGTCGCCCTCGCGCTTCCAGTTCTCGAACGAGATCGACAGCTTGAACGTACCGGCGACCGCGCGCAGGAACTCACGCTCGTCGATCTGCAGCAGCCGATGGAAGGTGCGGATGGTGGGGATCGTCGATTCGCCCACGCCGACCGTGCCGATCTGCTCCGACTCGACCAGGGTGATCTGGATCAGGTCGCGGAACTGGTGCGCCAGCGCGCACGCCGCGACCCAGCCGGCGGTACCGCCGCCTGCGATCACGACCTTCTGGATCCTGCCCTCAGCCATTCCAACCCCCATCGTTGTCGTTGCCTTGCGACGTCACTTGACCGGCGGGGACATGCGGCCTGCCGGGCCCGCGCCGGTCGCAACCCATCATCGATTCAGCTTGCTGGTCAACATCGCCCGCAGCTGCCGCGCCAGCGTGTCGTCGATCGGTCCCAGCACCTTTCGCGCGGCTTCCGGCAAATGCGCCCCCGCGCGGTTGGCCGGGCCGAAGACGTAGTAGTCGAATATCTCGCGCCAGGCCTGCTTCTCCCGCTCGGGCCGGTCGCGGATCGCCCACAGCGCGTGGTACAGCGCGTGCATCGGCGTGGGGATATGGGCCGGCATGCTGCCCCACCAGTAGTTGACCAGCACGTTGAAGGCATCGAGGCCTTCCACCTGGTGCCACCACAGGCTGGGGATGAACAGCGCGTCGCCCGCGTCGAGTTCGGCATGGCGCGCAACGGCCTGTGCCTCGCGGAAACGCGGGAACCGCTCGAAGTCGGGATCGGCGAAATCGACCAGGGTGATCGCCTGCCCGCCGGGGCTGGGCTCAAGTGGTCCCGGATAGAGGTTTGCGATCTGGTCCGGGGGAAACAGCGTGAACCTGCGACGACCCACGGCGACGCATGCGATGTTGTTCGGCGCATCGTAGTGGCAGGAGGCGATGGTGCGGTTGCCGATCCAGACCGCCGGCGGCGCCTCCACGCCTTGCGCGGCGAACGCGAGGTCGTTGCCGGCGCGCAATCCCGGCAGGCAGCCGTCGACCAGTGCCGAGGCCATGTAGAACGTCGGCGGTCGCGGATCGTCGCGATGCGACAGCACCTCGCGCAGGTAGTCGTCGAGTCGTGCGCGCCGCGGCTGGGTGTTCAGCTCGGTGTATCCGGGCTTGTAGGCGGGACGGCCGCCGACCTCGGGACCGCCGTGCGAATACTGCACGGGCTTGCCGGTGTAGAACCCGAGCAGGTAGTCGACCGCCGCTTCGTGCGAAACCAGGCCGGCCTGCACCAGCGGCCAGTCGCGGACGAGTCCGCGCAACACCACCGGCTCTCCGCCGGCCAGCAGTTCATCCAGTGGCAGCGCGTCGGGGCGGCAACCGTCGCGCTCGCGGATGGGCGAGCCAAGCGTGGTCATGGCACCTGAGCGCCGTCGCGTCCGCGCAAGCGACGCTGCTTTTCCGCCATCAGGTGTCGCATGTTGTGCAGCGAGGCCAGCAACAGGTAGGCGCCTTCCAGGAAGCCGGACCGATGCAGCGCATGCAGGGTTTCGGCGTCGAGCGAAGCCAATCGATCGCGATCGATGCCGAAGAACCCGGTGAGGTTCGCGCCGGTCGAATCATCGAACTTCACGTCGAGGCGGAGCGGCTGGATCAACCCGGCGGCATCGAAGGCGGCATACATCGCCTTGCCACCCTCCACGCCATCGTGGATGCCCCGCAGCACCGTCGCCACGCGCTCGAGATATGGGCTTTGGCCACCGCCTGGCAGGAACACCGCCTCGCCTTCGTCAAAGCTCACCCTCGGATGGTCGAGATCCACATGGACCACCGGCTCGCGGCGCAGCTCGCCATCGACCTGTTGCTCCTGGAAGCCGATCAGGAACGGCCCCTTCGCGATATGGCCGGGCAGGTAGGCGGCACTCCAGCGGCTACCGCGCAGGAACAGGTTCTCTTCCGGCTCGAACCCAAGCAGGGCCACGGAACGGTATTCACCGCTGTCACGGTCACGGTGCAGGAAGATCGGGTACTCGCGCTGCAGTTCGGCGTATTCGGTCGCGTACGCCGGCACGGTGCCGCTGGCGTCGCCGAATTCGGGGCCGAAGCGGGTGATGACCCTCAGGTCCTTGTGCGCGACGTTGTTGAGCAATTCGTATCGTGACATCAGGATCCTGCCGGGGAACGGATCGACGCAGCCGTCCGAAGGTCCGAATATTCCGCAATCAACGCTGCGCCGCAAGGCGCCAATGTCCTGATAAAGGAAACCGGGGCCGCCACGTCGGACGGCCCCGGCCCTTGCCACACTCCCGCCTGGGGAGGAACAGCGGGATCAGAAGCGGTAACGCATCCCCACCATGTAACGTGGACTCTGGTCGAGCAACTTGACCATCATCGTCTCGGTGCGGGAGCGCCAGCGGACGTCTTCGCCGGTGAGGTTGATGGCCTCGAAGCCGACCGACCAGCGATCGTTGAACGCGTATGCCACGCTCAGGTCCAGCTGGTGGTAGGCCTCCACGTAGTACGGATTGCGGTTCGCGGCGCCGTTCTGGTTCGCCTGGATCAGGTACTCGTCGCGCCAGTTCCACGCCAGGCGTGCGGTCCAGCCGAACTTCTCGTACATCAGCACCAGGTTGGCGGTGTCGCTGAGGCCCGTCAGCGCGAACTGGTCGCCCGCCGCCGGATCCGCCGCGTCATCGATGCCGATGTTGCCGTTGACGATGGTGTAGTTGGCGGCGATGCCGAACCCACTGTCGCCGAAGAAGTACTGGCCGCCAATCTCCCAGCCATGGATCTTCGCCTGCCGCTGGTTGACCGGACGGTTGACGTTGAACATGTACAGCGGGTCGTCCGCCTCGCCGACCAGGTCGTACGCGGTGGCGATCGCCTGCCATTGCGCATCGCTGCCGTTGTAGGCCGCCAGCCCTCCGGTTTCCGGGTTGCGGAGCATCGCCAACGCGGTGAACAGGCCGATATTGTTCGCCGAACAGATGTTGGGGTCGTTGCCGGCCGCGACCACCTGCGCCTGGCATTGCGCACTCTGCAGGAACGTCAATGCTGCCTGCGCATCCGGGCCCGACGTGGGGTCCCGCAGGCCATAGAGATTGTCACGCTCGACCGTGGTGCCGGGAAAGTTATCGACCCGCTTGTTCCAATACGTCACCGACACGAAGCTGGACGGCGCGAAATACCACTCCAGCGCGAGGTCGAAGTTGTCGGACTCCAACGGCATCAGTTCGGGATTCTGCGCTTCGCCCGTGGCACGCATGCTGTCGGCGACGAGGATGGAACCCGTCGGCCCGTTGCCGGCGATGGTGGCGCCTGCGTAGAGGTTGCCGTAGCCCGGTCGCGCGATGGTCTGGCTGTACGAGGCACGCCCCTTCAACGCGTCGGTCAGGTCGATGCTGAAATCGATGTTCGGCAGCAGGTAGCTGTACCGGTTGGTTTCGCTGAACGGCTGGACTGCCGACGACTGCACGATCGCGAAGTCGTTGTCGTCCCGCCACTGGATCGCCTCCGGCACCACGATCTGGGAGGTGGAGGTGAGGTCGGTCCGCTCGTAGCGCAGGCCAAAGACCGTGTTGGTGCGCATGCCGCCGAGGTCGCCGTCCATCACCCACTGCACGTAGGCGGCGTTGCTCTTCTCTTCGATGCGGTTGTCGGCAGCCAGCGCCGGATTGTACCTGGACCGCACGCCGTACTCGCCCGCCGCCCACTGCGCGAGCTCGCTGGCGTTGCCGCGCCAGGCGCCGCCGGGGATGCCGGTGGTGTCGAAGTCACTGAACAGTCCCGAGATGCTGATCGGATTCAGCAATGCCAGCATGCCCGGCTCGTTGCCGACGTTGGCCACGCCCCAGTCGCCCAGCGTGCCGTAGGTGTCGTCCGAGTTCTGCCGCCGCATCGTGACCTTCGACGAATCGACGCCGAACTGGAAGCGCCCGCTCTCGAAGTCCAGCTGGCCATCGATGCGGCCCTGCGTCACCTCGGTCTCCTGCTTGGTGTGCCAGATCCGAAGCACCTGCGAGCCAAGCTGTCCGGGCGGGAAATCGGGATTGAGCACGCCATTGGTCCCGGCCAATGCATCCGGCTGGGACGGGAACCACGTGCGGCTTGCAATCGGCAGGCCGTTGTTGAACCGGAACTCCTGCGCCCAGTTGCCGCCGCAGTACGCGCCGGTGCAGTTGCGGGGTGCCTCGGTCGCACTGGTCCCGGCCATGCTGAAGAACGTGGCGCTACCGCCGGTGATCGGGTCGTTCGGCAAGCTGCGGCTGCGGGAATTATGCGCATCGAAGGCCAGCGTGAAGCGATCGGTCACCGCCCAGTCGGCGTTGAAGCCGATCGAATCGAGGCGGAACTTCTGCATGTTGCGCTGCTGCTCGTACCCGAAGTCCTTGCCCCCGGTGACTTCGCGCAGGTACACCGGCACGGCGACCGCGCCGCTGGTGTCGAACTCGATATCGGTGAAGCCGCCGCCCTGGTTGAGCCATTGCGTCTGTTCGCCGCGGTCTTCGGTGATCTCGTTGCTCGAGTAGGTGTAGTCGAGGGTCAATGTCAACGCATCGGTCGGCGCGAACTGCAGCACCGCCTGGCTGTTGATGCGCTCGCGCTCGACATCCGAGAATGCATAGCGCAGGTCGTTTGGAATCGTGTAGAGCGCACCCAACGCTGGCGCATTGACGATGTTGATGTCGGAACGGAAGGCATTGTCGGTGCCGGTCCAGCGACGGATGCTCCACTGGTTCTCGGTCGCCTGGACATCGCCGCCCCTGCGGTTCTGGTAACTGGCGCTGAGGCTGACGCCCCAGGTCTTGTCGGCATTGGTGTGGCTGAAGATGCCCGAGACCTCCGGCGTGATGTCGCTATCGAACGGCTGCGAGCGATCGGTGCCGAGCTTGACGCCTGCATTGGCGACCGTGCCGCTGTAGTCGAACGGACGCGCCGTGAGGATGTCGAGCGTGGCACCGATGCCGCCGCTGGGCGCATCCGCGCGCCCGGTCTTGAACACGGTGATGCCACTGATCGACTCGGACGCGAGCTGCGCGAAATTGAACCCGCGCGTGCCGGACCCGACGCCGCCGGTCACCGAGTCACCATTGGAAAAGCCGTCCGCCCCCGGGATCTGGCGTCCGTTCAACGTCACCATGTTGAAGCCCGGGCCGAAGCCGCGCGCGGTGACCTGCGCACCTTCGCCATTGCGACGCTCGATCGAGATGCCGGTAATGCGCTGCAACGACTCGGCGAGGTTGGTATCGGGGAACTTGCCGATATCCTCGGCACTGATCGCATCGACCACGCCAGGCGTGTCGCGCTTGGTGTTCATCGAGGTTTCGAGGCTGTTGCGGATGCCGGTCACGACCACCGTGTCCAGTTCCCGTGCCTGTTGCGCCGCCTGCGCCTGCTGCGCGGTCGGAGCCTGCGGCGGCGGGGTGTCCTGCGCGAAGGCAGGATTGATCACCAGCACGCCGCCGACGAAGGTGAACATCGCCTTCGAACGAATGAATCGCATCGACCTGGACTTGCGGCTCATGCCGGCACCCCCATCATCACCGGCGCACTTTCGCGCCCTGTCTCGCCGACGCGCAATGCGGCGCGTCCCGATGTGCGCGTGCACGTGCGGCACCCATTCCTGCAACTTGCCATTTCGGTCACCCTCCCCACCCTTGTTCCGGAATCGATTGATGGATATCGCGCCCTTCCCCCAGGACGCCCTCTAAAGCCGAACCGCGTTCCACATCCCCTGCCTGCAGCGCCATGGGAAGACCCGACCACCTCATCCCCGATTCTGCCGGGGCACCCGGACGACAGCCTCGCAAGCGTCGTTTTCTGTTAGCGCTAACATAATTGCAATGCCGAGATAGCACGCCATTACAGCGCTGTCACCGTGCACTGCAGCAGAGTCGCTGACCAATTCCTGGCCGCAGTCGGTGGTGCAAACGCTTCCATTGGAGCCGAAATCAGCGCCGCGCTGCGAGACGCGGCCGGCCCAGCGAACTCGACGCGGCTCCGCGTTTCTCGGCAGTTGCCGGCGCCGGGGTGGTAGCGGTAACAGAATTCGCGGCGAACGATCCAAGGATCGCCGCACTGCGACACGCTCTTCGCTCCATCGTTGTCATCGCCGCATTGTGGTGCCGAACACGCCTTTCCGCCGACTGCGGGCGTCGTCCTTCGCGTCCACCCGACCCGCTACGCCGGCCGAGGTGTCCGCGATGCCTTGCAACGGGCGCGTCCGATCGATGGCCCGGGTGACGCACGCATCGGCAGGACGCACGCGCAGGCATGCTGCAATGCAGCGGAAGCATTCCGCACTCCTGCCCTCCCACGCCACGTTGGAAACGCATACACGGCAATGTTTGACAACGTTGTCAGCCGGACAGTAAAAGCATTCCTGCGATCGCATGCGTACCGCCGGACACCTTCCCGCCGATGATGCAGCGCCGCGAATCCCCCCGCATCCACATGCAATTGGCAGGCCCCATGACGACCCAACACCAGACCCGCTGGTCGCAATTCCTCGTCCTGATCACGGTGTTCTTCTTCTGGGGCTTCGTGGCCGCCAGCAACGAGATCCTGATCCCGGTCTTCAAGAATGCGTTCAACCTGACCCAGACCCAGAGCATGTACGTGGCCTCGGCGTTCTACGCCGCCTACACCGTCGGCTCGGTGATCTACTTCCTGACCTCGAAGGCCATCGGCGCGGACCTGCTCAACCGCATCGGCTACAAGAACGGTATCGCGCTGGGCCTGGTCATCTCCGCGCTGGGCACCCTGCTGTTCTATCCGGCGGCGAACGCCGGCTCGTTCGGGCTGATGCTCTCGGGCCTGTTCATCGTCGGCCTCGGCTTCTCGCTGCAACAGATCGCCGCCAACCCGCTGGCGATCGTGATGGGCGATCCGGCCACCGGTGCGCAGCGCCTGACCATGGCCGGCGGCATCAACAATTTCGGCACCACCATCGGCCCGTTGCTGGTCAGCATCGCGATCTTCGGCAGCGTGTCCGCCGGCGGCACCGAGGCCAACATCGAAGCGGTGAAGACTCCCTACCTGGTGCTCGGCGCGGCGTTCGTGCTGGTGGCGATCTTCCTCAAGTTCTCTTCGGTGCCCAACAGGATCGACCTCGACAGCATCGCCGAGGAGGAAGCCGAGGACGCCACCAAACTCGTGCATCGCTCCTCCGCGCTCAAGTATCCGCAGCTGGTATTGGGCATGATCGCGATCTTCGTCTACGTGGGCGTGGAGGTGTCGACCATCGCCAACCTGCCTGCGTACCTGAAGCTTCCGGTCGAACAGGGCGGCCTGGGGCTGCAGACGGCGATGATCGCGCCGTTCGTGTCGCTGTACTGGGCCAGCTTGATGATCGGGCGCTGGGCCGGCGCCGCGGGTGCGTTCAACGCGCCGCCCACCGTGCGCTGGATGCTGACCCTGCTGCTGCCCTACCTGGCGTTCGGCGTGTTCCTGGCGGTCAACGCCATCGCGCAGTACCAGGTCTCGCAGTTCCTGGTCTACGGCGGGGTGATCGTGACCATGATCGCCGCCACCTTCGCCAGCCGCGGCAACCCGGCGCGGATGCTGCTGTACTTCGCGCTGTGCGGCATCGCCGCGCTGGTGATCGGCATGGCCAGCACCGGCATGACCAGCGTGATCGCCTTCATCAGCGTCGGCCTGTTCTGCAGCATCATGTGGCCGTGCATCTTCACCTTGGCGATCAGTGGCCTGGGCCGCAACACGGGCCAGGGCAGCAGCCTGTTGATCATGATGATCATGGGCGGCGCGTTCATTCCCGTGCTGCAGGCCTGGATCGTGGACGCGTACAGCATCCACCTGAGCTTCATCGTCGGCGTCGCCTGCTTCGCCTACCTGGCGTTCTACGCGGTGCGCGCGTCCAGCATCCTGCGCACGCAGGGCATCGACCTCGACAAGCTGGCGGCGAAAGCAGGACACTGAGCCTCGCCACCCCGCATCGTCCGCCGCCCCCGCCCAGCGCAGGGGCGCGCTTGACGGCACGTGGACTTCCCCGCTGACGCCATCGCATCGCCCATGAACCACGCCATCACCACCACCGAACTGTTCCTGCTCGCGATGGCGATCATCTTCGCCGTACCCTACCTGGTCTGGCGCGTATTCCGCACCGACTACTGGGCGCCACTGGTGGTGGTGCAGATCATCGCCGGCATCCTGCTGGGGCCGGGCGTGCTGGGCAAGGCGGTGCCGGAGTTCCACGCCACGGTATTCACGCCCGACGTCATCACTGCGCTCAACGGCGTGGCGTGGTGGGCGGTGATGCTGTTCGTGATGATCGCGGGCATCGAACTGGACCTGCGCAAGGCCTGGCTGAACCGCCGCGAGACCGGCGTCACTGCGGGACTCGCACTGGGCGTGCCGCTGGCGTTCGGCGCGATCGTCGCGGCGGGCATGCTCGGATTCGACGGCTGGATCGGTCCCGAAGGCCACCGCTGGCAATTCGTGGTCGGCGTGGGCATGGCGTGCGCGGTGACCGCGCTGCCGATCCTGATCCTGTTCATGGAGAAACTCGAGCTGCTGCGCAGCCAGATGGGCCAGCGCATCCTGCGTTACGCCAGCCTGGACGACATCGCCATCTGGGGCGTGCTGGCGCTGGTGCTGATGGACTGGGAGCGCATCGGCCGGCAGGCGGCGTTCCTGCTGGCATTCGGCGTGGCCTGCGTGTTCTTCCGCAAGCTGATGCGCGCCATCCCGATGCGCGACCGCTGGTACGTGATGCTGATCTGGCTGGCGGTGTGCGCGTTCGGCGCGGACTGGGCGGGCCTGCACTACATGGTGGGCGCATTCCTGGCCGGCGTGGTGATGGACGCGGAGTGGTTCGAAC
This sequence comes from Luteimonas aestuarii, assembly GCF_004357985.1. Classification (GTDB taxonomy): domain Bacteria; phylum Pseudomonadota; class Gammaproteobacteria; order Xanthomonadales; family Xanthomonadaceae; genus Luteimonas; species Luteimonas aestuarii. The sequence goes on along the minus strand of NZ_SMTF01000002.1, from coordinate 27,149 downwards.
AGGAACTCATGGACCTGCTGCGCCACCACGTGCTGCTGGTGGTGATGCCGGTGTTCTTCCTCAGCACCGGCCTGCGCACGTCGTGGGACGTGGGCGGCAGCGCGGTGTTCCTGGCGGCGGCTGCGCTGCTGGTCGCTTCGGTGGCCGGCAAGCTCGCCGGCGTTCGCATCGCCGGGCGCATCCTGCGCTGGAAACCCGGCGAAGCCTCCATCATCGGCTGGCTGCTGCAGACCAAGGCGTTGATCATGATCATCTTCGCCAACATCCTGCTGGACAAGGCCATCATCACCAACGAGACCTTCACCGCCCTGCTGCTGATGGCCGTGGCCAGCACCATGCTGACGATCCCGATGGTGGCGCCGAAACTGCGCGCCTCGCGCTTCCCCGACACGGCCGTCGACCTGGGCCGGGTTGCGGACAACGGGCCGGGACGCTAGTCCCGGCCCGCAAGCCGGGTCATCAGAAGTTGTAGCGCACCCGCACGCCGTAGCTCCTCGCGTCGTTGAGGAAGCGGATGTTGAGGCCCGAACCCACCAGCGCCTTCTGCGAGACGTCCTTGTCGAGCAGGTTGGCGCCCCAGATCTCCGTCCTCCAGGCTCCGTCGGGTGAAGTGAATCCCGCACCCACGTTGATTTGGGTGACGGCGCGCTGCCGGTCCGGGAAGCCGGCGGTGAAGGCATCTTCCACCCGATCCACGGTCCCTGCGGTATCGGCCAGGAACGTGACTTCGCGGTTGTTGAACTGCGTCAGGTAGTACGCGGAACGGTAGGCGGCCAGGATCTGCCAATCGAACGTCCCGAAGGACACATCGAACAACTGCTGCAGGCGGGCGTTGAAGGTCAGCTTCGATGCCAGCGGCAGCTCGTTCCCGGAGAGGTCGATCTCGGACGTGATGCCGCCTGCGTCGTAGTTCTGGCTGCGCGCGTCCGCCACCACACCCTGCCTGATCTCCGTGTCGAGGTAGAGGGCGTTCAGGTTGAGCGAGAACCCGTGTTCGAAGCGAAGCGTGCTGTCGGCTTCGACACCGAAGATGCGCGATTTGCCGACGTTGCGATTGGCGAGCGCAAAGCCGGATGCCTCTTCGGTCACCGGATCGAACGAGATCGCGGTAAGGTCCTGGAACACCTGGTCGGTGTAGTTGTAGTAGAACGCGGCGACATTGAAGGTTGCCGGCCGGCCGAACATGTCGAACCGGTTCTTGGTGCCCAGTTCCAGCGCCAGGATCTTCTCGGGGCGATACGTCTCCGGGATCACGTCGGGATCGAACGAATCGTTGAATCCGCCTGCCTTGTGCGCGGTCGACAGCGTGCCGTAGACCAGGCTGCGGTCGGTACGGTCCCATTCGAATCCGAAACGCCAGTCGGTGTAGTTGAACGCACTGCTACCCTGCTGTTGGGAGGGGATAGTGAGGTTGGCGTAGGTAAACCCGCCGTCCGGTGGGCACTGCATGAACCCGTTGTCGATATCCGGACGCACGAAGCAGTTCCCGTTTGGCGCACTGCCGTCCGCGATGCCGCCGATCTGCTGGATCAGGGTATCGCGCGCACCCGGCGTCAGGATGCCCTGCAGCAGGAAGCGCGCGAAATCCGCAGAGGAACTCAGGCCGCTGACGTCGAAGTTGGGGCGGTTCAGCAATGTCGGAACGAACCCCTCGGTTCCCAGCCGCGTTGCGAAGCAACAGGCAAAATCGGCGCCGCCGAGCGTCAGCGCCCAGTTGCCGCCGATGCCGTAACGGGACTTGGATTCGTCCGTGTAGCGCACGCCACCCTTCAGCCGGAAGGTGTCGGTAACATCGAAGGTGCCGTCACCGAACACCGCCCACGATTTGCCATCCACGTCGGGCATGGTGAACTCGGTGCCGGAATAACAGCAGTAACCCTTGTCGGCGAGCGAGAAGTAACCGACCTGCTGCTTCTCGTGGAAGTAGAACCCGCCCGCGGTCCAGTTGAAGCGATTGCCGTCGGTGGATACGAACCGCAACTCGTGCGTCTGTGCTTGCGACCTGGTCTGCCAGAACTGGCTGCTGAACACATCGTAGTCGACGGCAGACAGGTCGCGTCCCGGCCAGTTGATGCTGTCGCTGGTGGCATTGCGCTGCCAGAAATCGACATCGCGGAAACTGCCGTTGTATTCGAGCGCGATCGCGCCGAAGTCGTAGGCCACGTTGCCCTGGAAGCCCCAGATGCGGTTGTCCATCGCGCCCTGGCGGCCGCGGTACACCACTTCGCGCATATCCACGTCGTCGGGACCGTACCCCGCGCGCACGGCGCTGTAGATGTTGGCGCCCGGATACCCCGTGCCGGACTCGTGCCCCATGTCGACCATCGCGAAGACCGACAGTTTGTCGTCCGGCTCGTAGAGGAACGACAGGCGACCGGCGGTTTCATTCTGGATGCCCGCCGGCGTCAGCCGGGGATCACCGACGTTGGTGAAGGACGAGCCCTTCTCGACGTGGTAGCCGGCGAAACGAAGCGCCGCGTTGACCGCGAGTGGCATGTTCAGTGCGACTTCGCCGCCGCGGTGATCGCGATTGCCGACTTCACCCTGCACGTAGCCTGACATCGAATCCTCGCCGAGTTGCGGACGCCTGGTCACGATGTTCATGGTGCCGGCCACCGCATTGCGTCCGCGCAGGGTGCCTTGCGGCCCCTTGTTGATCTCCACGCGCTCCAGGTCGTAGAACATCGTGCCGAGGCCGCGCGGGCGGGGAATGTAATTGCCGTTGAGGTGCGGCGCGGCGCCGGGATCGCCGAGCTCCGTATTGTTCGCCGAACCCACGCCACGGATGAAGATCTCGACGTTGCCTTCCTGGTTCGCGATGCTCATCCCGGGCACCGCCACCTGGATGTTGCGCAGTTCGTTGTTGATGCCCAGCGCGCGCAGGTCTTCCGACGTGAACGCCTGCGCGGTGCCCGCATAGCGCTGCAGGTCCTGCTCGCGCCGTTCGACGGTGACGATGACCGTATCCAGGTCCACCGCGCGGGTCGGAGGACCATCGGCAGGCGGCGGGGCATCTTGCGAAGACTGCATGGCGACGGCCGCGGCCGCGTGTGCGATGGATTCGCGCTCCGACGCGGCCGTCCCGGCGCTGGCCAGCAACAGCGTCATCGCGCCGATGACGAAGCACGATCCGAACAAGGTGCGTTTCATGTTGTCCCTCCCCAGGGTTGCGCAGGCACGTGCACGCACGGCCGCTGCCACGGTTGACAGCGCTGTCACCATACCCCATCTGGTTGAGGTTGCATTCTGCAATGCAGCAAAAAAGTTGGATCGCACCGCCCGAACCAATGACGGCGACGCCCCGACAGGCCGTTGGCGTGCAGCCGACCCAGCGCTCCGAATTCCGCGGACGGATCGATGCGACAGCAGTGGCGCTACGCGGGGGCGGGCCCCGTCGAACGCCGCAGCTGCAGCGCGTAGGGCACCTCGACGATGCCGCCGGCACCGCGGTCGCGGATCGCCTTCAGCAACTCCTGTCCGGCGATGCGCCCCATTTCACGGGTAGGCTGGCGCACCGTGGTGAGGGTGGGATAGATGTGCCGTGCGATCGGCGTGTCGTCGAAGCCGCACACCGAGATGTCCCGGGGCACCGACAGTCCGCGCTCGCAGATGGCACAGATCGCGCCTGCGGCCATGTCATCGTTCGCCGCGAAGATCGCGGTGGGCGGCGAGGCGAGGGCGAGCAAGGCATTGGTGGCGGCGAAGCCGGAGTCGTAGGAGAACTCGCCATCGACCACCAGTGCATCGTCGAACACCAGTCCCGCGCGCTCCAGGCCTTCGCGATAACCGGACAATCGCCAGCCGCTGGCGCCGTGCGCGGGGTGGCCCTTGATGTGCGCGATGCGCGTATGGCCAAGGCCGGCGAGGTGCACGATCATCTCGGCCACCGCCTTCTCTTCGTCCACCACCACGCCGATCCGACGGAAGGCTTCCATCGGCGAGACGCTGGCAAACGGCACGTCCAGCTCGTCGAGACGCTCGAGCAGGGCCGGGTCGTCGGTGATCGGTGGCGTCAGCACCACCCCATCCAGGCGCGACTGCACCACCAGGGCCTCGACTTTCTCCACGATGTCCTTGGCGTCGTAAACCAGCGGCGCCAGCATCATGTTGTAGTGCTGGGACTGGCAGGCGTCCAGGATGCCCAACTCCACTTCCATCAGGTAGTTGCTGGACGGATTGTCGTAGAGCATGGCGATCAGGTACGAACGGCGGCCGGCCAGCACGCGCGCCGACGGATTCGGCTTGTACTGCAGCTTCTCCACCGCCGCCTCGACGCGGGTGCGCGTGGCCGCCGATACGTTGGGCTCGTGGTTCAGCACCCGCGAGACGGTTTTCATGGAGACGTTCGCAGCCGCGGCCACGTCCTCGATTCTGACTCGCTTGCTCACCTCTGCCCTCCCTGTCCGGCGCCGGATTCTGCCAGATGGCAGGGCACGGACGTGCAATGTCCCCGACCGCTGCATGACGCCATGCAACAAGCATCCCCCGGCGGACCGGGCTATGCTGCACGTCCTGACAACGCTGTCAACCAACGCCGCTGTACTGGGCCGCTCCCCATGGAACCGACGATGACGATGATGCATACCCCCGTTCGCAACCTGTTGCGCCTGGCCTGCCTCACCATGGCGCTGGTGGCATTGGCCGCGTGCCGGGCCGCACCGCAGGCCGATGCCGCCAATCCAGCCGACAGCGCCGCCGCGGGTACCGCGATCGTGCCGGAGAACTGGCCGCAGCCGGCGTGGCCATTCCCCGAGGATCCGGAACTGGAGCGTCGGGTCGAAGCGCTGCTGGCGACGATGACGGTCGAAGAGAAGGTGGGCCAGATCATCCAGGGCGACATCGACAGCATCACCCCCGAGGACGTGCGCAAGTACCGGCTGGGTTCGATCCTCGCCGGTGGCGGATCCGACCCGGGTGGGAAGTACAACGCGCCGCCGCAGGCCTGGCTGGACCTGGCCGATGCGTTCTGGGAAGCGTCTATGGATACCAGCGGCGGCGGCAAGGCGATCCCGATCATCTGGGGCATCGACGCGATGCACGGCCAGAGCAACATCATTGGCGCCACGCTGTTCCCTCACAACATTGGCCTGGGTGCGACCCGCAACGTGGAACTGATCCGCGAGATCGCGCGCATCACCGCCATCGAGACGCGCGCCACCGGCATGGAGTGGACCTTCGCACCCACCGTGGCCGTGCCTCGCGACGTGCGCTGGGGCCGCAGTTACGAAGGCTATTCCGAGGACCCGGAACTGGTCGCCAGCTTCGCCGGGGTTTTCGTGGAGGGCCTGCAGGGCAAGCCCGGCTCCAGCGATTTCCTTGGCGACCACCGGGTGATGAGCACCGTCAAGCATTTCCTCGGCGACGGCGGCACCACCGACGGCAAGGACCAGGGCGATACCCGCACCAGCGAAGCCGAACTGCGCGACGTGCACAACGCCGGCTATGTCACCGCGATCGCCGCGGGCGCGCAGTCGGTGATGGCATCGTTCAACAGCTTCCACGGCGAGAAGCTGCACGGCCACAAGCCGCTGTTGAACGACGTGCTGAAGGAGCGCATGAACTTCGGCGGCTTCATCGTCGGCGACTGGAACGGCCATGGACAGGTGCGCGGGTGCACCAATACCGATTGCCCGCAGACGTTCAATGCCGGCCTCGACATGGCGATGGCGCCCGACAGCTGGCGCGGCCTCTACGAGACCACTCTGGCGCAGGTCAAGGACGGCACCATCCCGATGGAGCGGCTGGACGATGCCGTGCGCCGCATCCTTCGCGCCAAATTCCGCATGAACCTGTTCGAGAAGCCCAAGCCCTCCGAACGCGGCCTGGGCGGTCGCTTCGACCTGCTGGGCGCGCCGGAGCATCGCGCAGTGGCTCGCCAGGCCGTGCGCGAATCGCTGGTGCTGCTCAAGAACCAGGGCGGCATCCTGCCACTGGCGCCGAACCAGCGCTTCCTGATCGCCGGCGATGGCGCCGACAACGTGGGCAAACAGTCCGGCGGCTGGACCCTGACCTGGCAGGGCGACGGCACCACGCGCGCCGATTTCCCGAATGCCGATTCGATCTGGGACGGCCTCAAGGCGCAGGTCGAGGCCGCCGGCGGCAGCGCGCAGCTTTCCATCGACGGCAGCTACGCGCAGAAGCCGGACGTGGCGATCGTGGTCTTCGGCGAGGAGCCGTATGCCGAGTTCCAGGGCGACCAGCCGACGCTGATGTACAAGGGCGGCAACACCGCCGACCTCGAATTGATCCGGAAGCTCAAGGCCGACGGCATCCCCGTGGTGTCGGTGTTCATCAGCGGCCGTCCGCTGTGGATGAATCGTGAGCTCAATGCGTCCGACGCCTTCGTCGCCGTCTGGCTGCCGGGCTCCGAAGGCGGCGGCATCGCCGATGTGCTGCTGCGCGCTGGCGATGGCGCCGTGCAGCATGATTTCACCGGCAAGCTCAGCTTCTCGTGGCCGCGGCGCGCGGACCAGTACGCGCTCAACGTCGGGCAGGAGGGTTACGACCCGCTGTTCGCGTTCGGTTTCGGGCTGACGTATGGAGACGACGGCAACCTCGCGCTGCTGTCCGAAGACCCGGGGATCGAGGCCGGTGCGGGCGGCACCGGGGCGTGGTTCGACCACGGCGTGGCCACGACCGGCCATGCGTTGCGCCTGGTCGGTGCCGATGGCGAGGCGATGGACATCGTGCATCCGCACGCCACCACCACCGATGGTTCGCTGGCGATGACCGCGATCAACCACGAAGTGCAGGAAGGCGCACGCCTGTTCGCATGGGAAGATTTCGCCGGCGTCGAAGTGCGTGCCAACACCCCGCTCGACCTCGACCGGGAAACCAACGGCGACGTGCTGGTGGTGATGACGCTGCGCGTCGATGCGCCGCCGACAGATGGCCGGCTGCGAATCGCAGCGGGATGCGGCGAAGGCTGCCGCGGCGAGGTCAACGCCGATGCCGCGCTCGCGGCGCTCCCCGTCGGCGAGTGGACGCGCCTGGGCATGCCGTTGAAATGCCTGCGCGCAGCCGGCGCCGACATGACCCGGCTCGACATGCCGTTCGCGCTCCATGCCGGCGGCGGTGCACGCATTGCCTTGGCACGGGTGGCCGCCGGCACCAGCTTCGACCATCGCGTGGACTGCGCCACCGACTGACCGCTTCCTCCACCGGGACGCCACGGCGCGTTGCCGCCGTGCGTCCCGGATTCTTGGAAGGAGTACCCGCGCGCGCTCGAAGCGCCTCGCCATCTGCAACACAGCGGCCCGCCTACGTGGCCGCTACCCTCACCGCTCTCGTCCTAGACTGCAGCTCCCCCGCCGTGGACGACCGCGATGATCGACCTGTATTACTGGCCCACGCCCAATGGCCACAAGGTCACGCTGCTGCTCGAGGAACTCGTGGAGTCCGGCGCCCCGCTCGCGTACACGATCAAACCGGTCGATATCGGCAAGGGCGACCAGTTCAGGCCCGACTACCTCGCGATATCGCCGAACAACAAGATGCCGGCGATCGTCGACCACGCCCCGGCCGACGGCGGCCCGCCGCTGAGCGTGTTCGAGTCGGGCGCCATCCTCGTCTACCTGGCCAACAAGGGCGGCCGCTTCTTCGGCGACAGCGTGCGGCGCAAGGCCGAAGTCAACGAATGGCTGATGTGGCAGATGGGCGGCCTGGGGCCGATGACCGGGCAGCACGGACATTTCAGCGTGTATGCGCCGGAGAAGATTCCCTACGCCATCGACCGCTACGCCAACGAAGCCCGTCGCCTGCTCGGCGTGCTCGACAAGCGCCTCGCCGGACGTGCGTTCATCACCGGCGACGACTACACCATCGCCGACATGGCCGCGTATCCGTGGATCGATCCGTACGACAAGGCGCGCCTGGGGCTGGACGAATTCCCTGAAGTACGGCGCTGGCAGGCCTCCATCGCCAAGCGACCGGCCACGCGTCGTGCGTATGCGCTGGCGAAAGAGGTGGCACCGGCCGCGGGCAAGCCACTGACGGACGAAGAGCGCAGATTGCTGTTCGGACAAGGCGCGCAGCGCTGAGGGTCGGTTGGAAGCGAAGCGCGTGTGCCTGCATTACAGGTGGCCACGGCGGAGTGTTGCCTAAAACGCCGACTACGTCGCGGGCTCCAGCGCGCCCGCCTGTACCCGGCCTGCCCTGCACGTCGTGCGCTGCCTCGGCATCCACATCGGGCGCCTGCTGCGTGGGTGCCAGTGGTAGGCCGCACCGATGACGGTTTCGTTGGGCCGTGCCTCGAAGTGCGCGACCAGCAGTCCATCCTCGCGCGTCGCCACGTGCATGAACGGCTCGTCCTGCCCCCATCGGAACAGGTGCACGCCCCCGGCCAGCACGTCGCCGTTGCGCGCCCGCAGGCCGGCGATGAGCTCACAGGTCGTGGTGCCATCGATCATCCGCGCCTGCGGTGCGTGCGGCAGGATGAACGCACTGCCCGTCGCCGGCACGTCGGAACCGGGTGGGTAGCGCGGCGGCTCGCTCGCCGCTGAAGCGAACGGCAAGACCAATGAAATGACCGCCGCAGCGATGGAATGTCCGTGTCCATGAAGCATCAGCGCAGTATGCCAAGCCCGTCTGCGGCCGCACACGCTCGCGTAGCGACGACATCCTGCGCAGGCCATCCGGTGACGCCGGGGCGGCTAGACTTGTCGCCAATCCCGTCCCGTCGCGATCAACCCAATGCACCGACTGCTCTGCGCCGCCGCCCTGACCGCCGCCTTTGCCGTTCCGGCCCATGCCAGCGATGGCCGGCTGACGCTTGAAGCCATCACCGGCGACGCGCCGCTCAGCGGACCGACGCTGATGCGGCCGCAGGTCGCGCCGGACGGCTCGCGCGTCACTTTCCTGCGCGGCAAGGACGCCAATCGCAACCAGCTGGACCTGTGGGAGTACCACGTCGACAGCGGCCAGACGCGGATGCTGGTGGATTCGCGCGTGGTACTGCCCGGCGAGGAAACCTTGAGCGACGAGGAGAAGGCGCGGCGAGAACGCCAGCGCATCGCCGGGCTGTCCGGCATCGTCGATTACCAGTGGGCGCCCGATTCGCAGCGGCTGCTGTTCCCGCTGGGCGGCGAACTGTACCTGTACGACCTGTCGCAGACCGGCAACGGCGCCGTGCGCAAACTGACCGACGGCGGCGGCTTCGCCACCGACCCGAAACTCTCGCCGAAGGGCGGCTACGTCAGCTTCGTGCGTGCCCGCAACCTGTGGGTCATCGACCTGGCCAGCGGCGATGAGATCCAGCTGACGCACGACGGCAGCGACACGATCGGCAATGGCGTGGCCGAGTTCGTCGCCGACGAGGAAATGGACCGCCACACCGGCTACTGGTGGGCACCGGACGATTCCGCCATCGCCTACGCGCGCATCGACGAATCGCCGGTGCCGCTGGCGCGCCGCTACGAGATGTACGCAGACCGCACCGAGATGGTGGAGCAGCGCTACCCCGCCGCGGGCGATGCCAACGTGCTGATCCAGCTGGGCGTGATCGCGCCGCGGGCCGGCGCGCCCACGTCGTGGATCGACCTCGGCGACAACCCCGACATCTACCTCGCCCGCGTCGACTGGCGCGACCCGCAACGCCTGACCTTCCAGCGCCAGTCGCGCAACCAGCGCCTGCTGGAACTGGTCGAGACTACCCTCGCCACCGGCGCGCAGCGCACGCTGGCCTCCGAAACGTCGAGCACCTGGGTGCCGCTGCACAACAGCCTGCGCTTCCTGCGCGATGGCCGCTTCCTGTGGTCGTCGGAACGCGACGGCTGCGAGCACCTGTATGTCGGTTCCGAGGATGGCGCACAGGTGACCCAGCTCACCCGCGGCGAATGGCCGGTGGATGCAGTGCTGGCGGTCGACCAGGACAAGGGACTGGTGTACTTCAGCGCCGGGCGCGAATCGCCGACGCAGCGCGACGTGTATGCCGTGCCGCTGGCCGGTGGCGACATCGTGCGGCTCAGCACGACCGACGGCATCCACAACGCCACCTTCGCCGGCAATGCCAGCGTGTACGTCGACAACTGGTCCAACACCACCACGCCGCCGCAGATCGAACTGTTCCGCGCCGACGGCACGAAGATGGCGACGCTGCTGCCCAACGACCTCGACCAGCCCGATCATCCCTACGCGCCCTACCGCGCCGCGCACCTGCCGACCGAGTTCGGCACGCTGACCGCGGCCGACGGCAGCACGCCCCTGCACTACAGCCTGGTCAAGCCGGCCGGTTTCGACCCGTCCAAGCGCTATCCGGTCGTCGTGTTCGTTTACGGCGGCCCGGCGGCGCAGACGGTGCTGGACGCCTGGCCCGGCCGCGCCGACGCACTGTTCAACCAGTACCTCGCGCAACGCGGCTACGTGGTGTTCTCGCTGGACAACCGCGGCACGCCGCGCCGTGGCCGCGACTTCGGGGGTTCGCTGTACGGCTGGCAGGGCACGGTGGAAGTGGACGACCAGCGCAAGGGCGTGGAGTGGCTGCGCGCACAGCCCTGGGTCGATGGCGAACGCATCGGCGTGCACGGCTGGTCGAACGGCGGCTACATGGCATTGATGCTGCTGGCCAAAGCGCCCGAAGACTACGCCTGCGGCGTGGCCGGCGCGCCGGTCACCGACTGGGCGCTGTACGACACGCACTACACCGAACGCTACATGGACCTGCCCGACGCCAACCCCGACGGCTACCGCGAGGCACGCGTGCTCACGCATGCCGAAGGCATCCGCCCGGGTTCGCTGCTGCTGGTGCACGGCATGGCCGACGACAACGTGCTGTTCACGCATTCGACCGAACTGATGGCCGACCTGCAGCGCCGCGGCACGCCGTTCGAGCTGATGACCTATCCCGGCGCCAAGCACGGCCTGCGCGGCAGCGATGCGCTGCACCGCTACCGGCTGGCCGAGGGCTTCTTCCAGCGCTGCCTGGTGCGCTGAGCCACATGCGGACACGGCGGCATCGCGCCGCCGTGTCCGTGGATCACAACGCCGCTTACTCCTGCGGAGGCGGCGCCTGCAATGGCGGCGGGTTCGGCACATGGATGGCGATGCCGTTGGCGTACTTCTGCGTGGGCGAGATGTTCACGCCCACGCCAACGCTGGAAAAACTCCGGCCGCCGCCCCGGCCCACGCCACCGCCGACGCTGACGCCGCTGTTGCCATAGCCATCGGCCGTGCCCTGGAACAGCACGCCGTTCGCGCCCAGCCGGGCCGCCTCGCGACGCAGCCGGGCTTCGATGGCGTTGGCCTTGTTCTGCTCGCCATAGGTGAACGCGCCGCTGGACACGTTGAGCCGCGCGATTTCCTCGTATCCGCCCGCGGGCGGTCCGAAGTAGAGCCGGACTTCAGCCGGATCGATCGCCGGCCGCGGATTGCCGGTCAGCGTATGCGAGCTGGCGCAGCCGGCCAGCACCAGCAGGGCGCCGGCCAGCCAGAGGAAGCGTGAAAAACGGTTGGGATGCATGACGTGATCCTCCCTGTCGACCCCTGCATCATCCGCCCGACTGCATGAACGGCGCGTCAGCCGGATGCAGGCGGATACCGCCGGCGCATGTCGGCCACCGAGGCCCGGACCAGCGCATCCAGGACCACCGGATCCACGTCCGACAAGCGCTTCACGTACAGGCAGGACTTGCCGTGGGTGAACCTGCCCAGCCTGGCCAGCAAGTCGTCATAGCCATCGAAACCCGGCATGACGTACAGGACAAGCGCCTGCTTGCGCGGCGAGAACCCGACGATCGGCCAGTCGCCCTCCCGGCCGCTTTCATACCGGTAGCGATAGCGGTCGAAGCCGACGATGCTCGCACCCCACATCACCGGTTCGCAGCCGGTCGCCGCGCGCATCATCGCCAGCAGGGTGCGCGCGTCCTCGCGGCGCTGCGGATTGTCGATGCCGTCGATGAAGGCCCCGGCATCCCGTGTTTCCGGCCTGGTCTTCGGTGCCTTGGACGCCATCCCATCCCCCTTGCCCGCTGGCCCGCGACGGGATGTACGTTATCGCGCTTCAGCCAACCTTCGCCAGCATGCGTTGGTGCCGGATCAGCCGCGCCCAGCGGGTGCCGATGTCGACCCAGCAGACATAGGCCGCCTCGCCCGCCAGGCGCCATGCCGTCATGGGTCGCCAGGACAACGCCGGCTCGGCCGCGCACAACTCCCAGCGCAGGCCCAGGCCACGGGCGAACAGAGCACAACGGGCCAGGTGGTACCGGCTGCTGAGCAGGGTGACGCAGCCCGCCGCATCCGTGGAATCCCCCGCCTGCAGCAGGGTGCGCGCGTTGCGCAGGTTCTGGAGGGTGTCGCGCGACCGGTCTTCGATCACCAGCGGCGCATCCGGGGGCAAGCCGCGGGCAAACAGGGCCTCGCGCGCGATCGCCGCCTCGGACAGGGTGCCTTCCGCACCACCGCCCAGCAGCAGGATGGCCTCGGGCGGACGTGCCCGCCAGAGCGCGGCCGCTCGCGCCACCCGCGCCTCGAAGTCAGTGTCCAGCCGCCCCTGCGGCGCATGCTTGCCGAACAGCAGCACGCGACGTCCGTGCGCAGGCACCACCGGTGCGTTCCTTGCGGTCCGCACCACATGCAGCAGATAGGCGGCATAGACCAGCCCCACGCTGGCGATGCAGGCCAGCCCGGTGACCGCAAGCGAATGCAGCACGTCGCGGTCGGACAGCAAGCTGAACCGGTGCGCCAGTCGGGTGCGGGCCATCGCAGCGGTCCCGTGGAGTGGGCGGCAGTCTACCGTCACCGGCCGCTGGCTATACTCGCTGGCTCATCGAAACGGACGTTCCGAGTGCCTGCGACACATCCCCCGCCGATGCCTGCCGTCGCCATCCGCGCGTACACCGCCACGACTGCGCTGGGACGCGGGCAGGCGGCGCAGGCGGACGCATTGCACGCCCGTCGGGGCGGGTTGCGCGCCAACGACTTCGGCGATGCGCCGCTGCCCACCTGGATCGGACGCGTGGATGGCGTGGAAGACGCCCCCCTGCCCGATGCACTCGCCGGTTGGGAATGCCGCAACAACCGGCTCGCGTGGCTGGCGCTGCAGCAGGACGGCATGGCGGCGGCGGTGCAGGCCGCGATCGAGCGCCACGGCGCCACGCGCGTCGCGGCGGTCATCGGCACGTCCACCTCGAGCATCGGCGCCAGCGAGGAAGGCTATGCACGCGCCGTCGCGGATGCCGATGGCAGTGCGCGCTTCCCCGACGACCTTGCCCGCCCCATCGTGCATACGCCGCATTCGCTGGGCGATTTCGTGCAGCACGCCACCGGCGTGCGCGGGCCGTGCATCACCGTGGCCACGGCGTGCTCGTCGAGTGCGAAGGTGTTTGCGCAAGGCGCGCGCATGCTGCAGGCGGGCGTGGCCGATGCGGTGCTGGTCGGCGGCGTGGACACGCTGTGCGGCAGCGTGCTGTTCGGCTTCAATGCCCTGGGCCTGGTCTCGCGCGCGCGCTGTCGCCCGTTCGATGCCACGCGCGATGGCCTGTCGCTGGGCGAGGCCGGTGGCTTCGCGCTGCTGGAACGCGCCCGCGACGGCGACACCGGTTTGCAGTTGCGCGGCTACGGCGAATCCAGCGACGCGCACCACATGTCGGCACCACATCCCGAAGGCCTTGGCGCCATGCTGGCGATGGGCGATGCGCTGGCACGTGCGGGCATCGATGCCGCGAGCGTCGGCTACCTCAACCTGCACGGCACGTCCACGCCCGCGAACGATGCGGTCGAGGCGCGCGCCGTCGCCGCGCTGTTCCCGGACACGCTGCATGCCAGCTCCACCAAGGGCTGGACCGGGCACACGCTGGGCGCGGCGGGCATCGTCGAATCTGTGGTCGCCCTGCTTGCACTGGAACGCGGCGTGCTGCCAGGCACCCTCGGCAGCGAGACGCCCGATCCGGCCTGCGGCCCGCAGATCCGTTTCGACAACGCCGCGCGCGACATCGCGTTCGCCATGAACAACTCGTTCGGCTTCGGCGGCAACAACTGCTCGCTGGTGTTCGGCAAGGCGGTGGCGGCATGAGTGCCCTGCAGGCGCGCATCGCCGGCATCGGCTTCTGGGCGAACGGGCTTCCCGACTGGCCGGCCGCCCGCGCATTCGCCCGCGGCGGTGGCCTGCCGGTCGATGCGCCGGCGAAGCCTTCGCCGCAGTTGCTGGCCCCCAACGAGCGTCGGCGTGCGCCGCCCTCGGTGGCCGTTGCGCTGGAGGTTGCGCTGGCCGCGTGCCAGGACGCCGGCGTCGATCCCGCGTCACTGCCATCCGTATTCGCATCGACGCATGGCGACCTCGGCATCACCGACTACATGTGCGCCACGCTCGCGGAATCGCCGACCGACATCTCGCCGACGAAGTTCCACAACTCCGTGCACAACGCCGCCGCGGGCTACTGGACCATTGGTGCCGGCTGCACGCGCGCGGCCACGGCGATCAGTGCGCATGGCGCGACCTTCGCGCAGGGCCTGCTGGAAGCGCTGCTGCAGCTCGCAGGCGGCGAAAAGGCCGTGCTCCTCGCCGCCTACGACACCACTGCCGTCGGCCTGCTGGGCACGATGACGCAGAGCGAAGGCCTGCTCGGCGCAGCCCTGGTGCTGGTGCGCGAGGGCGATGGCCCCGGCCTTTCGATCACGCTGCAGGACGACACGGCCAGCGGAGGCGAAGGCGCGCTGTCGCGCCATGCGCCGCGCAACGCCATGGCACCGATGCTCCCGCTGTTCGATGCGCTTGCGAATGCAGCGCCCCGCGTGGCGCTGGACGCCAGCGGCGGCCGCGTGCTGGCCGTGGAGTTCGCGCATGGCTGAGCAGACGCGCCTGTATCGCGGCAACGTGGCGGTGGTGATCCCGGCGCTGAACGAAGCGCTGCGCATCCGCGAGGTGGTCGAAGGTGCGCTTGCGCAGTGCGACCGCGTGATCGTGGTGGACGACGGCTCCGATGACGACACCGCCGCCATCGTCGCCGCGCTGCCGGTCACCCTGCTGCGCCACGGGGCGCGCATGGGCAAGGGGCAAGCTTTGCGCGACGGCTTCGCCGAGGCCTTGCGCCAAGGCATGGCCGCCGTGGTCACGATGGATGGCGACGGCCAGCACCACGCCGACGACATCCCGCGCATGATCGCCGCGGCCAACGCGCATCCTGGCAACATCGTCAACGGCGCGCGACTGAAGAAGCGCTCCACCCAGCCCTGGTACCGGCGCATCGGCAACGACTTCGGCGATTGGGGCCTGGCCTGGGCCTGCGGCTTCCGGCTGGTGGACAGCCAGAGCGGGCAGCGGCTGTATCCGGCACCGGTGCTGGCATTGCAGGACGTGCCCGGCGAAGGCTTCGTGTTCGAGGCGCAGATCCTGATCTCGGCCGCGCGCGGGCTGGGCTTCGGCGTGGTGTCGGTCCCGGTGGAAACGCGTTACGCCACCTGCGGCGGCAGCGAGCAGTTCCGCAAGAGCCATTTCCGCCTGTTCCGCGACCTGCAGCGCATTACCACCCACGTGGTGGCGCAGGTGGTCGCGCGCGGCCAGGTGCTGCGCGCCTATCGCGAGGCGCGGCGTCATCCCCCGGTCATCCATGACCCCGGCGCAGGCGCGATCATGTCGTCCTCCGCCCTGCAGGAGGCACGTTGATGGCTTCGATATCGCAACACTCGCCCGCTGGCGCACGACGCGTCGATGTCGCCATCCTCGGCGGCGGGCTGGCGGGCCTGACGCTCGCGCTGCAACTGCGGCAGCAATCGCCGGACCTGTCCATCACGGTGCTGGAACGGCACACGCATCCGGTGCGCGAAGCCGCCCACAAAGTGGGCGAGTCGACGGTCGAGATCGGTGCGCACTACCTGGCCAACGTGCTGGGGCTGCGCGAGCATCTCGACAGCGAGCAGATCCGCAAGTTCGGCTTCCGCTTCTTCTTCTCGGAAGGCAGCGATCGCGTCGACCGCTGCACCGAGCTGGGCGTGAGCCAGATCCTGCCGACGCCATCCTGGCAGATCGACCGCGGCCGCTTCGAGAACTTCCTCGGCGAACGCGCCCGCGCCGCCGGCATCGCGTTCAACGACGGCGCCGTGGTACGCACGCTTGATCTCGACGACGGCGAGGGCGACCACGGCGTCACCTACGAACACGAAGGCGAGACGCGACAAATCGCCTGTCGCTGGCTGGTGGATGCCAGCGGCCGGGCAGGGCTGCTCAAGCGCAAGCTCGACCTCGCCCAGCCGAACGCCCACGACGCCAATGCCGCCTGGTGGCGCGTGGACGGCATCGTCGATCCCAACGCGTGGTCCGAGGACGCGCAGTGGCTGCAGCGCTGCACCCCGCCCGACCGCTGGCGTTCGACCAACCACATGTGCGGGCCCGGCTACTGGTTCTGGCTGATCCCGCTGTCGTCCGGCGCGCACTCGCTGGGCATCGTCTGCGACGCGAAGATGCATCCGCTGGAAACGATGAACACCCACGACAAGGCGATGGACTGGCTGCGCCGGCACCAGCCGCAGGTCGCCGCCAGCCTCGACCGCAGCCAGCACACGCTGCAGGATTTCCTGTTCCTGCGCCACTTCTCGCACGGCTGCAAGCAGGTGTTCTCGGAGCGCCGCTGGGCGCTCACCGGCGAATCCGGCGTGTTCCTCGATCCGTTCTATTCGCCGGGCACGGATTTCATCGCCATCGCCAATACCTACATCTGCGACCTGGTCGCGAAAGACGCGGCGGGCGCCGCGTTCGCTCCGTACGCGTCGCTCTACCAGCAGCTGTTCTTTTCGTTCTACGAAAACACGCTGACGCTCTACCAGGACCAGTACGCGTTGTTCGGCGATGCGCAGGTGATGCCGGTCAAGGTGATCTGGGACTACACGTATTACTGGTCGCTGCTGTCGCCGCTGTTCTTCGCCGGACGCATGACCGACGTGGCGATGCTGGGCCGGCTGCGTCCCGCGTTCGAGGCGGCGCGCGCGCTCAACCTCGCGATGCAGCCGATGCTGCGGGAGTGGGGGCGCCGCAACGAAGGCCACGACGGCCCCGCGGCGCGCCTGCTGGACCAGTTCCGCATCGACTGGTTCCACGACATGAACCGCGCCCTGCACGACACGCTCGACGACGACGGCTTCGCCGCGCGCATCGCCGCCAATGTCGACCGCATGCGCTGGCTGGCGGCGGAAGTGCTGCAGCACGCGCGCAGGCGCCACCCGGACATCGACGACCAGGGACTGGGTGCGCTCCTGTCTGGCGATTCCCCTGCCCCGGCGTCCCTGCATGCGGTCTGGTACGCGGACGCGGCCTGACGGAAGCGTCCTCGCGGCAATCGCTCTGCACCGGCCGCCACGCGAGGAGGCGGAACACCAACTAACGGCATCCCGAAAGGGTGTCGGATTGCACCGCGGGAACACCGGCGGCAGGTGCCCTCTTTCCGTGGCTGCCCGCGATGGATCCAGCGCAGGTCCGGTGCCGCCGCAACCAAGCGGATATCGGGCCGCGACCCGCGGCGACAGCGGACCTGCGCAATCGCGAATCCCATCCACGCACATGTTCCGGGCTGGGTGCAGCCAGGCAAGCCTCCCGGCGGAACTTGCGCATCCCGCTTCCCCACGGGGTTCAGCGCATCCGGATGCTGGGTGGGTCAGCCCATCCCGCCATTGATGCCGATCACCTGGCCGTTGATGTAACCGGCCTCATCGGAACACAGGAACGCGACCAGCGCGGCCACTTCGTCCGGCGTGCCGGCGCGCGCCGCGGGTACGACCTGGCGCACCATCTCCTCGGGAAACGCGTCCGACGCCATGCTGCCGGCGATCACGCCCGGGGCGACCACGTTGGCGGTGATGCCACGCGACGCCATCTCCCGCGCCAGCGATTTCGTCGCGCCATGCAGCGCGGCCTTGGCCGCGGCGTAGTTCGCCTGCCCGCGGTTGCCCAATACCGCCACCACCGACGACACGCTGACGATGCGCCCCCAGCGCTTGCGCGCCATCGGCAGCAGCAGCGGCTGGGTGACGTGGAAGAATCCATGCAGCGACACGTCGACCACGCGTTTCCACTGCGTGGCCGACATGCCCGCCATCGGTGCATCGTCGTGGATGCCGGCGTTGTTCACGATGACCTGGATCGGCCCGCCTTCGAGCAGTGCCGCGATGGCGGAACCCGTCGCCTCGGCATCGGCGACATCGAACGCCACCCCCTCGGCACTGCCGCCCGCCGCAACGATGTCGCCCACCACCGCCTCGGCCCGCGCCCGGTTGCCGTTGGCATGCACGACCACATGCAGCCCCTGCGCCGCCAGCCGCCGGCAGATCGCCCCGCCAATATCACCACTACCGCCCGTCACGAGAGCGCGTTTGATTGCCTTGTCCATGACCGGATTGTATGCGCCGGATTGCTCAGCGAGCACCAGCTTTTTGTCCGGAATCAAGGACATCATCCAGACCCGGAGGGCGGCGGGCAGGACGCCCGCCGTTTTTCGACGGGACAGGGATGTCCTGTCGAAAAATCCCGTCGAGTCCAACATGCTCGGTTAGCTCTGTCGGGGAAGGCCCTTTTTCTTTGGTTCGTTTCTTTTTGGGCCCGCAAAAAGAAATGAACTCGCCCGCCTGCGGGCGAAATGCTCTGGAGTACAGTTCAATCCAATCGAGCGTGTCGCGTCATGACCGAAGGACAGTTTGCATGGATCATCGAACCCCCAGCACTCGCGCATTGCGCCCAGTCGTTTGACCGGGCGCGAGCCTAGGGCTCGCAAGCAACCCGCCCCCGCCCCCGCCCCCGCCTTCGCGAGGATGACATGAGCAAACATTAATCTCGGCGGATAGGGAAGCGCTTGGCGCATCAGCCGCACTCCCTGCGAAACAACGCCTCACCCGAACGACCTGGCGAGAAACGTATCAGCCCAACATCACCGCCGCCCGCCCCTCCGCCAGCAACACCCCATCGCAGCTGATCCGGAACCCATACTGCTGGCTGTCCCCACCCTCCGCCAGCACCTCGGCCTCGCACACCAGGTCGCCTGCCAGATCATCGATCCGCGCCACGTGCAGCACGACCCCGCGCAGCGCCACCAGCATCCCCGGCCGCACCGCACCGCCGGACGCGCGTGCACGCAAGCCGCCATGCACGGCCATCGCCTGTGCACCGTATTCGCACAGGTGCAGCGCGCGCAGCACACCATCGCTGCGCAGCGGATTGGCAGGATCACGATGGCTGGCGCCACGCAGGCGCACCTGCGTATCGCTCCAGTCGAGCACCTCCTCCCAGAGGCACATCGCACCCTGGTGCGGCACCATCGCCAGGATCGCAGCGCGGTCGATCGTCATGTCGCCATCCCCTCGTCCGCGCGCGCCGCCACGATCGCCGCGCGATGCCGCGCCACCAGCAGCGACAGCACGAAGTTGCAGGCCACGCCCAGCGTCACCGTCACGCCGATGGCGCGCAGCACCGGGATCGACGACAGCGCCAGCAGGCTGAACACCAGCAGCGTCATCAGGCTGCACACCAGCACCGCGTGCAGCGTGCGCACCTGCTCGTCGCGACTGTCGCCGGCGTGTTCGAAGAACAGCGCGTAATCGAGCCCCAGGCCCGCGGCGAGGATCAGCGACACCAGGTGGAACAGGGTCAGCTCGACCCCGCACAATCGCAGCACCGCGACGATGATCAGCAACGTCAGCAGCGTCGGCATCAGCACCCGCCACGCGCGCGACGCGGCACGCAGCGACAGCCACACCGTCGCCACCAGCAGCACGAGTGCGACCGCCATCGCGGCGAGCACGCGGCCACGGTATTCGGCGACCAGCGACTCCGACGCCTCCTTCATATCCAGCAGGCGCAGCGCGACGCCGTCGCCTTCGCCCGCCAATGCCGCGACGTCGTCCGGATCGTCCAGCCCACTCAGCGACACCAGTGCGGTCGCGCGCCCATCGCGTTCCAGCAGCAGTCCGGACAACGCCGTCGCCAGCGGTGTGCCGTCGAAGTCGGAACGCTGCAGCAGCGGCGCGGATTTCGCCGCGGCCACGTCCTCGACGAACGGCGCGAACGCATCGGCGCGGAACGGTGAGTCGGCCAGCAGGTCATCCAGCATCGCCTGCAGCGCAGGCGCTTCGGGCAGGGCCGCCTGCCGCGCCCGCTGCACCTCGGCGGCCGGCAGGTAGCGCGCCGCCATGTCGTAACCATCCAACGCGCCCCGCGCCACCAGCGCATCGAGCGCCGGGCGCAGCGCCGCGGTGGCCTGCAGCACACCGTCGGCGCCACCACCTTCCGCGACCAGCACGTAGCGCACGTCGGGCGCGCCGAGTTCCTCGCGCAGCTGCGCGTCGCGCGCCAGCGCATCGGCCGGCACCGGCGTCAGCTTCGACAGGTCGTTCTGCCAGAACGGGCCGGGGCTGAACACGATCGCGGCCAGTGCCAGCAGCGCCAGCAGCGCCAGCGACCACTTCGGTCGCGGCAGCGCTTCGATGCGATGCCATAGCCGCTGCAACCGCGGCGAGTGCGCCAGATCGGGTGGCGACGGATCGACGATCGCCGGCAGCAGCAACCGCGTCGCCAAGGCCGCCACCGCCAGCGCGGCGATGGTGAACACCGCCAGCTGGCGCAGGCCATCCACGCCGGAGAACAGGAAAGTGGCGTAGGCGATGCACGTCGAGACCACGCCCGTCGACAGCGCCGGCCACAGCGCGCGCACGTTGCGCCAGGGCGACAGTCCGGCGCGCTGGTGGCTGAAGAAATGGATCGGGTAGTCCTGCACCACGCCGATCAGGGTGAAGCCGAACGCGATGGTGATGCCGTGCACGCCGCCCGGGAACAGCAGTGCGACCGCTGTCAACCCGGCGATGCCGGCGCTTGCCAGCGGCAGCACGCCCAGCAGCGGCTGCTTCCAGCTGCGGTAGGCGAACCACAGCAGCAGGATCAGGCCAATCGTGTCGGCCAGGCCGATGCGTTGCGCCTCGCGCTGCGTGCGCCCGCCGATCTCGACCGAGAACGCGCCCGGTCCGGTCATCTCCAGCGTGCTGGCACTGTCGCCACGCGCAGCGTCGAACAGCGCCTCGATGCCCTCCACCGCCTCCACCTGCCCCGTCGGGTCGAACCCGGCGGCATGGGTTTCCACCAGCAGCAGCGCCTGTTCGCCCGCGCGGTCGAACCACACGCCGTGCAGGCGCTCGGGCGCTGCGTTCGGCGCCCAGGCATCGGCCAGTGCCAGCGTTTCCAGCGTGGGATCGGACGGCAACAACGGTTCGACCAGGGCCGCCGCCGGCGAGCCGAGGTCCTGCAAGCGCGCATCGAGCGCATCGCGCAGCGTGTCCGCATCCAGCGGCGCGTCGTCGAACGACGACGTCAGCAGGTAGCGATAGGGCAGCAGGTGTTCCGGGAACGCATCGAGCCCCGCGTCGCCGCCATTGGCGACCACGCTGTAGCGCGGGTCGGCGGCCAGCGCGTCATGCAGCACCTGCGATTGCGCCGCCAAGGTTTCCGGTACGTCGCCCGACAGCGCCACCAGCAGCAAGCGCGAGCCGGGACCATCGCCGAGCTCATCGACCAGCAGGCGCTGTTCCGGCGTGCGCGGGTCGGGCAGGAACCGGCGCAGGTCACCACTGAACTCGAGCCGCGTGCTGGTCCACCAGCCGGCGGCCAGCAGCAGCACCAGCCAGGCCAACGCAAGCGCCAGCCGCAGGCCGGGGCGCTGCTGCAGCGTGTCGAGGAAACCGCCCGGATTCAACGCGACGGTTCGCGGCACAGCCGCAGTGCGGCGTCGAGCGAATCCAGCGTCGGCGTGCGCGCCGCGACCGGACCCAGCAGGGTCGGCTGCGGATCGCCTTGCACCGGGCGCGATTCGATGCAGTGCAGTTCGTCATCGCGGCCGCGCAGCACGATCGAATCCAGCCGGCTCGCCGCACGCGCATCGCGCGGGCGCATCACCAGCATCCAGCTGCCGGGCGCGCCGACGGCTTCCAGCGTGTACTGCGACTGGATCGCCGCGCGGTCGCCGGACAGCAGCGCACCGAAGCCGCCCTGCAGCGCGGCAAGTTCCGGTACGCGCGCCAGCGAGAACCGGCGCGGCGTGCGGCCCTCGCGGGCAATGGTCGCCTCGCCATTGCGGATGGTGGTGGTTTCCGCATAGGGCGCGCTTACCTCGCGCACCAGCGTATTGGCATCGGGGCGACGGTAGGTGCCCGACAGCTGCAGCGGCTGCTTCAGCGTCGCCGAGCCGCGCAGTTCGACGAACGGCGTGCTGACCGGCGGCGGACGCTGCAGGCGGCGCAGGATCCAGTCGGCATCGACCGTGCCGGCGGATGCTGCGCCGGCGCGCACGGTGCCGTCAGCCTGCAGTGCGGCGGACGCCGTCAATGCCGGCATGGCCAGCAGCATCGGCAGCAGGCAGGCCATGGCCAGTCGTGGCCACCGCATCGTCGCGTTTCCAGAAGTCATAGAAATTGAACCAGTTGTAGGGAGCGCTGCGCGCATGATGTTCCAGCCGCGCCGCGTAACGGCGGATGAGCGCGACCACGCCCTCGCGCCGCTTCCCGCGCGGCAGCTCGATGCCTTCGCTGAACGGTTCGAACACCAGGTCGTAGCGATTGCCGCCGCGGTACAGCCCGAAGGTCAGCATCACCGGTACCTTCAGCACGGCCGCGAGCAGCCAGGGGGCCGTGGGGAATGCCGCGGGCTCACCGAGGAACGGAACGTACTCGACCGCGCTGCCGGCATGGCTGCGGTCGACCAGCAGGGCCACCATCGCGCCCTGCGACAGCGCCTCGCCGATGGCGAGCGCGATCGACGGGCCGTCCTGCCCGGCATCGATCACCGAGGCGGCGATCTCCGGATTCAGCGCATCCAGCATCTCGGTCACCGCGCGGCTGTGGCTGCGGTCGAGCAGCACGCGGATCTTGCATTCCGGGCGCTGTCGCGACAGTACGCGCAAGGCCTCGAAACTGCCCAGGTGCGAGCCGAACAGCAACACGCCGCGCCCCGCATCCAGATGACGGTTCAGGGTGCCCAGTCCTTCGGTGCGTACATCGAAGCCGCGGATGTCCTCGCGCAGCAGGAACACGCGATCGAGGATGGTCGAGGCGAAGGTGTGGATGTGGCGCGCCACGTCGCGCAGCGTGGCGGGCCGTCCGAGTACGCGATTGAGGTAGGCGCGCGAGTCCTGCCGCTCGGCGCCGCGACGCAGCAGGAAGTACAGCACGATGGGATAGAGCAGCAGGCGCGCGGGGCCGCGCCCCAGCCGGCAGCTCAGTGCCCGCAGCAGGCGCATCGCCAAGGGGCTGCCGCCTTCGCGGCGCTGCTTCCATTCGCTGCTCATGCGGCGACCATCGCGTCGGCGGCGACGTCGCCGCTGGCCAGCAGGGTGGCATCGCGCTCCACGCGGAAACGCCAGCGTGGCGAGTCGCCCGGCAGCGGTTCCAGCGTCACCCGCGCGGCTTCGCCGGGACGCAACGGCTGCACGAATTTCACCTGGGGGAAGCGCAACCGCCCCAGCGTCCCGTGGTGCGCTTCCAGCACCGCGACCACACGATCCAGGATCACCACGCCCGGCACCAGCGGATTGCCGGGGAAGTGCCCGGGCAGGCAGGGATGGTCCGCGCCGATGCTGAAAGCGCCCTGCACCGTGGTCATGCCGCCGCGTCCAGCATCGCCTGCACGCTGTCCTGGGCCTGCCGCGCCAGCTGTTGCCGCGGCAGCGGCGCACCCGCGGCGTCACGCACCGGGATCGGCGTCCCGATGCGCACACGTACCGGTCCGCCACGCACATGCCGGAAACCCGCGACCGGCCAGATCGCACCGGTCCCCATCACCGCCACCGGCAGCACGTCCACGCCGGCGTCGACCGCCGACTGGAACGACCCGCTCTTGAAGCTGCCCAATGCCCCGGTTCGGGTACGGGTGCCTTCCGGGAACAGCAGCAGGTTGCGGCCCTTGCCCAGCAGCTCGGCGGCATCGCGGCGCATTGCCGGACCTGCGCGCCGGTCCTCGCGCGCGACGAACAGCATGCCGGTGGCCTGCGCATACCAGTT
The DNA here is from genome assembly GCF_004357985.1 of Luteimonas aestuarii. Taxonomy (GTDB): domain Bacteria; phylum Pseudomonadota; class Gammaproteobacteria; order Xanthomonadales; family Xanthomonadaceae; genus Luteimonas; species Luteimonas aestuarii. The sequence continues at coordinate 3,197 of NZ_SMTF01000002.1, read as the reverse complement.
CACGAACGGCACGCGTTTCATCTCCTGCTTCAACAGGAAGCGCACCGGCACCGGCAGCGCGATGAACAGGGCGCAGATGTCGAAGATCGACTGGTGGTTGGCGACCACCAGGTAGTTGCGCGACCAGTCGACGCGCTCGCGGCCTTCCACGGTCCAGGTGGCACCGGCCTCGAGCAGCAGGCCGGGTGCCCACAGCCATGACGCCATCCGCAGCGCCCAGTCCGTGCGGCCGAGGCTCAGCACGTGCACCAGCAGCGCCAGCGAGATGCAGGCCGCCGTCCACAGCATGCCCAGTCCCAGTCGCAGGGCGTTGAACGCGGTGCGCAACGCGCCCGCCGGAACGTGCGAAACACCCGGGTTTTGCATGATGTCGGCCATAACGACTAAGGATACCGTTCCTGTTTCCTACCCGTCCCGTTCCCGCCCGTCGCCCGGACAAGCCACTGACGCCGCGCCTCAGCGCAGCACGTCCCGCCAGAACACAGGCCCCAGCCCCGCCAGCTTGCGCAGGAAATCCGCGAAGCTGCGATAGCGCCCCGGGAACCTGCGTGCCCGGACCAGATACTCGCCCAGGAAAAAGCCACCCACCAACCCCCAGTTGAGCAGGTTGGCCGCCAGCGACCACTGCTCCGGCGTGACCGTGAAGGGTGCATCCACCCCCAGCATCGCCAGCAGTCCTCCCGGGCTGGCGATCAGCGCAAGCAGCAGGTTCAGCGACGCCAGCACTACCAGCACCGACGTCCATGCCGCGGTCAGTCCGCGGGTGTAGCGCAGCAGCACCGGCTCCACCGCGTCCAGCGGCTTGCCCTCCACCGCCACCATGATCCGGGTGATCAGCGGTATCCGCCCGGGCCGCAGGCTGCGCCCGAACACCCAGGCCACCAGCAGCACGAAGGCCACCGGCACCAGCAGCAGCGGCAGCATCGCGTAGCCCTGCCGGTACAGCAGCCAGCACGCCGCCAGCGCCAACGGCAGGCTCAGCCAGGCCCAGCCACGACGCGCATGCAGCGGTTCGGCCCACAGCAACACCGCCAGCGCCAGCATCGCGGCCAGCGCATAGCCCGGCTGCTGCCACGCGCTGGCCAGGTGCGCCAGGACGGTATAGCCCAGCGCAAGCAGCAGTTGCAGCAGGAAGACCAAGCGGGGTCAGGTGGTGCGATGCTGTTCGACGTGCGCCGACAGCGCGCGCAGCGACGCGAAGATGCGCCGGTTCTCGTCGTTGTCGGAGCGCAGCTGGAAGCCGTATTGCTTGCTGATCGCCAGCGCCAGTTCCAGCGCGTCGATCGAATCCAGGCCCAGGCCGGCGTTGAACAGCGGGGCTTCGGGATCGATGTCGCCCGGCTGCACGTCCTCCAGGTTCAGGCTGTCGACCAGGAGTTCGGCGAGCGCGCGCTCGGCATCGGTTTGTGCGGACATGAATGGGGATTCCCGGATGTTGGCAGGGCGCCACCTTCCGGCATCGGCGACCGCGGCGCAAGCACCGCGTCGGCATCGGCCGCGGGCGGTGCTTCCGCTATGATGCGCGCCACCACGCCACCCGACCGAACGGATGCACCCCGCCGCCACCGCCAACGCCACCGCTGCAGTGCATCCGGAAGTCATGTCGCAGGACGCGGACGTGGTGGTCATCGGCGGCGGCCCGGCCGGCACCACCGCCGCCACGCTGCTCGCGCGGAAGGGCTGGCGCGTGGTGCTGCTGGAGAAGGACGCACACCCGCGCTTCCACATCGGCGAATCGCTGCTGCCGATGAACCTGCCGATCCTCGAGCGCCTGGGCGTGCTGGAGCAGGTGCGCGCGATCGGCGTGCACAAGGCAGGCGCCGACTTCCCGGTGCACATGCCCGGCACGCCCGAGGACGGCACCACCCACGTGTTCCGCTTCGACCGCGCCCTGTCGCCGAAGTTCGACCATGCCTTCCAGGTGCGCCGTTCCGAGTTCGACCAGTTGCTGTTCGAGCATGCCCGCGCCAACGGCGTGGATGCGCGCGAGCGGGTCAAGGTGGAGCAGGTCGAGTCCGACGCAGACGGGCGGCCCTCGCTGGTGCATGCCCGCGATGCCGACGGCAACGCGCTGTCGCTGCGCACCCGCTACCTGGTCGATGCCAGCGGCCGCGACACCTTCCTTGGCAACAAGCTCAAGCTCAAGCGCAAGAGCGCGCTGCACCAGTCGGCGGCGATCTTCAGCCACTTCCGCGGCGTGACCCGTCGCGAGGGCGACGACGCCGGCAACATCACCGTGGACCGGTTCGAGCATGGCTGGTACTGGCTGATCCCGTTGCGCGACGACGTGATGAGCGTGGGCGCGGTCTGCCTGCCCGAGTACCTGAAGCAGCGCCGCGGCGACAACGAAGCCTTCCTGATGCAGACCCTGCTGCGCACCGACACGGTGCGCGAACGGATGCAGCACGCGGAACGGATCGCCCCGGTGCACGCCACCGGCAACTACTCGTACCAGTGCACGCGCATGGCCGGGCCGGGCTGGGTGATGGCGGGCGATGCCTTCGCCTTCATCGACCCGGTGTTCTCGTCCGGCGTGTACCTGGGCATGAACAGCGCCGAGCACGCGGCCGACGTGGTCGACGGCGCACTGCGCCAGCCCGCGCGCGAAGCCGCCCTGCAGCGCGCGATGGACAAGCGCCTGCGCCGCGGCCTGAAGCATTTTTCGTGGTTCATCCATCGCTTCACCACGCCGGTGATGCAGCGCATCTTCTCGGCGCCGCGCAACGACTGGCAGATCGAACAGGCAGTGATCTCGATGCTGGCCGGCGACGTGTTCGACAACCGCGCGGTGCGCTGGCGCCTGCATGCCTTCCGCGCGATCTACGCGATCAATGCCATCGCCATCGCCCCCGCCGCACTCCGCGGCTGGCTGCGACGCCGCCGGCAGGTCCGCGAGGCCTTCGCCGGCGACACCCTGCACGAGGGCAATCCGTGAGCCGGCCCGCGCCACTGCCGCCGCAGGCGCCGCCCCGCCTGCACGTCGACTATGTGCAGGCAGGCACCCCCGATGCATTGCTGGCCGCCCCCGACGTGCTGGCGGTCCTGGGTTTCGGCAACCACGCGCCCCGCCACGACGACCCGCGCTACCTGCGTGTGCCGCTGCAACCCCATGGCGCGGCGCCGTTCGAGGTCTGGCGTACCCAAGCCCCGGTGCGGCACGGCCGCGATGGCGACATCGCCTGGGCCTGCGACGGACA
>NZ_SMTF01000030.1 GCF_004357985.1 Luteimonas aestuarii | reverse complement strand
TCGTACGAAAGCGGGGCTGCGTCGCGCGTGATCCCACATCGCACCCTGTAGGAGCATCCTTGGGCGCGAACGGGAACCAAACAACATCGCAACCCAGTCGCGGCCAAGGCCGCTCCTACGAAAGCGGGGCTGCGTCGCGCGTGATCCCACATCGCACCCCGTAGGAGCATCCTTGGGCGCGAACGAGGACCAAACCACGTCGCACCCCATCGTGGGCAGGGCCACGCGCACCATCTGCCCCGCCCCCGCACGGACCGCCCGCGCGGGATCGTTCGCGTTGGCAACCTGCCGCATTGCCATCTCGCCGCCCGGGCCGCCGCCGCTCACGGCATGTCTGCCACGTCAAACGGCGCAGGTCGCATGCCTCGCGACAGCCGCGCAGCAGCCAAACCGCCCGATTGCGTCACATTGCGACGCAATGTGACCAAGGCGGGCACCCCCCCCTCGGGCACCCAACCTGTTTTTGAGACTTTTTCCAGCAAACCGATACATTGGCACTGCCCTGGCAGCGTTGGCACGCCTTCTGCGTATGTACCCTTGCACGTGCACTGTTGCACGGCTGCCCACAGGACCCGGCGCTGCCGACCAACGGGGGCACGTGAAGACAAACCAACCTCTAGGGGATACACCATGAAGAACGTTCGCCGCGCCCAGAAGGGCTTCACCCTGATCGAACTGATGATCGTTGTTGCGATCATCGCCATCCTGGCCGCCATCGCGCTGCCGGCCTACAATAACTACCGCGTGCGCTCGGCTGAGAACGCGTGTTTGGCGGAGGCGAAGGCCTTCACCAACTCGTACACCGCTGCCGTGCATGGCGGCTTCGCCGCTGCTGATTTGCCGACCCATGCTGGTCCTGCTTGCACCGCCACCGCAGCGACTCCGGACCTCGTAACTGCTGCGCCGGGCACTTTCACCACCTTCAACGTTGCAGCAACGGCTCCGGCCGGCGCCCGCAACTCCCAGTGTGATTTTGCCAACGCCACGTGCCAAATCGTTCCGTAAGTTCGCCGGACCAAAGCACGCTAAGAAAGAAAGGGGCCCTTGGCCCCTTTCTTTTTGTGTAGGACCAGACTGTGACTCCCAAGTCACTGTCACAAAAACATGGCTGCCGATCACATTTTTGTGTCGTCTTGCTGTTTTTCGCTAAATGCTGGCGCGTTACTTGCATGGACTACGTTGGGGCACGACATCCGGGGAAAGCATGTTCAAGCGCAATAGGGGATTTACTTTGATCGAGCTGATGATCGTGGTGGCCATCATCGCGATCTTGGCAGCGATTGCTCTGCCTGCCTACAACAACTACCGCATCAATGCGGCGGAGACTGCCTGTCTGGCGGAGACCAAGAGCTATGCGAGCTTTGCAATCGCAACTATCCAGAATGGCGATACACCCGAAGCCGCACCGCGTCGAGCGTGCACCACGTCAAACGACGCTGTGGATCTTGCTACGAACATTACAGCGAGACCTCAGCTTCCAGGTATACGCGAAACGCTGTGCGACATGGCCTCCGGTACCTGTGCTCTGCAGCCCTGATAGTCAAGCACGTCGTGACCTCTGGCTACCGGCGTAAATATTGCGACTCGTTGTTGTCATCCGCTGATAGGCGGCGCGTCGTGCCGTTCTTGCGGTAGAGTTTCTTCGAATTCTTTCGGATTTCTAGCGCCATGAACGCAGTCACCACCGCCAACCTCGTCGGCATCACCGGCATCGCCCGCCGGCTGGTGCTGGACGGCGCCCTGGACGAAGCCGCCGCGCGGGATGCGCTGGACAAGGCCACCCAGGCGCGCCAGCAGATCGCCCTGTACCTGCGCGAGCAGAAGCTGGTGACCGCGGCGCAGATGGCGGCGGCCAACAGCGCCGAGTTCGGCATGCCGGTGTTCGACCCCTCGGCCATGGACGGGCAGTCCAGTGCGGTGAGGCTGGTCAGCGAGGAACTGCTGCGCAAGCACGCCGTGCTGCCGCTGTTCAAGCGCGGCGGCAAGCTGCACGTGGGCACCTCCGACCCCACCAACGCCCACGGCCTGGACGAGATCAAGTTCCACACCAACCTGGCGGTGGAACCCATCCTGGTGGACGAGGACACCCTGCGCCGCACCCTGGAGCTGTGGCTGCAGGCCGCCGACAGCCTGGACGACGCGCTGGGCGACAGCGACGGACTGGAGAACCTGGACGTGGAGGGCGGCGCCGACGACGACCGCAACGAAGCCACGGTGGGCGACGGCAAGGACGACGCGCCGGTGGTGAAGTTCGTCAACAAGGTGCTGGTGGATGCCATCAAGCGCGGCGCGTCCGACATCCACTTCGAACCCTACGAGACCGACTACCGTGTGCGCCTGCGCATCGACGGCATCCTCAAGCAGTCGGCCAGGATGCCGGTGAAGCTCAACAGCCGCATCACCGCGCGCCTGAAGGTGATGGCGCAGCTGGACATCGCCGAGAAGCGCATCCCGCAGGACGGCCGCATCAAGTTGAACCTCAGCAAGACCAAGCAGATCGACTTCCGCGTCAGCACCCTGCCCACCCTGTTCGGCGAGAAGGTGGTGCTGCGTATCCTGGATGCCAGCGCCGCCAAGCTGGGCATCGAGAAGCTGGGCTACGAGCCGGACCAGCAGAAGCTGTTCGAGGAGGCCATCCAGAAGCCCTATGGCATGGTGCTGGTCACCGGCCCCACCGGCAGCGGCAAGACCGTCAGCCTGTACACCGCGCTGGGCATTTTGAACGACGAGACGCGCAACATCTCCACCGCCGAAGACCCGGTGGAAATCCGCCTGCCGGGCGTGAACCAGGTGCAGCAGAACGAGCGCCGCGGCATGACCTTCGCCGCCGCGCTGCGCAGCTTCCTGCGACAGGACCCGGACATCATCATGGTGGGCGAGATCCGCGACCTGGAGACGGCCGAGATCGCCATCAAGGCGGCGCAGACCGGCCACATGGTGCTGAGCACCCTGCACACCAACGACGCGCCGCAGACCATGGCGCGCCTGATGAACATGGGCATCGCGCCGTACAACATCACCAGCTCGGTGACGCTGGTGATCGCGCAGCGCCTGGCGCGACGGTTGTGCGACAAGTGCAAGCGGCCGGCGGAGATCCCCGACCACGCGCTGCTGGCCGAGGGTTTCACCTCGGACGAAGTGCACGAGGGCATCAAGCTGTACGAGGCCGTGGGCTGCGACGAATGCACCAACGGTTACAAGGGCCGCACCGGCGTGTACCAGGTGATGCCGATGACCGACGAAATCGCCACCATCATCCTGGCCGGCGGCAACGCCATGCAGATCGAGGAAGCCGCGCAGAAATCCGGCGTACGCAACCTGCGGCAGTCGGCGTTGCTGAAGGCGAAGAAGGGCGTGACCAGCCTGGCCGAGATCAACCGCGTGACGAAGGACTGAGGCCGCGGCTGCAGGGCGTTGCCTGGTGGCCGCAGCGACGACACTGCGCCGTGTCTTTTGCGTTACGCCTTCCCGCGCAGCTACCCCTTCCCCGTTTTAGCTCCTTCCCGGCTTTAGCCCCTTCCCCCGTTCACGGGGGAAGGCCGGGATGGGGGAGGCCCAGACGCGACGCACCCAACCTCGCTTCGCCAGACACCCCCACCCCAGCCCTCCCCCGTAAACGGAGGAGGGGGCGAGAGCGGAAGGCAGGGATGCGG
>NZ_SMTF01000029.1 GCF_004357985.1 Luteimonas aestuarii | reverse complement strand
AGAGCGCTACCGCCGCTTCTGCGTGGGCCGCGCGCGCGGGCTGGGCGATTTCGACGCCACCGCGCTGCCCGCCGCCACCGCCATCGGCCGCTGCGACGACGACCGCACCATCCAGGTCTACTGGCTGGCCGCGCGCACGCCGGGCATCCCGGTCGAGAACCCGCGCCAGGTCAGCGCCTACCGCTATCCGCGGCAGTACGGCCCACAGCCGCCCAGCTTCGCGCGGGCCATGCTGCCGCCCTCCGGCAGCACCATGCCGCTGCTGCTCTCCGGCACCGCAGCCGTGGTAGGCCATGCATCGCAGCACGACGGCGAACTGCTGGCGCAGCTGGAAGAAACCTTCGTCAACTTCGATGCGCTGCTGGCGTCGGCGCGCCTTGGCAATCCGAGCCTGCCGGAGCGCTTCGGCGCCGGCACGCGGCTGAAGGTGTATGTGCGCGACTTCGACGATCTGTCCATCGTTGCCGCGGACCTCGACGCACGGTTTGGCGATCGTGTCCCGCGGCTGCTCCTGCACGCTGCCATCTGCCGGCGCGAACTGGCGGTGGAGATCGACGGCGTGCACGGCGCCTGAGCGGTTTTCCGCGCCGCAGTCACAAGCCGCCTCCAGGCCGCGTCGCGTGGAGCATGTCCGGACGTGTGGCCGGGGGAGTGCAAGCAAGATGGGACTGATCAGCCTGCTGTGGGGCATCGTTTCGATGTGCTGGATGGTCGTGGCGCTCATTCCGCTGCTGGGATGGGGCAACTGGTTCCTCATCCCGTTCGCGGCCGTGGGCGCGGCGATCGGCGCGATCGGCGTGCTGTTCACGCGCAGCGGGCGCAACGGCCGCGCCAGGGCCGGGCTGCTGCTCAACGGCATCGCGATCGTGGTCGGCATCGTGCGGCTGGCGCTCGGTGGCGGCGTGATCTGAAGCCTCCTGGGCGGGCGGGCTTGGCCCCGCGCAGCGGCCACCCGGGGTTGGTGTTGTTGGCGCCCCCGTTGAAAACCGGATACCCGCGCCACCACGCCCGGAAGTCATTGGATCCCGGCTTGCGCCGGGAGGGCGGCGTTCGGCTCGCGCACGGACCGTGGGCGTTTCGCACGGCGCCTGGTGCGGCCCGCAGCGTAGAATCGCCGCCATGGCCTACCCCGATACCCGCTTGCGGCGGATGCGCCGCGACGATTTCTCGCGCCGGCTGATGCGCGAGACCGTGCTTACCGCCGACGACCTCATCTATCCGGTGTTCGTGCACGAACCCGCCGGGCGCGAGGCCATCGCCTCGATGCCGGGCGTGGCGCGCGTGTCCGTCGAGGAGCTGCTGCGCGTCGCGGAAGCCGCGAGCGAACTGCGCATCCCCGCGCTGGCGCTGTTCCCGGTGACCGCGCCGGAGGCGAAATCGCGCGATGCCGCCGCGGCCTGGGACGACGACGGCCTGGCGCAACGCGCGGTGCGGGCAATCAAGCAGCGTTTCCCGCAACTCGGCGTGATCACCGACGTGGCGCTGGACCCGTACACCACGCATGGCCAGGACGGACTGGTCGACGACGACGGCTACGTCATGAACGACGCCACCGTCGAAGCCTTGGTCCGGCAGGCGCTGTCGCACGCACGCGCCGGTGCCGACGTGGTCGCGCCCAGCGACATGATGGACGGCCGCATCGGCGCGATCCGCGACGCCCTCGAAAGCGACGCCCATGTGCACACCCGCATCCTCGCCTATTCGGCGAAGTACGCCAGTGCGTTCTACGGCCCCTTCCGAGATGCGGTGGGCTCGGCGTCCGCGCTCGGCAAGGCCGACAAGAAGACCTACCAGATGGACCCGGCCAACGCCGCCGAAGCGTTGCGTGAAGTCGAACTCGACCTCGCCGAGGGCGCCGACATGGTGATGGTCAAGCCCGGCCTGCCGTACCTGGACATCGTCCGCCAGGTGAAGGACGCGTTCGGCGCGCCGACCTTCGTCTACCAGGTCAGCGGCGAGTACGCGATGCTCAAGGCCGCCGCGCAGAACGGCTGGCTGGACGAACGCGCCTGCACGCTGGAAGCGCTCACCTCCATCAAGCGCGCCGGCGCCGATGCGGTGCTCACCTACGCCGCGCTCGATGCAGCGCGGTGGCTGAAGGACGCGGGGTGATCCGCGCCGCCGCGCAGGGCGATGCCGCCGAGGTCGCGCGGCTGTCCGCCCTGCTCGGCTATCCCGGCGACGCGATCACGATGTCGGAACGCCTCGCGCAGCTGCTGGCATCCCCGACCCACGCCGTGCTGGTGGACGACGCCGGCGATGGCCCGCTCGCGGGCTACGTCGCCATCGAACAGCGGCTGCTCGTGGTGGGTGGACTGCGCGTCGAGATCGTGGCGCTGGTGGTCGATGCCGGGCTGCGCCGCAGCGGCCGCGGACGCCGGTTGCTGGAGGCCGCGGAACGCTGGGCACGCGAGCGCGGTGCCACGGAAGTCTTCCTGCGCTCCAACGTGCTGCGCCACGAGGCGCACGCTTTCTATCCGGCGCTCGGCTACGCCTGCCGCAAGACCCAGCACGCCTACGCCAAACCGCTGGACTGACCGCGCCGTCTTGCGGGTAGACTGGCGGCACCACCACTGCAGGGAGGCCGTCCGCCATGCGCAGGCACTACGCCGTCTTCGGCCATCCCGTCGCGCACTCGCTGTCGCCGCAGATCCATGCCGCCTTCGGCAAACAGGCCGGCATCGACCTGCAGTACGACACCATCGACGCCACCGCCGAGCGTTTCTTCGAGGCGCTGCAGGCGTTCACCGATGGCGGTGGCGCGGGCGCAAACGTCACCCTGCCGCTGAAGGAATCCGCGTTCGCGCTGGCCGCGACCACCACCGAGCGGGCGCGACGCGCCGGCGCGGTCAACACGCTGGTGCGCTGCGACGAAGGCTGGCTGGGCGACAACACCGACGGCGAAGGCCTGGTGCGCGACCTCACCGGCCGCCACCGCCTCGACCTGCGCGCGCGCCGCACCCTGCTGATCGGTGCCGGCGGCGCGGCGCGCGGCGTCGCGCCGGCGTTGCTGGATGCCGGTATCGGCGAGTTGTACATCGTCAACCGCACCTCGGAGCGCGCCGATGCACTGGTCGACCGGTTGGGCCAACCCGCGCGCGTGCATTCGCGTTATCTCCACGACGTGGGCAAGCTGGGCGACTTCGACCTGATCATCAACGCCACTTCGGCCGGCCGCGATGCCGCCATGCCCCACCTGCCGATGTCGCTGATGGGCGCACGCAGTGCCGCGGTGGACCTGAGCTACGGCGAGGCGGCCACTGCCTTCCTGTCGTGGGCGCGCGCGGCCGGCGCACGCGAGGCCATCGACGGCCTCGGCATGCTGGTCGAGCAGGCGGCGGAAAGCTTCGCGCTCTGGCATGGCATGCGGCCGCAGACCGACGAGGTCCATGCCGCCCTGCGCCAACGCAACGCCGCGCTGCGCACCGCCGACTGAGCCGACGCCATGCACTGCCGCGAACGCTGCGGCGCGTGCTGCATCGCCCCGTCGATCACCAGCCCCATCCCGGGCATGCCCCACGGCAAGCCGGCGGGCGTGCCCTGCGTGCAGCTGGACGACGACTTGCGTTGCCGCCTGTTCGGCAAACCCGGGCGCCCCGCGTTCTGCGCATCGCTGAAGCCATCGCCCGACATGTGCGGCGCGGACCGCGACGAGGCGGTGGCGCTGCTGGCGACACTCGAGCGCGCGACCGCGCCTGCCTGATGCTTCCTGCCCGCCAATGCACGCCCTCCCTTCTCCCGCTTGCGGGAGAAGGTGGCCCGCAGGGCCGGACGGGGGCGCGGCAGCAACGCGGCGAACACGCAACAGGGTGCAATGACGCCCCCGGCGTCCCTCAACCGACCTGCGTGGACACCCACCAGGTGGTGCCGCCGGCATCGCGGAAGCCGCCGCGGCGGTCGGCATCATCCTTCTGCACGGGCGCCTGCACCGGCTCGGCGCCGGCGGCCATCGCCCGCTGCCACGTGGCATCGACATCCGGGACGTACAGGTGCACGTGGCTGGCGACGGCAGGCCAGCCGTCCATCGCGTCGGACAGCATCAGCACGGTGTCGTCGATGCGCACTTCGGCATGCCCCAGCCGGCCTTCGCCCATCGGGTGCATGCGCAGCGGCTGGGCATCGAACACGGCCTGCAGGAACTCCACCGTGCGCCGGGCGCCGTCGACGACCAGGTACGGCGCCACCGACGTGTAACCCTGCGGCTTGTAATCCATGACGCCTCCTCGACGGATCGGCAACCGGTGGAACCGTGCTACGCCGGCGTCATCGCCAGGTAGTCGTCCTTCAGGCGCACGTAGTGCCCGGCGCTGTAGTGCAGCGCCTCGATCTCGGCATCCGACAGCCTGCGCACGAAGCGGCCCGGGTTTCCGAGCCACAGTTCGCCCTCGCCGACGGTCTTGCCCGGCGCGATCAAGGCACCGGCGCCGACGAAGCCATGCTTCTTCACCACCGCGCCATCCATCACCGTGGCGCCCATGCCGACCAGGCAGGCATCCTCGATGCGGCAGGCGTGGATCACCGCCTTGTGGCCGATGGTCACGTCCTCGCCGATCACCGTGGCGAACCCGCCCAGCTTGGCATGCGGGCCATCGTGGCTGACATGCACCACGGTGCCGTCCTGGAGGTTGGTGCGCGCGCCGATGCGGATGTAGTTGACGTCGCCACGGATCACCGTGAACGGCCACACCGACACGTCGTCGCCCAGCACCACGTCGCCGATCACGCTGGCGACCGGATCGACATACACGCGCTGGCCGAGTTGGGGCGACTTGTCGCGATAGGGACGCAGGACGGTGCTGTTCATGGCCGCCATTGTAGGGCCTGACATCGATTCCCGGCCGGTGCGCATTGGTGCACCGGCTCCACTGCCGCCGCATACACTCGGCGGCATGGACACGCCCGTTGCCGAACTCCGCCCCACGCTGGACCGCCTGCGCAGCGCCTGGCAGGCAGGCAAGCCCGATGCCGCCCAGCGTCGCGACGACCTGCTGCGCCTGCGCGGGGCGCTGAAGCGGCGCCTGCCGGAGATGGCCGACGCCATCGCCTCCGACTTCGGCCACCGTTCGCGGCACGAGTCGCTGGTGGCCGACGGCATGACCGTGCTGACCGAGATCGACCACCTCCGCACGCATCTGAAGCGCTGGATGAAGCCGCGCCGGGTCGGCACCGGCTGGCGCTTCTGGCCCGCGCGCGCCGAGGTGCGCAGCGAGCCGGTGGGCGTGGTGGGCGTGATCTCGCCCTGGAACTATCCGGTGAACCTGGCGCTGATCCCGCTGGCCACCGCGATTGCCGCCGGCAACCACGTGTTCCTCAAGCCCTCCGAGCACACGCCACGTGCCGCGGCCTTCCTGCACTCGCTGCTGGACGAGGTGTTCCCGGCCGATCGCGTGGCGGTGGCGAGCGGCGATGCCGACGTGGCGGCCGCCTTTGCCGCGCTGCCGTTCGACCACCTCGTGTTCACCGGCTCCACGAGCGTTGGCCGCAAGGTGATGGCCGCCGCGGCACCCCACCTGACGCCACTGACGCTGGAACTTGGCGGCAAGTCGCCGGCGATCGTCTGCGCGGACATCGACCCCGCACGCGCCGCCGCACGCCTGGCCACCGGCAAGTGGTTCAACGGCGGCCAGACCTGCATCGCGCCGGACTACGTGCTGCTGGTCGGCAATGCGGCGCGCCGCGACGCGCTGGTACAGGCGCTGCGCGACGAAGTGTCTGCGCGCTACGGAACGCTCTCCGACGATGCCTCCGACTACACCCGCATCATCAACGATGCGCAGTTCGCGCGGCTCGACGGCCATCTCGACGATGCCCGCCAGCGCGGCGTCGACACCCTGCCGCTGGCGCCGGTACACGATCGCGCCCGCCGCATCTTCGCCCCCACCCTGGTGCTGGAGCCCGGCGACGACGCGACGGTGATGCAGGAGGAAATCTTCGGACCGATCCTGCCGATCCGCACCGTCGCCTCGCTGGACGAAGCCATCGCCTTCATCAACGCACGCGACCGGCCGCTGGCGCTGTATCCCTTCAGCCGCGACCGCGCCAGCATCGAGGCCATCCTGCGCAACACGCTGGCCGGCGGCGTGACGGTGAACGACACCCTGCTGCACTTCGGCATCAACGCCCTCCCGTTCGGCGGCATCGGCGCCAGCGGCATGGGCGCCTACCACGGCCGCGCCGGCTTCGACGCGATGAGCAAGGCGCTGCCGATCCTGTGGCAGCCGCGCCGCGCCGGCAGCGACCTGCTCAAGCCGCCGTACGCGAAGGTGCAGCGCTTCATCGATTTCCTGGTGCGCTGATCCACCTCGGCCGGCGGGCGGCGTGCACGCATCGCCGCGATCGCGCATCCTGTCGGCTGTTCCGTGATCGTTGCAGGATGTCGTGATGAACCCATCGGTGCCCGCGCAGGGCGGCGGCGTCAACACGCTGGTGATCCTGTTCGCCATCGTCTGCGTGGCCGCGCTGGTCACGCCGTGGCTGCCGGCCGGGTATTTCGCCGCCGACGTGCCGGTGTCGCTGTCGAGCTTCCGTTTCGCGGAGGAAAGCACCCCGGTGCGCTGGTTCGCCAGCGGCGACGAGGTCGGCTTCCTCAATTTCCTGTTCCATGGCCTGACTTCCGGCAGCCGCACTTCTGCGGCGGTGGGCGTGATCGCGCTGCTGCTGATCGTCGGCGGCGCATTCTCCGTGGTGAACGGCACCGGCGCGATCGATCGCGGCTTGGTGCGGCTGATGACGCTCACCGGCCATCGCCCGATGTGGCTGCTGGCCAGTCTGTTCGTCGCGTTTTCGCTGGGTGGCGCGGTGTTCGGCATGGGCGAGGAGACCATCGCCTTCCTCGCGCTGCTGCTGCCGCTGACCGACCGGCTGGGCCTGCCGCGCGCCAGCGCGGTGATGTGCACCTACATGGCCAGCCAGATCGGGTTCGGCAGTTCGTGGATGAATCCCTTCAGCGTCGCCGTCGCGCAGGGCATCGCCGAACTGCCGCTGCTCTCGGCGGCGCCGTTCCGGATGGCGATGTGGGCCACCTTCACCGGCGTGGGCGTCGCGTTCACCCTGCTGTACGCGCGCCGGCACATGTGCGCGCCGGATGCGATCGAACCCGCACCGGACGCGCCGGAACCGGCACCGATGAACTGGGCCGACCGCAGCATCCTCGCCATCGTGCTGGGCACGGTGGCATGGATCGTCTGGGGCGTGACCACGCAGGGCTACTACCTGCCGGAGATCGCCAGCCAGTTCTTCGCGATGGGCCTGGCGTGCGGCCTGGTCGCGTGGCTCGACGGGCGGCTCACCGCCAACCGCATCGCCGAACTGTTCACCGAAGGCGCGCGCCTGCTGGTGCCGGTGGCGCTGGTGATCGCCGCGGCGAAAGGCATGCTCTGGCTGCTGGGCGGCACCGACCCGCACGCGCCTTCGGTGCTCAACAGCGCGCTGTACGGCCTGGGCACCCTGCTCGACGACTGGCCGCCGCTGCTCGCGGCGCAAGGCATGTACCTGATGCAGGCGGTGTTCAATTTCTTCGTGACCTCGGGCTCGGCGCAGGCCGCGATCACCATGCCGCTGATGGCCGGGCTGGGCGACCTGGTCGGCGTGAGCCGGCAGGTGGCGGTGGTGGCGTTCCAGCTCGGCGACGGCCTGACCAACCTGGTGGTGCCGACCTCGGCGGTGCTCTTGGGCGCAATCGGCGTGGCCGGCATCGCGTGGACGCAGTGGATCGCGCTGGTCTGGCGCTTCGTGCTGCTGTTGCTCGCGGTGGGCGCGGGCTTCGTCGCGCTGGCGGTGCTGGTGGGGCTGCAGTGAACGTGGCCACCGCGCACTGCCCCGTCGACCGGATCGCGCTGCGCCGCGTCGATGGCATGGGCTCGCTGCATGAATGGCACTGCACGCGCTGCGATGGACTGTGGCTGCCTGGCCGCGTGGTCCGCGACGCCATCGGCACGGCGGCCATCGACCACCTGCCGACACACGCGGTGGCACGTCGCCTTCGCTGTCCGGATGATGGCAGCACGCTGGTGCCGGTGATGCACCATGGCGTCGAGGTCGATGTCTGCCCGCAATGCACCGGTGCGTGGCTGGATGCCGGCGAGCGCGACAAGATCCTGCGTGCCAAGCCTTCGACGGGCCAGCACATCGTGCGCGAAGCGTCGTCTGATCCCGAGTCCTCCTTCAACGTGCTCGACGCGACCGGCGACGCCATCGGCACCCTGCTCGAGTTCATCGGCGACGCCCTGTCCGGGCTGTGACCGCGGGCAACAGGCTGATTCAAATGGAAATTCTGGTGGCTATGGGTGGACTCGAACCACCG
>NZ_SMTF01000028.1 GCF_004357985.1 Luteimonas aestuarii | reverse complement strand
CCTTCGCTGTTGCCCTTCGCTGTTGCCCTTCGCTGTTGCCCTTCGCTGTTGCCCTTCGCTGTTGCCCTTCGCTGTTGCCCTTCGCTGTTGCCCTTCGCTTCGGCTTTTCAGCCCCCTCCTCCGTTTACGGGGGAGGGTTGGGGTGGGGGCGCTCTTCGGCCAACGCAGACGCAATCGCCTCGCATACACCGAAGGGATTTGCCAGCACGTCGTGGTTCCAGAATCGCAACACGCGAAAGCCTTGCCGCCGCAGGAACGCGTCGCGGGTGGAGTCGGCCGAGCAAGCGTCGTGCTGTCCACCGTCCACCTCGACAATGAGCTTCTCCGCCACGCAGGCGAAGTCGGCGATGTAGGGACCGACCGGAAACTGTCGCCGGAACCTGAACCCTCCGAGTTGCCGCATCCGCAGATGCCTCCAGAGGGCACGCTCGACATCGGTCATGTTCCGGCGCAAGTCGCGCGCACGGTCGCGCTTCTGGGTTTCGCGCATCCTTGCGCTCCGACGGAAGATGCCGACATCTTCGACTCCGGCGTGTCGCAGGTCCATCAGGGATATCTTTCGAGAGCTGTGGGAAAACACCGTAGCGACCTGCTTGCCCCCACCCCAGCCCTCCCTCGCGACGCAGGGGAGGGAGCGAAGCATGCGCCTGCCCTCGCTACTGCCCTCGCCCCTCCCCCGTCTACGGGGGAGGGCTGGGGTGGGGGCACACCGAAGCGACCACAGCCACAACGCAACAGGCCGCCCTGAGGCGGCCTGCTACGACAAGCAACGTCGAACGCGATCAGCCGTTCAAACGCTTCGCGATGGCCGCACCCAAATCGCCGGGCGACTTCACCGTGGTCACGCCCGCCTTTTCCAGCGCGGCGAACTTGCCCTCGGCCGTGCCCGAACCGCCCGATGCGATCGCGCCGGCGTGGCCCATGCGCTTGCCCTTCGGCGCCGACGCGCCGGCGATGAAGCCCACCACCGGCTTGGTCACGTGCCTGGCGATGTACTCGGCCGCTTCCTCTTCGGCGCTGCCGCCGATCTCGCCCACCAGGATGATGCCCTCGGTCTGCGGATCGTCCTGGAAAAGCTTCAGCGCGTCGATGAAGTTGGTGCCGTTGATCGGGTCGCCGCCGATACCAATGCACGTCGACTGGCCCAGCCCGGCGTCGGTCGTCTGCTTCACCGCTTCGTAGGTCAGCGTGCCCGAACGCGACACGATGCCGACCTTGCCCGGCTGGTGGATGTGGCCCGGCATGATGCCGATCTTGCACTCGCCCGGCGTGATCACGCCCGGGCAGTTGGGGCCGACCAGCACCACGTCGTCGTAGCCCTTCAGCGTGTTCTTGACGCGCAGCATGTCCAGCACCGGGATGCCCTCGGTGATGCATACGATGACCTTGATGCCGGCATCGGCCGCCTCGAGGATCGCGTCGGCCGCGAACGGCGGCGGCACGTAGATCACCGATGCATCGGCGCCGGTCTGCGCAACGGCATCGCGCACCGTGTTGAAGACCGGCAGGCCCAGGTGCTGGGTGCCGCCCTTGCCTGGGGTCACGCCGCCGACGACCTGGGTGCCGTAGTCGAGCATCTGCTCGGCGTGGAAGGTGCCCTGCTGGCCGGTGAAGCCCTGCACGATCACCTTGGTGTTCCTGTTGACCAAAACGCTCATCTGTTTCGTTTCCTGTAGGGCGGGCCCTGGCCCGCCGTCTTGAAAATCTGGACGTCCGTGATGGCGGGCCTGGGCCCGCCCTACGGCGATATCGGGATCAGGCGGCCTGCTTCACGGCCTCGACGGCCTTCCTGGCGCCATCGTTGATGTCGTCGGCGGCGATGATGGCCAGGCCGCTTTCCTTCAGCAGCTTCTTGCCTTCCTCCACCTTCGTGCCCTCGAGGCGCACGATCACCGGCACCTTGACGCCCACGTCCTTGACCGCGGCGATGATGCCCTCGGCGATCACGTCGTTGCGCACGATGCCGCCGAAGATGTTGACGAAGATCGCCTTCACCTTGTCGCTCGACAGGATCAGCTTGAACGCCTCGGTCACGCGCTCCTTGGTCGCGCCGCCGCCCACGTCGAGGAAGTTCGCCGGCTCGCCGCCGTTGAGCTTGATCACGTCCATCGTCGCCATCGCCAGGCCCGCGCCGTTGACCATGCAGCCGATGTTGCCGTCCATGGTCACGTAGTTCAGGTCGTGCTGGCTGGCGGCCACTTCGGTCTCGTCTTCCTGGCGGATGTCGCGCATGGCCACCAGGTCGGCGTGTCGGAACGAGGCGTTGTCGTCGGAATTGACCTTGCCATCCAGCACGGCGAGGTTGCCGTTGGTCAGCACCGCCAGCGGATTGAGTTCCACCAGCGCCAGGTCCTTCTCGTTGAACAGCTTGAACAGGCCCAGCATGATCTTGCCCAGCTGGCCGGTCTGCTTGGCGTCGAGGCCCAGCGCAAAACCCATTTCGCGGGTCTGGTACGGCTGCAGCCCCTGCACGTAGTTCACGTTGAGCGTCTGGATCTTCTCCGGCGTCTCGGCGGCCACCTGCTCGATGTCCACGCCGCCCTCGCTGGAGGCGATGAAGGTGATCGACTGCGTGCCGCGGTCCACCAGCACGGACAGGTAGAGTTCCTTGTCGATGTCGGTGCCTTCCGAGATCAGCACCGAGTCGATCGGCAGCGCCACGCCGGCCGACTGGTAGGTCTCCATCTTCGTGCCCAGCATCGCCTTGGCGTACTCGCGCACTTCGTCCAGCGTCTTCGCCAGCTTGACGCCGCCGGCCTTGCCGCGGCCGCCGGCGTGGATCTGCGCCTTCACCACCCAGAGGTCGCCCGGGATGGCCTTGGCCGCATCGACGGCCTCTTCGGGGGAGCGCGCGACGCGCCCGGCGGGGACGGCAATGCCGTAGTCGGCAAACAGTTGC
Source organism: Luteimonas aestuarii (assembly GCF_004357985.1). Classification (GTDB taxonomy): domain Bacteria; phylum Pseudomonadota; class Gammaproteobacteria; order Xanthomonadales; family Xanthomonadaceae; genus Luteimonas; species Luteimonas aestuarii. The sequence continues at coordinate 7,756 of NZ_SMTF01000028.1, read as the reverse complement.
TTCGCCTGGTACTCGTGGAAATTCATGTGGGGTCCTGCGGAGGAAGGAATGGCGTTGCGCCCGGCCGGCTCCCGATCCCCGACCGGCGGCACGCAGCCCCTTATTCTCGCCGATGCGCCGCCCCCGGGCAAAACCGCACGCAATGGCCCCACGCCTACCGTGCCCGTGGCTGGCCGCAAATGGCGACCGCTTGCGTACCCTCGCCGCCCTTGCGCACGCCCGCCTATACTCCGGCAACCCCCACAGACCTGCATCCCTTGGCCGAGCCCGACGTCCTGGACGCCAACACCAGCCGGGCATTGCAGCGCGAGCTGTACCTGTTCGCGCTGTACCGCGTATTCGAGGCGGCCGTGCTGGCCCTCGTGGTGTTCAGCCCGGTCGGGGCACTGATCGGCGACCTGCGTGCACCGCTGCTGGCCCAGGTCACCACCTGCGTCTACCTGTTGCTGTCGATCTACCTGCTGGCGCGCAAGCGCAGGCCGGGCGCCAACCCCACCACCCTGGTGCTGGCTGCCGTCGCCATCGACATCCTGGTGGCCACGCTCGCCAGCCACGCCCTGCCCACGGCACGCGCCGGCATCGCCCTGATGCTGCTGTTCAACCTGGCGGCCTCGGCCCTGTTCGTCAGCCGCAACGCCGGCCTGGGCATCGCCGCCGCCGCGTCGCTGGCGCTGCTGGCCGAATTCACCTGGAACAACTTCTCCAGCGGCGGCGACCAGCGTCCCCTGGCCGAAGTGATGATGTATTCGGTCGCGTTTTTCTCGGTGGCTGCACTCGCACATACCCTGGGCAAGCAGATGCGCGCCTCGTTCGCCCTGGCCGACAAGCGCGGCGCCGAGGCCGCCAACCTCGCCGAGATCAACGAACTGATCATCCGCCGCATGCGCACCGGCGTGCTGCTGGTCGATGGCCAGCACGAAGTGCGCCTGGCCAACGAAGCCGCCATGGCCCTGCTGCGCGACGACGACGACATCTCGCCCCAGGGCGTGCACGGCCGGCCACTGTCGCAACTGGCCCCCGGACTGGCGCTGCGCCATGCCCAATGGCTGCGCGACGGCAAGGCCGACGAAACCACGCTGGTCTACGGCCCCGAACAGATCGAGGTGCTGCCGCGCTTCGTCCGCCTGCTGGGACACGGCAACGCCACCCTGGTGTTCCTCGACGACACCTCGATGCTGTCGCGCCGCGCCGAATCCATCACCCTGGCCGCCATGGGCCGCTTCTCCGCCAGCCTGGCGCACGAGATCCGCAACCCGCTGGCCGCGATCAACTACGCCACCCAACTGCTGGAGGAATCCAGCGACCTGTCCACCAGCGACCGTCGCCTGCTGCAGATCATCCACCAGCAGTGCATGCGCACCAACGGCATCGTCGAAAGCGTGCTGGGCCTGGCCCGGCGCGAGCGCGCGCAGCCCGAGCACATCGACCTCGTGCCGTTCGTGCACAACTTCATCGACGACTACAAGATGGTGACCGCCGAGGACAACGCCAAGCTGCAGCTCACCGGCGGCCTCGGCACCCTGCCCGCGGTGTTCGACCAGCGCCACCTGCAGCAGGTCTTCACCGCCCTGGTGAACAACGCCGTGCGCTACGGCCGCATGCCCGGCGAGATCGCGCGCATCACCATCCACCTCGAACACGGCGAACACGGCCCCGTGATCAGCATCAGCGACCGCGGCCCCGGCATCCCGGACGCCGTGGTGCCGCAACTGTTCCGCCCGTTCTTCACCACCTCCGACAACGGCACCGGCCTGGGCCTGTACATCGCCAACGAACTCTGCCGCGGCAACGAAGCCGAACTGCGTTACGTCTCCATGCCCGGCGGCGGCGCCTGCTTCCGCATCGAACTGCCGGGGCAGCAGGCCTTGTTGAAGCAGTAGGCCTTCTTGAAGCAGTAGGCCATCACCCCTGCCCCGCGCTCCGCGCCCCTCCCCACCCCGCAAGCGGGAGAGGGTAAATGACAGCGCATCACACCTCGGCCCTTCTCCCGCTTGCGGGACATCGCGCCCTTCACGGGTGGAAGGTGCCCGAAGGGTGGATGAGGGCCGGAGCCTCGACATGCCCCCACCCTCACCTCCAACCCTCTCCCGCAAGCGGAAGACGGGAATGCACCAACCCCACCGTGCACCGCCCCTCCCCCCGCTCCCCTCGTCCAAAAGGTCAAAAACTGTCAATATTGGTCACCAGCATGGCCCCCGCCATGCCGGAAAACCTGCACACCGTCCCTGTTCCGGCCCCTTATATGACCGACCAACGCAGCGCCCTGATCGTCGATGACGAGCACGACATCCGTGAGCTCCTCGTCCTCACCCTCGGGCGCATGGGCCTGCGCACCGACACCGCCCCCAACCTCACCGCCGCGCGGCAGATGCTGGGCACGGTGGCCTACGACCTGTGCCTGACCGACATGCGCCTGCCCGACGGTTCCGGGCTTGAACTGGTCAGCGAGATCAGCACCCGCTTCCCCACCACGCCGGTCGCGGTCATCACCGCCTACGGCAACGTCGAAGCCGCGGTGGAAGCCCTCAAGGCCGGCGCGTTCGATTTCGTCAGCAAGCCGGTCGACATCAACGTGCTGCGCGGCCTGGTCAAGCAGGCGCTGGACCTCAACACCAAGCGCCTCAGCCAGCCCGAAGACACCGGCCGCCTGCTGGGTACCTCGATGCCCATGGTCAGCCTGCGCCAGACCATCGGCAAGGTGGCGCGCAGCCAGGCGCCGGTGCACATCAGCGGCGAGTCCGGCACCGGCAAGGAACTGGTCGCGCGCACCATCCACGCGCAGGGTTCGCGCGCGGGCGGCCCCTTCATTCCCGTCAACTGCGGCGCCATTCCGTCCGAGCTCATGGAAAGCGAGTTCTTCGGCCACAAGAAGGGCAGCTTCACCGGCGCCACCAGCGACAAGGCCGGCCTGTTCCAGGCCGCCGATGGCGGCACCCTGTTCCTCGACGAAGTCGCCGAGCTGCCCCTGCCCATGCAGGTCAAGCTGCTGCGCGCCATCCAGGAAAAAAGCGTGCGCGCCGTGGGCGGCAACGCCGAAGTGCCGGTGGACGTGCGCCTCCTGTCGGCCACCCACAAGGACCTGGGCCAGCTGGTCAACGAGAACAAGTTCCGCCACGACCTGTACTACCGCATCAATGTCATCGGCCTGCACGTGCCGCCGCTGCGCGAACGCAACGGCGACCTGCCCATCCTGTCGGCGGCCATCCTCGAACGCCTGGCCCACGCCATGCAGATCCCCACGCCGGAACTCGCGCCAGATGCCGTCGAGGCGCTGCGCGCCTATGGCTTCCCCGGAAACGTGCGCGAGCTGGAGAACATCCTCGAACGCGCCCTGGCCATGGCCGACGGCACCCGCATCCACGCCGACGACCTGCACCTGCCCAACGGCAGCGGCAATGGCAACGGCCACCACGGCGTGGTCAGCGCCCCCGCGGCCGTCGCCCCCGGCAGCGCACCACCGCCCGCCGTCGACCCGCGCACGCTCAGCCCGTTCGAGACCAGCAGCAGCGCCCTGCCCTCGTACATCGAGGACATCGAACGCAAGGCCATCGAACAGGCCCTGCAGGAACACCGCTACAACAAGACCAAGACCGCCGCCGCCCTGGGCATCACCTTCCGCGCGCTGCGCTACAAGCTGAAGAAGCTGGGCATCGACTGACCCCTTCGTCGTACCGGGCTTGTCCGGCCACTTCGGCCACTGGCTCGAACCGTGCAGCACGGTCCACCCTACGCAGGCGGAGCCCGTCCGTTCCACCTGTCCAGCCTCTGCCGCAACATGCGCAGCCGCTGCTGCAACACCGCCTGCGGCAGCGTCATCGACAGGGCAGCCATGCACCGCTGCAACCGCTCCGGCCGGCTCCGCAGCGAGTCGAGCGCGCGCCGCATGTCCTCCACCGCCGCATCGCCATACGCCTGCGCCGCCTTGTCCAGCGCCGGATGCAGTTTCCGCGGCGGCAAATCCATCATCGCAAGGTCGATGGCATCGCGCGAGAACACACTGTCGTCGCGCCAACGGTCCGCATTGGCCAACAGCTTGCTGGCCGCAAGATCCAGCTCCGAAAGCGTACTGACGCCGCACACCTTGTCCCGCCGCCCCGGCGCTACCAGCGCAATGCGCGCCTCGCGCACGATCTCGAACTTCACCGCCACGCCCTCCACCAGCAACGACGTGCGTATACCGTACTGATCCACACGCACCTCGCGCGCCAGCCCCACCGGCGATGCGCCGTCGCGCAACAACGCATCGATGCCCGTTGCGCCCGACAGCCACGAGCGCAGTCGACGATAGCCCTCCGGGTCAGCCACCAGGAAGTCCATGTCCACGGACTCACGATACTCACCGTAGCGCAGCGCAATGGCCGTATCGCCGCCGAACAGGCAACCCAAGGCCCGCAACTTCACGCCATCCATGGCCTCCAGCACGCGGCCGATACGCCGGTGGTGCGCGCGTTCAAACACGCAACACCTCCGAGCCGAACACGTCACGCAGTGCCGCAATCAGGTTCCGCTCGCGCGCATCCAGCGCTGCCGGCTGCACATGCCGCCAGTTGCGTTCGTACACGCCCAACGCCTCGCGCGGTGACAGTTCCGTGGCATCGTCGGCCACCTGCCAGGCCAATTGCCGCAACTGCGGGTAGTCCTGCAGCCGGATGCGCAAGGGCAGTCCATCGCCTGCCGCCGCCGCGACGTCCGTCGCTTCCGCCTGCGCAGGCAGCAGATCCACCACCAGTCCCAGCACCTGGGCCGCCGCCAGCAGCGAGCCCCACGCCACGCCAGGCTCGCCGGCCTCCAGCCGATGCCACGTGATCCGCGACACCCCTGCCGCCTCGGCCGCGGCCGTCGCACTCACCCCGCGCGCCTTGCGACAAGTCCGTAGCGCCTGCCCTAGGCGCCTCGCCTCGCCTGCTGCCGACAATGCACCTGCATGCGTACCCATGATCAGACCCCAAGGACAACAAATTGCGCCTGATCATATACAAATCGCACAAATTATCAATGATATGAAACATTTTCTGATCAGTTCGCAACGAAGCTCAGGGGCAAGCCAGCCAGTATCCGCCCCGGCAGCGCACCACCGCCCGCCGCCGACCCGCGCACGCTCAGCCCGTTCGAGACCAGCAGCAGCGCCCTGCCCTCGTACATCGAGGACATCGAGCGCAAGGCCATCGAACAGGCCCTGCAGGAAAACCGCTACAACAAGACCAAGACCGCCGCCGCACTGGGCATCACCTTCCGCGCCTTGCGGTACAAGCTGAAAAAGCTTGGCATCGACTGAGGCCGCCGCGTCGCGGCACCGCCCGTGAAGGAGCGCGCTATCGGCGCGAACGGGAACCGAACCCCATCGCAACCCTGTCGCGGGCATGGCCCGCTCCTACAAGACACGCGCCCCGTAGGAGCGCCCCATGGGCGCGAACGGGAACCGAACCCCATTGCAACCCGGTCGCGGGCATGGCCCGCTCCTACAAGACACGCGCCCCCGTAGGAGCGCCCCATGGGCGCGACCGGGAACCGAACTGCGTCGCAACCCATCGCGGGCATGGCCCGCTCCTACAGGGATGCGCGACGCGGGTGAGCACCTCAGGCGAGTGCCCCGCCCCTCACGCGACCACCCCATCGCCGGTGCTACCGTCGGGGCTCGCGTATTCGACAGGACGTTCCCTGCCAGCCGCGCACGGGAGAACGCCCATGCCCCGCACCCCGCTCCACGGACCGGCCCCCGCCGCGTCCACCCCGATTGCCGCCCCGGGCACGGTGCAGGAGATCGCACGCCCGCAGGTCACGCACGGGGACCCGCCGGAACCGGGTCGCGGCACGATCGGCAACGACTTCGACCGCATCACCGCCTACCTCGGCCGCGAGTACGCATCGATGAAGCGCGGCAACGACATCACCCTGGCGCAACTGCTGGGCAAGCTGCACGTCGCCACGCGTGACAACCGCAGCCTGCGCAACGACGCCGCGCCGTTGATGGCACTCATCGCCGCCGACATCCGCGCCGCGAAGGACTTCCCCGTCCCCGGCGTGCCCATCAATCCGCACCGCTCGATGCGGACGTGGCGACAGCGCTACAACGGGCTCGAAATCTACCTCACGAAACCCGCGTGATACGCCCCATGCCGGCACCAAGCGGATGCCCGGCTGTTCGACGGCAACCCTCCGCAAACCGGGCCACCGACGATGATGCATGACTTCCTTGCTTACAACCGCAGCGAGCTGATCGCACGCTGCCATGCCAAGGTGCTGCTGCGCGCCGCCGGTACGCGTACCGCCGTGGGCAGCAACCACGCCCACGGCATCAGCGTGTTCATCGACCAGCTGATCGCCACCCTGCGCGCCGAACACATGCCCGGCGCGCCGCATCCACCGGCACCCGACGCGCCGGTACTGCCCGACATGGGCGAGTCGGCCACCCTGCATGGCCGCGAACTGATGCGCAGCGGCTTTACCGTCGAGGAAGTGGTGCACGACTATGGCGACCTCTGCCAGGCCATTTCCGACCTGGCCGTGGAACGCGACGAACCCATCGCCGTGCACGAGTTCCGCATCCTCAACCGCTGCCTGGACGAAGCCATCGCCCGCGCGGTCACCGAGCACGGGCTCCAGCACGACATGGCCGTCGCCGCCGACCAGATGGGGGCCAACACCCTGCGCCTGGGCATGCTGGCCCACGAACTGCGCAACCAGCTGTGCACCGCCACGGTGGCGCTGTCGATCATCAAACTGGGCAACGTGGGCGTGTCCGGCGCCACCGGCAAGGTGCTCGAGCGCGCCCTCGGCGGCCTGGCACATCTGATCGACCGCTCGCTGGCCGAAGCGCGGGCCACCGCCGGCACGCCCGTGCACCGCACCCTGCTGCCGCTGGCGGAATTCATCTATGAGGCCCGCCTCATCGCTTCGCTGGGCGCTGCGCAGACCGGCAGCCGCCTGCGTGTGCCCGATATCGCCCCCACCCTGGCCATCCGCGCCGATCGCGACCTGATGCAAGCCGCCCTGGGCAACCTGCTGCAAAACGCGGTCAAGTTCTCGCCGCCCGGCGCGCAAATCACGCTGAGTGCGCGCGCCGCCGGCGATCGCATCCTGATCGAAGTCCAGGACCAGTGCGGCGGCCTGCCCGAGGGGGCCGTCGAACGGATCGGCGCGCCGTTCATCCAGATGGGCCAGGACCGCAGCGGCCTGGGACTCGGTTTGGCCATCGTCAAGCGCAGCGTCGAAGCCAACCAGGGTTTGCTGCGCGTACGCGACCTGCCGGGTCAGGGCTGCGTATTCACCATCGACCTGCCGCGCCACCGCACCACGCGGCCCGCGCTTGTCGCGCAATAAACGTCCAACACCACCCTCACGCCAGCGGCACGCTGGCGTCACCATCCGGCTGCCATGCTCCACCTGCGATGACTCATCGCAACAGGAGTACTGAAATGGACAACAAGACCCCACAGCAGGACCAGAAGAAGTCCCCGACCGATACCGACCACAAGGGACCGCAGACCGAGCAGCAGCGCAAGGACGCCGCCGCGAACGACAAGTCTGCAGACAAGGATCAGGCGCACAAGAAGTAAGACGTGCCCGGTAGTGACAGGAAGGGCCGCGCGCAAGCGTGGCCCTTTTCGTTGTGGCCGGCGCGCACGAGCGCCGCTGCAACGGACAATCACCCCATCGCGGGCATGGCCCGCTCCTACAAAACACGCGCCCCCGTAGGAGCATCCTTGGGCGCGAACGGGAACCAAACAACATCGCAACCCAATCGCGGCCAAGGCCG
>NZ_SMTF01000027.1 GCF_004357985.1 Luteimonas aestuarii | reverse complement strand
GCCTTGCGCAGATCGGCGAGTTCTCCTTCATCCTCGCCGGTCTCGGCGTCAGCCTTGCGCTGCTTCCGGAGGACGGGCGCGACCTGATCCTCGCCGGCTCGCTGCTCTCGATCGTGGTCAATCCCTTGTTGTTCTCCTGGCTGACGCGACGCGAGGCACGGCTTGCGGCGGTCCACCACGATGCCGAAGTCGCCGCCAGCGATGCACTGGCGATGCGCGAACGCGCGCAATTCGCCGTGCCCGACAGCGTCACCGACCATACCTTGCTGGTCGGCTACGGGCGCGTGGGCAGCCAGCTCGCCGCGCTGCTGCAACAACGCGGCGTGCCGCTGGTGGTCGTCGAGGAGGACGCCGATCGGGTGGTTGCCGCACGGGATGCCGGCCTGCATGCGGTGCGCGGCAACATCGCGGCCAAGCCGGTCATGCTGGAAGCGGCGCCCGAGCGCGCCAAGCTGGCCATCTTCGCCATGCCGCACGCCTTCGAGGCCGGCGAGGCGATGGCGCGCCTGAAGGCGATCAATCCCGCGATCACCGTGCTGGCCCGCGCCCATAGCGATGCCGAAGTGCGGCACCTGCTGGAACATGGCGCGGATGCCGCCGTGCTGGCCGAACGCGAACTGGCGTTCTCGCTGGCGGAGATGGTGATGGCCACGCCGCCCTATCGCGCGCCCCGCGCACCCTCCGCCAACGACTGACCCTGCGCCTGGCGATGCCACGGAGCCACGGCAGGACCACCGGCTCCGCGGAACGCCAAGGGAGCGGAGCTTACCGATCCGGGTTGTCCACGAGGCAGCCCATGCCATTGCACCCCTGCCAGTTGCCATGCGTGTCGAAATTCGGATTGCCGTCGCGGTCGAACGAAGGACGCGTATCGATACCGTCGTTCCCGGCCCGGTCTGGATTGTCCACCGTGCATCCCACCCCGTGGCAACCGGTGTAGCGGCCCTTGCTGTCGTGGTCGATGTTCGACGTGGTGTGCCTGCGATCCTTGTGCTCGCTGGCACCCGCCACCAGCGCTGCAAGCACCACGCCCGCCACGACCGCCCCGGTGTCGTGCCCACGGTTGCTGTAGCTGCGCGCGCCGTCGTCGTACGTGTCGCCACGACCGTGGTGGTAGGCCTCCACGTCCGCGAACACCGCGGAGCAGCCTTGCGCCACCCAGATGTATCCACTGCGACGGTTGTAACCCCAGGTGCTGTTGACGATGCAGGAACTGTTGGACACCTGGTGCACCAGCTGCGGCGCCTTCAGTGGCCCGGCCCAGCATTCGTTGTACTGGTAGTGCACCGAATGGCACTCCACGGTGTTTTCCGCGCGCACCGGCGCATGGAAGGAACATGCGAGCACGAACACGACGAACGCAGATGCGATCCGGTACATGACAGTCTTCCCCATTGGCGCGATTGCGCGGTAGCCGGAGACTAGCACCGCTGCTTACGCGCAGACGCTGCGCGACTTCGCATTTTCCTCGCCGCAGCGCAGCATTCCCGCGAGCGGCAGGCATGAGGCGCGGGCCGGCCATGCCGGGCCTGGCGCCATCGCGCGCTCATGCGCCCTGTCGCAGCGTCTCGAACTGGCGCGCGATCCAGGCCAACTGGTAAAGCAGGCCCGCCACGGCGAACGTGCCGTGGTACACGGGATTCCTGGTTGCGATCGCGACCAGGCTGGCCACGATATAGGCGATGTTGCGAACCACGTACTCGTTGCCGAAGGCGTGGAAGTAGGCAGCGCCCTTCATCCACGTATCACCGAAATCGACCAGGTACGCCAAGGCGAGCGCACCGAAGAACCAGCGGCGCCGGGAATAGAAATAATCCCGGTAATCGCTGTGGTCGGCCATGCGCTCCGGCAGGACCAGCGCGCAGAGCAGGTACAGCAGCAATGCATAGCCGGTGATGAAGACATACATGTCGAAGCGCCAGCGCACGATGCCGCTCAGGCCGAATTCCCACCACCAGAAGTGCACCAGGAACAGCAGCATCGAAGCCACCCACACCAGGTGGACCCAGTACACGCGGCGCTCGCCCGGCGCCTCGATCATCCGCGCAAGCCCGCGCAACAGGTGGGTGAACGCCAGTCCCACCACGATCCCCATCAGCACGCGGATATGGAAGAACAAATCGGTGCTATGGCTCGCCAGATGCGATGTGTCCATGCGTTCCCCGGTGGACGCGCCACCCGATGCAGGCGGCCGCAGGCCTGACTTTACTGCGCACGCCGCACCGGTGCGAACGGACTCGACGGGCACGCGACATCAAGCGTCCCTCCGGGCAGCCGGAGGGACGCATCCGGGTCAGCCCTTCGCGAACACGAGGTGCCCGCCCCCGGCCTCGACGCGGATCGTGTCGCCGCTGGCAAACTCGCCCGCAAGGATCTTCTGCGCCAGCGGGTTCTCCAGCTGTTGCTGGATCGCACGCTTGAGTGGACGGGCGCCGTAGACCGGATCGAAACCGACATTGCCCAGCAAGTCGAACGCCTTGTCGGACACCTCGATCTTCAAGCCGCGTTCGGCCAGCCGCTTCTCCAGGCCCGCCATCTGGATGCGGGCGATCGCCTTGATCTGCGCCTTGTCCAGCGGATGGAACACCACGATGTCGTCGAGGCGGTTGATGAACTCGGGCCGGAAGTGCGCCTGCACCACGCCCATCACCGCGGCCTTCATCTGCGTGTAGCTCTCGGGCGTGTCGCCGGACAACTCCTGGATCATCTGGCTGCCGAGGTTCGACGTCATCACGATCACGGTGTTGCGGAAGTCGACCGTGCGGCCCTGGCCGTCGGTGAGGCGGCCGTCGTCGAGCACCTGCAGCAGGATGTTGAACACGTCCGGATGCGCCTTCTCCACCTCGTCCAGCAGGATCACGCTGTACGGGCGACGGCGCACGGCTTCGGTCAGGTACCCGCCTTCCTCGTATCCGACATAACCCGGGGGCGCGCCCACCAGCCGCGACACCGCGTGCTTCTCCATGAACTCGCTCATGTCGATGCGCACCATCGCGTCGGAACTGTCGAACAGGAACTCGGCCAGCGCCTTGCACAACTCGGTCTTGCCCACGCCGGTGGGGCCCAGGAACAGGAACGAACCGGACGGGCGGTTGGGATCGGACAGGCCCGCGCGCGAGCGGCGCACGGCATCGGACACGACCTTGATCGCCTCTTCCTGCCCGACCACGCGGCCGTGCAGCGCGTCTTCCATCTTCAGCAGCTTCTCGCGTTCGCCTTCCAGCATCTTGGACACCGGGATGCCGGTCCAGCGCGCGACGACCTCGGCAATCTCTTCCGCCGTCACGCGATCCTGCAGCAGCTTGAAATCCTTGGTGTCGATTTCATGCGCGGCCGCCAGCTGCTTTTCCAGTTCCGGCAGGGTGCCGTACTGGATCTCGCTCATCTTCGCGTAGTCCTGCGCACGCTGCGCGGATTCGAGCTGCAGCTTGGCCGCCTCGATCTGCTCCTTGATCTTCGTCGCGCCCTGTACGGCCGCCTTTTCGGCCTTCCAGATTTCCTCGAGGTCGTTGTACTCGCGCTCCAGAGCGGCGATCTCGGTTTCGAGATCGGCCAAACGCTGCTTCGATTCGGCGTCCTTCTCCTTCTTCAGCGCCTCGCGCTGGATCTTGAGCTGGATCAGCCGGCGTTCCTTGCGATCCAACTCCTCCGGCTTGGAGTCGATCTCCATGCGGATGCGCGATGCCGCCTCGTCCATCAGGTCGATGGCCTTGTCCGGCAGCTGGCGATCGGCGATGTAGCGGTGGCTGAGCGTCGCGGCGGCAACGATGGCGGGATCGGTGATTTCCACGCCATGGTGCACGGCGTACTTTTCCTTCAGCCCGCGCAGGATGGCGATGGTGTCCTCCACGCTCGGTTCGCCCACGAACACCTTCTGGAAGCGGCGCTCCAGCGCGGCGTCCTTCTCCACGTACTTGCGGTATTCGTCCAGCGTGGTCGCGCCGATGCAGTGCAGCTCGCCGCGCGCCAGCGCCGGCTTGAGCATGTTGCCCGCGTCCATCGCGCCTTCGGCCTTGCCCGCGCCCACCATCGTGTGCAGTTCGTCGATGAACAGGATGATCTGGCCCTCGTTCTTGGCCAGGTCATTGAGCACGGCCTTCAGCCGCTCCTCGAACTCGCCGCGGAACTTGGCGCCGGCGATCAGCGCGCCCATGTCCAGCGACAGCACGCGCTTGCCGCGCAGGCCTTCGGGCACCTCGCCATTGACGATGCGTTGCGCCAGGCCTTCGACGATGGCGGTCTTGCCCACGCCGGGCTCGCCGATCAGCACCGGGTTGTTCTTGGTCCGCCGCTGCAGCACCTGCACGGTGCGGCGGATCTCCTCGTCGCGGCCGATCACCGGATCGAGCTTGCCGCCCTCGGCACGCGCGGTCAGGTCGATGGTGTATTTCTCCAGCGCCTGGCGCGATTCCTCGGCGTTCTCGTCCTTCACCGCCTCGCCGCCGCGCACTTTCTCGATTGCCGCTTCCAGCCTGTCCCTGGTCGCACCGGCGGCCTTGAGCGCCTTGCCGGCATCGCCGCCGTCGTCGAGCGCCGCCAAAAGGAACAGTTCGCTGGCGATGAAGGCATCGCCACGCTGCTGCGCCAGCTTGTCGGTGACGTTGAGCAGGCGGGCCAGGTCGTTGCCGACCGACAGTTGCCCGGCCTGGCCGGTCACCTTCGGCAGCTTCTCCAGCGCCTCGCCCAGCCGCTCGCGCAGCAGGGGCACGTTCACCCCGGCCTGCGCCAGCAACGGGCGCGTGCCGCCGCCTTGCTGGTCCAGCAAGGCCACCAGCAGGTGCACGGGTTCGATGAAGTTGTGGTCGCGGCCCACGGCCAGCGACTGCGCGTCGGCCAGCGCCTGCTGGAAACGCGAGGTGAGTTTGTCCATGCGCATGGTGGTGTCCGGCTCGAAGCCGCCTCGAAGTCAGTGGCCGGCCGCGCCGGCGATGCGTTCAAGATGCGGATGGATGGCGGGGATGCAAGAGCGGAATCGTTGTCCTTCGCGGCTGCTGGCCCCCACCCCGGCCCTCCCCCGCAAGCGGGGGAGGGAGCAAGAGCCGGCAAAGCAAGTTGCTTCCAACCCCTCCCCGGTTCAAGTTGCTTCCAAGCCCATCGCCGATCCACATTGCTCCCAACTCCCTCCCCCGTTTACGGGGGAGGGTTGGGGTGGGGGCAAACCGCCAGCGCCAGCCCCTCAGTCCAGCGGCGTCGGCTGGATGATTTCCACCCAGTAGCCGTCCGGGTCCTTGATGAAGGCGATCTCGCGCATGCGGCCGTCGCTCAGCCGCTTCTGAAACGGCACGCCCAGCGCCTCGAAACGCGCGCAGGCCGCCACCACGTCGGGCACGGTGATGCAGATGTGGCCGAAGCCGCGCGGGTCGCTGTTGCCGTCGTGGTAGACCGCGCCTTCCTCGGCCTCGGTGCCGTGGTTGTGGGTCAGCTCCAGCACGCCGGGCTGGCTGGCGATCCATGCCTTGCGCGCGCGAGGTTCAGAGGGGATGGCACCGGCATCGTCCACCATCGCCAGGAAGTACAGGCTGAACTTCGCGTCCGCGAAATCGTTCTTGCGTACCAGGGTGAAGCCCAGCACGCGCGTGTAGAAATCCAGCGACGCCTTCGGGTCCTTGATCCGCAGCATGGTGTGGTTGAACACGAATCCGTGCGTCTCCGCGTCGCGCGTCGCGGCGACACCCGGCACATCGGAAAATTCAGTCGTGTTGGCCATCGGCGTTGTCTCCAGTCGGGTCGGCCATTATCGACGAGGCAGCCGTTGCGGCGGTGTCGTCAGCCGCGTCGGCAGGCGCCAGCCAGCCGCTGTAGCGCACGATGCGACCGGCCAGCGGCAGCGAGGCCTGCACGTGGAAGCCGTAGCGTTCGTCGATGGCGAACTCGCGGCAGCGCACGCCATCGAACAGCGCGGCCGGCAGCGGCAGCAGCCCGAACAGGCGCGCACCCGCCACCGTCCACCAGATCGCGCCGTCGTTGGCATGCAGCGCATAGCGGAATTGCATCGGACCCACCCGCTCGCGCAGCAATCCATCGCGCAGCGCCACGCGCGTGGTCATCCTGCGGCCGCCGAAATCGCGATGCCAGGTTTCCGCCTTGGCATCGGCGATGAAATCGACCGTGAGCGCCACGCCTTCGCCCGCCGCGGGCAGTCCCGCGACGCGCGCGCACAGCCGCGCCAGCGGGTTGCGCCCGCGCTCGATCGTGGCGATGCCCGCGTAGCGCGCGCGGCCGCGCACGCCATGCAGGCGGCGCAGCGGTTCGGGCAGGCGGAAGAACGCCGCGCCCAGCGCCTGCTGGAACAACGTGGGTGCGCCGCCCGTGCTCATGCCAGCCACGCAATCGTCGCCATGCGCCCGCTGCGACCGTCGCGACGGTGCGAAAAGAACCGCGCGGGGTCGGACAGGGTGCACAGGTCGCCACCGCGGATGTCCCCAGCCGACATGCCCGCAGCCACCAGCCGCCTGCGCGCCAACGCGGGCAGGTCGGCGAGCCAGTGGCCTTCGCGCGTCGGCACGAAGCACGTGGCGGCACCGGCATCGTGCGCGACGAAGGCATCGAACACCTCACGACCCACTTCATAGCGCGAAGGCCCCGCGGCAGGACCGATCCATGCCAGCACGTCGGACGCGGACGTGCGCATCGCGGCGAGGGTGGCTTCCAGCATCCCTTTCGAGAGGCCGGGCCAGCCGGCGTGCGCGGCTGCGATTTCGTCTCCGCACTTCGACGCGAACACCACCGGCAGGCAATCTGCGGTCAGGATCGCCAGCACGACGCCCGGCACCGAGGTGACGGCGGCATCGGCGACGGGCTCGCCCCCACCCCAGCCCTCCCCCGCAAGCGGGGGAGGGTGCATCACGCGCCAGGGGTTTTCGTCTTGCCCGCTCTCGCCCCCTCCCCCGTTCACGGGGGAGGGCTGGGGTGGGGGCAAGGCCGGCGCATCGAACCGCACCACATCGATGCCATGCACCTGGTGCAGCCAATGCGGCGCCGACGGCAACCCGAATCGTTCGACCAGTTCTGCCCGGTTGCGGGCCACCACGTCCGCATCATCTCCATCGGCCGCGCGGAAGTTGCCGAGGTTGAACGTATCGAACGGCGCCTGCGACGCGCCCGCGCCATGCCTCAGCGTGGTGAACGCACGCACGTTGGCCGGAAAGGGCGCCGCGGCGTCGATCCGTGCACTCACCGGCGCGACCGCTCCGCCTCGGCATGCGCGGCGCTGTCTTCGCGCAGCGCCGCCATCAGCGCCAGCAGGTCGTCGGGTACCGCCGCGCTGCAGCGCACCGGCTCGCCGGTAGTGGGATGCGTGAACTCCAGCGTCTCGGCATGCAGCGCCTGGCGCTTGAACCCTCGCAGCGTCGCGACCAGGCCTTCCGACGCGCCCTTGGGCAACTTCAGCGGGCCGCCGTACAGCGGATCACCAACGATGGCGTGCTTGAGGTGCGCCATGTGCACGCGGATCTGGTGGGTGCGGCCGGTCTCGAGCCGGCACTCCAGCGCGGTGTGCGCGCGGAAGCGTTCGCGCAGCCGGTAATGCGTCACCGCGTCGCGGCCGTCGTCGCGCACCGCCATGCGGATGCGGTCGCGCGGATGACGGTCGATGGCGGCGTTGACGCTGCCGCCCGACACCATCGGCCCCACCACCACGGCCAGGTACTGGCGATGCACGGCGCGCGCGGACAGCTGCTCGACCAGCGCGGTCTGCGCCTGCAGGGTGCGCGCCACCACCATGACGCCACTGGTGTCCTTGTCGAGGCGATGCACCACGCCCGCGCGCGGCAAGGCCGACAGCGAGGCATCCCGGTACAGCAGCGCGTTGACCAGGGTGCCGTCGGCATTGCCCGCCCCAGGATGCACCACCAGCCCGGCCGGCTTGTTGATCACGAAGACGTCGGCATCCTCATGCAGCACGTCGAGCGGGATGTCCTGCGGCTCGGCGTCGGTGCGCTCGTCCAGCACTACCGCCAGCGTGACCTGCTCGCCGCCGTGCACGGGGTCGCGCGGGCGCACCTGGCGGCCGTCCAGCAGCAGGTCGCCGGATTTCACCCAGGCGGCCAGCCGCGAGCGCGAGAACTCCGGGAACAGTTCGGCCAGCACCGCGTCGAAGCGGCGGCCGGCCGCCTCGGCAGGCACCACGGCCTCGCGGCGCTCGGGGGAATCGGGGGTCGTCATGGTCACGTCTTGGGGGGTCCTCGGCCGGCAGGCTCGGGTTCAGGCGCGGGCCGCGGGGCTCCGGCGGGGACTGGTATTATCGCGCCTCTGTGCCTCTCCAGCGCCGCTTGCCCATGACCCCACGCCACACCGCCCTCACCCGCCTCGTCCTGCTGCTGCTGGTCGTCGTATTCACCGCCACCGGCTGCTCCACCATGAAGGGCTGGTTCGGCAAGCGGGACGACGTGAACGAAGGCGTCCCGGTCGAGGAACTCTACGACCGCGGCCACAACGCCATGCGCAACGGCAACTGGAACTCGGCGCAGGTGACCTTCCGCCGCCTGGTGGCGCAGTACCCGTACGGCCCGTATACCGAGCAGGCGCTGGTCGAGACGGCCTATGCCCAGTTCAAGATGGGCAACAACGAGGAAGCGATCTCCACCATCGACCGCTTCCTGCGCACCTACCCCACGCATCGCAACACCGCCTACATGTACTACCTGCGCGGGCTGGTCAACTCCAACCGCGACACGGTGTTCCTGCAGCGCGTGTGGAGCCTCGATGCCAGCCGCCGCGACCTGGCCACGCCCAACCAGGCCTACAGCGATTTCGCGCGCCTGATCGAGTACTTCCCCAACAGCCGCTACGCCGCCGATTCGCGCCAGCGCATGGTCGCGCTGCGCAACATGTTCGCCCGGCACGAGGCCGACGTGGCCCTGTACTACATGCGCCGCGACGCCTACGTGGCCGCCGCCAGCCGCGCCACCTACCTGCTGGAAACCTACCCGCAGAGCGAATACCAGAACGATGCAGTGGCGATCCTCGCCGCTGCCTACTCGGAGCTGGGCAACCAGACGCTGGCCGCCGACGCCCGCCGCGTGCTGCAGCAGAACGAGCCGGACCATCCATACCTGACCGGCAAGTGGCCCGACTACCCGTGGACGATCCGCCGCCTCAACCCGTTCGCCGGCGAGAAGTCCCCGATCGACAGCGATCGCGACTGACCGGCGCCTGATGGATGCTTGACGCGAAACGCCGCCCACTGGGCGGCGTTTCTGCATCCCGGCGTCGGCTGCCGCCACCCCAGCCCTCCCCCGTAAACGGGGGAGGGGCAGTTGCCGAAGCTCGATTGCTGGTGCCTTGGTCCGATGTCACCTGGCGAAGCGCCCGAAGACGCGCCGCTTTGCTCCCTCCCCCGTTTACGGGGGAGGGCTGGGGTGGGGGCCAACAGCCGCATCGAACCACACCACGCACCGGGACCATCCTCACTCCCCGCGCGATCCATCCCAGTCGTAGCCGGTCATCGCCGCCAGCCGCTCGGGTTCGATCACCTCGACGTAATGCCGGCCACCGATCACCCACGTCGGATAGCCGCTGATGCGTTCGCTGACACACTCGAACGCCACGCCACCTGTGCGGCCGTTGGGCGAACACTCCACGTACGGCAGCTTGCCGGCGGCGCCCGCGAACTTGCGCGTCTGCTCGCGGCAGTTGGCGCACCACGACGCGCCGTAGTACTTCACACCGCTGCGTTCTAGGTGCTCGGCCAGTCCGTGCAGGCGCGGGTCGCCGCGGCGCTCCATCAAGCCGCTGGCGGACACGTGCAGCACCGCCAGCAGGCCCAGCGCGATCAGCCCGTTGCCCAGCAGCCAACTGGACATGCGCACGCCGGGTGCGCCGTCGGGACGGGTGGCCTGCAGCACGATGAAGATCGCCGCCATGGTCGCCAGCGACAGCAGGCACCAGCCGCACAGCGCCTGCAGCGCGACCCAGCCGGCCAGCGTCAGGTACACGCTGATCGCCAGCCCCAGGAACGACAGCCGCCACATCCGCCGCCAGCGCAGCACGCGCGATCCCGGCCGCCATGCCAGCCACGCCAACACCGCGTACAGGCCCAGGCCCCACAGCGCGATCGGCGCGCCCAGCAGCCGCGACCATTGGCTGGACTGCACCACGTCGCAGGCCGACCCCTCGGTGCAGAACGCGGCGCCGCCTCCGCTCGAGGCCACCCACGTGAGGTAGGCCGTCAGCAACACGCCCAGCGCCGTCAGCACGCGCAGCGCGATATCGACACGCGATGCCCGCGGCTGCTGTTTGCCCGCGTGTGCCACCGTGCTCTCGCCCGGCTTGCGCGCCTGCGGTTGGTGGCGCGCTGCCTTCGTCTTCTTCGCCATGCGACCCCTGCCCTGTGTCTTGCGATCAACGCGCATTATGCCCAGCGACGCGGCCATGGCGCGGACGCTGCCGCGAGCGCAGGGCGTGGGATGCGACCGCGCTACGCCGGATAGCGATTGCTGATCGGGTAACGCCGCTCGCGCCCGAACGCGCGCCGCGACACCTTCGGCCCCGGCGCGGCCTGGTGGCGCTTCCACTCGCTGGTGCGCACCAGCCGCAGCACGCGATCGACGGTGGCGGCGTCGTAGCCCGCGCCCACCACGTCGTCGCGCGACTGCTCCAGGTCCACGTAGCGATACAGGATGCCGTCCAGCACGTCGTACGGCGGCAGCGAATCCTGGTCGACCTGGTTCTCGCGCAGTTCCGCCGAGGGTGCCCGCACGATCACGCCGGGCGGGATCACCGGCGCACCGCCCACGGTGTTGCGCCATTTCGCCAGGCCGTACACCTCGGTCTTGTACAGGTCCTTGATCGGCGCATAGCCGCCGCACATGTCGCCGTAGATGGTCGCGTACCCCACCGCGTACTCGCTCTTGTTGCCGGTGGTCAGCAGCAGGCCGCCGAACTTGTTGGACAGCGCCATCATCAGCGCCCCGCGCGTGCGCGACTGCAGGTTTTCCTCGGTCACGTCTGGCGCCTGGCCTGCGAACGTCTCCGCCAGCGTCCCGAGGAAACCCTCGAATGGCGCCTCGATCGGCAAGGTGAGCAGCCGCACGCCCACGGCATCGCATTGTTCCTGCGCCAGGTCGTTCGACAGGTTCGCGGTGTAGCGCGACGGCATCCGCACCGCGGTGACGTTGCCCGCGCCCAGCGCATCCACCGCCAGCGCCATCACGATCGACGAGTCGATGCCGCCCGACAACCCCAGCCACACATTGGTGAATCCGTTCTTGCCGCAGTAGTCGCGGATGCCACGCACGATCGCGCGCCACGCCAGCGCGTCCATGCTCTCGTCGCCGTCGTCCATCCACTCCACCGGCATGAACTTGCGCGTCGCCACGTCGTAGTCCACCACCAGCCACTGGTCGGTGAACGCGGCGGCGGCCGGATGCACCGTGCCGTCGGCGTCGGCGACGACCGATGCGCCGTCGAACACCAGCGCGTCCTGCCCGCCGACCACGTTGAGATAGGCCAGCGCCACGCCGGCCTCCCTGGTGCGCAGCGCCAGCAGTGCGTCGCGCTGCGCATGCTTGCCGCGCTCGAACGGCGAGGCATTGGGCACCAGCACCAGCTGCGCGCCCTGTTTCGCGGTATCGGCCAACGGTTCCGGGAACCACAGGTCCTCGCAGATCACCAGGCCCACCGGCACGCCCTTGACGTCGAACACGCACGACCCGCCATCGGGATCGACATGGAAGTACCGGCGCTCGTCGAACACGTTGTAGTTCGGCAACTCGCGCTTGCGGTAGGTCACGTCCACCTTGCCGTCGCGCAGCACGCTGGCCGAGTTGTAGAGGATGCTGCCCGCCGACTCCGGCCAGCCCACCACCGCCACGATGCCCGTCGCCGCCTTCGCCACCTCGCGCAGCGCGTCCTCGCAATCGGACAGGAACGACGGCCGCATCAGCAGGTCTTCGGGCGGATAGCCGCTGATCGCCGTTTCCGGGAACAGCACGACGTCGGCGCCGTACTCGTCGCGCGCCTCGGCGATCATGGCCGCGATACGCGTGGTGTTGCCGGCCACGTCGCCCACCGGGAAATCGAACTGGGCCATCGCGATGCGGAGGGTGTCGGTCATGTCAGATTCCGGAAACCAGCAGATCGAGCGCGGCCATGATTTCGGCGCGCGCATCGGAAAGATCGTCTTCAAGCGTGCCCAGGTCGGCGAGTTCGACGCCTGCCAGCAGCGGCGTCGCCAGAACGTGCGGCTTGCCCTTGATGGAAAGCGTGGGCGCCAACAGCGGCATGGATGGCATTCCGCGATTGACCGGCACCAAGGGCACCACGACCCGCGTCCCGGTTTCCGACATCAGGTCGCACTGCACATTGAGCAGCAGCGGGTACGCGGACCGCGTGGCGGCATTGCGGTTGCGATAGACGCAGAACTGCTGCATCAGCGCTTGCGGAACATCGGGCTGAACACGCCGTGCCCGCGCACATGGTCGTTGTACGCGTCGATCGCTTCGCGGTTCTCGGCCAGCCACTGCTCGCGCTTGCGCGCACGCACTTCCGCTTCCAGCGCGCGCTCCAGCGTGGCGGACAGGTTGATCTCCAGCGCCCTGGCCTCTTCCAGCAGGCCCTGGTTGATGCTCACGTTGGTCGCCCGCTTGCCGTAGCCGGCGTAGTCCTCGCGAATGCGCATGCGCGGCCTCCATCGAATGCGCATCAATCATGCGCATGGTGGTGGCCGCTGTCAATCATGGTGTTAATCGCGGGAGGACGATTCCGTCGCCGCTCGCTGGACTATTGGCATGGCGACCTGAGCGCCCCCACCCCA
>NZ_SMTF01000026.1 GCF_004357985.1 Luteimonas aestuarii | reverse complement strand
ACGTGAAGATGGTGGTGGAGCTGATCAACCCGGTGGCGATGGACGAAGGCCTGCGTTTCGCGATCCGCGAAGGCGGCCGTACGGTCGGCGCCGGCGTGGTGAGCAAGATCGTCAAGTGATCTGGCGGCCCACGCGCGCAAGCGCGTGGCTACCGGAAGGTCACCCCTGCGCAGGCGGGGGTCAGTGGTTCCCCTTGGCCCAGGCCGGGGAGAACCGCGAAGCAAGGCGGGCCGGAACCCTGGTCCGCCTTCGCCGTCTAAGGAATTCCGCGGACGGCGGGTTGCATCGATACGCCAGTAGCTCAATTGGCAGAGCAGCGGTCTCCAAAACCGCAGGTTGGGGGTTCGAGTCCCTCCTGGCGTGCCATCCGGCCGGTCCGGCGGATTTCCGGACGACATCAAGAGCAGCATGACTTGAACAGCAGAGTCGAACACAACAAGTCGGCGTCCACCGGCGACATCCTCAAGTACGCACTGGCCGTGGCCCTGGTCGTGGCCGGCGTGGTCGCGTTCTACTGGTTCGAGGGGCAGTGGCCCACGGCGCTGCGCGTCGGTGCGGTGGTGGCGGGTGTGCTGGCCGCGGTGGGTGTGTTCATGGTCACGCCGAAGGGCGTCGCGACCCGGGGGTTCCTGTCCGAGGCGCGGTTCGAGTTGCGCAAGGTGGTCTGGCCGACGCGCCAGGAAGCCGTGCGCATGACATGGGTGGTGATGATCGCGGTTGCGATCATTGCCCTGATCCTGATGGGCTTCGATGCGGTGATCCGCGTCGCCATCCGGTTTTTGTTGGGACAGTGACGGAGTAACGAGCGTTGATGGATACCGAAGGCGTCAAGCGCTGGTACGTGGTGCATGCCTATTCCGGCTTCGAGAAGTCGGTGGCGCAGGCGCTGCGTGACCGCATCGCCCGGACCGGCATGCAGGAGAAGTTCGGCGACGTACTGGTGCCGACCGAGGAGGTCGTCGAGATGCGCTCCGGCCAGAAGCGCCGTTCCGAGCGCAAGTTCTTCCCGGGCTACGTGCTGGTGCAGATCGCCACCCAGGACGAGGACGGCATCCCGCGGATGGACAGCGAGAGCTGGCACCTGGTCAAGGAAACCCCGAAGGTCATGGGCTTCATCGGCGGCACCGCCGACCGCCCGCTGCCGATCCGCGACGACGAGGCTGCGGTGATCCTGGATCGCGTACAGGAAGGCGTCGAGAAGCCGCGCCCGAAGGTGCTGTTCGAGCCGGGCCAGATGGTCCGCGTCACCGACGGCCCGTTCAACGATTTCAATGGCGTGGTCGAGGAAGTCAACTACGAGAAGAGCCGCTTGCGCGTGGCGGTGCTGATCTTCGGCCGCTCGACCCCGGTCGAGCTGGAGTTCGGGCAGGTCGAGAAGGCCTGACCGGCGGGGCTGACTTCCGCCCCGGAACCCGCTATACTTTCCGGCTCCCTGCCCGGGATGCCGGGCAAACGCACTGGCCGCCGCATGCGCGGCCTTTCGCGTGGATGGGGCAGGCGCGACGCCGGGACGCGCGATGCCCTTGATGGTTTCGTTCCCGGCCCGATGGGGAGCCTTCGCAGGCGCTAGCACCCGGAGAGAGTCGAAATGGCAAAGAAAGTCGTCGGTTACATCAAACTGCAGGTCAAGGCCGGGCAGGCGAATCCGTCGCCGCCGGTGGGCCCTGCGCTGGGCCAGCGCGGCCTGAACATCATGGAATTCTGCAAGGCATTCAATGCCGCCACGCAGAAGCTGGAGCCGGGCCTCCCGATCCCCACCGTGATCACCGCCTACTCGGACCGTACCTTCACCTTCATCACCAAGACGCCGCCGGCGTCGATCCTGCTGAAGAAGGCCGTGGGCATCACCTCCGGCTCGAAGCGCCCGAACACCGAGAAGGTGGGCAAGGTCACCCGCAAGCAGCTGGAGGAAATCGCGAAGGCGAAGGAACCCAACCTGACTGCGGCCGACCTGGACGCGGCGGTACGCACCATCGCGGGCTCGGCCCGTTCGATGGGCCTGACGGTGGAGGGCTGAGACCATGGCACAGACCAAACGACAGAAGAACAGCCGGGCTGCCGTGCAGCCGGGCAAGGCCTACGCGATCGATGAGGCGCTGAAGATCGTCAAGGACAACAGCAAGGCGAAGTTCGTCGAGGCCGTGGACGTCGCCGTCCGCCTCGGCGTGGACGCCAAGAAGTCGGACCAGCAGGTCCGCGGCTCGACCGTGCTGCCGCAGGGCACGGGCAAGTCGGTGCGCGTGGCGGTGTTCGCCCCGGCCGGCGCCAAGGCGGATGAAGCCCTGGCCGCAGGTGCCGACGCGGTCGGCATGGACGACCTGGCCGAGCGTATGCAGGGCGGCGAGCTGAACTACGACGTGGTCATCGCCACGCCGGACGCGATGCGCGTGGTCGGCAAGCTCGGCACCGTGCTCGGCCCGCGCGGCCTGATGCCGAACCCGAAGGTCGGCACTGTGTCCCCGAACCCGGGCGAAGCGGTGAAGAACGCCAAGGGTGGCCAGGTGCGTTACCGCACCGACAAGGCCGGCATCATCCACTGCACCATCGGCAAGGCCGACTTCAACAGCGAGCGCCTGAAGGAAAACCTGCAGGCATTGCTGGCCGACCTGGTCAAGGCCAAGCCGGCTACGTCGAAGGGTCAGTACCTGCAGAAGGTGTCGGTCAGCTCGACGATGGGCCCCGGCGTGACCGTCGACCAGTCGTCGCTGTCGTTGAAGTAATGGCGTGTCCCCTTCCCCCGCTTGCGGGGGAAGGCCGGGATGGGGGTGCGCCAAGCGCGGTTCCCCCGCCCCAACCCTCCCCCGCAAGCGGAGGAGGGGTCAAGAATTTTGAGGGCCCGCCGACGACGCAAGTCCAAGGTGGGGCCGTCAAAGACCGCAGGCGCGGTCGAAGCCGCAACGGCGACGGGCACGGAAGCTCGCTATGGCACGGAATCGCCGTCGTTGTTGGCCAGACCGCTTAATCCCGGAGTGCACGCGCACGAAAGGGCCTGCGTAGATGGTTGCCGACCCTCCGGGATTGTTCGATCCGATCGACATTTTGGAAACGGCCGCCAGGAAGTGCCGCAAGGCATTTCACGCATCGAAGGAACGATGCGGACCATGGCCCGTCCCGGCGCGGATGCAACGGGGCGGAATAGAAGCAAGAGAGGAAGTGCAATGGCTCTGAATCTGAACCAGAAGAAGGAAGTCGTTGCCGAACTGGCAGGGGTCGCCGCATCGGCGCACTCGCTGGTTGCCGCGGAATACCTTGGCTTGACGGTCTCGCAATTGACCGACCTGCGCAAGAAGGCCCGCGAGAATGGCGTGTTCCTGAAGGTTGCGAAGAACACGCTGGTCTCGCGCGCAGTGGAAAACACCGATTACGCCGTCATCCAGGACGAGCTGACCGGTCCGCTGCTCTACGCCTTCTCCAAGGAAGACCCCGGTGCCGCCGGCCGCCTCATCAAGGACTTCGCCAAGACCGCCGACAAGCTGAAGCCGCGCCTGGTTTCGCTGGGTGGGCAGATGTACCCGGGCTCCCATGTGGATGTCCTGGCGTCGCTGCCGACCCGCGAGCAGGCACTGGCGATGCTGGTGGGCCTGATCGCGCAGCCGGCAACGATGCTGGCCCGCGTCCTGGCCGAGCCCGCTGCGTCCACCGCCCGCGTCATCAACGCGGTCGGCCAGCAGAAGGCCGCCTGAAGTCCTTGTTGAAACACAGTTCGGCGCGATCACAACGATCAAGCTGTTTCCAAATCAGTCAATTGAGGTAATCACAATGTCCCTTTCCAACGAAGAAATCCTGGAAGCCATCGGCAGCAAGTCCCTCGTCGAGGTGATGGAGCTGGTCAAGGCGTTCGAAGAGAAGTTCGGCGTGTCCGCCGCTGCCCCGGTCGCCGTGGCCGCTGGTCCGGCCGCGGGTGGTGGCGCCGCTGCCGCTGCCGAAGAGCAGACCGAGTTCACGGTCAGCCTGAAGTCGGCCGGCGACAAGAAGGTCGAGGTCATCAAGGTGGTCCGCGCGATCACCGGCCTGGGCCTGAAGGAAGCCAAGGACCTGACCGAAGCCGGTGGCACCGTGAAGGAAGGCGTGTCCAAGGACGACGCCGCCAAGTTCAAGAAGGACCTGGAAGCCGCCGGCGCGACCGTCGAAGTCAAGTGATGTGAGGGCCCAGGCGCGCCGCAGGCGCGCTTGGCTGCCCGGACATCATCCCCGCGAAAGCGGGAAAAGCTACACAACAGCCGAATGGCTGGTCATCCAGCGTCAGCTGTTGATCCATCAGAGAGTGCTTTTGAAGCAAAACACTGGAATCCCGCTCGCGCGGGAATGAAAGTTGAAACCGAGGCTGGGGGCGAATGCCCCCGGCCTTCGGTCGTTGGTGCGATATCGCAATTGCAACAAGCAGTTCCGCAGTCGTCAGTGGGTAGTAGCGGGAGAAGGGCGTGCTGGTGCCGGCAATACCAGCGACTGCCCAGTGACGACTTTTCGTTTCCCGGCGGCGCGTTCGCGCGACGCCAAGACCGAGGCATCCGCTCCCCATGACGACGTCCACGCAACAGTCCGATTATTCGTTCACCGAGAAGAAGCGCGTCCGCAAGAACTTCGGCAAGCGCCGCTCGATCCTCGAGGTGCCGTTCCTGCTCGCCATCCAGGTCGACTCCTACCGGGAATTCCTGCAGGCCGATGCCGATCCTTCCAAGCGCGCGGACCGCGGCCTGCACGCCGCGCTGAAGTCGGTGTTCCCGATCGTCAGCTACAACGGCTACGCGGCGCTGGAATACGTCGGCTACAAGCTGGGCGAGCCGGTGTTCGACGAGCGCGAGTGCCGCCAGCGCGGCATGAGCTACGGCGCGCCGCTGCGCGTGACCGTGCGCC
The DNA here is from genome assembly GCF_004357985.1 of Luteimonas aestuarii. GTDB lineage: Bacteria > Pseudomonadota > Gammaproteobacteria > Xanthomonadales > Xanthomonadaceae > Luteimonas > Luteimonas aestuarii. The sequence goes on along the minus strand of NZ_SMTF01000026.1, from coordinate 11,788 downwards.
TTGTCATCTACGACCGCGAGTCGTCGAACAAGGCGATCAAGTACGTCAAGGAGCAGGAAGTCTACATGGGCGAAATCCCGCTCATGACCGACAACGGCACCTTCATCGTGAACGGCACCGAGCGCGTCATCGTGTCGCAGCTGCACCGTTCGCCGGGCGTGTTCTTCGACCATGACCGCGGCAAGACCCACAGCTCGGGCAAGCTGCTGTTCTCGGCCCGCGTGATTCCCTACCGCGGCTCGTGGCTGGACTTCGAGTTCGACCCGAAGGACGCGCTGTTCACCCGCATCGACCGTCGCCGCAAGCTGCCGGTGTCGGTGCTGCTGCGTGCGCTGGGCTACAGCAACGAAGAAATGCTCAACGAGTTCTTCGAGATCAACACCTTCCACATCCTGCCGGATGGCGAGGGCGTGCAGCTGGAGCTGGTCGCCGAGCGCCTGCGTGGCGAGACGCTGAACTTCGACCTGTCCGACGGCGAGAAGATCATCGTCGAGGCCGGCAAGCGCATCACCGCGCGCCACGTGAAGCAGCTCGAGGCCTCCGGCATCGAAGCGCTGGCCGTTCCGGACGAATACCTCGTCGGTCGCATCCTGTCGCATGACGTGGTCGACACCACGACCGGCGAGCTGATCGCCACCGCCAACGACGAGATCACCGAGGATTCGCTGGCCGCGCTGCGCAAGGCTGGCGTGGAAGCCGTGGGCACCATCTGGGTCAACGACCTGGACCGCGGGCCGTACCTCTCCAACACCCTGCGGATCGACGCGACCAAGACGCAGCTCGACGCGCTGGTCGAGATCTACCGGATGATGCGTCCCGGCGAGCCGCCGACCAAGGACGCCGCGCAGAACCTGTTCCACAACCTGTTCTTCGCGTTCGAGCGTTACGACCTGTCGGGCGTGGGCCGGATGAAGTTCAACCGCCGCATCGGCCGCCGCGAGGTGACCGGTGCCCCGGTGCTGTACGACGCCAAGTACTTCGCCGAGCGCAAGGACGAAGAGTCCGTGCGCCTGCGCGAGGAATACGGCGGAATGTCCGACATCCTCGACGTGATCAAGGTGCTGACCGAGATCCGCAACGGTCGCGGCGTGGTCGACGACATCGACCACCTCGGCAACCGCCGCGTGCGTTCGGTCGGTGAAATGGCCGAGAACGTGTTCCGCGTGGGCCTGGTGCGCGTCGAGCGTGCCGTGCGCGAGCGCCTGACCATGGCCGAGGCCGATGGCCTGACCCCGCAGGAGCTGATCAACGCCAAGCCGGTCGCGGCGGCGGTGAAGGAGTTCTTCGGGTCGTCGCAGCTGTCGCAGTTCATGGACCAGAACAACCCGCTGTCGGAAGTCACCCACAAGCGTCGCGTCTCGGCCCTGGGCCCGGGCGGCCTGACCCGCGAGCGCGCCGGCTTCGAAGTGCGCGACGTGCATCCGACCCACTACGGCCGCGTCTGCACCATCGAGACGCCGGAAGGCCCGAACATCGGCCTGATCAACTCGCTGGCCGTGTTCGCGCGGACCAACAAGTACGGCTTCCTCGAAACCCCGTACCGCAAGGTCGTGGGCGGCAAGGTCACCGACGAGATCGAGTTCCTGTCCGCGATCGAGGAGAACGAGTTCGTCATCGCCCAGGCCAACGCGCCGCAGGACGAGAAGGGCAACCTGGCCGCGCAGTTCGTGGACTGCCGCTACCAGGGCGAGTCCCTGCTCAAGCCGCCGTCCGAAGTTCACTTCATGGACGTGTCGCCGATGCAGACCGTGTCGGTCGCCGCGGCGCTGGTGCCGTTCCTGGAGCACGACGACGCCAACCGCGCACTGATGGGTGCCAACATGCAGCGCCAGGCCGTGCCGACGCTGCGTGCGCAGAAGCCGCTGGTCGGCACCGGCATCGAGCGCGCCGTGGCGCGCGACTCGGGCGTGACCGTGAACGCACGTCGTGGTGGCACGGTGGAGCAGATCGACGCCGGCCGCATCGTGGTCAAGGTCCTTGATGCCGAGATGTCGGGTGAAACCGACGCCGGCGTCGACATCTACAACCTGATCAAGTACACCCGTTCCAACCAGAACACCTGCATCAACCAGCGTCCGCTGGTGAACGTGGGCGACGTGGTGGCGCGTGGCGACGTGCTGGCCGACGGCCCCTCGACCGACATCGGCGAGTTGGCGCTTGGCCAGAACATGCTGGTCGCGTTCATGCCGTGGAATGGCTACAACTTCGAAGACTCCATCCTGCTCTCCGAACGCGTGGTGGAGGAGGATCGCTACACCACGATCCACATCGAAGAGCTGACCTGCGTCGCGCGCGACACCAAGCTGGGCCCCGAGGAGATCTCGGCCGACATCCCGAACGTCTCCGAGCAGGCGCTCAATCGCCTCGACGAGAGCGGCGTGGTGTACATCGGCGCCGAAGTGCGTGCCGGCGACATCATGGTCGGCAAGGTCACGCCGAAGGGCGAGAGCCAGCTGACCCCGGAAGAGAAGCTGCTGCGCGCGATCTTCGGCGAGAAGGCCTCGGACGTGAAGGACAGCTCGCTGCGCGTGCCGCCGGGCATGGACGGCACCGTCATCGACGTGCAGGTCTTCACCCGCGACGGCATCGAGAAGGACAAGCGTGCGCGCCAGATCGAGGAATCCGAGATCAAGCGCGTCAAGAAGGACTTCGACGACCAGTTCCGCATCCTCGAGGCGGCGATCTACGCGCGCCTGCGCACCCAGATCCAGGGCAAGGTCGCCAACGGCGGCCCGGGGCTGAAGAAGGGCGACACCGTCACCTCGCTGGTGCTCGACGGCCTGAAGAAGTCCGACTGGTTCCAGATCCGCATGAAGGACGATGACGCCGCCGAGGCCATCGAGCGCGCGCAGAAGCAGATCGACGCGCACGAGAAGGAATTCGAGAAGCGTTTCGCCGACAAGCGCGGCAAGATCACCCAGGGCGACGACCTTGCCCCGGGCGTGCTGAAGATGGTCAAGGTCTACCTGGCCGTCAAGCGCCGCATCCAGCCGGGCGACAAGATGGCCGGGCGCCATGGCAACAAGGGCGTCGTGTCGACCATCGTGCCGGTCGAGGACATGCCGTACATGGCCAACGGCGAGACGGTGGACATCGTGCTCAACCCGCTGGGCGTGCCGAGCCGAATGAACATCGGCCAGATCCTCGAGACGCACCTGGGCTGGGCCGCCAAGGGCCTGGGCCGCAAGATCGACGCGATGCTGCAGGCACAGGCCAAGGTCGCCGACCTGCGCAAGTTCCTCGACGAGATCTACAACCACGACAAGTCGGTGGCCGCGCAGCGCGTCGACCTGAAGCAGTTCAGCGACGAGGAGCTGATCGGGCTGGCGAAGAACCTGACCGACGGCGTGCCGATGGCGACGCCGGTGTTCGACGGTGCGGCCGAGTCCGAGATCAAGAAGATGCTCGAACTCGCCGACTTGCCGACCAGCGGCCAGACCCAGCTGTACGACGGCCGCACCGGCGATGCCTTCGACCGCAAGACCACGGTCGGCTACATGCACATGCTGAAGCTGAACCACCTGGTCGACGACAAGATGCACGCCCGTTCGACCGGTCCGTACTCGCTGGTCACCCAGCAGCCGCTGGGCGGCAAGGCGCAGTTCGGCGGCCAGCGTTTCGGCGAAATGGAAATGTGGGCGCTGGAAGCCTACGGCGCGGCCTACACCATGCAGGAAATGCTGACGGTGAAATCCGACGACGTGCAGGGCCGCAACCAGATGTACAAGAACATCGTCGACGGCGAGTACGAGATGGTCGCCGGCATGCCGGAATCCTTCAACGTATTGGTGAAGGAAATCCGTTCGCTGGCCATCAACATGGAGCTTGAGGAGCACTGAGGTACGTGACGCGCGGGCAGGGCACGTCCCTTCCCGCGGCGCACCGCACCGAATCGTGGTTCCTCAATCCTGGAGACAGACATGAAAGATTTGCTCAACCTCTTCAACCAGCAGCGCCCGGCGCTCGACTTCGACGCGATCAAGATCGCGCTGGCGTCGCCCGACCTGATCCGCTCGTGGTCGTTCGGCGAAGTGAAGAAGCCCGAAACCATCAACTACCGCACCTTCAAGCCCGAGCGCGACGGCCTGTTCTGCGCCGCCATCTTCGGGCCGATCAAGGACTACGAGTGCCTGTGCGGCAAGTACAAGCGCATGAAGCACCGCGGCGTGGTCTGCGAGAAGTGCGGCACCGAAGTGACCCTGGCCAAGGTGCGCCGCGAGCGCATGGGCCACATCGACCTGGCCTCGCCGGTCGCGCACATCTGGTTCCTCAAGTCGCTGCCGTCGCGCATCGGCCTGATGCTGGACATGACCCTGCGCGACATCGAGCGCATCCTGTACTTCGAAGCGTTCGTCGTGACCGAGCCGGGCCTGACCCCGATGGAACGCGGCCAGCTGCTCAACGAAGAGCAGTTCATGCAGATGCGCCAGGAGCACGGCGACGACTTCGACGCCGCGATGGGCGCCGAGGCCGTGTTCGACCTGCTGCGTACGATCGACCTGCAGGCCGAGATGGTGCGCCTGAAGGAAGAGATCGCCGCCACCGGTTCGGAGACCAAGCTCAAGCGCCTGACCAAGCGCATCAAGCTGGTCGAGGCCTTCCTCGAGTCGGGCAACCGCCCCGAGTGGATGGTCATGACCGTGCTGCCGGTGTTGCCGCCGGACCTGCGTCCGCTGGTGCCGCTGGACGGCGGCCGCTTCGCCACGTCCGACCTCAACGACCTGTACCGCCGCGTCATCAACCGCAACAACCGCCTGCGCCGCCTGCTGGAGCTCAACGCGCCCGACATCATCGTGCGCAACGAGAAGCGCATGCTGCAGGAGTCGGTGGACGCGCTGATGGACAACGGCCGCCGCGGCCGCGCCATCACCGGCACCAACAAGCGCCCGCTCAAGTCGCTGGCCGACATGATCAAGGGCAAGCAGGGCCGCTTCCGCCAGAACCTGCTGGGCAAGCGCGTCGACTACTCGGGCCGTTCGGTCATCGTGGTCGGCCCGACCCTGCGCCTGCACGAGTGCGGCCTGCCGAAGAAGATGGCGCTGGAGCTGTTCAAGCCCTTCATCTTCGCCAAGCTGCAGCGCCGTGGCCTGGCCACGACCATCAAGGCCGCCAAGAAGCTGGTCGAGCGCGAAGAGGCCGAGGTGTGGGACATCCTCGAAGAGGTGATCCGCGAACACCCGGTGCTGCTCAACCGCGCACCGACGCTGCACCGCCTGGGCATCCAGGCGTTCGAGCCGGTGCTGATCGAAGGCAAGGCGATCCAGCTGCATCCGCTGGTGTGTACGGCGTTCAACGCCGACTTCGACGGTGACCAGATGGCCGTGCACGTGCCGCTTTCGCTGGAAGCCCAGCTGGAAGCGCGTGCGCTGATGATGTCGACCAACAACATCCTCTCGCCCGCCAACGGCGAGCCGATCATCGTGCCGTCGCAGGACGTGGTGCTGGGCCTGTACTACATGACCCGTGCGCTGGAGAACACCCCGGGCGAGGGCATGGCGTTCGCCAACATCGCCGAGGTCAAGCGCGCCTACGACAACAAGGTCGCCGGCCTGCACGCCAAGGTGAAGGTGCGCATCACCGAGACGGTGGTCGACGAGGACGGCAGCCGCGAGAAGAAGACGTCGATCGTGGACACCACGGTGGGCCGTGCGCTGCTGGCCGAGATCCTGCCGGAGGGCCTGCCGTTCGCGCTGGCCAACACCGAGCTGACCAAGAAGAACATCAGCCGCCTGATCAACAGCTGCTACCGCCAGCTGGGCCTGAAGGACACCGTGGTGTTCGCCGACAAGCTGATGTACACCGGCTTCGGTTTCGCGACCCGCGCGGGCGTGTCGATCGGCATCGACGACATGACCATCCCCAGCGAAAAGGCGGGCATCCTCGACGAGGCCGAGACCGAAGTGCTGGAAATCCAGCAGCAGTACCAGTCGGGCCTGGTCACCGCCGGCGAGCGCTACAACAAGGTGGTCGACATCTGGTCGCGCACCAACGAGCGCGTGGCCAAGGCGATGATGGACGCCATCGGCACCGAGACCGTGACCAACGCCAAGGGCGAGCAGGTCGCGCAGAAGTCGATGAACTCGATCTACATCATGGCCGACTCCGGCGCGCGTGGTTCGCAGGCGCAGATCCGCCAGCTGGCCGGCATGCGCGGCCTGATGGCCAAGCCAGACGGCTCGATCATCGAAACGCCGATCACGGCGAACTTCCGCGAAGGCCTGAACGTCCTGCAGTACTTCATCTCGACCCACGGCGCGCGAAAGGGCCTGGCCGATACCGCGCTGAAGACCGCGAACTCGGGCTACCTGACCCGTCGCCTGGTCGACGTGGCCCAGGACGTGGTGATCACCGAGTCCGACTGCGGCACGATGGCCGGCCTGATGATGACCCCGATCGTCGAGGGCGGCGACGTGGTCGAACCGCTGCGCGACCGCGTGCTGGGTCGCGTCGTGGCGGAGGACGTGTTCCTGCCGGGCAACGACGAGGATCCGATCGTCACCCGCAACACCCTGCTCGACGAAGCCTGGGTGCAGAAGCTCGAAGACGCCAGCGTGCAGTCGGTCAAGGTGCGCTCCACCATCACCTGCGAAAGCAGCTTCGGCGTCTGCGCGCACTGCTATGGCCGCGACCTGGGCCGTGGCCATATCGTCAACCTCGGCGAGGCCGTGGGCGTGGTGGCCGCGCAGTCGATCGGCGAGCCCGGCACCCAGCTGACGATGCGTACCTTCCACATCGGTGGTGCCGCATCGCGCGCGGCGGCCATCGACAACGTGACGGTCAAGACCACCGGTTCGATCAAGTTCAACAACCTCAAGACCGTGGCCCACGCCAGCGGCAACCTGGTGGTGGTGTCGCGTTCGGGCGAGCTGTCGATCCTCGACAGCCACGGCCGCGAGCGCGAGCGCTACAAGCTGCCCTACGGCGCCACCATCACCGTCAAGGACGGCGCCGAGATCAAGGCCGGCCAGACCGTGGCCAACTGGGATCCACACAACCACCCGATCGTGTCGGAAGTGACCGGTTTCGTGCGCTTCGTCGACTTCGTCGACGGCGTGACCGTGATCGAGAAGACCGACGACCTGACCGGCCTGGCCTCGCGCGAGATCACCGATCCCAAGCGTCGCGGCTCGCAGGCCAAGGACCTGCGCCCGATCGTGCGCATCGTCGACAAGGACGGCAAGGACCTCAACATCCCCGGCACCGACCTGCCGGCGCAGTACCTGCTGCCGCCGCGCTCGATCGTGAACCTGCAGGATGGCGCGCCGGTCGGCGTGGGTGACGTGGTCACCAAGGTGCCGCAGGAAGCCTCCAAGACCCGCGACATCACCGGTGGCCTGCCGCGCGTGGCCGACCTGTTCGAGGCGCGCAAGCCGAAGGATCCGGCGATCCTGGCCGAGAAGTCCGGCGTGGTCAGCTTCGGCAAGGACACCAAGGGCAAGCAGCGCCTGATCATCAAGGCCGCCGACGGAGACGATCACGAAGAGCTGATCCCGAAGTACCGCCAGATCATCGTGTTCGAAGGCGAGCACGTGGAGAAGGGCGAGACCGTGGTGGACGGCGAGCCGAGCCCGCAGGACATCCTGCGCCTGCTGGGCGTGGAGCCGCTGGCGTCGTACCTGACCAAGGAAATCCAGGACGTCTACCGCCTGCAGGGCGTGAAGATCAACGACAAGCACATCGAGGTGATCGTTCGCCAGATGCTGCGCAAGGTCGAGATCACCGATCCGGGCGACGGCAAGTTCCTGGCCGGCGAACAGGCCGAGCGCCAGCGCGTCATTGAGGAGAACCAGAAGCTCGCGGCGCGCAACGAACTGCCGATCAAGGCCGATCCGGTGCTGCTGGGCATCACCAAGGCCTCGCTGGCGACCGAGTCGTTCCTGTCGGCGGCGTCCTTCCAGGAAACCACCCGCGTGCTGACCGAGGCGGCCGTCCGCGGCACCCGCGACACGCTGCGCGGCCTGAAGGAGAACGTGATCGTCGGACGCCTGATCCCGGCGGGCACGGGCCTGGCCTACCACACCAACCGGCGCCGCAAGGCGTCCGGCCTGACCGAGTCCGAGATGGAAACCCTGTCGGGTGGCCAGGACCCGGCCCAGGCCGTCGAGGCGGCGGAAGCCGTCTCCGAGGCGGGCGAGGAGTCCGCGGGCACCTGATCCAGCATGACCGGCGGCCCGCAGGGGCCGCCCAGACCTCGAAATGAGGCGCAGGGAGCGCCTCGTCTTCGGCCCAGGACGGGCGGATGTCTCACTGCGGTTCCGGACCGGCTTCGTGCCTGGGCCAGGGTCGGCAGCGGTATGGTTTGCGTTGACGGGTTCCGTCCGCGCCAGCTATACTTTTTCGTCTCGGCAGGTCGGGGTTCCCCGCCTGCCGTCGTTTTCACGCTCAGGCCCGCCCGAACGGCTCCGGCCCAACCGAAAGAACTCCATACGATGGCAACGATCAATCAGCTGGTGCGCAAGCCGCGCAGCCCTGAAACCTACAAGAGCACTTCGCCCGCGTTGGCGAACTGCCCGCAGCGCCGCGGCGTGTGCACGCGTGTGTACACCACCACCCCGAAGAAGCCGAACTCGGCGCTTCGCAAGGTCGCCAAGGTGCGCCTGACCAACGGTTACGAGGTCATCTCGTATATCGGCGGCGAGGGCCACAACCTGCAGGAGCACTCTGTGGTGCTGATCCGGGGTGGTCGCGTGAAGGACCTGCCGGGCGTGCGTTACCACACCGTGCGCGGCTCGCTCGACGCCGCCGGCGTCGCCAAGCGCAAGCAGGCGCGTTCCAAGTACGGCGCCAAGCGCCCGAAAGCCTGAGGAAACTGACCCATGTCGCGTAAAGGCAATACCCCCCAGCGTTCCGTGCTGCCCGACCCGAAGCACGGGAGCGAGACCATCGCCCGCTTCATCAACATGGTCATGCAGAGCGGCAAGAAGTCCGTGGCCGAGAAGATCGTCTACGGTGCGATGGACGTCATCAGCGAGAAGAACGGCGATGCCGTCGAGCTCGTGGAGAAGGCGCTCGGCAACGTGTCGCCCTCGGTCGAGGTGAAGTCCCGCCGCGTCGGTGGCGCCACCTACCAGGTGCCGGTCGAAGTGCGCAGTTCGCGCCGCCTCGCGCTGGCGATGCGCTGGCTGATCGAATCCGCGCGCAAGCGCGGCGAGAACACGATGCCGCGCAAGCTGGCCGCCGAACTCATCGACGCTTCCGAAAACCGCGGTGGCGCGATCAAGAAGCGTGAAGAAACCCACCGCATGGCGGATGCGAACAAGGCGTTCGCGCATTACCGCTGGTAACCGTGTCGCGGGCCTTGTACCCCGGGCCCTTCGGCACCATTTGAGTGCCATTCCCGCGGCCTTGCCGCAAGGATGACCTGATGCCGCCCCCGGGCGGCATTCGGCCATCCAGCGATTCCTTCGCGACGGTCCACGCCATGGCGCATGGACTTCCAGACCAGACAAGACGAGAGGCCTGACGTGGCTCGCACGACCCCTATCGAACGCTACCGCAACTTCGGCATCATGGCGCACATCGACGCCGGCAAGACCACGACGTCGGAGCGCATCCTGTTCTACACCGGCGTGAGCCACAAGATCGGCGAAGTGCACGACGGCGCCGCCACCATGGACTGGATGGAGCAGGAGCAGGAGCGCGGCATCACCATCACCTCGGCGGCCACCACGGCGTTCTGGAAGGGCATGGACAAGTCGCTGCCGGAGCACCGCTTCAACATCATCGATACCCCCGGCCACGTCGACTTCACCATCGAGGTGGAGCGTTCTCTGCGCGTGCTCGACGGTGCGGTGTTCGTGCTGTGTGCCGTGGGTGGCGTGCAGCCGCAGTCCGAGACCGTGTGGCGCCAGGCCAACAAGTACTCGGTGCCGCGCCTTGCGTTCGTCAACAAGATGGACCGCACCGGTGCCAACTTCGACAAGGTGGTCGAGCAGCTGAAGTCTCGCCTGGGTGCCTATCCGGTTCCGATGCAGGTGCCGATCGGCGCCGAGGACGGCTTCGAGGGCGTGGTCGACCTGCTGAAGATGAAGGCGATCCACTGGGACAGCGCGTCGCAGGGCACGACCTTCGAGTATCGCGACATCCCCGCCGACCTCGCCGACAAGTCGGCCGAGGCGCGCAGCTTCATGGTCGAGGCCGCGGCCGAAGCCAACGAAGAGCTGATGGACAAGTACCTCAACGAGGGCGACCTGTCCGAGGCCGAGATCGTCGCTGGCCTGCGCGAGCGCACACTGAAGACCGAGGTCATCCCGGTGTTCTGCGGCACCGCGTTCAAGAACAAGGGCGTGCAGGCCATGCTCGACGGCGTGATCAACCTGCTGCCGTCGCCGGCCGACCGTCCGCCGGTGCAGGGCATCGACGAGAACGAGAAGGAAGACACCCGCACGGCCGACGACAAGGCGCCGTTCTCCGCGCTCGCGTTCAAGATCATGACCGACCCGTTCGTGGGCTCGCTCACCTTCTTCCGCGTCTACTCGGGCGTGCTGAACGCTGGCGACCAGGTCTACAACCCGGTCAAGATGAAGAAGGAGCGCGTGGGCCGCATCCTGCAGATGCACTCCAACAATCGCGAAGAGATCAAGGAAGTGCGCGCGGGCGACATCGCCGCGGCGGTGGGCCTGAAGGACGTCACCACCGGCGACACCCTGTGCGCGCAGGACAACATCATCACGCTCGAGCGCATGACGTTCCCGGAGCCGGTGATCTCGATGGCGGTCGAGCCGAAGACCAAGTCCGACCAGGAGAAGATGGGTATCGCCCTGGGCCGGTTGGCGCAGGAAGATCCCTCGTTCCGCGTGCGCACCGACGAAGAGTCCGGCCAGACCATCATCGCCGGCATGGGCGAGCTGCACCTGGACATCATCGTCGACCGCATGAAGCGCGAGTTCAACGTCGAGGCCAACGTCGGCAAGCCGCAGGTCGCTTACCGCGAGACCATCCGCTCCAGCGACGTGAAGTCGGACTACAAGCATGCCAAGCAGTCGGGCGGCAAGGGCCAGTACGGCCACGTCGTGATCGAGATGTCGCCGTTGACCGCCGAGGATCGCGAGAAGTACGCGGCCGACATCAAGGACGACTTCCTGTTCATCAACGAGATCACCGGTGGCGTGATCCCGAAGGAGTTCATCCCGTCGGTCGAGAAGGGCATGCGCGAGACCATCACCAGCGGCCCGCTGGCCGGGTTCCCGGTGGTAGGCGTGAAGGTCAAGCTGGTGTTCGGTTCGTACCACGACGTCGACTCGTCGGAAATGGCGTTCAAGCTGGCGTCGTCGATGGCCTTCAAGCAGGGCTTCGTCAAGGCCAGCCCGGCGCTGCTGGAGCCGATGATGAAGGTCGAGATCGTCAGTCCCGAGGAGTACTTGGGCGATGTGATGGGCGACGTCAGCCGTCGCCGCGGCATCCTGCAGGGCCAGGACGACAGCCCGTCGGGCAAGATCATCAACGCGATGATCCCGCTGGGCGAGATGTTCGGCTACGCGACCTCGCTGCGTTCGATGTCGCAGGGTCGCGCCACCTTCACGATGGAATTCGACCATTACGAAGAGGCACCGGCCAACATCGCCGACGCGGTCATCAAGAAGGGCTGATGCCCGGTTTCGCGGCATGCCGGCGGTCCGGCATGCCGCGCAGCATCAATCACGCATTTCGCATCCATAGAGGCAAAGACAATGGCAAAGGGTAAGTTCGAGCGCACCAAGCCCCACGTGAACGTGGGCACGATTGGCCACGTGGACCACGGCAAGACGACGCTGACGGCGGCGCTGACGAAGATCGGCGCGGAGCGTTT
>NZ_SMTF01000025.1 GCF_004357985.1 Luteimonas aestuarii | reverse complement strand
CTGGCGCGCCGCTTCCTGGCGGGCTGCCTCCTGCTGGGCGGCTTGCTGGCGCGCGGCCTCGGCTTCCGCGGCCTGCTGCTGTTGCACCAGTTGCTGCGCAGCCTGTTCCTGCGCCACGCGCTGCTGCTCGAGGCGCTCGCGCTCGAGTTGCTGGCGGCGCTGGTCTTCCTGCTCGGCGGTGAGTTGTTGCTGCTCGACGCGGCGCGCAACACCGGCTTCCGAGGTTGCGATGGTCGAAGACAGGCGCTCGAGCGCTGGGTGCGACTTGTCGGCGCGCTCGATCAGCGCGAGCAGGCGACGGGCCTCGTCGAAGTCCTCGCGGTCGCGACTCTGTTCGGTGGCGATCACCGTCATCGGCAGCAGGTCGATCAGCGCACTGGACACCCCCGCGTCCGCAGGCTGCTTCTCGCGCAGCGCAAGGTAGTACTCCATTGCGTTGTCGCCACCGGGTGCGTAAAGCCGGCTTTCCTGGTACGCCTTGGACGCCGCCTCGCGCAGCTGTTCGGGCGTCATCGCGGCCACCGCCTCCGCGGCCTGCTGCTGTTCCGCGGCGGCCTGCGCGCTGGCCGCCGCCGGATCGGCGGTGGCGGTTTCCGGCGCATCCTTCGAGCAGGACGTCGCCAACACCGCCATCGCGATCACGAGCGCCATCCGCAGCGGTACCTGCCTTCCGGCCATTGTGGTCTTGCTGGACATCGAAACTCTCCCCTGTTGCGCATGGGTCGCGCTGCGTAAGGACGCGACAGCGGCGGCCGTTTGTCAACTCCCGCGACCTTCCATTGTGGCCCGGGGCGCTATTTGCCGATGCAGAAGGTCGAAAAAATGTGACCGAGTAGATCATCCGGACGCACCCGCCCGGTGATCTCACCCAAAGCATCGTGCGCCTGGCGCAGGGCTTCGGCCGACAGGTCGAGCATCCCGCCGTCCAATCCCCTGCGCGCTTCGGCCAGTTCTGCGGAGGCGCGGCCCAGCGCGTCGACATGGCGCTGCCGCGCCGTGAAGGCGCCCTCGCCGCCGTCGGCAGCGCCCATCCAGGCGTGCAGGCGCGCTTCCAGCGCGGGCAACCCGGCGCCGGTACACACCGACACCCGGAGGACGCCGTCGTTGCCTTCGCCAGCTTCGCGCTCTTGGTCGCCCGCGGGCAGCAAGTCCAGCTTGTTGTGGACGACCAGACATTGGCCGGTCGCAGGCATGACGCCGCCGATCGCCGCGATCCCGGCCTCGGGATCGCGCGCATCCAGCACCACCAGCGCCAGGTCCGCACGCTGCAGCTCCGCCTGCGCGCGTCGCATGCCTTCGCGCTCGATGGCGTCGCCGCCTTCACGCAGTCCGGCGGTATCGACCAGGGTGAGTTCGATGCCCCCCACCCGCACGGTCTCCTGCAACAGGTCGCGCGTGGTGCCGGCAATGTCGGTGACGATGGCGCGGTCGCTACCGGCCAGTGCGTTGAGCAGCGAGCTCTTGCCTGCGTTCGGCGGGCCGACGATCACCACGTGCAAACCGTCGCGCAGCTTGCGGCCGCGCTCGGCTTCGGCCAGCAAGGTGGCCAGCCCGCCTGCGGCGTCGCGCAGGCGCGCGCCAACCTCGTTGCCGCCGAGTGTTTCGATGGGTTCATCCACGAAATCGATCATCGCCTCGACATGCACGCGCAATGCCAGCAGCGCCGATGCGATGGCGTCGACGCGACGCGAGAATTCGCCCTCCAGCGAACGTCGCGCGGCCTGCGCGGCCTGCAGGTCGGCCGCGGCGATCAGGTCCGCCACTGCTTCGGCCTGCGCCAGGTCGAGCTTGCCGTGGAGGAAGGCGCGCTCGCTGAATTCACCGGGCCGCGCCCGGCGCGCGCCATGCATGCAGCACAGGCGCACCAGCTCGTGCAGCACCGCGGGGCTCCCGTGCACCTGCAGTTCCACCACGTCCTCGCCGGTGAAGCTGGCCGGTGCCGGGAACGACAGCGCGATGCCATCGTCGACGGTCGTGCCCTCATCGCCCGCGAAGCGCACATGGTGCGCATGGCGTGGCCGCAGCGGGCGCCCGCACAGCTTTTCGGCAATGCTGCGCGACGCCGGGCCGGACAGGCGCACGATGCCGACGCCGCCGGCACCGGCTGCGGTGGCGATGGCAACGATGGTGTCGGGCGCGGCGTGCGGCGTCATGTCGGTATGGTCGCAGAAACACGAAGCCCGCCGACCGGCGGGCTTCGTCGCGGAAGACGGCGGGGATCAGGCCTTCACCGGGGCCTCGCTGTACTTGCGGATCATCCACCACTGCTGCAGCAGGCCGAGGCCGCCGTTGACCACCCAGTACAGGACCAGGCCGGCCGGGAAGAAGACCATCATCACGCCGAACACCAGCGGCATCATCTGCATGATCCGCTGCTGCATCGGGTCCATCCCGACCATCGGCGACAGCTTCTGCGTGGCCCACATCACCGCGGCATTGATCACCGGCAGGATGAACAGCGGGTCGCGCGCGGTCAGGTCCTGGATCCACAGGATCCAGGGCGCGTGGCGCAGTTCCACCGACTCCAGCAGCACCCAGTACAGCGCGAAGAAGATCGGCATCTGCAGCAGGATCGGCAGGCAGCCACCGACCGGGTTGATCTTCTCCTTCTTGTACAGCTCCATCATCGCGACCTGGAACTTCTGCTTGTCGTCGCCGTAGCGCTCCTTGAGCTGCGCGATGCGCGGCTGGAACTTGCGCATCCTGGCCATCGACTTGTACTGCGCGACCGACAGCGGGTACATCAGCAGCTTGACCAGCAGCACCAGGCCCACGATCGCCCAGCCCCAGTTGCCGAACACGCCGTACAGCAGCGCCAGCACGCGGAACAGGCCCTCGCCCAGCCAGGCCATGATGGTGAAGCGGCTGTAATCGACCACGCGGTCGAGGCCACGCACCTGCTGTGCCTGGATCTGCTCGACCAGCTTCGGTCCGATCCACAGCCGCGCGCTGGCGCTGGCCTGCTGGCCGGGCGCGACCACGATCGGCGCCTTGCCCATGTCGCGGATGAAGTAGCGCGGCGCGCCGCTGCTGCGGTCGGTGTCCAGCACCACCTCCACCTCGGCCTGCGGCACGTCCGGCAGCCAGGCGGTGAAGAAGTGGTGCTGCACGAACGCGATCCAGGCGTTGGTGTCGGACTGCTGCACCTTGCCGTCTTCGAAGTCGGTGAACCAGCGCCGCGAGTAACCATTGTTGGCGCCGAACCAGGTGGCGCCGGTCAGGCTGAAGGACTCGGGGTTGGTCATGCCGCGCTTGATGTTGGGCGAACCCCGCATCAACTGGCGGTAGGCCACCCCCTGCCACGCGGCCGAACCGTTGTTGACGATGTCGTCGCGCACGGCGACGGTGTACTGGCCGCGCTGGAAAGTGAAGGTGCGGCGGATGGTCACGCCATCCGCACCACGCCAGAGGAACGGCACGACCAGGGTGTCGCTGCCATCTCCAAGGCGGTACTCGGTTCCGGGTGCTTCCGGCACGAAACCTTCGATGTGGTTGGGCGCGGGGTTGGTGGCGCTGACCCAGCCGGTCTGCGCGGCATAGAAGCGTCCCGGGTCGTCGTCGAACAGGATGACCGGCGGGCTGCTCTCGTCACGCGTCTGCGGATACTGCAGCAGCTCGGCGCGGCGCACGCTGCCGCCATCGACCAGCAGGCGCAGCACGTCGGTTTCCACCCGCACCGCGCCCGCGCTCGTGGCCGGCGTGGCGGTTTCCGCGACAGCGCCGGGGGCGCTGGGCAACGCGGGTGCGTCCGGCACGCCGGCCTGGGGCGCCACGGGCGCAGCGGGAATGCCGCCGTTGGGCGTCGACGCCGCGCCGGTTGCCGCTGCGGTCGGCGCCGTGGCAACCGGCGGCGCAGCCTTTTCCTTGCTCCACTCCATCCACAGCAAGGTCGCCACCATCAGCCAGGCGAGGATCAGGAAGGTACGGGTCTGGTTCATCAGGCGGGCGAGCTCATTCGCCGCGGGTCTGCGGCGTTGTCGTGGGTGGAGGGGAGGCGGGCGGCATTGTGCCGTCCACGCATTCCGGCGGCAACGCACCAGCACGGCGCAAGGCGTCGGTGAACGCGCCGCGCAATCGCATCGGCGCCTGTCCTGAAGCGGCATTGCGCGCGACCACGACGTAGGCGCCGGGCGACAGCGCTGGTCGCAGGGCGCGGAAGGTTTCGCGCAGGTTGCGCTTGATGCGGTTGCGTTCGACGGCGCGGGTATCGACCTTGCGCGACACTGCCAGGCCGAGCCTGGGCGGGGCGGCATCGCGCAGCCAGTGCACGGCCAGCAGCGGCGTCGCGGTGCGACGGCCGTCCTTGAACACGAGGTCGAATTCCGGACGCGCGCGTACCCGCGCCTGGCGCGGGAAGCGATGGTCGTTCTGGGGGGGAGTGTCGCCGGTTCTCACGTCCGAACCGGGGGCGGCACTCAGGCCGAGAGGCGCGTGCGGCCCTTGGCGCGGCGACGGGCCAGGATCTTGCGGCCGTCGGCCGTCTTCATGCGCGCACGGAAGCCGTGGTCGCGCTTGCGCTTGAGGTTGCTGGGCTGGTAGGTGCGCTTGGTGGCCATGGCGGTGTTGCTCTCAGCGGTGACGCGATTGACAGAACCGGAGATTCTAACGGCGCTCGAACGTACACGTCAACCGCTGCCTGCCCGGGCCGGTCGACGCCGGCACGGTCGCGGATGGGCCCGGGCACCTTGCCGGTGGTAGTCTGCCCTGCTCCCGTTCCCGCTGGCCAACGCGATCCATTCGCGTCAGGCGCGCCCTTCGACGACCCCGACCCACCCCATGGATGCCTGGCCCCGCTGCCTAGAACGACTGGAATCCGAGTACCCGGCGGAGGATGTGCACACCTGGCTGCGCCCGCTGCAGGCGCGCAGCGACGAGCACCGGACGGTGCTCTACGCGCCCAACGCCTTTGTCCGCGACGAGGTCGAGTCGCGTTACCTGGCACGGATCCGCGAACTGCTCTCGCACTACAGCGGCCACGGTGACGTCGCACTCGAGGTGGGCTCGCTGCCGCGCCCGGCCGCGGCCAAGCCTGCCGCCACGGCGGGCTTGCCGCCAACGGTGCCGGCACCGGTCGATTTCACCGGCAACCTCGACAACCACTACACCTTCGACAACTTCGTCGAAGGCCGCAGCAACCAGCTCGGCCGCGCCGCTGCGTGGCAAGCCGCGCTGAAGCCCGGCGACCGCACGCACAACCCGCTGCTGTTGTACGGCGGCACCGGCCTGGGCAAGACCCACCTGATGTTCGCCGCTGGCAACGAGATGCGCCGCAACAATCCTGCCGCGCGCGTGCTGTACATGCGTTCGGACGATTTCATGAGCGCGTTCACCAAGGCGTTGTACGACCGGACCAGCGGCGGCATGCCGGCCTTCAAGCGGCAGTTCCAGGGCATCGATGCGCTGCTGATCGACGACATCCAGTTCTTCGCCGGCAAGGACCGCACCCAGGAAGAGTTCTTCCACACCTTCAACACGTTGTTCGACGGCAAGCAGCAGATCATCCTGACCTGCGACCGCTATCCGCGCGAGGTCGATGGCCTGGAGCCACGGCTGAAATCGCGGCTGTCGTGGGGGCTGTCGGTGGCGATCGACCCGCCCGACTTCGAGACCCGCGCGCAGATCGTGCTGTCGAAGGCGCGCGAGCGGGGCACCGTGGTGCCCGACGAGGTCGCATTCCTGCTGGCGAAGAAGATGCACTCCAACGTGCGCGACCTCGAGGGCGCGCTGAACACGCTGGCTGCACGCGCCAACTTCACCGGGCGCAGCATCACCACGGAGTTCGCACAGGAAACGCTGCGCGACCTGCTGCGCGCGCAGCAGGCGGCGATCAGCATCCCCAACATCCAGAAGACCGTGGCCGACTACTACGGTTTGCAGATGAAGGACCTGTTGGGCAAGAAACGCACGCGCTCGCTGGCGCGGCCTCGGCAGATGGCGATGGCACTGGCCAAGGAGCTGACCGAGCACAGCCTGCCGGAGATCGGTGATGCCTTCGGCGGTCGCGACCACACCACGGTGCTCCATGCCTGCCGCCAGATCCGCACCCTGCAACAGAGCGACGGCAAGCTGCGCGAGGACTGGGACAAACTGATCCGTAAGCTCAGCGAGTGAGCGCCCACGAGGTCGCTGCCGTTCGCTCACGGGCAACGTACACTTGGCAACGAACGCGAGGGATGGTGGATCGCGCGGGGCAAAACCGGGATATCTTGTGGATAGCTGAGGGGCCATGAAATCCATCCACAGCTTGTCCGCAGAGCCGCAGGATGTTGTCCGCATGGTTTAACATGCTCTTTAGTTCAACAAAATCAATAACTTGGATTTGTTTTCCCACATTTCCGCCCTGTACCAGCACCACCACTTTCAGTTTTTAATCCTTATCCGAAGAGCATCAGGCCACAGGAATCCTTCCGCATGCGTTTCAGCCTGCAACGAGAAGTCCTTCTGAAGCCGTTGGCCCAGGTGGTCAACGTCGTCGAACGCCGCCAGACCCTGCCGGTGCTGGCCAACCTGCTGACCCAGGTCAACGGCGGGCAGCTGTCGCTGACCGGCACCGACCTCGAGGTCGAGATGGTGTCGCGCAGCAGCGTGGATGATGCCGAGGATGGCGAGACCACGATCCCGGCGCGCAAGCTGTTCGACATCGTTCGCGCCCTGCCCGATGGCAGCAAGGTCACCGTCAGCCAGTCCGGTGACAAGATCACGGTGCAGGCCGGCCGCAGCCGCTTTACCCTGGCCAGCCTGCCGGCGAACGATTTTCCGTCGATCGACGAGGTGGAGGCCACCGAGCGCGTGAGCGTGCCGGAAGCGGCGCTGAAGGAGCTGATCGAACGCACGGCGTTCGCGATGGCCCAGCAGGACGTGCGCTATTACCTCAACGGACTGCTGTTCGACCTGGCAGACAAGCGCCTGCGCTGCGTGGCCACCGATGGCCACCGCCTGGCCCTCTGCGAGACTGCGCTGGAGGCAACGGTGCAGACCAAGCGCCAGATCATCGTGCCGCGCAAGGGCGTGCAGGAACTGCAGCGCCTGCTGGAAGGTGGCGACCGCGAGCTGGTGCTGGAAATGGGCCGTAACCACCTGCGGGTGAAGCGGGACGACGTCACTTTTACCAGCAAGCTGATCGACGGCCGCTTCCCCGATTACGAAGCGGTGATTCCGATCGGTGCCGACCGCGAGGTCAAGGTGGACCGCGAGGCCCTGCGGGCGTCGCTGCAGCGTGCGGCCATCCTGTCCAACGAGAAGTACCGCGGCGTGCGCATCGAGGTTTCGCCCGACCTGCTGAAGATCAACGCGCACAATCCGGAACAGGAAGAGGCGCAGGAAGAGCTGGAGGCCGACACCAAGGTCGATGGCCTGGCGGTCGGCTTCAACGTCAACTATCTGCTGGACGCCCTCACCGCCCTGCGCGACGAGCATGTCGTGGTGCAGTTGCGCGATGCCAATTCCTCAGCGTTGGTGCGCGAGGCCGGCAGCGACAAGTGCCGCCACGTGGTGATGCCGCTGCGCCTGTGACCGGACACACCCCTCGACCACGGCATGCGACAGGACGCCCGGAGCAATCCGGGCGTTTTGCTGTGGTGTGTGCGTTTGGGAGCACCCCATGCGGGTGACCCGGCTGGAAGCGCGCGACCTGCGTTGCTTCGACGCCCTGCAGATCGGCCCGGGTCCCGGGCTCAACCTGCTCGTGGGCGGCAATGGTGCGGGCAAGACCAGTGTGCTCGAGGCATTGCATCTGATGGCATATGGCCGGAGTTTCCGTGGCCGGGTACGTGACGGTTTGGTGCGTCGCGGCGCGGATGCCTTGGAGGTGTTTGTCGAATGGGAGGAGTCGGGCGATCCGGGCCGGGTGCGCAAGGCCGGCCTGCGGCATACCGGCCAGGCGTGGGTCGGCAAGCTCGATGGCACCAGCGTCGACCAGCTCAGCCAGCTTTGCGCCGTGCTGGAAGTCGTCAGTTTCGAGCCAGGGAGCCATGCCCTGATAGACGGTAGCAGCGAGATCCGCCGCCGATACCTCGATTGGGGGCTGTTCCACGTGGAACCGGACTTCTTCCCGGTCTGGCGCAAGTACAGCCGCGCCCTCCGCCAGCGCAATGCCTTGCTGAAAGCGCAGGGCGGCGATCGTCAGCTCGACAGTTGGGATGCCGAGCTCGTCGAAGCGGGGGAACCCCTGTCCCGCTATCGCCAGGGATACATCGACCGCCTGCAGCAGGAGCTGCCTGCGCTGGTGTCGACCCTTGCACCCTCGCTGGGACAGGCGGAATACCGACTGCATCCGGGCTGGAAGCAGGCCGATCTTCCGCTGGCCGACGCCCTTCTGCTTGCACGTGACCGTGATCGCGCAGTCGGGCATACCACCGTGGGGCCACACCGCGCGGACTGGCAGGTCTCGCTTGCGTCGGGCGCCAGCCACGACACACTCTCGCGCGGGCAAGCCAAGCTGCTCGCCCTGACCTGCCTGATGGCACAGGCGCAAGCCCTCGCCGCAGACGTCGCAGGCGGCTGGCCCGTGGTGGTCCTGGACGACCTGGCTTCCGAGCTGGACCAGGCGCACCAGCAACGCGTCCTGAACTATCTGACGGGCACGGGTGCGCAGGTCTTCATCAGCGGAACCGAGTTGCCGCGCGCCCTGTCCGAGACGGGCGCGCAACCAAAAGTGTTCCACGTGGAACATGGTCGCCTGGAGGCGGCGGGGTGACGTCCAGCACACCGGGGTGGCCATCGCCCCGGATGCTATAATTCCGCGTTGAATCTCTATATCTATGGTGTGCCCGCGCTGCCGTCTCCCGGTGCCGCGCGGCCGCCGTTGCCATGACGACGCAGATGACCGACGAAACCGTCCAGCCCGGCTCCGACAACAGCTACGATTCCAGCAAGATCACCGTCCTGCGCGGCCTCGAGGCCGTCCGCAAGCGGCCCGGGATGTACATCGGCGACGTGCACGATGGCACCGGCCTGCACCACATGGTGTTCGAGGTGGTCGACAACTCGATCGACGAAGCGCTGGCCGGCCATGCCGACGACGTCTTCGTGCGCATCCACGAGGATGGCTCGGTCTCGGTGTCGGACAACGGTCGCGGCATTCCGGTCGACACCCACAAGGAAGAAGGACGCTCGGCGGCCGAGGTCATCATGACCGTGCTGCACGCCGGCGGTAAGTTCGACGACAACAGCTACAAGGTGTCCGGCGGCCTGCACGGCGTGGGCGTCTCGGTGGTCAATGCGCTGTCGAGCAAGCTGACGCTCGACATCTGGCGCGACGGCCACCACCACCACCAGGAATACGCGCTGGGCGAGCCGGTCGCGCCGCTGCAGCGGCTGGAGGCCTCGGACCGCAAGGGCACCACGCTCCGCTTCTGGCCGTCGGCCGAGATCTTCACCGATACCGAGTTCCATTACGACATCCTCGCGCGCCGCCTGCGCGAACTGTCGTTCCTCAACTCGGGCGTCAAGATCACCCTGATCGACGAGCGCGGCGAAGGCCGCCAGGACGTGTTCCAGTACGAAGGCGGCATCCGCAGTTTCGTCGAGCACCTGGCGCAGCTGAAGACGCCGCTGCACCCGCATGTCATCTCGGTGACCGGCGAACAGAACGGCATCACCGTGGACGTGGCCCTGCAATGGACCGACGCCTACCAGGAAACGATGTTCTGCTTCACCAACAACATTCCGCAGAAGGATGGCGGCACCCACCTGCAGGGCTTCCGCTCGGCACTGACGCGCACGTTGAGCAACTACATCGAGCAGAACGGCATCGCCAAGCAGGCCAAGGTCAGTTTTTCCGGCGATGACATGCGCGAGGGCTTGATCGCCGTGCTGTCGGTCAAGGTGCCTGATCCCAGCTTCTCGTCGCAGACCAAGGAGAAATTGGTCTCATCCGACGTGAGACCGGTTGTTGACAGCACGTTCGCGGCGCGTTTGGAGGAGTTCCTGCAGGAACACCCCAACGAAGCCCGTGCGATCGCCGGCAAGATCGTCGACGCCGCCCGCGCCCGCGAGGCCGCGCGCAAGGCCCGCGACCTGACCCGCCGCAAGGGTGCCCTGGATATCGCCGGCCTGCCCGGCAAGCTGGCCGACTGCCAGGAAAAGGACCCGGCGCTGTCTGAACTGTTCATCGTCGAGGGTGACTCGGCCGGCGGCTCGGCCAAGCAGGGCCGCAACCGCAAGACCCAGGCGATCCTGCCGCTCAAGGGCAAGATCCTCAACGTCGAGCGCGCGCGTTTCGACCGCATGCTCGGCAGCGCGGAAGTGGGCACCCTGATCACCGCGCTGGGCACCGGCATCGGCAAGGACGAGTACAACCCGGACAAGCTGCGCTACCACCGCATCATCCTGATGACCGACGCCGACGTCGACGGCAGCCACATCCGCACCCTGCTGCTGACCTTCTTCTACCGGCAGATGCCGGAGCTGATCGAGCGCGGCCACGTCTACATCGGCCTGCCGCCGCTGTTCAAGATCAAGCAGGGCAAGGCCGAGCTGTACCTCAAGGACGAGGCCGCCCTCGACGCGTACCTTGCCGGTAATGCGGTCGAAGGTGCTTCGCTGGTGCCGGCCGAGGGCGAGCCGCCGATCGAGGGCGCGGCGCTGGAGAAGCTGCTGCTGGCGTATGCCGGCGCGCGCGAAGCCATCGCGCGCAACGCGCACCGTTACGATCCGCAGCTGGTCGAGGCACTGGTCGACTTTTCGCCACTGGATGCGCGGCGGCTGGCGGACAACACCGATGAACGCCACGAGCTGGCTGCGCTGGAAAGGCGCCTCAACCAGGACGGGTTGGGCAAGCCGCGCTACGCGCTGGAATTCCAGCCGGCCGGCGAAAGCCAGGGCGCCACGTTGCTGGTCAAGCGCCGGCACATGGGCCTGGAATCGATCCAGGCATTGCCACTGTCGGCATTCGAAGGCGGCGAACTGCGCGCCGTGCGCGATGCGGCCGCGTTGCTGCATGGCCTGGTCCGCCCGGGGGCGCGCATCGTCCGCGGCAACCGCGCACAGGACGTGACCAGTTTCGCCGAGGCACAGGCCTGGTTGCTGGAAGAAGCCAAGAAGGGCCGCCAGATCCAGCGCTTCAAGGGCTTGGGCGAGATGAATCCCGAGCAGCTGTGGGAAACCACGGTCAATCCTGAAACCCGCCGCCTGTTGCAGGTCCGGATCGAGGATGCAGTGGCCGCCGACCAGATCTTCAGCACCCTGATGGGCGATGTGGTGGAGCCGCGCCGGGCCTTCATCGAGGACAACGCCCTGCGCGTGGCGAATCTCGACATCTGACGAAGCCCGCACGCGCTGGCGGAACGCGCACCCTGAACGCGACCGCGGTCGGGTGCCCGCCGTTGACGAAAATTTAAGCTGGGCGCAGTGACACTGCGCGTCCGATCCGAGGGGTGTGACATGAAGCACGGAGTTCTTGCACTCGCGATGGTGGGCGCACTGGCCGCGTGCGCGACCACCACGTCGTCGACCGGCCGCACCCAGTTTGTCGGTGCCGTCTCGCAGGCCCAGCTCAATCAGCTGGGAGAGCAGGCGTTTACCGAAGCCAAGCAGAAGGGGCCGCTGAGCACGGACACACGCCAGAACGCGTACGTGCGCTGCGTCGTCGACAGCCTGGTGCGTGAACTGCCTGCGCAGC
Organism: Luteimonas aestuarii; assembly: GCF_004357985.1. GTDB lineage: Bacteria > Pseudomonadota > Gammaproteobacteria > Xanthomonadales > Xanthomonadaceae > Luteimonas > Luteimonas aestuarii. The sequence goes on along the minus strand of NZ_SMTF01000025.1, from coordinate 5,962 downwards.
AGCGCCAGATCGCATGGGAAACCGCGGTCTTCTCCCAGGATGAGCCGAACGCGTTCGCGCTGCCGGGCGGCAAGGTGGGCGTGAACTCGGGGCTGTTTTCGGTGGCGCGCAACCAGGACCAGCTGGCGGCGGTCATCGCGCACGAGATCGGCCACGTGGTCGAGAACCACCATGACGAACGCATCACCCGGCAGATGGGCGCGGCAGGCGCCGTGCAGCTGCTCGGATCGCTCGCCGGCAACTACGGCCAGGCGGCTGCGCAGGGCGGTAGCGTCCTGGCGCAGACGGGCTTCCTGCTGCCCGGTTCGCGCGCGCAGGAAACAGAAGCCGATATCGTCGGCCAACGGTTGATGGCCAGCGCTGGCTACGATCCGCGCGGCGCGGTCTCGCTGTGGCAGAACATGATCGCCGCGGGCGGTAACCGCCCCCCGCAGTGGTTGTCCACGCATCCCGATCCGCAGAGCCGCATCGGCGAACTGCAGGCACGCGCGGAGCAGCTCATGCCAACGTTCGAACAAGCCCGCGCCGCAGGCCGCAGGCCGAGCTGCGGCTGATTGCACGCTGCAGGGCGCCCACCGCCGGGCGAACCTGCACGGAGTTGGATTCGCACTACAGGTCTGGTCGACGCCGCGTGCCATGCGTACGCTTCAGCGGCCAACCACTGACGAGAGAAGGTGAGAAAGATGAAGACCCTGTTCCGCACGACCCACGCGAAGTTGTTCGTCGCCCTGGCCCTGGTGTTCGCCACGACCTCGGCCAATGCCCAGCGCTCGCTGGAGGAACGTCGCAACGCACGCCAGCAGCAAAGCAGCCAGGCAGCGGCAGCACCCGCCGAGGCCCAGTATCCGAATGCGACGCGGCAGGAGCCCGAAGCCAGGGCGTCCGCGCGCATGGGCCAGCGGCTCAACCGCCTGAGCACCGCCTACAACGACGGCGACTTCGATGCGGTTCCCGCACTCGCCGAGGACATCCTCTCGCAGGCCAATGCGAACGATTACGACAAGTCGGTAGCGAAGCGGCTGCTGGGCGCGGCGCAGGTGGGTGAAGACCCCGCCGCCGCCATTGCGTCGTTCAACGAGGCGCTCGCCTTCAACGGGCTGAACAACAACGACCATTTCGACACGATGTGGATGGTGGCCCAGCTCCACGCGCAGGAGGGCCAGAACGAGCAGTCGCTGGCGGTGCTGGAGCGGCTCGCCGCCGAAACCAATGCGCAGGTTCCCGATCACCTGGGCCTGAAGGGCATCGTGCTGTACCAGATGGAGCGCTACCCGGAAGCGATCACCGCGATCGAGGCCGCGATGCAAGCCGCCGAGACGCCAAAGCCGGAGTGGACCCAGATCTTGATGGCCAGCTACGTCGAGACGGGTGATGCGTCGAAGGCGACCGCGCTGGCCGAACAGATCGCCGCCAACGCACCCGGCGACAAGCAGTCCCAGCTCAACCTGGCCGCGACCTACATCCAGGCCGACCAGTACGACCGTGCGCTGCCGATCTACGAGCGGCTGCGTGCGGCCGGCGAGCTGACCACCGAGAGCGAATACCGCAACCTGGCGGTGATGTACCTCAACTCCGGGGAAAAGGAGCGCGAGGCCATTGCGGTCATCAACGAAGGTCTCGAGAAGCAGATCCTCAAGGGCGACCACGCGATGTACAACATGCTGGCGCAGGCTTACTACTTCTCCGACCAGCCCGGCCCGGCCATCGATGCTTACCGCAAGGCCGCGCCGCTGGCGCCGGATGGCGAGACCTATCTCAACCTCGCCAAGGTGCTGTGGGCCGAGGGTCGCATGCCGGAAGCGAAGCAGGCGGCCCAGCAGGCGCTGGACAAGGGCATCCGCTCGCCGGACGAAGCGCAGCGCATCCTCCGCCAGCCTGGCTAACAGCAAATTGGGGGCGTGACCAGATGGTGCACGCCCGCAGGATTGGTATAAGCTTCGGCGTTCGCGTGGCCTGCAACGGCCACGATTTCGCCAACGGCCCCGCGGCCGCCGCCTGGACAGACTTGAGTTGATCGCATGACGCAATACTCGCCGAGGACCAGCAGGAACGACGAAGACGAAGGTCTGAACTGGGCCCGTATCGCTGGCTTTACCCTGGTGGTGGCTGTCCACGTCGCCGCACTGATGCTGCTGATGGCACCGGTGGCGCCGCCGACGATCGCCCAGGAAGACACTGACGTGACCCGCGTGGTCATCATCGAACCGCCACCGCCACCACCACCACCACCGCCGCCGCCGCCGGAGCCGCCGCCGCCGCAGGAAATCCGCCAGCTGGCGCCGCCGCAGCCGAGTCCGTTGCCGCCGCCGCCGGAAGACCCGCCGGTGGTCTTCGATGATCCGTCGCCGATCGACACCCCGGCGCCGCCGCCAGCGCCGCCGGCACCGCCCGCCGCCCAGCCCGATATCGCGGGTGGCGAGGTCGATGCCTCGACGCGCTCGCAGTTCCCGATCCAGTACCCGCCGGCCGCGGCGCGCTCTGGCATCACCGGCACCGTGATCGTGCAGGTGACCTACGACGCAAGTGGCCGCATCACCGACGCGACCATCTTCCGCTCCAGCCGCAACCGCGACCTTGATCGCGCGGCGCTGCAGGGCGTGCGCCGCTGGACGGTCAATCCCGGCCGTCGCAACGGCCAGGCCGTGGGCGGCGTGGCGAACGTGACCGTGGACTTCACGCTCTGATCCGTATTCAAGCCCGTCGGTCGTCCGGCGGGGACCAGTTGCTCCAACCGCACCAAGAACCACCCCTTCAAATCACTAAATCCAAAAGGTAAGCGTCATGCTGCAGGAAACCCTCAACGCCGCCGCTGGAACCGGCAACAGCGCCGAAGCCCTGACGCAAATGGGCTTCGCGAACATGATCGAACACATGACTCCGGTGAACTGGATCGTGTTCATCACGCTGGTGATCATGTCGATCATGTCGATCTACTGGATCGTCTTCAATTTCATCAAGAACATCGGGCTCAAGAAGAACTCCGACCGCGTCATTGCCACGTTCTGGGAAACCCCGAACGCGCAGGACGCGATCCGCTTCATGGAAGAGCAGCCCAAGAGCGAGCCGTTCTCCAAGGTCGCCCTCGACGCCGCACAGGCCGCCGCGCACCACCAGCGCCATGAAGGTTCGCGCCTGGTCGAAACCCTCAACCGCTCCGAGTTCGTCGATCGCGCGCTGCGCCAGGCCGTGACCCGCGAGTCGCTGAACCTCGAGACCGGCCTGACCCTGCTGGCCACCGTGGGCGCCACCGCGCCGTTCGTCGGCCTGCTGGGTACGGTGTGGGGCATCTACAACGCGCTGATCCGCATCGGTGCCACTGGCCAGGCCGACATCGGCGCGGTCGCAGGCCCCGTCGGCGAGGCGTTGATCATGACCGCGATCGGCCTTGGCGTCGCGATCCCGGCGGTGCTGGGCTACAACTACTTCGTGCGGCTGAACCGCAACACGAACAACAAGCTCGACACCTTCGCGCACGACCTGCACGACTTCTTCGCCACCGGCTCGCGCGTCGGCGAAGTGCAAGGTCGCTGAGCGAACGACACAGACTGACGCAGGAGATCCGACATGGCCTTCAGTTCAGGCGGCGGAGACGGCGGACACGGCAAGGTCAACGCCACGATCAACATCGTGCCGTTGGTCGACGTGATGCTGGTGCTGCTGATCATCTTCATGGTCACGGCACCGCTGATGGCGCACAAGGTCAAGGTGGAGCTGCCACAGGCCAACCTTGACGAGCGTCCCGACAAGGCGCCGCCCGCACCGCCCTTGACCATCGCGATCACTGCGAACGGCAACCTGTACCTCAACGACCAACCGGTGACGATCGACCTGCTCGATAGCACCCTGGCCGTGGAGGCGCAGAAGACGCCGCAGCCGCCGGTCAACATCCGTGGCGACGCGACCACGCCGTACCGGACCGTCAACGAAGTCGTCAACCTCGCGCAAGCCAAGGGCATGCGCAAGGTCGGCTTCGTCGCGGCCCGCGAACAGTAACGGAACGGGAGAACTCAGATGGCTTTCTCATCCGGCGGAGGTGCAGATGGCGCGCCGATGGCCGACATCAACATCATCCCGTTGTGCGACATCATGCTGGTGCTGCTGATCATCTTCATGGTCACGGCCCCGCAGGTGTCCTACCCGATCGACATCGATCTGCCGCAGCGTTCGACGAACCCGCCGCAAACCCCGACCGAACCACCGCCGCCAATCCGGCTGCGGATCGACGCGGGTGGCACGGTGTTCTGGAACGACAGCCCGACCCCGGTGTCCGCGCTCCGCAACATGATGGAGTCGGAAGTCCAGCGTGACCCGGCCAACCAGCCGACGCTGGAGATCGACGTGGCTGAAGACGCGGAATACGGGATGCTGGCACGGGTCCTGGCCGCGGCGAAGAACGCGCACATGCAAAAGATCGGTTTCGTACGCAGGCAATAGCAACAGCAATACAGCAGCCGGCGCCCTGCAGCGCGCCAGCCCGCTTACCGACGCAAACCTTCAACGCCGTCCAACAGGACGGCGTTTTTTTTGGCACGCAATCCCGGCATCGGATCACGCACAGATCGGGCTGCCGGGGAAAGGTGTGATGCATCACGCTTGGCACGGGATGTGCTCGCCAGCCAGGGAGCAGGTGACCCACGCAAGACGGAAAGGAGCCCGATGACAAGCATGATTCCCCCCTGACGCCGGAAGCGCTGGAGTGCATCGGCAAAGCAGCCAACATCCCGGACGGCTCGCCAAGTCCTGGGCGCACAGCTGACCCGGCTGTTGCAGGAGCGGCGGCAGCCGGGGATGACGTCCAGGCCGCGGGCGCGGCACCGACTCTACCCGGACCAAGGTAACGATCTGTCCTCCCGGTCGGCCGCCACCGGCGAATTTCAGATTGGGTTCGGTCGGATTGGATCGTCAGGCGACCATGTACGGATCGGCGCCGCAAGGCGCGCTGGGACAACCGGGCCTGACCGGGCCATACGACATCTCGTTCCACGGCCGAGAGCACACGCTCAACACCTTTTGCGTGGTGCTTGAGGACTGCCTGGGCCTGCCCGAGGTGTTGTGAGCCGCGGCCATGTCGCGACAGGGCAAGCGAGGCCCGCTGCCCGACCAAGGCCCGCGCGGAGGGTCCCGCCCGAAGACAGGCCGGTGGTGCCGCTTGCCCGGCGGGGCCGACAGGCGTAGCGTGGATCGCGCACACCGGTCCACGCGAGGAGGTCGCCATGGCTTTTTCCGATTCGGTTCCGCGCGGTCAGGCAATCGCCGAGATCAACATCATTCCCCTGTGCGATGTGCTGCTGGTGCTGTTGATCATCTTCATGGTCACGGCGCCCGCGCTGTCGTATCCGGTCAACGTCGACCTGCCGGGCAGCACGGACCGGCAACAGACACGCGACCCGCCCATGCCCATCCACCTGCGCATCGATGCGGGTGGGCAGGTGTACTGGGACGGGCAGGCGGTGTCGCGCAACGAACTTGCCGCGCGCATGCAGGCGCAGGCGGCGCGCGTCGTCGCCGAGCAGCCGTTGCTGAAGATCGATGCCAGTGGCGACTGCGAGTACCAGGCGGTGGCGCGGGTGGTCGCGCAGGCGCGCAATGCGGGGATGGCAAAAATCGGATTCGTCCGTCAGTAGCCAGACGCTCCACGCCGGACTTCCCCAGGCCCGGGGATGACACCGGCGCGCGTGGGCGCCAGCACTTTCGCGTCAGCCGTGCGCGTAGCCTTGGACTCACACACGCACAGGGCGTGCGCCCGGCGTGTCCGCCATTCCCCTGCTGACGCCCGAGGGGTTGGCGGCAATGCGCGGAAGACCATCCGTCGGTCCCGGGCAACTCGCAACGTCCTGGGTCTCGTTGACGCGTGTCGTGGTGAATGGTCTGGGCAGCAACCGGCATGGGGTCCGTGGCCGGCGACGGATGCAGGCCAGCCGGACGCACTACGCGACCTTTGAAATGGGTCGCGCCGGGGGGG
>NZ_SMTF01000024.1 GCF_004357985.1 Luteimonas aestuarii | reverse complement strand
CGATCGCAGTGAATCTGGAGTCCGCATCGTGATCGATCCGGACGGGTATCGCCCCAATGTCGGCATCGTGCTGATGCACCCCGACGGTCGCGTCTTCTGGGCGCGGCGGGTGCGTCGCGACGGTTGGCAATTCCCGCAGGGCGGGATGAACACCGACGAGACGCCGATCGAGGCGATGTACCGTGAACTGCGCGAGGAAACCGGGCTGCTGCCCGAACACGTGGCCGTACTGGGCGTCACGCCCGGCTGGCTGCGCTATCGCCTGCCGCACAAGGCCATTCGCCGCAACGACCGTCTGGTCTGCATCGGCCAGAAGCAGGTCTGGTTCCTGTTGCAGTTCACCGGGCACGAGGGCGACCTTCGCCTGGACCTGACCGAGAAGCCGGAGTTCGACGGCTGGCGCTGGGTGGATTTCTGGTACCCCATGGACCACGTGGTCACCTTCAAGCGCGGCGTGTACGCCAGCGCGTTGCGCCACCTGGCTCCGTTCGCCCGGCAGATCGCCGGGGCCGGGGCGATTCCGTCGGTCACGGCGGAATCCCGTTCGCGCCCAGGACGCCATCGCCAGCGTCCGCGCGGCACCGGCAGGACCGCCGCACCGCGCGGCGGCCAGCGCGAGGGCGAGCCCGGCCAAGGCTGAACGCGGGTGAGATTGACATTGATTCTCATTTTTGGCGAAATGGCGTTCCGCCCCCCGCCTGTCGCCAACGCCGTGTACGTCTGCCTCTGCAATGCCGTAACCGAAACCGATATCCGCAACGCTGCCACCGCCGGCTGCGCGTCGATGGCCGAGCTGACCATGCGCACCGGCGCCGGCGCCTGCTGCGGCAGCTGCGTGGAGATGGCCGTCGAGGTGTTGGACGCGCATCGCCCACAGGCGACTTCGGGCTTCGAGGTCCTGCCCCTGCTGCCGTTGGTCGCGCAGGCCGCGTGACGCGCGCCGGTCCGCGATTGCGGACAAGAATGCACCCGATTGTCGTTTCGCCATCGTCGGCGCGATCACGCTAGAGTCCCGCCATCCACTTACGGCGGGCACCTCCATGAAAGGCGACAAGAAGGTCATCGAGTACCTCAACAAGGCGCTCTACAACGAGCTGACCGCGATCAACCAGTACTTCCTGCACGCCAAGATGCTGAAGAACTGGGGCCTGCGCGAACTGGCCAAGCACGAATACGAGGAATCGATCGATGAGATGAAGCACGCCGACGTGCTGTCCGAGCGCATCCTGTTCCTCGAAGGCCTGCCGAACTTCCAGGCGCTGGGCAAGCTGAAGATCGGCGAGAACCCGGTCGAGATCCTCAAGTGCGACCTGGCGCTGGAGCTCGAAGGCATCCCGCTGCTGCGCGACGCCATCGCGCATTGCGAGTCGGTCGGCGACTACGTCAGCCGCAAGCTGTTCGTCGACATCCTCGATTCCGAGGAAGAGCACGTGGACTGGATCGAAACCCAGCTCGATCTGGTCGAACGCGTCGGCGTGCAGAACTACCTGCAGAGCCAGATGCATCACGACGATTGATTCCCGCTACCGCCTAGGAAAACGCCCGCGCATTGCGCGGGCTTTTTTGTTCCTCCGCTGATTTCACCAGTGGCCATTGCGGGCACTGGCGCGGGGCCGCAGGCGCGGTGCCATCGCAAGTCGCGGCCCGATATCCGCTTGGTTGCGATGGCACCGCGCCTGCGCCTTGACGTTGATCAAAACCCGCAGGAAAGGCGACTGCGCGAGGGGAGGCATCGTTCGCGCGGATGCGTGGAGCGGCTGGTGGGCGCCGGGCCGACCAAACAGATATCGGGCCGCGCCTCGGCGTGGCACCTGCCAAGCGCAGCAGCGATGCCCCGGGCGCCGCATCGCAACGGCCAGCGCGAAGCTTCTGCATCCGCGCCCGGTCCGACCAACAACAAACTGCACTACTGCGATGGAAGTGACCGCTCGCCCACGAAATCCTTCGCCGGCTCATCCATGCGGTCGCCCAGCATCCTACGCACGGCGACGAAGAACACCGGGATCAGCAGCAGGCCGAGGAAGGTCGCGAACAGCATGCCACCGATTACGCCGGTGCTGATTGCATGGCGGGCGTTGGCGCCCGCGCCGGAGGACAGCGCCATGGGCGTGACGCCCATGATGAAGGCGAACGAGGTCATCAGGATCGGGCGGAAGCGCATGCGCGCGGCTTCCACCACCGCCTCGCGCAGGGTCTTGCCGGCGGTGCGCTCGAGCACCGCGAACTCGACGATCAGGATCGCGTTCTTCGCCGCCAGGCCCATCACCGTGACCATGCCGATCTTGAAGAAGATGTCGTTGCTCAACCCACGCAGCATGGTGAACAGCACCACGCCCAAGATGCCCAGCGGCACCACCAGCAACACCGACACCGGGATCGACCAGCTCTCGTACAGCGCCGCCAGGCACAGGAACACCACCAATACCGACAGCACCAACAGCAGGGTCGCGGTATTGCCCGCGATGATTTCCTGGTACGACAGGCCGGTCCAGTCGTAGCCGATGCCGGTGGGCAGGTCGTTGGCGACGATGTCCTCCATCGCGGCCATCGCCTGGCCCGAACTGCGGCCCGGTGCCGGCGAGCCGTTGATGCTCACCGCGGAGTAGCCGTTGTAGCGGGTCAGCGACGGCGTGTTCATCCGCCACTCGGCCGACACCACGTTGCTGAGCGGGATCATCGCGCGGTTGCCATCGGCCGAGTCCACCGCCGCCGGCGTGTAGAAGCGCGACAGCGACTCCGGGCCGGTGCGGAACGGCGCGTCGGCGCGCATGATCACGCGGCGCACGCGGCCATCGGCGAAGTAATCGTTGACGTACACCGGGGCCAGCATCAGCTGCACCGCGCTGTACACGTCGCCGACCGACAGACCCATCGCCTGCGCTTGCGCACGATCCACGTCCAGCCGCAGTTGTGGCGCATCCTGCAGCGTGTTGGGGCGCACGTTCATCAACGTATCGCCGCGCTGCGCGGCGTTGCCCACCAGCGTGTCGCGCGCCGCGCCCAGCGCCTCGCGACCCAGTCCCGCGCGATCCTGCAGGTACATGTCGAAACCGCCGAACTGGCCCAGTCCCTGGATGGTCGGCATGTTGACCACGAAGATCGTCGCTTCCCTGATGCCCTGCAGCGCGCCGTTGGCGCGCTGGATGAACTCCGGTGCGGTGATGTCGCGATCATTCCAGTGCTGCAGCCGCACGAAGCCCATGCCCACGTTCTCGCCCTGGCCGACGAAGCTGAACCCGGCGATCTGCATCATGCTGAGGTAGCCGTCCAGGCCTTCCATGGTCTCGCGCACGTCCTCGAACACAGCCTGCGTGCGCTGCAGGGTCGAGCCCGGCGGCAACTGCACGATGACCATGGCATAGCCTTGGTCCTCCTCCGGAACGAAGCTGCCGGGCAGGCGCGCATACAACAGGCCGCAGACCACGGTGATCACCGCGAACACCATCATCCAGCGCGGCGCATGCTTTACTGCGCTGCCGATGTGGCCGACGTAGGTGCGGTTGATCCGGCCGTAATTTTTGTTGAACGTGCGGTAGACCACGTTCTCCTTCTTCTCGCCGGGTGCCGCGTGCTGCTTCAGGAAGGTGGCGCACAGCGCCGGCGTGAACCCCAGCGCCAGGAATGCGGAAAACGTGGTGGACATGGCGATGGTGAGGGCGAACTGTTTGTAGATCTCGCCCGAAGCCCCGCCCTGCAATGCGCTGGGCACGAACACCGCGATCAGCACCAGGGTGATCGCCACCACCGCGCCGGAGATCTGGCCCATCGCCTTCTCCGTCGCTTCCAGCGGAGGCAGGTGTTCCTCGGCCATGATCCGTTCGACGTTCTCGATCACGATGATGGCGTCGTCCACCACGATGCCGATCGCCAGCACCATCGCGAACAGCGTCAGCTGGTTCACCGTGAACCCGATCAGGCTCAGGCCCAGGAACGTGCCCAGCAGCGCCACCGGGATCACCAGCGTGGGGATGATGGTCGCGCGCAGGTTCTGCAGGAACAGCAGCATCACCAGGAACACCAGGATCACCGCCTCGATCAGCGTCTTCACCACTTCCTGGATGGAGATGCGCACGAAGGTGGTGCTGTCGAACGGCGTGAACCACTCCACGCCCGTCGGGAACGTGGCCTGCAGCTCGTCCATGCGCGCGGTCACCGCCTCGCCCACCGCCAGCGCATTCGCGCCCGGCTGCAGCATCACCGCCACCGCGCCGACCGGGTTGCCGTTGAACTTGGCATCGAAGCCGTAACCCTGTGCACCGATGTCGACGCGCGCCACGTCGCCCAGCCGCACCACCGCGCCATCGGCGTCGGCACGCAGGATGACGTTGCGGAACTCCTCCGGCGTGCTGAAGCGGCCTTCGGCGGCGACCGTCGCGGTGAAGCCCTGCCCTTCGGGCGCGGGATCGGCGCCGATCGAACCGGCGGCGAACTGCGCGTTCTGCCCGCGCACGGCCGTGAGCACCTGCGAGGCCGACATGCCGTAGGCCTGCAGCTTCTCCGGGTCGAGCCAGATGTTCATCGCGTACGACGAACCGAAATGCTGGGTGTTGCCCACGCCCGGCACGCGCGCCAGCGGCTCCAGCACGCGGGTGGCGATCAGGTCGTTGAGCGCGTTGCGGTCCATCGACGGATCGCTGGAGCGCAGGCCCACCACCATCAGGAAGCCGCTGTTGGCCTTGGCCACCACCACGCCCTGCTGGATCACTTCGGTCGGCAGCCGCGGCGTGGCCAGCGCCACCTTGTTCTGCACCTGCACCTGGGCGATGTCGGGATCGGTGCCGGTTTCGAACGTCAGCGAGATCGACACGCCACCGGACGAGTTCGACGACGAGCTGAAGTACAGCAGGTTGTCGATGCCGGTCAGCTGCTGCTCGATCACCTGGGTGACCGCATGCTCCGCCGTCTGCGCGTCCGCGCCGGGATAGCTGGCGCTCACCGTCACCTGCGGCGGCGCGACGTTGGGGTACGACTCCACGCCCATGTTGAGCAGCGCGATCACACCGCTGAGCGAAATCAGGATCGCGATGACCCAGGCGAAGACCGGGTGGTGGATGAAGAACCTGGACATGGCCGGTCAGCCTTCGGCTTGCGCGTCGGCAGGAGGGGCTTCGGGTGCCGCATCGTCCTGCGCCGGGGCCTCGGGCGCAGCAGGCGCGTCGGCGGGTGGGGCCGGGGTGGCGGCGGGCGGCAGCGGCGCGCCTTCGCGCTGCCACGGCACGGCGGTGGCAGGCGCATCCACGCGCACCTTCTGCACGCCGGCCGCGATCACCTGGTCGCCTTCGGCCAGTCCCCCGGTGACGATCCAGTTGCCATTGCTCGACGACGCGGTCTGCACGTCCTTGCGCGCGACCTTGCCATCGCCGCCCACGACCAGCACATAGGGGCCGCGGGCATCGCGCAGCACTGCCGCGTGCGGAATGGCGAACACACCCGGCTGCATCCCCAGCGTGGCCACCAGGGTCACGTAGGTGCCGGGCAGCAGGCGCCGGTCGGGATTGGGCACGCGCGCGCGCATCGAGATGGCACCGGTCGCCGGATCGACCACGTCGCCGGAGAAGTCCAGCACGCCGCGATGCGCATGCTCGCTGCCATCGGGCAGGCGTACGCTGACCTCGGCCTCGGTGTCGCCGCGCGCGGCCACGGCTGAACGGATGCGCTCGAGTTCGGCCACGCTCATCGAGAAGTTGACGTACAGCGGGTCCACCTGGTCGACGGTGGTCAGCAGGGTCGCGGCGCCCTGCCCGACCAGCGCGCCCTCGGTGACCTGCTGCTTGCCGGCGATGCCGCTGATCGGTGCGCGCACGGTAGCGTAGCCGAGGTTGATGCGCGCGGCGTCGACGGCGGCGCGGCCGGCCTGCACCGCGGCGGCGGCGCTGCGTTCGGCGGCCAGCGCGTTGTCCACGTCGGACTGCGAGATGAAGCTGGTGGGCGCCAGTTGGCGCGCGCGGTCCGCCTGCGCCTTTGCGTTGGCCAGGTTGGCCTGCGCCTGCGCCAGCGACGCCTGCGCCGTACCCAACGCCGCCTGCAGCGGTGCCGGGTCGATCACGAACAGCACCTCGCCTTCCTTCACCTCGCGACCTTCGGTGTACACGCGCTGCTGCAGCACGCCGGGCACGCGGGCGCGCACGTCGGCACTGCGATAAGGCGATAGCCGGCCGGACAGTTCGCGCTGCAGCGGCAGGTCGGCGGCGGTGGCGGTCACCACGCCCACTTCGGGCGGCGGCGGGGCGGCCGGCGCCGCGTCGTCGCCCCGGCAGGCGGTCAGGGCCAGCAGGGCCAGGGCGATCAGGAGGGGACGGGTCATGGGGCGATTCCGTGCGCGCCGACAGGCGGCGGTAATTTCTGTACCGGTGAGTATGCCAAAATAGCCGCCCCCGGTCCCCTGCCGATGGTCAGGGCCGGGCCGACCCATCTTCTGCCACCGGAAAGACCAGGGATCGAATCTGGATCATTCAATGAATCAGGTTCATAATCCGCCCCCGCCCGCCCCTTTGCCTGCCCCCATGCCCGCCCTCGACCGCCGCCAGCGCGAATTCGCCCAGCGCGAGCAGCTGTTCCTCGACAAGTCGCAGGAATTGATCCAGCGCGATGGCCTGCTGGCGCTGCAGATGTCGAAGGTCGCCGAAGAATGCGAGTACGCCATCGGCACCCTCTACAAGCACTTCGCGAGCAAGGAAGACCTGCTGGTGACGCTGTCCACGCGCAACTGCCTGAGCCGGGTGGAACTGTTCGAGCGCGCCGCGCGCTGGAACGGGCCCACGCGCGACCGGCTGGTGGCGGTGGCGCTGGCCGACCTGATGGTGCTGCGCGAGCAGCCCGAGCACTTCCGCCTGGCGCAGTTCGTCTGGACCGACGTGGTCTGGGGTGCCGCCTCGCCCGAGTGCCGCACGCGCGCGCTGGAAGCCTGCGAACCGCTGGGGACCCTGATCGATGGCATTTCGGCCGACGCCCGCCGCCGCGGCGACCTGCCTGCCGGCTTCGCCCTGCCCGACCAGGCGCTGACGCTGGGGCCGTGGGTGCTGTGCCTGGGCATGCACACGCTGGCGCAGCAGGCTGGCCTGATCGATCCCGCCATCGTCGGCGATCCGTACCGGGTGATGTTCAAGCACCTGCACTACCTGCTCAACGGCTATGGCTGGCAGCCGCTGTTCGACCCCGGTGACGACGCCGCGGTGGACGCGCACCTCGCCCACCTCAGCCGCGCGGTGTTCGACGCGCCGTATCCCGGGCATCCGCTTCCGCCTGCGCTCGACTGACCTCGGCGTCCTTTTTTCCCTCCAACCCTCCTTCCCCGGACCTCCCCATGGCCAAGCCTTCCTCCACGCGCAAGCCGAACCTGCCGTTGCGCATGATCCTGATGCTGGTGCTCACGTTGCTGGTCGTCGGCGGCCTGTTCGCCGTCAAGGCGTTCTTCGGTGCGCAGACCAACAAGTTCTTCGACAACATGCCGCAGCCGGCGGTGGCCGTGACTACCTATGAGGCCGCGCCCCAGGCGTGGAGCACGTCGCTGGAGGCAGTGGGCACGCTGGTCGCCGTCAATGGCACCGACGTGACCACCGAGGCCGGTGGCGTGGTCCGCCGCATCGCGTTCGAGGCCGGCCAGCCGGTCCGGGCCGGTGCCCTGCTGGTCGAGCTGAACTCGGCCAACGAACTGGCGACGCTGAAGTCGCTGGAAGCCTCGGCCCAGCTGGCCGGCGTGCAGGCCAACCGCTGGCAGCAACTGGCGGGCGACCAGCTGGTGTCCGCCGCCGAAGCCGAGGAGCGCACCACCAGCGCCGCCACCGCACGCGCGGCCGTGGATGCGCAGCGCGCATTGATCGCGCAGAAGACGGTGCGTGCACCGTTCGACGGCGTGCTCGGCATCCGCCGCGTCAACCTCGGCCAGTTCGTGGCGCCGGGCGACGCGATCGTGAGCCTGCAGTCGCTCGATCCGATCTACCTCGACTTCACCCTGCCCGAGCAGCACCTGCCGGCGATCGCCGAAGGCACGCCGATCAACGCGACGGTCGACGCCATCCCCGGCGAGACCTTCGGCGGCACCATCACCGCGATCGAGCCCTCGGTGGACGCCAGCACCCGCAACTTCCGCGTGCAGGCCACGCTGCGCAACCCCGACGGCGCGCTGCGTCCGGGCACCTTCGCGCGCGTGTCGTTCGCGATGGGCGGGCCGAGCGACGTGGTGGTCATCCCGCAGACCGCGGTCAGCTTCAACCCGTACGGCAACGCGGTGTATGTGATCAGCGAAGTCGACCGCGAGCCCGGCGAACGCGACATGCAGGGCAATGAACTGACCGGCAAGAAGTTCGTGGCCCGCCAGCGCTTCATCACCACCGGCGCCACGCGCGGCGACCTGGTGGCGGTGACCGACGGCCTGAAGCCCGGCGAGACGGTCGCCACCAGCGGCCTGCTGAAGCTGCGCAACGACGCGGAAGTGACGATCAACAACACCGTGCAGCCGAGCGCCGATGACGCGCCCGCGCCGGCCAATCGATAGCAACGGCAACCTCGCCTGACGAGGCTTCCCATTTCCTTCCCCTTCAAGGGGAAGGCAAGGATGGGGATGGTGTGCAGCGACGCCGGATCGCAGCGCCACTCCCATACCCCCACCCCAGCCCTCCCCCGTGAACGGGGGAGGGGGAGATACGCAAGATGAAATTCACCGACATCTTCGTCAACAAGCCCGTGCTGTCCATCGTGGTCAGCCTGTTCATCCTGTTGTTCGGGCTGCGCTCGTTCACCGAATTGAACGTGCGCCAGTATCCCGAGCTGCGCAACGCCGTGGTCAACGTCAGCACGACGTACTTCGGTGCCGACGCCGACCTGATCCAGGGCTTCATCACCACGCCGCTGGAGCGCGAGATCGCCAGCGCCGAGGGCATCGATTACATCACTTCGTCCAGCTCCGCCGGCGTCAGCGTGATCCAGGCCTACATCCGCCTCGACGCGGACCCGAACGAGGCACTCACCCAGATCGCGGCCAAGGTCAACAAGCTGCGCGGCGAACTGCCGCCGGAGTCGGAAGACCCGGTGATCGACCTGCAGCAGGGCCAGCAGATCGCGGCGATGTACGTCTCGTTCGCCAGCGAGCGACTCAACGACAACCAGATCACCGACTACCTAGTGCGCGTGGTCGAGCCGAAGCTCGCCACCATCCCCGGCGTGCAGCGCGCGGACATCATGGGCTCGGGTGCGTTCGCGATGCGCGTGTGGCTGAAGCCCGACCGCATGACCGCATTGGGTGTCACCGCCAGCGACGTGCATTTGGCGCTGCAATCGAACAACGTGCTGTCGGCGCTGGGCTCGACCAAGGGCCAGATGGTCGCGATCGACCTGACCGCGCGCACCGACCTGCGCACGCCGGATGAGTTCCGCCGGCTGGTGGTGCGCGAGGAAAGCGGCGCCATCGTGCGCCTGGGCGACGTGGCCGACGTGGAGCTTGGCTCGGAGAACTACGGCACCTCGGTGCGCATCAACGGCGACGCGGCGACCTTCATGGGCATCTTCGTCTCGCCCGATGCCAACGCGCTGGACGTGATCCAGGACGTGCGCCAGGTGTGGGACAACGAGATCCTGCCGCAGTTGCCGGAAGGCATCGAGGCCACCATCCCCTACGACAGCACCGAGTCGATCCAGGACGCGATCAACGAGGTCGTGCGCACCATCCTCGAGGCGGTGGTGATCGTGATCGTGGTGATCTTCCTGTTCCTGGGCAGCCTGCGCAGCGTGCTGATCCCGGCGGTGGCGGTGCCGCTGTCGTTGGTCGGCGCACTGTTCCTGATGCTGCTGATGGGCTTCACCATCAACCTGCTGACGCTGCTGGCGATGGTGCTGGCGATCGGCATCGTGGTGGACGACGCGATCATCGTGCTGGAGAACATCCACCGCCACATCGAGGAAGGACTGTCGCCGCAGGAAGCGGCGCTGGTGGGCGCACGCGAGCTGGCGTGGCCGGTGGTGGCGATGACCACCACGCTGATCGCGGTGTACCTGCCGATCGGCTTCCAGGGCGGCCTGACCGGCGTGCTGTTCACCGAGTTCGCGTTCACCCTGGCCGGTGCGGTACTGCTGTCGGGCGTGGTGGCGCTGACGCTCACGCCAATGCTGTGCGCGAAGATCCTCAAGGCGCACGCGGAGGGCAGCAAGGGCCGGCTGGAGGCCTGGCTGGACGATCGCTTCGAGTGGTTGCGCGCGGGCTACCAGCGCAAGCTGCACGGCGCGCTGGAGACGCGCTCGGTGATCCTGGTGTTCGGCGCGATCATCTTCGTGTCCTGCGCGTTCCTGTACATCGGCGCGCCCAAGGAGCCGGCGCCGATGGAGGACGAGGGCTTCGTGTTCATGATCGGCAGCGCCGACGCGTACACCACGCTCGACTACGTGGAAAGCTACACCCGCGAGATCGACCAGATCGTCGCCGACACGCCCGAGGTCAACGACTTCTTCCTGTTCAACGGCGGCTTCGGCGGCGGCGGCGGTGCCAGCAACAGCGCGATGGGCGGCTTCGTGATGAAACCCTGGAGCGAGCGCGACCGCTCGACCAACCAGATCCTGCAGCAGGAACTGCAGCCCAAGCTGTCGCAGATCACCGGCCTGAACATCTTCGCGCTGGTGCCGCCGTCCCTGCCCACCGCGGGCGGCGATGGCGGCGGCGAGTTCCTGATCGGCGGCGTCGGCAGCCTGGAGCAGCTGTCGGAACTGGCCGACCAGGTGCTGGCGCGCGCCTACGAGAGCCGTCGCTTCATCTTCCTCGACAAGGACCTGAAGATCGACAAGCCGCGGATCGAGGTGCAGATCGACCGCGACAAGGCGGCGACCCTGGGCATCGACATGCGCACGCTGTCGGCGGACATGGCGGCGATGCTGGCCGGTGGCTACACCAACCGCTTCGCCATGCAGAACCGCAGCTATCGGGTGATCCCGCAGGTGCAGCGCAGCGACCGCCTCAATGCGCAGCAGCTGGAGAACTACTACACCCGCACCCGCAACGGCGACCTGATCCCGCTGTCGACCATCGTCACCCTGCGCGAAAGCACCCAGCCGCAGACGCTCAAGCGCTTCCAGCAGCTGAACGCGGTGGGCATCACCTTCGCGCCCCGCCCGGGCGTGAGCAAGGGCGAGGCGCTGCGGGTGCTGGACGAGATCGCCGCGGAAATCCTGCCGCAAGGCTACAGCGTGGATTACGCCGGAGAATCGCGTCAGTTCAAGCAGGAAGGCGCGACCATGCTGGTCACCCTGCTGTTCGCGTTGATCATCATCTTCCTGGTGCTGTCGGCGCAGTTCGAGAGCTTCCGCGACGCGTTGATCATGCTGGTGACCGTGCCGATGGCGATCAGCGGCGCGCTGCTGGTCCTCAATGCGCTGGCGCTGCTGGGCGGCATCCTGCAGATCGCGGGCATCGAGGCCTTCCCCGGGATGAGCATCAACATCTACACCCAGGTGGGCCTGGTGACCCTGGTGGGCGTGATCTCCAAGCACGGCATCCTGATCGTGGAGTTCGCCAACAAGCTGCAGCGCGAGCAGGGCCTGTCCAAGCGCGAGGCGATCGAGGAAGCCACCGGCATCCGCCTGCGCCCGGTGCTGATGACCACCGCCGCCCTGGTGTTCGCGATGGTGCCGCTGCTGATCGCCAACGGCCCAGGTGCCGCCGCGCGCTTCTCGATGGGCGTGACCATCGCCGCCGGCATGACCATCGGCACCGCGTTCACGCTGTTCGTGCTGCCGGCGTTCTACCTGCTGCTGGCGCGCGAACATGCGCAAGACGCGGACACCGCGGCGCTGGCGCACGGCGACACTGCCGGCGAGCCGTCGCCGCAGCACGGCTGAGGTCCACGCACCCTTTAGTGCCCGCGCGGTAGTACGCCGCGCGGGCGTGAGGCCTTCGGGTCTAGTCATCCTGGCGCAGGAACACTGGTGTCTTGGAGAAGGTCCATGGGGTGGTGCTCGATGCACCTGCAAGCCAAAGGAAAGTCGTGAGGTTGTTCTGTCCGATATTCGGCTTCCAGCCTAGAAGTTTCACGAGACGCATCGAGATGTCCGTACCGCCCCAGTAGCGCACGAATTCTCGCACTGCATGCCTTACGAGTTGTATCGAGTCACGGAAGATCAGGAGCTTCCGCCTTCGGCGGGTTCATTTCTTTTTGCTGGCCCAAGAAGAAACGAACCAAAGAAAAAGGGCCTTCCTCGACGGAGCTAACGATTGCGCGGAGAGTGCGTCGGGATTTTCCGACTCGCCATCCATGGCTCGGTCGGGAAACGCCGCACATCCATGTGCGGCACCCTCCGGGTCTTGAGCTGTCGCCATGGCTCACCACAAGACTTCTAAAGCCGTCATACCGGCGTAAGCCAAGACCCAAGGACTTTTCCCGTCACAGCGGGCAAACATCGAAAGACACTGGGTCCCGGCCTACGCCGGGATGATGGCTGTTTGGTACTTGCGCTGCGTTTGAGCAGCAACGCTGCTGGAAGACCCGGAGGGCGGCTGGCATGGACGCCAGCCGTTTTTCGACAGGACAGGGATGTCCTGTCGAAAAATCCCATCGAGTCCAAGCCGAAACGTTAGCTTCGTCGGGGAGAGGCATTTCTTTGGTTACTTTCTTTGTGCCTGCAAAGAAAGTAACCCGCCCTTCAGGGCGGAACGCTCTTACCTTACAAGAACCGCCAGTTCGCTTCGCAGTGGGCCAGCGTAGAAAGTGACGTGCCCAATGGCTGCTCGCCACCTGTTCTCCCGGCGTGAGCCGCCCGCGCAGAATCAAGGCTTCGGCCCCTTCCCCTCGTTGTCTTCCCACTTGAGGATGCGCCGGGTGACGAAACGATAGACCGGCTTGCCGGTGCGGAACCAGGCGTCGCGCAGCCAGGAGTGACGCTTCAGCACGCGCTTCTCCACCGGCGTCAACGACGCACGGCAGTACATTCGCTTGTGCTTGAGCAGGTGGCGCAGGTCCTCGCGCGCCAGCAGGCGCATCCAGCGCGAACGCCGGTGGCCGCGCGTGGCCAGCTGGAAGTCGATGATCGCCGGGCGTCCGTCCTCCAGCACCAGCCAGTTGGCTTCCTTGGCCAAGTCGTTGTGGGCGATGCCGCGGCGGTGCAGCTCCTGCAGCAGCCGGCGTGCGCGGCGGAAGTAGGCCAGGTCGCCGTGCGGCGGGCGCTGGTACATGGCATCGCCGGCCATGAAGCTGCGGTCCAGCCGGCGGCCATCCCAGGCCAGCAGCTGCGGCACGTCGGCCATGCCGGCCACCTGGCGCAGGCCCAGCGCCTCGCGCCGCGCCAGCCACCATGCCGGCAGTCGCAACCACAGCGGCACGTGCACGAGGTCACGGCGCACGAATACGCCACCGGGGCCCTGCATCAGCGAGATGCGCCCGAAGCTGTCGGATTTCAGCGCGCGCAGTTCGCGGGTGGCGGAGTCGTCCATCGGCGCATTGTACGGACCGCGCCGGGCAGCTCATGGCGATGGCCGCAAGGGGCGTCCGTGCAGCGTCGCGCTGTCATAATCCGCCGATGCTCGAAGGCTTCTTCAACAGCGTGGTCGACTGGGTGGGCCAACACCCGGTGGCGGCCGGCGTGGTCATCTTCCTGATCGCGTTCTGCGATGCGGTGATCGTGATCGGCGCCCTGGTGCCGGCACTCCCGCTGCTGTTCGCCATCGGCGTCCTGGTCGGCCTCGGCGAGATCTCCGGTCCGTATGCCGTGGTGTGCGCGGCGCTGGGCGCGGTGGTGGGCGATGCCACCAGCTACTGGGTGGGTCGTCGCTGGGGGCCATCGCTGCGGACGCGCTGGCCGTTCAACAAGTATCCGCAACTCCTCGACCGCAGCGAACTGCTGTTCCGCCGCAACGCGGTCAAGAGCATCTTCATGGCGCGCTACGCCGGTCCCGCGCGTCCGTTCGTGCCGGCCATCGCCGGCATCTCGCGCATGCCGCTGCGCCGCTACGTGCCGGCCAGCGTGGCCGCGGGGCTGACCTGGGCCGCGCTGTTCCTCGCGCCGGGCTGGGTGTTCGGCGCGTCCTACGATGCGGTGGCCGCGGTCGCCGGGCGGCTGGCGCTGGTGCTGGGCGCGCTGGTGCTGGTGCTGGCGCTGGCCTGGGCGATCGTGGTGTACACCTATCGCTGGTTCGACGCGCATGCCAACAGCCTGCTGGCGCGGCTGCTGAAATGGACCCATGCGCACCCGTTGATGGGCCGCTATGCCGCCGCGCTGATCGATCCGAAGCGGCCGGAGTCGCCTTCGTTGCTGATCCTCGCCGTGTGCCTGCTGGCGATCGGCTGGGCCTGTTTCGCACTGCTGGCCGCAGTGCTGATGCGCGGCGAACCGCTGCGCGCGGACCTGGCCGTTTATCGCTTCATGTACGAGCTGCGCAACCCGCTGGCCGACCGGATGATGGCCGGGCTGGCATCGATCGGCGACGTGCAGGTGCTGGCGCCGGCGGTGGGCCTGACGCTGGCGTGGCTGCTGTGGCGGCGACGCTGGCTGGGCGCAGCGCACTGGCTGGCGGCGCTGGCGTTCGGGCTGGTGCTGACCTGGCTGTTGGGCGTGGCGATCGACATGCCACGACCGCCGACCGCGCACGGCGGTTTCGGGTTCCCCGCGGTCGGCATCACGATGTGCACGATCACCTTCGGCTTCTTCGCGGTGCTGATCGCGCGCGAACTGCCCGGGCGCACGCGGGTGTGGCCGTACCTGGTGTCGGGCGTGGCAGTGGCGATCCTCGGCTTTGCCCGACTGTACCTGGGCGCGCATTGGCTGAGCGACATCGTCGGCGGCATGCTGCTGGGCATCGTCTGGCTGCTGGTGCTGGGCATCGCCTACCGCCGCCATGTCGAACGTTCGTTCTGGATGCGCCCGGTGGCGCTGGTGTTCTACCTCACCTTCGCCGTCGCCGCGCTGTGGCATGCCCCGCGCGCGGTCGATCCGCTGCTGGCGCGGTTCGCACCGCAGCCGCCGGTGACCCTGCTGACGATGGAGGGCTGGTGGGAGAAGGACTGGGCCTTGCTGCCCGGGCAGTTGCGCGAACGCGACCCCACCCACCGCTGGCCGCTGGACCTGCAGGTCGCCGGTCCGCTGGCACCACTGAAGGCGCGCCTGGAAGCAGAGGGTTGGCGCACGCAGCCGCAGGCCGATTGGTCCAGCGCGCTGCAGTTGCTCAACGACAGCGTGCCGCCACGCGACAAGCCGGTGTTGCCGGCGACGCTGGACGCGGCCTCGGAAAGACTGTTGATGCGGCGCGACCTCGACGACCGGCACGTGGAAGTGCTGCGGCTGTGGCGTGCACCCGCGCGCCTGGATGACGACACCGAGCTGTGGTTCGGCACCAGCCAGTCGATGCGCATGACCCGCCCGTTCGGCGCCATCGGCCTGTGGCAACCGCAGCCCGGGACGCACGAGGTACACGCTGGCCTGCGCGCGCTTCTGCTCGAGTTCGAGTGGCGCGAGGAACCGCACCCGCAATCGGGCGTGCCCACGCTGCGGCTGCGCACGCAAGCCGAAGGCGCGGGTTCACCCGATCAGTGACAGCAGCGCGTCGAGGCGCTTGTCGGGGTCGTGTTCCTGCAGCAGCGACTGCCGCTGCATCGCGGTGATCGGCAGCCACTCCGCCAACCGCCAGCCGACCCACGCCGCGTCATCGAAACGCGGTTCGGGCACGGCGACGTCCGCGCCCACCTGCTCCAGCACGCTGCGCAGCATGTCGGCCAGCAGCGCGTGCTGCGGCTGCAGTTCCACCACCGGGTCGGCCGCCAGCCACTCCACGTCCGCCACCACGAGGCCGTTGTCGCGCACGCGCGTGCGCACCACATGGAAGCGGCGTTCGCCGCGCAGCCGCAGCCGCAGCAACCCGTCGGCGCCGGTGTCGAAATCCTCGATGCGCGCTTCGGTGCCATAGGCCATGGGGGTGGCCGGCGTGCCGGCCTCGTTGCCTTCCGCGATCAGGCAGATGCCGAAGCCGGTGCCGCTGCGGCCGCAATCGCGCACCAGGTCGAGGTAGCGCGGTTCGAACACGCGCAGGGCGAGGGTGCCATCGGGGACGAGGACGGTGTTGAGCGGGAAGAGGGGGAGGGATTCGGTCATGGGGGAAGTCTAAACGTGCGCCCGGGATGCATGCTGACATGCGCGATTGGAGCACGCCGATGAGCGACTGGCGGCGAGGCGCGGGTGATGTGAATACGTCCTGGTGATTCTGGATTCGTATCACGGCATGTCGGTGCCATGCAGAGCTTCCGCGCGTTGGCGCGCACGGGTTCATTTCCTTTTGCTAGCCAACTGCATTCGCGAAGCGCATGCGAACGACGAAGCCGGCCCGAAGGGCGAGCGCCACAGGCGCGAGTCAAATGAGACGAACCAAAGAAAAAGGCCCTCCCCGACAGAGCTAACGCTTCAAGTCCTGTTCGACGGGATTTTTCGACAGGCCATCCCTGTCCTGTCGAAGGACGTCGCGCGTCCCCCGCCTCCGCGGGGGCAGGCTCCGCCCGCCGCCCTCCGGATCTGCGTGTTGTGATGCTATCGGGATGAGCGAAGCTGATATCAGTGGCCGATTGATGGCGTCTGGCTTGGCTACTGAATCACCGAACGGACTCTCAAGAATCGCCATGGGGCCCAACGCGTCACCCCCGAGAAGGCGGGGGCCCATGGACGTTGCATTCTGTGCTCCGTGCTTGCACGCGACGATGCGGTTGCGCTTCGGATCGACGCGCTGCAGGCCACTAACGGCAGTATTGCCCGTTACGCGTCCGGTGGTTCCCGCAGGAGCGCAAGGAACCTGCGCGGGGCGCCGTCGAAGCCGCCGTTGGACATGAAGACGACATGGTCGCCGTCACACGTGGTGTCGACGAGGGCGGACAGCAGGGTGTCGGCGTCCGCGACGGTGCGGGCGTCGCCACGGACGGCAGCAACAACCTTCGCCGCATCCCATGGCAGTTCCGGGCGATGCAGGAACAACACCGCGTCGGCGCCATCGAGCGACGGTGCCAGGGCATCGGCATGCGCGCCGAGGCGCATCGAATTACTGCGTGGCTCCATCGCCACCACGATGCGCGCACTGCCCACTTTTGCGCGCAGGCCCGCAAGCGTGGTGGCGATGGCCGTCGGGTGGTGCGCGAAATCGTCGTAGACGGTGATGCCACGCGCCTGCCCCAGCAGTTCCATCCGTCGCTTCACGCTGCGGAACGACGACAGCGACGGTGCGACCGCCGCCACACCCACGCCCACCGCCGCGCAGGCGGCCAGCGCGGCGAGGCCATTGAGCACGTTGTGGTCGCCCAGCAGCGACCATTCGACCGTCGCGATCTCCACGCCATCGCGCAGCACGGCAAACGCGCTGCCGTCATCGCGCAGCTTGCGCGCGCTCCATTCGAACGCCGGGTCGTCGTTCCCGCTTAACAGCCCGAAACGCTCCACCGGCGTCCAGCAGCCCATCGCCAGCACTTCGGCGAGGCGCTCGTCATGGCCGTTGACGACGAGACGCCCGCTGCCCGGCACGGTGCGCACGAAATGGTGGAACTGGCGCTGGATGGCGGCCACGTCCGGGAAGATGTCGGCGTGGTCGTATTCGAGGTTGTTGAGGATCGCCACCTTCGGCCGGTAGTGCACGAACTTGCTGCGCTTGTCGAAGAACGCGGTGTCGTACTCGTCGGCTTCCACCACGAAAAGCGGCCGCTGCGGAAGCGCAGATGCATCGTTCCCTTCTCCCGCCTGCGGGAGAAGGTGGCGCGAAGCGCCGGATGAGGGCACGGCGGGCAACCGCCCCAGCCGCGCCGACACCCCGAAATCCTCCGCCACGCCGCCGATCAGGAACCCCGGCTCGCGCCCGGCCGCCTGCAGCAGGTAGGCCAGGATGGTGGTGGTGGTGGTCTTGCCATGCGTGCCCGACACCGCGATCACCTCGCGCCCCGGCAACACATGGTCACGCAGCCATTCCGCGCCGGAGGTATACGCCCGCCCGCTGTCGAGCACCGCCTCCACCGCCGGATTGCCGCGCGACAGCGCGTTGCCGATCACGACCGTGTCGCAATCGGGCGAGATGTGTTCCGGGCGGTAGCCCTGCTTCAACGCGATGCCGAGCTGTTCCAGCTGCGTGGACATCGGCGGGTACACGGCCTGGTCGCTGCCTTCGACTTCGTGCCCGAGTTCGCGCGCCAGTGCGGCCACGCCGCCCATGAAGGTCCCGGCGATGCCGAGGATGTGGAGTTTTGCCATGCCGCGATTGTCGCCGGTTTGCCCGCGGCGACGGAAGCGCCCGCAGACCGCGGGCGCGGGCCGGTCAGCCGACCTGCTTCTCCGGCGCGATCGCCTCGACGATGCGGGTGAACACCGCGTCCAGCGTGCCGACGCCATCGACCACGGTCAGCTGGCCGTGCTGGCGGTAGAAATCGATCACGGGCGCGGTCTGCTGGTCGTACACGTTCAGGCGGTGGCGCACCGACTCGGGGCTGTCGTCGGCACGGCCCTCGGCCTTGGCGCGGCCAGCGAGGCGTTCGATGATCTGCTCGTTGTCGACCGTCAGCTGCACCGCGTAATCGAACGGCTGGCGCAGTTCGGCCAGCAACTGGTCCAGTGCCGCGGCCTGGGCCAGGTTGCGCGGGTAGCCGTCGAGGATGAAGCCACCGCGGGTGTCGTCGCGCGAGAAGCGGTCCTTCAGCATGCCCAGCAGAATCTCGTCGCTGACCAGGTCGCCGCGCGCCATGACTTCCTTGGCCTGCAGGCCCAGCGGGCTGCCGGCGGCCACTTCGGCGCGCAGCAGGTCGCCGGTGGAGATGTGCGGGACATCCAGGTATTCCTTCAAGCGGGCCGCCTGCGTGCCCTTGCCCGAACCGGGCGCCCCCAGCAGTACCAGTCGCATCGATGACTCCAGATGGAAGGACGGACCGCGGCCAGCGGTACACTTCCCCGGCTGCCGCAGCGACGGCCCAGCTTACCGCATTGCAGCACTCCGTCCCCAAGACGAAAGGCGAACATGGCTTCCGGAACCCTCCTGTATTCCCAGTCCGGCGGTGTCACCGCCGTCATCAACGCCACCGCCTCGGGCGTGATCACCGAGGCCCGCGCCCGCAAGATCAAGGTACTGGCGGCCCGCAACGGCATCCTCGGCGCCTTGCGCGAGGAACTCGTCGACACGTCGAAGGAAAGCGCCGCCGCCATCCGTGGCCTGGCGCATACGCCGGGCGGCGCGTTCGGCTCGTGCCGCTACAAGCTGAAATCGGTCGAGGCCGATCGCGCCAAGTACGAGCGCCTGCTGCAGGTGTTCAAGGCGCACGACGTGCGGTACTTCCTCTACAACGGCGGCAACGACTCGGCCGATACGGCGAACAAGGTGTCGAAGCTGGCCGCCGAGTTCGGCTACCCGCTGACCTGCATCGGCGTGCCCAAGACCATCGACAACGACCTGGCCGTGACCGACTGCTGCCCGGGATTCGGCTCGGCCGCCAAGTACACCGCCGTGTCCGTGCGCGAAGCCGCGCTGGACGTGGCCGCGATGGCCGAGACCTCGACCAAGGTCTTCGTGTACGAAGCCATGGGCCGCCACGCCGGCTGGCTGGCCGCCGCGGCCGGCCTTGCGGGCAACGGCCCGGACGAGGCCCCGCACCTGATCCTGTTCCCCGAGCGCGCCTACGACGAGGCCGACTTCCTCAAGCAGGTGCAGAAGGTGGTCAAGCGCGTGGGCTACTGCGTGGTGGTGGCCAGCGAAGGCATCCAGACCGCCGACGGCCGCTTCGTCGCCGACTCCGGGGGTGGCAAGGACTCCTTCGGCCACACGCAGTTGGGCGGCGTGGCCTCGTACCTCGCCGGCAAGGTGAAGGACGCGCTGGGCTACAAGGTGCACTGGACCCTGCCCGACTACCTGCAGCGCTCTGCCCGCCACATCGCCTCGAAGACCGACGTGGACCAAGCCCTGGCCGTGGGCAAGGCCGCCGTGCAGTTCGCACTGGCCGGCAGGAACGCCACCATGCCCGTCATCGAACGCACCTCGGACAACCCCTACCGCTGGAAGATCGGCAGCGCCCCGCTGGACAAGGTGGCCAACCACGAGAAGATGTTCCCCAAGGGATTCATCCGCAAGGACGGCTACGGAATCACCGACAAGGCCCGCACCTACCTCGAACCCCTGATCCGCGGCGAAGCCTACCCGCCCTACGGCAAGGACGGGCTACCGAATTACGTCACGCTGAAGAACACGCAGGTGAAGAAGAAGCTGCCGAAGTGGGAAGGGTGAGCCACAGCCCCAGACCGCCCCACATGAATCAATCACCTGCAGCGGTGAAGCGAATCAATCATTTGCAGAAAAATACCACTGCATACACGCGGCGGTATTCTTTATGCCCGCGAATGGGAAGGTCGACGCGAAGGTCGCCAGGCTTGCTTTTGGTCCGCATGCCGCGAGCAACAGCTTGTCTCTCAAGAACTTACCAACTTGACGACACGGGGAAGCATCCTGAATATCCCTCGCTACCACCCGCTTTTTGGGTCTATTAGGCGTTGGGCGTGATCCATTCGGTAGCAGGTGTGGTGGCGCCGCCGATCGGACCTGTCATCGCGTCGGACCCATCGCACAGCGCTTCGCGGACGGTAGCCGGCGCAAGCCCGCGTCGGCCCCACCATCGGACAGACATGGCCGGGCTCTCGTGCCCTCCAGGCTGCTTTCTGATACAACATCGGCCCAACAATTCAATCAAGCCGACGCCGCTTCGCGGCGCGGCTTATTTCAGGCGTTAGCGCCCATGAAATCAATTCGGCTGCTTATAACATTAGCTCTCTTTTCGCTTGCGGCCAATGCGATGGCATGCATTGAGCCTCTTCCTGACCACCCCGAGGTGATTGCCGATTCACGAAACATCTATGAAGCCGTAGTCCTCTCAGAGCGCCATGAGCCAGACTTGAGGCTCAGAGTTGGGGGGGCGCGCAAAGGTGTTGCAGGTCGCGCCACCATCAAGAAACAAGAGTGCTCGGTTCCGTCATTTGGCCCGGGATTCCGCGTGGTTGTCATTGAGTTCAAAGACGGTAGTTACTTTGTCGTCCCAGACAGAAGTGCCCACGCTGGGCGCTAACAATTCATTCAAGCCGACGCCGCTTCGCGGCGCGGCTTAATTCAGGCGTTATGCGGCTGTAGAGCGTTGTTCCAAGTGGTGTCGTCGCAACGGATTGACTGACACGCTGCCAGCTTCCTGTTCTGCCGCTTCTGTTCGCTTCTCGCCCTTCGGCAAGTCGCCTTGCCCTGTCGCGTGGGTGCGCCCTGGTGTCGTGGGCTTTGCTTCGGTTGGCTCGTGCCCTCGGTTGGACGTGCCGGTTAGCGCAACACACCATCAGAACCTCGGGCGGCACGCCATCGGCTTCGGGTCGCGGACGGTTCGTCGGGATGCGCCCGTACTGACCGGCTTTCGGACGGGACAAGCGGCTTCGGCAACTGGCCTGCGTGCGCTCCCGCGCCCGGTTGGCTGGGTTTCTGGTACTTTGCCGCATAACAGTTCATTCAAGCCGACGCCGCTTCGCGGCGCGGCTTAATTCAGGCGTTATGCGGTGGTGGAGCAAAGGCAGTCGCATCAGTGATCTTCGGTATCACTTTAGCTACGTTCCGCATGGGCTCCGGGCCGCATGCATTGCCCGCACCGCTATCGGCTATGTGCCGGCTTCGCCAAAGCGCAATTCACTGTCATGGCGCAATCGCTTCCGACGGGCTTCGGTTAGTCCATGCCCGAGAGTCTTTCGGGCAATCCTGCGCCAGCAACCTGTGGCATGCTTGGCATGGCGTGCGGTGTTGTGGTTTCGGGCCCGGCTTCACTCCCACATCCGGGCCACCATCGCATAACAATTCGTTCAAGCCGATGCCGCTTCGCGGCACGACTTAACTCAGGCGTTAGGCAGCATTGGGGGAATCATGGACAAGTACTTGGCGTATTGGAGACGAGGTTGGTGGGCATGGCTCCTTGCGCTCTGCTCCAATCTCGCAGTTGGCCTTCTCGTTCTACCACTGGCCTTTCTCTTTGGAGAGAATCAGCTTGGGTACTGGCTTGCCGCACTTGGGGCATGGATTCTAGTTGGGGCGCCGTTGTGGGGCTGGCTCTTCGAGCAGTTTGCAGGTAGCTCGGCAAGGATTGGCAGCTCGCAGAGATCCGACTGATGCTGCCTAACAATTCATTCAAGCCGACGCCGCTTCGCGGCGCGGCTTAATTCAGGCGTTAGCGCGCACAAAGCGATTTTTGTTGGGGCCACGGTCTCCGGCAACAATGGGTCGCCGCGTGGGACCGCGTGAATTGCGGTTACTGCGCTCGGCAGTGGGCTCCGGAGACGGCTTCGGTCACTGCCCTGGCGACCTGACCGGGTCAACCGCAATCTGACCCTCCCCGGCCAAAGCTACCGTGCTCCAATTTGCCAGCTATCGGGTAGAGTGCACGCTAACCATTCATTCAAGCCGACGCCGCTTCGCGGCGCGGCTTAATTCAGGCGTTATGCGCGGCCAAGCAAACAGCGGTTCATATGGCTTGCCGGTGGCGCTAGGCCGTTCGTTCTCCGACTCTCGGCATTCTCTCTTGGCATTGCCGTGTAGTTCGGGCCAGGTGGCGCGGCCGCCGCTTTGCCCGGCCCTAGACGGTGGGTATCGCATCCCTGCTCTCGTGGCCTTAAGATCGCTTCAACTGGCAGGCCTTACCGACTGACAAGGGCTGCATAACAATTCATTCAAGCCGACGCCGCTTCGCGGCGCGGCTTAATTCAGGCGTTAGGCCCCTAATGCTCCCTCAGCACCTTCTGACAGAATCCACAGAGAACCGTGCCACTTGCCTGGAGTCCGGGCAGACAGGGACGCTTCGTGTGAGGGTCGTGTACCAGGCCCGCGGCCGCGAGCAGCAGCGATCCCCTCTGTACCTCGTGCTCTTCACCCCCGACGATGAGTATCAGGAGTGGGACGAGGAGGATCAGGATTACAGTCGCACCAGCATCCCTGCCGAATTCAAAACGCGAGATGAGCTGGATGCTTACGTGTCAGGCAGGTACAGTTCCGCTTAGCTGCCCCCAGTCAGGCTTACATCTCGGTACGGGGCCTAACAATTCATTCAAGCCGACGCCGCTTCGCGGCGCGGCTTAATTCAGGCGTTAGGGGGCTGGTGTGAGGTGCTTGTGGCTCATGCTATTCGCAGCGGTTCTTGTCAGTTCCGGATGCACGTCGCGTCCAACGGTAGATGCTGCGCAATGCAAGGCCCATGGTGGCAATGTTCAAGGTGTCGGGATGTTCGCAACACCGGCATGTGTCGTACCGTACGCGGACGCCGACAAGGCATGTTCGGACAAGTCGGACTGCTTTGGCATATGCAAGGCCGCTCCTGATGCGGTCATCGGAGCTTTGGCCACTGGCACGTGCCAGCGCAACACGCATGACGTTTACGGGTGCTACAACGAGGTTAAGGCTGGGGTCGTTGTCGGTGGCATGTGCTGGGACTAGTCGTGACGCCCCCTAACAATTCATTCAAGCCGATGCCGCTTCGCGGCACGGCTTAATTCAGGCGTTAGGCCCCAAGGATCGAACGCATGACCCCCGAGCAGTACGTACTGTCAGTCCGCCGGCAAGCCGTTGAGATCGCTTCAGGCATTCTTGCAGGCGAAGTGCCAATCCTGGAGGGGTGTCACTCACTTGCCGGGCTTCGCTGGGAAGTCGAGGTAGAGGACCGTGATCCCGACTTCGTCACCTTCGCCATGATCTCGTCTGAGATTGATTCTCTACCTATTGGAGCTGTTCGGGCGCTTTGGGCCCCTGAGGCTTTAGCCAGACTGGAGCCGAGCATACAATCCGCAATTGCGTGGGCAACACCGCAAGCACTTCCGGCGTGCGAGTCCGTGGTGCGGCGGTTTGGGGCCTAACAATTCATTCAAGCCGACGCCGCTTCGCGGCGCGGCTTAATTCAGGCGTTATGCGGTGGTGGAGCAAAGGCAGTTGCGTCGGTGATCTTCGGTAGCGCTTTCACT
Organism: Luteimonas aestuarii; assembly: GCF_004357985.1. Classification (GTDB taxonomy): domain Bacteria; phylum Pseudomonadota; class Gammaproteobacteria; order Xanthomonadales; family Xanthomonadaceae; genus Luteimonas; species Luteimonas aestuarii. The sequence goes on along the minus strand of NZ_SMTF01000024.1, from coordinate 415 downwards.
GCGTTCCGCACGGGCTCCGGGCTGCATGCACTGCTCTCGCCGCTACCGGGCACTTCCCGGCTTCGCCAAAGCGCAACCCACTGTCGTGGCGCTATTGCTTCCAGCGGGCTTCGGCCAGTCCATGCCCGACAGTCTTTCGGGCAAGCCTGCACCAACGACCTGTGGCATGCTTGGCCCGGCAGGCGGTGTCGTGGTTCAGGGCTCGGCTTCACCCCCGCATCCGGGCCACCATCGCATAACAATTCAATCAAGCCGACGCCGCTTCGCGGCGCGGCTTATTTCAGGCGTTATGCGGCGGTGGAGCAAAGGCAGTCGCGTCGGTGACCTTCGGTAGCACTTTCGCGTCGTTCCGCATGGGCTCCGGGCCGCATGCATTCCCCGCACCGCTACCGGCTATGTGCCGGCTTCGCCAAAG
>NZ_SMTF01000023.1 GCF_004357985.1 Luteimonas aestuarii | reverse complement strand
AAATCGTTGCCCGCGATCGCGCCGGCACCGAACGCCGCGGACGCATCACCGCTGGCCACGCTCTCCGCACCCACCGCCGTGGAAAAATCGCCGCTCGCTTCGGCAAACGCGCCAACGGCAACTGCATCCTCGCCAGACGCCGTCGCCGAGCCATCGAACACGCACCCTCCTGCAATCTCTGCAGCGCCCGTATCGATGGTGCAGTCGTAGTTGCCGCCCACCTCCACCGATTGCGCGAGCGCCAGTGGAGGCACCGTACCCAGCACAAGCGCCAGCATCGCGGGCAACACAAGGCGACGGCCGCCAACTGGACGGATGTCGACCTCGCTTCCAGCGCTGTCGCCGGTTGCCAACTCGGAAGCCACGACAACCTGGTTCAGCGATTTGTTCCAGACCTTGCGATAGATGCGATTCATTCCGGCAGTCCCTATGGATTGTATTGGCGAGAAAAAAGCGAAAACGCCCCCGTCGCACGTCGCCAGAGGCGATGCGAACGGGCGCGAAGATCAGGTGTGGATTGGTGCGGAGGGGTGTGGCAGGTCGGGCGCGGTCTCGCGCGTCTTGCAATCACTCAGTGCAGACAACTGAACCCCCCCGGAACCGTAAACTGTGACCCGATACTCGCGGGCCACGAGGGATTGGTCAAGGGTCTGTGCAACAGGAGAGGATGTAATGAACGGGCCTGCCACATTCAGGAGGCGACCGGGGATTTATCGCTTCATGTTCCTGAAGCCATTTCGAAGATCGCTGCAAAGAACTGAATCAAAAGGAATCTGCAGATACCCGTCCGAATGGGTGTGTCGCCCGGGCCTGGTCGGGTGTTCACGCTGACCGCGATGATCCAGGCGTTCGATCACGTGATCACGCAGGCATCGGATCGCTGCAGACTTGTGGGCACACCCTTGATCGCGCTTGACGCACGTGGACGCTTCGAGTCGATTGCACAGGCGGGCATTCCCCGACCGGAGGTTGCCTTGAGGCCAGCAGCGATGCCGTCGCCCACCCTGGCCCCCGAACCGCATGCCGACGCCTACCCCATCCAGACGCGCACGTTGCGAAACATCCGCAGCCAGGGAGACGCCTCGCACCAATCTGCAGGTGCCCAGCTGAAGTTCGCGCTGCGCAGCGTGCGCTCGGGATGCGGCATCAGGATGGTGGCACGGCCGTCTTCGCTGCAAAGACCCGCGATGGCGTCGGTCGAGCCGTTGGGATTGGCCGGATACCCGGTTGCATGCGCGCCTGCGCCATCGACATAGCGCAGGGCCACGCGTGCGGCGGCGGCGTCACCCTCTGCATCGAACGCAGCCCGGCCCTCGCCATGGGCAATGGCAACGGGGATGCGCGAACCAGCCATGCCGCTGAAGAACAGCGACGGTGACCCGGACACCTCCAGCAGGCCCAGTCGCGCTTCGAACTGTTCGCTGCGGTTGCGCAGGAACCGGGGCCAGTGCGAGGCACCGGGGATGACGTCCTTCAGCTGCGACATCATCTGGCAGCCATTGCAGACACCCAGCGAGAAGGTGTCGCCGCGGGCGAAGAACGCAGCGAAGGCATCGCGCAACGCATTGCGCTCGAGGATCGACGTTGCCCAGCCGCGTCCGGCGCCCAATACGTCGCCGTAGCTGAAGCCACCGCAGGCCACGAGGCCGGAAAACCCATCCAGCGCAACGCGTCCGGACACCAGGTCGTCCATGTGCACGTCGATCGCAGTGAACCCTGCCTGGTCGAAGCCGGCCGCCATCTCGACCTGGCCGTTGACGCCCTGCTCGCGCAGGATCGCGACGCGCGGCCGCTTGCCGGTGGAAACGTACGGTGCCGCGATGTCTTCGGCAGGATCGAACGTCAACCGTGGCCCCAGGCCCGGCGCATCGAACGCACGCGCCGACGCACGCTCTTCATCCGCGCACTCCGGATTGTCGCGCAGCCGTTGCATGGCATGGCTGACCGACCACCACGCATCGAACAGTTCCTGCCAGCGCCATTCGGCGATGGGCTCGCCCTCCTGCAGTACGCGGATGGTGTCCCCGGCCGCAGGTCGCGCGATGCGTTGCGCACACTCCACCAGGCCGTGGCGGGCGATGAGGTCGGCGAACTCGGCACGATCCTCCCCGTGGATCTGCACCACGGCGCCCAGCTCCTCCGCGAACAGGGTGCGGAAGGCATCGTCGGCGCGGTCCTCGCCCCAGCCATCGAGGTCGATGTCGAGGCCACGATGCGAACAGAACGCCATCTCGCACAGCGCGGCGAACGTGCCGCCGTCGGAGCGATCGTGGTAGGCGAGCAAGACGCCGGCCTCGCGCGCATCGCGGATCAACTCGAAGAAAGCACGCAACCGATCCGGCTCGTCGAGGTCCGGGCAGGCGCCACCGAAGGCATCGAAGCATTGCGCCAGGATCGAGCCGCCCAGGCGCTGCTTGCCCGCGCCCAGGCCGATCAGCCACAGCTCGGTGTCGGGTGCCGTCGACAGCAAGGGCGTCAACTGCAGGCGCACGTCGGCCACCGGCGCGAACGCGGTGACCACCAGCGACACCGGCGACACACTCTTGTGCATCTCGCCATCGGCGCGCCACTGCGCCTGCATCGACAGCGAATCCTTGCCGACCGGGATCGACAGGTCGAGCTGCGGGCACAGTTCCATGCCCACGGCCTGCACTGCATCGAACAGTTTCGCGTCCTCGCCTTCGTGGCCGGCCGCGGCCATCCAGTTCGCAGACAGCTTGATGCGCTCCAGCGCATCCACCGGCGCGGCGCACAGGTTGGTGATGGCCTCTCCCACCGCCATGCGCGCGGCCGCGGCGGAGTCGATCAGCGCCAGCGGCGTACGCTCACCAATCGCCATCGCCTCGCCGGCATCGCCCTCGAAACCGCTGAAGGTGATCGCACAATCGGCCACCGGCAGCTGCCACGGGCCGACCATCTGGTCGCGTGCGGTCAGCCCACCGACAGTGCGGTCGCCGATGGTCACCAGGAAACCCTTGGCCGCGACCGTGGGGTGCGACAGCACACGCAGGCCCGCCTCGCGCAGGTCGACCACCTGCGTGTTCAGGCCGCGCCAGCGCACGGGCGCCGGGCGCTGTGTATCGCGATGCATCTTCGGCGCCTTGCCGAACAGCACGTCCATGGGCAGATGGATCGGCGCCGTGTCGGGCACGTCGTCGACAGTCGCGCCATAGCCAGCGACCAGGTGTTCCAGCGCCGTTGCATGGCCCACCACCGCGAACGGGCAGCGCTCGCGCTCGCACAGCGCGGTGAATTCGTCCACGCGATCGACCGGGATGCCGAGCACGTAGCGTTCCTGCGATTCGTTGCACCACAGCTGCATCGGCGACAGCGAGGGATCGTCGCTGGGCACCTTGCCCAGGTCGATCACGCCGCCCACGCCGGAATCGTGCAGCAGTTCCGGGATGGCGTTCGACAGGCCGCCCGCGCCCACGTCGTGGATCGACTGGATCGGGTTGCGCTCGCCGAGCGCAACGCAGCGGTCGATCACTTCCTGGCAACGGCGTTCCATTTCCGGGTTGTCGCGCTGCACCGAGGCGAAATCGAGGTCTTCGGCGCTTTCGCCGGAGGCGACGGAACTCGCCGCGCCACCGCCGAGGCCGATCAGCATCGCCGGCCCGCCCAGCACGATCACCGCGTCGCCGGGCCGGAGCTTGCGCTTGTCCACCATCGGCCGGTCCATCGCGCCGAGCCCGCCGGCCAGCATGATCGGCTTGTCGTAGGCGCGCGGCGGCTCGCCGTCATGCTGCAGTTCGAAGCTGCGGAAGTACCCGAGCAGGTTCGGGCGGCCGAACTCGTTGTTGAACGCGGCCGCGCCCAGCGGGCCGTCGAGCATGATCTCCAGCGCCGGTGCCATGCGCGGGTTCAGCGCGCGGGGCCGTTCCCACGGCTGCGGCAGCGTCGGAATGCGCAGGTGCGACACGCTGAAGCCGACCAGGCCAGCCTTCGGCTTGCCGCCGCGCCCGGTGGCGCCCTCGTCGCGGATCTCGCCACCGGCGCCCGTGCTGGCGCCCGCGAACGGCGAGATCGCGGTGGGATGGTTGTGGGTTTCGACCTTGATGCAGAACGCGCTGTCCCGCACCGGCTCGGCGCGGTACTCGTGCGTGGACGGGTCCGGACGGAAGCGGCGCGCGGCATACCCTTCCACCACGGCCGCGTTGTCGCTGTACGCCGAGAGCGTGTGCTGTGGCGTCTGCGCATGGGTGTGCTTGATCATGCGGAACAGCGATTGCGGCTGCGCCTCGCCATCGATGGTCCACGAGGCGTTGAAGATCTTGTGCCGACAGTGCTCGGAGTTGGCCTGCGCGAACATCATCAGTTCGACGTCCGACGGGTCGCGACCCAGTTCGGCGTAACGCTGGCGCAGGTAGTCGATCTCGTCCCCGGCCAGCGCGAGCCCCAGCCGCGTATTGGCCGCCTCCAGGTCCGCCAACCCGATGCGTTCCACCTCTCCGCGCGTCGGCGTCGCGAACAGTCCGCCTGCGGCATCGTGCGAGGCCAGCAGCGATTGCGTCATCGGGTCGTGCAGTTGCTTCGCAAGCGCGGCCCGGGCGTCCGCGTCGTCCGGCCAACCCGCGAGGTCGATCCGCATGCCGCGCTCGACGCGCCGTACCGGCTGGCCGGCGCCGCGCAGCAGTTCGGTGGCCTTGCTGGCCCAGGGCGAGATGGTGCCCAGTCGCGGGGCGACGAAACGTGTGGTGGTGCCGGTGTCGGCCGGAGCAGGATCGGGTTGCGCCTGCAGCACGCGACACAGCACGTCTTCGTCCGGCCGCACGCCGTCCTCGGGTTCAACCCAGTAGACATGCCGGGCAGACACGACCCGGATCGACGGCGAGAGGGTCTGCAGGCGGGCTTCAAGCCGCTCGCGGCGGAACGGCGACAGGGCCGGCAGGCCCTCGAGCACGATCATGTCCGGGGGAACCGTGGGTGCGGTGGGGGCGTCATTGTATCGCCCCGCGGGTTCGCCCGGCCGCGACGTCCTACTCGGCGGCCGCAGCCCGCGCGGCCAGGTCGTCGAGCATCGTCAGCAGCGCATCCGGCGGCATGTAGCCCGGCATCTGGGTGCCGTCCTGCGCCAGGATCAGCGGCGTGCCGGTCAGGCCAATGCGCTGGCCGAGCTGGTAGTGCGTGGCAACCGGGTTGTCGCATTCGCGCGGGGGCACGTTGCGGCCGGCCTTCGCGTCGGTGAGGGCCTTGCGGCGGTCGGCCGAACACCAGACCGAGACCATCAGCCGGGCATCGTCGCTATCCAGCCCCATGCGCGGGAAGGCAAGGTACTCGATGGCGATGCCGCGCTTGTTGTAGTCGGCGATTTCCTCGTGCAGGCGGCGGCAGTAGCCGCACTCCACGTCGGTGAATACGGTCACGGTGTGCTTGGGATTGGCCGGCGCGAACACGATGCGCTCGCTCGCGGGGACCTGCTCCACCAGGCCGCGACGCACCTTCGACAGGCCCGCCTGGCTGAGGTCACGCTTCTGCTGGACATCGAACAGGTTGCCCTGCAGCAGGTACTTGCCGTCGTCGCTGACGTAGATCGCCTGGCCCGAGACCACCACTTCGCGGAACCCCGGGATCGGCGCTTCATCGATCAGTTCGATGGCCAGGTTGGGGTTGATCGACAGGATGGCCTGGCGCGCGCGGTCCTCGGGCGTGCCCGGCGTCGTCTCGATCTGCGCCACGGCAGGCGCGGCGGCCGACGCGGCATTGGCCGGGTCCTGCGCAGCCTCGGCGTCGGTCTGTTGCGCGCAGGCGGTCAGGCTGAAGGCGCTGAACAAGGCGATGAAAAGTGGCTTCATGGGGCGAATGCAACTGCGGAAAGCGGGGATTGTCGCACGGGGCGGCTGTCTGGCCGGTGGATGAAAACACCCCGGGCCGCGACTTTCGGTGGCGCCGGACCTGCGGCACCCTGCGTCCGCGCCTGCCCCTCGCTCGGGGAAGAACCCGTTTTGGCTGGGTATTCGCGATCCTTGTGCTGCATGCCGCGCGTTGCGTTCCCTGGCACATGGCGTCACGCCATCCATGGCGATGCTTCAACCGCTTCGGAAACCCCGGCTCGGCCATCCGTGGCCGGGCGCTCGGCGAGCCCACGAGGCAGTGCCTCGCAAACGCGTGTCTTGTCTGCTCATCCGGCCCCGCGAAGCACGCGGGGCGTTCGGAGACCCTGCGCGGCAGTGCCGCGCAAGCAGGCTTGCCTCATCCGGCCCCGCGAAGCACGCGGGGCGTTCAAAGACCCTGCGCGGCAGTGCCGCGCAAGCAGGGTCTCCTCATCCGGCCCCGCGAAGCACGCGGGGCGTTCGGAGACCCTGCGCGGCAGTGCCGCGCAAGCAGGGTCTCCTCACCCCCTCGGGTGGTGTTTTGCGTGGAGCTGCTTGAGCTTTTCGCGTGCCACGTGGGTGTAGATCTGCGTGGTGGACAACGAGCTGTGGCCCAACAGCATCTGCAGCGCACGCAGGTCGGCACCGTGGTTCAGCAGGTGGGTGGCGAAACTGTGGCGCAGGCCGTGCGGGCTGATGCGGGCCGGGTCGATGCCGGCCGCGGCTGCATGGCGCTTGATCGCCGACCAGAACTGCTGCCGTGTCGGCGCGGTGCCGGACGGGTTGACGAACAGATCAGACAGGGATCGCTTGCCGGCCAGGACCGGCCTGGCTTCGGCCAGGTAGCGCTCCAGCCAGTGCTGCGCCTCTTCGCCCAGTGGCACCAGTCGTTCCTTGCTGCCCTTGCCCATCACCCGCAGCACGCCCTGGCGCAGGTTGACGGCCGTCGCCGGCAGGTTGACCAGCTCACTGACGCGCAGGCCGCAGGCGTACATCAGTTCCAGCATCGCGCGGTCGCGCAGCCCGACGGGCGTCTGCACGTCAGGCGCGCCCAACAAGGCATCCACCTGCCCCTCACCCAACGCCTTCGGCAAGGCGCGCACCGGACGCGGAGGCTCCAGCAGCGCGGAGGGATCATCGTCGCGTTGCCCACGGCGCACGCAGGCGGCGTAGAAGGTGCGCAAGGTCGACAGCAGGCGTGCATTGCTGCGCGGCGAGTAGCCGGACTGGCTGCGCCACTTGAGGTAATCGAACAGGTCGCTGCGCTGCGCACCCGCCAACCCGCCTTCGCGGTCGCGCCAGCGCGCCAGCCCCTGCAGGTCGCGGCGATAGCTGTCCAGCGAGGCACGCGCCAGCCCCTGCTCCGCCCACAAGGCGTCCAGGAAGCGTTCGATCTCGGTCGTGTCCGTCTCGCGCAGCGGCGGCAGGCGCATCGCCTGCTCGCGACGCTCGGCGGGAGTGCGCGGGCTCATCGCGATCCCGTCACCGGCGTGGGCTCAGGGGTTCTCCAGGGCATGCACCCGCACCCAGTCCACCACCATCGAGGCAGGGAATGCCGTTTCGTCCACGCCCTTCTGTCCGCCCCAGTCGCCGCCCACGGCGATGTTGAGCAGCAAATGGAAGCGCTGGTCGAACGGCCAGGCCGCGGGACCCGTGCCCTCGTTGGCGAAGACGAAGACCTCCTCGCCGTCGATGAAGGCGCGGATGTCGCGCGGCGTCCAGTCGACGCGATAGACGTGGAAATCTTCACCCACGCCCTGGACCCGCTTCGTCGCTGTCTTCTGCGTGCCGATGCTGTGGTGGTAGGCCCCGGTGTGCACGCTGGCGTGGACCACGCCGGGGTCGTAACCCACGTGTTCCATGATGTCGATCTCGCCCGAATGGGGCCAGCCACCGTATGCCTGGTCGGTGGGCAGCATCCAGATCGCAGGCCAGGTGCCCAACCCGGTCGGCAGCTTGGCACGGACCTCGAAACGGCCGTAGAGGAAGTCACCCTTGTGCTTCGAGACCAGTCGCGCGGAGGTGTAGGCATTGCCTTCATGATCCTCTCGGCGGGCGACGATGGTCAGCATGCCCTCGGCGACGTGTACGTTGTGCGCGCGATCGGTGTAGTACTGGAGTTCGTTGTTGCCCCAGCCTGTGCCCCCAAGGTCATATCCCCACTTCGCGGGATCGGGCTGGCCTTCGTAGTCGAATTCGTCCTGCCAGACCGGCGCGTCGCTGAAACGCCACTCGCCCTCACCGAGCGCTGCGTCCGCTGCGGGCACGTTGCCTGCGCGGCCGCTCGGCATGCCCACTGCCATCGTCGCCGCGAGCATCAGGTGCAATACTTGCTTCATCACGCCACCTCCGCGCCACGCATGACCGATTCGATGCCCTGCAGGATACCAGCCCCTAAAGCCACCCATCCGGGCAGGGCCGATGGCTGACGATATGGTCGGCACGGGCCATACGGTCGATTCGCGACCGCGCGCACTCGTCGGCTGGCGGATGCTTTCGTTGCTCTACGACCTGCTGCCGGTGATCGCGCTGTGGTTCCTGGTGGCCGTGCCCTTCATCCTGCTGGACGCCGCGCTGCATGGCGACGTGCGCCATAACATCGCGCCGTACAGCGTGCTGTGGTGGATGCAGTGGTTGGCATGCTGGGGCGCGACCGGGCTGTACGCAACGCTCAGCTGGCGGCGCGGTGGACAGACGCTGGGCATGCGGCCCTGGCGCTTGCGGGTGACGGATGTCGTGGGTGAAACGCCCGCCTGGCGCACGCTCTGGATGCGCTACGGGATCGGCTGCCTCTCACTCGTCGCGGCCGGCGCGGGATTCTGGTGGGCATGGTTCGATCGCGACCGGCTGACCTGGCATGACCGGTATAGCGGCACGCGCACGCTGAGGATGCCGAAGCGCGGGCTGCGCGCAGCGGATGCGGGCGGAGATCGGGTTGCCGACGATTGATCATGCGCTGTGCGCACGTGCGGCGACGGCGGCGACGCGCCATGGACGCTGGCCATTCACTGGCTCCCGCACGCGGCGGCGGGCTTGTCGATCATCGCTGCGGCAGGTGGCGTCTGGCTTGGCTGCACGAAGCACGTGCGGCGTTTCCGGCGCCTGCGCTGCAGTGCAGCGCGTTGGATTTACTGGCGCAAGGCATCGCGCCAGCCATGGCGACGCTACAACGGCTTCGGGTACCCCGGCCCGACCATCCATGGGCGGGCGTTCGCAGGTGGCGCGAGGCAATGCCTCGCAAGCGCTTGCCCCTCATGCTCATCCGGCCCGGCGAAGCACGCCGGGCGTTCGCAGGTGGCGCGAGGCAATGCCTCGCAAGCGCTTGCCCCTCATGCTCATCCGGCCCGGCGAAGCACGCCGGGCGTTCGCAGGTGGCGCGAGGCAATGCCTCGCAAGCGCCACCTGCTTACCCACTCCGTTTGTGGAAGAGGATCCAGGAAACGGCAAGCATGATCATCGGCGGGATCAGGTACGCCAGGCGATAGTCGAACTTGAACACCGCGGCCATCTTCACCACCTGGGTCTGGATCAAGTAGAAGCCCAGCGCAAACACCACGCCGAGGAACAGCCGCCGGCCCACGCCGCCGCCGCGCAGGCTGCCGAACGCGAACGGGATCGCCGCCAGGCACAGTGCCAGCACGTTCAGTGGATAGAACCAGCGGCCCCAGTAGTGCTCCTCGAACTCGCTGGCATCGAGCTGGTTGCGCTGGCGGTAGTCGATACCATCCTTCAGGTCTGCTGCCGACATGTAGCGGGGGCGCCAGATATTGCTGGCGTTCGCCGCCAGCGCCGCGGCATCGAGGTTCGATTCCCAACGCTCCTCGTCGACCTCGGTCTGGGTGACTGCCCGATCCTCGAAATACGTGCGCTTGACGTTGCGCAACAGCCAGCCGCTGGCGCGGTGCTCGGCAACGCCGGCATGTGCAATCGACTGCAGGCGGCCATCGGCACCGAACTCGAACAGGCGCACGTCGTTGAGCTCCAGCCAGGCGCCATCGCCATCGCCATCGGTATGCTCGCGGCCGGTCTGCGCATTGAGGAAGGTGTCGCCCTCGCGCGCCCACAGGCCGGAATACTGGCCCACGATCATGTCGCTGGAACGCGCAGCGGAGCGCATCACGTCGGCGCTGCGCTGCGCCCAGGGCGCCAGCGTCTCGCCGTTGACGACCATCAGGCCCGTCAGCACCAGCAGCGGCGCGGCGACCGACAAGCTCAACCGCTTCCGCGACAAGCCAAGTGCGCGCAGTGCCGTGAGTTCCGAACTCGATGCCAGCTGGCCCAGCGCCATGAGTGCACCAACAACCGCCGCATATGGAAAGGTCATGTATGCACGCCTCGGCACGCTGTGGGCGATGTAGGTCAGTGCGCCGCCGAGGCTGTAGTTGCCCTGGCCGACGTTGCCGATCTCGTCCACCAGCGCCATCACCACGTCCAGGCCCACCAGCACGGTCCAGGTCAACAGCACGGTGCCCAGCACCACGCGCGCGGTGTACAGGTCATGGATTTTCGGGAAGGGCGCCATCGTTCCCGCCTCAGGCCTTCGCCGGACGCTTCATGCGCCCGTCGCTGAAATACATCCACGCGCCGAAGGCCAGCAGCGGCAGCACCAGCCACCACAGCCCCAGCGCGGCGGGGATCTTGCCGTCGGCCAGCGAGTCGGTACCGCTGAGCATCAGCACCATGCCGAACACATAGGCCACGAAGCCGAAGGTGATGCGCCCGTAGCGCGCCTGCCGCGGCGGACTGCGCGCCAGCGGCACCGCCAGCAGCGCGAACGCCAGCGCCAGCAGTGGCGGCGCGAAGCGGAAATGCAGCTGCGCCTTGGCCTCCGGACGCGGGTCGCCGAACAGGGCCAGCGTCGACAGGCGCTCGGGATCGTCCTCGTCCGTGACCTGGTCGGCATCGGGCAGGCGCACGTCGTTGCGGACATAGCGCATGAGCCGGAAATCCTTGCCGCCATCGGCCGGGCCTTCCACGCGGAAGCCATCGTCGAGGGTCAGGAAGCGATCGGTGCCTTCGACGTTGAGCGAGCCGGTCAGCGCCGTTGTGATGTCCATGCGCCCTTCTTCGCCGCGGTAGATGAAGATGCGGCCGAGCTGCGTGCCATCGTTCGACATTGCGTTGGCATACACCACCCCACCCCCGCCGGGCAGCTCGGTGAAGCGGCCGGCCTCCAGCCCGCTGACCAGCAGGGTGCGCTGCCCGGCCTGGATCAGCCGCTGCGAATAGTCTTGCGCCCACGGCCCCAGCCACAGCGAGCACGCAGCGATGAATGCCACCACCGGCACCACCAGCATCAGCACCGGCCGCAGCAATCGCTTCGGGCCGACGCCGCTGGCGATCAGCACCGGCATCTCGCTGTCGCGGTACAGCCGGCCCACCGACAGCAGCAGGCCCAGCATCAGCCCCAACGGCAGGATCAGCGGCAGGTACCGCAGCAACTGCAGGCCCAGCTGCGACAGCATCAGGCCCGCAGGCACGCGGCCACGGGCGATATCGCTCAGCACGTCCGCGAACACGCCGCCCAGGCTGACCACCATCAGCACCACCAGGGCCGCGAACGTGGCCTGGGCGAATTCGCGGAAGAGGTAGCTGTCGAGCTTCGGCATCAGGTGGGGGGTTGCTTTAGACTTGGGGATTCGACCAGCGGGCGCCGCGACGGCGCCCTTGCAGCGAATGCCCGGACCGGGCCGCGATGCTGGACACGAATTGTACGTATCCGCCCACGGAATCCCACGGAATCTGATTGATGAGCCTCGAATTCACCCTGAACCGCGATCCCGCCACCGCCGCACAGGCCGACTGCCTCGTGGTTGGCGTGTTCGCCGACCAGTCGCTCACGCCCACGGCACAGGCGCTGGACAAGGCCAGCGATGGCCGCCTGGCCGCACTGGCCGCCCGCGGCGACCTGTCGGGCAAGACCGGCAGGACCAGCCTGCTGCACGACCTGTCCGGCGTGGCCGCGCCGCGCGTGCTGGTGGTGGGGTTGGGCGATGCCGACAAATTCGGGGTGCCGCAGTACCTGAAGGCCGTGGCCGACGCCGTGCGCACGCTGAAGAGCGGACCGGTGACGAACGCGCTGTTCACCCTGACCGAACTCGAGGTCAAGGGCCGCGACACCGCCTGGAACATCCGCCAGGCCGTGATCGCCGCCGACCACGCCGCCTATCGCTACGTCGCCACCCTCGGGGCGAAGAACAAGAAGCGCGAGGACACGGGTTTGGCCGCGCTGGCGATCGCCGGCAGCGATGGCGCGGCGCTGGCGCAGGGCAAGGCGATCGCAGCAGGCGTCAAGTTCGCGCGCGAACTGGGCCACCTGCCGGCCAACATCTGCAACCCGGCCTATCTTGCCGAACAGGCCACCACGTTCGCGGCGAAATTCGACAAGGCCGAGGCCGAGATCCTCGACGAAACGCAGATGGAAGCGCTGGGCATGGGCTCGCTGCTGGCCGTCGCGCGAGCATCCTCGAACCGCCCGCGCCTGGTGGTGCTGAAGTGGAACAACGGCGGCGATGCCAAGCCCTACGTGCTGGTCGGCAAGGGCATCACCTTCGACACCGGCGGCGTCAACCTGAAGACGCAGGGCGGCGTGGAGGACATGAAGTACGACATGTGCGGCGCCGCGTCGGTGATGGGCACCTTCGTCTCCGCGGTGGGCCTGGACCTGCCGATCAACCTGGTGGTGGTGGTGCCGGCGGTCGAGAACGCCATCGACGGCAACGCCTATCGCCCGTCCGACGTGATCACCAGCATGTCCGGCAAGACCATCGAGGTCGGCAACACCGACGCCGAAGGCCGCCTGATCCTGTGCGACGCGCTGACCTACAGCGAGCGCTTCCAGCCGCAGGCCATCGTCGACGTGGCCACGCTCACCGGCGCCTGCATGGTCGCCCTGGGCCGCCAGGCCTCGGGCCTGATGACCAAGCACGACGACCTGGCCGGCGAGTTGCTGGAGGCCGGCGAGCAGGTGTTCGACCGCGCCTGGCGCCTGCCGCTGTGGGACGAGTACCAGGGCATGCTGGATTCGCAGTTCGCCGACGTCTACAACATCGGCGGCCGCTGGGCCGGCGCCATCACCGCGGGCTGCTTCCTGTCGCGCTTCACCGAAGGCCAGCGCTGGGCACACCTGGACATCGCCGGCAGCGCCAGCGGCGACGGCAAGATGGGCCTGGCCACAGGACGCCCGGTGGGCCTGCTGAGCCAGTGGTTGATGGATCGGGCCGGCTGAGCGGGACACCCGCAGCCCGCGGTCGGCGCGCAGTGTCGCCAGCGGAACTGCACGCCATCCCGCCCGTCTCGACATGCCCAGAGCCGACTTCTACCTGATCGCCAAGCCGCGCTTCCGCGAGGAGCCGCTGCGGCTGGTCTGCGAGCTGGTGCGCAAGGCCTACGAGGCGAACCTGTGGACGCTGGTGCTGGCGCGCGACACCGTGCAGGCCGAGGCGCTCGACGACCTGCTGTGGGACATGGGCGATGACGCCTACATCCCGCACCAGATCGCCGGCCGCGACGACGAGGACGAACTGACGCCGGTGCTGATCGCCGAGCCGCACACCGACGCACCGATGCGGCCGCTGGTGGTCAACCTGCGCGACGCACCGGTGGACGGCGGCTTTGAACGCGTGCTGGAAGTGGTGCCCGCCGACGCCTCCGCGCGGGAACCGCTGCGCGAGCGCTGGAAGCACTACAAGGCGCTCGGTCTCGAGCTCAACAAATACGATATGTAATCGCGCTGCCTGCGCACATGTGCTTTCCCTTCCCCCGCCTGCGGGGGAAGGCGCCCGAAGGGCGGATGGGGGCGCACCGGCCGATGCCCCCACCCCAACCCTCCCCCGCGCGCGGGGGAGGGGGCCGAACCAGCCGCTGACCGCAATGACCAACCCACTCGCTCCTTCCTACGATCCCGGCACCTTCGAATCCCGCCTTTACGCCGAGTGGGAAGCCGCCGGCGTGTTCGCGCCCCGCGGCGACGGCCCTGCCTACACCATCCTGCTGCCGCCGCCGAACGTCACCGGCACCCTGCACATGGGCCACGCGTTCCAGCACACGCTGCAGGACGCGCTGGTGCGCTACCACCGCATGCGTGGCTATCGCACGCTGTGGCAGATGGGCACCGACCACGCCGGCATCGCCACCGAGATGGTGGTGTCGCGCAACCTGGCGCTGGCCGGCAAGGGCGAGACCCGCGATTCGCTGGGTCGCGAAGGGTTCATCGAAAAGGTCTGGGAGTGGAAGCAGCAGTCCGGCGACACCATCGAGCGCCAGATGCGCCGCCTCGGCACCTCGGGCGACTGGACGCGCAGCGTGTTCACGATGGATGCGATGCCTTCGGCGGCGGTGATCGAGGCCTTCGTGCGCCTGCACGAGAAGGGGCTGATCTATCGCGGCAAGCGCCTGGTCAACTGGGACCCGGTGCTGCAGACCGCCGTGTCCGACCTCGAAGTGGTGAGCGAGGAGGAAGACGGCTTCCTGTGGTCGATCCGCTACCCGCTGGCCGACGGCGCCAGCTACGAACACGTCGAATGCGACGCCGACGGCCACGAGACGCTGCGCGAGATGCGCGACTATCTGGTCGTGGCCACCACGCGTCCGGAAACCATGCTCGGCGATACCGCGGTGATGGTGCATCCTGACGATGCGCGCTACGCGTCGCTTGTCGGCAAGGCGGTCCAGTTGCCGCTGACCGATCGCCTGGTCCCGATCATCGCCGACGACTACGTCGATCGCGACTTCGGCACCGGCGTGGTCAAGGTCACGCCTGCGCATGACTTCAATGACTATGCGGTGGGCCAGCGCCACGGCCTGCCGATGATCAATCTGTTCACCGACATCGCGACGGTCAACGACAACGCGCCGCAGAAATACCGCGGCCTCGATCGCTACGACGCACGCAAGGCGGTGCTGGCCGATCTGGATGCGCTCGCCCTGCTGGTCGAAGAGAAGGCGCACAAGCTGCAGGTCCCGCGCGGCGACCGCAGCGGCCAGGTCATCGAGCCCTACCTGACCGACCAGTGGTTCGTCGCGATGGACGAGATGGGCCGCCGCGGCATGGCGCTCTTCGAAAACGGCAGCATCCGCTTCGTGCCGCCGAACTGGATCAACACCTATCGCCACTGGATGGAGAACATCCAGGACTGGACGATCAGCCGCCAGCTCTGGTGGGGACATCGCATCCCGGCGTGGTTCGACGATGCGGGCAACGTGTACGTGGCACGTAATGAAGAGGATGCCTACGCGCAGGCGACGGAAAGGCATGGCGGGTCAAGACCCGCCCTACGCCAGGACAGCGACGTGCTGGAGACATGGTTCTCGTCGGCGCTGTGGCCGTTCAGCACGCTGGGCTGGCCGGATGCCGACGCCATGCGCGAACGCGGCTTCGACGGGTTCCTGCCGACCAGCGTGCTGGTGACCGGCTTCGACATCATCTTCTTCTGGGTCGCGCGCATGGTGATGATGACCGACGCGCTGACCGGCAAGGTCGCGTTCGACGACGTCTACATCACCGGCTTGGTGCGCGACAAGGACGGGCAGAAGATGTCGAAGTCGAAGGGCAACATCCTCGACCCGCTGGACATCATCGACGGCATCAGCGCCGACGCGCTGGTCGCCAAGCGCACCACCGGCCTGATGAAGCCCAAGGACGCGCCGAAGATCGAGAAGGCCACGCGCAAGGAGTTCCCCGACGGCATCATCGCCCACGGCGCCGATCCGCTGCGCTTCACCATGGCCGCCCTTGCGGGACCGGGACGCGACATCAAGTTCGACCTCGGCCGCGCCGAGGGCTACAAGAACTTCTGCAACAAGCTGTGGAACGCGACGCGCTTCGTGTTGATGAACACCGAGGGCCTTACCCTTCCCCCGCAAGCGGGGGAAGGCGCCCGAAGGGCGGATGGGGGCAGCCCGGCATCGCCCGCCACCGACGCCGAGAAGTGGATCCTCTCCCGCCTCGCCAAGGTCGCCGCCGAAGCCGAAGCCCATTTCGCCGCCTACCGCTTCGACCTGCTGGCCCAGTCGCTGTACGAATTCGCGTGGAACGAGTTCTGCGACTGGTTCGTCGAACTCGCCAAGCCCGCGCTCAACGGCACCGATCCGGCCGCCGCCGACAGCACGCGCCGCACCCTGCTGGCGGTACTGGAGGCGCTGCTGCGCCTGCTGCATCCGCTGATCCCGTTCGTCACCGAGGAGCTGTGGCGCCAGGTCGCACCGCGCCTGGGCATCGACGGCAACACCGTCTCGCTGCAGCGCTATCCACAGGCGGCCGATTTCGCGGGCGACGACTTCGCACGCGCCGAAGCCGACATCGAATGGCTCAAGCAGATGGTCACCGCGCTGCGCCGCATCCGCAGCGAACTGGGCGTGTCGCCATCGAGGCAGGTGCCACTGCTGGTGCAGGCCGGCAGCGAACACGACGGCGCGCGCCTGGCGCGTTTCGACGCGCAGCTGAAGTTCCTCAATCGGCTTGAACGCGTCGAGCCGATCGAGGGCGAGCCGCCTCCGGCGGCCGCGGGCCTGGTCGGCGAACTGAAGCTGTTCGTGCCGCTGGAAGGCCTGGTGGACCTCGATGCCGAGCGCACCCGCCTGGACAAGGAAATCGCGCGCGTGTCCGCGGAGAAGGACAAGAGCGGCGCCAAGCTGGCGAAGTTCAGCGACAAGGTGCCCGCGGCCGTGGTCGAACAGGAGCGCCAGCGCCTGGCCGACTGGACCGCGCAGCTGGACGCACTGACGGGCCAGCGAACCCGCCTCGGCTGAGGCCAGCCGCAGCCGGCTGTCAGTCGCCAGCCGGTTTCCGCGTTCTCCCGGGCACATCCCCCGGAGAACCGCCATGCGCCTTGCCCTGCTGCTCGGATCCCTGCTGCTCGCCCTGCCCTTGCAGGCGTCCGACCTGCTGCTGGTGAACGGCCGCATCTGGACCGGTGACGAAAGCCGCCCGGACGCCAGCGCCATGGCCGTGCGCGACGGTCGCATCGTCGCGGTAGGCGACGAGGCCGCCGTGCGCGCGGCAGTCCCCGCCGGCGTGCAACCCATCGACCTCGGTGGGCGCCGGGTGGTCCCCGGCATCAACGATGCGCATGTCCACCTCGGCACCGCGCCACCATCCACGCGACTCGAGTTGCCGTTCCCCGAGTCCACCAGCGAGCAGCTCGAAGCCGCGCTGAAGGCGCAGCCGGTTGACGGCGAGGGTTGGATCACCGGTGATATCGGCAGCGCCATCTGGACCGACGCGGGCTGGGACCAGGCACGCCTGGATGCCTTGCATCCGTCGCGTCCGGTGCAATTGCAGATGTTCACCGGCCATGGACTGCTGCTCAATACCGTCGCCCAGCGCGCGCTTGGCCTCGACCCCGCCGTCGAGGTCCCCGGCGGCTGGTATGGAACCAAGGCGGATGGCACCTTCGATGGCCGCGTCTACGAGTACGCGCACTGGCGCAGCCTCGCGCAGTCGCCGCCCCAACCCGACGCCCGGGAACTGCAGTCGATCCAGCGCTATTCGCAGGCCACGCTGAAGTGGGGCACCACGAGCCTGCAGGTGATGCCGTGGATGCCGCCGGCACGTTTCCTCGGCCTCTGGAACGATGCCGCCGTCCCCTCGAGGCTGCGCCTGATCCGCTTCCCGGCACCCGCCACGCACGACGAGCCGGTCGTCACCGATGCCCTGCCGAAGCACCCTGCCGACATGCCGCGGACCACCGTATCGGGCACCAAATGGATCATCGACGGCACGCCGGTGGACCAGGCCGCGCCTTTGCGCGAGCCGTACCCCGACACCGGCGCGACCGGACGCCTCAACTTCGACCAGGCACAGATCGAAGCGCTGCTGCGCGAGATCCTCGCGCGCGACGACCACGTCCTGCTGCACGTCGGCGGGGATGTCGCCGCGATCACGATCATGGACGCAATGGAAGCGATCGCGCCACCGGCGCAGTGGCATGGACGCCGGTTGCGCTTCGAACATGGCGATGGCCTTGCACCCGACCTGCTGGCACGCGCGACCTCGTTCGGCATCGTGGTGGTCCAGAATCCATCCCACTTCGCCGTGCCGGATGGACATCCGTGGATGTCGCTGGCACGCGAGCGGGAGTTCTCGCCGCTTTCCGACCTGGTGGATGCCGGCCTGCCCCTGGCCTTCGGCAGCGATGGCCCGCCCAACCCGTGGCTCAACCTGATGTTCGCCATCGCCCCGGCCACCCGCCCCGACCAGGCGTTGACGCGCGAACAGGCCTTGCGTGCCTATACCGGTGGCAGCGCGTACGCCGAATTCACCGAACACGAGAAGGGCAAGCTGGCGCCGGGCTACCTCGCCGATTTCGCGGTGCTGTCGCAGGACGTGCTGGACGAGGCGGCGGTGCCGCTGCAGGCACTGCCGGGGACCACCAGCCTGCTGACGGTGATCGGTGGCGAAATCGCCTGGCGCGACCCGGGGTTCTGATCGCCGGGAGCTGCCCGCTACAGCGCCGGCATTCGCTCGATGTCGTCCGGCAGCAGCTCCATCGCCATCACGATGGCGTCCTCGCGCCCGTCGCGCGCGGGGTAGTAGCGCGGGCGGCGGCCGATCTCGTTGAACCCTTCGTCGTGGTACAGGGCGATGGCATGCGGGTTCGATGGCCGCACTTCGAGGAAGATGCGTTCCGCACCGTGCCCGCGCGCGATGCGCACCAGGGCATGCAGCAGACGGCGACCGTGGCCACGGCCCTGCAGGTCCGGGTCGACGCAGAGGTTCAGTACGTGCGCCTCGTTCGCGGCGATGCTGGCCACGCCATAACCGATCATGCCATCGCCGTCGCACATCACCCGGGCGGGATAACCGGCCTGCAGGCAGTCGCGGAAGATGCCTTCGGTCCAGGGGAACGGATAGGCACGACGCTCGATGGCCATCACCACGTCGAGATCGACCACGCGCATCGGGCGCAGCACCGGTGCCTGCACGCGCGCCTCGACGGGATCGATCGCGCTCACTGCATCGCGCGGCGCAGGGCCCGCAGTCGCGGCCACAGCGCGCGCTTGGCGGCGGGCTCGCGCAGGCGCACGGGCACGCCATGCTCGCGGCACAGGCGCGCGGCATCGGCTGAGTCCGCCGTCCGCGCAGCCGCACGCAGCACCGCCAGCGACAGCGCATCGCGCGGCGCCTCGACGGCCTCGTCACCCGCGACCCGCCAGGCCACGTGCCCCAGTTCGGCCAGCACCTCGCGCTGGAACGCGTCCCAGCTCATGCCGTCGCCCCAGCCCCGTCGCGACGCCGCCAGAACCACAGCACCGGACCGGACAGCGCATACGCGGTCGAGACCGCGAGCAGGGTCACGGGCGGATTGATCCACAGCGCGATCAACGCCGCCACCGCGATCAGCAGCGCAACGAAGGGCACCCGGTCGGCCTTCGGCCCGGTGCCGCTGCCCTTGAAGCTGTTGTACCGCAGCCGGCTGACCATCAGCAGGCCGGCCACCACGGTGACCGCCAAGGCCGCGAACCGCAGCTCCTCGCCGGTCCAGCCGAACTCGTGGCAGGTCCAGACGAAGCTGGCCATCAGCCCCGCCGCCGCCGGGCTGGCCAGGCCGATGAACCAGCGCTTGTCCACCGTGCCCACCTGGCTGTTGAAGCGCGCCAACCGCAGCGCCGCGCAAGCGGCATACAGGAACGCGGCCAGCCAGCCGATCTTGCCCAGGGTGGGTCCGTCCAGCCGCATCGACAGCAGCGCCCAGTGGTACATCACCAGCGCCGGCGCCATGCCAAAGCTGACCAGATCGGCCAGCGAGTCGTACTGCACGCCGAATTCGCTCTGGGTGTTGGTCAGCCGCGCCACCCGTCCATCGATGCCGTCGAGGATGCCGGCGACGAAGATCGCGATGCAGGCCGCCCCGAACCGCCCCTGCGACGCGGCGATGATGGCGAAGAAGCCGGCGAACAGCCCGGCCGTGGTGAACAGGTTGGGCAGCAGGTAGATGCCGCGTCCGCGCGGTCGCGCCGGGAGGTCGTCGTTCATGCCAAGAGTGTAGAACCTCCGCCGCCACGCCGCATGGAACGTCGCGCCGGTCACGCTTCGCCCCGTGCGAGGGCCGCCAAGCTTGCACCCCTGCCGCCACGGTGCTGCAATCGGCGCTTCCCCCGAACTGCCGGAGCCCTGCATGCACCGTTCCAAGGTCATCGCGATCGCCAGCCTCGCCGCCTTCGGACTGTCCGCAGTCGTGTCCGCGCAGGAGGTCTACCAGTGGAAAGATGCCAATGGCGTCACCCATTACTCGCAGACGCCGCCGCCGCGCGGCCAGTACCAGCAGCGCGCCATCACCCACAGTGGCACCACCCAGCCGCAGGCGGTGGGCGAAGCTCCGGCCACGCAGGAAAACGCGCAATGCACGGCAGCCCGCGAGAACCTGCGAGCGCTGCAGGGCAGCGGCCCGGTACATGAGGCCGCGGCCGATGGCAGTGCCGGACGCGCCCTGAGCGATGCCGAGCGCGCCAGCCAGACCGAACTGGCGAACGCCGCCATCCGCGCCTACTGCACCCGGGCCGCCCCCGCCTCCTGACATGCGCCTGGGCTGGGCCATCGCGCTGGGCATCGTTGCGGGTGGCCTCGTGGTCTGGTGGCTGGGGCGCAGCGATCCGTTGGCTACCGGCACACCCGACGCCGCGGCCGGACGCGAGCCAGCGGCCTCCCGACCCGCTTCCGCCGGCACCTCCCTCTACCGCTGGCGCGACGACGCCGGCACGCTGCAGCTCACCGACACCCCACCGACCGGGCGCCCTTACGAGACCGTGGATGTCGGCACGCTCGAGCGCCGCAACACCTTCGATCCACGCGATCCGCCCCCCGCGCAGTAGCCGCCACGGCCGCCGGGACGCCCCGTGCTGCGTGGCACAATGCGCGTCCCGCATTCCACGACGCCTGCCATGCGCCTGTCGCAGTTCCACCTCCGCACCGAAAAGGAAACCCCTGCCGACGCCGAGATCACCAGCCACAAGCTGATGCTCAAGGCCGGCATGGTCCGCAAGCTGGCCGCAGGGCTGTACACCTGGTCGCCGCTGGGCCTGCGCGTGCTGCGCAAGGTGGAGGCCGTGGTGCGCGAGGAGATGGACGCAGCCGGCGCGATCGAGATGGCGATGCCCTCGGTGCAGCCGAAGGAGCTGTGGGAAGAGACCGGCCGCTGGGCGAAGTTCGGCCCGCAGTTGCTCAAGATCCGCGACCGCAAGGAGCAGGACTACTGCTTCACGCCCACCGCCGAGGAAGCGGTCACCGACTTCTTCCGCCAGGAGTTCTCCAGCTACAAGCAATTGCCGGTGAACTTCTACCAGGTGACCACGAAGTTCCGCGACGAGATCCGCCCGCGCTTCGGCGTGATGCGCGCGCGCGAGTTCGTGATGAAGGACGCTTACTCGTTCCACGTGTCCGACGACGACCTGCAGCGCGAATACCGCAACATGTACGACGCGTACACGCGCATCTTCACCCGCCTGGGCCTGAAGTTCCGCGCGGTGTTCGCCGACACCGGCGCGATCGGCGGCAGCGCCTCGCACGAGTTCCACGTGCTGGCCGATTCCGGCGAAGACGCACTGGCGTTCTCGGAGTCGTCGGACTACGCCGCCAATGTCGAACTGGCCGAAGCGGTCTCGCCCGGTCCACGCCCCGCCGCGACGGAAACCCTGCGCAGGGTGGAGACGCCCATGCAGAAAACCTGCGAGGACGTTGCCGCCCTGCTCGGCATCCCGCTGCAGCGCACGGTGAAGTCGGTCGCGGTGACGGGCGATGACGGCTTCGTGCTGGCACTGGTGCGCGGCGACCACACCGTCAACGAGATCAAGCTGGCCAAGCTGCCCGGCCTGGCCGACTACCGGCTGGCCACCGAAGCCGAGATCCTCGAACACCTCGGCAGCACGCCCGGCTTCCTCGGTCCGCTCAATCCGCGCAAGAAGATCCGCGTGGTCGCCGACCGCAGCGTCGCGGCGATGGCCGATTTCGTGGTCGGCGCCAACGAGGCGGGTTTCCACATCGCAGGCGTGAACTGGGGCCGCGACCTGCCCGAGCCGGACGACACCGCCGACATCCGCAACGTGCAGGCCGGCGACGCGTCGCCCGACGGCAACGGCACGCTGGCGCTGGCCCGCGGCATCGAGGTGGGCCACGTATTCGCGCTGGGCCGCAAGTATTCCGAGGCGATGGGTTGCACCGTGCTGGACGCCGACGGCCGTGCCGTGCATCCGGCGATGGGCTGCTACGGCATCGGCGTGTCGCGCATCGTCGCCGCGGCGATCGAACAGAACCACGACGAGGCCGGCATCCGCTGGCCCGACGCGATGGCACCGTGGCGCGCGGTGGTCTGCATGATCAATCCCAAGGGCAATGCCGAAGTCACCGCCGCCGCCGAGGCACTGCACCGCGAATTCAACGCGGCCGGGATCGACACGGCGTTCGACGACCGCGGCCTG
Source organism: Luteimonas aestuarii (assembly GCF_004357985.1). Classification (GTDB taxonomy): domain Bacteria; phylum Pseudomonadota; class Gammaproteobacteria; order Xanthomonadales; family Xanthomonadaceae; genus Luteimonas; species Luteimonas aestuarii. Next base: position 12,913 of record NZ_SMTF01000023.1, on the reverse strand, counting down.
CGCCCCGGCGCGATGTTCGCGGACATGGAGCTCATCGGCATCCCGCACCGCATCGTGGTGTCCGAGCGTGGCCTGGCGGCAGGCACGTTCGAGTACCGCGCACGCAGCGCAGCCGAGGCCGAACAACTCGACAGGGCCGCGGTCCTTGCGCGCATCGCGGGGGGTTGAGTTCCGCACCCTGCCACATCGCCTGGCGCAAGCACTCGCACGCGGCGACGTTCCAGCCAGCGTCGGCGGAGGCGCATGGGGAGCACGGGCTCGTCCGGGCACCACGCGATTGCACGTCATCCCCGCGCCTGCGAAGCAGGCGATGCAGCCAGTCATTCCGGGAACCATGGACTCCAATCCATTCGGAAAAGAAGGGTTCTTCTCCCCGTAGAGGGCGGCCCCGCCGCGCGGTGGCGCACGTCCCATGCCACCGCAAGTCGCGGCGTGGCCACGGAAGGCGCACTGGGCGTCCCCTGACTCGGGAGAAGAACGAAAACAACCCCCCGGATCGACCAGCGCTTCGGCATGGCCGGAGTGGCAGTGCAAGTAATGGTCGCGTTCGTCAGGGGTTCCAGCAACCATGGGGCGCCTTAGAAAGATGCGTGATTTTCCTGAGAATGGTGTCGTCGATAATCACCGGCGAATCGGCGATGTCCCGGGCCTCCCTCACCCAATGCGCGCGCTTCGGCGATATCGCTTTGTGCACGCGTCGGCGATTGCTTTATCATGAATACGTGCCATGGACGGGACATAATCTTTTCATTACCCGGAGTATTTGAATGGCATTCGACCTCAACGCCTTTTCGGCGAAGGAACTCGACGCGCTGATCGCGCAGGCGAAACAACGCAAGACCACGCTGAAGAAGCGCAAGCCGATCGCCGGCATCCGCAAGCGCATCACCGATTTCGCAGCATCCGAGGGCTACACCATCGCCGAACTGTTCGGCGGAAAGGCCACCACCAAGGCCAAGGCGGCCACCACCAGCAAGCCTGCCGCACGCAAGGGCCGCAAGTTCGGCAAGGTCGCGCCGAAGTATCGCAATCCGGCCAAGCCGTCTGAAACCTGGACCGGTCGCGGCAAGCATCCACGCTGGATGGCGGAGCAGCTGAAGAAGGGCAAGAAGCCGGAAGACTTCCTGATCAAGAAGAAATAAATCCGCTCGATTCCCGACCCATTTAGAACAACGCCGGCAACGCCGGCGTTTTTCTTTTCGCGCATTCCTTCGCCGCTGCCGAAGCAGCCCTCTACAGACTCCGCCGCGCCGGAGTCACCAGGTTGCCGATCAACAGGCCGGCGATGAGTGCGAGCAGCACGTTGAGCACGGTCATCGCCGCCTCCTGCCCCGCCCCCACGTCCTGCTGCTGCATCAGGGTCAATAGGCTGCGCAGGCTGATGCTGCCCGGTACCAGCATGATGATGCCCGGCACGCGGATCACGGCACCGGGCCGGTTCCGCCACTGCGCATAGCCGTTGCCGGCGACGGTGATCACCATGGCCGACAGGAACACGCCGATCGGGCTGCCCAGCGTGGTGCCCACCACCCGCGAGATGGTGTATCCGGTGATCGCGGCCAGCATCACCAGCAGGTAATCGCGACGGTCGGCGCGGAACAGTACCGCGAACGCGTACGCCGCCAGCAGCACGGACACGTATTCCACCCAGTCCGGCTGCGGCCGCAGTGCGCGCACCTGCGGCTCCAGCCCCGCCAGTTGCGCCACCGTCAGCGCAATCATCACGCCCACGGTCAGCTTGAGCAGGGTCGCGACGGCACCGGCGAAGCGCGCGGTGCCCGATACCAGGTGCTGGCTGGTCAGCTCGCTGAATGCATTGGTCAGGGCCAGGCCCGGCATCAGCACGATCATCGAGGCGATGACCACGGTATTGAGGTTCAGCGGCCCGACCAGGCTGGCGACGCACACCGCGATGGAGCCGGCGACGATGGCGGCAACGGCATCGCCCGCCTCCTTCAGCCGCGGCCGCTTGCGCGCGAACCAGTCGAGCAGGCCGACGACCAGGCCGATCAGCGCGGCCGTCGCGATGTCCAGCCAAGGCAGCCGCAGCAGTCCCGCCACGCCGGCCGCGGCCAGGCCGAAGCCGGCCACCTGCATCAGGTGCCCGCGCAGGCTGGGCTCGCGCTCCAGCGCGCGCAGCGCGGCGTGGCCTTCGGACAGGCCCAGCCGGCCCGCCACCACTTCCTCGGTGATGCGGTCGGCCTCGCAGAGCCGGTACAGGTCCGTATCGCCAGGTGGCAATCGGATCACACGCGTCGAATCGCTGTCCCCGGGCGGTCGCTGCGGATCGCTGAAAGTCAGGATCATGCCGGTGGGGTTGGCCCAGGGTTCGCATTCCAGCCCCAGCCGATGGGCCACCGACACGATCGCCGCTTCCAGGCGCTGCGACGTGGTGCCATAGGCGTGTAGGTGCTCGGCCAGCTCGACCATGAAAGCGATGCGGGCGGCATAGCTGGCGGTGATGGGGACCGGCTGCGTCATCGACAAAGGATGACACGCCTGCAGCGCCCGCGCAGCGGGCATCCAGCCCGCCATCACGCGTAGCCTGTATCCTCCTCGCGTCATCGCAGCCCCACTCCCTCGAAGGCATGACTCCACCGGTCCGCAAGGCGCCCACCGCCGAATCCGATCCGCAAGATGGCGGGCGCATCGTGCTGCGTGGCCTCTGGACGCTCGACCATGCCAGCGAGATCGGCGCCGCACTGCGCGGCGCGCCCGATGGCGTGGCCACGCTCGACGCGAGCGGCGTGGAGCGGCTGGATTCGCTGGGCGTGCTGCAACTGCTGCGCTTCGCCGACCGCCGCAAGCTGGACTTCAGTGCCATCCGCTTCCACGACGACCACCACGCACTGGTCGCCGCCATCGAGGACGTGCACGACGACCGGCCGAAAGGCAAGCGCGAGTACGGGTTCGCCGCGGCGCTGGGTCGCCTCGGCTACGCGATGCACGACAACGGCAAGGAGATCGTGGCGCTGGTCAGCTTCCTCGGCGAGGCGCTGGTCAAGCTGGGCCGCACGGTGGTGCAGCCGCGGCGTTTCCGCCTGACGTCCACCGTGCACCACATGGAGCAGGTGGGCCTGGACGCGGTGCCGCTGGTCGCGCTGCTCTCGTTCCTGGTGGGCGCGGTGATCGCGTTCCTGGGCGCGCAGATCCTGGCGGACTTCGGCGCCACCATCTTCGTGGTCGAGCTGGTCAGCATCGCCTTCCTGCGCGAGTTCGGCGTACTGCTGACCGCCATTCTCCTCGCCGGCCGCACCGCCAGCGCATTCACCGCGCAGATAGGCGCGATGGTCAGCCGCGAGGAAGTCGACGCAATCCGCACCCTCGGCCTCGACCCGATGGACCTGCTGGTGCTGCCGCGGATCATCGCGCTGCTGGTGATGCTGCCGCTGCTGACCTTCATCGCGATGATCGCCGGCCTGCTCGGCGGCCTGTCGGTCGGCGTGTTCAGCCTAGACATCCCGCCCCAGGCCTATCTCGCACGCATGCAGGAGCAGATGGAGCTGCGGCACTTCATCATCGGCATGGCCAAGGCACCGGTGTTCGCGCTGGTGATCGGGCTGATCGGCTGCCTGGAAGGCCTGCAGGTGAAAGGCACCGCGCAATCGGTCGGCGAGCGCACCACGTCCAGCGTGGTGCAGACGATCTCGCTGGTGATCGTGATGGATGCGATCGCCGCGATCTGGTTCATGCACATGGGCTGGTGACGATGGATCGGAAACCGTCCCCGGCCGAAGCCTGCGAAGCGGCGCCCGATGACGCGCCGGTGATCCGCGTGCGCGGCCTGCGCACCCAGTTCGGGTCGCAGGTGGTCCACGACGGGCTGGACCTCGACGTGCGACGTGGCGAGATCCTCGGCGTGGTCGGCGGTTCCGGCAGCGGCAAGTCGGTATTGATGCGCTCGATCATCGGCCTGCGCCGGCCGGATGCGGGCACCATCGAAGTGCTGGGCGTGGACCCGCATTCCGACGATGCGGACGACCAGCTGCATGTCGAACGCAATACCGGCGTGCTGTTCCAGGACGGCGCGTTGTTCTCGTCGCTCAGCGTGGGCGAGAACGTGCAGGTGCCGCTGAAGGAGCACTACGCCGAGCTGCCGCCCAGCCTGCGCTACGAGCTGGCGCTGTTGAAGGTGAAGCTGTCGGGCCTGCCCGCGGACGCGATCGACAAGCTGCCGTCTCAACTGTCCGGCGGCATGCGCAAGCGCGCCGGCCTTGCGCGGGCGCTGGCGATGGACCCGCCCCTGCTGTTTCTCGACGAACCCACGGCGGGCCTGGATCCCATCGGCGCCGCCGCGTTCGACGACCTGACGCGCACCCTGCAGCAAGCGCTGGGGCTCACCGTGTTCCTCATCACCCATGACCTGGACACCCTGTACGCTATCTGCGATCGCGTCGCGGTGCTGGCCGAGCGCAAGGTGATCGCGGTCGCGCCGATCGCGGAGATCGAACGGCTCGACCACCCCTGGGTGCAGGACTACTTCAACGGCCCGCGCGGACGCGCCGCGCGCGAAGCCGCCGAACGCAGCAGCGGAGACAGCTGACATGGAAACCAAGGCCAATTACGTGTTGATCGGCGCCTTCACCATCGCGGTGTCGGTGTTCCTGCTGCTGTTCTCGCTCTGGGCGGCCAAATACTCCTCCGACCGCAGCTGGAACGAATACCTGGTGATCTTCAACGAGCCGGTCACCGGCCTGTCCGAAGGCAGCAGCGTGCAGTACAACGGCATCGCCGTCGGCACCATCGACAACCTCATGCTGGCGCCGGACGATCCGCGCAAGGTCATCGCGCGGCTGAAGCTGCAGGCGACCACGCCGGTCCGCGCGGATACCCGCGCCCGCATGTCGATGACCAGCCTCACCGGGCCGCCCATCATCCAGCTCACCGGCGGCAGCCCGGAGGCACCGGAGCTGCGCCCGCGCCGCGACGGCGAGCTGCCGGTGATCCAGACCGCCCCTTCCGCGCTGCAGAACATCGCCGATACCGCCAACCGCCTGGTCGAACGCCTCGACCAGGTCCTGAGCGAGGAAAACGTGGCGCGCATCTCCGCCACGCTGGAAAGCCTGGAGGGCATGACGGGCGCGGTGGCCGGGCAGCGCGAAGACATCGGGCAGCTGATCGTCAACGCGCGTCGCGCCAGTGAGCAGCTGGAGCAGACGCTCACCACCACCAATGCGGCGATGACCACGTTCGACCGCGAACTGGCGCAGAACCTGCCGGAACTGGTGGCCAAGCTCGACAGCACGCTGCAGCGACTCGATTCCGCCGCGCAGGGCGCCGACAACATCCTCAACGAGAACCGCGCGGCGATCAGCAGCTTCGCCAACGACGGCCTGTCGCAACTGGGCCCGACGCTGGGCGAACTGCGGTCGCTGATCCGCGACCTGCGGCGCATCAGCGACCGCCTCGACGCCAATCCTGCCCGCTACCTGCTGGGTCGCGACGCACCCAAGGAGTTCGAACCATGATGCTGCGCCTGCTCGCCGCCGTGCTGGCCCTTGCTTCGCTGACGTCCTGTGCGCTGCTGACCGGCAACGACCGGAGCGCGCGCGAGCGCGCCACCATCTACGCACCCGACCCGCGCATCCAGGCCGATCCGGCATGGCCGGCCGTGGACTGGCAGCTGTCGCTGGCGCCGCCGTCCGCCGCGCGCATGATCGACAGCTTCCGCATTGCCGTGCGGCCGACGGCGGACGAGCTGCAGGTCTACCGTGGTGCAAGCTGGGCCAAGACGCCCACGGACATGCTGCAGGACACCCTGCTGCGCGCCCTGGAGGATTCGGGCAAGCTGCCAGCCGTCGCCCGCCAAGGGACCGGATTCGCGGCCGATTACCGCCTGGCGCTGGACGTGCGTCGCTTCGAGGCCGACTACGCCGGCGGCATGCTGCCCGCGGCGACCATCGAGGTGAACGCGAAACTGGTGCACGCGGTGGACCAGGGCATCGTCGCCTCGCGCACCTTCCTACATGCCGAGCCGAGCTCGGGCACCGACATCGCCCAGGTCGTCGAAGCCTTTTCACGGGCACTGGCGGAAGTGGGACGCGACCTGTCCGGTTGGGTGCTGGTGACGGGCGATACGCACGAGCGCACCGCGCATCCGCGCCAGGCACCGCGCTGAGCGACGGCACCCTCAGCCACGCCATGTGCACCCCTGAGCACCGGCCGTACCCCTATGGCGTTGCGTGGACGTGCCGGAACGTCAGGTTGATCCGTGGTAGCACGGACAGGGCAGTGCGCGGCAAGGCGTGGCGGTAGTTGCGCTGGGTGTCGCCGCGCATCAGCAACAAGCTGCCATGCGGCAACGGCAGGTTTAGCTTCCGCGTCGGCACCTCGCGATGCTTCAGCACGAAGCGCCGGGTGCCCCCCAGGCTGACCGACGCAATGACCGGGCGCGGCCCCAGTTCCGGTTCGTCGTCGCTATGCCAGCCCATGGCATCGCGACCATCCCGGTAGAGGTTCGCCAGCACGCTGTTGAAACGGTGCCCCGTCTCGCGTTCCAGGCGCCAGCGCACGGCTTGCAGGGGTTCCGTCCAGGGAAGCGGCTGGTGACGGACGCCGGAGTAGCGATAGCTGGTGCCGGCGTCGCCGATCCAGCAGCTCAGTCGCGGTGACGGCACGTCGCGTCCGAACAGGCGCACATGGTGGGTTTCCCACGGCAGGTCGTCACGCAGCGTGCACAACAGCGCGTCCGCATCGGCAGGTTCCAGCCATGCCGGATGCAACGCGACGTCGGCGCCTTCCAGTCTGATCGGTGCCAGCGAGGCCATCGCGCCATCGTAGCCGATGCGGATTTGCGGCCTGCACGCTTCAAACGCGACAATCACGCCACGCCTTCCGGAAAGCCTGCATGAATACGCCATCCGATGCCGACACCCCACGCGATGTCATGGAATACGACGTGGTCACCGTGGGAGCCGGCCCCGCCGGGCTTGCCTTCGCCATTCGCCTCAAGCAGCTGGACCCGGCCATCTCGGTCTGCGTGATCGAGAAGTCGAGCACCATCGGCGCGCACATCCTGTCGGGTGCGGTGATCGAAACCGGTCCGCTGGACGCCCTGCTCCCCGGCTGGCGCGACAACCCGCCGCCGGTGTGCGTGCCGGCCACCGAGGACGAGTTCTGGTATTTCACCCGGGATGGCGGCCGCAAGTTCCCGATGGTGCCGCCGGGCATGCGCAACCATGGCAACGTCATCGTTTCGCTGGGCGCCATGTGCGCCTGGCTGGCACCGCAGGCCGAGGCGCTGGGCGTGGAGATCTACCCCGGCTTCGCCGCCGCCGAGACGCTGCACGACGAAGCAGGCAAAGTCATCGGCGTGCGCATCGGCGACATGGGCGTGGCCAAGGACGGCACCCACAAACCCGGCTACACCGCCGGCATCGACATCCATGCCAGGGTCACCGTGCTGGCCGAGGGCGCACGCGGACACCTGACCAAGCGACTGGTGAAGCGCTTCGCCTTGGACAAGGACAGCGACCCGCAGGCGTATTCGATCGGCATCAAGGAGTTGTGGCAGGTGCCGGAAGGGCGCGTGTCGCCCGGCAAGATCGTGCATACGCTGGGCTGGCCGGCCGACAGCAAGACCTATGGCGGCAGCTTCCTGTACCACCTCGACAACAACCAGGTCGCCCTGGGCTACGTCAGCGGGCTGGACTACGCCGATCCGCATTACCGGCCCTGGGAAGCCTTCCAGCAGTGGAAGAACCACCCACTGATCAAACCGATCCTCGACGGTGGCAGCATCCTCTCGGCCGGCGCGCGCGCCATCGTCACCGGTGGCTGGCAGTCGCTGCCGAAGGTGGAGATGCCCGGCGCGCTGCTGATCGGCGACACCGCGGGTCTGCTCAACGTGCCCAAGATCAAGGGCACCCACCAGGCGATCCGCAGTGGCGTGCTGGCCGCCGAGCACCTTGCCGCCGGCGCACTGGCACCCGAAGGCTTTGATGCGAAGCTGCGCGCCTCGGATGCGATGAAGGAACTGCGCGCCGTCCGCAACATCAAGCCCGGCTTCAAGAAGGGCCTGTGGTTCGGCCTGCTCAACGGCGGCTGGGAAACGATCACCGGCGGCCTCTCGCCCTGGACGCTGAAGGTGAACGCGGACTGGTCGTCGCTGGACAAGGTCGGCGAGCACGAGCAGCCGAAACGCGACTACGTCGAACGCAGCCTCGCCCCGCGCGACCGCCTCCAGGGCGTGTACTACGCCGCCACCGAGCACGACGAGGACCAGCCCGTGCACCTGCGCGTGATGGACACCTCGATCTGCGTCACCACCTGCGCCGTCGAATACGACAACCCCTGCACGCGCTTCTGCCCGGCAGGGGTCTATGAAATCGTCGACGATGGCGACGGCAAGCGGTTACAGATCAATGCCGCCAACTGCGTCCACTGCAAGACCTGCGACATCAAGGACCCATACGAGATCATCGAATGGGTCACGCCGGAGGGTGGTGCGGGGCCGAACTATCAAAATCTGTAATTGACCTCTGCTACGCCTACCACATCCCATCCTATGCACGGGTTGACCATGAGCGCCACGACAGAATGATAATCACCAGACCCCTTGTTAGGGTTGACATCTGGAAGCACCTAGTTCTGCTCAACCAGCCTGAAGTTCCACGCTTGATCAATACCCGTCTGGTGCAGGGCACTCGCGGCATTCAATAAGAAGGATTGATACGTGGTGTGTCCGTCCAGAACGTGAACCTCAGTTCTACCCGATGCACCGGTGCGTTCGATCACGTAGATATCCAACGTTCCATCCAGATTGTAATCACCAACCAAAAACTTGAACCTGTCAGCGGTGCCGGTCTGGCCTAGCGCCGTCGCCGTCTGCAGAAGAAAACTTGAGAAACCGTCCGCTCCGCTCAAAACATGAACCTCGGTTCTTCCTGACGACCCATTTTTGGCGAAGTAGAAAAGATCCGGCCTGCCGTCCGAGTTCCAGTCGGCCAAGTCAAAGGCCGAAGCATAACCAGGTGATTCGCTACGCAAGGCTGTCGCACTATTCAAAAGAAAGGTACTAAACGTAGTTGCCCCATTGAGAACATGGACCTCTACACGTCCAGAAGCACCACTACGCGTGATGGCATACAGATCGGGGCGACCGTCTCTATTGTAGTCCCCAAGCATGTATTCCCATTGATTATTGACGCCAGTTTGATGAATCGCTGTCGTCGTATTCAACAGAAACGTTGAAAAATTCGTCGCTCCGCTAAGGATATGCACCTCTGTCCTGCCTGATGCGCCAACTTTGTTGATCGCATACATATCAGCCACGCCGTCGCCATTGTAGTCGCCAAACAAAAACACCCAGGACTCGTCAGAGGGCGTGGTGTGCAGAGCGCTGGCTATGTGACGATTGAAAGTCGTATAGTTGGTGTCGCGATTCAAAGAGTGAATCTCAGTCGAGCCATTGCCGCTCTTTTTGACAATGTAGACGTCAAGCTTGCGGCCAACCGGTACGACATTTGCTCGAAACGTCGCAACAACTGGCATTGTCTGATTCAAACTCCGCACGTTGTCAGCGACATTTGCTATGCCTAGCGGTCGGCCAGGTGAAAAATCAATCGCCGGTGTCGCAAAGTACGGAACTTCGGTCTGACTATTGTTGGCCAGCGGGTAGGCCATGATCGTGTGGAACCCATTTCCCGCCGCTTCGCGGTACCCATACGAATACGGGTGGGCACCAACGTATTCACTGTTCTCTTGGTTATGGGCCTGCCCCATACTGTGGCCGAGCTCATGCACGAGCGAATACTCGCTGCAGAAGTACGTGTTGCTATTTGATTCGTCCAGATCGGACCCGTCGCTCACCACCGAATAGCCGAACGGCGCGTCGGCAGCAGTGATCGGCCGCTGGTTGGCACCGATCAACCATGCGATTCCGCACCCCTTCTGTTCAGGAGCACGATGAGGGCGGATGAGCGCCACCAAATCAGCACCGTACTGGTCGCGCGCTGAACGCAGGGCATTGAATGCAGGGTCCGGCGTGGTGAACTGCCGCGTCGTGCTGTTGTAACCGGTCAGCTTTTGCAACGCGTCGGCGTTGTCGGTATTGTCGGCGTACTCCACGCGCATGGCATGGACAAGACGTAAACGCATGTTGACGCCACTGCGTTCATAGGCGGCATTGCCCAATGCGACCAAACTGGTGACGCGTGAAATCGCGGTTGGCTCGTTGCCATACGTTGCAACCATCCCTGCCGTGTAGCCAAGTGCCAGATCGACAACTGCGGACGCTGACTTCGGTGCAACAGTGGCATCCGCTGCCGCCATCACCATGCCGCCGGCAGCACTCGCGGCGGAACTGGACGTGTCGGGCGGGATCAGGAATTCCGGCCCATCGCCATGGTGGCTTGGGTTGCTCGTCAGCATCCGCGGGTCGGTCTCGACGACAAACGCACTGCCGCGACGCGTGGTGACCCGATACGACTTGCCCGCAGACGAAAACTCGCCAAAAACGGCAGTTTCGCCAAAGGTCAGTACGGCGTGGTCACCGTTGTCACTCTGACCAACCCAACTCCAGTTGCCGTCCGGGTGCTCTTCGATTCGATTGAAGGCCACGTTGACCGGCTTGCCATCAGGCGTGTCCAGCCGCAAGCCGCCCGCAGCAATCGCATTGAGCGCATGCGCTTCGCTGATCTCAACCGGATACGAGGTATACGCACCACTGCGCCGGACCTCACGATCCTTCGGGTAGTTCAGCAGCTCACCACGATCGGGGAGTGACGCAAACGACGTCTTGGACTGTCGCGTCGCCAGCGTCGCGACGGGTTGCTCTGATCCCTGCGCGGAATCGACGAAGTTCTTCTGCTTGCTAGCCCGGGCAGGGTCCCAATCGGAACTGCAGCCCGCCAACAAGGTGCCAGTCAGGGCGATGGCGGCCAGATAGATGCGCATGTCGCGTACTCTTCTTTATATATCGATGTGAAGGAGCCCCCCGGCAGAGGGCATTCTGGCAGCATACGCCCGCCCCTGTATGGCCGGAAGTTAAATAGCGATTCAGGAACAACGGCACCTTCAACGTGTGAAGGAGACCCCTGTTTTGGCGGCCAACTCCTCCTCGGTCACGCCCGGCGCGGCCTCGCGAAGCACCAGGCCGCCGCCCTCGACCACGTCGAACACGGCAAGGTCGGTGATGATCCGATCCACTACCCCCACGCCGGTCAACGGCAGGGTGCACTCGGGCAGGATCTTGTGGCTGCCGTCCTTCGCAGTGTGCTCCATCAGCACCACGACCCGCTTTACGCCTGCCACCAGGTCCATGGCCCCGCCCATGCCCTTGACCATCTTGCCCGGCACCATCCAGTTGGCCAGGTCACCCTTGTCGGTCACCTGCATGGCGCCGAGGATCGCCAGGTCGATATGGCCGCCACGGATCATCGCGAAGCTGTCGTGGCTGCCGAAGTAGCTGGCGCCCTTGCGGGCCGTGACCGTCTGCTTGCCGGCATTGATCAGGTCCGCATCCACTTCGTCCTCGGTGGGGAACGGGCCGATGCCCAGCAGGCCGTTCTCGGACTGCAGCCACACGTCCACACCATCGGGAATGAAGTTGGCCACCAGGGTCGGCAGGCCGATGCCGAGATTGACGTAGGCGCCATCGGTCAGTTCCTGGGCGGCGCGCTGCGCCATTTCGTCGCGGGTCCAGGGCATCACTTGTTCTCCTGACGGACGGTGCGCTGCTCGATGCGCTTCTCGGGGGTCGGGTTGACGACGATGCGGTCCACGTAGATCCCGGGCAGATGCACGTGGTCGGGGTCGATGTCCCCGATCTCCACCAATTCCTCCACTTCGGCCACGCAGACCTTGCCGGCCATCGCGCAGGCCGGGTTGAAGTTGCGCGCGGTCTTGCGGAACACGAGGTTGCCCGCCTTGTCGGCCTTCCAGGCCTTGACCAGCGACACGTCGGCCTTCAACGCGGTTTCCAGCACGTACCAGTGGCCGTCGTCGAACTGGCGCGTCTCCTTGCCCTCGGCGACCACCGTGCCGTAGCCGGTGCGGGTGAAGAAGGCCGGGATGCCGGCGCCACCGGCACGCAGGCGCTCGGCCAGCGTGCCCTGGGGGTTGAACTCCAGCTCGAGCTCGCCGCCGAGGTATTGGCGCTCGAACTCCTTGTTCTCCCCCACGTAGGACGAAATCATCCTGCGGATCTGGCGCGTTTCCAGAAGCTGGCCGAGGCCGAAGCCGTCGACACCGGCATTGTTGGAGATCGCAGTCAGGTCCTTGGCGCCGGAATCGCGGAGCGCCGCGATCAGCGCTTCGGGAATGCCGCAAAGCCCGAAACCGCCGACCGCGAGGATCTGTCCATCGGCGACAAGGCCGTCCAGAGCACTCGCGGCGTCCGGAAACACCTTGCCTTCGCCGCGCCCGGCAGCTGTTGTGGTTGGCGACATCAGCGCATGTCCTGTTGGTAGTCTGTCTGGAATTCTAACCTCCGCCTCCCGGCTCGCCATCGGACCAACGAACGATGCCGGTCGCATTCGCGTTGCCGCGCCCCGACCGGTAAAATCCGCCGCTTGGTGCCTCGCTCGGGCGCCGCCGCAGGCTTCACGCTGGTCGCGCCCATGGGCGCCCTACAAAGGATTCCCGCAGGATGAAGATTCTCGTCGCCTACAAGCGCGTGGTGGACTACAACGTCCGCGTCCAGGTCAAACCGGATGGGTCCGGCGTGGTCACGGAGGGCGTGAAGCTCTCGCCCAACCCCTTTGACGAAATCGCGCTGGAAGAAGCCCTGCGCCTGCGCGACAAGGGCATCGCGACCGAGGTCATCGTGGCCACCATCGCCCCTGCCGACGCCCAGGCGCACCTGCGCAACGGCCTGGCGATGGGCGCCAACCGGGCCCTGCACGTGGTCACCGACCAGCCGGTGCAGCCGCTGACCGCCGCGCGCACCCTGCTCAAGCTGGTGGAGAAGGAG
>NZ_SMTF01000022.1 GCF_004357985.1 Luteimonas aestuarii | reverse complement strand
AGCACCAACGCCGACTTCCGACGTGCCGTCCAACGCTTAATCTCTTCTTCCATTACCGCGCTCATCTGTGCCTCCTTGGAAAGGTTACACCTGAGCAGGAAATCACTGGGTCATTACACCTCGATGCATCGCATCGAACCATGACGCGAACGTCATCGCGAGTGGGCGTGCGTCGTGCGATGCCGGGGCCGTGGCGGGTCGAGACCCGTCCTACGCCGGGCGCCTGGAGCTTCCTCGCAATGGGTGTCGCGACGCAGGCGACCTTCGAACGCCTGCTGTCGCTTGCTCCTCGCGGGGAAGGGTCAGAGTTCGACGCTGTCGGCAGGAACGCCCGGTGCGGTGGCTGCGCCCCCGGTCACGTCGCGCCACAGGTGGTACATCACGCCGAACGACACCACCACCAGCGCCAGCACGATGGCGATATACAGCGGCACGGCCAGGAGGATGGCGATCCATCCGCCCAGCAGCTTCGCCAGCAGGCCGATCACCAGTGCCACCAGCAGCAGGCCGAGGAAGGCCACGACGGCCGCGGCAATGCCCAGCAGCACCAGCACCAGCAGCGGCAGCACGTTGCGGAACGTGCCGGAGAAACCGTCGGCCAGCGCGCCGCCGACACTGCGGCCGCCCAGCGCAAGCTGGCCCAGCCCGATCGCCTGCACCGCGTAGACCAGCAGCGCAAGCAGGGTCACCAGCAGCATCACCATGCCGGCGCCGTCAGGCAGTGCCATCGTTGCCGGATCCGGCGCTTGGCCCGCCGCCTGCATCTGCATCACTTCCATGTACCACGCGGCCAGGCCGGGCGAGAACAGGGTGACGAAACCGGCCAGCACCGCGTTCTGCAGCACCGCGAGCACCAGCACCAGCGCGAACGCGCGCAACGACGTCTGCATGTCGGAAAAGCCGGAGAAGGCATCGAGCGGCGACGCCGCGCGACCGCTTTCCACGGCATGCACCAGCCGCAGGTAGCCCACCATCAGGCAGGCGGCCACCAGCAGCAGCGGCAGCGTCACCAGCAGGCTGAGGGCCATCGATGCCGCACCGGCGGCGGGCATCACCACCGCGAACAGGCCCATCAGCAGGGTGAGCGCGACGGCCGCGGCCATGATCGCCACGATGAACAGCGCCGCGCCGCCGAAGATGGCGCGCGGATTGCCGGCGCCCAGGTTGATCGCACGCTTGATCCAGTCGAGGCCGGCGCCCGGGCCCAATCCACGAGTCGTCATTGCAGGTCCTGTCATTGACGCGTGGCCCCCGCCACGCAAGCCGTCATGCTACTGCATGGGGGCCGGGCGCGGCTGCCGCAGGGCAAGCGCGGCGAAGCGGCGCAGCACGCGGCGGGCCCACGGCGCGGCGCCCACCGCGGCCGCCAGCGTGCGCGGACAAGTACCCTCGCGCGCCAGCGCATCGGCCCGCGCGCGGATGTAGCCGCGCATGTGGGTGGTGCCGAATTCGGGATGGAACTGCACGCCCCAGGCGGATTCACGCCAACGGAAGGCGTGGTGCCGGTCATGGCCGTTGCCGGCCAGGAGTACGGCTTCGTCCGGCAGGCGCAGCACGCTCTGCAGGTGGGTGGCCTGGGCGGCGAACGTGCGTGGCAGGCCTGCGAACAGCGGATCGTCGCCTGCCTGCGGGGAGGTCTCCACCATGACCGTCCCCATCTCGCGGCCTGCCGGGTGGTCGCCCACTTCGCCGCCCAGGGCATGCGCGATCAGCTGGTGGCCGTAGCAGATGCCGAACAGCGGGACGCCCGCGTGCGCGGCATCACGCAGCCATGCGGCGCAGCGTTCGCTCCAGTCGAGTCGATGCGACACCATCGCGCCGGACCCGGTGACGATGATGCCGGCGAAACCATCCGCGTCCGGGAGCGTTTGCCCGGCTTCGACATCGACCACGTGCGCGTCATCCCGGCGAAGGCCCGCGGCGACGCGGATCCAGTGCGGGAAGCCGCCGTGTCGGCGCATCGATGGCACGGGCTGGCCGGTTTCGATGATGAGGATGGGCTGGGGTGCGGGTGGCATGGGCGGATGTGCGCTCTGGGCACTAGAGCATAAGGTTGGGAGGGACTCTGGAATCAAGAGCTTTCGCCCGAAACGGGCGAGTTCTTTTCTTTTTTCTGCCTAGAAAGACACGAACCAAAGAAAAAGGGCCTTCCCCGACGAAGCTAACGATTGAGCGGAGAGTGCGACGGGATTTTCCGACTCGCCATCCTGGCTCGGTCGGAAAACGCCGTACATCCATGTGCGGCGCCCTACGGGTCTGGAGTGTGTTGTCTCGGTTCACCAATGAACCAAACGCCAGACCTCAGTGCCTTTGTCGCAGAACATTTTTTGGCAGAGCAAGCCCAGGTCCCCACTTGACCAGCCTTGAAGCCGTTGAAGATCGCTTTGCCCGGATGACGAACATTTGGCTCTTGATCTACTTCCGGTCGCTATTCTGCAAGCAGACCCGGAGGGCGGCCGGCATGGATGCCGGCCGTTTTTCGACCAGGACAGGGATGTCCTGTCGAAAAATCCCGTCGAGCCCAGCCTGAAACGTTAGCTCCGTCGGGGAAAGGCATTTCTTTGGTGACTTTCTTTGTGCCAACAAAGAAAGTTACCCGCCCGTTCCGGGCGGAATGCCCTCAGCCCTTAAGTCAATGCGTCCACGCGCAAGCTGGTACACACGCGAAGAAAGCTGCTTCAAGGCAGAACACATGCAACATCGGATTTGCAGGTTCGAATGCCGTCCCTGCACCAGAAGCACAGCTCACTCCTGCGGCGGCAGCACCGTCATCACCTCTTCCACCGTCGTCAGCCCCTGCGCCACCTTCTCCGCGCCGGCGCGGCGTAAGGTGCGCAGGCCGTCGCCCACGGCGACGCGGGTAAAACCGGCGAGGTCCATGTCCGGGCGGATCAACGCACGCAACCGCGGCGTCACCGGCATCAGTTCGTACAGGCCGACGCGGCCGAAGTAGCCGGTGTTCCGGCATTCCAGGCAACCGACCGGGCCATGCGCGCCGGCCGGCGGCGGCGCATCCTGGCCGGGCAGCAGCGCGGCCCAGGCCTCGGGTTCCACGGCGCGCGGCACCTTGCAGTGCGGACACAGGGTGCGCACCAGCCGCTGCGCGAGGATGCCGTTGAGCGTGGACGCGATGAGGTAGTGCGGCAGGCCCAGGTCGAGCAGGCGGGTGATCGCCGAGGGCGCATCGTTGGTATGCAGGGTCGACAGCACCAGGTGGCCGGTCAGCGAGGCCTGCACCGCCATCTGCGCGGTGTCGAGGTCGCGGATCTCGCCGATCATGATGATGTCCGGGTCCTGCCGCAGCAGGGTGCGCACGCCCTGCGCAAAGCCCAGGTCGATCTGGTGGTGCACCTGCATCTGGTTGAGCTCGGGCGCGATCATCTCGATCGGGTCCTCGACCGTGCACACGTTCACGTCCGCAGTCGCCAGCCGCTTGAGCGTGGAGTACAGCGTGGTGGTCTTGCCCGAGCCGGTGGGGCCGGTGACCAGCACGATGCCGTGCGGACGCCCGGTCAACTCCATCCATGTCGCCGCTTCGCCGGCATCGAACCCCAGTTGTTCGATCGGCTTGAACGCGGTGTCGGGGTCGAAGATGCGCATCACGCACTTCTCGCCGAACGCGGTGGGCATGGTCGACAGGCGCATCTCCACTTCGCGACCGCCGGGCGAACGCGTCTTGATGCGGCCGTCCTGCGGGCGGCGGCGCTCGGCCAGGTCCATCCGGCCCAGCACCTTGATGCGGCTGACCACGGCGGTCATCACCGGTGGCGGCATCTCGAACACCTTGTGCAGCACGCCGTCGATGCGGAAGCGCACGCGGCCGGCGTCGCGGCGCGGTTCGAGGTGGATGTCGGACGCGCGCTGCTCGTAGGCGTACTGCAGCAGCCAGTCGACGATGTTGACGATGTGGTGGTCGTCGGCGGTGACGTCGCCGGCGCGGCCCAGTTCCACCAGCTGCTCGAACGTGGGCGCATGCGAAGAGGTGTCGCCGCCATCCTGCGCGCCGCGCACCGAGCGCGTCACGCCGTAGAACTCCATCGTGTAGCGATGCAGGTCCAGCGGGTTCGACACCACCAGATCCACGTCGCGCCGCAGCAGGCGCTGCACGTCGCCCAGCCAGTCGGTGGCCATGGGCTCGCTGGTGGCGATGCGCGCGCGGTCGGACGTGACGTCGACGGGCAGGATGCGGTGGCGGCGCGCATAGGCGTGCGACACCAGGTCGGTGACCTCGGCCACCTTGATCTTCGTCGGGTCGATGCGCAGGTAGGCGTGGCCGCTGGCGCGTGCCAGCCACTCGGTCAGCGTTTCCAGCCCCAGTTCGGTGCCGGGCGTGCGCGCCGAGGGCAGCTTGAGGTTGGCGATGAGCACCAGTGGATGCACCGCTTCGAGGCTGCGTACCTGCGCGCTGCCCTTGCGTGCGCGCCCGGCGTCGTCGTCGGACAGCAGGCCGTCGGCGACCAGTGCCGCCAGCACCGGCTCCAGCGCCAGCCGCCCGGTGGGCAGGGCGGCGCTGCGGAGGTGGGCGTGCGCGTGGGGATGGTCCAAGGCGGGCTCGTGGCTCCGGGCGGAGCGCGATGGGCTCGCCGCTATACTAGCGCGCCGCCGAAAACCGCCTTTCGTGATGACCGGACCGACCTTCCAGGACCTGATCCAGCGCCTCAACACCTATTGGGCCGCGCAGGGCTGCGTGCTGATCCAGCCGCTGGACCTCGAGGTGGGCGCCGGCACCTTCCACCCCGCCACCTTCCTGCGCGCGCTGGGGCCGGAGCCGTGGAACGCGGCCTACGTGCAGCCCTCGCGCCGGCCCACCGATGGCCGCTACGGCGAGAACCCGAACCGGCTGCAGCATTACTACCAGTACCAGGTGGTGATGAAGCCCAACCCGGACAACATCGTCGAGCTGTATTTCGATTCGCTCAAGGCGCTGGGTATCGACCCGACCGTGCACGACCTGCGCCTGGTCGAGGACAACTGGGAGTCGCCCACGCTCGGCGCCTGGGGCCTGGGCTGGGAAGTGTGGTTGAACGGCATGGAAGTCACCCAGTTCACCTATTTCCAGCAGGCCGGCGGGCTGGAGTGCCGACCGGTGCTGGGCGAGATCACCTACGGGCTCGAACGCCTGTGCATGTACCTGCAGAACTGCGACAACGTCTACGACCTCGTCTGGACCGTCGGGCCGCAGGGCGTGGTGACCTATGGCGACGTGTTCCTGCAGAACGAACGCGAGCAGAGCGCGTACAACTTCGAACACGCCGACGTGGCCGAGCTGTTCCACCGCTTCGACGCCTGCGAGGCGGAGGCGGTGAAGCTGGTCGAGGCCGGCCTGCCGCTGCCCGCCTACGACCAGGTGTGCAAGGCCAGCCACAGCTTCAACCTGCTGGATGCGCGCCGCGCGATCAGCGTCACCGAACGCCAGCGCTACATCCTGCGCGTGCGCAAGCTGGCGCAGGCGGTGGCGCAGGCGTACCACGAACAGCGCGAGAAGCTGGGCTTCCCGGGTTTGAAGCACACGGAAAAGGCGGCCTGATGTCCTTCCCCCGCCTGCGGGGGAAGGTGCCCGAAGGGCGGAGGGGGGCGCGCGACGTCCCGTGCCCCCACCCCAGCCCTCCCCCGCAAGCGGGGGAGGGGGCGAAAAGAATGAAGAGTCCGGAATGAGCGAACAACGTCCCCTCCTGATCGAACTCGGCACCGAGGAACTTCCGGTCAAGGCCCTGCCCGGCCTGGCGCAGGCGTTCTTCGATGGCGTGCTGGCGGCGCTGGACAAGCGCGGGGTTGCGGTGGAGCGCGGCGACGCCAAGCCGCTGCATACGCCGCGCCGCGTTGCGGTGCTGCTGCCGGGGGTGGCGGTCGAGCAGCCGGAGCAGGCGTCGGAAGTGCTGGGTCCGTATCTCAACATCGCACTTGATGGCGACGGCCAGCCGACGCGCGCCTTGCAGGGCTTCGCGGCGAAGGCCGGCGTCGACTGGACGCAGCTCGGCAGGACCGCCGATGCCAAGGGCGAACGCTTCGTGCACCGCGCGGTGACGCCGGGCGCGACCACCGCCGCGCTGTTGCCGGAGATCGTGCGCGAGGCCATCGCCGGCATGCCGATCCCCAAGCCGATGCGCTGGGGCGACCACGACCATGCCTTCGCGCGCCCGGTGCTGTGGCTGGTGATGCTGTTGGGCAAGGACGTGGTGGACGGCGAGGTGTTCGGCGTGAAGTCAGACCGCTTCAGCCGCGGCCACCGCTTCCTGCACGACAAGCAGGTGTGGATCTCGTCGCCGGACGATTACATCGATGCACTGCGCGGCGCGAAGGTGCTGGTGGATGCCGACGAGCGCCGCCGCCGCATCGTCGATGAAGTCAATGCCGCGGCGAAGGCCGTGGGCGGCACTGCGCGCATCGAGGCCGACAACCTGGAGCAGGTGGTCTGCCTCAACGAGTGGCCGAAGGCGGTGTCGTGCACGTTCGAGGAAGAGTTCCTCGCCGTGCCGCAGGAAGCGCTGGTGGCGACCATGGAGGCGAACCAGAAGTTCTTCCCGGTGCTGGACGACGGCGGCCGGCTGACAGCGCGCTTCATCGGCATCGCCAACGTCGAGCCGAAGGACGACAGCGAGATCCGCAAGGGCTACGAGCGCGTGATCCGCCCGCGCTTCGCCGACGCGAAGTTCTTCTTCGTCGAGGACATGAAGCAGGGGCTGGCGTCGATGAACGACGGCCTGGCGTCGGTGACCTACCAGGCCAAGCTGGGCACGGTGGCCGACAAGGTGCAGCGCGTCGCCGCGCTGGCCGAAGCCATCGCGCCGCAGGTGGGCGTGGACGCCGCACTGGCGAAACGCGCCGCGCTGCTGTCGAAGGCCGACCTGCAGTCGCGGCTGGTGGGCGAGTTCCCGGAACTGCAGGGCATCGCCGGCCGGCACTATGCGATGCAGGACGCGTCGCTGGCCGACCTGTCGCGCGACGACCGCGCCGCCATCGCCAATGCCATCGACGAAAGCTGGCAGCCGCGCTTCGCCGGCGACGACATCGCGCTGTCGCCGCTGGGCAAGGTGCTGGCGATCGCCGAACGCCTGGACACGCTGGCCGGCGGGTTTGCGGCAGGCCTCAAGCCGACCGGCAACAAGGATGCGTTCGCGCTGCGGCGCAATGCGTTGGGCTTGGCGCGGACGATTATCGAGAGTGGGTTCGAATTTGATATCCAAAGCCTTCTTGCGCTTGCAATCATGCAATCTGCGTTGGGAGTAGCCTCGACGGCCCCCAGCGATCCCGGGAAACGCGAAAAGCATTTCGCGAATACCGGGATCCGCATGGCAGAAGCCGATGCGCTGGACGGCAGTTGGGTAATGACAAAGTTGCGTGAACATTCTGGGGCGCAAGGACAGTCATTGGACGAGTTCAGCGTCTCTCCCCTTGTTGTCGAGCTACAGGACTTCATCCTCGACCGCCTCCGCGGCTACTACGCCGACAAGGGCGTGCCAGGCGCGCACTTCAACGCCGTCGCCGAGCTGAAGCCGAAATCGCTCTACGACTTCGACCGCCGCATCGACGCCATCGGCATCTTCGCGCAGTTGCCCGAGGCCGAGGCGCTGGCCGCCGCCAACAAGCGCATCAACAACATCCTCAAGAAGGCCGAAGGCGCGGCTTCAAGAGAGGAGATTCCGGCCATCGAGGACAAGGACCTGCTGCGCGAACCGGCCGAATCCGCCCTCGCCGAAGCGGTGGAAGCGGTCTATGCCGAGACCGGGCAAGCGCTGGCCAAGGGCGACTACGTCGATGCGCTGGCGCACCTCGCCCGCCTGCGGCCGCAGGTGGATGCCTTCTTCGACAGCGTGATGGTCAACGTGGAAGAAGACAACCTGCGCCGTAATCGCCTGGCCCTGCTCAAGCGGCTCGCCGACCGGCTGGGCAGCGTGGCCGCCATCGAGCACCTGTCCACCTGATCCATCGCGTGGGGCGCACAGCCCCGTCGCCACCATGACCGCGCAGGCGGGCACCGATGGGCGTTGCCGTCGACCTGCAGCAGGGTGCCGCTTCGATGGCGGACGGCGATGGCCTGCGCACGGCATGCCGTCGTGGCATCCAGGAATCTGGATGCGCAAGCAGAACGTCCATGGGTCCTCGGCCTCCGGCCCGTGCGTGCAGCGCTTGGGCATTCGGACGGGTGCGAGCCAAGCGCTCGCAAGCAACCCCTCCTCACCCCGCGTGCGCGGGGATGACCAGGTTTCGGCAGCGAATGCCGCGCGCAGTCCATCCCTGGGCATCGATCCTCGTTGCGACACCCCGCCCGGTTAATCGCGCGTTGACACCCCGCGGTTATGCTGGCCGCATGCGCCGCCGACCCTTCCTCCTCGCCACCGCCGTGTTGCTCCTGTCCGCAACCGGCACGGCGGGGGCGGTAGTGGTCGAGCGGGTGGAGATCGTCGGGCTCGACGAAGAAATGACCGAGAACGTGCGCGTGTCGCTGGCGCTGGTCGATGCCATCGGCACCGACGTGGGCTG
Source organism: Luteimonas aestuarii (assembly GCF_004357985.1). Classification (GTDB taxonomy): domain Bacteria; phylum Pseudomonadota; class Gammaproteobacteria; order Xanthomonadales; family Xanthomonadaceae; genus Luteimonas; species Luteimonas aestuarii. Next base: position 39,953 of record NZ_SMTF01000022.1, on the reverse strand, counting down.
GCGCCGGTTCTCCTACATGCTGCGCGAGGCCGAGGCGCAGACGCGCGAGGCGCTGGAGCCGTTCGGGTTCTATTCGCCCACGATCACCATCGAACGCGAGGGCGCGGGTGCAGGCAACGGTGGTGCGGGGGCGTCGGAACCCGTGCGCCGCGACGACGATGGCGATATCGGTGCGGACGGGCGCGAGGCACCAGGCGCAGGCGCGCCCGGCGCATCGATCACCATCCGCGTCGACCCCGGCCAGCCGGTGCGGGTGCGCAATGCCGACATCGCGATCATCGGCGAGGGCAACGACGACCGCTACCTGCAGCAGGACCTGGCGAACTTCCTGCCGGGCAAGGGCTCGATCCTCAACCACGTCGACTACGAGGCCAGCAAGACGCGCATCAGCCGCCGCCTCACCGAACGCGGTTATTTCGACGCGGACTTCTCCTCGCGGCGGGTGGAGGTGACGCGTGCCGACTTCGCCGCCGACATCGACCTGGTGTGGACCAGCGGCCAGCGCTACGACATGGGCCCCACCACCATCGAGCAGACGCGGCAGATCATCCGCCCGGACATCCTCGAGAACCTCATCTACTGGAACGAGGGTGAGTACTACCACCAGGGCCGACTCGACCGCCTGCGCACGTCGCTGACGCGGCTGGACTACTTCGGCGACATCGACATCGAGGCGCAGGCCGACCAGGCCATCGTGATGGAGGACGGCAGCAAGCGCGTGCCGGTGAAGGTGTCGCTGAGCCCGGCCAAGCGCAGCATCTACACCGCCGGCGTGAGCTACGGCACCGACAGCGGCGCCGGTATCCGCATGGGCGTGGAGCGGCGCTACGTCAACCAGCGCGGGCACAAGGCGTTGGCGCAGCTGGACTATGCGCAGAGGCGGAAGACGCTGACCCTGCAGTACCGCGTGCCGGCATTCGCCTGGCGCGACGGCTGGTACACCATCAGCCTGCAGGGCTACGACGAGCAGACCAGCTACATCGATACCCGTCGGCTTGAGCTGATCGGCAGTCGCAGCGGCCAGTACAGCCCCACGACCAACCTGGTCGCATCGATCCACGCGCTGCGCGAGCGCTGGTTCTTCGAGGAAGTGGACGAGGAAGGCGCGCTTGCGCCGGAAGCGTATCGCTATGCGACCTTCACCTATCCGTCCATCCGCGCCGAGTACGTGAACGTGGACGACCGCACCTTCCCGCGCAGCGGCATCGGCGGCTCGCTGGTGCTGCGCGGCGGCCTCGACAGCCTGGGCTCCAACGCCAGTTTCGTGCAGGCGCACCTGCGCGCGTCGTGGTTCATGGGCATCGGCGACATCAGCCGCCTGATCGTGCGCGGCGAGGCCGGTTACACCTTCACCGACGCGCTGGTGGACATGCCGCCCAGCCTGCGTTACTACGCGGGCGGCGACCGCAGCATCCGCGGCTACGAGTGGCGCGAGGTGGGGCCGCGGGTGTTCACCGAAGGCGGCGAGTACGCAGCCGGTGCGAAGAACGTGTTGACCGCCAGCGTCGAGTACGAGCGCTATTTCCTGGGCAACTGGGGCGCGGCGGTGTTCGTGGACAGCGGCAGCGCGTTCGACGGGCGCAAGCCGGAATGGCGGACGGGCGTGGGCATCGGCGCGCGCTGGCGTTCACCGGTGGGGCCGCTGAAGTTCGACATCGCGCGTGGCCTGGATGATCCGGATTCGCCGTTCACCATCGGCCTCAGCATCGGCGCGGAGTTCTAGCATGGCGTTCAGACGGCCGCGCCTGCCGAACGACCTGACGCCCGAGGAGCGCGAGGCGCGCATCGCCGAATTGCGCGCGCGTCGCCATGCGCGGATGCGAAAGCTGGCGATCCGTAGCGCGATCGGCAGCATGGCGCTGGCACTGCTGGCGGCGGTGGCCCTGTACTGGCTGCTGTCCACGTTCGGGGGCCGCGATTTCCTGTTGGCGCGGATCGTCGGCCTGCTGCCCGCGGGAACGGAGCTGACCTGGTCGCGTGCGGAAGGCCCGGTGCGCGGACCCTTGACCATGCACGACGTGCGCTACGTGCAGCGTGGTTGCCCGGACGTCGATGGCAAGCCGGTGGCGTTCGGCAACTGCGCCACGCCCACGGTGCTGACCTTTACCGCGGCGCGCGTCACGCTGAATCCCGAGATCACGCCGCTGATCGGCAGGCGCCTTCGGCTGGACTGGCTGCAGGTGGTCGATGCCACGCTCGATCTGCCGGTCGCCGCGGACGAACCGTTCGAACTCCCGCGCTGGCCGGAATCGCTGCCGGCGATCGAACTGCCGCTTTCGCTCGAATCCGATGTCATCGAGGTCGACGGCCTGCGCGTCACCCGGGCCGCGGTGCCGGTGATCGACATCGCCCGCGTGCGCGGCGGGCTCGATGCGCGCGACGGCTGGCTGCGCGTGGCCGAGCTGGTGGTGCACAGCGACCGCGGCGTGTTCCGCGTGCACGGCGACTACGCGCCGCGCGACAACTACCGCATGGACCTGTCGGCGGGCGCCCTGCTGCCGGCACCACTGGGCCGCACGCGGCCGCGCATCGGCCTGGTGGCGCGCGGCGACCTGGCCTCGATGGACGTGGTGCTGTCCGGTCGCGGCCCCACGCAGGCGCGCGCCCACCTGCGCGTGCGTGGCGCCGATGTACCGGTGTGGACGCTGGTGGCATCGTCCGATGCGTTCGATCCTGCGCTGCTCTCCGGCAGCGGCCAAGCGAGCGTGCCGCTGGCGTTCTCGCTGCGCGCCGATGGCGAGGGTGGCGCGATGCGTGCGCAGGGCCGGGTGGAACGGGACGGCGCGGTGTATGTGCTGCAGCCCTCGGCATTGCGCATCGAGGACCAGGTGCTGGACATCGAGCGCCTGGTGCTCGATGCCTTCCAGGGCCGCATCGTGGCGCGTGGCCGCGGCGACTTCAGCCAGCCGGACGATGCCACCTTCAAGTTCGCGATCAATGCCCGCGGACTCACCTACACCGGCAGCGATGAAGACGGCACGCCCGGCACGGCGCCGGCGATCGGCGTGGACGCGGACTTCGGCATCGCCGGGCGCACCGCGGCCTGGGCGGCGATCGGCAAGGCCACGCTGTCGCGCGACGGCCAGCAGGCGCTGCTGGATTTCGACGGCCGCGGCGATGGCGAGCGCATGACCCTCCAGCGCGCGCACGTGGCGATGCCGACCGGCACGCTGGACGCGACCGGCGACGTGGCGTGGGCGCCTGCGCTGCAGTGGCAGATCGACGCGGCGCTGGCGGGTTTCGACCCCGGATACTTCGCGCCGGACTGGCGCGGCGCGGTCAATGGCCGCTTCACCTCCACCGGGAATACGCGCGACGATGAGGGCCTGGATATCGTTGTCGATGCCAGCGACCTCGGCGGCAACCTGCGCGGGCGTCGCCTGGACGGGCGCGCGAACGTGTCGATCCAGACACCTGCGCCCGGCAGTACGCGCACCGACTATGCCGGCGACATCGCGCTGACGCTCGGCAGCAGCCGCATCGATGCGAAGGGACGGCTGGCCGACGTGCTGGACGTGGACGCACGCCTCGCGCCACTCGACCTGGCCGATCTGTTGCCGAACGCGGCGGGCACGCTGCGCGGCCGGCTGCAGCTTGCGGGCGCACGCACCGCGCCCGACGTGGATGTCGATCTCGACGGTAGTGGTTTGCGCTGGGGCGACTATCGCGCGGCGACGCTGCGCGCCCAGGGGCGGCTGCCGTGGCGCACGGGCAATGGCGCGCTGCAGGTCGAGGCGCGCGAACTGGCGGCCGGCATCGAACTCGATGCACTGCGCGTCGATGCGCAAGGATCGGTGGAGCGTCTGCAAATGGAGGCCACGACCCGCAGCCAGCTGGGTGCGCTGGCGCTGGCCGGCAATGCCGAACGACAGGGCGAGGGCTGGCGCGGCACGCTGGCTTCGCTGCGGCTCGCGCCCACGCGCGGCGCGGCATGGCGGCTGCAGTCGCCGGCGCAGTTCACGCAGCGTGGCAGTGCGTTCACGCTGTCGGAGAGCTGCTTTGCCGCGGAAAACGGCACCGGCGCGCTGTGTGCCAACGCGGACTGGCCGCGGCGTGGCGTGGCGGTGAACGGCAATGCGGTGCCGCTGTCGCTGTTGTCGACCTACCTGCCGGAGCGTGATGGCGGACGCCCGTGGATCCTGCGTGGCGCCATCGACATCGATGGGCAGCTGCGGCCGGTGGGTGGCGCGTGGCAGGGCCAGGTGGCGATCACCTCCGCGGAAGGCGGCCTGCGCAACAGCGAACGCTCGCGCCGCGACATCGTCGGTTACCGCGAGCTCGCGCTGCAGGCGGCGTTCGACCCGACGCGCATCCAGGCCACGCTGCGCTCGGCCTTCAATGAGGGTGGGCTGATCGATGCACGGGTAGCGACCGGATGGGATGCGTTCTCGCCGCTCGATGGCGAAATCGCGATCGACATCAGCGAGTTGACCTGGATCGAACTGTTCTCGCCCGACATCGTCGAGCCGACCGGCCAGCTGACCGGGCGGATCACGCTGGCGGGTACGCGCGCCGAACCGGCGCTGGGCGGATACGCGCGCTTGACCGACTTCCGTACCGAACTGCCGGCGATGGCGTTACTGCTGGAAGACGGCGACATCGTGCTGGATGCGCTGCCGGACGGCAGCGCACGCATCACCGGCAGCGTGCGTTCCGGGGAGGGCACGCTGTGGGCCACGGGCAGCCTCGACTGGCGTGGCGGCGATGCGCCACTGGTGCTGCAACTGCATGGCAGCGACGTGCTGCTGTCGGACACGCGCGACTTGCGCCTTGTCGCCGACCCGGACATCACCTTGCGCTATGCCGCAGGGCGGCCGCTGGACGTCAGCGGCACGGTCACGGTTCCCAGCGCGCTGCTCGACCTCGAGCGGCTCGACGATGGCGTATCGGTCTCCCCGGACGTGGTGGTGCTGGATCCGGTGGATCCGGAGCGCGGCACCGGCATGCGCCTGCTGCTGGACCTGACGCTGGCGATGGGCGACGACGTGCGCCTGCGCGGCTTCGGCCTGGACGGCACGCTGGGCGGCAACCTGCGCGTGCGTGCGCAGCCGGGCCGCGAGATGCTCGGTTACGGCCGGCTTGAAGTGGGCGGGCGCTACCGCGCCTACGGACAGGAGCTGCAGATCACCCGCGGCAACCTGGTGTTCAACAACGGCCCGGTGTCGGACCCGTTGCTCGACATCCGCGCCGAACGCCGGATCGAGGCCGAGGACATCACCGCCGGCATCAGCGTCACGGGCCGCGCGTCGGCACCGAACGCAGAGGTCTGGACCAACCCCGCAAGCGATACCTCGCAGGCGCTGTCCTACCTGGCGCTCGGGCGCTCCATTTCCAACGTATCCAGCGCCGAGGGCCGCCAGCTCGATGCCGCGTCGGCGGCCCTGACCGCGGGCGGCAGCATGCTGGCCGGGCAGTTGGGCAGCAACATCGGCCTGGACGATGCCGGCGTGATGCACTCGCGTGCGCTGGGCGGCAGCGTGCTGGGCATCGGCAAGCAGATCTCGCCGCGTGTGTACGTGGGCTTCGGCGTGTCGCTGCTGGGCACGGGACAGGTGCTGACGCTGAAGTACCTGCTGCGCGCCGGCTTCGACATCGAGATCGAGTCGAGCACCATCGAAAGCCGCGGCTCGATCAACTGGCGCCACGAAAGCGATTGAAAAAAATGCACCCGCCGCAGGTGGCGGCGGGCGCGTCGGGTCGGGGTCTGGCGTTCGTTGCGGAAGCGTGCGGCCGTCAGGCCGCCGAACGCTGTTGGCCGCGATGCTTGCCTTCGGCGATCTCCTCCACAAGCTTGGCGCAGAAGGCAGGCAGGTCGTCGGGCGTGCGGCTGGTCACCAGTCCCTGGTCGACGATGACTTCATCATCGGACCACTTCGCGCCCGCGTTCTCCAGGTCCTTGCGGATGTTCGGCACCGAGGTGACCGAACGGCCTTCCAGCACGCCGGCGTTCGCCAGCACCCAGGGGCCGTGGCAGATCGCGGCGACGGGCTTGCCGGCCTCGAAGAAACTGCGGGTGAAGGCGAGCGCATCCTCGTCGACGCGCAGCGCGTCGGGGTTGAACAGGCCACCGGGGATGACCAGCGCGTCGTAGTCCTTGGGATCGGCATCCGACAGCACGGTATCGACCGGAACTTCGTCGCCCCTGTCGAAATGCTTGAAGCCCTGCACCTTGCCGCTTTCTGGCGACACGACGTCGACGTCTGCCTGCTGCTCGCGCAACGCGCGCAGGGGTTCGGTCAACTCCGACTGTTCGAAGCCGTGGGTGGCGAGGATGGCAACGCGTTTTCCTGACAACTGGCCCATGGGGATGCTCCTGTGCGGGGGAGCGGCCACCGTAACGATCCGCGTGCACAAGCCGCGCGAAGGAAACGTTGCGGTGAGGTCAAGACGTGCCCTGGGCAACGCGGAGTGAAGTGCGTGTCTCACGCGCATCGTCATCGCATGACGGGATGCGGCAGGCGCCCGCCGTCCGGGTTGGAACGGGTACGCGTCTGGCCGGGCCGCTGCCGTCGCGGACGGGGCGGCGGCGGCCTGCAGACGACATGAATGCGAAGCCGGTCCGTGGCGCGACCATGCAGGCCGCGCTTCTCCCGCTGCAACATCCATGTCAGGCCATGGCGGCATTCTGCGTTCCAATGCAGACACGTCCCGTCCCGGAGCCGCCATGTCCGTCTCGCACCGTTTGGTCATTGCGTTGCGTAGCCTGCTTGGGCTGGCACTGGCCATCGTGGCCATCCCCGTGGTCAACCTGGCGGGCAGCTGGCTGTCGACGCAGGTGTTCGGACGGCCGGAAGGCGGCGACCTGCGCCTGGCCGTCGACCTGTGCTGGGTGTTCGTGGCCGGGTTCACCGGCACCTGGCTGATGGTGCGCATCGCTGCCGTGGCGAAGACCGCGCACGCCTGGGCGCTGTTCGCGCTCTACCTGGTGGTCGACGTGCTGGGCGTGGTGGACGGATGGCACGAGTTCCCGCGCTGGTTCACGCTCGGCATCCTCATGCTGCTGCCGCCACAGGTCTGGCTGGGCTGGTGGCTGGCGTGGGGCAGGACGCGCGACGGCGCGCGCGCCCCACGGCCCATCCGGGACGACTAGACCGGATCCTGCGTCGGCGCGGCAAGTCGTTTCTGCACGTCGTCGCGCAGCTGTGCCAGTTCCACCTCCGCCTGCCGCCGCGCCTGCATGCCGTCGCGGTGGATGGTGCGGACTTCCTCGACGGTCTGGATCAGCTGCTCGTGCACGTGGCGCAGGGTGGCCACGTCGATCACCGCGCGCTGGTTGGCCTTGGCGGTTTCCACCGAGGTTTCGCGCATCAGGTCGGCGTTCTTGCGCATGATCTCGTTGGTGGCGTCGTCGATGGCGTTGGACAGTTCCACCGCGTTCTTCTGCTCGGTCAGCGAGAGCTGGATCGCGAACTGGCGCTTCCACGACGGGATGGTGATGTTGCGCACCGCATTGAACTTCTCGATCAGCTGGATCGCGTTGGCCTGGATCAGCCGGATCATCGGCAGCGATTGATCTGCCGCGTGCTGCATCACGGTCAGGTCGCCGACGCGCTTGTCGAGCAGGCGGATGGCGTTCTCGATCGCGGCGCGGCGGTCGCGCGACTGCGGGTCCTCCTGCCCGATCAGGCTCTGCTGTTCCGCCGCCAGCTGCGCCAGCCGCACCTTGCCTGCGGACACGTGCAGGCCCAGGGCGTGGCGCTCCTCGCGCACGATGTCGTGCATGCGGTCGAACTCGGCCACGCGCTGCGCCTGGGTGGACTGCTTCTGCGCCACGTCCTGCATCAGCTGTTCGATCTGCTGGTTGGTGGTGCTGAACTTCTGCACCAGCTCGCCCTTGGACGCGCGCAGCTTGTCGATCAGTCCGCCGATCACCGGCAGCTTGGACTTGCCGACGAAGCTGTCGAGGTTGAGAGAACGCGCGATGCGCACCACTTCACCCAGCTTGTCGCCGGCGGCGTCGAGGTCGCGGTTGCGCACCTGGTCGAGCAACTGGCTGGAGAACGCGGCGGTCTTGCTGGCGGCCTCGCGCCCGAACACATGGAGGCTGCCGGGGGTGATGTCCTGCAGCGACTTGCCGATCTCGGCGATGGCGCCGGTGTCGGCCGTGGTGAGGCCCAGCGCCTTGAGCGTGGTCTCGTCGAGCGCGTCGCTGGCGGGGACGAGGTGGCCGGTGTCGTGGGTGGGCTGGGTCATGCGGGTTCTCCCGTGGGATGCGGTTCGGGGGTCAGTCGAGTTTAGCCGCCATCGCGGCGACTTCGGATTCGATCGCGGCCTGGGCGTCCGCCGCGGTCGCAGCCTGCGCCGCCCCCGTGGTGGAAGCTAGGGCCAGGGCATGCTGCTGCCAGACCGGCAGCAATACGTCGCGAATACGCTGGTAGCGGGCCAGCAGGTCGAGGTGCTGCTGGTGCAGCAGTTGCAGTTGCCGTGCGCCGAGCTCCCACGTCGACTGCACGGTGCGCAGGTGGGCGAGCCGGTCTTCCAGCCGCGCGCGTGGGGCGAGGCCACCTGCGGGCGCGTCGGCACCGGCCAAGGGGTTGGCGTCCAGCCAGTCGCGTGCGGCGCGATGCCGGTCGGCGATCCGCGCGATGCTGCCCGCCAGCGTCTCCTGCAACGCGTGGTGCGCGGCGACGCGCGTGCGCAGCGCGGCGGCACCACGATCGGTATCGGTCATCAGCACGCCCAGTCGCTGCTGCAGGGCCCTGGCTTCGGCCTCGGCTTCCACGTCGCGCCCGAGCAGGCGTCCGATCAGACCGGTACCGCGGCGGATCTCGCGCGGCTTGCCAGCCTGCAGGGCGCGTTGCAATGTCTGCAGCCTGGCGACCAGCGCGGCGGCGGCACTGCCATCCAGGGCATCGGTCAGCCGTGCGTCGAGCGCGGCATCGACGGCATCGCCACCGTAGCCGACGACCGCCAGCGGGTCGTCCAGGTCGACCGGGGCGCGATCGCCGTTCATGGCTTGTCCGCCGACCCCTTGTCCCTGCCTTCGTCGGCACGGAAGCGCAGCTGGCGCAGCAACTCTTCCAGCTCGATCTCCTGCGCGGTCTTGGCGCGCGTGCGGCGGCCCGCGGCGGATCCGGTAGCGGTTCCACCTTCGGCCAGCTTCGTACGCAGCAGGTCGAGGATCTGCACCAGTGCCGCGTTCAGTTGCGCCTGGCGCTCCTGTCCCTGTGCGAGATCCGCGACCATCGGCGCGAATGCGTTGCGCATCGCCTCCGGCAGCGCCTGCAGCCAGGACGTGGCATCGGGTTGTGGGGCGCCGGTGGCGGCGTTGGCCTGCAGCGTGGCCAGCATCTTCTCCCATGGCACGTCCTGCGGGACGGGTGCGCTGGCCTGCGCTTCGCCCAGTGCCTGCAGGCCGGTGGCGATGTCCGCCAACTGCGCGACCACGCGGGTGCCGGTCTCGGCATCGTCGCCGCCCATCGCCTTGTTGCGCAGGAAGTCGCGCTTGATCTGCGCCCAGCGCGCGGCCTGTTCGTCGGTCATCGTGCCGCGCAGTTCGGCCAGCTTGAGCAGGTTCTCCTCGGCACCGGTGGTCAGCAGCTGCGCCTCGCCGAGGTAGTGGTCGGCGAGCAACTGCTGCAGCTCGGCATCGTTCATCACCGGCGAGATCTTTTCGGCCAGCTTGTTCATGTTGCGATAGCTGCCCTGCAGCTTGAACGGCGGCTCGATGCGGTACCGGTCGGCCTGCGCGGCACTGGCGATGTACTGCTGGTTGACGCGGTAGACCACGTCGCGGGCCTGCATCAGCCGCTGCAGGGTGGCGACGATCTCGTTGATCTCGGCGCCGCTGTAGCCGTGGGTCAGGCCGTTGGTGGACACGTCCTTCCCGGCGGCCTTGTCGACCAGCAGATACAGGTCTGCAAGGTCGCGCGTGGCCAGCGGCGCCAGCACCGGGTTCGAGGTCAGGCTGTTCTCGATGTAGCTGAGCTTGAACGCATCCTCCATGCCGCCGAGCACGTCGCCGAGGTTGTAGATGTCGGCGCGGTTGGCCAGCATGTCCGGGATCCTGAACACCTCGCCGGACTCGGTGTACGGGTTGCCGGCCATGACCACGCAGAACTTCTTGCCGCGCATGTCGTAGGTCTTGGTGCGGCCCTTCCACACCCCCTCGATGCGGCGCGTGCCATCGCACAGCGAGATGAACTTCTGCAGGAACTCCGGGTGGGTGTGCTGGATGTCGTCGACATACAGCATGGTGTTGTTGCCCATCTCCAGCGCGAGGTTGAGCTTCTCCAGCTCCTGGCGCGAAGTGGCGTCGGGCGCCTGCGCCGGATCCAGCGAGCGCACCTCGTGGCCCAGCGCCGGTCCGTTGATCTTCATGAAGACCAGGCCGAGCCGGCTGGCGACGTACTCCATCAGCGTGGTCTTGCCGTAGCCGGGCGGGCTGATCAGCATCAGCAGGCCCATCAGGTCGCTGCGCTTGCTCTCGCCCACGGTACCCATCTGCTTGGCGAGGTTGTCGCCGATCACCGGCAGGTAGACGTCGTTGAGCAGCTTGTTGCGCACGAAGGAGCTGAGCGGACGCGCCTTGAACTCGGACAGCCGCAGTGCGTCGCGTTCGCGTGCGGCGATGCGATGCCGCGCCTGCTGGTAGCGCTCGAAGCCGGGCACGAAGGTTTCGCGATGCTGGCGGAAGCGCAGCAGCAGGTCGTCCACCGGCAGCGGCAGGCGGCCATCGCGAATGCGCGGATGCTCGCCCAGCAGGCCCTCCGCTTCGTTCACCAGGGTGGTGTCGACGATGCGGTGGCGCAGCGTGGCGCCTGCCAGCAACAGCGCGATCGCTTCCGGCACGTAGCCGGACAGCGGCGCGTGCGCCGCATCGGCGGTCATCGCGTCGAGCCACTGCGCGGCCAACGCCCATTGCGCGCCAGGGCGGCCGGACAGGTGCTGCAGCGTGCGGTCGAAGCCTCCTTCCATGCCCGCGGCCTGCAACTTGCCGCGCAGTTCATCCACCAGCTGGCGTGCGTAACGGCTGAAGCCGAAGGTCGGGTCGCCCTCGCGCAGCTCGGCAACCAGATAGTCCGCCGCCACCGGGACCAGCGCGGCGTCGACCGGCAGTGCGGTGTCGGCGATGAAGGCGCCGAATGCTTCGGCGATCTCGCCACGCAATGCCTCCAGCCCTCGGCGCGAGCCGAACAACGCCTGCACCGCCTGCGCGCCGGTGGCGCGTTCCGGCCACAGCGCCGCGTCGTCGCGAGCGTGGTGCAGGTGCCAGAACAGCACCGCCAGCGCGCGCGCCGAGGGGGCGTGCACCAGCGCACCGGCGTTGCGCCACGGCGGCAGCACCGCGCGCAGGATCAACGCGGCATCATGGTCGTGGATGCCCTTCTCGTAGCCTTCGCGGTAGCGCGGGGCGGCGAAATCGCGGACCAGGCGTTCCAGCGTCTCTGGCGACGCGGCGGCCTTGTCGAGCGCATCGACATCCAGCCCGTCGCGGCGATGTTCGGCCGCATCGAGGATCAGCCCGGCCAGGTATTCGCCGCGGTAGAGCGTGGCCGACTCGGAATCCAGCGTGACCTGCCACCAGTCGCGCAGCGATTCCAGTTCGTCGTCGTGCAGCGTTTCGTAGTAGTCGGTGCCGGTGAGGTGGATCGCCAGGGCGTCGCCGCGCGGCAGCAGGGTCAGGTCCAGCGGCTGGGTGTTGACGCTGAAGCGGTGCCGCGGGCCGAGACGGATGACGTTGCCGCCATCCTCGAACAGGTCGCTGCGGTCGCGCAGCGCGCGCACGGCCTGGTCGCGCACGCCCTTCAGGCGCGCCTCGATGTCGTCGGCCTTGACACTGTCGCGGTGCTCGCGCAGGCGGTCGGCCAGTTCGCGCAGCTTGAGGATCAGCGGATCGCCGGCGAAGAAGGCGTTGAGCTCGTCGGGCGTGGTGAAGCGCTCGGTGCGGCGGGCGAGGCCGTCGAGGATGCGCGTGGCGGCATCGAACACGGCCTGCGCCTTGCGCTGGCGGTCGTCGAGCAGGGCCTGCTTGCGCGCCTCGAAGGTGTCCAGCAGTTCCTCGCGCTTGGCGAGGATGTCGCCCAGGAACTGCTCGTGCTCGCCGAACTGGCTTTCCAGTTCCTCCAGCTGCACCATCAGCCGCGACAGCTGCTCGTCGGCGCGCTCGGGGTCGGTGGCCAGGCCCAGCGCGCTGGCGATCGACTGCCCGAACAGGGTGAACTGCGCGCCGAACTGGGCCACGGCCTCGGCCGAGCCCAGGGTGCGGCGACGCTGCTCGGCGCGCGCGCGCGCCTGGTTCAGCCGCGCGTACAGCGACGAGATCGCCTCGACCACGCGCGTGCGCTGGGTGGCGTCGTCGACCTTCAGGCTGGCCATCAGCTCCGAGAGCATGTCCAGCTCGCCGGACATGGCCTGCATGCGCTGCAGCTCGGCGGCCAGCGCGCGTGCCGAGGGCGCATCCTGCGCGGCACAGTCGATCTCCTGCAGGCGCTGCTGGTATGGCTGCAGCGCCGCGTCGCTGCCGAGGAACTCGCCGGTCGCGGCGCCGATGCGGTCGTGCGCTTCCTGCAGCGAAACGCCCATCGCGTCGATGGCATCGGTATCGATGTAGCGGTACTCGCGGATCGTCAGCAGGTGGCCGCGCTGGCGGGAGATCTCGCCGAGCGCCTCGACATAGTCGTCGATGCCGTTCCAGTCGTCCGGCTTCAGCCGGCCGAGCAGGCTGTGGTGCGCGGCGGTCGCCTCGGCCATCGCCGCTTCGGACTGCCCGCGGATGCTCTCGACCTTCTCGTACTCGTCGAGCATGGCCTCGCCGGTGGCGCTGATCTCGTGCAGCAGCGCGGCCGCATCGCCAAGAGGGCCGTCATCGAGCCAGTGGTGCGCGTCGAACAGGCGGCGGGTGTTGTGCACCAGCAGCTGGTAGCGCTGCAGCGACACCTGCGGGTTGTCGATCTCCCGGCTGAGCTCGAGCAGGTCGGAAATGCCGCGCACCAGCGCCGGGTTGCCGATGCGGGCCATGAAACCGGTGCCGGCCGGGCGCCGCGCCGCGAACTCCTCGCTGGTGAACGGCGTCTGCCAGACCTGCATCGGATGGATGCGCGTGGGTTCCTCGCCCTCGGCATGGAACAGCACCATGCGCCCGTCCTGCATCCGCGCATGGCCGTGCCCGATCACCGGGTTCTGCAGCGCGCGGCGGATCGTGTTGTACACGAACAGCGCCGAACGCCCGGCATCGCGGTCGTAGAACACGTACATCACGTCCTCGCCGTTGGGCGAGCGGATGCTGCGCTTGTACTGCATGCCCTGCATCGCGGCATCGAAGGCCTTGTGCTCGCCGTTCTGCAGGTAGTAGCCGCCGGGGAAGATGATCCCGTGGTCCTCCGGCAGCTGCACGCAGGCCTGCACGATGGCGTCGTTGCGCACCACCGCACCGGTCAGCGTGTTGTAGATCAGCCCGCGCCAGGCCTGCTCGCGGTACGGCAGTACCTTCAGCAGCACCAGGGTGCCGACCTTGGCGAAATCGATGGTGGCGTCGTCCAGCGACTGGGTGGCGTCCTCGACCGGCTCGCTGTACACGCCGCGGCCGCTGTCGGTGTTGTTCTCGACCTTGATGGTCAGGTCGCCGCCGGTGGTCTCCACGAACACGGTGTCGAGGATGTTCAGGTGCGGATGCCGGCCCGAGACCTCCATGTCGCGCGTGGCGCGGGACCATTCGAAGTCGAACGGCGGCGGCAGCGCGATATCGCGTTCGCCGCGGGAGTCGATCCAGGTAATGGCCCCGTCGTTGCCGATCGCCCAGCGGAACACGCGCACGTCGGTGCTGCGCTCGCCGATCTGGAACGCGGCCAGCAGCTTGCCGTCGCGCTTGATCAGCTGCAGCAGGCGCGCGTGCTTGTAATAGGCGTAGAGTTCGGTGAAGTCGTGGACGAAGCCAGGTTGCGCCAGGAACGTGCCGTTGAAGTCGACCGGTGTGACATCGAATCCGCCGTCGCCCTCGACCAGCCGGTACAGGCCGAACACATCCTCGATACGCGTGGTCGTCTTCAGGCCGATGTAGACGTTGTAGCCGAACAGCAGCAGGTCGTCGCCGACCTGCACGATGTCGCGGCCGATGCAGTTGTTCTCGGTGCGGATGCGGAAACGGCCGACCACCTCCATCCGGCTGTCGCCGAACTCGGCCAGTCGTTGTGCATTCAATCCATCGACGATGCCGCGCAGCCGCGCGCCCTGGTCCCGCAGGCGACGGCGCAGCACCTCGTAGGCACCGCCTTGCGCAACCGCCTGGTCGACGGCCGTCCCGGTCGCGGTCGCCGCGTCGATGCTGTCCTGGTTGTCGTGATCGCGGTCCGTCATCGCCGATGCTCATCCTCGTGGTGCATGGGGGGACTGTCCCACCTTCTGCAGTGACGCAGGGTCAAGGCGCCGGAGCGACGCCCTGCGCGCGGGGAATGCAAGCCCGCGTCCATGGGCCCCGCCTTCGCGGGGACGACGCATGGACGGGGACTGCCGCCGGCACGGCTAGGCCGCGTCGCCGTTCGCCTTGCCCGGCAACGCCTTGCCGCGCTCGATGCCCAGGTATTTCTGCATCAGTTCCTGCACCACCGGGCTCTTGTCGGCCAGGCCTTCGATCGACTTGCCCAGCGAGATCGCCTTGACCAGGCTGTCGAACATGCCGCCGTCGCCACCGACCATGTCGATGTCGGCGTTGCGCAGCGCGGTGGCGACCACCTCGGCGTTCTCCTTCGAGATCTCCTTGCCGGCCTCGATCGACGCCAGCGCCTGCTTGAGGCTGGTGTCCAGCGCCATGCGGTACTCCTCGTGGCTGCGGGCGTCCGCGCTCAGCGCATCCAGCGCCTGGAACTTCTTGGCCAGGCCGTCGGCCTCGGCGGACAGCTTGCTGCCGACCACCGTCGCTTCCGCCATGCCGATGGACTCCACCGCCTCGGCCTTGGCCTTGCCCATCTGCGCCTCGCCCTGCGCCTTGGCCGCCAGCTGCTCGGCCAACACCTTCGCTTCGGCCGTGCCCTGCTTGAGGTTGGCGTCGGCCATCACGTCGACCACGCGTGCCTCGGCGATGCCGACCTTCTCGATCGCCACCGCGCTGGCTTCCTTGACCTGCGCATCGGCCAGGCCCGGTGCGGCGCGCTCGGCGCGCACGCCGTCGGCCAGCATCTTCTTGGCCTCGGCCTGCTTGTTGGCCGCTTCCAGCTCGGCCTGCGCCAGCGTGGTGATCTCCACCGCCTTGTGCTTCGCCGCGGTCTCGCGGGCCTCGGCTTCCTTCACCTGTTCCAGCAGCGCCTGCTGCGCGCGCGCCTCGGCTTCGAGGATGGTCACCTGCTTCTGGCGATCGGCTTCCGACACCTCGCGCACTTCCTTGATGCGCTCTTCCTCCTGCGCCACGGTCTTGTCGATCGAGATGCGCTCGCGGGTGATGTTGGCCACGTCCATCTTGCCCTGCTCGACCACCTTGTCGCGCTCGACGCCCTGCAGCTGCACCTCGCGGTCGGTGGTGACCTGCTCCAGCTTGCGCGCGCGCTGCACGCGCTCGGCCTCGATGGCCACGGCGCGTTCGCGGTTCTGCGCCGCCACCTCGACTTCGCGCAGGCGGTTCTCCTCGCGGATGTCGATCAGCTGCTGCGCTTCGATGCGCGCGTTCTCGGCCAGCTGGCGCTGCTCCTCCTGCACCTTGGCGGTCTCGGCCGCCTCGCGCGCCTGGATGGTCTCGATCTCGCGCTTCTGCCGCGCCTCGGCCTCGGCCTGCTGGCGTTCCAGCGACAGCGTGGCTTCCCTGGTCTCGACGTTCTTCTTGGTGATCGCCAGCCGCTCGTTCTGTTCCAGCTCGTTGGTGACCACGTTCTGCGACGCGGTCAGCTCGGTGATCTTGCGGATGCCCTCGGCGTCGAGGATGTTGTGCGGGTCCAGCACGTGCTTGGGCGTCTGCTCGAGGTAGTCGATCGCCACGTCCTCCAGCACGTAGCCGTTGAGGTCGTTGCCGATGACCTTGATGATCTCGTCGCGGAACTCCTGGCGCTTCTCGAACAGGTCGGTGAACTCGAATTTCTTGCCGACCGTCTTCAGCGCCTCGGAGAACTTGGCGTTGAACAGCTCGTCGACGGCGTGCTTGTCCGACGCGCGGTCGGCGCCGAGCGACTTGGCCACCCGCAGCACGTCGGCCTGGGTCTCGTTGACGCGCAGGTAGAACGCCACCGCGATGTCGGCGCGCATGTTGTCGCGGCAGATCAGGCCTTCCTTGCCGCGGCGGTCGATCTGCAGCGTGATCAGGCTGATCTTCATCAGCTCGGCGCGGTACAGCACCGGGATGATCAGCGCGCCGGTGAAACGCACCTTGGGCTGCGAGCTGAGGTCGTTGACGATCAGCGCGGTGCCCTGGTCGACCTTCTTGTAGAAGGCCTTGAACAGGCCGGCGACGCCGATCAGCAGCACCAGCAGGCCACCCAGCCCGATGAGGAAGGGGGCGATCATTGCGAATTCCATTACGGTCTCTCCCTGGATCTGGATCGGTTGGAACGAAAGGGTCGGGTCAAGCGGCGTGGTAATCCCGTTCCGGGGCCACCCGCCATGTGTTGGTGGTCGGATCGTGTGCAAGCAGCACCACGCGTTCGCCGCGCGGAAGCACGAGCTCGCCTTCGGTCCTGACCTGCAGCACCAGGCCGGCGCCGCCATCGTCGAGGTCGGCCATGCCGGCGCTGGCGCTCACTTCCGGCGTGCGCACGATGGCGGCACGTCCCAGCAGCGAGGTTTCCGGCAGGGGGCGCAGGCGGATCAGCGCGCGGCGCACCGGCCGCAGTACGGCGGCGGTCAGCAGGATCGCCGGCACCAGCGCCAGCACGCCCACGCCGGCACCCAGCACCCAGCGCAGCGGACCGAACAGGTGCGACAGCACCAGCAGATGCACGAAATAGGTAATGGTCCAGCCGAAGAAAGCCAGCAGCGTGACCACGATCATGGTCGGCAGGCCACTCAAGCCCAGGCGGCCGAAGATACCGGCGATGCCGCCCGAATCCATGTCCACGTCGATGCCGAGGCCATCGAGGTCGATGTCCACCAGCCCGGTCGCCGCCAGCAGCCAGTAGGCCAGGCACACGGCCAGCAGCACGCTGTAGACCAGCGTGGGGAAACTCAGGCTCGTGGCCAGGAACACATCCATGCATCGCCCCTTCAGTCGATCGATCGCGGCGACGCTGCCTCCAGCGCGTCTCGCGACCTGCCCCGCGACCCCCTGCCGCCGGGTCGGCCATGATGCCAGCTTCCGCCGGCCATCTGTCCTTCAACAGACGCGCAATGGCCGCAGGATGTGACGCGGGCCGGGGCTCGTACGGCTCAGCGCCGCGGCCAGGCCGCCACCATGGCCCACAGCCCGCCGACGCCGGCGATCCACGATGACGCCGGGATGCCGACGAAGGCAGGGCCGCCGGCTTCCAGCGCATACAGCACGGCGGCCACGACCAGCAGGCCGACGCCGAGGATGGCGGCGACGATGCGCCGCTGCATGCCTTCGAGCGTGCGCGCGATGCGCACCACGTCGTCGGACTGCATGCGCAGCAGGTGCTGGCCCTCGACCTGCTGCTGCAGCCAGGCGTGCACCAGGCGCGGCATCTCCGGGGCGTGCGTCACCAGCTCCGGCAGGCGCTTGCGGAACTCCGCGCCCAGCTTCTGCGGGCTGTAGCGTTCCACCAGGATGCGTTCCAGCACCGGTCGCGCGACCGCCCAGATGTCGATCCTGGGGTCAAGCAGGCGGCCGATGCCTTCGATGGTCAGCAGCGTCTTCTGCATCAGGATCAGCTGCGGCTGCAGGGTCAGCTCGTACTTCTGCGCGGTGCGGAACAGCTTGCCCAGCACTTCGGCCAGCGAGATCTCCGACAGCGGGCGGGTGAAATAGGGTTCGCACACGGCGCGCGCGGCGGCCTCCAGCTCATCGATGCGGATGGTCGATGGCATCCACCCGGCCTGCACGTGCAGCTCGGCGATGCGGCGGTAGTCCTTGTTGAAGATCGCCATGAAGTTCTCGGCGAGGTAGTACTGGTCCTCGCTGGAGAGCTGCCCCATGATCCCGAAATCCAGCGCGATGAATCGCGGGTTGGCCTTGCGGTCCGGGTCGACCCAGATGTTGCCGGCGTGCGCGTCGGCGTGGAAGAAGTTGTCGCGGAACACCTGGGTGTAGAACACGCGCACGCCCTTGGCGGCCAGTGCCTTGCGGTCGATGCCTGCGGCGTCGAGGGCTGCGATGTCGTCGCTGTTGATGCCGCGCACGCGCTCCAGCGTGAGCACGCGCTGCGCGGTGTGCGACCAGATCGGCTCGGGCACGTACAGGTCCGGCGAATCCAGCCAGTTGCGGCGCAGCACCGAGGCATTCGCGCCTTCGCGCTGCAGGTCGGTCTCGGCCGCCAGCGTGTTCTCGATCTCGGCCACGATCTCGCGCGGACGGATCTTGTCGGCGTTGGGATGGGTGCGGTCGACCAGCGCGGCCATCGACTTGAGCAGGGCGACGTCGCCTGCGATCTGCTTCTCGACGTCGGGTCGCAGCACCTTGACCACCACTTCGCGCGGCGGCGCGTCGCCCTGCCCCGCCAGCGTGGCCGCATGCACCTGGGCGATCGACGCCGAGGCCAGCGGCACGGTGTCGAACGTGGCGAACAGGCGATCGATGCCGGCGCCGAGTTCGGCCTCGATGATGGTGCGGGCGACCGCCCCATCGAACGGCGCCACCTGGTCCTGCAGCAGGGCCAGCTCGTCGACGATGTCGGGCGGCAGCAGGTCGCGTCGCGTCGACAGGATCTGCCCGAACTTGACGAAGATCGGGCCGAGTTCCTGCAGCGCCAGGCGCAGGCGCGCGCCGCGCGACTGTGCGGCCACCTCGCGCGAGGCGCGCGGCACGAACGGGCGCATCAGCTTCAGCCAGCGCTCGGCAGGCGTCTCGTCCAGCAGGTCGTCCAGCCGATAGCGCAGCAGCACGCGGCCGATGCGCATGGCGCGCCACACCGGCTTCATGCGGGGCGCCCGCGCGACACCGGGATCCGGGCGATGCGCGCGGCGATGCGTTCGACGCCATCACGCAGCGCGTCGACGTCGTCATGGAAGGCGTTCAATTCGTCGCGCCCCACCACGTCGCGCGATTCCTCCACCACGTAACCGGCGGCATCAAGCGCCAGCTTGCCGCCCAGCATGCGCGCGCCGCGCAGCGCCGCGGCGACCGCCTGCGCAAGCTGGACGCCGATCACGTCGCCGAACACGGCGGCGAACGGCTGGTGCCAGTCGGGATCGAAGCGCTCGGCCAGGCGCTGCAGTTGCCGGGCGAGGTCGGCGTCGCCGGAGACACGGACCTTGCCCACCGGTGGCGCGTCGTCGCGGCGCAGGAACGGCAGCTGCGACAGCATGCCGGCCAACGTGGTGCGGACCGCGAGGTCGGGCTCGTTGCCGGCCTCGACCGGGCCGACGACCAGGCGGTCACCGTCGACGCGCAGCTGCAGCGCGAGCGGCGGCGACTCAAGGGTGAGTTCGATGCGTTGGCCATCGAGCCGGCGCACGCCGTCGCGGGTGTCCGGGTCGAGGGCCAGCGCGCGGTTCAACGCGCTTTCCAGCGCGCGGCCGGCAATCGGCTTGAGGGCATCGAAGGGCGAGGGGAAAGGCGCGGCCATGCGGCATTGTAGCGGCAGGCCATGGCCGTGCCCGGCAGGCGACGGGCACGAAAAAGCCCGCCTTCCGGCGGGCTTCCATCCAGGCGCCGCGCACGGGGCGCGGCGCCGGCTACAGCGGGCCGTCGTGGTCAGACCGGCCGGCGTCCGCGCAGCATCGACACCACGGCCAGGATCAGGAACACGACGAACAGGACCCAGGCGATGTTGGTGGCGGCGCCGGCGATGCCGCTGAAGCCCAGCACGGCGGCGATGAGGGCGATGACAAAGAAAATGACGGCGTATCTGAGCATGGTGCTTCTCCGTAGCGATGGCCCGAGGCCGGGATGCGTTGAACTTGCCGGGACAAGCTACGCAAGCAGCGGTCGTGGCCGGGTGATCGCGTCGTGAGGCCGTCGTGAAAAATCGCGTGACCGGGTCCGGTGCCCCCGGGACGTCGTGTCAGTGGTGTGGTCGTTGGCCCTGCGCGGCGAGCAGCGCGTCGGTATCGATCAGTTCGGGATCGCGCAGCACGTTCTCCAGCCGCTGGCGATCCAGTTGGCCGGTCCAGCGTGCGATCGCCAGCGTGCCGATGCCGTTGCCGGTGAGGTTGGTGAGCGCGCGCGCCTCGGACATGAAGCGGTCGATGCCGACGATGAGGGCGATGCCCGCCAGCGGGATCACGCTGTCGAACGCCGCCAGCGACGCCGCCAGCGTCACCAGTCCCGCGCCCGACACGCCGGCCGCGCCGTTGGAAGAAATCAGCATGAACACCAGCAGGCCGATCTGGGTCCACAGCGGCACCTCGATGCCGAAGGCCTGTGCGATGAAGATCGCACCCATGGTCATGTAGATCGCGGTGCCGTCGAGGTTGAACGAATAGCCGGTGGGGATGGTCAGGCCGACGACGGACTTCGGCACGCCGGCCGCTTCCAGCTTCACCAGCATGCGCGGCAGCACCGATTCCGACGACGACGTGCCCAGCACGATCAGCAGCTCGTCGCGGATCAGGCGGATGTAGCGGAACACGCTGAAGCCGCACATCCAGCACACCGCCCCCAGCACCAGGAAGATGAAGAGCGCACAGGTCAGGTAGAAGCCCAGCATGAACTGCGCCAGCGAACCGAGGATCTGGCTGCCGTACTCGCCGATGGTGAAAGCCATGCCGCCCATCGCACCCAGCGGCGCGAACCACATCACGATGCGGATCACGCCGAACATCACGTGCGCCACGGTGTCCATCGCCTGCACCGCACCGCGCGCGCGCTCGCCCATCGCGCTCAGCGCACACGCCACCAGGATCGCCAGCACCAGCACCTGGATCAGCTGTCCGCCGGTGAAGGCGCCCACGAACGAATCGGGCACCAGGTGCAGCAGGAAGCCGATGATGCCCTGGCCTGCCGCACCGCCCGCCGCCGCCAGCGTGCCCTCGGCCGCGGATGCATTGAACGTCGCCAGGTCCAGTCCCAGCCCGGCCCCGGGCCTGAGCAGGTTGACCACCAGCAGGCCCAGGCCCAACGCGAACACCGTGGTGACGTTGAAATAGATCACCGTGCGCAAGGCCAGGCCGCCGGCCTTGGCGAGGTTGCCGAGGCCGGCGATGCCGACCACCACGGTGGCGAAGATGGTTGGTGCGATCACCATCTTCACCAGCTTGATGAACAAGTCGGCCAGCCACTTCATCTGCGCGCCAAGCGCGGGTGCGAACAGGCCGATGCCGATGCCCACCGCGATGCCGATCAGCACCCAGAAGTACAGGTGGTGCCAGATCGGCTTCTTTGGACGCGCGGCAAGCGGCGGCTGGGTGGCGATGGTCGCGGTGGCGTCGATCATGGCGGTCCGGGTTCGCGTGGCGTCAGGGAGGGTGCAGCGACGCCTCCAGCCGTCGCAGGCCCTCGGCAATCGTCACGCGAGGCTTATAGCCGAAATCCTCGGCCGCCGGCCCCATGTAATACCAATGTGTTGTGCTCAGTTGCTCGGCCAGGAAACGCGTCATCGGCGGCTCGCCGCGCAGCCGCAGCAGCGGCCACAGCGCCTCGCAGGTGGCGCCGATCGCGTAGGCGGCGCGGAACGGCAGGGTCTTCGTCACCGGTGGCGCGCCGGCGGCGGCGAGCAGGGCATTGACGATCTCGCGCACCGGCTTCGGCTCGCCGTTGCTGATGAAGTAGGCCTTGCCGGCGCAGGCCGCGCCCGGCGCGAGATGCTCGAAGGCGTCGAAGTGCGCTTGCGCGGCGTTGTCGATGTAGGTGGTGTCGATGCGGTTGTTGCCGTCGCCGACGAAACGCAGGCGTCCGGCGTTCGCGCGCTCGACCAGCCGCGGCAGCAACTGCTGGTCGCCCGGCCCCCAGATCAGGCGCGGGCGCAGCGCGACCGTGGCGAGGGTGCCGTCGTTCGCCGCCAGTACGGCCTTTTCGGCAATGGTCTTGGTCTCGGCATACGGTGCCTTGAAGCCTTCGCCATAGGGCACGGTCTCGGCGGTGCCGCCCTCGACCGGATGCGTGGCGCGATGGGTGACGCTGGGCGTCGAGGTGTAGACCAGCCTGCCGATGCCGTGCGCGCGACAGGCGTCGATGACGTTCCGGGTGCCGGTGACGTTGGCGGCGTAGTAGCTGTCGTAGCTGCCCCAGGCACCGGCCTTGGCGGCGTTGTGGAAGATCGCGTCCCTGCCCTGCGCTGCGGCCAGCACCGCGTCGCGGTCGGCGAGGTCGCCGCGGACCTGGCGCACGCCCAGCGCATCGAGCGCCGGATAGTGGCCGCGGTTGAAGCTGGTCACGGCATGGCCGCGCTCGACCAGCCCGCGGCACAACGCCTGGCCGAGGAAACCGCCGCCGCCGGTCACGAGGATGTTCATGCCTTCTTCTCCAGTTGCGTCGACGCCCAGGCGGCGAGCGTCTCGCGCCCGATCTTGGCGTTGTGGCGGATGTCGACCGGGAAACCCGGATGGAACAGCACCGTGGCGATGCGTGCGGTGTGCGGCAGCCGCGCACCGAGCGCGCGCAGTTCCGACGCGATGCGCGGATGCTCCGTTCGGCCGATGCCCTCGCGCGCTTCCACGCACAGCACCGGTTGCTGCGTGCCCGGCGCACCGATGCCGACCAGCGCCGTGCGACGTACGCCGGGATGCGTATTGAAGACAGGTTCCACCTGTTCGGTGTACAGCGGGCCCTCCGCGGTTTCGACGCGATGCGACTTGCGGCCGCAGAACCACAGGCGGCCTTCGGCATCGAACCAGCCGACATCGCCCATGCGGTGGACGGTGCGTGCCTGCGGCTGGCCCCCACCCCAGCCCATCCGGCCCGGCGCAGCGCGCCGGTCGTTCGGATCGCCTGCGCGGCCGTGCCGCGCGACCAGGCCATCCTCACCCCCCGCAAGCGGAGGAGGGGGCTCAAGGCGGTGCCCCTCCTGGGCTGGAGCGCGAAAGTGTTGGAGGCGGTCGGTGTCGGCGACCTGCTCCCTCCCCCGTTCACGGGGAAGGGCCGGGGTGGGGGCCAACGCCTCGACGATCTTCGCCAGCCGCGTCTGCGCATCGCGATTGAAATACGCATCCGTCGCGCTCGGCCCGGCGACGGTGATCTCGCCCACCACACCGGGTTCGACCAGCAGATCGTCGGACCACTGTGCGATCGCATCGTCGGTGATGCGGATGATGCGCACGTCGTTCGGCGGCACCGGGCGACCGACGCAGGTACCGGCCCCCTGTTCGGTGCGTTCGCGCAGCTGCAGCAGTTCGCGGCCTTCGATCACCGCCACCGGCAGGCATTCGGTGGCGCCGTAAGGCGTCCAGAAGCAGGCATCGTCCGGCAATAGCTCCAGCATCTTCGCCACCACGTCGGGTGGCACCGGCGCGCCGGCGGAGGTGACGCGCTTCAGCGTGGGCAATGGCGCGCCATGCTCCGCGAGCACGCGCATCAGCGCCGGCGAACCGAACAGCTGGTCCACGTCGAAACGCGCGATGGCGGCGTGCAGCCTGCGCGCGTCGGCCTTCGCCGGGCGGGTCGGATCCATGTCGGGGATGATGCTGGTCAGCCCCAGCGCGGGATCGAACAGCGCGAACGGCGGGAAGGTCGGGAAGTCGATGCCGCCTGCAGCGATGCCGAATGCATCACGCAGCATGTCGATCTGCGCAACGAAATGGCGATGGCGATACACCACGCCCTTGGGCACGCCGGTCGAGCCGCTGGTGAACAGCAGCGCGGCGACGTCGTCGGGCTGCGTGTCGCTCAGCTGCGGGCCGGCGCCCGCGCCGTCACGCTCGACCTGCGCCAGCGTGGCGTCGGCCAGCAGCGCGACGCGGCCAGTGGTGATGCGCATGCGCGCCGACTTCGCCCAGCCCAGCAGCACGCGGGCGAAGTGCGCCAGCGGGATGCCGATGAAGGCTTCGGCCTGCGCCTCGTCCAGGCATTGCTTCAGCGCACGCTTGTCGATGCCCGGGTCCACCAGTACCGGTACCGCGCCGGCCTTGAACAGCGCGAACATCAGCAGGAAGAAGTCCGGCGTGGGCCGCACCATCAGCACCGTGCGGGTGCCGCGGACGATGCCGCGCCTGGCCAGCCCGGCGGCGATGGCATCGCTGCGGGCGTCCAGTGCGCCGTAGGTCAGGCAGGTGTCGTAACGGCCATTGCGGCCGGGGCAACGCATGGCGATGCGATCCGGCGACTCGGCGGCCAGTCGGGGCAGCGCCGAAGCGATGTTGCAGATGCCCGTCATGCCGCGATGATCGCCGCTCACGCCTGCAACGCGGTCGCGATGCGGATCTCGCCGGTCAGCAGCTTGTGCACGGGGCAGGCATTGGCCACCTGCAGCAGGCGCTCGCGTTGCGCAGCGTCGAGCGGCCCGTGCAGGGTGATGTCGCGCACGATGTCGTTGCCGGAGGCGGGCTTGCCCGTCGGATTGAGCGTCAACTGCACGTCCACCCCTTCCAGCGGCCACTGCTTGCGCGCGGCGAACATCTTCAGCGTGATCGACGTGCACGCACCCAGCGCCGACAGCAGCAGCTGGTCCGGCGTGGGCGCGGTGTCGCCGCCGCCCAGCGCGGCCGGCTCATCGGCATGCCAGGCGTGGCCGGCACGGTCGCCGAGGTCGACGCGGAAGTCGGTGTCGCCGAGGCGGGCATGGATGGCGGGAGCGTCGCTCATGGTCGCGGGCCGATGGGGATGAACCGGCATGGTACCGGCCCGCAGCGGCGTGATGGCCCTGCTTGCAAGCGCGCGCCGGCATCGCAAGAATGCGCCTCCCGCCCGCTGCCGCCGCACCATGCCCCATCCCTGCCTGACCTGCGGTGCCTGCTGCGCGTTCTTCCGGGTCAGTTTCCATTGGTCGGAGGCGGATGCCGCATTGGGCGGGCAGGTGCCGTTCGAGTTCACCGAACCCCTGCGCACGCACGAGCGCGCGATGCGGGGCACCTCGCAGTCGCACCCGCGCTGCATCGCGCTGGATGCGCGCATCGGCGAGTACTCCCGCTGCACCATCCACGACCGTCGGCCCTCGGTGTGCGCCCTTGTGCCTGCGAGCCATGAGTTCGGCGTGGCGAGCGCGCAGTGCGACAAGGCGCGGATCGCACATGGGCTGCCCGTGCTGACGCCCGACGACTGGGTCGGCGTGGCCGAGGCCGAAAGAAATCCTCTGCCGTGCCAGGCATGACCCACGCCCAATGCAGTCCGCGGGGACGCGCCGTCGATCGCGTCGCCGCATGCGTGGGAAGTCGAATTGCCAACGCCGGCTGCGCAGCCATCCCGAACGGCAAAGACGCGGGGTGCCGGCGTCCGCCGGGATGACGGATCAAGCGGAACCGTGGCGGGCGGGCGCGCGGCCAGCTCACCGGATCGGGTTGCGATCGAGGAACGCGCGGATCGCGGGCACCAGCACCTCATGCTTGTCCTCGAGCACGTAATGGCCGGCGTCGTCGAAGGCGTGCACGTCCGCGTTTGGCAGGGCCTTGCGGAAACCCTCGAGGAAATCGCCGTCGAACACGAAGTCCTTCAGTCCCCAGCCGAGGAACGCCGGTCGGTCGGCGAACTCGTGCAGGCGCCGGCCGGATTCGGCGACCAGCGGCCAGGCGCGGTCCTCGTCCGACAGCGGGATGTCCTGCATGAAGCGCACGGTGGAGATGCGGTTGCGCCAGCTGTCGTACGGCGCCACGTAGGCGCGTCGCACGTCGCGCGGCATCTTCCGTTCGACGCCCAGGTACGACGCGCCCCCCGAGAACGCATTGAAGCCCCGGATCACGATCTCGCCGATGTTGTAGTCGCGGCCCAGCGCGATCTGCCACGGCATCGGCTTGCCCTGCGGCATCGGGAACGCGGCGGTGTTGGTGATCACCAGCCGCTTCACCTGTGCCGCGTGCGACAGCGCCCAGCCGAAGCCGATCATGCCGCCCCAGTCATGCACGGCCAGCGTCAGCGGGCCATCGATGCCGAGGTGCGACAGCAGGGTCGCCACGTCGTCGACGCGCGACTGCAGTGTGTAGTCGTAGCGGGGCAAGGCGTGTTCATCGTCGTCGGGCTTGTCCGACAGGCCCATGCCAACATGGTCGGGCACGATCACGCGGTAACGATCGCGCAGGCCGTTCACCAGGTGTCGCCAGTAATAGCTCCACGATGGATTGCCGTGCAGCGCGACGATGGCCTCACCATCGCGCGGCCCCTCGTCGAGGTAGTGCATGCGGATGCCGGGACGCACTTCGAGGCGGTGGCCGGTGAACGGGTAGTCGGGGAAGTCCACGCTGAATGAGTCAGGTTCGTGAAAGCAGGCATTGTACCGCCAGCTCTTCACAAGCCCTGTCAGATCACGAACCTGAAGCCATTCCTGACCGGAATCGGCGGCAGCATCGGCTATGCTTTTCGCGTGCCTATTCATCTTCAACCGCTGGCGGGGACGGCGGCGCCGGTTGCTGCCGACGCTGCGCGTTCGCGTCTGCGCCAAGCCACGGCGGACCTGCATGCGCAGGTGGATGCGATGTTCCCCCGCGGCCTGGGTTCCGCGCTCGCCTATCGGCGTTACGTGCTGGGCATGCATCGTTTCGCGGTGGATTACGAGATCGCCACGATGGCCTTGCCGCGGGCGTCCGCGTGGCTTGCGCAGGACCTGGTCGCCTTGTCGCAATTGCCGCTTCCGGCACATGGAACGCGCTCGCCGCTGGTCGATCACGCCGAACGCCTTGGCTGGGATTACGTGATGGCCGGCAGCAGCATGGGAGCGCGCGTATTGCTGCGCGACGTGGGCCGCCTGGGCTTCGACGCCAGTTTTGGCGCGGTGTTCCTCGCGCGCCACGCCAGCGGCGCCGACTGGCCGCGGGTGCAATCGCGCCTGGCCGAACTGGATGCAGGCGATGCGCGCCGCATGGCCGCCGCCGAGGCCGGCGCGCGCGCCGCCTTCGCGCTGGTCCGCAATTGCCTGGAGCGCAGCTTCGAAGCGCTCCACTTTTCTTCCGACATGGAGGCGTCGTCTTGAATCCCGCCCTTGAACGCGCGCTGCAGGCTTGCGCCAACGAGCCGATCCACTTGTCCGGTGCGATCCAGCCGCACGGCTACCTGATCAGTTGCCAATTGCCCGACTGGACCATCCGCCACGTCTCCGCGAACATCGAGGCGCTGACCGCCGTGCCGCCGGACGCGATGCTGCGCCACTCGCTGCGCGAGTTCATCACCGACGACATCATCCACACCATTTCGGAGACCGTGGGCTTCACCGAGCCGGGCGCGCCGCCGCAACGCGCCGCCGTGGCCAACATCGGCCCGATGGCGGCGCTGTGCGACATCGGCGTGCATACCGCCGATGGCCTGGTGCACATCGAGATCGAACCGCAGCAGCGCACCACCGGCGAGCGTTCGCCGACGGTGGTCGCGCAGGCGATGATCGCGCGCGTCGCCGGCACCGACGACACCGATGACTTCCACGAGCGCGTGGCCGAGCAGGTGCGCCTGCTCACCGGCTACGACCGGGTGATGGTGTACCGCTTCCGCCACGACGAGTCGGGCGAGGTGGTGGCCGAGTCGCGCGATTCGGCCCTGGTCTCGTACCTGGGCCTGCGCTATCCGGCCTCCGACATCCCGGTGCAGGCGCGTCGGATGTACCTGCGCAACCGCATCCGCGTGATCCCCGATGCGCACTACGCGCCGGTGCCGATCCTGCCCGACCGCAACAGTCGTGGCGAACCGCTGGACCTGACCCAGCTGGCGCTGCGCAGCGTGTCGCCGGTGCACCTGGAGTACCTCGCCAACATGGGCGTGGCCGCTTCGATGTCGATCTCGATCGTGTCGGGCGGGCGCCTGTGGGGCCTGATCGCCTGCCACCACCGGGCCGTGCGCCACCTCTCGCCGGGCGTGCGTGCGGCGGCCGACCTGTTCGGCCTGTTCGTGTCGATGCGCGTGGCGGCGCGCGAGCAGCAGGAAGCGGCCGCGATGGAAGACGGCGCGCGCGGCATCCGCGACACGCTCGCGCTGCGCCTGGACAACGCCAGCGACCCGCGCCTGGCGCTGCCGTCCGAGCTCGACCTGTTGCGCCGCGCACTGGAATGCGATGGCGTGGCGCTGCTGCAGTCCGGCCACTGGCACGGGGCCGGGCGCACCCCGCCGCCGGAGCGTGCCCCCGACCTGCTGTCCTGGGTGAAGCGCAGTGCCAATGCAGCTGGCATGGCCGCGACCGACCGCGCCGACGACTGGAGCCCGTCGTTCGAAGCGGCCGACGGCATTGCCGGCGTCCTGGCGCTGCCGCTGGACCCGGCCAACGACGAGTGGCTGCTGTTCTTCCGCTGCGAACAGATCCAGGACGTGCGCTGGGCCGGCCGTCCCGACGAGCCGTTCGTGCTCAGCGACGATGGCAACCACATCGGCCCGCGCGCCAGCTTCGCGGCGTGGCACGAGACCGTGCGCGGCACCAGCGCACCCTGGTCCGATGCCGACCTGCGCATCGCCGGCCGCCTGCGCCTCGTGCTGCGCGAGCACGCCCGCCGCCATCCCGCGCGCCATGCCGAGGTGGGTGACCTGGTGGCGCGCCGCGCGAGGATGGACGTGCTGGACAACCGTGAGCGCCTGCTGCAGCTGTCGGAACTGCTGGATGGCCTGGTCCACGTCAGCCCGATCGACACCGCGCGGCTGTCCGAGCGCATCGGCAAGCTGGAACGGGAACTGCAGTCGCTGATCGCGACGGCAAGCGTGGCCACGGACTGAGTCGCCCCACCGCGCCGCGGCGCTTACCATGCGCGCACCCCCGCCTTCGGTCAGCGCCATGCCCGCACCGCCCCCGACCCATCTCGACGACGCACAGATCGAGCGCCTCGCCGAACTGCTGGAACAGCGCGCCGTCCCGTTCAAGGGGTTCAACCTGGAAGCGCTGGATGGCTTCCTGTCCGCGCTGGTGGTGTCGCCCGTGGAGGTGCCGCAGGGCGAATGGGAACCGACGGTGTGGGGTGGCAAGCCGCCGCGTTGGGACAACGCGGAAGACGCCGCGCAGGTGCAGCACCTGCTGATGGGCCACTGGAACATGTGTGCCGCACGCGTGCGCCATGGCGACGACAGCCTGCCCGACCACCTCGCGCCGTTGCTGTGGCTGCCCGAAGACCCGGAGCTGACCGGCGAGGAAGCGTTGCACGAAGACGAGCTCGACGTCGGCCATGACTGGGCGCTGGGCTTCTTCACCGCGGTGATGCTGCGCGAGCAGGCGTGGGACCAGTGGCTGGACGACAACGACTGGATCGAGGAAATCTTCGACCGGCTCGACCGGCTGGCCAGCGGCGAGGCGATCAACCCGGACGACCCGACCGCGCCGGCCACCCCGGTCGGCTACGAAGAGCGATTGTCGATCGTCGCCTCATTGCCGGGCATGCTGGCCGACCTCAACCACCACCGCGTGGAGGCACTGACCCCGCGCACCCCGATCCGCCGCGACGCGGCAGCCGGGCGCAACGAACCCTGCCCGTGTGGCAGTGGCAGGAAATTCAAGAAGTGCTGCGGGGCGAATTGAGCCCGCCAGCGAGCTGGAACCTGTTGCGGATCGAGCGGAGGGAACCGACGACAGGGTTGCCGTCGCGCCGGGATCAGCCCAGCGCGTGTTCCGACCGGATTTCCTGGATGCGCAGCAGCACGTCCGCGTCGACGCCATCGGCTTCCGCGCGATCGAGCACGTTCGCAACCACGCGTTTCTCGTCGTCATCGAGCACGTGGTCGGCGAGCGCCAATGCCAGCAGGCGCTCGAGCTCTCCGAGGTCGAGCTTGCCGTCGTTGGTGAACACCGGCACCGATGCCAGCGCGAGCTGCAGGTGGGGAGGCAGGCGTTCGGGCATCGTGATGTTCTCCTGAGGGCAGCCCGGAGGCTTACCAGACCACTTCGGCCATCGAGCAGTTCAGGCCGGAACCAATCCCCAGCAGGGCCACGCGGTCGCCCTTCTTCAGGCGGCCCATCTCGCGCAGCTTGGACAGCACGATCGGCACCGAGGCCGGGCCGATGTTGCCGTGTTCGCCGAAGATGGTCATCACCTTCTTCGGGTCGATGCCGAAGGCCTGGACGAAGGCGCCGGTGTGCGCCTTGCTGACCTGGTGGATGACGAACTCGTCGATTTCTTCCACCGCCCAGCCCAGCGCCAGCTTGGCGGCGACGAAGGTCTTCTGCGCCAGTTTCAGGCCTTCGATCAGCAGCATGCGGGTGTCGGTGACCATGCGGTCGAGGTTGCCGCGGCACAGGGTGTTCCACTCGGTCGCGGCGCGGGTCACGCCGCCGCGGTAGCGGGGCGCGCCCGGGGCCAGCTCGGCGCGGGCCAGCACCATGCCGGCGGCACCGCAGCCCAGGGTGAGGGTGGCCAGTTCGTTGCGGAACTGCTCCTCGGTGGTGTCCGGCGACATCAGTCGCTCCATGGTCTTCTCGTAGGCGAGGTTGGCGGTCTCGCCGTCCACGACCAGGGCGTAGTCGATCTCGCCGCGCTCGATCATGCGGCTGGCGATGTCCATGCCGTTGAGGAAGGCCAGGCAGGCGTTGGCCACGTCGAAGTTCTGGCAGGTGTCGGACAGGCCGAGGTTGCCGGACACGATGCTGGCGGTGGACGGCTCCAGGAAGTCGCGGCTGACCGAGGTGTTCACCAGCAGGCCGACCCGGGACGGGTCGATGCCGGCATCGGCCAGCGCCTTCACGCCGGCCAGGGTGGCGGCGTCGGAGGCCTGCACGTCGTCGTCCCACAGGCGGCGGGCATGGATGCCGGCCACGTCCTGCAGCACGTCGGTCCTGATGCCGAGGCGATCGAGGGTCGGCTTCAGCCGGGCGTTGATCTCGTCGGTGGACAACCGGCGCGGGGCGTCGATGTGGGCCAGGCCGGCGATGGCGACGTGTTGGAAGAGCATGGGGCGGCTGCCGTGTAGCGGAAACGGCCGCATAGGGTACCGGCTTCCGCCTCCCACCGCATTTCCCGGGGGGCTGGCGGGTTCAGCGAGATCACGGCGCGGCCTGCGCCCATTCATCACCGCGCCCCACCGGCGCGCCCGTGGGTGTCAGCGGGCGCAGCGCCAGACCGCGAAGCGCTGGGCGCCGCGGAGGGGGTCGCCCAGGGCGTGGATGGTGTCGCCCTGCAGGCCCGGGGCCTCGTTGCGGGCCAGGGTCTCCAGCTCCTCGCGGACGCGTAGCGGGTTGCGCTCGATGAACGCCACGCTGTGCTTCACCGACACTTCCACCTCGCCGCGCTTCTCGCAGCCGCTGGGCTCGGACGGGGCGACCCGTACCGCGCTGGCGCCTGGCGCCATGTGCACCCAGGTACAGCCGGTGGCGACGAACAGCAGCGGGATCAGCAGCAGGGGACGCATGGGATTCATCCTGTGGGAAGGGTGCGACACCCGCCATTGTGGCGGGCATCGCGTGGGGTGGCGGTGGTGGCGGGCGGGCAGGTAACGCGGCCGTTCATCCTTGCCCGCGGCGCCCGGCGTTATTCGCCGGCGGGTTTGCCCTCGGCGTCCAGCACCTGCACCTTGCCCAGTTGCAGGGCACGCACCGGGGCGTCGATCTGCGACAGGTCGCCGATCACCACCCAGGTCAACGCGTCCGGAGACAGCGTCTTCGCAGCCTCGGCCACTTCGGCGGTGGTCATCGCCTCCACCTCCGCCTTGCGCCTGAACACGTAGTCGTCGGGGCGGCCGTAGCGGACGATGCCGCCGATGGTCGACATCACCGAGGCGGCAGTCTCGTAGGCGCCGGGCAGGCTGAGCGTCTGGATCGCCCGGGCGCGTTCCACCTCGGCGTCGGTGGGCGGGCGCTGGCCGCTGGCGAACTCGGCCAGCTCGCGCTGGATCTCGGCCATCGACTCGGCGGTCTTGTCGATCTGCACCGGTGCCGACGCGCTCCAGCGGCGCTGGCCCAGCGCGGCGGTGCTGCCGCTGCGGGCGCCGTAGGACCAGTGCTTGTCCTCGCGCAGGTTCATGTTGAGGCGCGCGGTGAAGTCGCCGCCGATCACGCCATTGGCCATGTCGAAGCGGGTGGCGTCCGGCGCGGTGGTCGACGGCACCAGCTGCATGGCGTAGATGTTGGCCTGCACCGCGCCCGGCTGGTCGATGAGGAATACGCGCGGCGCGTCGGGCAGGGCCACTTCGGCCACGGCCACCGGCGCGGCGGCGCGGCCTTGCCCCCGCCAGTCGCCGAAGTGGCGCTCCAGCATCGGCACGATCTCGGCCAGCGTGGTGTCGCCCACGACGATCAGCGTTGCGCCTTCGGGTCGTACCCACTGGCGATGGAAGGCAACCAGGTCGTCGCGGGTCATCGAGGCAACGGAGGCCTCGTCGCCGCTGCCGGTGGATGGTGCGCCGTAGGGGTGGTCGGCGCCGAACAGCAGCGCCGGCGAAACCCGCGCCGCGATGCCCTGCGGACGCGCCTTTTCCTGGCGGATGCCGGCCACCCAGGTTGCCTTGATGCGGTCGATCTCGGCCTGGTCGAAGTTGGGGTTGCGCACCATGTCGGCGAACAGCGCCAGCGACGGGTCCAGGTTTTCCTTCAGCGCCGACAGATAGGCATTGCCGCCGTCCAGCGATGCGCCCGAGCCCAGGCTGGCGCCCAGTGCCTCGGCCCGGTTGGCGAATTCCAGCGAACCCACGCCGCCTGCGCCCTCGTCCAGCAGGCCCATGGTGAAGTTGGCCAGGCCGGGCTTGGTGGCCAGGTCGCTGCTGTAGCCGCCGTTGAACTCATAGCTGAGCTGCACCACCGGGATTTCCGGGCGTTCGGCCAGGATCACCGTGGTCCCGTTGCGCAGCGTCGCGCGTTGCAGGGTGGGGAATTTCAGCTCGGGGAAGCTGTCGGGCATCGGCACGCCCAGGCTGCGATCGACCACGGGCGCAGTGGTGGTGTATTTCGGGTCCGGCGCGGGCAGGTTGAACGGGGCCGGCGTGGGCGATTCGGCTTCCACCAGTGGCGTGCGCTGGCCAGGCTCGACCACCAGGGTGTGGCTGCCTTCGCCCAGCCATTCGGCACCGACCGCGCGGATGTCGGCCGGCGTGGTCGCCGCCACGTTGGCCAGCGAGCTGCGGAAGCAGCCCGGGTCGTTCTCGTACACGGTGCACTCGGCCAGCACGTCGGCCTTGCCACCAAAGCCGCCGATGCGCTCGATGCCGCGGATGAAGCCCGCGCGCACCACGGTCTTGGCGCGCTCCAGCTCCTCTTCGCTCGGGCCTTCGGCGACGAGGCGCGCGATTTCCTCGTCGATGATCGCTTCCACCCTGGCCGGGTCCACGCCCTGCTTGACCGTGGCGACGACCGCGAAGTTGGAGCCCAGCTGCGAGCCCCAGGCACCTGCACTGATGTTGTCCACCAACTGTTCGCCGTGCAGCAGCCGCGCGTCCAGCCGCGAGGACTTGCTGCCGCCGAGCACGAAGCCCAGCACCTGCAATTGGTCGATCTCCACCGTGCCCACCTGCGGCACGTTCCACAGCCGGTAGATGCGCGGCTGCGGCACGTTGTCCTGCATCACCTCGCGCGTGGTCTCGGGGCGGCGTGCCACGTCCACCGCGGGCTGCGCCATGGTCGGGCCGGCCGGGATGTGGCCGAAGTACTTCGCCACCTTCTCCCTGGCCGTGGCCACGTCGATGTCGCCGGCCAGCACCAGCACCGCGTTGTTGGGCCCGTACCAGGCGCGGAACCAGGTCTTCACGTCCTCCAGCGAGGCGGCATTGAGGTCGTTCATCGAACCGATGACGCTGTGGCCGTACGGATGGCTGGCCGGGTACATCGCTTCGGTCAGCTTTTCCCAGACCTGGCCGTAGGGCTGGTTCTCGCCCTGGCGCTTCTCGTTCTGGACCACGCCGCGCTGCTCGTCCAGCGCCGCCTGGTCGACCGCGCCGAGGAAGTGGCCCATGCGGTCGGACTCCATCCACAGCGCCATGTCCAGCGCGGTGGTGGGCACGTTCTGGAAATAGTTGGTGCGGTCGGTGTTGGTGGTGCCGTTCTGGTCGGTGGCGCCGACGGCGCGGAACGGGTCGAAGAACTCGCCCTCGTGGTTCTCGCTGGCCTGGAACATCAGGTGCTCGAACAGGTGCGCGAAGCCGCTGCGCCCGGCCGGTTCGTCCTTGCTGCCCACGTGGTACCAGATGTTGACCGCGACGATCGGCGCCTTGCGGTCGGTATGCACCACCACGCGCAGGCCGTTGGGCAGGGTGAAGCTTTCGAACGGGATGTCGACGCCCACGGTATCGTTGGCCGGCTGCGCCAGCGCGGGCAGGGCGACGAATCCGGTCCCCAGCGCCAGCCCCAATGCAAGCGAGAGGACTGCGCGGCGGGCGGGGCGGCGGGCGATGGGGGCGATCGAGGGCATGCGGAATCCTTGCGGCCGGGTGTGATCGCGCCATGGTAGCGGACCAACCGACGCCGACACGGGCCGGAAGTCCTGCCGCGCGGCATGATGACGCGGCCTGAACCCGTGATCGTGGAGACTCTCGCCATGGCCGATCCCCACGCCCTCGTCACCGGTGCCAATCGCGGCATCGGCCTTGCGTTGGTCCAGCAACTGCTGGCGTCGGGCCACCGTGTCGTGGCCACCTGCCGCCAGCCCGGCCGCGCCACCATGCTCAACCCCCTGGCCGGAGAGTACCCCGGCCGCCTGCACGTGTTGCCGCTGGACGTGGCCGAGCCCAAGTCCCACACCGAACTGGTGCGGGAACTGCCGCTGGTGCTGGGCGAGGACGATGACGGGGCACCGGGACGCCTCGACCTGCTGGTCAACAACGCAGGCGTACTGCATTCGGGCGAGCGCTTCGGTTCGCTGACCGCCGCCAACTTCGATGACAGCTTCCGCACCAATGCGCTGGGCCCGCTGCTGCTGGCGCAGGCCCTCGCGCCGTTGCTTGCCGATGGCGCCCGCATCGTCAACCTGTCCTCGCGGCTGGGCGCGATCTCGCTGGCCGAGCGCTTCGGCACGCCCAGCTACAACATGAGCAAGGCCGCGTTGAACATGGCGACGGTACTACTGGCACGCGCGCTGGAGGATCGGGGCATCGTGGCGATCGCCATCAGCCCCGGCTGGGTGCGCACCGACATGGGCGGCGAGGACGCCGAGGTGGCGGTGGAGGATGCGGCGGCCGGCATCCTCGGGGTTGCCGCGAAGCTCGGTGCCGGCGACAGCGGTCGTTTCGTCGACTGGCGGGGCCAGTCAGTGCCATGGTGAGGCCACGGCGGAAATGAAGCGGGTGGTGGCTTTCGCCACCACCCCGCGAGTCACTGGTCGAAGCGAGCCTGCCTACCCGAAGCGCAGATCCAGGCGCATGCCAACGGTGCGGCCTTCGCCATAGATCTCGCTCAACGGCTGGCTGCTTGACGTGCGGCTGCGTGCCGAACGATACGTCACGTACTCCTTGTCCAGTACGTTGTTCGCGAACAGGCCCAGGCTGACGTTGTCGGAGAGGTTGATGCGTCCGGACAGGTTGACCGTACTGTAGCCCTCGGCACGGTCCTCGTCGCGGACGTTGAAGTGCGACTTGAAGGGGCCGTAAGTGGCCACGTCGATTCGCGCAAATGCATCCCGCTCGAACAGTCGGAAGCCGTGGTCGAGTGCCAGGTAGCCGTTGTACTTCGGCACCATGGTCATGTCGTCGCCCCTGCGTGCGCCGAGGGCCTCCACGTCGTTGAGCATGATCGAATCGGTATAGGCGGCGTTGAAGGTCAGCGTCGTGTTGGTGCCCAGCCACGCCTGGCTTTCAAATTCGACGCCACGCGAACGTGCATTCGCCGCGTTCGCGGTAAACCTGAAGCCGCAGCTCGGCATGTAGATATCCGTGCGTACGTCGGTCCAGTCGATCTGGTAGACCGCCGATGCGATCCGCAGTCGTCGGTCGAGCATGTTCCCCTTGAAGCCGATTTCATAGTTGTCGATGCGGTCGCTCGTGTAGCGATCGACGTGGGACGCGGCAAACGGGTCGGCGAGGCAGGCATTCGGCAGCGGCCCGTTGTTGCCGCCCGGGCGATAGCCTTCCGAATACAGCGCATAGAGGTTCATGTCGCTGTTGGGCATCCAGGACACACTGAGCTTCTTGCGGTTGCCGGACTCCTGCCCGCCGGTCGTCGCGGTGTTGGCCTCCGGTCCGATCCAGATGCCGCTCTGGGTATAGCTGGTGGCGTCATCCAGGCGGAAATAGCGCAGCCCGCCGGTGATCTCGAATGCGCCGACGCCGGTGTCTAAGCTGTAGCTCAACTCACCAAACGCGGCTTCTTCCTTGGCGGTGACGCTGTGGTAGGTGAGGTTGTAGTTCTTGCCTGGATCACCGTAAAGAATGCGGCCCAGGTCGCCGACGTTGTAGATTCCCTGGGCCTCCCAATCCGGTCCCCACGCCCAGTCGTTCCAGTCGGAGAACAGCGCGATGCCCTGTGGCGTGTTCTCGTGGTATTGCCACTGTGCGTCGGGGTTGTAGCCTTCCCGGTAACGGTCCTGGAACAGGCCGACGGTCCAGTCGAAGCCGCCGCGGCGCTCGTTGCTCTGGAAGCGCAGTTCGTGCGTGACCCGGTTGCTCTTGTCTTGGTTGATGATCCAGGTCTTCATCATGTCGGCCATGTCCAGGCGCGACCAGTTGTCCAGGGAACTGCTGTTGTTCCCGCGCCACGAGCCGACATAGTTGACCGATGCGATGCCGAACAGGTCGTCGTGCTCGAACGCCAGCGACACCAGGTCGGTGCTGGCCCTGGACCACTGGTCCATGATTTCGTAGATGGTATGGCGCGAGGGTGCGTTGACGCCGGGGTTGCCGCCGGTGAAGCAGTCGGGGCGCTCCCACGCGGGATTGCAGGCGACCACGTCGTAATCCACGTCGTAGCCCCAGGGCGAGTCCGGGTTCTCGGTGAAGCTGGGCACGTAGTAGCCGCCGGGCCGCGAGCGGTCGGCGATCCGGGTGCCTTCGCTGCGTGATTGCTGGTTGATGTAGCCGAGGTTGAGGCGGGTGTCCTCGCCGGGCTCCCACTGCAGTTGCATGCGCAGCAGTTCGCCGCCGGTGGAGCTTTGGGTGCCGGTCGCCGCATTGACGATCTGCCCGGGCGTGTCGAAGGTGCTGCCGACGACGCGCAGCGCCAGGGTGTCCTGGATCAGTGGCGCGTTGAAGCCGGCCTCGATGCGCTTGCCCAGGCCGCCCACGTCGTTCTCGCTGGTGGCACGCAGGCTGCTGAAGGATTCGAAGTAGTCCGTGGTGGGCCTGCGCGTCACGATCTGTACCGTGCCGCCGATGGCATTCGAGCCCCACAGCGTGCCTTGCGGGCCGCGCAGCACTTCCACGCGGTCGACGTCGAAGATGTTGGACGAGCTGAAGGGAATGCCGTCGACGAACTGGCTGGTCGTGCCGGGCGAAGGCGAGTTGGTTCCGCTGAGGCCGCGGAGGATCAGCTGCCCGGTGGCGCTGGCACCGCCCGCGATGGTGCGGTAGATCTCGCCGACGCTGGTCAGGTCGCGGGACGCCAGCTCTTCCGCGCTGATCGCCGTGATGTTCATCGGCACTTCCATGATCGATTCCGTGCGCTTGCGCGCGGTGACGGTCACGGTATCGAGGGCGGCGGCGTGCTGCTCGGCGCTTTGTTGCGCAGGCTCGGCACGGTCCGGTTGTTCCTGGGCGAATGCGGCGCCGCTCAGGGCAACGGCGGAGGAAATCGCGGCCGCCAGCGCGCTACGCTGCAGGCCACGTGAACTGCGGTACGACGTATTCAAGTTTCGGGACTCCCGTTTTGGATGCGATATGCGACAGACTTCTGGAAGCGCGGCTTCTGGCGCCGGGCCGCGTTGGCGCGACGGCGATCTCCGCTGTTGTCATCGACAAGCTGGATCTCCACCCAAGACGACATGATCAACATCCTTCTCTACCAGCCCGAAATCCCACCGAACACCGGCAACGTCATCCGCCTGTGCGCGAACACGGGTGCGCATCTGCATCTCATCGCGCCGCTCGGCTTCGACCTCGACGATCGCAACTTGCGCCGTGCGGGACTCGACTACCACGAGTACGCATCCGTGCAGGTCCATGACGGGTTCGAACATGCGCTGGAGAAGATCCAGGCGCCGAGGCTATTTGCGCTGAGTACACGGAACAACACGCGTTACGACGAGCCGTGCTACCAACCGGGTGACGCGTTTCTTTTCGGCCCTGAAACCCGCGGCTTGCCGGATGATGTGCTGGCGCGGGTGCCGGAAGGACACCGTCTGCGCTTGCCGATGCGACCGGGCAACCGCAGCCTCAACCTGTCCAATGCCGTGGCCGTCGTGGCCTTCGAGGCCTGGCGTCAGCTCGGTTTCCCGGGCGGCGCCTGAAAGGCGTGCCCGCGCTGCGCCCGGATCGCGATCGACGCAGAAAGTTCCTGAACTCGTGGGTTCAATATTCAGTGCCGGTTGTGAAGGCGGGTCCAGAATGACGTCACCACCCCGGCGGCCACCGTTTTCCCCGACGGTTCCCCTCCCTCCCCAAGCCGCCGGGGTGGCCCCATCAAAAAGCGCACAAGAACAGAAGAGGCACCACCCCGATGAAGCGTTCCGTACTTGCCCTCGGCCTGCTGGCCATGTTGCCGCTGGCGGCGGTCTCCGCAGCCGAAGGCCTGTCCTACAACTACGTGGAGGGCGGATATGCCGCCACCGACCTCGAGGGTTTGCCCGATGCCGATGGCTTCGGGGTGAAGGGCTCGATCGCGTTCCACCCGAATTTCCACGTGTTCGGCGATTACGCCAACCAGGAGTTCGACAACAGCAACCTCGATTTCGACCAGTGGCGCCTGGGCGTGGGTTACAACCACACCCTGACCGCGCGTACCGACCTGCTGACCCGCATCGCCTATGAGAAGGTCGACCTGGGCAGCTTCGGCGATGCCGATGGCTGGAGCGTGGAAGTCGGTGCCCGCAGCGCGCTGCTGCCGGCGCTGGAGGGCTATGCCCTGGCCGGTTACGAGGATGGCGACCAGGTCGACGGCGATTTCTACGGCCGCCTGGGTGCGCAGTACAAGTTCAACCAGAACTGGGGCATCAGTGGCGACGTGAAGCTGGTCAGCGGCGGCGACCGCCAGTGGTTCGTCGGTCCGCGCTTCAGCTGGTAATCGTGGCCTTTGGCCTCATGTAGAAAAGACAGCGCAAGACCGCGACGCCGCCCTCCCCCTCTCTCCCGGCGTCGCGAAGTGGCCCGGCCGGCAACGGCCGGGCTTTTTTGTCCACTCGAATGGCCATTGTCCGTCGCAGCGCACTTGGACGCGATCCGCAAAGTCGCGCTGGCTCGTCGGAGAATTCTCGCGCCCAAGCGGCGCTTGGGCGAAACCGGACGCGCCTAGCCGAACAGCTTGCTCGGGGACTCGGCCTTCTGCTCGCGCGCCCTCAGCCGCGACAGGCCTTCGGGGCGCGATGTCGCCGTGCAGCACATCGCGACTGGCGTAATAGACTGATTCTTGCCGCGTCCTACGCGTATTGACCGAGGGGAATGCGGTCATGGGCGAATGCTTCAGGCAGGGGGAATCACGACCCTTCACACGCGATGATCTGGGCCCTATCTGAGCGGGTGCAATCGACACAGCACCTCCACGAAGTGCCTGTACTACAGCGGTCGGGCGATGGGCACGAATACCTGTTTTTTACCCTGTTCGACGGCACCGGACAGGATGCGGGCAACCGGTGCAACTGCCGGCTATTGTCGGCCGTGACGTGAATTGACGGCACGCCGCTGCGTGTGCACCATCGGGCTATCGGGCGCAATGGACGCGCGCCGGGCCGGTCGCCGAACAGGACGTTATTGATGTCTGGCAAGCCTCTCTATCTTGTGACCGCCGCCAGTCTGGCGCTGGCGGCCTGTGCCCATTCCGACACGCCTGCCAGGGAGGCTGCCATGCCCGGCACTGCCGCATACCCTTACGACCGCCTGCAGCCGGTGAAAGAGTGGCCGCTGCGGTTCAAGAGCCACAAATTCAGTGTGCATTGCTATG
>NZ_SMTF01000021.1 GCF_004357985.1 Luteimonas aestuarii | reverse complement strand
CAGCACCAACGCCGACTTCCGACGTGCCGTCCAACGCTTAATCTCTTCTTCCATTACCGCGCTCATCTGTGCCTCCTTGGAAAGGTTACACCTGAGCAGGAAATCACTGGGTCATTACAGCCGCCTGCAAGGCAAGCCCATGATCGACACTCGACCCGAGACGGTTGAGACCCGCGGCGAAGTAGGTCATTGGGAGGGAGATACCGTCATGGGCTCGGTCACCGAGCGTGACTGCCTCCTGACCTTGGTCGAGCGCAGCACTGGCTTGGCCCTGGTCGCGAAGCTGCCACACCGGACGACGACTGCAGTGAACCGGGCTGCGCTGAAGCTGATCCGCGAAAGCGACCTGCCGTTCAAGACCATCACCTGGGACAACGGCACCGAATTCCACGGCTACAAGGAACTCGAGCAAGCCGCCGGCATCCGTTGCTACTTCGCGTACCCGCACCGCCCGTGGCAGCGTGGCAGCAACGAGAATTTCAACGGCTTGCTACGGCAGTACTTTCCTAAACGAAGAAGCCTTGCCAAAGTACGGCAAGGCCACTGCGACGCCGTCGCACACAAGCTCAACCACAGGCCCAGGAAACGCTATGACTACAAGACCCCGATCGAGCGACTTGAAGAACTACTTGGGGTGTTGCACTTCGCGTGTTAATTCACCCCTACAGCGCACCGCCTGTGGCCACATAGACTTGCTTCGGCTCAAAGCTAAGGCAAACAACCAGAGCAGAGCGGTGCGAGACCGACTTTGGTCCCAACGCGTAGTGCCGAACCAGAAGATCATGCCCCAGCTGTTTAACATTGAAAGTACCGTTGGTGGGACGTTCGTAGAGCGCGCGAACTAAGTATGCGCTTGTACCATTTGGACAAGCGTAGCTAAAGCCCGGGAAGTATCCGTCTCCAATGTGGAAATATGGCTCGTTCTTGAGCAGGTCCTCCGCATATCCGAACAGAGAGTGCGGAATCTCAGTGATATGGTCAGGTGGGACGTCTTGGCCGGTTGCGCCTTGGGGCCAACTATGGAGCCAAGAATCCGGCTGCGAGCCGGCGTAAGCCGAAGCGGAGAGGAGTAGTAACGCTATGTGCCAGAAATGTTTCATGTAGGCCTAACGCCTGAATTAAGCCGCGCCGCGAAGCGGCGTCGGCTTGAATGAATTGTTAGGCACCAGCGAGCCTCTTGTGGAGCATGTGGAAGACGCAAGTGCCAATTACAGCCGTTAGGCCAACTGCAAATGATTGCTGCGTCATTTGCAGAGCCCCGGACGCTGTATAGGAGCCGCCTTGAACAAGTATTGCAGCGCCAACTTGTGAGAAATCTGGCTTGCTAAGCCAAGAAATTGCCGCAAATGAAACGGAGGAAACTAGAAAATTAAAAGGAGCCGTATAGGCAATTCTATTACGGCTGGATAGCGACAGCCACTTATAAAATGGCAGGCAGATTGCCGCGGCCAAGAGAAATACAACTGGAAAGAAGTAAACGACGAAAACAACTGGTGAGACCACATCTCGCTCGATGGCAGAGGGCAATAGTGCAGAGACAACCAACGAAGCTACTGCGACTGAGAGGAGATCTTTCATGGTGCCTAACGCCTGAATTAAGCCGCGCCGCGAAGCGGCGTCGGCTTGAATGAATTGTTAGACCGTATCACCGGATGGCGAGTACTGCCGCCAGCATGCATAAGACGGCTCCAACTGCACCGAGAAAGAGCGCAAGCTTCTTGATGGGTGTCATGGATGGGATGTGGCTAAATTTCTGACCAAGCGGGTGATGGAAAGCAAACGTAGCCAACAGCATGAAGCCCAAGCCCCAAAGCCACCTATGAGTTATGCCGGCTTCTAGGCCCCGAGCAAACATAGGGGCACCGAATGCCGTGCCAAAGACAAGCCAAAGCCAGTTGTACTTGGAACTTGAAGGCGAAACGTTTGTGTCCATACGGTCTAACGCCTGAATTAAGCCGTGCCGCGAAGCGGCATCGGCTTGAATGAATTGTTAGGGGGCGTCACGACTAGTCCCAGCACATGCCACCGACAACGACCCCAGCCTTAACCTCGTTGTAGCACCCGTAAACGTCATGCGTGTTGCGCTGGCACGTGCCAGTGGCCAAAGCTCCGATGACCGCATCCGGAGCGGCCTTGCATATGCCAAAGCAGTCCGACTTGTCCGAACATGCCTTGTCGGCGTCCGCGTACGGTACGACACATGCCGGTGTTGCGAACATCCCGACACCTTGAACATTGCCACCATGGGCCTTGCATTGCGCAGCATCTACCGTTGGACGCGACGTGCATCCGGAAGTGACAAGAACTGCTGCGAATAGCATGAGCCACAAGCACCTCACACCAGCCCCCTAACGCCTGAATTAAGCCGCGCCGCGAAGCGGCGTCGGCTTGAATGAATTGTTAGGCCGCTGACGCCGCATGTGCCAGCGCCCCCAGCCCTACAAGAGTATCCGAAAGATCAGTTGCTTCCGATTGCGTGGCGACAGGTACGGTTTGAGGTGTGCCGCCAAGAACACTCTCCATGACGACAGCAGACGCCTTGAGCGAAAGAGCGCTGTGCTTGTGCAATGCCTCGATGCATGACACTACTTGAATGCCGGGCTGCCAACCAAAGATTGTGACTTCTGCCATCTGCGGCCTAACGCCTGAATTAAGCCGACCCGCGAAGCGGGTTCGGCTTGAATGAATTGTTATGCGATGGTGGCCCGGATGCGGGGGTGAAGCCGAGCCCGAAACCACGACACCGCCTG
This sequence comes from Luteimonas aestuarii, assembly GCF_004357985.1. GTDB lineage: Bacteria > Pseudomonadota > Gammaproteobacteria > Xanthomonadales > Xanthomonadaceae > Luteimonas > Luteimonas aestuarii. The sequence goes on along the minus strand of NZ_SMTF01000021.1, from coordinate 46,994 downwards.
CCAGACCAAGCATGCCACAGGTCGCCGGGGCAGGCTTGCCCGAAAGGCCGTCTGGCATGGGCTGGCCGAAGCCCGCCGGAGATGATTGCGCTACGACAGTGAATGGCGCTTTGGCGAAGATGAGATATGGCCGATAGCGGCGAGGGCGATGCATGCGGCCCGCAGCCCGTGCGGAACGCAGCGAAAGTGCTTCCGAAGCTCACCGACGCGACTGCCTTTGCTCCACCACCGCATAACGCCTGAATTAAGCCGCGCCGCGAAGCGGCGTCGGCTTGAATGAACTGTTATGCGGCAAAGTACCAGAAAGCCAGACGACTGGGCGCGGGAGCGCACGCCGGCCACCTGCCGAAGCCGCTTGTCCCGTCCGAAAGCCGGTTAGCACGGGCGCACCCCGACGACCTGCCCGCGACCCGAAGCCGATGGCGTGCCGCCAGTAGTCGTGATGGGTTGTGGAACCAACCGGCACGCCCAACCGACCGGACGAAACAACCGAAGCAAAGCCCACGACACCAGGGCGCACCCACACAACAGGGCAAGGCGACTTGCCGAAGGGCGAGAAGCGAGCAGTAGTGGCAGAACAGGAAGCTGGCAGCATGTCAGTCAATCCGTTGCGACGACACTACTTGGTACAACGCTCCACAGCCGCATAACGCCTGAGTTAAGCCGTGCCGCGAAGCGGCATCGGCTTGAACGAATTGTTATGCGATGGTGGCCCGGATACCGGGATGAAACCGAGCCCGAAACCACGACACCGCGTGCCAAGCCAAGCATGCCACAGGTCGCCGGTGCAGGCTTGCCCGAAAGACTGTCGGGCATGGACTGACCGAAGCCCGCCGAAGATGATTGCGCTACGGCAGTGAATTGCGCTTTGGCGAAGCCGGGAAGTACCCGGTAGCGGCGAGAGCAACGCGTGCGGCCCGGAGCCCGTGCGGAACACAGCGAAAGTGCTACCGAAGCTCACCGACGCAAATTCCCTTGCTCCACCACCGCATAACGCTTGAATTAAGCCGCGCCGCGAAGCGGCGTCGGCTTGAATGAATTGTTAGGGTGCATGTCGCGCACTCTCCGTTTGTTGTGCCAAGTAATATGGCTTGAGCGCTTGATGCTCAATGGCAAGCAGAATGCCAGTTATCAGAAGTACACCGGGCAGCCAGACCACAACAAAGGCGATGAGCTGGAAGCCCCAGTTGTTGGCATATAGGTCGCCGCTTGGAGCGCCGGCCAAAAAGGCCTCTGTCCGAAAGTAGAACCAGATGCACGCAATAGCAACAGCAAGCGCTAGTTGAGCCAGCGCTAGTATCCAAAACTTTGGTAGCCGAAATTGCTTGCTCATGCGCCCTAACGCCTGAATTAAGCCGCGCCGCGAAGCGGCGTCGGCTTGAATGAATTGTTAGGCCGCAGTGGCACTAGACCCAGGGCAGCCATGTGACCAATCCTACGCGTAAGCTTCGTGGCCCGAAAGTTCCAGCGGTAAGCAAGAAAATTGCTCCAAGCCCACAGAACCAGTATGCAAAAGCCGGGCCGCCGCCGCTGTACGCCAGCCATGAAATCACCGCAAGCACAGCGCCCGATGCAACACAGATTGCTCGTGCGAAAAGATCCAGCCGAGGAGTCACATCCGATGTGTCTTTCATGCGGCCTAACTACTGATTGCCCCCCGTAGAGGGCTCATAGCAAGGAGTATTCAGCCGCTGGTTTTTACTGTCAATCAGGGAAATCTGACGACGATTCAACGCTTTGGCTGATTCCGAATTGGCTTCTGGCGGCCGATGATCGACATACGCATCTCACGGAGTGAGGCGGTATGTCTTATCACCCACGGAACGGGGCGGTAACGGATGCAGAGGGGAAGCGTCCGGCGCGGTTGCTGGATCAGGTTCGGCACAAGCTGCGGGCAAAGCGATACAGCTTGCGCACCGAGCGGGCTTATGTGGGTTGGGTCCGGCGCTTCATCCTGGCCAATGACAAGCGCCATCCGCGGGAGTTGGGCGGGCCGGAGGTCGAGGCGTTCCTGACCACGCTCGCGGTTCGCGACAAGGTGGCGGGCAGTACGCAGAACCAGGCGTTGGCGGCCATTTTGTTCCTGTACCGCGAGGTGCTGCAGCAGGCGCTCCCGTGGATGGAGGATGTGATCCGTGCGAAGCGGCCGGCGAAGGTGCCGGTGGTGCTGTCGCAGGATGAGGTGCGCCGGTTGCTGGCGGCAATGGAAGGCCGGACGTGGCTGCTGGCGAGCCTGCTGTATGGGACGGGCATGCGGTTGATGGAAGGCGTCCGCCTGCGCATCAAGGATGTGGACTTCGCACGCAACGAGATCACGGTGCGCGAGGGCAAGGGTGCCAAGGATCGGCGCACGGTGCTGCCGGCGTCGCTGGTGCCGCATCTGCGGGCCGAGATCGAGCGGTCCCGTACATGGCATGCACAGGATGTTGCCGACGGTTTCGGCGAGGCCTGGTTGCCGCATGCCCTGGCGCGGAAGTATCCCAATGCCGCGCGTGAGCTGGGTTGGCAGTACGTGTTTCCGGCGAAGCGCCGCAGTGTGGACCCGCGCGATGGTTGCGAGCGTCGGCACCATGTCGACGAGGCGGTGCTGTCGCGGTCGTTGAAGGCGGCCTGCCGGCTGACGGGCATCGTCAAGCCGGTGTCGGCGCATACGTTGCGGCACTCATTTGCTACGCATTTGATCGAATCCGGCTACGACATCCGCACGGTGCAGGAACTGCTGGGCCATAAGGATGTGACCACCACGCAGATCTATGTGCACGTGCTCAACCGCGGCGGCTCTGGCGTGTTGAGTCCGCTGGACCGCGCACGATGACTGCGGCTGCACGGACGCCGCCAGTGGGGATCGCCGTGGCGGCTTCGTTGGCGCTCGGAACGACGGCTGCGCTGCGGTTGCCCGCCTGGCCGCATTGGGTGCTGTCCGCAGCGGTGCTGCTGGCCGGGTTGCTGCTGTGGTGGCGGCCGGGCCGCGTGCGCGTGGCCGGGGCGCTGCTGGCGGGATTCGGCCTGTGTGGTCTGCATGGCAGCCACGCAATGTCGCTGCGCCTGCCATTGGCGCAAGAACGCAGTGACATCGCGCTGGCCGGACAGGTGATCGGCCTGCCCGAGCACGAAGCCACGCGCACGCGCTTCGAGTTCCGCGTGGCGCGCAGCGATGACATGCCCGCGTTCCTGCGCGGCCGAAAGCTGCGGCTGTCGTGGTACGACGGCTGGGGCGCAGTGGACGAACGCCGCTTCGCCATCGCGCCAGGCAGCGAGTGGCGGTTCACGGCGCGGGTGCGGGCGCCGCGCGGCTTGCGCAACCCGGGCTGGTTCGATGCCGAGAAGCACGCGCTGGCGCATCGCATCGCGGCGATCGGCTATTTGCGCGCTGCCGAACCCGTGCAGCGATTGTCCGATGCCGGCGGCATCGATGGCTGGCGACACGACGTGGCGATGCGGATCGAGGCCGCCATTCCGCAGGATTCGTCGCGCTACGTGCGCGCCCTGGCCATCGGCGATACGCGCGCCCTGACCGATGCCGACTGGGAAACCCTGCGCGCCACCGGCCTGACGCACCTGATCGCGATCTCCGGGTTCCATGTCGGTCTGGCGGCGGGGTTCTTTGCGCTGCTGGCGGCGGGCGTGTGGTGGCTGCTGCCCGGGCTGGCGCGCCGGATGCCGCGTCCGCAGGCGGCGGCGCTGGTGGCCTTCGTGGGCGGGCTGGGCTATGCGGCGGTGGCCGGGTTCGAACTGCCCACCGTGCGCACGGTGTTGATGATCGGCGTGGTCGCCCTGGCCCGGCTGTGGCGCAGCCACGCCAGCGTGGCCGATGCGCTGGCGATGGCGGCCATCGCCATCCTGCTGGTCGATCCGCTGTCGGTGCTGGGCGCGGGGTTCTGGCTGAGTTTCGCGGGCGTGGCATGGCTGGTGTGGTGCCTGCCGCGGGCGACTTCCGTGCCTGTGGTGCGCGGCTTCCTCACCGCGCAGGGCGTGGCGACGCTGGGGCTGCTGCCGCTGACGGCCATCCTGTTCGGCCAGGCCTCGGTGGCCGGGCCGCTGGCCAACCTGGTGGCGATTCCGTGGTGGAGCCTGGTGGTGGTACCGCTGTCGTTGATCGGCACTGCGCTGGAAGCCTTGCACGTGGGCTGGGGCGATGCGGCGTGGCGCGCGGCGGCATGGTGTTTCGATCCCAGCTGGCGGCTGTTCGCGTGGATGGGCACCAGTCCGTTCGCGCTGTGGTGGCTGCCCGAGGCGCGCTGGTTCGCGCTGCCGCTGGCACTGCTGGGGGCGTTCTGGCTGATGCTGCCGCGTGGCGTGCCGGGCAAGTCGCTGGCGGTGCTGCTGCTGTTGCCGTTGCTGTGGCCGGACCGGCAGCTGCCGCGCCATGGCGAGGTGGAGGTGATGGTGTTCGACGTGGGGCAGGGGCTGTCGGTGCTGGTGCGCACGGCGCGACATGCGCTGCTGTACGACATGGGGCCGGCGATGCCGCATGGGTTCGACGCCGGCGAACAGGTGGTGTCGCCCGCGCTGCATGCGCTGGGCGTGCGTCGGCTGGACGTGGCGGTGGTCAGCCATGCCGATGCCGACCACGTCGGTGGCTACGATGCGGTACGGCGGCGGTTCCCGGTGGCCGTGGCGTTCGCGCCGCTGGAAGCGGCGATGGCCGGGACCGCGCCGTGCCTGGCGGGATCGGCCTGGACGATGGATGGCGTGCGCTTCGAGTTCCTGCACCCCGACGTGCATTTCCCGCCGTTCCGCAACGAGGCCAGCTGCGTACTGCGCGTGGCAGGGGAACATGGCGTGGTACTGCTGCCTGGCGATATCGGCGAAGTGGTCGAGCGCACGCTGGCGCGCAACCAGCCCGATGCCGTGCGTGCCGACGTGGTGTTGATGGCGCACCATGGCAGCCGGCATTCATCGGATGCACGCTTCATCGCCGCCACCGGTGCCTCCCACGCGGTGGTTTCGGCGGGCTACGGCAATCGCTTTGGCCATCCGCACCCGGACATATTGCAGCGCTGGCAGGTGGCGGGCGCCGAGGTGCCTTCCACGGCCGAGGGTGGGGCGCTGCGCATCCGCTTGCAGCGTGACGGCGTTCGCATCGACGCGCGCCGCCAGACCCACCGCCGCCCGTGGGACGCGGCGCACCGGCAAGCGCGGCTGCAGGTCGAGGCGGGCGGGGTATCCTATCGCCCGGATTGAGCGGGCCGACGGGCCGAAGGGGTGCGTGTGCTGGAACTGGTGAAGGCGGGCGGCTGGCCGATGATTCCGCTGCTGCTGCTGTCCGCCGTGGGCCTGGCGATCGTGGTCGAACGCTTCTGGGCGCTACGCCGCAAGGCCGTGCTGCCGCCGGGCCTGGGCCAGGAAGTGCGTGCCTGGGCATCGCGCGGCAAGCTGGACCCGGTGCACATCGAATCGCTGCGCCGTAACTCACCGCTGGGTGCCTTGCTGGCGTCCGCGCTGGACGTGCGCAACCGCCCGCGCGAGGAGATCCGCGAACGCGTCGAGGACGTGGGTCGCCATATCGCGCACCGCATGGAGCGTTTCCTCAATGCGCTGGGCACCATCGCCGGCGCGGGCCCGCTGCTGGGCCTGTTCGGTACCGTGGTCGGCATGATCCAGATGTTCCTGGGCGTGATGGAACATGGCGTGGGCGACGTCAACCAGCTGGCCGGGGGCATCGGCAAGGCGCTGGTGTGCGCGGCGGCGGGCATGATCGTGGCTGTGCCGGCGCTGATCTTCCATCGCTATTTCCGAGGACGCATCGACGGCTACATCGTCGAGATGGAAAGCGAGGCCATCCAGCTGATGGACGCCATCGACCCGCGTGCCCGTCGTGCCGCGGCGGCCGTGGCCGATGCCGGCCTCGAGCGCCAGGGCTGAGCGAATGCGTATCCGCGACCGTCGCGCCGAGGACGTGCCCGAGATCAACCTGGTGCCGTTGATCGACGTCATCCTGGTGCTGATCATCTTCTTCGTCATCACCACCACCTTCGACGCACGCTCGGTGCTGAAGCTGGAACTGCCGCGCGCGACGGGCGAGCGCAACGAGGCGCAGTCGAATTCGCTGAGCCTGCTGATCAACGCCGACGGCCGTTACTTCGTCGAGGACCGCGAGGCGCTGCGCACCGACGTGGAGTCGCTCAAGCGCACGCTGGTGGAAGTGGCCGGCGACGACCGCGACCGCACCGTTCTGCTGCGCGCCGACGCGCGCACGCCGTGGCAGGCCGTGGTAACCGCGTACGACGCACTGGGGCAGCTGGGCTTTACCCGCATCGCCAATGCCACGGCGCCCGAACAACCCGCGGCGGCCGTCGCTCCATGACTGAAGCGCGCAAGCAAGACGTGCGCATCGGCGAGGCGGGTGCATGGCCGATCTACCGGCGCCTGTTGGGCCACGCCATGGCCTACTGGCCGTTCCTGGCGCTGGCGATGGTGGCGATGGTGGTCGAGGCGGTGGCCGGCGTGGCCTTCGCCAAGCTGATGGAACCGCTGACCAACGACGGCTTCGTCGACCCGCAGCCGGGCATGGCGGTGGTCCTGCCGCTGGCGATCGTGGGCATCTTCGTGGTGCGCGGCATCGCCACCTTCGTCACCGACTACGGCATGGCGCGCACCGGCCGCAGCGTGGTGCGCGACCTGCGCGAGCTGGTGCTGGGCAAGTACCTGCGCCTGCCGAGTGCGCGCTTCGACGAGGAAGCGGTGCCGGTGATGGTGAGCCGGCTCAACTTCGACACCGAACAGGTCACCCAGGCCAGCTCCGACGCGCTGAAGACGCTGGTCACCGACGGCCTGACCATCATCGGCCTGTTCGGACTGATGCTGTACACCAGCATCAAGGTGACGCTGGCGATGGTGCTGATCGCGCCGTTGATCGGCGTGCTGGTCTGGTACGTGGGGCGGCGCTACCGTCGCATCAGCCATGGCATCCAGGACGGCATGGGCGACCTGGCCTCCAGCGCGGAGCAGTCGCTGGCCGCGCAGCAGGACGTGAAGGTGTACGGCGCGCAGGCATTCGAAAGCCACCGCTACGCCACCTTCGCCAATCGCATCCTGCGACTGAACATGAAGGTGGAGACCACGCGCGCGGTGGCGTCGGCGCTGGTGCAGATCCTCGCGGCGCTGGCGCTGGCGGCGATCGTGTGGGTGGCCATCCGTGAATCGCTGGCCGGGCAGCTCAATCCCGGCCAGTTCATGCTGCTGATGACCTCGATGATGGGCATCGTGCCGTCGTTGCGTCGCATCACCAACGTGCAGAGCGTGATCGGACGGGGCGTGGCGGCAGCCGAGCGCCTGTTCGCCGTGCTCGATGCCGAAGAGGAGCGCGACACCGGCACTACCGTGCTGGCGCGTTCGCGCGGAGAACTGGTGTTCGACAAGGTGTCATTGCGCTACGGCGAGGACGACCAGCACATCGCGCTGCAGGACATCAGCTTCACCGCGCGGCCGGGCACGGTGACCGCGATCGTCGGACGCTCGGGCAGCGGCAAGACCAGCCTGGTCCGGCTGGTGCCGCGCTTCTACGAGCCCACATCGGGCCGCATCTCGCTCGACGGCAAGCCGCTCGACGACTACCGGTTGGCCGACCTGCGCCGGCAGATCGCGCTGGTCGGGCAGCGGGTGATGCTGTTCGACGACAGCATCGCCGCCAACATCGCCTATGCCAGCGATGCCGACCCCGACACGCTGCGCGCCGCGGCCGAAGCCGCGAATGCGTGGGAGTTCATCGAACGCCTTCCGTTGGGCATCGCCACCCCGGTCGGCGAGAACGGTGCGCTGCTGTCGGGTGGGCAGCGGCAGCGTCTGGCGATTGCGCGCGCCATCCTGCGCGATGCGCCGGTGCTGATCCTGGATGAAGCCACCGCTGCGCTGGATACCGAATCGGAACGCCTGGTGCAGGACGCGCTGACGCGGCTGATGCCCGACCGCACCACGCTGGTCATCGCCCATCGCCTGTCCACCATCGAGCATGCCGACCAGGTGCTGGTGCTGGACCACGGTCGGCTGGTCGAACAGGGCACGCACGCCGAACTGCTGCGGCAGGACGGCCTGTATGCGCACCTGCATGGCATGCAGTTCCGCGAGCAGGGCGCGTGAGCGGCCATCGGGGCACCCCCCCGGCTTGGTGGTTCGGCGATCGCGCGCCACCGCTGCCTGCGCGCGCACTGGCGTCGCTGTACGGCGGCGCCATCGCACTCCGCCGTGCGCTGTATCGCAAGCACCTGTTGCGCAGCCAGCGCGTGCCGGTGCCGGTGCTGGTGGTTGGCAACCTGATCGCCGGTGGCAGCGGCAAGACCCCGCTCGTGATCGCGCTGGTCGAGCGCCTGCGCGCCGCCGGCTGGACCCCGGGGGTCGCCAGTCGTGGCCATGGCCGCGACGACGCCGGGCAGGGGCGCTGGGTGGAGCCCTCGACCGATCCACGGCTGGGCGGCGACGAGCCGGTGCTGATCGCGCTGCGCACCCATGCAAACGTGCGCGTGGATGCCGACCGCGTGGCCGCGGCGCGCGCCTTGGTCGCCGAAGGCTGCGACATCGTGGTTTGCGACGACGGCCTGCAGCACTATCGCCTGCAGCGCGATGTCGAGATCGAGGTCGTCGATGGCGTGCGTCGCTACGGCAACGGCCGCCTGCTGCCGGCCGGGCCGCTGCGCGAGCCGGTCGAACGCGGTGCGCGCTGCGACTTCCGCGTGCTCAACGTTGGTAGTGCGAACGGTGTGGAGCCCGGCTTCGGCGAGTGGCCGATGCGGCTTCACGCCACGCAGGCGCGTCCCCTGCACGGCGGCCGCCCGCAGTCGCTGGCCGCGTTCACCGGCCAGCGCGTGCATGCGGTTGCAGGCATCGGTGATCCGGAGCGCTTTTTCACGATGCTGCGTGGGCTTGGCATCGGCGTGGTGCCGCACGCGTTCCCGGACCATCACCGTTACGTGGCGGGCGACCTGGCCTTCGGCAGCGATTTGCCGGTGCTGATGACCGAGAAGGATGCGGTGAAGTGCGCCGCGTTTGCAACGGCGCGGCATTTCAGCGTGGGGATCGACGCGCAGCTGCCCGAGGCGTTCTGGGTGGCGTTGCTGGACAGGCTGTCGGCATGCCCGCGCACCCAGTAGGAGCGGTGCGGCTGGGCGATTGTGCTTTCACCAATCGATACGCAAGCATGTTTCTTCGCACTTCCCATGGCCGTCACCCTTGCAAAGGCGGTGTGCAACGCCCTGTAGGCCTGCTAGCCGCAGGCTTGATGCGTGTCGGCACCAACCCTCGCGCGGCAGGTGGGGGTGGGGTCGGCCAAGATGCACGAGGCCTGCGTTGCAGGCCCTGCACGCCAGCCGCACGCGCCAGGCAGATGCGCTATCCGAACTCCCGCGACGGCAGCACGATGCGGCGGTTCGGTCGGCCCACCAGGTCGAGGAAGTTGTTGAACACCGCGTCGGCGCGCGCCTGCATGCCGGCGATGTGCAGGGCGGTGTCGGCGCGGATGCGGGCCTCGTCCTGCGTGCCGGCCAGCGCGGCGAGTTCCTCGCGATATCCCGGGTTCGCCAGCCAGCGTTCGATCAGTGGCTGGTCCATCTCCAGGTGGAACTGGAAGCCGTAGGCATTGTCGCCCCAGCGGAAGGCCTGCTGGTCGCAGGTATCGCTGTGGGCGAGGTGCACGGCAGTGTCGGGGATTTCGAAATGGCGGCCATGCCACTGGAACACGGGCGCCTGTTCGCCCAGCGGTGACAGCACCGCGTCGCTGCGGCCGGCGTCGGTGGTGCGCAGCGGATACCAGCCGATCTCCGGCGCAACGTGGCGGCGTACCGGTGCCCCCAGCGCGTGCGCCAGCAACTGCGCGCCCAGGCAGATGCCAAGCACGGGCCGCCCCAGCGACAGCATGCGTTCGATCGCACGCAGTTCGGTGCGCAGGTGTGGGCGCTGGGCCTGGTCCTCGACGTTCATCGGCCCGCCCAGCACCACCAGGCCCTGGTAGCGGTCGACGTTCGGCTGCGCGTCCGGCTCGCGTTCGAAATTGACGAAGCGGATGCGATGCCCGCGGCTGCGGATCAGCGGATCGAGCGTGCCGAGCGGTTCGGCGGCAACGTGCTGGAAGACCAGGATGCGGGGCATGGCTGGATTCTAGGGGAGGTTCGATCGATCCCGCTCGCGGGCTTCGCACTTGCACACGTTCGTCGTCAGCGCCCGCGCACATTGCTGTGCGGAAGGAATTCGATGGCGCGGGACAGACGCCACGATCTGCGCCATCACCGCTTCGCCGCCCCTCATCCGCCCTGCGGACACCTCGCTCTGCGCCCCGGCCCTGCGTAGCACGCAGGGCGTTCAGGCGGACGCGAGCCAGTGGCTCGCAAGCAGTCCTCCTTCACCCCGGAGGGAGAAGGGCCAGGAAACCTCTGTCCCTCCGGGGCGACGGCGCACGGTTTGCGCGCCATGGCGCCCGTGCCGCTGGCACGGGCCGGGCGCGGAGCGGGGCTGGGGTGAGAGGGGCGACCGAGCGTTGAAGGCTGACGATTCAGCGCATCGTCTTCAAGGACAACGTCCCTGGGTCCCCGCCTGCGCGGGGATGACGGGATTGTCGATGTCTTGCGCTGCCGCCCGGCTCAGGGACGTCGCTTGCCCGGCGGACGGCCCTTCGGCGGGCCCTTGCCGTGCGGCTTGCCGGCGAACGGGCGCTTGCCGCGCGGCGGGGCGCCGGTGTCGGCGTCTTCGGCGCGACGCATGCGCAACTGCTGGCCGCCCACGCGCACCTTCTTCAGGTGTTCCAGCAATTCGCGCGGCATGCCTTCGGGCAGGTCGACCAGGCTGTAGTCGTCGCGGATGTCGATGCGGCCGATGTACTTGCTTTCCAGGTCGGCCTCGTTGGCGATGGCGCCGACGATGTTGCCCGGCTGCACGCCGTGCACATGGCCCACCTCGACGCGGAAGGTTTCCATCGCGTACTCGCTGTCGCGCGCCTTGGCCGGCTTGCGCACCGGGCCGCGGTCGTCGGCGAACATCGTCTCGCCGGCATTGGTCGCGCGCGAATGGGGCGCGGCGGCTGTGTCGTCGGCGGGCTTGCGGAAGCCGGCGTCGGCGTGGGCCTTCTTCGGCTGCGGTTCGGCGCGGTCGCGGAGGGACGGTGGGAAGTCGACCCTGGCCCCGGCCTGCTCGCGACGCTCCATCCGCTCGCGCGGGCCGCGGCCTTCGTCGCGGTCGAACTTGCGCGGCTTGTCGGCGGAGGCCGCCAGCAGCAGCGGCGTGTCGCCCTGGACCACCTTGGCCAGCGCCGCGGCGATCTCGGCGGCGGGCACGTTGTGCTCGCGCTCGTAGCGTTCCACCAGGTCGCGGAACAGCGCCAGCTCCGGATGCGCCAGTGCCTCGGTCACGCGGTCGAGGAACTTCGCCACGCGGCGCTCGTTCACCGTTTCCACGCTGGGCAGCTGCATCGGCTCGATCTTCTGCCGCGTGGCGCGCTCGATCGCGCCCAGCATGCCGCGCTCGCGCGGGGCGGCGAACAGGATCGCCTCGCCGCTGCGACCGGCGCGGCCGGTGCGGCCGATGCGGTGCACGTAGCTTTCGGTGTCGTAGGGGATGTCGTAGTTCAGCACGTGGCTGATGCGCTCCACGTCCAGTCCGCGCGCGGCCACGTCGGTGGCGACGAGGATGTCGATGCGGCCATCCTTCAGCGACTGGATGGTCTTCTCGCGCTGCTTCTGGTCGAGGTCGCCGTTGATCGCGGCGGCGGCGAAGCCGCGTGCGCTCAGCTTTTCGGCGAGTTCCGCGGTGCCCAGCTTGGTACGCGCGAAGATGATCATCGCGTCGAAGGCCTCGGCCTCCAGGATGCGGGTCAATGCGTCCAGCTTGTTGGTGCCGCTGACCATCCACACCCGCTGGCGGATGTTGGCCGCGGTGCTGGTCTGCGACTTGATCGCAATCTCCACCGGGTCCTTCAGGTAGGTCTGCGCGATGCGCTTGATCTGCGCCGGCATCGTCGCCGAGAACAACGCCACCTGGCGCGTCTCCGGGGTCTTCTTCAGCACCGCTTCCACGTCGTCGATGAAGCCCATGCGCAGCATCTCGTCGGCTTCGTCCAGCACCAGCGTGCGCAGTTCCGACAGGTCCAGCGAACCGCGGTCGAGGTGGTCGATCACGCGCCCCGGGGTGCCCACCACCACCTGCACGCCACGCTTCAACGCGCCCAGCTGCACGCCGTAGGCCTGGCCGCCGTAGATCGGCAGCACATGGAAGCCGGGCAGGTGGGTGGCGTACTTCTGGAAGGCCTCGGCCACCTGGATGGCCAGCTCGCGCGTGGGCGCCAGCACCAGCACCTGCGGCTTCTTTGCATCCGGGTCCAGCCGGGCCAGTGCGGGCAGGGCGAAGGCGGCGGTCTTGCCGGTGCCGGTCTGGGCCTGGCCCAGCATGTCGCGCCCGGCCATCAGCGGCGGGATGGTGGCGGCCTGGATCGGCGACGGCGACTCGTAGCCCACGTCGGCCAGCGCTTTCAGCAGCGGCTCGGGCAGGGCGAAATCGGTGAAACGGGGGGTGGCATCAGTGGTCATGGCGGCTCAGTCGGTGGATCGGCAAGCAATGGACGCCAGCGCCCGATGGAGTTGCCTTGGAAAGGCCCGGCGGCAAGGGATCGAGTGACCGGTCCCGACGGGCTGGAAGAGTCCGGCAACACGGCGGGGCGCACCGGTGACATCCCGGGACGGTCGCGCTGGAGGGTGCTGCCAGGCCGTCCGGAGCGGACGGGGCGGCATTTTCCCACGTTTGCGGCCCGCCTGCCGGAACGGCGGCTGTGTGGTGCCCACGAAGGGTGGAATGGAGGTGCAATGCAGTCGCGCAACGTCATGCCCGGCTGCGCGAGATGCCGTCCGGAACACATCCAATGGCCCGGAACGGATGCATCGATCCAAGCCATCACCGCTTCGCCGCCCCTCACCCCAACCGCTCTCCCGGAGGGAGAGGGGCTACTGGTCCCTTCTCCCTCCGGGGTGAAGGAGGACTGCTTGCGAGTCACTGGCTCGCGTCCGCCCGAACGCCCTGCGTGCTACGCAGGGCCGGGGCGCAGAGCGAGGTGCCCGCAGGTCGGATCAGGGCCGGCGAAGTGAGACGGCCGGAATGGCTACGCCACCACCATGCCGAAGACCGAACCCTCCATTGCCAAGCTCGCAAACCGTCCAGGATTGCCGTGTGCATGTCGCACCATCACAAGAACGTCCCAGGTAACGGTGCGCCTGTGCGGACATGACGGCGTGCGTTGGTCGTCGGCATGCCCGCACACAAAAAAATTCGCGTCCCCCAAAAGCAGAAGGCCCAGTCTGGCGGGTTGCCCCGTCCGGCTGGACCTTCCTTGTCGAAGCGATTGCGTTCGGCTTTCGCTTCCCGCTTTTTCTTCGACGGTTGCAGCCTATCGCACCCCGCGTTAGCCGCCCGTAAAAAATCCGACCGTTCGTCGGTCGGCGCGATGACGCGCCGCAAAAAGCACGCAGTCATGCCGCACACGCGCATTCAAACACTTCGTCGTTCAACTGCTTGTGCGGCTTGCAACACACACGCCAACCGGTTGAATCATCTGCCGCGCCGCCAACACACCGCGGTTGCAATCAGGGCAACGCAGGCGTCAGCTTCAACAGTCTCGAGTTGCCGCCGTCTTCCAGCAGCCACAGCGCGCCGTCGGGGCCTTGCTCCACTTCGCGGATGCGGCGCGTCATCGGGTAGCGCTTGAACTCGCGTGCGGTGTTGCCCTCGAAGCGCACCTGGATCAGCGCCTGCGAGGCGAGTCCGCCGATGAAGCCGTCGCGCTTGAAGTACGGGAACATGTCGCCGGAATAGATTACGAACCCCGCGGGCGCGATGGTCGGCACCCAGTAGGTGGCCGGCGCGCGGAACTCCGGGCGCGTGTTGTGGCTCGGGATCGGCGTGCCGTCGTAATGGTTGCCCTCGGACACCAGCGGCCAGCCGTAGTTGGTGCCGCGTTCGATCAGGTTGAGCTCGTCGCCATGCGCGGGGCCCATCTCGTGGCTCCACAGCCGGCCGATGCTGTCGAACGCGATGCCCAGCGGGTTGCGGTGGCCCCAGGTCCACACCTGCGCGGCCAGGCCGCCCTGCGAGGCGTACGGATTGTCGGTGGGCACGCTGCCGTCGTCGTTGAGGCGGATGATCTTGCCGAGGTTGGAACCCAGGTCCTGCGCGGGCGTCATCACCTGGCGGTCGCCCGAGGTGATGAACAGCCTGTTGTCGGCACCGAAGGCGAGGCGATGGCTGAAGTGGCCGTTGCCGCCCACCTTGGGCATCTGCCGCCACAGCACCTGCACGTCGGTGAGGCTGCCGCCGTTGCCGCTGGCATCCAGCGTCAGCCGCCCACGCGCCACCGCTGCGCCCACGCCACCGCTGCCGGACTCGGCATAGCTGAGGTACACGTAGCGATTGCTGGCGAACTGCGGATGCAGCACCACGTCGCCCAGCCCGCCCTGGCCGCCATAGGCGACCGACGGCACCCCGGCGATGGTGCCCACCTGGCCATTGGCCACGTTCACCAGCCGCAGCTGGCCGGGCTTCAGCGTGACCAGCAGCCGGCCATCGGGCAGGAACGTCATCGCCCACGGCTCGTTCAGCGTGGCCACTGTGGCCATCACGAAGGGCGGGTCGGGGAGGCGGCGCGCGGGCGCGGGGCCGGCCATCGGCGGCGGCGTGGTGTTTTGCGGCGTGGCGGCGGCCTGCACCGGGGCGTCGGCCGTTGGCGGCGCGCTGGCCGGTGCCGCGGACTGCGCCAGGGGCGCTGCCGTAGCGGGCCAGGCTTCGGATTCAGCCGCCTTGCGCGCCGCCTCGCTGCCGGCGGCAGGCATCTGGCACGCGGCCAGCAGGGGCAAGGCACAGGCCAGGAGCGACAGGCGAGCGGTCATGTTCGCAATCCCGATGCGGGGTTTGGGCACGATAGCGCTGTTCGGGGTGGGGCGTGTGAAGCGGGTCCGTTGGATCAGTTGGGCGCGAACTACTACAGCGATTGGTGCCATGTTTGTTGGCAGCCATCGCCCGTGCGGCTGCGTTCAACGCGGCAGCCGTTTGAAAAATGAACCTGACCCTTTTCTCTCGCAGGCCAGGAGCGACAGGCGAGCGGTCATGTTCGCAATCCCGATGCGGGGTGTGGGCACGATAGCGCTGTTGGGGGTGGGGCGTGTGAAGCGGGTCCGTTGGATCAGTTGGGTGCGAACTACTGCAGCGAGTGGTGCCATGTTTGTTGGCAGCCATCGCCCGCGCGGTTGCGTTCAACGCGGGGCATCGTTTGAAAAATGAACCTGACCTCATTTTTTGGGTTAAGTCGGTCGGAGCCAGCGGAGCCCGTGCGGGTGGCGTGGTTGAGATAGTGCGCTAGGATCTGCCGACGCCAACACCTAGGGGAAAGCGCGTGCTTCCCAATATCCAGTCTCTGAAGAATGAGTTGCAGGAAATTATCAATAGGCACATTCGTTCTGAGTCTCACCGCAAGATGGGGGCGCTATCGCTGTCACCTGTACAGATAATCCATGAAGGCGACCAGATGAGGACGTTGCGCGCCGATGGATCAAGCGACGTCTCCGACATGAAGATGGCTAGCGGAGAAGTATCAATTCCGACCAGCAAAGTTGGGACGTTGACTATCGAAGAGCGGGCCAAGCTCATTGATGAACTATCCGAAGGGATGGCGAAGCAGATGGCCACGCACTTCTATGGCGAGATTGACAGAGTATTGGAGGCAACGGGTCAAGTAGTGAGTCAGGCAGGTATGACGCCGCTAGAAAGCGTCTTTGCTGTCTTCGAGAAGGTGCATCTTGATTTCGATGAATCTGGGAACATTAAGGGTCTTGTAATCAGTGCAGGTGCTGGGGCGATAGAGGGCTTGAAGAAGGTTGAAGAGCAGATTACTAGTGACCCCGCGATTTCTCAGCGCTGGGAAGAGCTAATGGAAAGAAAACGGGAGGAATGGCGTGCTAGAGAAGCTTCTAGAAAACTGGTTGGATAGTGCCAGCGAGCGGAGCTATCAAGCGGTGTTTGTGCAGATGCTCGCAGCTGATGGGTATCGCGTGCTTCACAGCACTAGGCATTGCACGCTTGAGTATGGGAAAGACGTTCTAGCTGTGGCGCCAGATGGAGTTGGCTGCGCGTTCCAACTGAAGGGTGATCCACGTGGCCGAATGAATGTGGAGTCTTTCCGTAAGATGCAGACGCAGGTCGTCCAGTTACTGACGCAGCGCCCTTCCTTTCCAGGTTTTCCCGCAGGGCCTTACCGCGCCTACCTTGTTTCTAACGGAGAGTTCAACGAAGAGGTGCAGGTTGCCGCGCGTGAGATTAATGACTCCTCCTATCCTGCAATGCTCGAGCTTTGGTCAAGAGGTACCTTGCTTGATCTTTGTAAACGACATGCGGCTTCTTTGTGGCCTAGCGAAATTGCGGACACAAAAGCGCTGTTAGAGCTGTATATGACTAATGCTGGTGATCCGTTGCCAGTCGAGATTCTTGATGGTCTCCTATCGTCCATTCTTTCAGTTCCAGACAGGAGCCTCAAAAGCGCGGAACTTTCCCGCGCCGTAAGTAGCGCTTGCTGGGCGACTGGTATAGGAATTTCGCGCTTCGCGGAGCGTGGGAATCATTATGCTGTTGCGGTAGGGTGGATGCTGTGTTGGTCTCTTATTCGAGCGACCTATGTTGGAAAGTCTCGAAAAATCTCAAGAATCGAAGAGGCTGTGTCGATCTGCGAGAGCGCGGTATTGGATGCGCTGACAGAGTTGTGGGAAGAGGTCAGGGAGAGAGAAAACCTTGGTGAAGGCAGTCCGCTGGTCGATATGGACATTTTCCACTGGCGAGTTACGGTGCTTGTCGGGCTTCTTTCAGTATTGGCATTCGCGTCCGTCCAGCGGAATGTTCTAGGTGATGAGAGTCTTGCCGCTCTGGCTGCGTGGCTTATCTCGCACAAAGAAAAGGCAGAGCTTTGGGGTGAGGGCGCGGTTGCCCAGCTGTTTCCATGGATAGCTTTCAAAGTAAGTGTGCGCGATCACGATGAGGCAAAGGCGTTGTTGCTGACTGTTCTATCGCAATTGATAGGACGAAATCTCGCGGGAGATGAAACGGCATTGCCCACCCCGCACTACTCCTTTGAGGAGATCAAACGAGATCGGATTGGTGTCCGTAAAGCGGCGGGGTTGAGTTTGTCGGATAGGGAAACATTTAGGGGTTCGTCCTATTGTGCGGAAGCACTACTTCGTTCCGCCACTCTTCTCGGATACATAGACGAGGTGAAGGCACTCTGGCCGCACTTCACTAAGCTCGGACATAGATGCTTCGAGTTCACTTCATCCGAAGATTACTGGACGCTGCGCGCTCAGCGGGGGGCAGAGGTCACAAGGATTTATCCGAGCACCTACGAGGTCGCCAAGCTTCGTGAAGAGATTGTTTCATCGGGAAGTGACGTGGGAGTAGCGGCATGGCCAGAGGATCTCTGGCTTGTCCTGATGTGGTGGCAGGTGGCCCCTCATCGATTCAACTCCAGCGCTGCATGTAAGGTGCTTAGCCTTTCCCGTAGCTTCGAGCAGAGCTTTGAATCCAGAGGTCTCAGCCTGTGCGACTAGCTTCAGAAAATGGGGTCACGTACATTTACCCAAGAACGAAAAGGCCAAGCTTCGCAGCTTGGCCTTTTCGTCATCTGGTGCCGGAGGTGGGACTCGAACCCACACGCTTTTAAGGGCGGCGGATTTTGAGTCCGCTGCGTCTACCGATTCCGCCACTCCGGCGCGGGGGCGCAGTATAGCGGATGCGGTGCGGGCCTAGGCGGCGCGGTCGACCGGCAGGTCGGCGTCGACGCGGCGGTACCACTCGCCGTCGTCGGGTACGAACTTGCAGCAGTGTTCGATCGGCGCCTGGTAGATGTGCACGGACACGGCCACCTTGTCGGCGCTGGCGTTGCCGATGGTGTGGTACTCGTGCGGCGGGATCAGGCTGCCGGCGCTGCCGGGGCCCGCCTGCATGCCGCCGGCGGCGCGGAAGCGGCAGCGGTCGCCGTCGTTCTGCAGCAGTTCGTACTGGGTGATCTCGAGTTCGCCGTGCCACACGCCTTCGACGCACCACAGGCCGCTGTGGTCGTGCACTGGCGTGCCCTGGCCGGGCCCCCAGGTCATGGCGACGATGCTGTAGCCGTGCTCGGGGCTGCGGTAGATCTCGCGCCGGGCGTAGTGGTCTTCGATGGGGTCGTGCACGCAGTCGGGCAGGGACACGGCCGGGTCGCGGATCAGGCCGCACAGCGCGTTGCGCAGGGCGGCGGTGACGGCGTGTTCGTCGCCCGAGGCGACGGCGGCATCGACGGCGGCAATGAAGCGCTCGCGGCCGGGGAAGGCGATATCGGGCAGGGCGGCGGTGTTCATGGGGGCATTCTAGACCGTCGGCCAGGCGCGAGGGGGCGCGGTGGGTCACCTTGCGGCGCAGCATGAATGGCGATGACCGCCGATGCCGGCGACGGGCGCGTTGCGTGGATGGCCGAACCCATCGGACGCGCTACAGCGCCGATTCTCCGCGCCTCCAGGCCGCCGTGGCACCGGGCGCTTGTTCGACACGACGCGAATCTCGCAGCGACGGTGCGACCGTTGGTCGGATGGCCGCGGAATCCGCCGCTGAGCGTTGACAGGGATGGGGGGACGCACTAGACCGGACGCATGCGGAGCGATGCCGATCCCGTCGGCATCGCGCATCGGCGCCTTCGGCCGCCACCCGTACCGCCTTGCGAATCCGGTTTCATCGGGCACATCGTCAGTCGAGGAGGGTAAGCGCATGATCCGTTCAAGGGTTCGATCCATGCTTGGTGGAATGGTGGCCGGCTTGGTGTTGGTGGTCTTGGCGGGCGCACTGCAGGCGCAGGAGCGGCGGGCGAGCGTGGCGGCTCCCGCCGCGGACGACTGCCGGGTGGAAGTCCTGGCCCAGATCCGCGGGGCGGACGCTGCGAGGCTCAGCCGTGCCGAGCGGAGCGAGTGGCAGGAATGGTGCCGCCGCTTGTCGAACATGGAAGCGGACCCGCGACCGATGCGCGCGGCCATTGCCACGCCGCCGCGCAGCCCGGCAAGCAGCGCCGTCACCGACATCAGCTCCGGACAGGACGATCCGGCCATCTGGTGCGGGGCCAACAACTGCTTCTGCTGGAAGGGCAAGAAGTACGACGGCTGCCACCATGTGGACAACATCTGCGCATCGCCGTTGAACTGCATCGGCACGCTCTGCGGCTGCAAGCCGAAGGATTGAGCGTTCGCTCCGGGTGTTCGCCGGGCTTGCGGGTTGCGGGCCCGGCGGCAAGGGCGTCGCGCTGTCGCCGCGGATCGGCGGCAGCGTGGTGGCGTGTGGTTGCCGTGGCAGGAAGCGCGCCCCCATCCCGGCCTTCCCCCGCACGCGGGGGAAGGGGCAAGGGCGAACGCGAAGCGCAGGCGCGACAGGGGATGGCGCGCGTGCGGGCAGGGCGCGGACGGTTCCGCTACAGCTCGCGCAGGAAGTCGCCGACCGCGGGGCCGAAGCGGGCGATGTCGACCAGGAAGGCATCGTGGCCCTGGGGCGATTCCAGCGGCAGGAAGGTGGCGTCGGCGCCGCCCTGGCGCAGGCCGTCGGCGATCTGCTGCTGTTGCTGGGGCGGGAACAGGATGTCGGTATGCACGCCGATGGCCAGGGCCTTTTCCACGCGGATGGCGGCCAGTCCTTCGTCGGTGCTGCCGTGGCAGCTTTCGCCGATGTCGAACCAGTCCATCGAGCGGCTGAGGTAGAGGTAGCAGTTGGGGTCGAAGCGGCGCACGAAGCGGCGCGCGTGGCCTTCGAGGTAGCTTTCCACTTCGAACTCGAGGCCGAAGGGGTCTTCGTCGTCGCGGCGGTCGGAGTCCAGGCGCACGCGGCCGAAGCGGCCGTCCCACTCCAGCGCCGAGCGGTAGGTGATGACGCCCAGCTTGCGCGCCATGCGCATGCCGCTTTCGGGATAGCGCAGGTCGTCGTAGTCGCCGTTGTTCCAGTCCGGGTCGAGGCGGATGGCCTCGCGCTGCAGCGAGCGGATGGCGATGGAGAACGGCAGCGCGCGCGCTGCCCCGGAAATGTTGATGTGGCTGCGCGCGATGCCGGGGTGCCGTGCCAGCAGCGCCAGCGCGGTCATGCCGCCCATCGAGTTGCCGATCACGCAGGCCAGGCGCTCGATGCCCAGCGCGCGCACGACGTGCGCGGCGGCATCGGCGACGTCTTCGACCGAGAGTTCCGGGAAGCGCAGCCGCCACGGCGTGCCGGTGGCGGGGTCGATCGAGGCCGGGCCGCTGGAGCCCTTGCAACTGCCCAGAGAATTGACGCAGACCACGTGCCAGCGATTGGTGTCGATGGGCTTGCCGGGGCCGAGCATGGCTTCCCACCAGCCGGGCTCGGGGTTGTCGGCGTTGGCGGCGGCGTGCGCATCGGGCGACAGGCCGGTGACGATGAGGATGACGTTGTCGCGCGCCGGCGACAGCGTGCCCCAGGTTTCATAGGCGATGCGTGCGCCGTGCAGCACGCCGCCACGCTTCATCGGGAACGGCGAGGGCAGGTCGATGAAGCGTGTGCCGGGGGGGATGAACTCGGTCATCGGGCGATTCTATCCGCAGTGGCGGTTGCGCCTGTCTTGCGGGAGGGTGCTCTTTGTCGCGATGCGGGTGGGTGGCGTGGCTTCGTTGCCCTCACCCCAATCCCCGCTCCGCGCCTCCGGCCCGTGCCAGCAGCACGGGCGCTCCAGCACACGCGCGCCAGCGGTGCGCAAGCTGTGTGCTGTCGCCCCGGAGGGAGAAGGGGTGGAGGCCCCTCTCCCTGCGGGAGAGGGGTGAGGGGAGGCGGAGCGATGTCGCCTCGGCTGTAGCGTGCAGCGATTACTCGCCGATCACCAGCTCGACAGGTGCGCTGCTCGGCAAGGCAACGCGTACCGCCGCCGATTCCAGGT
Organism: Luteimonas aestuarii; assembly: GCF_004357985.1. Lineage (GTDB taxonomy): Bacteria > Pseudomonadota > Gammaproteobacteria > Xanthomonadales > Xanthomonadaceae > Luteimonas > Luteimonas aestuarii. Next base: position 26,095 of record NZ_SMTF01000021.1, on the reverse strand, counting down.
CGCCATCGCTGCGCGCGGCATCGCCGCTGGCGGACAGGCGCGCGAACACTTCCACTTCGCGCAGGGCCGACAGTTTCTGCGTGGGCATGGGGCTGTCGCCGTCGCCGAGCACGATGTCGAGCGGCAGCGCCTGCAGTGGATGGCGCTGCACGGCGACGGGCATCGGTGGGCCGCCCGGGACGCGGGCGATCACGAACACCACGCTGTCGCCACGCAGGCGCACGCGGGCGGCGAAATCGGGGTCGAGCGCCACGCGCACGCGCAGGCCATCGGCCGCGGCTTCGACGGGCTGCGCCGCGTCAGGTGCGACGGGGGCCGCGATGACGGCGTCCGGCGGCAGGCCGGCTGCTTCGCGCGCGGCGACGATCTGCTGGCGCAGCGCGGCGGCGGTGGAGGCGTCGAGGCGTGGCAGCAGTGCTTCCCATGTAGCGGCGGCTTCGGCGTCCTGCCCGCGCTGGCGCTGGGCGATGCCGAGGAACCACGGCGCGCGCTGGCTCTCGGGGTCGATCGCAAGCGCGCGCTGCAGCATGGCGATGGCTTCGTCGTCGAAGCGGTTGCCCTCGTTGGCCTGCGCGCGCGCCTCGGCGGCCTCGACCAGCAGGTTGGCATCGTCGGGCAGCAGCATCAGTGCCTGCACGTAGGCGTCGCGCGCCTCGGCGAAGCGACCCTGCATCGCACGCGAACGCGCCAGCAGCGCCCAGCCTTCGACCTGGGTGGGGTTGCGCTCCAGCTCGGCCTGCAGTTCGGCGATGGCGGCCTCCAGCGATTCGGGCGTGTCGATCTCGGACAGGCGCGCGGCCGCGGGATCCAGCCCGGCGGGCGTGCCGACCAGCGTGTACAGGCCGAGCGTCAGCAGCGGCACCAGCAGCACCACCGCGCCGAACACGCGCGGCGACGTGCTGCGCAGCGGCCACACGATCGCCACCGCGGCCAGTGCGGCGATCGCCAGCAGCAGCGCGAAGAAGGCGTAGGTCATCACCACTCCTGGTCCGGGTCTTCGGGCACCGCGCCGCGCGAGCGCTTGCGCACGATGCGCGCCACCAGCACCGCGCCCGCCAGCAGCAGCAGCGCGGGGCCGAACCACAGCAGCCAGGTGGAGGCACCCAGCGGCGGCTGGTACAGCACGAACTCGCCGTAACGTTCGACCAGGTAGGCCTTGATCTCGCGGTCGCTGCGGCCGCTGCGCATCAAGTCGAACACTTCGCGGCGCAGGTCGTGCGCGATCTGCGCATTGGAGTCGGCCAGCGACTGGTTCTGGCACATCACGCAGCGCAGCTCGGCCAGCAGCGCGTTGAAGCGGCGCTCTTCGGCGGCGTCGTTGAACTCCAGCGGCGTGGCGTCGCGCACGGCCTGCGCGTGGGCGGCGGCAGACGACAGCGCCAGCCACAGCGCCGCAAGGCAGGCGAAAGCCAGCAGGCGATGCGCGTGCGGCGCGTTCACTGCGGCACCCCGATGCGGTCGAGCATCGGCTCGAGCTGGTTGGCGACGACGTCTTCGTCGATCGGGCCCACGTGCTTCCAGCGCACGATGCCGTCGGCATCGACCAGGAAGGTTTCAGGCGCGCCGTAGATGCCCCAGTCGATGGCCTTGCGGCCGTCGTAGTCCACCAGCACCAGCCAATAGGGATTGCCGAAGTGCTCCAGCCAGCGCAGCGCGTCGGCGTGTTCGTCCTTCCAGTTGTAGCCGATCACGCGGATGCGCCGGGTTTCGGCGAAGCGCGCGATCACCGGATGCTCGGTGCGGCACCCCGGGCACCAACTGCCCCAGACGTTGAGCAGGTAGGGTTCGCCGCGCAGCTCTTGCGACGACACCAGCCGGCCGGGTTCGTGCAGCACGGGTAGCGAGAACTCGGGGGCGGCGCGCCCGATCAGCGGCGAGGGCAGGGCATCGCGGCCGGCGCGGTCGGACACCAGCACGCCGTACAGCAGCAGGCCGATGAGCAGCACGAAGGCGATGCCGATGATCCACGCCGTGGTGGCGCGGCCACGGTCTGGCGCACGGTCGTCGCGGGGCGCGTTCATCGCCGCTCCCCCACCGGCTTGCGGAAGCGGCGGTCGAGCGCGGTGACGAACCCGCCCAGCGCCATCAGCAGCGCGCCGGCCCAGATCCAGCGCACGAACGGCTTGACGTGCAGGCGCACCGCCCAGGTCTCGCCACCCAGCGGTTCGCCGAGGGTGACCAGCACGTCGGCGGTCACGCCGGCATGGATGCCGGCATCGGTCATCACCTGTCCACCGCTGGCGTAGAGGCGTTTCTCGGCGCGCAGCAGCTTGAGCGGGGCGTCGTCGCGGAACACCTGCACCAGTGCGCGGTCGGCTTCGTAATTCGGGCCTTCGATGTGCTTCACGCCGTCGAAGCGGAAGGCATAGCGGCCCACTTCGACGCGATCGCCCGGCGACATCGCCACCTCGCGGTGCACCTGCTGCGCCTCGATCAGCAGCGCGCCGACCAGGAACACGGCGATGCCCAGGTGCCCCAGCACCATGCCGGTCATCTCCGGCGTGAACTTTCCGTTGCTGCGGAGGCGCGTCCACACGAAGCGCAGCGTGCCGGCGGCCACCCAGGTTGCCGACGCAATGCCGGCGGCCGTCTTCCACGGCCCCTGCGGCGCCATGAAGAACGCGATGGCGCCCGCCACGAGGGCCAGCGCCAGCCAGGGCAGCAGCATGGCCACGGGTTTCGACGCCTGCTCGCGCTGCCACCTGGTCAGCGGGCCGAACGGCACCAGCGCCACCAGCGGCGCCATCAGGATGAAGAACAGCAGGCCGAAGTAGGGCGGGCCGACCGAGATCTTGCCGAGGTTGAGCGCATCGGCCAGCAGCGGGTACAGCGTGCCCAGCAGCACCATCGCGCAGGCCGCGGCCAGCAGCAGGTTGTTGAGCAGCAGCAGGGTCTCGCGCGAGGCGGGCGCGAAGGGCTTGCCGTCTTCCAGCTTCGGCGCGCGCAGCACGTACAGCAGCAGCGAACTGCCGATGACGATGGTCAGGAAGGCGAGGATGAACATGCCGCGCGAGGGATCGGCGGCGAACGAATGCACGCTGGTCAGCACGCCCGAGCGCACCAGGAACGCGCCCAGCAGCGACAGCGAGAACGTGGCGATGGCCAGCAGCAGGGTCCAGCTGTTGAAGCTGCCGCGCTTCTCGGTGACCGCCTGCGAATGGATCAACGCCGCACCGGCGAGCCAAGGCATGAAGCTGGCGTTCTCCACCGGGTCCCAGAACCACCAGCCGCCCCAGCCCAGTTCGTAGTACGCCCACCACGAGCCGAGGAAGATGCCGATGGTCAGGAACGCCCAGGCCACGTTGGTCCACGGCCGCGTCCAGCGCAGCCAGCGGTTGTCGATGCGGCCGTCGATCAGCGCGGCGATGGCGAAGGCGAACGGCACCACGAAGCCGATGTAGCCCACGTACAGCGTGGGCGGATGCACCATCATCCCGCGGTCCTGCAGCAGCGGGTTGAGGTCGCGGCCTTCCAGCGGCGCAGGCAGCAGGCGTTCGAACGGACTGGAAGTGAGCAGCAGGAACGACAGGAAGCCGATCGACACCATGCCGATCACTGCCAGCACGCGCGCGGACACCGCAGGCGGCAACTGGGCGGAGAAGCGCGCGACGGCGGCGTTCCACAGCGCCAGCATCAGCACCCAGAGCAGCAGCGAGCCTTCGTGCGAGCCCCAGGTGGCCATCACCCGGTACGACACCGGCAGCAGGGTGTGCGAGTTCTCGGCGACGTTGCGCACCGAGAAATCCTGCTGTACGAACGCGGTGACCAGGATGGCGAACGCCAGCCCGACCAGCGCGAACTGCGCGTAAGCCGCGGGACGCGCGACCGCCATCCACGCCGCGTTGCCGCGCGAGGCGCCGGCCATCGGCAGCACCGCCTGCAGCAGCGCGGCGAGCAGCGCCAGCACCAGCGCGCCCTGTGCGAGTTCGGCCAGCACGTCAGTAGGCGTCCGTAGCGGGCGCGGGATCGTCGACGCCGTGCTTCTGGTGGGCGAGGCCCATCTTGTCGGCGACTTCCTTGGGCACGTAGGTTTCGTCGTGCTTGGCCAGCACTTCCTCGGCCACGAACACGCCGTCCTGCATGCGCCCGGTGGCGACCACGGCCTGGCCCTCGCGGAACAGGTCGGGGAGGATCTTGTCGTGCACCACGGCAAGCTGCGCGTCGCCATCGGTGACGCGGAAGTGCGAGACCAGCGAGCCGGCCTCGCGCCGGAACGAGCCGGACGCGACCATGCCGCCGAGGCGGAAGCGGGTGTCGCCCGTGCGCAGCGGCGCGCCGTCGTCGGCCAGCACTTCGGCGGGGGTATACAGATAGGTGATGTTGCGCTGCAGGGCGTACGCGATCAGCGTGGCGGCCAGCGCCGCGGCGGCCAGCAGCACCACGACGAACCACATGCGACGGCGGCGGACGGGATTCATCGCTTCAGTTCACCTTGTTGTGCAGCGTTGCGCGCGGCCGCCTGGCGCGCGGCCAGCAGGCGCACGGCGCGCAGCAACTGGCGGGTGCGGATGCGCGGCGCCACGAAGTCCCACAGCAGCACCACGGCGAACACGCCGTAGGCGGCGATGACGTAACCGAGGTAGCTCATGCGCGGCCCCCGGCCAGCATGCGCACCCAGTCCTTGCCGGCCTCGCGCAGCAGGTTGTCGGCGCGGGCACGGGCCAGCAGCGAGCCGATCGCCCACAGCTTGGTGCCCACCACCATCCACAGCAGCGGCGGCAGCATGCTGGCATCCATCGACGATTCGCCGAACACGCGGATGGTCTGGCCCTGGTGCAGCGAGTTCCACCACACCACCGAGTAGCGGATGATCGGCAGCATCACCACGCCCACCACCGCCAGCAGCGACGCGGCGCGCGCGGCGGCGCGGCGATCCTCGATGGCGGCGTACAGGCCGATCACGCCGAGGTAGAGGAACAGCAGGATCAGCTGCGAGGTCAGGCGCGGGTCCCAGTCCCACCAGGTCCCCCACATCGGCTTGCCCCAGATGCTGCCGGTGGCCAGGGTGATGAAGGTGAAGCCGGCGCCGATCGGCGCGCAGGCCATCGCCAGGATCTCGCACAGCTTGATCCGCCAGATGAGCGCGATGGCGCCATAGAACGCCATCAGCGCGAACATCGCCAGGCTCATCCACGCGCTGGGCACGTGCACGTAGAGGATGCGGAAGCTGTCGCCCTGCTGGTAGTCCGGCGGCACGTGGAACAGCGCCAGGTACGCACCGACGGCCATGACCAGCACGCCGGCCCCGTACGCCCAGGGCGCCCAGCGACGGGCGAACTGGTCGAAGGTGGGGGGCGAACCGAGTTGGTGGAACCAGCGGATCAGCGGGGACATTACGGCCTGGGCGGGCGGCGCGCGAAGGCCGCGGTCGATCCGGCAAGTTTACCAGCCCCGGCCCGGCGGCCGGGGCGCACCGGGGAGCGGGATTCATTGCACCTGCAGGCTGCCTTGCATCCGCGCGAGATGGCCGGGGAAGCTGCAGAAGAACCGGTACGGGCCGCCTTCACGGACGAGGGCGACGTCGAACGTGACCGATGTGGATCCGCCGCCGCCGATCATGTCGGTATGCGCGATCACACGGGTGTCGCCGGGCTTGATGTGCCGGGGCGTGGCCGCCATGCCGTCGGCCACGATGGCCGGCATGTCCGCGGCGCGCGCGATCACCACGTTGTGGCCCATGGCGCCGATCGGCAGCGTGCCCACGTGCGTGAGGTGGATGGTGAAGCTGGCGCAGCTGGCGGGAATCACGATTGCGTCCGCATCGAACTGCATGGCGTCGTTGGAGGTGAGGATGGTGGCGCAACCGGCCACGTCGGCGGCCCGGCTGTCGGCATCCATCGGTACGGGCGTGGCAACGGGATCATCGATGGCGCCGGCGTCGAGCGCGGGCTCGCTGGCGTCGTCCGTCGCCAGGGGTGCGGTGTCGGCGGCTGGCGCCGTTGTGGAGTCCGGCGCGGGCGATGGGCTGCAGGCGGACAGCGCCAGCGCGATCGCGCCGGCAAGCAGGGGAAGGGCGTTCATCGTGGAGGCTCCTGGTGCGCACGGCCGCGTGCCGTGACGTCGGGCGCCAGTGTTCCGCGGCTTGCGCGGGCGCGCCTTGATCGAGGTCAACCGTGCGCGATGCGCAGCGCTGCCGCCGCCGCCATCGGTGCCAGCACCAGTCCCAGCACCAGGCCCGCCGCCAGCAGCAGCAGTCCGCCGCCGGCATCGAAGCCTTGCGCGGCCGCAGCCACGCTGCCGGCGCCGAAGACCAGCACCGGCACGTACAGCGGCAGTGCCAGCAGGGCGAGCAGCACGCCGGAGCGACGCATGCCGACGGTGAGTGCCGCCACCACCGCGCCGACGAGGCTCAACAGTGGGGTGCCCAGCAACAGTGCCAGCAACAGCGTGGGCAGCAGGGTGCGTGGCAGTCCCATCAACTCGGCGAGCAGCGGCGTGGCCAGCAACAGCGGCACCGCGGTCGTCGCCCAGTGCACCAGCGTGCGCACCAGCACCAGCCAGGCCAAAGGCACCGGCGCCAGCATCCACTGTTCCAGCGAACCGTCCTCGGCGTCGCCGCGGAACAGGCTGTCGAGCGACAGCAGCCCCGACAGCAGCACCGCGACCCACAGCACGCCGGGCGCCATTGCGGCCAGCGTGCCGCGCGCGTTGCCCAGCGCCAGTGCGAACAGCACCACGATCAGCACCGCGAACAGCGCCGGCTGCAGGGCGTCGCCGCGGCGGCGCCAGAGCAGGCGCAGGTCGCGCGCGACCAGTGCGCGTGCGGTCGAGGCGAGCGTTACGTCCATACTCACAGCGCCAGCATCCGGGTGCGTACCGGCGGCGCGGCATAGGCACCGTGGGTGGTGACCAGCGCCGCACCGCCGTCATCGAGGTGCGCGCGCACCATGCGGTTCACCAGTTCGATGCCTTCCAGGTCGAGGTTGGCGTAGGGCTCGTCCAGCAGCCACAGCGCGGCGGGCGACAGCCAAAGCCGTGCCAGCGAGAGGCGCTTCTTCTGTCCGGCAGACAACTGCCGCGCCAGCGCATCGTCGAACCCGGCCAGGCCGACGATGGCCAGTGCGCCCTCCACGGACTGCGTCCCGCGCTGGCCATGCAGCCCGCAGAGGAATGCGAGGTTCTCGACTACCGACAGGTCGGCCTTGAACGCGGGCAGGTGGCCGAGATAGGCGGGATGGTCGTGCCCCGGTGCGTGCGTGATGCCGCCCGCGTCGGCGCGCAGCAGACCCGCCAGGACGCGCAGGAGGGTGGTCTTGCCCGCGCCGTTGGCACCCTGCACCAGCAAGGCCTCGCCGGCGTGCACCGCGAAATCCAGCGGGCCGAACACCGGTGCGTCGTTGCGCGCGAAGCACAGGCCGCGAACGGTCAGCAGCGGCGTGTCGGCGGCGGGCGGGTTGGGCATCGTTCGCGCAGTGGCCGCGACGGCGACCCTCGGAACATCATTCTATCCAGTCGACATTCGGTTCGTCGGACACCCCCGCCGGTCGCGGCGACAGCATCCGCAGGCGTACGGGATGGTCGGGCCGCCACCACAGGGTGCCGAGCTGGCCGTAGCGGCGGGAAAGCGCGTCGAAGTCGCCCGCGTCCATGTCGAACACCAGCCAGCTGGGTTCGCGCCAGGTGCGGTTGGGGGCGGAGGCGAACGCCGGCAGGAACAGCTTGCCGGCGGCGGCAAGTTCGTGCTGCAGGCGTTCGTCCTGCTCGCGGTTGATCCGCTCCTCGCGTTCGACCGAATGCGGATTCCACGCCGAGAGCATGCCGTACGAGGTTGCGTCGGTGTAGGCAAGGTCGAGGCCGGGCGTCGGCAAGCCGATCAGGATGTCGTGCCAGTGCCCGCCGCGCTCCCACTTGTAGTCGGCAACGAGGTAGGCGCGCATGAGCTCGGCGATGCGAGTGTCGCTGTCGGGCGTGGCAGGCATCCGCTAAGGTGTAACCGATCACGGGCCGCACGTAAACTGCGGCGTCTCCAATCTGCCAAACCGGAACGACAACGCCCATGCCAGGAACCAAGTTGCCCAAGGTCGGCACGACGATCTTCACCGTGATGTCGCAACTCGCGGCCGAGCATGGCGCAGTGAACCTCGGCCAGGGCTTTCCGGATTTCCCCGTACCCGGGCGTCTGGTCGATGCGCTCGACGGGGCGATGCGCGGCGGACACAACCAGTACGCGCCGATGACCGGCATTCCCGCATTGCGCAACGCCATCGCCACCAAGTCGGAACGCGTGTACGGCCATCGGCCGGACGCGGACGCGGAGATCACCGTGACCAGCGGCGCGACCGAGGCGATTTTCAACGCGATCCATGCGGTGGTGCGTGCCGGTGACGAGGTGGTGGTACTGGACCCGTGCTACGACTGCTACGAGCCGGCGATCGACCTGGCCGGTGCGCGTGCGGTACACGTGCCCCTGGACCCGGCCACCTTCGCGCCGGACTGGCAGCGCGTGCGCGACGCGATCACGCCCAGGACGCGGATGCTGATGATCAACAGCCCGCACAACCCGTCGGGCGCGATGCTGTCGGCGCGGGACATGGCGACGTTGGCCGATATCCTCCGCGAGACCGGCGTGTTCCTGCTGTCGGACGAGGTGTACGAGCACATCGTGTTCGACGGTGCGCGGCATGAGTCCGTCTTGCGCCATCCGGAACTGCGCGAGCGCGCGTTCGTGGTGTCGAGCTTCGGCAAGACCTACCACTGCACCGGCTGGAAGGTCGGCTACTGCATTGCGCCGCCCGCATTGAGCGCCGAGTTCCGCAAGGTGCACCAGTACAACGTGTTCTGCACCTTCGCGCCCGCACAGCACGCCTTCGCCGCGATGCTGGACGAGGCGCCCGGGCACTACGAGCAGTTGGGCGCCTTCTACCAGGCCAAGCGCGACCGCTTCCGCACGCAGTTGCTCGGCACGCGCCTGCAGCCGCTGCCGGTGCCGGGGGGCTATTTCCAGCTGGTCGACTACTCGGCGGTCAGCGACCTCGACGATGCCGCGTTCTGCCGCTGGCTGACGATCGAGAAGGGCGTGGCGGCGATCCCGCTGTCGCCGTTCTACGAGACGCCGCCGCAGGGCCAGCGGCTTGCGCGGCTGTGCTTCGCCAAGAACGAAGCGACGCTGGACGCGGCGATCGAAAGGCTGGCGAAGCTGTGACTGCTGGTTGGTGATACACGGTCCAGGCGAGCGGTCATCCCGCTACCATGCAATCCTCGCATCGAGCACTACGGCCAATCCATGGACAACCTCCGCATTTCACTGGTCCAGGGCGCCACGCTGTGGCACGACCCGGCCGGCAACCGTGCGTACTACGGCAACCTGGTCGCGCCGCTGCGCGGGCTGACGGACCTGGTACTGCTGCCGGAAACCTTCACCAGCGGCTTCAGCAACGATGCCATCGACCAGGCCGAGACCATGGACGGGCCCACGGTGGCCTGGGTGCGCGAGCAGGCCGCGAAGCTCGACGCCGCCGTGTGCGGCAGCGTGCAGCTGCGCGTGGGCGATGCCGTGTTCAATCGCCTGCTGTGGGCCACGCCCGACGGCAACCTGCGGCACTACGACAAGCGCCACCTGTTCCGCTATGCCAACGAGCACAAGCGCTACGCCGCCGGGCGCGAGCGACTGACGGTCGAGTGGAAGGGCTGGCGCGTGTGCCCGCAGGTCTGCTACGACCTGCGCTTCCCGGTGTTCTCGCGCAACCGCTTCGACGTGGAGCGCGCAGGCGGTCTGGACTACGACCTGCTGCTGTACGTCGCCAACTGGCCTGCACCTCGCGCATACCCATGGAAGACGCTGCTGCGCGCGCGCGCGATTGAGAACCTCTGCTACGTGGCCGGGCTCAACCGCGTGGGCAGCGATGGCAACGGCATCGCGTATTCGGGCGACAGCGCGGTCATCGATTTCCTCGGCCATCCGGTGAGCGAATGCACCGACCAGGAAGTGGTGGTGACCACGACCCTGCTGGCCGAGGAGCTGGCCGCGCATCGCGAGCGTTTCCCGGCGATGCTGGATGGGGATGCGTTTACCATCGAGTGATGGTTGCGGCTCGCCATGATCATCCGGGGGCACTCCTCGTGCCCGGCGTCGTCCCGCAAGGACGCTTGTGTGCGCGCTGCGCGCCCCGCCACGCTTCGCCGGAACGTCCATTGGTGCCCGCCTGCGCGGGTTTGACGGCATGGGAATCCGCCGCACGAAGATGTTCCTCGTGGCTGTGAACGACTTGTCTGCCCTCTCCCTCCGGGAGAGGGGCAGGGGCGAGGGGCGGCGGAGCGACCCTGTCTCCGCCTCGACGGCAACGGTCTGCCGGTCAGTCCCGCCTTCTCGCGCTGCGATGGAAATACACCTCTTCTGCCAGCCGGCGCAGGGGTGGCGTGCCGATCATGACATTGAACGGCCAGTCCATCTGCCAGCGATCGAAGGCATGGCGCAACAGGCGCTTGAGCCGGTAGCGCGGTGCGACCCGTTCGGCCTCCCGCTCCGGTGACGCGGCGCCGTGCACCTGGTGTGCCGCGATGGCATTGCCCACGGCCTCGCCGTGCAACCACGCCGAATGGATGCCGCCGGCGGTGAGCGGCGAGACGATGCCGGCGGCGTCCCCGGTCAGGATCACGCGTGGCGCCGACAACGGCGCCACCGGTCCGCCGCACGGGATCAGTCCCGCGCGCGTGGCGTCGGGGCGGCGTTTCGGGTCCACCCCGAGCATGGGTCCGACACGCTGCAGGAAGGCGTCGATGTCGGGGACGCCGCGCCGATCCGGTCGATGCCGGAACGCGAGCCCCAGTTGCACCCCTACCGGGTTGCGCGTCGCCCAGCCGATGTAGCCCGGTGCGAAGCGGCGGCTGATGAAGCAGTGCAGGGCATCCTCGTCCAGTGTCGCGCCGTTGAACTCATGCTCCACGCCGTAAAGGAAATCGCGCACCGGGGGCAAGCCCGCTCGCGCGGCGACGCGCGACTTCGCGCCATCGGCGCCCACCAGCCAGCGCGCGGTGCCCAGGCCATCCACCCGCCAGCCGCCGTCGATCGCGCGCGCGTCGGTGAACGATTGCATCAACCGCAGCTCGGCGCCGCTGTCCACCAGCAGCCCGGCCAGCCAGCGCATCAGGTTGGGCGTGTCGGTGGTGAGGAAGTGGTAGCCGGGCGACGACAGGCGCGTGCTGCGCAGGTTGGGTGCGTAGAGGCGCACGTCGGACACGGGATGCACCAATGCTTCCGGTATCCGGCCCAGCACACCCGCGCTGACCGCCTCGCGTACCAGGATGCCGGTGGTATGCAGCTTGATGCCGGGGTCGCGCTTGCGCTCCAGCACGCAGACGCGCAGCCCCGCGCGCCGTGCAGCCAAAGCGCAGGCCACGCCCGCGAAACTTGCGCCCACCACCACCACATCCCACTGCATCGACCGCTCCACTGGATTCGCTGCGTGCAGGATGTCGCCGCGGTGTTGGCTGGCGATGGCGCGGCGGTGAAGTGGAGGTGAAGTCGCGCCACGGCGAAGCTGTCTGCGCTTGCGGCATGGCTGCCGCGTGGCGCCGCGGTGAGGACACCGCGACTCGACTTACGCCCTTGCCGTAGCCGCCTGGGTACGCGGCAGGCGCCTTCCGGCGCCTGTCGACATTCCCTGACGTGGAGCCGCGTCGCTCAGCGATTGCCGCCGCGGTTGCCGCCACCGCGGTTGCCGCCGCCACCGGGGCGTGGACCGCGCGGGCCATTGCCGGGCTTGCTGCCGCCGGGACGATTGCCTCCAGGCCCGTTGCCGCCGGGGCGATTGCCGCCCGGACGGTTGCCGCCCGGACGCGGACTGCGCGGACGGTCGCCATACGGATTGAAACCACCGCCATGCGCGTGGTCCGAGGGGAAACTCGGCGCGCTGTCGGGATGGCCGTAGGGACGCGCGGCCTGCTTGCGTGCGCCGCCGCCGGGACCGCCACCGCGCTGCGCACCCTGGCTCGCGCCCTGACCGGGACGCTTGTTCTTGTTGTAAGGCTTCTTCGGGCCACGGCCATCGGCATTGCGATGCCCGGACGGGCCGGTGTCGACGCCATCGGGCACGTACCAGGTGCGGAACGCGGCCGGGTTACCCTCGGGAAGTGCGCGCGCGCCCTTGTCCTTGCGCTGCTTGAACGGCTTCTGCGACTGCTTGGCGGCCTGCTCGCCACTGACCGTCAGTCCGCCGGACGGCCTGCGCTGGCCGCGGCGGCCGCGATCCTCGCGCACGTGGTCGAAGCGGCGCAGCTCGCGGCCTTCGTCGGCGGTGTTGTGGCCGTTGACGTAGGCGCTGCCGCTGCGGCCGCCGCCCACGTGCACGGTGGCCTTGGCGGCCTTGCGCTGGCCGATCACCGGCTGCAGCGTCAGCGCCGGTGGCGGGCCTTCCTCCAGCTTCAGTTCCTTGCGCATCGCTTCGACCTGGGCGGCCGCCAGCTCCTGCGACTGGCCGCGCAGCAGCGGCTGCGGCAGCGCGACCTTGCCGTAGCGGGTACGCTTGAGCCGGCTGACCTGGCAGCCCTGCGATTCCCACAGGCGGCGCACCTCGCGGTTGCGGCCTTCCTTGACCACCACGCGGAACCATTCGTTCGAATCGGTGCCGCCGATGCGTTCGATCTCGTCGAACTTCGCCGGGCCGTCGTCCAGCGCCACGCCGCGGCGCAGGCGGTCGACGATCTTGTCGGCCACGGTCTCTTCGCCTTCCGGCGCACGCACGCGCACCACGTACTCGCGTTCGACCTCGTACGAGGGGTGCATCATCGCATTGGCGAGTTCGCCGTCGGTGGTCAGCAGCAGCAGGCCGCTGGTGTTGATGTCGAGGCGGCCGATGGCGATCCAGCGCGCGCCCTTCAGTGCCGGCAGCGCTTCGAAGATGGTCGGGCGGCCTTCGGGGTCCTCGCGCGTGGTGACTTCGCCTTCGGGCTTGTTGTAGATCAGCACGCGCGCGGGTTCGGTCAGCGCGCTGGCGACGAAGGTGCGGCCGTCGATGTCGATCTTGTCGCCGGCCTTGACCGACATGCCGGTCTGCGCGGTTTCACCGTTGACCTTGACCAGGCCGTCGGCGATGCGCTGCTCCAGCGCGCGGCGCGATCCCAGCCCGGCCTGCGCCAGCACCTTGTGCAGGCGTTCCTCCAGGCGCGGCGCGTCCGGCGCGGCGGTGGTGTCGCGCTTGAGCGACAGTTTGCGGCTGCCCTTGTCGGCAGCGGGGTGTTGCTTGGTCATGCGTTGCTCCGGGTGCCGTCGCCATCGTCGGCGGGGGCGTTGGTTGCGTTGTGCGCGTCGCCGTCGTCCGGCGAAGTCGGTGGGGTGTCGCTGTCGTCGTCGCCGGCGTCTTCGTGGCCCTGGTCGTCGGCCTGCGGGTCGTCGCCGTTGTCGGTGGGCGCGTCGCCTTCGTCGCTGCCGTCGTCGTTGGCGGCGAAGTCGGCGCCGCCCGCAAGGCCGGAAGCGTCGGCGCTGGTTCCGGCATCGGGGTCGTCGACGTGTTCCAGCGTGCCGGAGTGGGTGTCGCCATCGGGTGAGGCGACGTCGCCGACGGCGCGCGGCGCGTCGCCGAATTCGAACTGCGGCTCCAGTTCGCCGAAGTCCTTCAGTTCCGACAGGGGCGGCAGCTCGTCGAGGCGCTTGAGGCCAAAATAGTCGAGGAAGCCCTTGGTGGTGCCCAGCAGTTCCGGGCGGCCCGGGATGTCGCGATGCCCGACCACGCGGATCCATTCGCGCTCTTCCAGCGCCTTGATGATGTTGCTGTTCACCGCCACGCCGCGCACCTGCTCGATCTCGCCGCGGGTGATCGGCTGGCGGTAGGCGATCAGCGCCAGCGTTTCCAGCGTGGCGCGTGTGTATTTCACCTGGCGTTCGGTCCACAGCCGCGCCACCCAGGGGTGCACGTCGGCCTTGACCTGGTAGCGCCAGCCGGAGGCCACCTCCACTAGTTCCACCCCGCGGTCGGCGCAGGCGGCCTGCAGGTCGGCCAGCGCCTGCTGCACGCTGCCATCGGGCGCGGGCTCGTCCAGCGGGAACAAACCGTTGAGCTGCACCAGGGTGAGCGGCTGGCTGGCCGCCAGCAGGGCGGCTTCGACGATACGGTTGATCAGGGCTTGGTCCATCGGTCGTGCGGTATCCGGTGTGTGCGTTGCGCGGGTCAGGCGCGGGTGTCGTTGTCGGCGTCGATGTCGTCGAATTCGCTGGAGAGCTCCAGTGCTCCGCCTTCACCGCGCCCGGTGGCCAGGGACTTGACGTAGATCGGTGCCAGCGGGGCTTCCTGTACCACGTCGAGCAGGCGCTCCTTGGCGAGCTCCAGCACCGAGAGGAAGGTCACCACCACGCCGAGCTTGCCTTCGTGCGGATCGAACAGGGCCTCGAAGCGGTGGAAGGCACCGTCCTCGAGCCGCGTCAGCAGTTCGCCCATGCGCTGGCGCACGCTCAGGGCGTCGCGCTTGATCGCGTGGCTGGTCAGCAGCTCGGCGCGCTTGAGCACGTCGTGCAGGGCCAGCAGCATCTCGCGCAGTTCCACCGGCGGCGGCAGCTTGACCGAGGCGCGGTCCGGCACGTGCGCGTGCGCGGTCGCGGTGTCGCGGTCCATGCGGGGCAGGGTGTCGATGTCTTCCGCGGCCTGCTTGAAGCGTTCGTACTCCTGCAGGCGGCGGACCAGGTCGGCACGCGGGTCGCCCTCGTCGCCTTCCTCGCTGACCGGGCGCGGCAGCAGCATGCGCGACTTGATCTCGGCCAGGATCGCGGCCATCACCAGGTACTCGGCCGCCAGCTCGAAGCGCAGCTCCTGCATGACGTTGATGTAGTCGACGTACTGTCGGGTGATCTCGGCGACCGGGATGTCGAGGATGTCGAGGTTCTGCCGGCGGATCAGGTACAGCAGCAGGTCGAGCGGGCCTTCGAACGCCTCGAGGATCACCTCCAGCGCGTCCGGCGGGATGTACAGGTCCTGCGGCATCTGCAGCACCGCCTGGCCGTGCACCATCGCCAGGGGCATTTCCTGTTGCTGCGGCGCCGATGCAGGCGACAGCCTGCTGTCCTCGGAGGCATCGGGAGCGGTGGCGGGACCGGATTGGGTCATCGGGTTTGCGGCCCCTCTCCGGGCCACTGCGATTCTGTGCGCGGCCCCGTGCGTGGGGTCCGATGCGGTGGATGCAATTGAAGCGGCGTTGCCGTGACTGCTGGCGCCGGAGTCGAAGGTGGCGCGCGTACGGTCGGCGGGCCTTGGCTTCGAGCGGGCGTCCGGTGCCGGTCCAACCACTACGACCACGCCGTGGTGGCGCGGGAGTCGTGGGACTGGTGATCGACGTCCATGCGCAGCGCGCGCTCGACGGCCGGGCCGGCGAAAGACGGGTTGCGAAAGGGGCGTCGAACCGGGGCGAAGGATCAGCGGATCTGGGTGGATCGGGTGTCGGAACCTGCCGACAGGCGCTGCATTCGTACCCGGGAACTGGGATTCAGGGTAAGTGCTGTCGCTTGCGCTGTCCAGCGGGGGCATGAACCGCGCCTACAATCCCTGCCCGGACCGGAGGTGGATGCGATGTGGTACGCGATCGAAGGCTACGACGGCGAGGACGTGCTGGCGGCGCGCATGCAGGCGCGCGGGCGCCATCTCGAGCGGCTGACGGCGTTGCGCGACGCGGGCCGGCTGCTGCTGGCCGGGCCATGCCCGCGCATCGATGCAGAGGATCCTGGGCCGGCCGGTTTCAGCGGCAGCCTGGTGGTGGCCGAGTTCGAATCCCTGCAGGCCGCGCGCGCGTGGGCCCAGGCCGATCCCTACGTGGAGGCCGGCGTGTACGCCCGGGTCGAGGTGCGTCCGTTCCGGAAGGTGCTGCCCTGACCGGAGCGTCGCCCCGGAGACATTTCCTGGATCTTCCCCCGGTCGAGGGGAAGGCGCCGCCGCGCGGTGGCGCAGGCCCGATGGCACTGCAAGTCGTGGCCCGATATCCGCTTGGGTTCGGTGGCATCCAACCTGCGCTGGACAGACCATCGCGCGTTCGACACAAGCGAAACGGCGCCGACCCTGGCCTGGGTTTTACCCGTGCGCCGGAAAACGGCAGGCGCCTTAGGTGTTCCAAGAGCTTGGTGGAAGAACTCTAATTTTCTTCGTCCGGGCCCAACTGACCGGCGAGTGGGCACCCGTTCCGTGCATCCTTGCCTGAAAACGATTACATTCCGGCGTATCGATGACGCCGGGAGGGGCGATGACCCGTGAAACAGACACCCTATCCAACGCTGTCCTTGCGGGGCTCATGGCCGTGGCGCTGACAGCCCCCGCCGCCGCGGGCGGTGACGCATCCGCAGGCACTCCGAAGGCGGCGTTCTCCTCGGCCGGCGACCGCGCCGCCGAGCGCGCCTTCGTCGATGCCTTGATGGCGAAGATGACGCTGGAGGAAAAGCTCGGCCAGCTCAACCAGCCGCCGGGCGTGGGCAACCACACCGGGCCTGAGGCGATGGCCGGCAACGAGGACCAGATCCGCCGCGGCGAGATCGGCTCGTTCTTCGGCACCCACGGCGTCGAGCTGACTTGCCGCCTGCAGAAGATCGCGGTGGAGGAGACCCGCCTCGGCATCCCGCTGATCTTCGCCTACGACGTGATCCACGGGCACCGCACGCTGTTCCCGGTGCCGCTGGGCGAGGCCGCAAGCTTCGATGTCGAGGAAGTCCGCATCGCCGCGCGCCATGCCGCGGTCGAGGCGTCGGCCCATGGCATCCACTGGGTGTTCGCGCCGGTGCTGGACGTCTCGCGCGATCCGCGCTGGGGCCGCATCGTCGAGGGGGCGGGCGAGGACCCGTACCTTGGCGCCGTACTCGCCACCGCGCGGGTGCAGGGCTTCCAGGGCGACGACCTGGCCGCCCCGGACACGGTGCTGGCCACTGCCAAGCATTTCGTTGCCTACGGCGCCGCCGACGGCGGCCGCGATTACGACACCGCCGAAATCTCCGAGCGCACCCTGCACGAGGTCTACCTGCCGCCGTTCAAGGCTGCGGTGGATGCGGGCGTGCAGTCGATCATGGCCGCGTTCAACGACGTCGGCGGCGTGCCCATGCATGCACACGGCGGCCTGATCAATGGCCTGCTGCGCGGGCAGTGGGGCTGGGACGGCGTGCTGGTCAGCGACTACACCGGGATCATGGAGCTGATGCCGCACGGCGTGGCCGCCAACCGGCAGGAAGCCGGGGCGCTGGGCATCAACGCCGGTGTCGATATCGACCTGGTCAGCCGCATCTACTACGAAGACCTGCCGGCGGCGATCGCGGACGGCCGGGTGTCGATGGAACAGATCGACGAAGCCGTGCGCCGCATGCTCAATGCGAAGTACCGCTCGGGCCTGTTCGATGACCCGTACCGCTATTGCAAGGATCCGGCGCGCGAGGCCGCGCTGACACTCAACCCCGAGCAGCGCGAAGCGGCTCGACGCCTGGCGCAGAAGTCCTTCGTGCTGCTGGAGAACGACAACGCCACCCTGCCGCTGTCGAAGTCGCTGCCGACGCTGGCCGTGATCGGTCCGCTGGCCGAACACCGGCAGGCGATGCTGGGCAACTGGGCGGTCGCCGGGCGCCAGGAAGACGTGGTCACGCCACTCGAAGGCTTGCAGGCGGCATTGGGCGAGGGCACGCGCCTGGTCGTGGCCGCCGGCACCGACATCGAGGGCGGTGACCGGTCCGGTTTCGACGAGGCCATCCGCGCGGCGCAGCAGGCCGATGCGGTGGTGATGTTCCTCGGCGAGCATCCGGACATGAGTGCGGAAGCGCACAACCGCACCTCGCTGGACCTGCCGGGCGCGCAGGAAGACCTGGCGCTGGCGATCGCCGCGACCGGCAAGCCGGTGGTGGTGGTGCTGCTCAACGGGCGGCCGCTGTCGATCGGTGCGCTGCAGGGCAAGGTGGGCGCGGTGCTGGAGGCGTGGTTCCCGGGCGTGGAAGGCGGCAATGCGATTGCCGACGTGCTGTTCGGCGACGTCAATCCCTCGGGCAAGCTGCCGGTGACCTTCCCGCGCAACGTCGGCCAGATCCCGATCTTCCATTCGCACCGCAACACCGGCCGCCCGCCCAGCGAGGAAGAGAAGTACACCAGCAAGTACATCGACGTGCCGTGGACGCCGCTGTATCCGTTCGGCCATGGGCTCAGCTACACCACGTTCGCCTACGACGCGGTGCAGGTGGCAAGCCCGCGCGTGTCTAAGGATGCGCTGCAGCAGCAGGTCAGCGTGCGCGTGACCAACACCGGCCAGCGCGCAGGCGAGGAAGTGGTGCAGCTCTATCTTCGCGACGACGTGGCCAGCGTGACCCAGCCGGTCCGCAGGTTGCGCGGCTTCCAGCGCGTGGCGCTGCAGCCGGGCGAGTCGCGCACGGTGACCTTCGACCTCGGCTTCGCCGACATGGCGCTGCTGGATGCCGGACTGCGCAAGGTGGTCGAGCCAGGCACGTTCACGGTGTTCGTGGGGGGCAGCTCGACGGCGGAACTGGAGGCGCGATTCGAGGTGGTGCGTTGACGCTCATGGTGCCTGTCGGGGCAGACGACCATCGCCCGGCCTGACAGCCGGCTGGCCACGGTACCCTGTGGCGGATGTCCTGCAGGACATATATGCTGCATCACAGCATGATTCCAGCTGCTGGATTCATACGTCAACCCACTGTTTTCCATGCAGTATTTGGTATTGCGAAGCTCGCGTTTACACGGTTGGCTGAAAACGGTTACAGTCGGCTCGACAACATCATCCGGGAGGGCGGATGAGCGTCACCATCAAAGATGTCGCGCGCAGGGCCAACGTGTCGGTCGCCACCGTCTCGCGGGCCCTCAACGGACACCAGAACGTGGCGGAGGAAGTCCGCAAGCGCGTCGTCAGCGTGGCCAACGAGCTGCGCTACAGCCCGCACCACGCGGCACGCAGCCTCAGCAGCCGCCGCACCAATACCGTGGGCGTGGTGCTGCCCGACCTGTATGGCGAATTCTTCTCCGAGCTGATGCGGGGCATCGACCAGGTTGCGCGCGAGCGTGGCTTGCATTTGCTGGTTTCCAGTTACCACGGTAATCCCGAAGAGCAGGGCAATGCGCTGCGTGCCATGCGCGGCCGCGTCGACGGCTTGCTGCTGATGTCGCCCTTCGTGGGTACCGAGGACTTCATTTCCGAGAACCTGGCGCCGGCGATGCCGTTGGTGTTGATGAACACCCGGCTGGCGGCCGGCGACCGGGCCACGTTCTGCGTGGATGGGTATGCCGGCGCGCGCGCGATGGTGGGCCACCTGGCCGACGCCGGGCATGCCCGGATCGCCTTCATCACCGGCCCGGCGGACAACTTCGATGCCAGCGAGCGCCTGCGCGGCTACCGGGATGCCATGGCGGACCTGTTGCCCGATGCGGAGCCGTGGGTCCTGCCGGGCGATTTCGACGAGGCCTCCGGGCACCGTGCCGGCCAGGCGCTGTTGTCGGCGGCGCAGCGCCCGGACGCCGTGTTCGCAGCCAACGACATGATGGCCCTGGGCTGCCTGTTCGCCCTCAGCCAGGCGGGCGTGCGCGTCCCGGCGGACATCGCGTTGGCTGGCTTCGACGATATTCCGCTTGCACGTTACGTTCACCCCGCGCTCACGACGATGCGCGTGGAAATCGCCGACCTGGGCGCGCGCGCCATCCGTGCGCTGCTTGAACAGGTCGGGGATGGTGCGCAGGACCCCCGAACCCACGTCCCGCTCGTGCCGAAGCTGGTGGTGCGTGACTCGACGACGAAGGCAACCCCATGAGCCCGTGCCGCGCCTTGCCCGGCGCGTTGGTCTGACCGGTTTTTTTTACACCACGTTGTAAGCGATTACACATCTGTTCCAGCCCTGGGAGGGGCACCACCATGAAGCAACAGATCCGCGCACCACGCCGCTTCAACCGCAGCCTGCTGTGCTGTGCACTGGCCGGTTGCATGCTGATGGCCGCCCCCGCGGTCTTCGCGCAATCCACGTCGGCCACGCTGCAGGGCCGGGTCTCGGCGGATTCCGCCCCGGCCAGCGACGCCCGCGTCACCGCCACGAATCTCGCCACGGGCCTGACCCGCAGCGTCCAGACCACCGCCAGCGGCGCCTACAACCTCGGCGGCCTGCCGCCGGGCACGTACCGCATCGACGTGACCGCAGGCGGGCAGACCACCTCGCAGAACGTCACCCTCGCCGTCGGCCAGACGGCAACGCTGAACCTTGGCGTTGGCGGCGTGGCGGAAGCCGGCACCGCGGATGCACGCGACCTGGACACAGTGGTGGTGACTGGCGCGGCGCTGGTCGAGACCCGCACGTCTGAGGTTGCGACCTACGTCAGCCGACAGCAGATCGAACTGTTGCCGCAGAACTCGCGTAATTTCCTGGCATTCGCCGATCTCGTGCCGGGCATGGTGTTCACCGAATCGAACAATGGCGAATCGCGCCTGCGCAGTGGTGCACAGGGTGCGAGCAATATCAACGTGTACATCGACGGCGTCGGGCAGAAGAACTACGTCACTCCGGGTGGCATCACCGGCCAGGACGACAGCCGCGGCAACCCGTTCCCCCAGCTGGCGATCGCCGAGTACAAGGTCATCACGTCCAATTACAAGGCCGAGTACGACCAGATCAGCAGCGCGGCGGTCACGGCGGTGACGCGATCGGGCACCAACGATTTCAGCGGAAGCTTCTACTGGGATCGCACCTCGGACGACTGGCGCAAGGCCTCGCCGCAGGAGGAGGCCGCGGGACAGAAGGCCGAGGAACGGACCGAGCAGTACGGATTTGCCGTCGGCGGGCCGATCCTGCGCGACCGGCTGCATTATTTCTTCACCTACGAGGCCAAGGACTACGTGGTGCCGCGCTTCATCGCGGCGCCGTCCAGTGTGGCCAGCGCGGTGACGCTGCCGGCATCGATCACGCAGTTCTATGGCCCCGCCAGCCAGCCTTTCGACCAGAAGGTGTACTTCGGCAAGCTGAGTTTCCAGGCGAACGAGTCGAACCTCATCGAGCTCACCGCCAGGTATCGAGACGAGGTGGGCGTGCTCGACGTGGGCAACACCCAGCGCATCGCATCGGCGGGAACCGCGCTGATCAACGACGAAACCCGCGTCGCGTTGCGACACCAGTTCAACTCGATGAACTGGCTGAACGATGCCCAGCTCACGTATGAAGAATCTTCCTACAACCCGTCGCCGCTCAGTCCGGTGCCGGGCATTCGCTACACCGTCATCACGCCGAACCAGACCAACCCCAACAACAATACCGTGGTGCTGTGGACCGGCAGCGGCACCAACGGTCAGGACAAGGGGCAGAAGGGCTGGGCGTTCCAGGACGACCTGACCTACTTCGGGTGGGAGAACCACACGCTGAAGATGGGCATCAAGTACAAGCAGGTCGACCTGAACGCGTTCCAGTTCTTCCCGCCGTTCCCGCAGTATTTCTACGACGTGTTCGACACGGTCGATCGTCCGTACCAAATCCAGTACGGTGCGGTCCGCCCGGGTCGCGACCCGTTCGTGACGTCGGCCAACAAGCAGTTCGGCATCTACATCCAGGACGACTGGCAGGCCAGCGACAAGCTGACGCTCAACCTCGGCGTCCGTTGGGACTACGAGGCCAATCCGAGCTACGAGGACCAGGTGCTGGATCCGTTCATCGCCACGCAGCTGCGCAACTGGCCGAACATCCAGAACACCGACTACGACATCGAGGACTACATCAGCAACGGCAGCAACCGGTCCGCGTTCAAGGGCGCGATCCAGCCGCGGCTCGGGTTTTCTTACGATCTGTTCGCAGACCAGCGCCACGTGGTGTTCGGTGGCGCGGGCCGCGCGTACGACCGGAACATCTTCGACTACATGGCGCGCGAGTTCTACTCCGGCGCCACCACCACCGTCACCCTCGGGTTCGAAACGCCGCTGCATCCCTGCGGTGCCGCCGCCGACAACCGTGCCTGCGTGCCGTGGGATCCGTCGCTGCTGACGGCCGAAGGCATTGCCGCCTATGCCGCCACCAATCCGCCCGGTACGCAGAGTGAAGTGTTCCTGATCAACAACGACCTCAAGACGCCATACTCCGACCAGTTCAGCCTCGGCATCCGTAATACCATCCCCTTTGCCGGGCACGACTGGAACTCATCGGTCACCGTCGCCCACATCCGCAGTTACGACGGCATCTACTTCCGCAACGGTCGCCGCCGGGCCGACGGCACGTTCCACCAGTACGAAAGCCTGGGCCAGACGTTCGGCAATGGTCCCGGCGACAATGTTCCCGGCGTGGGCGGGCTGCTGCTCGGCGACAACGGCTTCGAGTACCGCAGCACTTCCCTGCTGCTCTCGCTGGACAAGCCATTCACCGAAGTCTCGCCGTGGGGGGTGAACGTGGCCTACACGTTGACGGACGGCAAGGAGAACCGTCCCAACGCCTCCAACGAAGAGACGTTCCTGTTCGATTACGCATATGCCGGCAACGAGTTCCGTGACTCAACGGGCGTGGCGAAACATCGCCTCGTGCTGTCCGGCATCTTCTCGCCGGGTTGGGACCTGATCTTCAGCGGCAAGCTCGTCGTGTCGTCGCCGATCCCGCTGTTGTCCGTGAACCGCCTGGAATCGCCGGCGAACGGCACTTGCGGTCCGATCACCGGGCAGGCCAATTGCGGGGATCTGCGCGCGTTCTACGACCCGGTCACGCCGGAAGGCTCGATCGGCTTCAAGCAGCTCGACCTTGCTGTCGAGAAGCGATGGAACACGGGTTCCGACCTCAGCTTCAAGGTCCGCGCCGACCTGATCAATGCGTTGAACTGGAGGAACTGGACGTCCTTCGACACCAATCGTGGCAATCCGGGTGGGCCGCCGAACCCCAACGTCGGTTTGCGCAACGGCAATGCGATCCAGTTCCCGACCCAGACCTTCAAGCTGTCGTTCGGACTCGACTGGTAAGCCTTTCCTCCAGGCCGGCCACTGCGGTGGCCGGCTTTTTTCTAGGCTGATGGTGTAACCGATTTCAATTGCAAGATGGGCTGATGCGAACACACGACCTGCGACCGTTTCCTTGTCTGTTGTTGTCTTTACTGCTGGCTTTCGCGCTCGGCGCGTGCCGGCAATCCCCTGCACCGGCCGACGTAGACGCCCCCAAACCCGGCCCGATCGAGCAGGTGGTCGTAGAGCCGGAGGTGGAAGCCGCGCCGGCGCGCCCGGAACTGCCGCCGCTGTTCCGCGACATCGAGCGGCGCACCTTCCAGTTCTTCTGGGATACCACCAACGAGGCCAATGGCCTCACGCCGGACCGCTTCCCGTCGCGTCCGTTCTCCAGCATCGCCGCCGTCGGCTTCGCGTTGACGGCGTATCCCATCGGCATCGAGAACGGCTGGGTCAGCCGCACGCAGGCGGTGGATCGCACGCTGGCCACGCTGAAGTTCCTGCGCGAGGCGCCCCAGGGCCCGCAGGCCGAAGGCCGCGCCGGGCACAAGGGCTTCTTCTACCACTTCATCGACATGGACACCGGCCACCGCTACAACACGTGGGTGGAACTGTCGAGCGTGGACACCGGCCTGATGCTGATGGGCGCGCTGTTCGCGCAGTCGTACTACGACGGCGACGATCCGCGCGAGGCCGAGATCCGGGAATTGGCCGAACAACTCTATCGCCGCGTCGAATGGCCGTGGATGCAGCAGCGCAAGCCGCTGATCTCGATGGGCTGGTATCCCGAGCGCGGCTTCATTCCGCACGACTGGAACGGCTACGACGAGGCGATGCTGGTCTACATCCTCGCGCTGGGTTCGCCGACGCATCCGGTCGACCCTGATGCGTGGGAAGCGTGGAGCAGCACCTACGACACCGAGTGGGGCGTGTTCCAGGGGCAGGAATACCTGAGCTTCGCGCCTCATTTCGGCCACCAGTACACGCAGACCTGGGTGGACTTCCGCGGCATCCGCGACGCCTACATGCGCGACCGCGGCATGGACTACTTCGAGAACAGCCGCCGCGCCACCTACGCCCAGCGCGCCTACGCCATCGAGAACCCGATGCAGTGGAAGGGCTACGGCGAGAACGTGTGGGGACTGACCGCCAGCGATGGCCCGCAGCACACCACGCAGGAGTACCGGGGCGAGCAGCGCCAGTTCCGCCATTACAGTGCACGCGGCGCCGGGCTGAGCAACGCCTTCGACGATGGCACGCTTGCGCCGACGGCCGCGGTGGCCTCGATCGCGTTCGCGCCGGAGATCGTGATTCCCGCCACGGAAGAGATCCATCGTCGCTATGGCGAATTCCTGTATTCCAGCTACGGCTTCCTCGACGCGTTCAATCCCAGCTTCGAGTACGACATCCCGCTCAAGACCGGCCGCATCGTGCCGGGGCAGGGATGGGTGGCGAGCGACTACATCGCCATCGACCAGGGGCCGATCCTGGCCATGATCGCCAACTACCGCAGCGACTTCGTGTGGAGCGTGATGCGGCGCAACCCGCATATCCGTCGCGGGCTGGAGCGCGCCGGGTTCACCGGCGGCTGGCTGGCACCGGAGGACGGGCCGCGCACCTCGGGCGAGCCGGATCTCGAGACCGCCAACGCCGAGGACATCGGCCGCGCGCAGCAGCGCGTCCGTTCGCAGGAAGACAGTCGCCCGGTCGAACCGAGGGCGTCGGAACCACCGCAGTAGACTGCGCCGATGCCGCGTCCGGTCGCCATCGCCCTGCTTGTCGTCGCCGCGCTGTTGCTGGCGGCGTGCAAGCGCGACGATGCCACCACGACCCTCCGCTTCTGGGCCATGGGCAAGGAAGCGGAGGTGGTGGCCGAACTGGTACGCGATTTCGAGCGCGAGCATCCCGGCATCCGCGTCGAGGTGCAGGCGATCCCGATGACGGCCGCGCACGAGAAACTGCTGACGGCGTGGGCCGCCGACGGCCTGCCGGACATCTGCCAGCTGGGCAACACCTGGATCCCCGAATTCGCCACCCTGGGGGCGCTGGAGCCGCTGCAGGCGCGCGTGGATGCGTCGCCCATGATCGACCAGGCCGACTACTTCGAAGGCATCTGGGACACCAGCGTGGTCGACGGCCAGTTGCTTGGCGTGCCGTGGTATGTCGATACAAGGCTGCTGTTCTATCGCAAGGACATCCTGGCCGAGGCCGGCTTCGACGCGCCGCCGACCAGTTGGGCCGAGTGGGAACGCGCGATGGCGGCGATCAAGCGCAACGTCGGCCCTGATCGCTACGCCATCCTGCTGCCGGTCAACGAGTTCGAGCAGCAGCTGTCGCTGGCGCTGCAGCAGGACGACCCGCTGCTGCGCGATGGCGACCGCTACGGCAACTTCCGGAGCGAAGGCTTCCGTACCGCGCTTGCGTTCTACGCCAACATGTTCGAGCAGGGCTGGGCGCCGCGGATGTCGGAGACCGAGATCTCCAACGTGTGGGACGAATTCTTCAACGGTTTCTATGCGTTCTACCTCTCCGGGCCCTGGAACATCCGCGAATTCCGGCTGCGCCAGCCGGCGGCGCTCGAGGGCAAGTGGTCGACGATGGCCTTGCCCGGCCCGGACGGTCCCGGCGCTGGCATCGCGGGCGGGGCCAGCCTGGTGCTGTTCAAGTCGTCCGAGCGCAAGGATGAAGCGTGGCTGTTGGTCGAATACCTGTCGCGACCCGAGGTGCAGGCGCGCTTCCATGCGCTGATCGGCAACCTGCCGCCGCGTCGAAGCACCTGGGACACGCCGTCGTTGCGGCAGGACGAACTGGCCGTGGCGTTCCGCGACCAGCTGGAGCGGGTCAGGCCGGTGCCGAAGGTTCTGGAGTGGGAGCGCGTGGTCCAGGAGATGCGCCTGGCGACCGAGCGCGTGGTCCGCGGCGGGCAATCGCAGGATCGCGCGGTCACTGCGCTGGATGCCCGTGTCGACGGTGTGCTGGAGAAGCGGCGTTGGGTGCTGGAGCAGGGTGCGGAGCGATGAGGGCCGTTTCCGTGCCCGCGCCCTTCGTTGCAACGTCCTTCGCAGTCCGTGTTGACCGAAGTCGCATTCGACGGACATTACGGCTTGATACTCCCTCCCTCGCTCGCGGGGGAGGGCCGGGGAGGGGGCGAGGCGGGCGCGATCGTTGTCGTCGCGTCGGAACGTACCCCCATCCCGACCTTCCCCCGCAGGCGGGGGAAGGGGCAGAAGCGCGCGAGGCACACATGGCGACTCCCTCCCCC